>NZ_JBVKDV010000003.1:0-1635529 GCF_055633615.1 Amycolatopsis sp. NPDC114505 | reverse complement strand
TTGGTAACGGAACCGGCCCCACTCGCCACCCACCACGACTGGATGAACCCGCGCGCGGGACACTTGGGGTTTCGGGGGGTGGGGAACGGTTTCCCACCCTTTTTCCCCCCCCACGACCGCTCGGGTCAGAGCAGCGTGAACTTCTGGGCCGCCGAGGAGTTGCAGTCCCAGATCTGCAGCCGCGTCCCGTTGCCCGTCGCCCCGTTCGGGGAGTCCAGGCAGCGGCCGGACTGCGGGTTGCGCAGCGAGCCGTCGGCCTGCTGCGTCCACCCCTGGCCACCGACGCCGTTGCAGTCCCACAGCTCGACCTGGGCGCCGTTCGCCGTGCCGTTGCCGACGACGTCGAGGCACCGGCCCAACGTCCGCAGCGCGCCGCCGGACAGGTGGAACCAGTGCTGGTCCACCGCGAACGACTGGCAGTCCCACAGCTGCACGGCGGTCCCGTTCACGCCGTGGTCGTCGCCGGCCACGTCGACGCACTTGCCGCCGGGACCGGTGATCGGGCCGCCGCCGGTGACGGAGAACTTCTGCGCCGCCGAGGCGTTGCAGTCCCAGATCTGCAGGCGCGTGCCGTTGGCGGTGGCGCCGTTCGGGGCGTCGACGCAGCGGCCGGACTGCGGGTTGCGCAGCGAGCCGTCGGCCTGCTGCACCCACTTCTGGCCGCCGACCCCGTTGCAGTCCCACAGCTCCAGCAGCGCGCCGCCCGCCGTGCCGTTGCCGACGACGTCGAGGCAGCGGCCCAAAGTGGACAGTGACGAGTCCGCGTTGTGCGCCCAGTGCTGGTCGGAAGCGTTCGCCTGGCAGTCCCACAGCTGCACGGCGGTGCCGTTGCCGCCGGTGTCGTCGCCGGCGACGTCGAGGCACTTGCCGCCCGGGCCGGAAACCGTTGCCGCGTAAGGCGGAGTTCCGGTGGAGCCGGTGTACCCGACGGAGACCACGTTGGCCTGGACGGCGTCGTCCGCGGCGTCGGTCGGGTAACCCGCGGTCATCACGCCTTCGAAGAACGAGCCGATGGACGCGTTGCTGTTGTCGCCGCCGGTGCCGAGCACGATCGAGCCCTCCTGGTGCATCGGCGTGTAGCCGCCCGAGGGCAGCGCGCCGTTGTACCAGGTCGTCAGGCCGCCGCTCTGCGAGTTGCCGCCCTTGAGCGCGAAGGTGGTCTGGCCGTTGTTCTTCAGCAGCGCGGTGACGAACGGGGTCGCGTTGCCGCGGTTGGCGGTGTTGGAGCGGTTCCCTTGGAACAGCCCGTTTTCGAGGTCGCCCGCCACCCACGGGCCGATCCCGGTGCACGGCGGGAAGTAGCACGTGGTGCCGAGGTTGACGGCGTCCATGTGGCCGTTGCCGGTGTCGGCGATCTGCGCTTCGACGTTGCCGTAGTCGAAGCAGCAGCCGCCGTTGACGTGCGTGCCGCTGGCGACCATGTACATGCCCTCGGGCTGGCCGTTGACCGCGACGCCGGCGCCGACGTAGTGCCGGTACCCGGTGCCGGGGGAGACGTAGACGCCGTAGACCTTGTGCCCGCCCGCGGTGACCGGCAGCGCGGACGCGATCGCGGCGACGTCCTGCCCGCCCGCGGTGCCCGGGCCTTCGACGGTGAGGTCGTTGTGGCGCGGGGACTGGTCGTAGATCACCGTGATGGTGCACGTCGTGCCGGCGCAGAAGGAGTCCTGCGCGGCGGCGTTGGCGTACCCGCCGGTGGCGAGCAGGCCGATGTTCGTTTCGGCGCGGTCGGAAGCGCGCTGCACGCGGTAGAGGTTGCCGGCGTAGGCCGCATAGAGGGCGCGCGTGGTGCTGTGCGCGGCGACGCACTGGGTACCGGCGGCGCCGTAGATGTCGCAGGGCAGGGAACCGGCGGCCTGCGAGGGGCTGCTCAGGCCGAGCATCGCCGCGAGGACGAGCAGTGCCGTGGTGAGGGTGGCGAGGGGTTTTCGACCGCGGGGCACGGGAACCTCACTCTCGAAGTCGCAGATCAGCGACCTGCGCGGATTTTTACAACGTTGTATTTCCGGGAGAGAAGGGAAGCTCGGTGAGTTCGGTGGGATGGGGGGAGGGTAGGTCCGGTTTCTCGATCGTGTCAACAGTTCACGACGTGCCGGTGGTCCAGTCCACTGGGTTTCCGGCGGCGTGCACCCGGACGGCCTATCCGGCGGGGATCCGTTTCGTGGCAGGCACTCTCACTCAAGACCGGAATTCCCGGGCAAATCCGGCTATCGGCACCGCAGGCGTTGTCGGCGTGTTCGGCGGGAACGTGACGGCCGCCGCCGGGCCGAGGCTGATCGGCGGGCGCTCGTCGCCGGGGTGGGTGGCGGGCCGGGAGGAGTCGAGTGCCCGGCGCAGCGCCGCCCGGCGCTCGGACTCGGGTTCGTCGGCCAGCGCGGCGGTGTGGGCGTGGCGCCGGACCAGGGCGTGGAACCGGTAGCGGCCCGCGGCGGACTGGCGCAGCAGGTGGTCGTCGACGAGGTGTTCCAGCAGCCGTTCGGCCTCCGGGACCGGGACGGCGGCGAGCGCCGCGGCGGCCGGCGCGTCGAAGTCCGGGCCCGGGTGCAGCCCCAGGAGCCGGAACAGGCGCCGCGCCGGGGGAGCCAGCCGGTCGTAGGACGGCGCGAGGGACGCGGCCACGCCGCAGCCGTCCGCCTCGAGCTCGGCCAGGGGCCAGCCGAGCCCGCGCAGCCGCTCGGCCAGGTACCGCACCGGCCACGACGGCCGGGCGCGCAGGCGGGCCGCCGCCAGCCGGATCGCCAGGGGCAGGTACCCGCACCGGTCGACGACGTCGCGCACGGCGGCGGTGTCGGCGGCGCGGTCGTCGCCGAGGACACCGGCGAACAACGCGGCGGCGGCCGCTTCCGGCACCACGTCCAGCGAGACGCCGAGCGCGGAGTCCAGGCCGACCAGCCGGCGCCTGCTGGTGACCAGCACCAGGGTCCGCGCGGTCCCGGGCAGGAGCGGGCGGACCTGCGCGAGGTCGGCGGCGTCGTCCAGGACCACCAGCACGGACCGGGTGGCCAGCTCCGCCCGCCAGAGCGCGGCGCGGGCGTCGAGGTCGGCCGGAATCCGGGCGGCGGGGACGCCCAGCGCCCGCAGCAGCGTGTCCAACGCGGCCAACGGCGTCGTCGGCGCCCGCCCGGGGGTGTGGCCATGCAGGTCGAGGAACAGCTGGGCGTCGCGGTAGTCGCCGGCGAGCAGGTGCGCGGCGTGCACGGCCAGCGCCGTCTTCCCCACGCCGGCCATCCCGTCGATCGCCGGGACGACGACGGCGGCCGGCGGACCGGCGGGGGCGGCCAGGAGCCGGGCGAGCTCGGCCTCGCGGCCGGTGAAACCGGCGACGTCACCGGGAAGATCGTTGCGCGCCGGGACCGGTGCGGCGGTGACGGCGGGCGGGACGCCGAGCAGCCGCGCGTCGTTGTTCAGGAGCCGGCGGTGGATTTCCGTCAGCTGCGCCGAGGGGTCCAGGCCGAACCGCCCGACGAGCACCGCCCGGGCGTGCCCGAACACCTCCACGGCGTCGACCTGCCGGCCCGCCCGGTACAGGGCGATCATCAGCTGGCCCCACAACCGGTCGTGGCCGGGGTGCCGTTCGGTGAGCGCGGTCAGCTCGTCGAGCAACGCGGAGCTCGCACCGGTGGCGAGCTCCGCGTCGATCCGGTCTTCGGTGGCGGCGAGGCGCATCGCGGCCAGCCGGCCCGCTTCCGAGCGCAGCGGCGGGACGTCACCGAACTCGGCGTAGGCGTCGCCGCGCCAGAGCTCGAGCGCCGAAGTCAGCCGGGTGACGGCGTCCGCGTGCCGGGACGCGGTGAGCGCGTCCCGTCCGGTCACGACGAGACGTTCGAAATTCGCGGCGTCGAGCGCGTCCGGCGCCGGCCGGAAGGTGTAGCCGACCTGGCGGGTGACGATGAGCTGCCCGGCCGTGGCCAGCGAACGCCGCAGCCGCGAGACGTAGGTCCGCACGGTCTGCGCGGCATCCGGCGGGGCATCCGTGCCCCACAGCGCGTCGACCAGCGCGCCCACCGGCATCACCCGGCCGGCGTTCGCGGTCAGCAACGCCAGCAGGGTGCGGATCCGCGGCCCGCCGAGCTCGAGCCGCCGCTCGTCCACCCACACTTCGAACGGACCGAGGACCCGGAACGGCGGCGCCGGTCTTCGCGTGACCACTCCCCGACTTTCGCTCACGCGGACAAGAGCGGGAAGGGGGTTCGCCGGATACCTCCCCTTCGGGTCGTGGGGTGGGCGCGAACGGGCGTACCCGCGGTGTCAGTAGGCGAAGCGGGCGGGCCCGGTCAGCGGGGGCGGGATCGGGAAGCGGGTGGCCATCGCCCGTCCGGTGGACGTCGGGGCGAAGCGGAGTGCGCCCGCCGTCACCACCGGGTGCTCGGCCGAACTGCTGACCACGATCGAATACGTCGCCACCTCCTCGACCCGGTCGCCGGTCTGGCGCAGGACGCTGTAGTCGATCGTGGCCAGCCGCAGGGTGTCCGGGTGCGGCTGCGTCCGGGTCACCACCCGGAACGACTCGCCCGGCTGGGCCCCGGCGGTGATGTCCCGCAGGTAGGTCTCGATGCCTTGGTTCTGCAACGTCTGGTTGACGTACTCCGGCGCGTAGTAGATGGCGTACGGGCTCTCGAACCCGGTTCCCTGGCCGGACGTGTGGGCGCGCTCGTACTTCGGCCCGGCCGGCAGGTTGCCGTGCGCGCCCGTGGCGTACTTCGCGTTCTCCGTCCCGGCCCGCCCCAGCGACCCGCCGAGGGTGGACTCGTGCCGGATGGGGCCGCCGACGGCGTCCCGCCAGACGCGGCTGCCGTCGGGGAACTCCAGCACGACCGGGGGACCGGGGACCACCGACGCGACGTTCTCGAAGTAGTTCGCGGCGGTCCGGTCCAGGCTCACCTCGACGATCCGCCCGTTGCGCGGCGCCACGCTGACCGTGTCGATCGACCGCAGCCGCTCCAGCCGCGCGGTGAGCGCGTCCACGCGGGCGGCGTCGGCCGGGTTCAGCCTCGGCGCGGCCGCCAGGCGCCGCTCCACGTCGGCCAGCTCCCGATCGAGCGCCGGCCGCCGCCGCAGGACCGTCTGGTAGGCGGCCCGGGCGTCGCCGGCGGCCGCGGCCTTGGCCGCCGCCGGCCCGTACTCGGCGATGAGCCGGGCTTCCCGGATCGTCTGCAGCTCCGCGGTCAGGGCGCCGACCTCGGCCTTGCCCGCCGCGTCGAGCGCGCCGGCCCGGGCCTTGGCCTCCGCCGCGGCCATCCGGCTCCTCAGCGCGGAGTTCCCGGCCAGCTCGGTGGCGAAGCGTTCCCGCAGCCACATGCATTCGCTGCACACCACCAGCGCGCCGGACTTGGTCACCTTGACGTCGTGGCCCGCGACGCCCGCGATCCGCTCCGCCGCGCTCGCCTCGCGGCCGATCGCCTCGGTCACCTCGGCGACCGCCTTGACCTCCGCCTCGCCCGCCGCGCCGAGCAGCCGGAGCGCTTCCGGGCGCTTGCGCAGGACGGCGAGCCGGTCGAGCAGCCGCTTGCCGAGACCCGGGCCGAGCTTGTCGGCCCGGGTGGCGAGCGCGGCCGCGTCGGCCTCCTTGCCGAGCAGTGCCGTCTTGGCCAGTGGACCCAGCTCCCGGAACGCGCTCACGGCCGCCTTGGCGTCGAGGATGGCGAACGCGACGTCCAGCGCGACCCAAGCCAGGGAAGGATCTTCGGCGGCGATCGCGTAGGCCCGCTTGTTCAGGTCCGTCGAGGCCAGCGCGGACTGGTACCGGTAGTTCTCCACGCTTCGGGCGGCCTGATAGCCGGACAGGGCCGCCGTCCCGACCAGGCTCGTGCCGCCGGTCGGGATCAGCAGCGCCAGCTGGGCGACGAGCAGGAACGAGCTCTTCAGTGCCTCTTCGAACTGGAGCTCGTCGAGCTTCTCCTTGATGATCCCGTCGGCCATGATGTTGCCGTCGGTGCCGAGCACGGCCTTGGTGAGCCCGATGATCTCCGGCAGCGCCCACAGCAGTTCGGGGTCGCCGTCGACCTTGACCCGGACCTGGGCGATGCTGCGCTCCCGTTTCTCCATGACGTCTTCGAGGCCCGCGGCCGTGCCGCGCGACCGGCCGATGCTGCGCACCGTGCCGCGCCGGTCCCCGGTCGCGAGGTTCTCCAGCTCGTACGTCGCGGCGGCGCCGGCGTCGTCCAGGACCGCGCCCAGCGCGGGGTGCCGGGAAGCGGCGGAGATCCGTGCTTCGTCGTAGGTCTTCTCGATCTCGGCCGCCTGCTTGCCCAGCTGGTCGTACCGGGCCCGGTGCTGCTCGGGCAGCCGGGTCGTGCCCGCTTTCGCGTTGGTGATCTCCAGCAGCGCGTGCTGTTCCCCGCGGAGCCGGTCGACCCGGCGGCGGATGACGAGCAGGTCCTGCGCCGCACCCACCACCGCGCGGAACGAGACGGTGTCTTCGGCCGTCACTTCGGCGGGACGCGCCGGGTCCGTCCGGAGCCCGTAGCGCACGCGTTGCGTCCGGATCCGGAGCTCGCTCTCCCGCAGCAGGTGCTCTAGGGACCGGCGCAGCGAGGCCTGGAACGAGACGCGGAACGCCCTCGCCTCGGCCAGCACCCCCGGGTAGACCTGGTCCACCACGGCGACGGCCCGGGCACCGATTTCGCCGCGGACGGCGTCATCGGCCATGTCCCGCTGCGCGTCCATCGGGGTGCGCGGTCGCAGGCCGCCGAACGCGCGGGCGTGCGCGGAGAACGGCAGGGCGATCTGGGTGCGCGTGCCGTGCAGCACGCTGTACCACAGCTCGAGGCCCTTGATCCCGAACCGCCGCACCAGGAGCTTCAGCTCCCGGCGGGCGTAGGCGGGGTCGGTCGTCATCTCGACGCCCTGGAAGAAGTAGGACTTCGAGCTCGGTTTCACCGGGCCCTGGTCCCGGTCGTGGAACGTGTCGGCCGGGGCGGGCTGCCGGTACACCCCGGGTTCGGCCCGGCTGACGACGTGGGCCAGTTCGTGGGCGATCAGCCGGCGCCCGGCCGTGGTGCCCGGCGCGTACTCCCCGGCACCGAAGGCGATGTCCGAGCCGACGGTGTAGGCCCGCGCGTCCAGCTCACGCGCCGAGCCCGCGGCCGCCGGCCCGGTGTGCACGCGGACCCCGCCCAGCGACATCCCGAAGCGGGGTTCGAACCAGGCGCGGGTGACCGCGTCCAGCGGCTGCCCGGCCTCGAACGCCGCCCGCAGGGGCGCCGCCGCCGGTGCGACGTCCGTGCCGGGGACGGCCGACCGGTAGACCGTCTCGGGGTCGCCCGGCCGGTGCGTCCGCGGCGGGCCGACCTCGTCGTCCCGCATCCGGAGGACCTCGTCGGCCGCCCGGTCGGCGTCCCGTTCCGCCGGATCGGTCGGGTGGCTGACCGGGAGTCCCGCGTAGGCGGCGGCTTCCCGCTGCTTCCCGGCCGAGCACTCGCACGGTTCCGGCCCGCACCGGTGCAGGACCCGCTGGGCCGCGCGGTTGCCGGCGAACCGCTGGACCAGCCCCAGCGGTGACAGCGGAGCCGCCGCGCGGCCGGCACCGGCCGGCCGCGCGGCGCCCGGGACGGAACTCTTGGCTTCGGAGGCTTTCTCGGCCCGTTCCACCGGTCTTCCCCTTTCGCGTCCTTCGGCCGCTTACCCGGCCATGGCCTGCTTGCGCTCGGCCTGTGCCCGCAGCCGGGCGGTCTCCTGCTCGGCGTGGCGGCGGACGAAGTGCCGCGTGGCCAGGGGATGCGCCTGGCGCACCCGCTCGGTCTCGGCCCACTGCACGCCCGCCGTGACGTCCTTGCCGAACGCTTCCGGGTTCCGGTAGAAGCCGCGCTCCCGCTCGGGCTTGTCCTCCTCCGCGAAGAACTCGTGGGACGCCGCCCACGCGTCGTGCCGGACTCCGGTGACCTGCCAGGAGACCCGCTGCCCGGAGCCGCCCCCGGCGATCCCGAAGGCGTTGTCCCGCACCTCTTCGGAGACGTACACGTCCGATCGCCCGCCGACGCAGGTGAGCTGGTAGCGGAAGTCGCCGGCCAGCGCTTCCAGCCACTCCGGCAGCCGCACGGTGGCCTTGCCGTCCTCGTCGCACTCGACGTTGCCGCTGTACACCACGGCCCGCTCGCTCGACTCGACGCCGACGTGGTTGAGGTAGCGGTTCTCCGGGTCGAGCGGGTGGTCGATCACGAACTGCTTGGCGTTGGCCGACAGCGTCCCGGTGACCCGGACGTCGCCGTTGAACGAAGCGGCCTGGAAGGAGGCGCCCAGCACCGACAGCCCGGTTTCGCCGCCCAGGATCTGCACGGTCGAGCCGGCATTGCTGTTGTTCAGCGCGCAGATCGCCACGCCGCTGTTGTTCGTGGCGGAGAACGCGTTGGTGTTCGCGACGTTCGAGGTCACGCTGAACGGGCCGCCCGAGGACCCGCCGGTGCTCAGGCTGAGCTGGCCGGGAATGGTGACGGTGCCGGTGGTGCCGTTGATCCCCAGCCGGAGCTGCCACGCGGTCTTGGCGGTGGGCGTGGTGGTGTAGACCTGGAACCGGGAGTTCCCGCCGTTGTCGTCCATTTCCACGGTGACGGCGGACCGGGTCGGGTCGGGGAACGACCAGTCGGTGTTCGCGTCGTTGTGGAAAGCGTTGTAGGACAGGCTGCTCCAGCCCGCGGTGCCGCCGACGTACATCGAGTTCTGCCGGATCCCGCGGTTCGCGGTGACGTGCAGCGGGTGCGTCGGAGTGGCGGTGCCCTGCCCGATCCGGCCGTTCACGGTGTCGACGACGACCGTCTCGACGCCGTCCGACCGCCGGGCCGCGATCGTGCTCGTGGTCAGCGCGAGCTTGCCGAGGGCACCGCCGTTCGCGGCCACCTCCAGCGGTGCGCCCACCCCGCCCGCCTGCACGCGCGTGCCACCCGCGTTGGTGCCGAAGACGAACTGGTCGGAGCCGGACCACAGCCTCGCCGTGCCGCCCGCCGCGTACCACGACCAGCGTTCGCCCGCCGTCGGGTTCTCGACGAAGCTGCCGGTGGTCCGGCTGGCGAAGGAGAAGCCGCCGCCGGAACCTCCACTGTGGACTTCGCTGCCCTCGACGTGCAGGGTGCGCCGCGGGGGCGTGCCGTGCAGGCCCACCCCGGCGTTGCCGCCGCTGGGCAGCAGAGCGAACGTCCCCGCCGGGTCGGCGCTCAGCACCGGCTGGCTGGTTCCGTTGGCCAGCAGCAGGTTCATCGCGACGCCGCCGCCGTCGGTGGCCTGCAGCTCACCGGCGGGCAGCTGGTCGACCGTCGCCGGCGGGCCGCCGTTGCTGCGCGCGCGACGCAGTTCCAGCCGGCCGGCCGGGATCCCGGCGACCCGCCGGTGGTCCGCGGTCAGCGCCGTGATCTGGTTCTGGTTGCTCAGCACGACGTGCGCGAGGACGACCTGGTCGCCGGTGTCGGGGACCTCGGCGACGGGCTGCAGGCGTAGCCACGGCGCGTGCAGGAGCGTCGGGGCGCTGCCGGGGGAGTTCGGGTCGATGACCTCCCGCCAGGTGAGCGTGAGGTAGCGGTCCCCCGTCAGCCCGGTGGCCGACACGACGACGCCGTCGGCGGCGACCGGCACGGTCGGGACGTTGGCGACCTGGCCCGGGTCCACGTCGGGATCGGTGATGGCGAAGCCGTTCGCCGCCAGTGCGATCAGGTGGCCCGCCGAGTCCAGCGCGACCCCCGGCTGCACGGTCAGGCTCGTCGGGTCCGGCGCGGCCAGGACGGCCAGCCCCTGCGCCACGCCCCAGACGTGCAGAGCCGAAGCGCCCACCTGGCCGTGGCGCATGACGTAGGACTCCATGTCGGTCAGGCTTTCGCCGTGCGACGTCGCGCCGGTGCGCACGGTGTTGGTGCTGACGTTCATGTATTCGGTGCGCACCAAAGGTAAACTGGTCATCTCGGTCTCCCCGTCGTCGGCATGGTCGGTCAGTGGGCTGCGGCGGTCTCGGGCTCGGCCGGCTGCCCGTTGGTGTTCGCGGTGCCGAGGAGCTCTTCGAGCACCTGCATCGCGCCGCTGATGCGCAGCAGGGTTTCCCGCAGCGCCGCCTGTTCCCGGTCGAGCTCCGCCAGCCGGCCCTGGCCGAGCTGGTGGTCCCGCGTCAGCTCGGTGAGCCGGGCCTGGAGTCGTTCACGCATCTCTCTCCCTCTCCTTCAGAACTCGGTGACCAGGTTCCACATGCCGTGCGCGGGTTTCCGCTGCTCGACGACGGTGCGGATGGTGCCGACCACCTGGCGCAGCACGGCCGAGCGCGCGTCCGGGTCGGCCGGCACCCGCGCCACGAGGAAGTGGATGACCACGTCGATCCGGCACGGCAGCAGCCGGGACCAGACGGGCACCACCCCGCCGGCCACCTCGGGCTGCCCGGGATCGCAGATGACGAGCCGGTCGCCGGAGGTGGCCAGCCCGGTCGGGTAGACGATGTTGCCGGGTTCCGTCACGGGCGTGACGGTGACCGGCGACGCCTGCAGGTCGACGGCGTACACCACGGCCGGGTCGGCGACGTTCAGCAGGAACGGGTCGACGTTCGGCGGTGAGAACGGCTTCAGGCCCGCGTCGAGCACGTGGAGCCGGCCGCCCGGCTGGACGAGCCCGGTGGGGGCGACCAGCGGGTTGGCCGCCGGCAGCAGCGCGGTCTCGGTCCACGTCGTCCCGCTGCGCGTGATCCGGACCAGGTTGCCGGGCAGCTGCTCGGGCGTGGACGGCGCCTGGTTCCCGCCGTCGCCGACGATCAGCTTCCCGTCGCTCTGCACGAGCAGCGACAGCGGCTCGACGACCGTGGTGAGGTTCTTGCGCGTCACCGTCAGCGGGCTGGGCTTGACGGTGATGATCTTCGGCGGGTTGGTCGTCCCGGACCCGTCGCCGCGGTCCAGGATCAGCAGGTCCCCGTTGGTGTCCACGGCCATGGCCACCGGCGCGATCGTCGTGTTGCCGCCGGGCGCGACCGTCGTGACCTGCGCCGCCGTCTTGCCGAGGTAGGGCGCGGGCAGGGCGAACACCTTCCCGGACCGGTCCACGATGTACAGGTTCTCCGGCAGCCCGTCCCCGGCCGGCCGGACGGCCAGCGCCACGACCGGCACCTGGATGACGTCGGAGCCGACGAGCGGCTGCGGCTTCGGCGGCGTGCCGGTCAGGTCGTAGCCCCCGGTGGCGCTGATCCGGAACACCCGGCTCTTCAACGGGACCCCGCTGGCACTCGGCGCACCGATGTCGCCGACGAACAGGCCGCCGTCGGGCGCCGAGGTGACACACTGCGGCCGGATCAGGCCGTCGCTGACGACCGCTCCGGTCGGCAGGCCGCCGGCGAGCACCGGGCCCTGGGTGACCAGGCCGGCGACCGGCGCCAGGCGCCCGCGCGCGGGCTTGGTCACCAGCAGCCGCCGCCCGTCGTCCAGGACGACCCGCGGGTGGGTCTGGCCCACCGTGTAGAGGTCGAGGTAGCGGTTCAGGCCGCTGCGCAGCCCGCGTTGCCGCTCGATGCTCGCGATCTCGGCGGTCGCCTTGCGCTGCTGGTACTCGTCCCACAGCGGCTGCCGTTGCAGCGTCGGGAACTCCAGGCCGACCCAGGACGCCAGGTAGGGCAGGAACTCCGCCGGGGTGCGCCACGGGTCGAACAGCTCGTGCTGGCGGGCGACCAGCTCGGTGATCGCCGGGTGGGCGTGGTCGCCGTGGCGGACCTCGACGTCGTCGTCGATCCCGGTGAGGACCTTCTCGAAGATCCGCAGGAAGGCGCCGAGGGAGAACCCGGGCGGTGCCGGGTCACCGGACCACAGCACCGGGGGCAGGTGCCGGAGGTAGCTGCTCAGCTCGGCCATCGGAAGGCTTCCTTCAGCTCGACGCGAGGATGACGGTGATGGTGTGGAGGTTGTCGGCGGCCGGGCAGACGAGCTCGTAGTCCGCGACGCGGACGGCCGCGCCGTAGTCCGACAGCGCGAAGGGCCGTTCGAGGTTGCTCCAGTTGCCCGGCGTGCCCGCCGGGTTGAGCGGCGGCAGGTGGTACACCGGGATGTCCGGCTTGACCAGCAGGCTGGAGAGGAACGCGGTGTCCTCCGGCGGCGTGATCGCGCGGAACAGGTCGGAGACGACCACCGGCTGCCCCACCTGCCAGCCCCGGCCGTCCTTGCCGCCGCGCGCCGGGTGCAGGAACGCCTTGATCTTGTCCAGCATGTCGGCCTTGACCTTGTTCTGGTCGGCGGTCGAGGTCGGGGCCTGCGGGAAGAACGTGACGTCCGCCTTCACGATGATCGGCAGGTAGCGGGGGCCGACGACGGTCAGGCGCGCGGACAGGTCCCGGCGCGCGTCGAGGTAGGTCTGGATCTCCCGGACGAGGTCCGGCGTCGGCGCCGGCTGGGACACGGCGGACCCCTGGTCGGGCACCACGACCAGGTTCACCGTGCCGGGCGCCCGGCTGATCCCGGCGAACGCCCAGGGATCGCCCTTCTTCCAGGCGTTGCCCGCCCCGTCGGCGTCCTGCAGCCGCGGCGGCAGGGCCCGCACGATCACGACGTCCGTAGTGGCTTCGGCGGCCAGGAACTCGTAGTCCTCGGCGGTGACCGCGCGGTCGCGCACCTTGAGGGCGTCCGGGGCGCGGCGGAGGGTGTCGTCCAGGGCCTCCTCGTCCGAGCCGTCGAGGCCGGGGCCGAGGTTGGTCACGGCGGTGATCCCGGCCGGGAGCCCGCCGCCGGGCGTGGGCCCGAGGATGGTCACCTGGCCGGGCGCCACGTTGCCGGACACCCCGCCCGCCACGTACTTGTAGGACAGCGCGCGGACCTGGCTGCCCGCCGGGGGAACCGTGCCGTGGCCGGTCTTGGCCTGCTCGTCGTAGCTGCCGAAGCTGACCTCGGCGGTGACCGGGTCGACCCGGTAGACCTGGCCGGGCCCGGGCGGCAGGTCCGGGACGGCCGTCCACGTCTGCCACACCGGTGGCTTGCCGACGCCGACCTGGACCGCCAGGTGGTCGTACGGCGTGATGGTGTCCGGGCGCCGGAACAGCGGCCGGTGGGCCAATCCGAAGATCTGGAACGGCTGGCCGGTGCTCTGCCCGAGCGGTTCGGGCGTGGCGATCGTCAACGCGTTGTGGGCGCCGGCGGCGTTGAAGAGCACGCGGTCGATCCCGATGGTCAGCGGCGTCGTCTTCGTGTTGGCCAGGCGCAGGCCGACCCAGAACCGCGGGGTGGTGAGCGTCTGGGCCGCGTCGCGGGCGGTGACCGTCGTCCAGCCCGGCCCGCCCGCGGCGGTGCTCGGGCGCTGGGCGGCCCAGTCGGTGGGGACCTTCAGGCGCACCGTGCCGTCGTGCCGCAGCGACTCGGTCGCGTCGGCCGCACCCGGGATCGCCGTCCAGGCCAGGGGTTCCGCGGTGCCCTTGGCGTACACCCAGGACGCGGTGAGCTGGGTCGCGTCGGCCGAGGGCCGGTACAACCGCAGGCGCAGCACCAGGTCCTGCGTGGTGGCCTGGTCGAAGCCGAAGCACACCTGCGCGGACTGGGTGCCCTGCAGGGTGAGCGGGAGCTTGGCCGCGGGCGGCCCGACGAGCGCGGCCCCGGCGACGTCGTACTGCGCCGTCGCGGCTCCCGTCGTGTAGGGGCCGACGACGAGCGCGTCGGCGAGCGAGATCGGCAGGACCGCGACGTCCTCGTCGGTTTCGAACACGACCGGCTGCTGGTCCTGCGACGCCGCCGTCTGCGCCTTGGTCCCCGCCGGGACCGTGACCGGGCCCGCGCCGGAGGTGAACGTGAGGAACGTCGACGCCGGCGTGGCCGGGTCCCGGGTGGTGCCGAGCAGGCCGAGGAAGGCGAGGAAGTTCTTCTCGGGCGTCCGGTTGAGCCGGTAGATGATCCCCTCGCCGAGCCAGGCGAACAGCTCGATCAGCGTGACGCCGAGGTCGCTCGGGTTGTGGTCCGTCCACTGGGGAGCGTACTTCGGGATGAGGGCGCGCATCTCGTCGACGAGGTCCTGCCAGGTCCGGTCGTCGAGGTCGGGCGGGACGACGCGGCCGCGGTCAACGGGCTGGGTCACTGCGGACGCTCCAGGTAGAAGGGGTAGATGAGGTTGCGGACGTCCTGCGTGCCGCGCAGCCGGTAGCTGATGGTGATCACGAGGGTGCCGCCGGCGTTGTCGTTGGCCACGGCGACGTCGAGCACGTCGATGCGCGGCTCGGACTGCGCGAGCCCCTCCGCGACGTAGTAGCGGGCCAGGTTCGCCGTGGCGACGTTGTTCGGCGCGAAAGCCAGGCTCCGCAGGTTGCAGCCGAAGCGGGGCCGCATGAGGCGTTCGCCGTACTGCGTGCCCAGCACGACGTGGATCGACTCCTCGACCTTCGCCGCGCCCGCCGACTCGCTGATCCCGGCGACGCCCAGCCGGAGCGGGAACGTCATGCCCCGTCCCTGGAAGTCGGTGCTCATGGTTCCCCCTAGACGCTGGTGAGCTTCGTCTGGCCGGCGACGGCGGCCAGCAGCAGCTGCGGCGTCGTCCCGGCGAGCGTGCCGTCGGTGCTGCCCTTCAAGGTCGTGTCGAGCACGACCGGTTTGCCGCCGACGGTCAGCTTCGTGGCGGTCCCGGCGGTGACGGTGGCGACCTTCGTGCACTTGATGTTGCTCTGGGACACGACGATCCCGCACGTGAGCGGGACGAGCGGCTTGTCCAGGATGCTGTCGGGCAGCAGCACCGGCGCGCCTTTCACCCGCAGCTTGGCGGTGCTCTGCACCTGCACGATCCCGCTGCCGGGCGGCGGTGGCAGGTGACCGCACCCGACGGTGCTGTTCGTGGTCAAGACGTTCGGCACGGCCCCTCCTCAGGTGACGTCGACACGGGTGGCGTCCATGGTGATCTTGGTGGCCCCCTGGGCGGCTTCCAGGCTGATCGAGCCGCCGGCCTTGAGGGTGAGGTTCTGGACGGCGCTGATGGTGATCGAGCCGTCGACGGCGTTGAGCGTCACGGCGCTGCCCCGGCCGTCCTCGACGACGAGCTTCCCGAGCTCGGCGGTGTCGTCGAAGGTGATCGTGTGCCCGGCCCGGCTCTTGATCACCTTCTTGCTGTTCTTGCCGTCCATATTGGACGCCGGTGGCCGTGACGTGGCGTTCCACAGCCTGCCGATCACGTACGGCCCGGCGAGGTCGCCGCCGGCGAAGGCGACGAGGACCTGCTCGCCCTTCTCCGGCAGCGCGTAGAACCCGGTGCCGCTGCCCGCCATCGGCGCGGCGCACGGCGCCCACGCGCTGACGACCTGGTCCCCGAGGCTCGGGTACCGCACCTTCACCCGCCCGAACGGCACCTTCGCCGACGCGATTTCGTGGTTGTCCACGACTTCGGCGACGAGCACCCCGGTCTGCGGCGGCTCCTTGTCCGGCGGCGGCTCGGCGAGGTGCTTGCGCAGCATGCCGAGCAGGCTCGCGTGCGCGTTCTGCGCGATCTCGAACGTCGTCCGGAAGCCGGCTTCGCCGAGCACGTGGTGCACCTTGCGCACCCGGTAGGTCCCGCTGAACCGCTTGCCGACGCCCTCGATCGCGATGTGGTCGCCGGCGGCGAGCTCGGGAATCCCCACGCACGTGCCGGTTCCCTCGTACAGCCCGTCCAGCAGCTGGGCCAGCAGGGACTTCGCCAGCCGCATCGCGTCGAACGGGTTGTCCGCCTTGCCCTGGCGGATCCCGGTGCGCGCCAGCGACGTCAGCAGGTCCATCGCCGCCGAGCCCGCCTTCTCCTCGAGGTCGTCGAGGTCGAAGTCCATCGCGAGCGCGATGCCGAAGATGCTCTGCGCGAGCTCCTGGTTGTAGTCGCGGATGATCTGCAGCCCGGCGAGCCCCGACGCGGAGATCCGCGGCGAGAAGCTGGACAGGTTGCGGCCCCACTCCAGGACGTGCGCGGCGGTCGCCGGGCGCGGGAACTGGAAGTGCAGCCGGTCCCACTCCACGTAGACGTCGAAGAAGTACTGCTCCGCACGGCTCTTCAGGAACGCCATGTCCGACGTCGTCTGCGTGATCGGCTCCAGGAACGGGGGAGTCGGGTCGACCACCGGCACCAGGCCGTTCTCCGCCGCGATCCGCGCCGCGACGATGCTGTCCGATGTCGCGGAGTAGGTGGTCGGCTCGGGCTGGGACCGGCGCAGGCGGTACGACTTGTCGGCGCCCGAGATCACCACGACCGGCCCGCCGTCGGCCGGGAACTCCGGCTCGATGGCGGTGATCTCGCCCAGGAACGCGGGGTGCAGGTCGTTCCCGTAGCCCAGGTGGATCTCGACGGTCTTGCCGAGGTCGAACAGCGCCGAGTCGAGCAGGGCGTTGTCCGGGTTGCGCAAGGTGAGCGAGAACTTGCCGGCGACGTCGAGGTTCGTCTCGACCGACACCTGCTGCACCTGGCCGCTGACGTCGGCGGCCATCGTCACCCCGGAGACCCGGACGGCGAAGCGGGGGGCGAAGAACGGTTCGCTCACGGCCGGCCCCCGCCCGGGATGACCAGCTGCGTGCCGGGCGGCAGGTCGAACGGGTCGTCCATGGCGTTGGCCCGCGCGATGTCCCGCCACCGGCCGGCGTCGCCGAGGAAGAGCGCCGCGAGCCCGCTGAGGGTCTCGCCGCGCAGCGTGACGTGCACGCTCGGCGTTCCGGACAGCAGCGAACCGGCGGTGCTCACCGCCGTGTTCACCGCGGCCGAGACCGTCGGTGAGCCGAAGAAGACGCCGCGTTCGATGCGCATGTCGACGCGGACGTACTCCTGCAGCCGCACCGACAGCGTCGAGCGCACCGGCGTGCCGTCGCGCTGGAACATCGTGAACGTCTGCCCGGCGTCGACCAGCACGCACTGGAACTGGAACCGGCCCATCGAGAACAGCAGGATCGGCGGGGCCTGCGTCCGCGGGGACTTGTCCAGCAGCCCGACGATCGGGGCCGTGTGCACGCGCACGTCGGCACCGGTCTCGTAGGTGTCGAAGAACAGGTCCATCGTCACCGCGCGCGCCTTGCCGCGCAGGTACTGCACCGGCGGCGCGTTCAGGCCGGGGATGCCGACCTCGGCGAAGTTGTTGCCCTGCTCCAGCTTGAACTGCTCCGGGTTGTACATCACGGGGAAGCGGTCGCCGGTTGTGGTGTTCACGAGCAGGGCCTTGGCCAGCTCGTTGCTCGTCGGCGGCGCCGGTCGCCGGGCCCCGAAAGCCGGTTGGGTCATGTCAGGCTCCCCGCTCGAACTCGTCACGCAGCTGGCGCTTCAGGTCCCGCACGATCCCCTCGCGCAGCGCGTCGACGTCGAACGGCGGCGCCGCGGGCGACCCCGGCGGCTCGATGGGTCGGTCGACCGCAGCCGTCATCGGCCGCGCCGCCGGGGTCGACGGGGATGCCGGGAGTGCCGCCGCTGCCGCCGGTGGCGTGCCGCCGGGCGCCGGGAACGCCGCCGGCGCCGCGGGGGAGTGGCGGGCGAAGCGAGGCGGTTGCGCCCGCGGAGCCGTGGTCATGGGGTGGGGTGCGGCGGGCCACGCCTCGACGGCCGGGGGCCGGTCCGCCACGACGGCCGTCTCCCGGGCCAGGGCGAGGTCTTCTTCGGCCGCGGTCGCGGACCCGGTGGCCTGTCGCCACGACGCGCCCGGCCGCGTCCGCTCCACGACGTGCGTGGCCTCGTGGACCAGCAGTCCGAACCCGCGCGGCTCGCGGGGGTCCAGCCGTCCCTCCCGGAAGTACACGTCCCGGCCGACCGTCACCGCGTCCGCCCGGTGCGCCACGGCCGTCTCGTGCGCCGCTTCGTCGTCGTGCACCCGCATGGCCTCGACGCCGGGCCCGACGACCGAGCGCAGCCGCGAGACCACATCGCCCGGGAGCTCCCGACCTGACGGCGCCGACGGGGGCTCCACCCCGAAGGAGTCGTCCTCCGGCCACTCCGGTCCGGCTGCCTCGGCGTCGGCCACTTCGGCTTCGCGGCGGCCGAAGCGGCCGCCGTCCGGGGTGGGCAGCGCGGCCAGCCGGCCGGCGAGCACCTCGAACGGCGCGGCCCACGGCCGGGCGGGCAGGGAGCGCGCGGTGAACTGCCGGGCCTGCCGGTCCAGCCGCCGTCCGAGGGTGGGGAACTCTTCGCTCACGTCGTCACCGCCATTCCCGTTTCCCGCACCCAGCGTCGCCGCTCGGCGTGGTCGAGAGTCAACAATTCATCGAGGGTCCAGTGCACATTGCGGCCCAAAAAGGCTATCTCCCGGTAGACCCGGTTCAGGGGATAGCCGACGATCCCCCCAGGGGATCCACCGCCACTTCGTGCTCCTTTTCGCAATGCGGGCACACCGCCGCGATCGTTTTCGGCGTCAATCCGTTGACCCGGTTGTACAGATCCTGCAGATAAGCCAGGTCCTCGGAGAAAAGCCCTTCGACGACCCCGGGATTGACCTCGGCGACACTGCCCAGTTTCGTGACCACCCGCGAAAGCAGCACGATGATCAGGTACGCCGGCCAGTTCCGCACCCGCGGGTCCTTGAGCGGGTAGATCTCGTCGGCCGCCGTCGCCAGCCGCATGGTGCCCGTCCGGTGCAGGTCGCCGGCGGCGTCGACGTACCCCTTGGGCAGCTCGAAGGCGAACTCCGTGACCAGCATCAGGCCCTCGTCACGCCTTCGTTGGCCAGCACCAGGGTGTCGATGGCGATGTCGTTGCCCTTGCCGGTGAAGGTCGGGCCCTCCCACTTGGTCGGCCAGGCGCTGACGAAGTTCCAGCGGACGACCTCGGTGTGGTTGGTCGTGTCGAACACCACGATGGACCCGTTCTTGCGGGTGACGATCCCGTCGGCGATCTGCTGGCGCCACTCCCACAGCTCGGTGGAGTCGGTCAGGCCCCATTTCAGCGTGATGTCGGCGTAACTCGTCTTGCCCGGCAGCTTGCGCACGGTGGTGTTGTCGCCGCCTTCGCGCGTCTCGATGATCTCCGTCGTCGAGCCGAGCCCGCTGCAGTCGTGGAAACTGGCCTGCGCGATGCCCTCCAGCTCGACGAGGAAGTTGAAGTTGCGGTACGGATCGACGCGCTGTCCGGTCTGTGGCATGGCTGTTGTCTCCTAGCTTTCGTTCACCGAGGCGCCGCCGTCCCAGATGCCGATGCGCACGACGACGTATTCGGCGGGCCGGGTCGGCGCCATTCCGATCTCGACGACGACCTCGCCGAGGGCGCGCGTCGCGGGCGGGTTGAGCTCTTCGTCGATCTTCACGTAGAACGCCTCCGCGGCCGTGCGCCCGAACAGCGCGCCGGACTGCCACACCCGCGTCAGGAACTCGGTGATCGAGCGCTCGAGGCCCTTCCACAGGCCCGTGTTGTTCGGCTCGAACACCGCCCAGCGCAGGCCCGCGAGGAGGGAGTCCTCGACGAAGGAGAAGAGCCGGCGGACGTTCACGTACCGCCACGGCGTGCCGTCGGTCAGCGTCCGCGCGCCCCAGACCAGCGGCGGCTGCCCGGGGAAGGCCCGCAGCGCGTTGATGTTCTTGGTGTTGAGCTGGTCCTGCTCGAGGTTGTTGAGCGGGTAGGCCAGGTCGATCGCGCCGCGGACCGGCTCGTTGGCCGGCGCCTTGTGCACCCCGCGCGTGTTGTCGCTGCGCGCCATGATGCCCGCGACGTGCCCGGACGGCGGCTTGGTCAGCGTGGCCGTCGTCCCGGGCGCCGCCTGCGGGTCGGGGATCACGACCCACGGCCAGTACAGGCCCGCGAAGCCGTTCTTGGAGAGCAGGCCGCCGCGCTGTTTCTGCAGCGCGCCGTCGCTCTTCAACGGCGTCGTGTCCGGTGCGCCGTCGAGGATGGCGAACCGGTCGCCCATGGCCTCGCAGTGGGCGATCACCGTGGACTGCACGGCCGGGTCGACCACGCCGGGCAGCGCGACCAGGCTCACGTCCGGCCGGCGGGTCAGCTGGTCGAGCGCCGCCGGCAGCCCCGCCAGGTCCTTGATCGGGACGACGTAGGCGAAACCGCCGCCGTTCTCGAAGAAACCCCGCACGGCGTAGGGCAGGTTCAGGGTGGTGGCGAAGTCGCCGAACTGGCTGGCGTACCCGGTCCAGCTGGTGATCGGGACGGGAATGCCCAGCTTGTCGTTCGGCACGGTCGCGGCCACCGTGCCGATCAGGGCCGGGGTGCTCGTGCCGCTGCCGGCGATCGGGCCGGCCGGCGTGATCTCCTCGATGTACACACCGGGCGCTTTGGTCGAATAATCCACCATCTGTGAATCCTTTGCTCAACCTTGCTGTTTCAGGTTCAACCGCACGTCCTGCACGGCCGGGAACTGCTCTGGCGGCTCCGCCAGCGCCAGGGTGATCGTGGTGGTGAGCGAGAACGCCGGTCGCGGCGCGATGCCCAGCGCGGTCCAGAACTGGCCGCTGCTCTGGTCCTCCTTGAGCTGGGCGACCATGGTCGGCGGCGGGAACGGCTGCGGCGGGCTGGCCAGGCCGCCCCGGAGGAACCCGGCCCCGATGACCGGGAACCGGTTGAGCCACACCAGGGCCAGCCCGAGCAGCTTGTGCTCTTCCTGTGCCCGCAACGCACCCGTCTTGGTCGACCACGTCGTGACCAGGTAGGTGCAGTCGACCCGGATCGGTGGGGCGGCGCGTTCGAAGTGGCCGTCGACCAGGCTCAGGATCGGCGCGTTCTCCCGCAGTGAATGGTTTTCCTGCGCCTCGTAGAAGAAGAGGTTGACCGCCGCGTGCGCGGGTGCGAAATCTTTGTCCGGGGTTTCGAAACTGACGTCGGCGGCACGCAGATCCGCGGGCGCCGCCGGGTCTTTCAATACCGCCTGGAGGGTGGCGTCAAGGTCGTCGAACAAGACGTCTCACCGACCTTTCCCGTCGGGGAAGCTCATGGCACACTACGCATTCGTGAGTGCGTCCGAAGGGGGAATTCCGGTGACGGCACGGGGATATGCGGACTGCCGGGAACACCTGGCCGACGAATTGCGCCGGCTGGACCTGCTGATCCGGACGCGGCTGACGGCGGCGGACGCCGCGGCCGACCAGGTGAGCCGGGCGATGTACGTCACCCGGCAGGAGGTCGAGTCGCTGCTGGCCGGCGAGGCCGCCGACCCGGCGCCGGATCTCGCCGGTCTCGACGAGTTCACCGCCCAGGTGGCCGCGCGGGTCGAGGCGAGCGCCGGAGCGCTGCCGTTGCCGGAGCTCGGCCGGATCTTCGGCCTGTCCGCCCTCGAGCTCGACGCGGTGCTGGTCTGCCTGGCTCCCGAGGTGCGCCGCAAGTACGACCGGCTCTACGCGTACCTGCAGGACGACATCACCCGGCAGCGGCCGAGCGTCGACCTCGTGCTGGACCTCTTGTGCCCCACCGAGCGCGAGCGCTGGGCGGCCCGCGCGGTGTTCGCCGACGGCGCGCCGCTCGCGCGGTCCGGGATCCTGCGCCCGGTCGAGGACCCGCACAGTCCGTCCGGCTCGTCCGGCCTGAGCCGGTTCCTCGCGCTGGACCCACAGATCACCGCGTTCCTGCTCGGCACCGCGCGGCTGGACGCCCGCCTGTCCGGGCACGCCCGGCTGTACCCGGCGGCCGACCTCGAGGCTGGTCCCGGCCCCGAGGCCGGCCTGGCCGACCGGATGGTGCGGTTGTGCGGGCACCGGCCGGTCGTCTTCTACCTGCACGGCCCGGCGGGGGCGGGCAAGCGGGCGCTGGCCATGCAGTGCGCCGGGCGGCTGGGCATCCCGTTGGTCAGCGTCGACGCCGCGAGCCTCGGCGAGGACGGCACCCTGCTTCCCTTGGCGTTGCGCGAAGGCCTGCTGCACGGCGCCGCCGTGCACGTCGCCGGAGCCGACGGGCTGAACCACGCGACGCTGATGCCGGCGCTGGCCGGGCACGGCGGTCTCGTGATCCTCTCCGGGGAGTCCGAGTGGCCGGCCGGGGACGACGTCGTCCCCCTCGCGGTGACCCTGCCGGATCTCGCGCGCAGCACGGCCATCTGGCGCGAAAGCCTGGCCGCGTGCACACCGGACGCCGCGGCGTGGGCCGAAGAGCTGGCCGGGCGCTACCGGCTGCCCGCCGGCCGCATCCCGGCCGTGGTCCGGCTGGCCCGGGACAACCGGCTGATGGCGCCGGACCCGGGGCCGCTGCGCCTGGCCGATGTGTCCGCCGCCTGCCGTCAGCAGTCCGCGCGCACGCTCGGCGGCGTCGCGGTGAAGATGACGGTCGCCGCCGGCTGGGACGACCTGGTGCTGCCCGCCGACCAGGTGGCCGTCCTGCACGAGATCCGCGACCAGTTCGACCACCGGCACCAGGTGCTGGAGAGCTGGGGCTTCGGCGCGAAGCTGGCTCGGGGCAAGGGCCTGACCGCGTTGTTCAGCGGTCCCCCGGGCACCGGCAAGACGATGGCCGCCGAGGTGCTGGCCGCCGACCTCGGCCTGGACGTGTACCAGGTGGACCTGTCCCAGGTCGTCAGCAAGTACATCGGCGAGACGGAGAAGAACCTCGCGAAGATCTTCGACGAGGCGCGCAGCGGGAACGCGATCCTGTTCTTCGACGAGGCGGACGCGCTGTTCGGCAAGCGCACCGAGGTGTCCGACGCGCACGACCGGTACGCCAACATCGAGACCAGCTACCTGCTGCAGAAGGTGGACGAGTACGACGGCGTGGTGATCCTGGCCAGCAACCTCCGGCAGAACCTGGACGAGGCGTTCACCCGCCGGCTGCGCTTCATCGTCGAGTTCCCGTTCCCGGAGGCCGACAGCAGGCGCCGCATCTGGCGGGCCGTCTTCCCGCCCGAGGCGCCGTTGGCCGCCGACGTGGACTTCGCCGAGCTGGCCGGGCACTTCACGATCGCCGGCGGCAACATCAAGAACATCGCCCTGAACGCGGCCTTCCTGGCCGCGGTCGACCAGAGCGAGATCGGCCGCAGGCACGTCCTGAGCGCTACCCGCCGCGAGTTCGAGAAGATGGGCAAGGTGTGGACGGAGCCCGCTCCGGCCGCCTGACGCCCCCGCCGTGTCCCACGCGGACATGCCGATCACCCCCTCCCGTCGATCCCTGGGTGCCACGCTGGCACGGGCCGTCGACAATCCGTCGACAGTCGTCGACGGCCCCTCGACAACACCGGCCCGACCAGGCACGTCCACTCGGGACCGACCGGCGTTCCCCGGAGGCCGGGCACCCACGCAGTAGGCTGAGGCGAATGAGCGCGGCATCCGGCACGGAGCACTCGATGGTCGAAACCCGGCACCAGACCCGGCTGCTCACCCTGTTGCGGGACGAGGGCCCGATGTCGCGGGTCGAGCTGGGGGAGCGGCTGGAGCTGCCGCGGGCGCGGGTCGGGGCCGAGGTGACCCGGCTCGGCGAGGTCGGGCTCGTCGAGACGGCGGGGCCGTCGGCCAGCCGCGGTGGGCGCCGCTCGACGCTGGTCCGGCTCGCGGGAGACCTGCGGGTGCTTTCGGTGGACGTCGGCGCGACGTCGGTCGGCGTGGCGGTCACCGACGCTTCGTGCGAGGTGCTCGCGCACGCCGTCGAGGACTGCGACGTCCGGCAGGGGCCGCACCCGGTGCTGCGGCGCGTCGCCGAACTGGCGGCGAAGATCCGCGACGAGGCACCCGGCCGGCTGGTCGCGGCGGGCATCGGGCTGCCGGGGCCGGTGAGCTTCGCCGAGGGGATGGCGGTCGCCCCGCCGATCATGCCGGGCTGGGACCGGTTCAACGTGCGCGACCACCTGGGCGGGCTGTGGGGCTGCCCGGTCGCGGTGGACAACGACGTCAACGCGATGGCGCTGGGGGAGCGCCACGCCGGGGTCGCCCGCTCGACGGACGACCTGATGTTCGTCAAGATCGGCACGGGCATCGGCTGCGGAATAGTCCTCGGCGGCAAGGTGTATCGAGGGGTCGCGGGCACGGCGGGCGACATCGGGCACATCCGCCTGGACGACTTCGGCCCGACGTGCGCGTGCGGCGAGGTCGGCTGCCTGGAGGCGTATTTCGGCGGAGCGGCACTGGCCCGCGACGGCTTGGCCCTGGCCCGCAGCGGCCGTTCGGCCCACCTGGCGGAGGTGGCAACGGAGCGAGGAGCGGTAACGGCCCGCGACGTAGGCCGCGCGGCAGCGGCGGGAGACTTCGGCGCGGTCAACCTCATCCGCGACGGCGGCCGCCGGTTGGGTCAGGTGGTGGCGTCGTTGGTCAGCTTCTTGAACCCGGGGATGGTGGTGATCGGCGGGGGAGTGGCCCAGCTGGGGCACCAGCTGCTGGCGGAGGTCCGGGGAGCGGTCTACCGCCGGTCCCTGCCGTTGGCGACGGGGAACCTGCCGATCGTGCTGTCCGAGCTGGGCGAGACGGCCGGGGTGATCGGGGCTGCGTGGTCGGCGACGGATCGGGCGTTCACGTTGAGCAGCTGATCGCCCCGCTGCTTGGCCTCGCCGCCCGCTCGCGCTGCCCCGCCGCCCGCTCGCGCTGCCCTGCCGCCCACTTGCAGCCCGCGCTGCCTGCTTCGGCTGCGCCGCCTGCCGACCGCCCCCGCCCCCGCTCCCACCCCCGCCGCTGCCCCGCCTTGCCGCCCGCGTTGCCCGCCCGGGCTTGGCGACCGCCGCCCGCCCTGCCGCACGGTCGCGTTGCCCTGCCGCCCACTCGCCCGGGCTGCTGCCGCCCGCCGCGGTCTTGCCGGCCGCCGCGTACTCGCCCACGCCGCGCCGGGCCCTGCTCCGGCGCGCTGGCTGCGCCAGCCGCCGCCCGCCCTGCCGCACGGTCGCGTTGCCCTGCCGCACACTCGCCCGGGCTGCTGCCGCGTGCCGCGGTCTTGCCGACCGCCGCCTGCTCGCCCACGCCGCGCCGGGCCCTGCCCCGGCGCGCCGGCTGCGCCATCCGCCGCCGACCGCTCGGCCTCGCCGACCGCCCCGGCCCGCCGCGCTGCTGTGCCGCCCGCCTCGGTCGTGCGCCCGCCCGGCCTTGCCACCCGCCGATCGCTCCGCCCAGGCGCCCCCGCTAGCGCTGCCCTGCCGCCGCCGCAGTACCTCCCGCCCGGCCGCGCAGGCAGCGGGCAGTCCACCACCGCCGACCCACCCCCTCTCACCCTCGGTTGCTGAACAACCCCTCCTCGTAACGCCAAAACCAGACAGACTTTTGCATCGACAAACCGAAAGTCTGTCCGGTTTCGCACGTCTATCCGGGTGAAAAGCGGACGTATCGCGACGACATCACCTTGACGAGTGATGCATACCACCCTACTTTCGCTGCCGGAGAGACAAAGTCCGTTCAGTAGGCAGCACAAGTTGGGGGCACCGTGGCCGTCACCGGGACGAGGGACGCCGAGCCGGCGAGCCCGCGTACGGCGAACCTGGCCGCCGTCCTGCGGGCGCTGCGCAGCGGACCCCTCTCTCGCACTCAGCTCGCGGCCCGGTGCGGGATCGCGAAGTCCGCCGTTCCCGGGCTGCTCACCGAGCTCGCCGGGCGCGGGCTGGTCCGGCCCGCCGGCGTCCTCCCCGGCAACGGGCGGCCGAGCCGGCTGGTCGAACTGCACGGCGAAGACACCTACGCCCTCGCCCTCGGCATCGAGGCCGATCGGCTTTCGGCGCTGGTCACCGACCTCTCCGGACGGGTGCTGGCCGAGCGGGCGGAGACCGTCGACGTCGCCGCGCTCGGGCTTCAGAGAGGCATGGACGAGCTCGCCCACCTCGCCCACCGGGTGCTGCCCGGCCCGCCCGTCGGGGTCGCGATCGCCGTGCCCGGGCTGGTCGACTCGGCCGCGGCCGTGCTGCGGCTGGCTCCCGCCCTGCGGTGGCGTGACGCCGAGATCGCCGGCCTGATGGCGGCCCGGCTGAACCTCCCGGCCGACGCCATCGCCGTCGACAACGACGCCAACCTCGGTGCGCTCGCCGAGTCGGCCGCCGGTGCCGGTGAGCTCTTCTACCTCAGCGGCGGCACCACCGTCGGGGGCGGGCTCGTCTCCGGCGGTGCCATCCTCCGCGGCGCGCGCGGGTTCGCGGGCGAGGTCGGGCACATCGCCGTCGACCCGTCCGGGGAACGCTGCTCGTGCGGCCGGACCGGCTGCCTCGAGACGAAGGCGAACCTGGCCGCCGTCCTGCGCGCGGCCGCACCTCCCGGCGATCCGCTGCACGATCCCGCCCTCGGCGTCGACGGCCGGGTCGCCCAGCTGCGGCAGCGCGTCCGGCAGGGTGACCGGCGCGCGGCCACCGCCGTCCACGACCTCGGTGTCGCCCTCGGCATCGCACTGTCCACTGTGGTCGACGTGCTCGACCCGGACGTCGTCGTCCTCGGCGGCTACTTCGCCGAGCTCGCGGACTGGCTGGTCGAACCGATCCGCGTCGAGCTCGCCGTCCGGCCGCTCGGCCACGCCCGGGTGGTGCCTTCCAACCTGGGCCTCAAGGCCCCGCTGCGGGGCGCCGCGCACCTGGCCGCCGAGCGGCTCTTCGCGAATCCGACGCTGATCGAGGAGGCCTCGGTATGAGCTTGCTTTCCGTTCGCGGGATCGTGAAGACGTTCCCCGGCGTCCGCGCGCTCGACGGCGTCGACCTCGACGTCGAACCCGGCGAGGTGCACTGCCTGCTCGGGCAGAACGGCGCGGGGAAGTCGACGCTGATCAAGGTGCTCGCCGGGGCGCACCAGCCCGACGCGGGGGAGATCACCTGGCAGGGCGAGCCCGCCAGTCTCGGCACGCCGGTCGACGCGCTGCGCCTCGGCATCGCCACCATGTACCAGGAGCTCGACCTGGTGCCCGGGCTTTCGGTGGCGGACAACATCTTCCTCGGCCACGAACGCGCCCGCTTCGGGTTCACGCGGATCTCGCAGGCCCGTGACGAAGCCGCCCGGCTGATGGCCCGCCTGGGCCACCCGGACATCCGGCCGTGGCACGAGGTCGGCAAGCTTTCCGCCGCCGGCCAGCAGCTCGTGTCGATGGCCCGCGCGCTGGCCCACGACGCGCGGCTGCTCGTGATGGACGAGCCCACCGCCGCGCTGGCCGGCGAGGAGGTCGACAACCTCTTCCGCATCGTCGGCGAGCTGACCGCGGACGGCGTCGCGGTCGTCTACATCTCGCACCGGCTCGAGGAGCTGCGCCGGATCGGGCACCGGGTGACCGTGCTCAAGGACGGCCGGACCGTCGGCACCGGCCTCGACGCCGCCGCGACGCCGACCGCGGACCTGGTCGCGCTGATGGCCGGGCGCAAGGTCGAGACCGTCTTCGGGCCGCGCCACGACGGCCACGCCGACCGCACGAAGGAAGCACTCACGGTCGACGGGCTCTCCCGGGCCGGCGAGTTCGAGGACGTGAGCTTCACCGTCCACGCCGGCGAGGTCGTCGGCATCGCCGGGCTGGTCGGGTCCGGCCGCAGCGAACTGCTGGAGACGATCTTCGGTGCCCGCAAGGCCGACCGCGGAACCGTTGCGGTGCAGGGGAAACCGCTGAGCTCTGGCAACGTCCGCGCCGCCGTCCGGGCCGGTATCGGACTGGCCCCGGAGGAGCGCAAGAGCCAGGGCCTCCTGCTCGACCTTTCGGTGGCGCACAACGTGACCCTCGCCAGCCTCGGCCGCTACTCGAAGCTCGGGTTCACCGAGCGCGCGAAGGAGCTGGACGACTCCGGGGCGAGCCTGCGGCGCCTCGACCTGCGGCCCGCCGACCCGCGGCGGATCGTCCGGACGCTCTCGGGCGGCAACCAGCAGAAGGCGGTGCTCGCGCGCTGGCTGGTCCGCGGCTGCAAGGTGCTGCTGCTCGACGAGCCCACACGCGGCGTCGACGTCGGCGCCCGGGCCGAGCTGTACCGGCTCATCGACGAGCTGGCCGCGACCGGCGTGGCGATCGTGCTGGTGTCCAGCGAGATCCCCGAGGTGCTCGGCCTGTCCGACCGGGTGCTGGTGCTGCGCGAGGGCCGCGTCCTCGCCGACCGGCCGTCCGCCGGCCTGACCGAGGCCGAAGTGCTCGACGTGATTCTGGAGGGGAGCGCGGCATGACCGAAACCCAAGCACCGCCACAGGAAGCGCTTCCCGTCGAACGGAGGCGGTTCGCCTTCCGGGCCGACCCGCGGCTGCTCGGCCTGGCCGGGGTGCTCGTCGTGCTGTGCCTGGTCGGGCAGTTCACCCGGCCGGAGCTGTTCTTCACCGAGAGCAACATCTCGACGATCCTGCGGCTGGCCGCGGCCATCGGCGTGGTCAGCGTCGGCATGACGTTCGTGATCATCAGCGGTGGCATCGACCTGTCCGTCGGCTCGATCGTCGCATTGTCGAGTGTCTGGCTGACGACGCTGGCCACGCAGTCCTACGGGCCGTGGGTCATGGTCCTCTGTGGACTCGCGGTCGGCCTCGGCTGCGGGCTGGTCAACGGCGTGCTCGTCTCCTACGGCAAGGTCGTGCCGTTCATCGCGACGCTCGCGATGTACGTCTCGGCCCGCGGGCTCGCCGAACGGCTCAGCGGCCGCCGCACGCAGGTGGTCGGCGACCTGGATTTCCTCGCGTTCTTCCGCGGCGCCTTCCTCGGCATCCCGGCGTTGATCTGGATCTTCGCGCTGGTGTTCGCGGTCGGCTGGGTCGTGCTCAACCGCACCACCTTCGGCCGCCGGACCTTCGCGGTCGGCGGCAACATCGAGGCGTCCCGCCTGGCCGGAATCAACGTCAAGCGCCACCTCGCGCTCGTCTACGGCGTGGCCGGGCTGTGCTGCGGGATCGCCGCGCTGATGGTCGTCGCGCGGACGACGGCCGGCGCGTCCACCAACGGCATGTTCTACGAGCTCGACGCGATCGCGGCCGTCGTCATCGGCGGCACCCTGCTCACCGGCGGCCGCGGCTCGTTGATCGGCACCCTGATCGGCGTGCTGATCTTCACGGTGCTGTCCAACCTCTTCACGCTCAACAACCTGGACACCGACATCCAGAACATCGCCAAGGGCGTGATCATCGTGCTCGCCGTGCTCTTGCAGTTCCGGGCCAGGAAAGCCAGGACCGGGTCGTAGTAGTCACCACCGATGGAGGTCATCATGGCCGAACAACCCTTCCTCGGCCGCCGGGGATTCCTGCTGGGCGGGGCCGCCGTCGGCGCCGGCGCGCTGCTGGCCGGCTGCACGTCGAACACACCGGCGGCGTCGGAGTCCAACGCTCCGGTCGCCAACGCGGGGGACAACGCCCAGCCCGGGAAGCCGGTCACGATCGGCTTCTCCGCGCCGGCCGCCGACCACGGCTGGATCGCGGCGATCACCAAGAACGCCAAGGCCCAGGCGCAGAAGTTCACCGAGGTGAAGTTCAACGCCACCGAGGGGACCAACGACGTCAACCAGCAGATCTCCCAGGTGGAGACGCTGATCAACGCCAAGGTCGACGTGCTGGTGATCCTGCCCTTCGACGGCAAGGCACTCACCTCGGTCGGGCAGCAGGCGATGGACGCGGGCATCCCGGTGATCAACCTGGACCGCGTCTTCGACACGCCGCTCGCGTATAGAACCTGGATCGGCGGCGACAACTACCGGATGGGCGTCAACGCCGGCAACTACATCGCGCAGCAGCTGAAGGCGAAGAACGTCGCGAACCCGATCATCGGCGAGGTCGCCGGGATCGACTCGCTGCCGCTGACCCAGGAACGCAGCAAGGGCTTCTCGGACGCGCTCGGGCGCGCCGGGTTCAAGGTCGGCCCGCGGGTCTCGGCGCAGTTCACCTCGGAGTCCGGTGAGCAGCAGACCGCGAACCTGCTCCAGGGCGCGCCCAAGCTGGACGCCCTGTGGAACCACGACGACGACCAGGGCATCGGCGTCAACGCGGCCATCGACACCGCGGGCCGCAAGGAGTTCCTCATGGTCGGCGGCGCCGGCTCGAAGAACATGATGAACCTGATCAAGGCCGACAGCTCGCCGATCAAGGCGACCGTGCTCTACAGCCCGTCGATGGCTTCGACGGCGATCGCGCTCGCGCGCCTGCTCGGGCAGAAGAAGGGCATCGGCGACCTCGCCGAGCACGACATCCCGGCCGAGATCACGACGTACTCCGCGGTCGTCACCAAGGAGAACGTCGACCAGTACCTGGACGTCGGCTTCGACTCCTGATCGGTCCATTCCACCCAAACCAGAGGAGGGGTATGTCCGCGGCACGGGCAACGATCGGGATCGGCATGGTGGGCCACGCGTTCATGGGTGCGGTGCACTCCCACGCGTGGCGCAGCGTCCACCGGTTCTTCGACCCACCGCTGGTCCCGAGGCTCGCCGTGCTCGCCGGCCGCGACGAGACCCGGGCCACGGCGGCGGCGCAGCGGTTCGGCTGGGAAGCCGTCGAGACCGACTGGCGGAAGCTGATCGCCCGCGACGACGTCGACCTGGTCGACATCTGCACGCCGGGCGACAGCCACGCCGAGATCGCGATCGCCGCGCTGGAGGCCGGGAAGCACGTGCTGTGCGAAAAGCCCCTGGCCAACTCGGTCGCGGAGGCCGAAGCGATGGCCGAGGCCGCGCGGCGGGCCCGTGACCGCGGGGTACGGGCCATGGTGGCGTTCAACTACCGCCGGGTGCCCGCCCTCGCGCACGCCAGGAAGCTGGTCGAAAGCGGGGCGCTCGGCGAGATCCGGCACGTGCGGTCGGTGTACCTGCAGGACTGGCTCTCCGATCCGCGGTCGCCGATGACCTGGCGGCTGCGGAAGGAGACCGCCGGCTCGGGCGCGCTGGGCGACCTCGGCGCGCACATCGTCGACGCCGCGCAGTTCGTCACCGGCGAAGTGGTCACCGGCGTCTCGGCGCTGACGAACACCTTCGTGAAGCAGCGGCCGGGCGAAAACGGCGGGACGGACGACGTGACGGTCGACGACACCGCGTTGTTCTTGGCACGGCTTTCCGGGGGAGCCGTGGCGAGCTTCGAGGCGACCCGGTTCGCGCTGGGCCGCAAGAACGCGATGCGGCTCGAGGTCAACGGGTCGAAGGCGAGCCTGGCGTTCGACTTCGAGTCGATGAACGAGCTCCAGTGGTACGAGGGGACCGGCACCGAAGCCGGGTTCCGGCGGATCCTCGTCACCGAACCGGACCACCCGTACGTCGGGGTGTGGTGGCCGCCGGGCCACCTGCTCGGCTACGAGCACACGTTCACCAACGAGGTCGCCGACCTCCTGGAAGCCATCGGCGCGGGCACCGATCCGGCGCCGGGCTTCGACGACGGCCTGCGCGTCCAGCGCGTGCTGGCCGCGGTCGAGGAAAGCGCGGCCGGAGAAGCGAAGTGGACCGCGGTGGAGGAAACGAAATGAGCCGTCCGGTCACGCTGTTCACCGGCCAGTGGGCGGACCTGCCGTTCACCGAAGTTTGCAAGCTCGCGGCGGACTGGGGGTACGACGGCCTCGAGATCGCCTGCTCCGGCGACCACTTCGAAGTCGACCGCGCACTGTCCGAAGAGGACTACGTGCCGGGGCGGCTGGCGCTGCTCGCCGAGCACGGCCTCAAGGTGTGGGCGATCTCGAACCACCTCGTCGGCCAGGCCGTCTGCGACGACCCGATCGACGACCGCCACAAAGCCATTGTCCCGCAGCGGGTGTGGGGCGACGGTGAACCCGAGGGCGTCCGGCAGCGGGCCGCGGCCGAGATGGCCGACACCGCGCGGGCGGCGGCGAAGCTCGGCGTGGACACGGTCATCGGGTTCACGGGCTCGAAGATCTGGAAGTACGTGGCGATGTTCCCGCCGGTCGGGCGCGATGTCATCGATGACGGTTACGCGGACTTCGCCCGCCGCTGGAACCCGATCCTCGACGTCTTCGACGAGGTGGGCGTCCGGTTCGCGCACGAGGTGCACCCGTCGGAGATCGCGTACGACTACTGGACGACCCGGCGCGCGCTGGACGCCGTCGGCAACCGGCCCGCGTTCGGGCTGAACTGGGACCCGTCGCACTTCGTCTGGCAGGACCTCGACCCGGTCGGGTTCATCCTCGACTTCGCCGACCGGATCTACCACGTCGACTGCAAGGACACCCGCAAGCGCCTCGACGGCCGCAACGGACGGCTCGGCTCGCACCTGGCCTGGGCCGATCCGCGCCGGGGCTGGGACTTCGTGTCCGTCGGCCACGGCGACGTCCCGTGGGAGGACTGCTTCCGGGCGCTGAACTCGATCGGCTACGCCGGTCCCGTCTCGGTGGAGTGGGAAGACGCCGGGATGGACCGCCTCCGCGGCGCGGCGGAGGCGGTGAAGTACCTGCGCGAGCACCTGTTCGACCAGCCGTCGGCGGCTTTCGACGCGGCTTTCAGCAACCAGAGATGAGGGAGTTCCATGTGCGGTGACTTGCCAGAACAGCACTCCCGAAGGACGTTCCTGAACGTGGCGACAGCGGCCCTCACCGTGGGGGCGGCGGCGGTGGCCCTCCCCGGCTCCGCGAGCGCGTCATCGGCCCGGCAGCGGGTCCCGGTCGACAAGATCAGCATCCAGCTCTACTCCCTGCGTTCCCTGCTGCAGAACGACCCCGAAGGCACGCTCTCCGCGCTGGCCGACATCGGCTACCGGAAGGTCGAGCTGGCCGGGACGTACGGCCGCAGCGCCACCGAGTTCCGCGCCATCCTCGACCGCAACCACCTCAAGGCCACCTCGACGCACGTCGGCATCGACGGCGACCTGAACCAGGTCATCGCCGACGCGAAGGTCCTCGGCAACCGCTCCGTCGTGGTGCCGTACGCGAACTTCGGCACCATCGCCGAGTGGGAGGCCTTCGCGGGCCGGATGAACACCGCCGCGGTCACCTTCAAGAAGGCCGGGCTCGCGCTCGGCTACCACAACCACGACCACGAGTTCCACCCGATCGACGGCGTCCTCCCGTACGACGTGCTCACCGCGAAGACGAACAAGCGGGACGTCCACCTGGAGATCGACCTCTTCTGGGCGGTCAACGGCGGCGCGGACCCGGTCGAGCTGTTCCGGCGCAACTACCCGCGCGTCACGCAGTACCACGTGAAGGACCGGACCGCGGACGGCCAGATGGTCGACCCGGGCGCGGGGGTCATCAACTTCCCGCGCATCTTCGCCGCGTCCTGCCACAACATCGGCGAATACATCGTCGAGCACGACCAGCCGGCCGACCCGTTGGGCACCGCCAAGGTCGGCTTCGAGTACCTCCGCACCGTTCGGTTCTGACCCCCGGGGGAAGCACATGCGAGTGTCACGTCGGTCGATGCTGGCCGGAACCGCCGCGGGGGTGCTCGTGCCCGCCATCGGCGTCGGCGCCGATTCGGCATCGGCGGCGGGTCTGACCCGCAAGATCACGATCTACGCGGAAGCGCTTCCCGGCGGCCTCTACGGCTACGGCCTGGAGCCGGGCAAAGCGACGATCCCCGGACCGCTGCTGGAGATCTACGAGGCCGACACCCTCGAGATCGAACTGGTCAACACGACCGACCAGCGGCTGTCGATCCACCCGCACGGAGTCATCTACGACACCGAGTCCGACGGCGCCCCGCTCAACGCGTCGTTCAACAACCCGCACGAGACGCGGACCTACACCTGGAAGACGCGGACCCGGTACGAGGCGAGCGGCGGGTTCTGGATGCCGGGCAGCGCCGGCTACTGGCACTACCACGACCACGCGATGGGCACCGACCACGGCACCGGCGGCCTCGCCCGCGGGCTCTACGGCGGGCTGATCGTGCGCAAGCGCGGCGATCTCTTGCCCAGCAAGCAGTACACCGTCGTGTTCAACGAGATGATGATCAACCACGAGATGGCGCCCGACACCCCGATGTTCGAGGCGCGGCTCGGCGAGCGCGTCGAATGGATCTGCGTCGGGTACGGCAGCCTGCCGCACACGTTCCACCTGCACGGGCACCGCTGGGCCGACACCCGCACCGGGATGTTGAGCAGTGCCACCGACAACGCCCAGATCGTCGACAACAAGAACCTCGACCCGGGCAGCTCGTTCGGCTTCCAGGTGATCGCCGGCGAGGGGGTCGGGCCGGGGGTGTGGATGTACCACTGCCACGTCCAGACCCACTCCGACGGCGGCATGGTGGGCCTCTTCCTGGTCCGCAACCCCGACGGCGGGCTGCCGGCCGGGGCGCAGGACGCGATCGACCGCTTCAAGATGCACGGCCATTCCGGGCACGAGACGAATCCCGACGCCCACACGCATTCTTAGGAGGGGAGCCATGAAACGACGATGGTTCGGCAGGCGCGGGGCGCTCGTGCTCGCCATCGGGGCGGTCCTCGCGGCCGGGGCCCCGCTGATCACGATGCCGGTGGCCCAGGCGGCCCCGGCGGTGAACGTCCCGGTGAACGTGCTGGTCTTCCACGGCGCGGCCGGCGACCAGAAGGACCCGGTGCTGCGCGCGGCGGACGCGATCGCGCGGCTCGGGTCGGACAACGGCATCACGGTGACGGCGTCGTCCGACCCCGCCGTCTTCAGCACGGCGAACCTCGCCCGGTACCGCGGTGTGGTGTTCCTGTCCGCGCAGGGCGTGACGCTCGCGCGTGAGCAGGAAGCCGCGCTGCAGGCCTACATGAAGGCCGGCGGCGGGTTCCTCGGCATCTCCGACGCGGCCCGCGCGCAGGACTCGTCCCAGTGGTTCACCGGGCTGATCGGCGCACGCCCGGTCGGCGCGCGCCCGACGCCCGAAGCGGTGGCGTCGGTGACCGCGAGCGCGGAGAACCCGCCGAACGAGACCAAGGAGAAACTGGCCGACAACAACGAGAACACCAAGTGGCTGACGTTCGCGACGACCGGCTGGGCGGCCTACAAGATGGCCACCCCGGTCGCGGTCAGCAGCTACTCGCTGGTGTCGGCGAACGACTTCCCCGGCCGCGACCCGAAGAACTGGACCCTCCAGGGTTCGGCGGACGGCGCCACCTGGACCGACCTGGACACGCGGACGAACGAGGTGTTCACCGACCGGTTCCAGACCCGGACGTTCACCTTCGCCAACACCACGGTGTACCCGAACTACCGGCTGAACATCACCGCGAACTCGGGTGAGCCGCTGATCCAGCTCGCCGACCTCAAGCTGTTCAAGGACACCTCGACGACTCCGCCGCCGCCCGAACCGGCACCACAGCAGGCCGTCGTCGACGTCCTCGACGCCCAGCACCCGGCCACCGCCGGACTGCCGCAGAACTGGACGCGGACCGACCGGTGGCTCAACTGGGAGTCGAACCCGGTGGGCACCGTCCACACCGTCGCGCAGGTCGAGGAGAAGGGCTACAACCCGGGCGTCGGCGCCAACGGCGCGTTCCACCCGATCTCGTGGTGCCGCGACTACGACGGCGGCCGCTCCTTCTACACCGGCATGGGCCGCACCGACGCCTCCTACGGCGAAGACCAGTTCCGCAAGCACCTGCTCGGCGCGTTGCGCTGGACGACCGGCATGGTCCGCGGCGACTGCCAGGCCGGGATCGCCGCGAACTACAAGATCGAGCGGCTGACCGGCAAGAACGCGGCCGGGCAGCTCGACCAGATCGGCGAGCCGCACGGGCTCACCATCGCCCCGGACGGCAAGGTGTTCTACATCGGCAAGGCGGCCTGCCCGACCGGGCCGATCGTCAGCTGGGACGACCCGAACGTCGGCCTCGGCTGCGGCACGGTCCACCAGTGGGACCCGGCCACCAAGAAGGTCAAGCTGCTCACGACGTTGCCGGTGATGGGCAACCGCGGCAGCGGTGACGAGCTCGTCAAGAACGAAGAGGGCCTGCTCGGCCTGACGCTCGACCCGAAGTTCACCGAGAACGGCTTCATGTACGCCTACTGGATGCCGCACGCGTCCATCGACCGCGACAAGCGGATCGGCAAGCGCACGATCTCGCGGTTCACCTACAACGCCACCGCGCAGACGCTCGACCAGGCCACGCGCAAGGACCTGCTGTCCTGGGACGTGCAGATCCACAGCTGCTGCCACGCCGGTGGCGGCATGGCGTTCGACAAGGACGGCAACCTCTACGTCGGCTCCGGGGACAACAACTCCTCGGGCGGTTCGAACGGCTACTCGGGCAACAACTGGACGCTCGACTACAAGGGCCTCTCGTTCCAGGACGCGCGCCGCACGGCGGGCAACACGAACGACCTCGGCGGCAAGATCCTGCGCATCCACCCGGAGGCGAACGGGACCTACACGATCCCGGCGGGCAACCTGTTCCCGAACGGGCCCGCGGACAAGACGCGCCCGGAGATCTACGTGATGGGCGTCCGCAACATCTCGCGGCTGCAGATCGACCCCGTGCACAACTGGATGACGGCGGGCTGGGTCGGTCCGGACGCGTCGTCGCCGAGCCCGGAGCTCGGCCCGGCGAAGTACGAGACGGCGACGATCATCACCGAGGCGGGCAACCACGGCTGGCCGTACTGCATGGGCAACCGACAGCCCTACCGCGACCGCAGCAGCACGAACGCCGCGGAGCTGACCGGCTGGTACGACTGCGACAACCCGGTCAACACCTCGCCGCGCAACACGGGCCTGGTCAACCTGCCGCCGATCAAGGACAACATGATCTGGTATTCGCCCGACGGCGGCGGCCCGGTCTTCCCGAAGCGGCCGGGCTCGTCCATTCCGACGTACAACGCGGCGGACGCCACCTACACCCAGCCGTACCTGCGGGGCGGCGGCCAGGCGATCATGTCCGGGCCGACGTACCACCGTTCGCTGGTCAACACGAACAGCGGCGTCGCGTGGCCGGCGTACTGGGACAACAAGTGGTTCATCGGCGACGAGTCCAACTCGCAGAACCGCGTCGCGGTGACCGTCGACCCGGCGGGCGTGCCGACGCACCAGCCGCCGGTGTTCGCCGAGACGTTCCGGCAGATCATCCCCGGCGGCGCGGGGGACACCAAGGTGCAGAGCTGGATGGACGCCAAGTTCGGGCCGGACGGCGCGCTGTACGTGCTCGACTACGGCAACGGGTTCTTCTCCCTGGACCAGAACCAGAAGCTGCTGAAGATCAGCTACACCGGCGGCGCGCCGACCCCGGCGCCGGCGGCGTCGTCGGTGCTGGTGCAGAACAAGGCGCTGACGGCGGCGTTCACCGGGTCGAAGTCCGGCGGCGTCTCCTACCGCTGGGAGTTCGGCGACGGCTCGGTGTCCACCCAGGCCGACCCGCGGCACACCTACCCGCGGACCGGGATCTTCACCGCCAAGCTGACCGTGACCTACGCGGACGGCGAGGCGGTGACCACGCGGACCGCGGTGAACGTCGGGTGCGTCGTGGCCGATCCGAGCCCGGTGGTGACACTCGGCGACCAGATCACGAAGGTGCCGAACCGCAACGCGGGCGGCGGGTGCTCGGTGGACGACTTCATCGACGACGAAAGCACGTGGAGCACGCACGCGGCCTTCGTCAACCACGTCGAGCAGGCCACCGAGACGCTCACGGACATCGGCGTCATCAACGACGACGAGTCGGCCGAGCTGAACGCCGCGGCCGAGGCGTCGCCGATCGGGAAGCCGGGCACCACCGGCTACGACGCGATCTTCGACGGCACGGCGGCGTCGCTGCGCGGCTGGGAACAGGCGCCTTCCGGGCAGTTCACCCTCCAACCCGACGGGTCGATCCGGTCGGCCGGCGGGCTGGGCATGCTCTGGTACGCCCAGCGGCAGTTCACCGACTTCTCGGTGAAGGTGCAGTTCAAGGACATCGCCCCGGATCCGAACCGGGCCAACAGCGGCGTCTTCGTCCGGTTCCCGGATCCGCGGACACCCCTGGCCCAGCGGCCGCCGGGCAGCTGCGGCACGGTCGGGTCGGCGCGGGACTCGCAGGCGTGGGTCGCGATCTACTGCGGTCACGAGATCCAGATCTACGACGGCGACTCCGGCGAACCGCAGAAGACCGGGTCGGTCTACAACTTCGACCCGCGCCCGCTCGACCAGGCGGGTGCCCGGCCGAAGGGCACGTGGAACGAGTACGAGATCAAGGTCGTCGGGCAGCACTACACGATGATCCGCAACGGCGTGGTGATCAACGAGTTCGACAACACGCCGGGTCAGCAGTCCTCGCGCGCCGGGGACCCGCCGACCGACCTGCGGCAGTTCGTCAGCGGGTTCATCGGGCTGCAGAACCACAGTGACAACGACCTGATCGAGTTCCGCAACATCCGGGTGCGGCAGCTGTAGCGCGATGGGGGCCGGGCACGCGCCCGGCCCCCATCCCTCACAGGAAGGTTCCTCCGGCGATGTCCCCTCCACGCTTGATCACAGTGCTGCTGGCCGGGTTGCTGGCCTTGTCCGGGCTGGCGGCCACGCCCGCGGTGGCGGCGCCGGTCCAGACGCTGACCTGGACCGCGAACAACAGCACCACCGAATACGCGTCCGCGCCCACCGGGGCGCTGCCCGGCGAAACCACGATCGTCTTCGAGAACAGCGAAGCCACCGGCAACACGACGGGGATGTCGCACACCCTGACGTTCGACACGTCGACGCCGGGCTACAACCACGACGTCTCGCTGAACGTCCTGGCCAACCCGTTCGACCCGCAGAACGGCCGGCACGAGGCGGTCGTGACGCTCACCCCCGGCAAGTACCGCTACTTCTGCACGATCCCCGGCCACACCACGATGGTCGGCGAGTTCGTCGTGTCCGACGGCACCGGCGACACGACCCCGCCGACCGTGACGGCCGTGGTCGCGGGGGACAAGGATCCGTCCGGCAACTACATCGAGTCGGCCACGGTTTCCCTGTCCGCGACGGACGCGGGCTCCGGCGTGGCCTCGGTCGAATACCAGCTCGACGGCGGGACCTGGACCCCCTACGCGGCGCCGGTCGTGGTGTCCGCCGTGGGCATGCACATGTTCCACTACCGTGCCACCGACGTCGCCGGGAATGCGTCCGCAGAGGGCATGGAGCACTTCACGATCGTCGAAGGGCAGGGGGACACGACCCCGCCCACGGTGACCGCCGCGATCAGCGGTACGCAGGACTCCTCGGGCAGCTACGTCGACGTCGCCACGGTCAAGCTGACCGCGACCGACGCCGACTCGACGGTCGCTTCGGTCGAGTACCAGCTGGACGGCGGGGCGTGGACCGCCTACACCGCACCGGTCGCGGTGACCGGCGCGGGCGAGCATATGTTCCACTTCCGGGCGACCGATGCCGCCGGGAACACGTCACCGGAGGGCATGTCCCACTTCACCGTGGTGAAGAGCGACACGACCCCGCCGATCGTCACGGCTTCGGTGGCCGGCACGAAGGACGACGCCGGCAGCTACGTCGGCAAGGCGACCGTCACGGTCGTGGCTTCGGACACCGGGTCCGGGGTCGCCGCGGTCGAGTACCAGGTGGACGGCGGCGCGTGGACCGCTTACACGGCCTCGGTGGCGGTTACCGCCCCCGGCGCGCACACGGTGGGCTACCGCGCTCGTGACGTGGCGGGGAACTCGTCCGCCGCGGGGAGCGTGTCGTTCACGGTGGTCGCCGGCGGCGACACGACGGCACCGGTGCTGACGGTGATGGTGGGTGGCAACCAGGGCGGCGACTGGTCCTACATCGGCCGGGCGACGGTGACGGTGACCGCCACCGACGCCGAGTCCGGTGTGGACTCCGTCGAGTACAAACTGGACAGTGGAGCGTGGACCCGGTACACCGCCCCGGTGGTGGTGACCGCACTCGGTGCGCACACGGTGCGTTCCCGGGCCACGGACGTCGCCGGGAACGTCGCGCCGGAGGTGTCCGGCACCTTCACGGTGGTCGCGACCCCGCCGCCACCGGACGCCTGCCCGGAATCGGACCTCCGCGAGACGGTGGTGATCGGCGAGGTCGACAGCCAGGTGGAGAACATCGACATCGGCAACGGCTGCACGCTCAACGACGTCATCGACGCGGACGCGGAGTACGCGTCGCACGACCGGTTCGTCAAGCACGTTAAGGCGGTGACGCAGGAACTGGTCGGCAACGGAGTGCTGTCGAGCGGGGACCGCAACCGCATCGTGACGGCGGCGATCGAGTCCGACATCGGCGGCTCCGCTGCCGCCGACCGCGGCCGAGATGTGAAGAAGGCGCTCTAGCACCAGGAGCTGCTCGGCCGGGCGCCTTCCTCTCGGATGTCGAGAGGAAGGCGCCCTTCGTCGTCGACCGGGGTCACGACGGCAGGGAACCCCGGATACCGGCCATGATCAGATCGAGCCCGCACTCGAACGCCCGGTCCCGCTCCTCCCGCGGCCACCCGGTCTTCCGTGCCTGCTCCTCGATCGTGAAACCGTTGGCGTAGGCCAGAACGGTGTCCACCGCGACCGTCGCCGTCCCGACCGGCACACCCGCGCCGGCCAACGCGCCGATCAGGTACGAGAACGCCGCGATCGCCTCGTCGCCCGGGTGGTGGAAGCCCGAGATCAGCCGGGCGCCGTCGCGGTGGGCCAGCATCACCTCGCGCAGGCCCGATGCCGCGCCGCGCAACGCCTCCTCCCAGGACCCTGCGGGCGGCGTGGCGCCGGAGCTCACCAGGTGCGCGACCATCGCGTCGAGCAGGGCCTGCTTGCTCGGGTAGTGCCGGTACAGGGCACTCGCGCGCACCCCGAGCCGGCTCGCCAGGAGCCGCATCGTGAGGGCGTCCAGGCCGGCCTCGTCGAGCAGCTCGATGGCCGCCTGCAGTACCTCGGTGCGTCGCTGCCCCACGAAAGTCCTCCAAAAATCCGGGCTTGACAGTACCGCCCCGGCTACGTGAACAATGTACACGTGAACGTTGTTCACCTGGAGATGGGGGATCATGATGACAAGAATTCTGGTGATCGGCGCCGGGCTGGGCGGGCTGACCCTCGCGCACGCCCTGGTCCGCGCGGGCCTCGACGTCCGCGTGTTCGAGGCCGACGACGGGACCGGCGAACGCACCCAGGGCTACCGGATCGCCCTGGCGCCGCCGGCGATGGACGCCCTGCGCGCGAGCTTGCCGCCGCGGCTCTACGCGCTCGCCGAGGCCGCCAGCGGCAGCCTGACCGGGCCGGGACTGCTCTTCGACGAGCAGCTCACCTTGCTCAGCAGCGACCTGCCCGGCCCGGAGACGTCGAGAGCGTTCGACCGGCAAGTACTGCGGCAGGTCCTGCTCGGCGAGTTGGGCGACCGCGTCACCTTCAAAAAACGGCTGAAGAGCTTTACCGACGCCGACACCGTCACCGCCTTCTTCGCCGACGGGACCAGCGCCACGGGTGACGTCCTGGTCGGCGCCGACGGCGGCAGCTCCGCGGTGCGGCGCCGGCTGGTGCCCGAGGTCGGGCTCGTCGACGCCGACCTCTGCGGGGCGATGGGACGCACGCCCATCACCGAGCGCTTCCGCCGGCTCGTCCCGGGCCGCGGCACGATGGTCAAGGGACCCGAGATCACGTTGATGCTGGGCCGGATGGAGTTCGACCGCGAGCCCTCCGCGGCGGCCGCCGAACTCGCTCCCGGGCTGCCCATGCCGCACCGGGAAAGCTACGTGCGGTGGGTCCTGCTCGTCCCGCCGGCCACCCCGCCGTCCGGGGAGGACGCCCGCGAACTGGTGCTGGAGCTGATCGACGGCTGGCACCCCGACCTCCTCGACCTGATCAAGAGCGCCGACCTGAGCAGCGTCGGCCGCTCGAAGGTCTTCGACCGGCCGATGCCGCCCTGGCCGGTGAGCCGCGTGACGCTGCTGGGCGACGCCGCGCACCAGACGCTGGCCAGCGGCGGCAACGGCGCCATGACCGCGATGCAGGACGCCGTGCAGCTGAGCGCGTTGCTGGCCGAGGGAGGGGACCTTCACAAAGCTCTTCGGGACTACCAGCACGACCTGCTGGCCCGCGGGAACGCGGCGGTGGAGGCCGGCAAGCAGGCCCTGCGCAGGTTCGTCCCGGTCGCGGGGGAGGCGCGATGAGCGACGAAGTCGTTTCGGCCGACGGCACCACGATCGGCTACCGCACCCTCGGCGACGGCCCCGCGGTGATCCTCCTCCACGGCGGAATGCTGGCGTCGCAGGACTTCTCGAAGCTGGCCGACGCGCTGGCGGGGGAGTTCACCGTCCACATACCCGACCGGCGCGGCCGCGGGCTGAGCGGTCCGCACGGCGCCGGCTCCCGCGTCGAGCGGGAGGTCGAAGACCTGCGAGCGCTCATCACCGCGACCGGCGCGTCGCGAGTCTTCGGCCTGAGTTCGGGTGCACTGGTCGCCCTGCGCACGGCCTTGGTCACGCCGGGCCTGGACCGGATCGCGCTGTACGAGCCGCCGCTGTCGATCGACGGGTCGGTGCCGACGGACTGGCTGGCGCGCTTCGACCGCGAGATCGCCGCCGGGAAGACGTCGGCCGCACTGGTCACGGGCATGAAGGGGCTGGCCACCGAACCGTCGCTGTTCAGCCGGGTTCCCCGCTTCGCCCTGGTGCCCGCCCTGTCCGTCGGCGCGCGGCTGCAGGGCAGCGGGTCACCGATCGCCGCGCTCATCCCGACGCTGCACTACGACATCGAGCTGATCGACGAGGTGGCCGACACGGTCATGGACTACGCGAAGCTCGAGACACGGGTGTTGCTCCTCGGCGGCACCAAGAGCGCGGACTACCTGGGCCGCGCCCTGCGGAAACTCGCCGAGGTACTCCCGCACGCGCAAAGCCGTACGTTGCCGGGACTCGGCCATTCGGGGCCGGAGAACGACGGCGCGCCGCTCGTCGTGGCGCGGGAGCTAAGCGCGTTCTTCGGCTAGGAATAGGTCCAGTGGCCCAGCCAGGATTCGCGCCAGGCCACGGTCAGCTCGCTCACCCCGTCCACACCGGACTGGTCCACGTGGGCCTTCCACGCCTCCTCCAGCGCCGCGCACAGCTTGGACGCGGGCAGCTCGGCGCCGCCCGAGGAGAACTGGCGCAGGACCGACTTCGGCACCGCCAGCTTCGCCTTGCCCCGCACCACGGACTGCTCGGTCGCGCGGCAGATGAGGTACTCGACGGTGGCGAGGTCGCCCGCCGAGCCCGTGGTGCCCGGGGACACCGAGGGCGCCACCTGGGCCAGCGCGCGGTAGAGGCAGTCCAGCGGGGCGGCCAGCCCCCGGTGCTGGCGGGCGATCTCCCACGACACCCACACCGCCATGCAGTCGGGCATCTGGTACGGGCGGTTGACGAAGGCGGGACCGGTGAACGTCTGGTAGTCGCCGGTCGGGTCCTTGGCGGCCGGCCCCGGGCCGTCGGGGTCCGGCGGCAGGCCGAGGCGCTTGAACAGCTCGCGCAGCAGCTTCTGCGGCCGAGCCGGCGTCGTGGACTCGCCGAGCAGCTTGCCGAGGATGCGGTTCAGCCGGTCCGCGGCCACGCCGTGGATCGCCAGCTGCAGGTGGACGAACGCGACGTCCGACAGCGTCGTCGCCGCGCAGCCGACCACCCCCACCTGGGGGTAGCGCTGCAGGAAGGAGGCGATCGCGTTCGTCGAGCCGACCCGCGCCGGCCCGACGAACGTGACCGGCAGGACCGCGCCGATCCGCTGGCGGGACCGCAGGTCACCCCGGTACAGCGGGGAGAACTCGCCGTCGGCGTGGTAGACCTCGAACCAGTTGCCCTGCCGGTGCCCCGGCCGCGTGTCGGCGAGCCAGAAGCTGTAGCCGTGCTTCTCGCACAGCTCCCGGAACCGGTCGGCCAGCTCGAACCGCGCGGCCGCGGACGCGTCCCGCAGCGCGATCGCGAACCGGATCGCCAGCGACGCGCACGGCGACGCGACCTCCTTGCGGGTGCGGAGGTCGTGGTTGCGGGTCTTGACGACCGTCGGCAGCTGGGCCGGGCACTGCAGCGACAGCAGCGGCGCGTCGATGAGCGAGGACGCGGCGTCGGAGATCTCCCGCACCAGGTCGCGGATGGCCAGGCCGTGCCACTCGCACACCTCGCGCGCCGCCGGGTCGATCGCGATCAGGCCCTCGAACCGCTGGGCGGACTCGTAGATGAACGTCGGGTTGGGGGACGTCGTCTGGCGGAACACCCAGCCGCCCGCGTTCTGCTGCGGGCGTTCGGCCGGCTGCTGGCCGTCGACGCGCTCGACCACCTCGGTGCCGTCCAGCGGCTTGCGGGTGCGGGTGCCGATCACGACGCCGGCGCCGTTCGTGGCCGAGCACAGCGTCTCCAGGAAGACCGTGCTCTCGGAGTCCGCGGAGACGAGCTCGCGCAGATAGCCGTGGCGGGCCATCGCGTGGTGCACCTCGAAGTCCACTTTGGTCACCGGCTGCCGGGCGATCTCGAAGCCGGCCCGGGCCAGGTCGGCCACGTTCCGCACGGAGATCCGCTGGCCTCGCATCCGTCACCACCCCCCGGACGAGTCGAACCGGACGTCGGCTTCCAGTGGTTTGCGGCGGTCCCAGGCGCCGGAGCCCGCCCACCGCGGCGCCCCGATGCGCGAGAGCGGGATCGCCGACTCGCGCCACGACGCCTGGCCGAACAGCACGAGCGCGGCCAGCACCGGTAACCCCACCGCGACGGTGAGGGTGGCCTGCACGACGATCCCGCCGCTCTGGGTCGCGACGGCCGCGGCGAACGCGGCGACGGCCGCGATGCTGAGCTGGACCAGCGCCTGCGGCAGCGTGCCGAGGTACCCGAGCACGGTGCGGCGCGGCGGCAGCGACAGCCGGCTGTAGAGGAAACCGGGTAGCAGCAGCAACATGGTGATCACGGACTGGCCGTCGCCGATGTGGCCGAGCGCCTCGGTCGCGGCCCGGCCGTACGGCCACGGACTGCCCACCAGCAGCCAGCCGAGCACGAACGAGACCGTCGCGACGGCCAGCGCGTAGAACGTCACGTTGAGCGGGCCGGACTTGGTGGAGTCCTTGAGCACGAGGGTCGCGCGCACCCGGACGTGGTCGCCGCGCGGGTCGCGGCCGCCGGAGCGGCGCCAGTACGCCCGCGCCTCGTTGTCGGTGATGCCGTTGACCAGCACGAGGTCCTGCCCGAACTCCCGCTCGGTCAGCTCGCGCGCGGCCTCGCGGAGGTTGGCCGAGGTGAACTCCGGGTGCCGTCGCAGCGAGTTGTCCAGCTCGTTCGTGTCGGTCCGGACCGCTTCGCCGGTCGTGGCCGCGGCGGCGAGCCGGTGGCAGGCCGGCAGGCTGCGCGGGGACAGCTCCACCCCGGACTGCCCGGCCTCCCACTTGCGGCGGCGCACCAGGTCGGCCAGCCGACGCAGCACGGTCTGGGCCTGCAGCTCCAGGATCTTGTGCCGGGCGCCGTCGGCTTCCTGCAGCGGGGCGGCGTCCTGGCGTTCGGCCAGCGAGAGCAGGTCCTCGGCCAGGCCGTCCACCTGGTGCTGGTCGGCGTCGGTGGAGAGGTACATCCGGGAGATCTCGGCCTCCGGCGCGGTCCCGGCCACCAGGTGGTAGGACTTCAGCGTCGCCGGGATCATGGTCTCGTAGCTGACGACGTAGCCGCGGCGGCTGGAGGCCAGCCGCCGCCACTGCTCCTTCGCGACGGGCTGCCGGGCATCGACGTGCAGCGGGGTTTCGTAGCTGAGCCGGTGTTCCTCGACCGAGTCGTCCAGCGCCACCACCAGCATGTAGTCGCGGACGGCGACGTTCAGCAGGTAGGCGTACTCGACCAGCAGGTCCGCACAGCCTTCGAGGATGTCCAGCGCCAGTTCCCGGCACTGCCGCCCGTAGCCGGGAACCGTGCCGCCGGTCGGGGCGAGCGCGAACTCCTCCTCCGGGTGGTTCCGCTCGGTGAGCAGCGTCAGCAGCGCCTGCTGGATGAGCCAGCGCGGTTCGTGCACCTGGAACAGGAAGGTGTTCAGCTCGTGCTTGGCGGTCTGGGCGTTCTCGTCGCCGGCGAGGATCCCGCGCAGCAACCGGTAGAGCCCGGCGGCGACCAGCCGCGACGCCTCGTGCTGGGTGAGCCGCGGCAGTTTCTGGCCCGCGCTGTCGAAGACGTCGATGGGGGAGACGTCGCGGCGCGGCAGCCGGGCCAGCGGCACCCACAGGGACCGTTGCCGCGCCGGGCGCGAGGCCGCGCGCTCGCCGTGTTCCTGCCCGATGAGGTCCTGCAGCTGCGCGGTCGCCTGGCGCTGGCCTTCGTCGAGGAGCTTGAGGCTGACGTCGACCTCGGTGCTGCGCCGCGCGGTCCCGTGTTCGACGACGGTCAGCCGCTCGGTCAGCCGGCGCACGTGGTTGAGCCGCAGCGAGGTGTCCAGCAGCGCCAGCCCGACGGCCGCACCCTGCCGCGACAGCCGCGGCGGGGCGCCGGGAATGGGGATCGTCTCGATGGCGTGCCGGAGACTCTCGATGCCGTCCACACCACTGAGAGTAGGAGGTCCCGCGAGTTGATACGAGCAGAATGAAGCGATTGCCCGAATGGTCGAACCTCCGCGGCGGTCCGGACCTCAGGCGGCGCGCCGCAGCTCGTCGCCCGGGTACGGGCCCGGCTTCGGACGGACCTTGCCGCCGGGGAAGGCCAGCCGCAGGATCGTGCGGTGCACCGTGCCGAGCTGCTTCGACAGCGGGCCCGTGTTGTACGGCAGGCCGTAGCGGCGGCAGATGTCGCGGACCCGCGGGGCGATCTCCGAGTAGCGGCTGCTGGGCATGTCCGGGAACAGGTGGTGCTCGACCTGGTAACCGAGGTTGCCGCTCAGCAGGTGGAACAGCGGGGAGCCGGTGATGTTCGCCGCGCCGACGAGCTGGCGGACGTACCAGCCGCCGCGGGTTTCGTCGCGGACCTCGTCCTGGCCGAACGTGTAGGTCTGGTCGGGGAAGTGGCCGCAGAAGATGATCGAGTGCGCCCACAGGTTGCGGATGATGTTCGCGGTGAAGTCGGCCCAGAACGTCGCGGCGAACGTGGCACCGCCTTCCCGGCGGGCCGCGGCGAGCCGGTCCCGCACCGCACCCTTCCCGCGCCGGGTCCGCGAGCGGGGCGCGGGACGCACGAGCCGGCCCACGGCGGTCGCGGCGAGCGCGCTCACCAGCGGCCAGCCGACGTAGTCCTTGAGGATCTGGTCGCGGGCCTTGCCCGAGATGCCCTTGAGGTCGTGCCAGACGTCCTTCATCGGCTTCTCGCCGGCGCGGATGGCTTCGACGTCGAGGTCGTGGACCGCGACGCCCCATTCGAAGAACGCCATCAGCAGCAGGTTGTACAGCGGCTGCGCCAGGTACGCCGGGTGCCACTTCTGGTGCGGGTCGATGCGCATGATCTCGTAGCCGAGATCCTTGTCCTTGCCGCGGATGTTCGTGTACGTGTGGTGGATGTAGTTGTGCGAGTGCTTCCACGCCGCCGCGGTCGACGCCGTGTCCCAGTCCCATGTGGACGAATGGATGTACGGGTCGTTCATCCAGTCCCACTGGCCGTGCAGGACGTTGTGCCCGATCTCCATGTTCTCCAGGATCTTCGCGACCGCCAGGCAGCCGGTGCCCGCCGTCCAGGCCACCTTGGACCGCGAGCCGAGCAGCAGCGCCCGGCCGGCCACCGCGATCTGCCGGTGCAGCCGGATGACGCCCTTGATGTAGCGGCGGTCGCGTTCGCCCAGGTCGGCGCGCACCTCGTCGTGGATGGCGTCGAACTCGCGGGCGAGGTCGTCGAGCTGGTCCGCGCTCAGGTGGGCGAACGGGTGCGTGGGGGCGGTCATGGGTTCCTTTCGCGTTCGGAGTTCGATGCCTGGAGTTCGATGCCTAGAGCTCGACCGTGACCCGGCCTTCGGCGCCGTGCACGCAGGTGCGCACGATCTCGTTGCGCTTCTCGCTGACGGCGTTCGTGCGCAGGTCGCGGAGCCGGCCTTCCCGGATCGGCAGCACGCACGTGTGGCACACCCCGACCCGGCAGCCGAAGGGCATGTCGACGCCCGCGTTCTCGCCCGCGACGAGGATCGGGGTGCCGGGCGGGCAGTCCGCGTCGAGGTTGCGGTGCGCGAACCGCACGGTGCCGCCCGCTCCTTCGGCGTCTTCGCCGCCGACGATCGGCTGGAACCGTTCGTGGTGCAGCCGGCCGGTGTCGCCGTCGCGCTTCCAGTGCGCCCGCAGCGCGTCCAGGAGCTCGCCGGGTCCGCAGGCGTAGGTCTCCCGCTCACGCCAGTCCGGGCACAGGGTGTCCAGGTCGGCGGGGGTGAACCGGCCGTCCTCGCCCGTGATGCGCAGTTCGAGGCGGAAACCCTCGTGCTGCTTTTCGAGCGCGGCCAGCTCGTCGCCGAACGTCACCCCGTCCGCCTCCCGCGCCGAGTGCACGTGGACGACGTCGCGCAGGCCGGGGCCCGGAGCCAGGTGCCGCAGCATGCTCATCACCGGCGTGATGCCGCTGCCGGCGGTGACGAACAGCAGGCCGCGGTCGAGCCGGTCCGGCAGGGTGAACGATCCTTCGACCTCGCCGAGCCGCACGACCTCCCCCGGGCGGACCTGCTCGACCAGGAACGGCGAGACGACCCCGCCGTCGACCCGCTTGGGGGTGACCGAGATCAGCCCGTCATCGCGGTCCGGGCTCGACGTCAGCGAGTACGCGCGCCAGTGGTGGACGCCGTCGATGACCACGCCCAGCCGCACGTACTGCCCGGGCCGGTGCCCGACCCAGTCGAAGCCCGGCCGGATCAGCACGGTGGCCGCGCCACCCCGTTCGGGCTCGACGCGTTCGACGCGCCCGCGCAGCTCCCGGGTCGACCACAGGGGGTTGATCAGCTCGAGGTAGTCGTCCGGGCGCAGGGGAGTGAAGAGCCAGCGCACCGCGCGCAGTGCCCGGCGCCGCAGCGGCGACGCCGGGGGACGCATTCCCACTTCAGCCATGCCAGTTGAGTGTACAGACGTGCACTCAACTCGCAGCCCGAGTCGCTCTTCGGGCTATGAAACGTTTAAGTCAGCGGGACGTTCACGAGCCGGTACGGCCGCAGGGTCACCGGCCCGAGCAGGCCGGAAGCGAGCACCTGGCCGCGTGCGTTGGCGCCGGTGTTCGTGACGCGCACCCGGACGCGGTTGCGGCCGGGACGCAGGGCGGCGGTCACGTCGAGCCGGTAGGGCGCCCACAGCCGCGACCCGGTGGCTGTGCCGTTGACCTCCACCTCGGCCACCTCGTGGACCTCGCCGAGATCGAGCGTCCACCGCCGGCCCGGGGCGGCGGGCACGTCGAACTCCGTTTCGTACCAGGCGGATCCGGAGTAGGCGGCCTCCACCTCGGTCCACGAACCGAGCGGGCGGGTGGACGTCGGTGCGCCCGCGCGGTCGAAGTGGAACGTCCAGTCACCGTCGAGGGGAACCGGCGCCAGGGAGTCGGAGACGGTCGTCGAGCCGCGGAGGCCTGCTGTCGCGGTGACGGTGATCCGCCCTGGTCCGGTGGCCCGCACGATCGCGCTACGCCCGTCGATGCGCTCCACCGGCGCCGAGGCGGAGACGGCGTGCAAGGGCTCCCGCGCGTTCCGGAAGACCACCAGCAGCGCGGCTTTAGGCTCCAGCCGCAGCGACACCGCGGTGGTGGCCCCGGTCTTCCGCCAGACGCCCGCCGGGGTCGCCGTGCCGGTGTCGGGGTCCCACACCTCGGGGACGCCGGTCGCCGGGAACGTCGCGGTCAGGTCGACGGCGTCGGCGCGTTCGCTCACCACGACGAACGCCTGTTCGCCCCGGTTTTCCAGGCGCAGCAAACGGATGTCGGTGTGCGGCGGGTCGAGCGCGGCCGCCGCACCGCCGGCCGTGACCGCCGCGGCCGCCGCCGTACCCGGGTCGGCCGCACGCACCACCGAGCGCGTCGCGAACAGCGCGGCCAAGGCGGTGCGCAGGCCCGCGTCGTCACCGCTGGCTTCGCGGGACGGTGGCGCGCCGGTGACGACCACGGCGCCGCCACCGCGGGCGAACCGGGTCAGCGTCCGCACCGCGCCGAGCGACAGGACCGGCGTCGCCGGCACCACGACGATCCGGTACGCCTGCTGCCCGACGAGCAGCTTCGGCCCGTCCGGCCGGGCGTGGGCCAGCAGCGCGGGGTCGGCGTCGAGCGCACCCTCGTCGAGGAAGTCGAAGTCCACCTGGACGTCTTCGAGCGCGTGCGCGGCGGTCAGGAACGCCGTGTCGAGCTCGGCCATCGCCGGGGTGTCCTGAGTGGACTCCGCGGCCCGTTGCGGCTGCAGCAGCGCGGTCCGGGCGACGGCCGGTGCGCGGCAGGCTTCCATGAGCCTGCCGATCCAGTCGTTGAGCGGCGCGGACACCGGCCACCACGGGTTGGCGGGCTGGAACGGCGGCGGGTAGACGATCTGGTTCTCGTCGCTGAACCGCGCGTGCAGCAGCGTGTGGTTGACCCCGCGCACGGCGAACGCGCCGACGACCTCGCGGACGAACGACGGCGTCACCGGCCACCCGGTACCGCCCATGGCCTCGAGGTAGACCCGTTCGAGGCCCAGCTGGTGCGCGGTGCTGGCCGGGAAGCGCGACAGCGTGCGGTGGTAGCCGCGCTGGTAGTGGTCGAAGATCAGGTCGGTGCCGGGCACCTGCGCCCACTGGTTGTTCGCGTTGAGGTTGCCCGAGCTCTGGAGTTGTTCGCCCGGTCCGTATTCGTCCCACAGCGGGTTGGAGATCAGCTTGACGCCGTGGTCGGCCATCCACTTGCCCTGGGTGCGGTAGTAGGCGGCGGCGAACCGGTTGCTCACCGCGCGCCAGAACAGCCCGCGCAGGCGAAGCCCGTCCGTGCCGAGGTCGTCGTGCACCGCGGTCAACGCGATCCCGGCGGACGTCCCGAGCCGGCTCAGCTCGGCGTCCAGGGTGGGGGACCAGGGGACGGTGTCGAAGGGGCCGTGCGCCGAGGCGAGGTAGGGCTCGTCGTCGGCGAAGCCGCGCAGGACCGTCTTCGCCGCCCACGGGAACCGGCGCAGGTACTCGCCCGGCACGGCGTCGAGGAACAGCCGCACCGCTTCGTCGTCGAGGAGGTCGAGGTAGGCGCGGCCGGAGCCGGTGGGCGTGCTCAGCGGGCGGACGGTGAACAGGTCCAGCTGCCACCGCCCGGCCGGCGGCGTCCACGTCCCGCCCGCGCGGGCCTGCGGCGTGAGGTCCACGAGGGAACGCGGATCGGCCGACCCTGCCGGCCGGGCGGTCGCGGCGACCAGCGGCAGGCCGCCGGCGGGCAGGTCGAAGGCGTCGATCGCGGCGGCAGTGTCGAAGGTTTCGTCGTACAGCACGGTTCCGGCGGGGTCGCGGACGGTCAGCCGGTCCCAGGAGGACCGCTGGCTCGCCACCGCGCGCACGCCGACGCGGCCGGCGGCGAAGGCGATGTCCGCCGGGGCTTGAGCCGTGCCGTCGAGCGTCACGGTCAGGTTCGTGCCCCGTGCCTTGACGAGCAGTACGTGGTCGGCGCCCGGGTCGAAGCCGGGGACGGGGGTGCCGCTCCGGACGAGGGCGAAGGAGCCACCGGTCTGCTGCCAGACGTCGACGGCGCCGTCGGCCCGCAGGTCGGCGAGGACGCCGTCGCCTTCGCTCGCGCTGCGCACCATCAGGCCGGCGGTCGCGCTCTCGACCCGGACCTTCGCTTCGACGTCGTAGTCCTGCCATTGAGCGCCCTGTTTCAGCAGCGTGACACCGTCGCGGGCGGCGGCGTCGACGAGCAGCCGGCCGTCCGAAACGGACAGTCCGCGGCTCACCAGCGGCACCGGAGCGCCGCCGGTGACGGTCAGGACCTGGTGCCCGACGCCCTTGAGCCGCAGATCCGGCCGCGGCGGGTAGACGCGGCCCCCGACGGTCCCGCCATCGACGACGAACCCGCCGGCGCGGCCGCTCGGGAAGTAGTCGTCGTTGAACAGCCAGAGGTGCATGCCGTGGCGCTGGGCTTCGCGGAGGGCGAATTCGATGACGGCGAACCAGTCTTCGCTGAAGAAGGCGGGCTTCAAGGCCGAGGTTTCGAAGGGGAAGAGAAGGACTTCGTACACGCCTTGGCCCCGCAGGTCGGCCAGCCCGGCGGCGACGAGGTCCGGCGTGACCGTGCCGTTCCAGAACCACAGCACGGTGGGCCGCGAGTCGGGCCTCGGATCTGCGAAGCGGCCGGCCTGGAAGCCGGCTCCTTCGATGGCTTCGGCTGCGTCGGCAGCGTCGGCTTCGGGGACCCGGATGGCCAGTCCGGTCGCGACGGTCGTCGTCGCGGCGAGCGCGAGCAGCTGCCGCCGCGAGAGGCGGACGCCGGCCACGATCCGCACTTCGTCGTGCTCGGTCATGAGGTCCCCTCAGTGTGTTGAAACGATTCAACGAGGAGATAATTTACGTGACCCGGCTCACGTTCGTCAAGGACTGATCGGGGGTGCACACGGGTACGGTGCGACGGTGGACCCTCTGGTGGTGACCCTGGTGGTCGACGAGCGCGCCCAGACGGCGTGGAACTCCCGGCGGCGCCGGTGGTTCCCGCCGGAGCGCCTGCTCGTCGACGCGCACCTGACCCTGTTCCACGCGCTGCGGGGGGAGCGGGCGGCGACGGTGCTGGCCGACTGCGCCGAGATCGCCCGGGCCACGGCACCCTTCGAGCTGACGGTGACCGGTCCGAGGTCGCTCGGCCGCGGAGTCGCTCTCGACGTCAGGTCGCCGGAGCTGGCGCGGCTGCACGCGGACCTGCGGGCGCGGTGGGAGTCCTGCCTGACCCGGCAGGACGCGCAGCCGTTCAAGCCGCACGTGACGCTGCAGAACAAGGTGAGCGCCGAGGTGGCGGCGGAGACTCTGACGGCGGCGCGCGCCGACCCGGGTCCGGTGGTGGCGAAGGCGGCCGGGGTGCGGATGTGGTGGTACCGGGGCGGTCCCTGGGAACCCGTCGCCACCGAGCTTTTCGCCGGCTAGTGCGGCGTGTTCCGCGCGTACTCCGTCAGCTCGCCCCGGTTCTGCAGGTTCGACTTCGCCATCAAACTCGCCACGTGCTTCTCCACCGTGCGCGGCGAAATGTGCAGCCGGCGGGCGATGTCCTTGTTGCCCATGTTGTCCGCCAGCAGCTGCAGCACCTCGTACTCCCGCACCGTCACCCCCGCCGAGCGGAGGGTCGCCGGGAGGCGGTCCGAGCCCGTGCGGCGCTGGCCCACCGGGGCGCCGATCTTGCGCAGCAGACCGCGGCACGCGCTCGCCACCGCCGTCACCTCGGCCTGGTGGAAGTACTCCTCGGCCTCCTTGAGCCACGTCACCGGGTCGCCCCAGCCGTCGGCCGACGCGGACTCCGCCACCATGCGCAGACCCAGGTGCCTGCTCACCGGGAACGGGGCCGCCGCCTCGATCGCCGCCGCCACCGCCGCGTCGGCCTGCTCCGGGGAACCCGCGCGGCCGTGGCGGACCGCGTCGCCCAGGAGCACGAACTGGCGGTTCCAGCGCATCCCGCTCACCGCCGTCGGAGGGCGGGCCACCTCCGGCTCCGTCCCGTCGAGCGCCTCGACCAGCAGCCGCAGGCCGTGCTGGCCGGCCAGGTGGAAGCGGCTCGGCTGGCGCTCCTCCAGCGACAGCACCTGGGCCAGCTCGCGGCGGGCGCGCTCGGCGTCCTCCTCCAGCAGGGAACAGAACACCTGCGCCAGCCCGACGCTCAGCACGAGCTCCTGCGCCCCCGCGCCACCCTCCGCGCGGAAGTCCTCCAGCGCGCGCTCCATCCGCGGCCGGTCCGCCTGGTGGGCGGCCACCATCGCGCGTGTCATGTGCGTGTACTGCAGCAGCGCGACCAGGCCGAGCCGGCCGAGCACCGCCAGGTTCTCGTCGAGGATCGTGTCCGCCTGCGCGAACTCGCCGCGCATCGCCGCGTGCACCGCGCGGCTCGCGTCGACCGCGCAGGTGAGCGTGATCGCGCCGGTGCGCTGGGCCTCCGCGCGGGCCAGGTCGAACGTGCGGACGTCGCCCTCGGCCAGCATCCGGTGCCCGCCGAGCCGGACCAGCACCTGGGTGCGCAGGTGCGTCAGCTGGTGGTGCTCGGCCAGCCGCCGCGCCAGCTGCAGGTAGCGCTCGGCCTCGGCCAGGTCCGTCTCCAGCGCGACCATCCCGAGGACCTGTAGCGCCTGGCACGACACGAACGGCACGCCCGCGCGCTCGGCGACCTCCCACGCCTGCTCGGCCAGCTTCCGGGCCCGCTCGGTGTGCGCCGGGCCCGGGATGTCGAGCCACAGCGTCGCTTCGACGGCGTCCAGGCCGGCCTTCTGCTCTTCGGTGATCTCGCCGCCGAGCGGGGCGCGGGCCTGCTCGATCTGGTTGAGGCACTCGTCGTGCCGCCCGCCGATGTAGGCCGCCCACGCCAGCTGGATGTGCAGGTCGACCGCCCGTTCCAGGCGGCCGATCTCGGCGAACCGGGCGGAGAACCCGGCGGCCCGGTCGAACTGCCCGGTCTGCCCGAGCGCGTGCAGCAGGGCCTCCAGCGCGTCGGCCCGGTCGTCGGGGCTCGCCGTGGCCAGCAGCTCGACGGCGCGGGTCAGCATGGTCACCGCCGAGTCGGCCGCGCCGCCGTCCAGCGCCCGGCGGCCGGCCTCGGCGAACAGCCGCCCGGCGCCGGGGTGGTCCATCGCCGTCAGCCGCAGCGCCGCGGCCAGCGCGCACAGTTCGCCGGGCAGGCCGGGGTGCAGGAGCTCGACGGCGTCGGCGGCCCGGCGCGCCAGGTTCGCCTTCGTCGACGGCACGAGCCGGGCCAGCAGGGCCTCGGCGGTGAGCGGGTGGCGGAAGGCGTACCAGCCGGGCGTGGTCTCGTCGGTGGTGACCAGGTGCGCGGCGACGCTCGCGCTGATGTGGTTGTGCAGCATGCGGTCGTCCATGTCGGTGACCGCCTGCACGACCGAAAGCGGGAACCGCCGGCCCAGCACGGCGGCCACCGAAAGCAGCGTCTCGCCGTCCGACCCGAGCGCGTCGACGCGGGCGGCGATGCTGCTGATCAGCGCCTCCGGCACGCGCGCCTGCAGCTCGCCGACGACCTGCCAGCCACCCGCGCCGCCGACGAGCAGGCCGTCGCCGAGCATGCCGTGCAGCAGCTCCTCGACGACGAACGGCACGCCTTCGCTGTTCTGCCACAACAGGTTCGCGACGGCGGAAGGCACCGCGGCCGGCTCGGTCTCCAGGCAGGCGGCCGCGAACTCGCGGGTGCGCTCGGCGTCGAGGCGGGCCAGTTCGAAGGTGTGGCTGGACGAGCGCTGCGCCGCCGCGGTCGCCAGCCGCAGCGCCTCACCCGGCTCGCCGCGCAGGGTGCCGATCAGCATGACCCGGCTCGACGCCAGGTTGTCGACCAGGTACTCGACGATGAACAGCGTTTCGGCGTCGGCGTTGTGCAGGTCCTCCAGCACGATCAGGCAGCCGCCTTCGCGGCCGGCCACCGACAGCAGCCGGAACACGGCTTCGGCCAGCACGAGCAGGTTCCCGTTGTCGTGCGGCCGGTCGCCGCGGTACCAGTCGGGCACGAGCCGGGCGAGCACCGGCACGAGCGGGTCGAGTTCGGGCGCGGCGGGCGGCAGGCCGCCGCGGAAGTGTGAGAGCAGGGCTTCGGCCAGCGGCCGGAACGGCACCATCGGGCCGATCGAGCTGGCTCGTCCGCGTAGCACGGGGAGCCCGGTCGCCAGTGCCCGCGAGGCGATGTCGGCGGCGAGCCGGGACTTCCCGATCCCGCCTTCGCCGACAAGGAAGAAGGCCCCACCGTGGTCGGTGCGGGCCTTCTCCAGAGCCTGGGACAGTGCGCCGAGCTCCCTGTCGCGTCCGATGAGACGCGTCGACCGGATGCCCATCGCGGTCACTATATCCGGAGTGGCCACATCCGGACGTAGGTCGAATTACCGACGCCGGAAACGTCTCACCATTCGGTGAAACCGCCCGTGACGACCGTGATGTCCATCGTGGTCAGGGAGTTCTGGCTGACCCTCGCCGCCTTGCCGGACAGTGCGTGGTTGCGGGCGCCGGTGCGGGCGGTCCGGGGGAGGGTCAAGTCGCCGATCGGGTTGTCCGTGCCGGCGAAGTCGTGCTCGGTCATGCGGGTGGCTCCACTCTCGGTAGTGCTGGGGACGGGAACGGCTACTGGGGGAACGCGATGCTGACGGTGAAGACCGGGGTGATGTCCAGGGTGTCGGCGCCGTTGTGGCTCAGCCGCGCGGTCCGGCCGGCGAGGGCCCGGTTGCGGGCGCCGGTCCGGGTCGGCACCGGGAGGGTGGGGTCGCCGACGGGGTTGTCCGTGCCGGTGAAGTCGTGCTCGCTCATGGCGTGTTCTCCGCTTTCGGTCGCAGGTCGAGGCAGGGACGGACGTCAGAGGGCGAAGGTGCCGTTGGTGACGACGGTGGGGCCACCGAGCGTCTCGAGGGTCATCCCGGAAAGCCGGGGCCGGGTGCCGGCCAGCGCCTGGTTGCGGGCGCCGCGGCGGTTCGCGCGCGGGAGCACCAGGGCGCCGACGGTGGCTTCGACGGTCTCGGCGGTGGTTTCGGGCATGGTTTGTTCTCTCCTCGGGTGGGGACGGGTACGGATCAGCGAGTGGCGGGTTGCAGGAGCAGGGCGGACGGGACGCGGGGGCCGAAGCCGAGGCGCAGCAGGCCGTAGCCGATGCCGGCCAGGCCGGTGAGCAGGCCCGGTGACGGGACGCCGTCGGGGGTGCCGCAGCGCGCGCCGTCCTGTTCGACGGCGGTGAGCAGCTGCCCGGTGCGGGTGGCGACCGCGGCGGTGGCGCCGAGGTGCCCGGTTTCGGCGAGGAAGCCGAGCACGTCGGTGATGCCGGTTTCGCCGTGGCAGAGGCTCAGGTCGCGCAGCGGGTCCTGGGCGGCGAGCCGCGCGACCTGCTCGTCGAGCCCGCCGAGCACCGCGGGCTGGCCGGCGTAGGCCAGCACCTGGCCGGCCAGGCCGGAGCACCACCCGTGCCCGGTGGCGGCCTCGGCCGGCGGCAGGGTCGCGGTCGCGCGCGGATAGCCGGCGAGGGCCCAGTCGACGCCGGCCGCGCCGTGCGCGAACCCCGGGTCGGCGAGGTCGGGATCGAGGGAGCGGATGGCGAGCTCGGCCGCGTAGGCGTCGGCCAGCAGCGCGGCTTCGCCGGACCCGGTCTGGGTGGCCACCGAGCGCAGCGCGACCAGGCCGCCGGCCAGTCCGGTGGTGTAGCGCGGCGACGTCTCGGGCGTCGGGGCCGGCATGACGGCGACCGTGCGGGCGGTCAGGTCGAGCAGGTCCGGCCGGTCGAGCAGCCGGGCGAGCCGGGCCGCGGCGTAGGCGACGCCGCCGAGCCCCAGCAGCCCGCCGGGGCCGGCCGCGGCGGCGAGCTCCGGGTCGGCTTCCAGCGCCGACACCAGCCACGGCAGGCCGGAAAGCGCCTTCCCGGCCAGGTCGCGGTAGCGGTCGATGCCGGTCAGCTCGGCCAGCTGCGCCAGGAACAGCGCCACGCCGGTGTAGCCCTCGCCGAGCCCGGCGCCCATCGGCAGCACGGTCCAGTACTTCTCGTCGACGAGCTCCAGCCCCACCCAGTTGACCCGGCCGCCGGCCGAGGACGCGCGGGCGATGATGGCGTCGGCGACGCCGCACGCGGCCGAGAGCAGGTGCGCGGGTTCGGGGCTCTTGCTCGGCAGGACGGTGTCGGTGACCCCGGTGCCTGCGTGGGTCTCGGCCACCGGCCGGGTCGCCAGCGCCGCGGAGATCAGCCATTCCTGGTCGCGGCGGTCGATCGTGGTCATCCCGGCGACCTTCGCGCGCACCGTCTCGAGCGGCGGTTCGCCGAGGAGCCCGGAGAGGCGGTTCCCCTCGGCGTCCCCGAGGTCCGCGGACCCGGGCCGGCCGGTGAACATCGGGACGTCGCCCGCCCACAGGTCGGTGAGCTCGGCGGCGACGAGCCCGCGGCGGACGTCGTCGGTGCTGTCGTCGTGCAGCAGCCCGAACGCGTCGTCGCGGGCGTCGGCTTCGGCGAGCAGCGACGGGTGCGTGGTCTCGTCGAGCAGCCGCGTGTAGAAGCTGGTCGGGCGGACCAGGACGCGGATCTCCGCGCCGGCGCAGCGGTCGAGCAGCTGCCCGAACTCGGCCGCGCCGGCGGCGATGGCGTCGTACCCGGCGCGGAATCCGGCGAGCAGCGCGGCCCCGTGCTCGGCCGGCTCGACGTCGATGCCGCCGAGGGTGGGCCGGTTGACGCCGGTGCCGACGCCGCCGGGCACCCGGGTCAGCCGCATCCGGTCGGTGCCGGCGTCGAGCCAGTCGACGCGCGTCAGCGCCGGGGCCGCCGCGCGGCCGCCGCCGAGGCCGGAGATGTCGACCGCGCCGTGCTCGCCGACGATCATCTGCGGCAGCAGCAGCGTCCGGTGCACCGACCGGGCCAGCAGCTCCGAAGCCGGATCCCGCTCGGCTGCGGTGTCGTCATCGGCCGGCAGCACCGGCTGGAACAGCGTCTCGATGTCGATCAGCACCGGCTGGTCACCGGCGGCGATGATGTTCTCGAAGTGCACGTCGGTCCCGTCGAGGGCGTGCAGCAGGGCGAGCAGCACGCCCTGGCGGCGGTAGAAGCGGTCGACCTCGGTGAGGTCGGCGCACGGCCGGTGCTCGACGAAGCGGAGCCAGCCGTAGCCGGGGCGCACGATCACGTCGACCGTGCGCAGCTCCAGGCCGGGCACCCGCGGGTTGAGCCAGTCCGCCAGGCCGGTGAACGCCGCGTGCAGGTCGAGCGGGCGGGGCTTGTAGATGACGCGAGCGCCGCCGGCGAACCGCAGCTCGCGGACCGAGCGGCCGCGCTGGTGGGCGTCCCCGGTGCCGCCGCTGATCTCGACCAGGAGGCCGGGGTCGGTGCCGGTGAACGCGGTGAGCGCGGCCTCGTCGGCGGCGAAGCGGCCGAGCAGCTCGGTGACCGACTCGATCGCGTGCAGCGCCGCCTGCGCGGCGAGCCGGGCGAGCACCGGGTAGCGGTGCAGCAGGTCGGTGAGGCCGGCCGGGGTGCCGGTCTGCCGGACGAAGTCGGCGAAGCGCTCTTCCGGCGTTTCCCCCGCGAGGACCTCGGCGCGGCGCGCCCGGCCCAGCTCCAGCACCAGCGTGCGGGCGGCGAGCCCGGCGAGCTGGTGACCGAGCTGCGCGGCGCAGCGCCCGGCGACCGCGGCGGCGTCGACGGCGGGCGAACCCGCTGCGGCACCGGCGATCGCGGCGCGGGCCGCGTCGGTGAGGGGGTGGAACACCGCGGCGAAGGCGGTGCGCCAGTGCGGGCCCGGTGCCGGGGCGGCGGGCCGGGCCGACGCGAGCGCCGTCTCGGCGAAGGCCGCCCACACGGGGAGGGGGCCGCCGGTACGGCGTTCCCGCGCGGTCAGCGCCGCGGCCCACCAGGTGGGCGGGAGCGTCGTGGTCGCCGGGTTCGGCTGCGGGGGAATCACGGGATCGAGCATGCCAGCGGGTGACGGGGGTTACATGGGGGTGCTACGCCCGCATTCCCGCGCGGCATGGGGGCGTCGTAGGGGTTCATGGGGGCACCGCCGGCGAAACGCCTGGTCGCCGGCCACGTACTTAGCCCGGACGGACGTGGCGGTTGGTCCATTCGGCGGGCGGGCTCGACCGGGGTTGACGAGGGCGCGCACCCCCTCGATCCCCCATGCGGGGCACCCCCGGCGCACCGGACTCCGCGGTCGCGCGCGCGGCCGCGTCGCCCGCGCGCGAGGCGGACCCGGGGCCGGGAGCGGCGCCGGAATGCGGGTCCGTCGCACCCATGTGCGCCGGCTCTCCGGCGATGACGATTCGTCGTGAGAAGTTCGCGGCTCGCCCCGCGGACGTTCCCCGAACGCACAGGGAGCGACGCACGATGACCACGTTCCAGATCGAGCAGACCCCCGACGGGCCCGGTGTGGCCGCGGGATCCCCGCTCAAGTTCGTCCTGTCCAGCGTCCAGTCCGACTCGCACATGTGGAACCTCGTCGCCCTCCAGCTGATCATGGAGGAGATGGGGCACGAGGTGGTCAACCTCGGGGCCTGCGTCCCGGTGGAGCGGCTGCTGGCCGCCTGCCGCGCCGAGCGCCCCGACTGCCTGGTGATCAGCACCATCAACGGCCACGGCCACGTCGACGGCGCCCGGGTGATCTCCGCCCTGCGCGCCGACGCCCGCCTGGCCGGCCTGCCCGCCGTCATCGGGGGCAAGCTCGGCGTCCAGGGTGACGCCAACGCCGAGCTGGAGACCGAGCTGCTGGCGCTGGGCTACGACGCGGTGTTCCACGTCGGCGCCGGCGACTCCGGCCAGGCGATCGAGTCGTTCCGCGAGTTCGTCGCCGCGAACGTCCGGACCTTGCGGTGACCGCTGCCCGGTCGGTGTTCAGCGGTTTCGTGGCCGAGCACCGGCGCCGCCGGACCCTGCTCGTCCAGCCGCGCATGGGGTTCTCGGACCCCGTCACCATGCGCCGCGGGCTGCGCGCGGTCGCCGAAGCCGGGGTGCCGGCCATCGGCACCGTGACCCTGGACAGCTACACCCGCACCGGGCAGCACGACCTCGCCGCCATGTCGATCGCCTCCGGCGTCCCGCTCAACGGCTACCCGCTGGTGGCGCTCGGCGCGGCCGTCACCGCCGAGCTGGTGGACGGCCTGTACGGCCCGCGCTTCCCGGTCCAGGTGCGGCACGGGTCGGCGCAGCCGGAGGACATCTTCGCCGCGATGCTCGAAGCCGGGCTCGACGCCTCCGAGGGCGGGCCGGTGTCGTACTGCCTGCCCTACAGCAGCGTGCCGCTGCGGACGGCGGCGAAGTCGTGGTCGCGCTCGGCGTCGCTGCTGGCGGAGCAGGCCGTCGAGTGCCACCTGGAGAGTTTCGGCGGGTGCATGCTCGGGCAGCTGTGCCCGCCCGGGTTGCTCGTCGCGCTGTCGGTGCTGGAGTGCCTGTTCTTCGTCGAACACGGCGTGCGCAGCGTGTCGGCCAGCTACGCGCAGCAGACCAGCCCGGAGCAGGACGCCGAAGCGCTGTGGGCCATGCGAAGGCTGTGCGCCGAGGAACTGTCCACTGTGGACCAGCACATCGTGCTCTACACCTACATGGGCCTGTTCCCGGAGTCCGCGGCCGGGGCGCGGGAGCTGGTCGCCGAGAGCGTCCGGCTGGCCGTGCGCACCGGCACCGAGCGGCTGATCGTCAAGACCACCGCGGAAGCGCACCGGATCCCGACCGTCGAAGAGAACGTCGAGGCCCTGCGGCTGGCGCACGCCACGGCGCTGGACGCTCCTGCGCCGGGACCGCCGCCGGCGGGGGAGACCGAGGTGTACGCGCAGGCGCGGCTGCTGGTCGACGAGGTGCGTTCGCTCGCCCCGACGCTGGCCGAGGCGCTGCCGGCGGCGTTCGAGCGCGGCCTGCTCGACGTCCCGTACTGCCTGCACCCCGACAACGGCAACGAAACCCGGTGCGTGCTCGACGACGAAGGCCGCCTCCAGTGGTGGCACACCGGCCGGATGCCGCTGCCGCCCGCGCTGGGCGGCCGCCGCGGCCACGACCGGGTCAGCGCGACCCGGCTGCTCGCGGACCTGTCCTACCACCGCCGAAGGCTCGACCCGGTCCTGTCCTGATCCGTCCCGACCAGCTGGGAGTGAGAACGCCATGGAGTACACCGATCCGCCGGACCCGCGCACGCACCTGACCTCGGAGACCACACGGCTCGTGCTGGGCCTCCAGCACAAGCTGCTCGCCGAGGCGCGCGCGTTCCTCGGCGCCCGCGGCTTCACCGAGCTGCTGCCGCCGGTGATCGGCCCGGTCACCGATCCGGGCGGCCGCGGCGCGAAGCAGGTGGACGTCGACTTCTACGGCCACCGCTACAAGCTGATGACCAGCGCGATCCTGTACAAGCAGGCGTCGCTGCTGGGCTTCCCGAAGATCTTCTACGTCGCGCCGAACGTGCGGCTCGAGCCCCTGGAGACGGCGAACACGAGCCGGCACCTGGCCGAGTTCCACCAGCTCGACGTCGAGGTCGCCGGCGCGTCCCGCGACGACGTGCTCGACCTGCTGCAGGACCTGGTGGCGCACGTGGTGCGCCGCGTGGTCGAGGACGCGGGCGACGTGCTGGAGGCGCTCGGGCGCGACTCGGGCGCGTTCACCGACCTGCTCGGCGGCGCGTTCGGCCGGCTGTCGCACGCGACCGCCGTCGAGACGCTGCGCGAGCTCGGCCACCCGCAGAGTGCGGACGCCGAGATCGACTGGGCGGGCGAGGCGATCCTGTCGGAGAAGCACGCGCGGCCGTTCTTCCTGGTCGACTACCCGAAGGGCTCGCGCGGGTTCTACGACCGGGAAAGCGTTTCCACGCCGGGCGTGCTGCGCAACTTCGACCTGATCGCGCCCGAGGGGTACGGCGAGCTGTGCTCCGGCAGCGAACGCGAGCACGACTACGGCCGGATCGTGACGCGGATGCGCGAGACGGGCGAGAACCCGGCGAAGTACGCGTGGTACCTCGACCTGGTCCGCTCCGGCATTCCCGCCAGCTCCGGGTTCGGGCTGGGCGTGCAGCGGTTCACGCGGTACGTGGCCGGCCTGGACGCGGTGTGGCAGGCGACGGCTTTCCCGAAGCTGCCGGGGGTGGTCTCGCCGTGACCGCGTTGCACGCCGGGGGTTTCCCCGCCGATGAGGTCCGGGCGCGGGCGCTGCAGGGTGCCGCGGCGGTGTTCCCTTCCGCTTCTTCCTATGGGACCGCGTTGTTCGGTGCTGCTGCTTCTTTGCCGGGTGACGCTCTGGAGTCGGCCCGGCTGGTGCCGCCGGTGTTCGTGCCGCGGCGGCTGGAGAAGCTGATCGAGCTGGGCCGCGAGCCGCTGTACGGCGACGTCTCGCTGTCGACGTCGATCGGCGGGTTCGAGTCGTCGCTGCCGCTGTACCTGTCGGCGTTCGGCTCGACGCAGGTCGCCGGGGCCGGGCTGGGCGCGGCGGCGTCGGCGCAGGCCGCGCGGCTCGGGATCCCGATGGTGATCGGCGAGAACGTCGTCCCGGTGCACGGCCACGGCCGCGGCGGTGGGGCGTCGGACGGGACGCTGCTGGAGCGGATGCGGGCGTACGCGGACGCGGCGCCGGACGGGCTCGGCGGGGTCGTCGTCCAGCAGAGCACCGAGGACGCGGACGCGGAGGTGTGGAACCTCGTGTACTCGGACCCGTCGGCGGCTTCGCTGCTGGAGTCCGGGCGGCTGGCGTTCGAGCTGAAGGTCGGGCAGGGCGCGAAGCCGGGTCTCGGCGGGATGACGCTGGTGTCGCCGTCTGACGCGGCTTCGCTGGCTTCTCAGTACGCGGTCGATCTGTCGCTGGGCTCGCGGGTGCTGCGCAGCAGTTCGCCGGGGACGTTCACCGACGAGATCCTCCGCCAGCAGATCCGCTTGATGCGCAACAACTTCCCGCGCGCCGGGGTGTGGGTGAAGCTCCCACCCGGCCGTGACGTGGCTGCCGCGGCATCGGTGGCGTGGGCGGCGGGAGCTTCGGCTGTGACGGTCGATGGCGCCGAGGGCGGCTCGGGCTGGGCGCCTACTTCTTTCGCTTCCGTGGGCCTGCCCTTGGCGGAGTGCCTTTCCCGGATCGGCGCACCCGAGGGGTGCTTGCTGGCCTCGGGCCGCATGTGGGAGGGGACGCGGGTGGCGAAGGCCCTGGCACTGGGCGCTCGAGCGGCGGGCCTGGGCCGGGCGGCACTGCTGGCGGTGGACACGGACCCGGTTTGCGGGTTGGTCCGCTTCGCGGAGGCGCTGGCGCTGGAGTTGAGGTTGTTGTTGAGCGCACTGGGCCAGTACCGCCCGGACGCCCTGACCCCGGCCGACGTCTGGTTCCCGGGAACGCCGGAGCAGGTCCGCGAGCAGGTGCTGTCATGAGCCCCCGGTCAGGTGGTCTGCCGCGGCCGGTCGTGAGTGAGAAACAGTGTTCTAACCCGGTTTCCCACTCACGACCTCAGGTGAGCACGGCCGGCGGTGTGTCATGACCGCGGTCGACGAGCCTCGCGCAGCGGCCGGGCCGGGTGGCGTGGCGGGTGGTGGCGGGGTTGGGCCGGGTGCTGCGGGCCAGGCTGCCATCGTCGCGGTCGAGCCGGGGGTCGTCGCGGCTGAGCCCGCTGGAGCGGGTGCGGTCATGGCGGCGGTCGACGAGTCTCGCGCGGCGGCCGGGCCGGGTGGCGCGGCGGAGGGTGGCGGGGTTGCGCCGGGTGCTGCGGGCCAGGCTGCCACCGTCGCGGCCGAGCCGGGTGTCGCCGCGGCCGAGTCGGGCGTCACCGTGGCCGGGCCGGGCGTTGCCGCGGTCGGGCCGGGTGTCGCCGTGGCCGGGCCGGGTGTCGCCGTGGCCGGGCCGGGTGTCGTCGCGGCCGAGTCGGGCGTTGCCGCGGCCGAGGCCGCCGGTAAGGCCCTTCCCGCCCCCTTCCTCGGCCTGGTCCTCGCCATGGGCCTGTCCTCCTTCGGCGACGCGGTCTGGCTGATCGCCCTCTCCATCACGCTCGTCGGCACCGCCGGACCCGCTCTCGCGGGTCTCGTCCTCGCCCTCGGCTCGCTCCCCAAGGTCCTCACCCTCCTCGTCGGCGGCGCCGTCGCCGACCGGACCGGGCCGCGACGCGTCCTCGTCACCACCGACCTCATCCGTGCCGGGGCCATGCTCGTCGGTGCCGCCGCCGTCCTCGTGGTCGGACCCGAAGTGCCCCTTCTCGCCGGGCTCATCGTCGTCATGGCCGTCGCGAGTGCCTTCTTCATCCCGGCCTCCGATGCCCTGCGCCCGAACCTGCTCCCTCCCGAACACCTCGTCCGCGGCAACGCCGTCTACCTCGCCGCCGTGCGGGGAGGGCAGGCCGCCGGTGGTGCTCTCGGGTCGTGGCTGGCCGGGCTCGGGGGGCTCGTCACCGTCGCCGTCGTCAACGGGGTCAGCTTCGGGATCTCCGCCTTCGCCGCCGGCAAGACCAAGACCCTGACCAGCAAAGAACCCCGCGAACGCGTCAAGATCAAGCAACTCGGCAAGGAAATCGCGGAAGGCGCACGCTACGTCGCCAGCAGGCCCGCCCTCCGGACCGCCATGATCGTCACCGGCCTCCTCGAGCTCAGCGGAGCCGGCCCGATCAACCTCGGCCTGGTCCTGCTCGGCGGCAACCGGGGCGCCGGCTGGCTGCTCACCGCCATGACGCTCGGCGCGTCCCTCGCCTTCGTCGTCTCGGTCAAGTGGCCGCCGCGGCAGAAGGCCGGGCGGCTCGCCACCGTGGGACTCGCCGCGCAGGTTGGCTGTCTCGCCCTGCTGGCCACCGGGAACCTCGCCGTCGGCATCGCCGCCTTCTTCACCCTCGGCCTGGTCGCCGGTCTCACCGCCCTCGTGCTCGTGAGCCTCGCCCAGCGGTGGTCGACGAAGGAGATGCGCGGCCGGGTCATGTCGATCCTCGCGCTGTTCACCCTCGCCGCCACCCCGGTCGGGAACCTGCTGATCGGCGTCATGACCGAGACGCTCGGCGTTCCGCTCACCATGTTCGCCCACGCCGCGGTCGCGCTCGTCGCGCTCGCCCTGCTCGTCGCCACCCCGGCACTCGGCCGGGCCGCCCTCACAGAGGAGAAGAAATCATGACCAACCCCTTCGAAGACGAGAACGCCCCCTTCCTGGTCCTGGTCAACGACGAGAACCAGCACTCGCTCTGGCCGTCCACTGTGGACGTCCCGGCCGGCTGGCGCACCGTGCACGGCGAGGACACCCGCGCCGCGTGCCTGGAGTACGTCGAGCAGAACTGGACCGACCTGCGCCCGGCGAGCCTCGTCGCCGTGATGCGCTGACCACCCATCCGCCGGCAGAACCGAACTGGAGCTGATCTACGTGAACGACGACACCCGGCAGCTGCTGGCGGCCTGGAACGACACCACCACCGACGTCCCGGGCGCGGGCCGCACGCTCGCCCGGCTGCTCGCCGAGCAGGCGGCCCGCACCCCGGACGCGACGGCGCTGGTGTTCGAAGGCGAGTCCCTGACCTACCGCGAACTCCACGGACGGGCCAACGGGCTCGCGCACCTCCTGGTCGAGCGGGGCGTGGGCCCCGGCGTCCTCACCGGCGTCTGCGCCGACCGATCCCTTGAGCTGGTGATCGCCCTGCTGGGGGTGCTCAAGGCCGGCGGCGCCTACGTCCCGCTCGACCCAGACTACCCGGCCGACCGGCTGGCCTACATGGTCGCCGACAGCGCCGCGCCGGTCGTCCTCACCCAAACCCACCACAGAAGCCTCTTCGACGCCGAGACGATCTGCCTCGACACGCTCGACCTCCGCACGGCCGCCGAGCCGGAAACGACGACGTCCACCAAGGACCTCGCGTACGCCATCTACACCTCCGGCTCCACCGGCCGCCCCAAAGGCGTGCTGGTGCCGCACGAAGGCATCGTCAACCGGCTCGCCTGGACCCAGGCCGAGTACGGCCTGACCGCCGAAGACCGCGTGCTGCAGAAGACGCCGTCCAGCTTCGACGTCTCCGTCTGGGAGTTCTTCTGGCCGCTGCTGACCGGCGCCACGCTCGTCCTCGCGCGCCCCGGCGGCCACCGCGACCCCGCCTACCTGGCCGGGCTGATCCGCGCCGAGCGGATCACGACCGTCCACTTCGTCCCGTCGATGCTGCAGGCGTTCCTGCTCGACCCCGCCGCCGCGACCTGCACCGGCCTGCGCCGCGTCCTGTGCAGCGGCGAAGCCCTGCCCGCCGAGCTGCAGGCCCGGTTCTTCGAGACGCTGCCCGGCGTCGAGCTGCACAACCTCTACGGCCCGACCGAAGCCTCGGTCGACGTCACCTACTGGGCGTGCGACCCGGCACAAAGGACAGTCCCCATCGGACGTCCGGTGTGGAACACCCGCACCTACGTCCTCGACGCCGAGCTGAACCCGGTCGCGCCCGGTGTAGCCGGTGAGCTGTACCTCGCCGGGATCCAGCTGGCCCGCGGCTACCACGACCGGCCGGGCCTGACGTCCGAGCGGTTCGTGGCCAGCCCCTTTGAGCCGGGGGAGCGGATGTACCGAACCGGCGATCTCGCGCGCTGGTCGGAAGACGGCGCGCTGGAGTACCTCGGCCGCACCGACCACCAGGTGAAGATCCGCGGCCTGCGCGTCGAGCTGGGCGAGATCGAAGCCGTCCTGGACCGGCAGCCTGGCGTCGGCGGCTCGTGTGTGCTGGCCCGTGAAGACCGCGCCGGTGACCAGCGCCTGGTCGGCTACGTCGTCCCGGACGGCCTCGCACCCGACGTCGACGCCCTGCGCGCGGCCCTCGCGGAGAACCTGCCGGAGTACATGGTCCCGGCCGCCTTCGTCGTCCTCGACGACCTGCCGCTGACCCCGAGCGGCAAGCTGGACCGCAAGGCCCTCCCCGCACCGGACTGGTCCGCGGCCCGCACCGGCCGCGCCCCGCGCACCCCCCGCGAAGCGGCGCTCTGCGCGCTGTTCTCCGAGATCCTCGGCGTCGACGGCGTCGGCATCGACGACGGCTTCCTCGCCCTCGGCGGCCACTCGCTGCTGGCGGCCCGGCTCGTCTCCCGCATCCGCGCGACGCTCGGCGTCGAAGCGGCCATCGGCGACGTCTTCCGCGCGCCGACCCCGGCCGGCCTGGCCGAGCTCCTCGAAGGCGCGCCCGAAGCCCGCCCGGCCCTGACCCCGCGGCCGCGCCCCGAGCCGATGCCGCTGTCGTTCGCGCAGCGCCGGCTGTGGTTCCTCGACCAGGCCGACACCCGGAACGCGAGCTACCACGTCCCGCAGGCCGTCCGTCTCGACGGCCCGATCGACGCGGGCGCGCTGCGGAGCGCCGTCGAAGACGTGGTCGCCCGCCACGAAACCCTCCGCACGATCTTCGCGAGCGACGGCGACGAGCCGGTTCAGCACGTCCTGCCGTCCGGGAAAGTCCCGTGGGCCCTCGAAACGTCCACTGAGGACACCCTCGCCGTCGATCTGACCGCGGCCACCGAGGCCGCCTTCGACCTCGCCCGCGAACTCCCGATCCGCGCGACGCTCTTCACCCTGCCCGGCGACGCCGCCGTGCTGCTGCTGGTCGTGCACCACATCGCGAGTGACGGCTGGTCGTTCGCCCCGCTCCTGCGTGACCTGTCGACCGCCTACGCGGCCCGCGTCGCCGGAGACTCTCCACAATGGACGACATTGCCGGTCCAGTACGCGGACTACACGCTGTGGCAACAGGAACTCCCCGTCGAGCGCGATCTGGCCTACTGGCGGGACGCACTGGCCGGCCTTCCCGAGGAGCTGCCGCTGCCCGCCGACCGCCCGCGTCCGCCGGTCGCGAGCCACCGCGGCGGGGTCGTCCCGATGGACGTGCCCGCCGACGTCCACCGCCGCCTGGCCGCACTGGCCGCGGCGGAGGGCGCGACGCTGTTCATGGTCCTGCAGGCCGCGTTCGCCGCGCTCCTGTCCCGCCTCGGCGCCGGCGACGACGTCCCGGTCGGCTCGCCGGTCGCGGGCCGCACCGACGCCGCCCTCGACGACCTCGTCGGGTTCTTCGTCAACACCGTCGTCCTGCGCACCGCCACCGGCGGCGACCCGACGTTCCGCGAGCTGCTCGACCGCGCCCGTGAGACGTGCCTGGCCGCGTTCGAGCACTCCGAGGTGCCGTTCGAGCGCGTCGTCGAGGAGCTGAACCCGGCCCGCTCGCTGGGCCGCCACCCGCTGTTCCAGGTGCTCCTCGTCCTGCAGAACAACCTCGCCGCCGAGCTGGACCTCCCGGGTGTCCGCGCCGCCGGCGAGCGCGTCGACATCGGTTACGCGAAGTTCGACCTGGCCGCGATCTTCGAGGAACGCGACGGCGAGCTGACCGGCCTGCTGGAGTACGCGAGCGACCTGTTCGACCGCGACACCGCCGCCACGCTGGCCGGCCGCCTGCTGCGCGTCCTCGCCGCCGTCGCCGAGCACCCGGACACCCGCATCGGCGACCTCGGCCTCCTCGACGGCGCCGAGCGGATCCAGGCCGAGACCGGCGGGATGTCCGCCCCCGCCGCGCCGGCCGTCACCCTGCACGAGCTGGTCGAGAGCCACGCCCGCCGCACGCCGGACCGCGCCGCGCTGCTGTTCGAGGCCGAGACGGTCACCTACGCCGAGCTGGACGCCCGCGCGAACGGCGTCGCCGCGCTCCTGGCCGGCGTCCCGGCCGGGCGGATCGTCGCGATCTGCCTCGACCGCGGCCCCGGCCTGGTCGCCGCCATCCTCGGCGTGCTCAAGGCCGGCTGCGGCTACACGCTGCTGGACCCGTCGTTCCCGGCCGAGCGGCGGCAGCTGCTGGCCGAGCAGGTCGACACTCCGATCGTGCTCGACGACCTGTCGACCGTGGTGCCGGCCACCCGGGCACCGGGCCGGCACGTCGACCCGGCCGGGCCCGCCTGCGTCATGTTCACCTCGGGCTCCACCGGCACGCCGAAGGGTGTCATCGCCTCGCACGAAGCCGTCGCGACGACGATCCTCGGCCAGGGCTACACCGGTGCCGTCTGGCTGCAGACCGCGCCCGTCTCCTGGGACGCCTTCGCGTTCGAGCTGTTCGGGGCGCTGCTCACCGGCGCGACCTGCGTCCTGCAGCCCGGCCCCAAGCCCGAGCCCGCGCTGATCGCCGACCTGGTCGAGCGCCACGGCGTCACGACGATGTTCGCCTCCGCCAGCCTCCTGAACTTCCTCCTCGACGAGTACCCGGCCGTCTTCTCGCAGGTCGGCCACGTCTACACCGGCGGCGAAGTCGCGTCGGTAGCTCACCTGACCAAGGCCCTCGAAAGCCACCCGGAGGTGGCGTTCAGCAACGCCTACGGGCCGGTCGAGAACATGATCTTCGTCAGCTGCCACCGCGTCACGGCGGCCGACCTCACCGGCGCGCCCATCCCGATCGGCGTGCCGCTCAACGGCAAGCGCGCCTACGTCCTGGACGAGCGGCTGCGGCCGGTCGCGCCCGGCGTCGTCGGCGAGCTGTACGCCGCAGGTGGCGGCATCGCGGACGGCTACGTCGGGCGCCCCGACCTCACCGCCGTGCGGTTCGTGGCCAGCCCGTTCGAACCGGGGCAGCGGATGTACCGCACCGGTGACCTGGTCCGCCGCCGCGCCGACGGCGTCCTCGAGTACGCCGGTCGCGCCGACGACCAGGTCAAGATCCGCGGGTTCCGCGTCGAGCCGGGCGAGATCCGGACGGCGCTGGGCACGCACCCGGCCGTCACCGAGTCCGCCGTGGTCGTCCGCGAGGACCGACCCGGCCAGAAGCTCCTGGTCGCCTACGTCGTGGGTTCGCCGGCGGATTTCCGTGCCTACCTGGCCGAGCGGCTGCCGGAACACCTGGTGCCGAGCGCGTTCGTCCTGCTCGACGCGCTGCCGCTGACGCCCAACGGCAAGCTCGACCGCCGCGCGCTGCCCGCCCCCGAGCGCACGAGCACGACCCGCGCGCCGCGCACCCCGCGTGAAGAAGTCCTCTGTGGACTCTTCGCCGACGTGCTCGGCGTCGAGACGGTTGGCGTCGACGACGGGTTCTTCGCCCTCGGCGGGCATTCGCTGCTCGCCGCCCGGCTCGTCGCCCGCGTCGGCGCGGTGCTCGGGGTCCGGATCGGCGTCGCGGACGTCTTCCGCGCCCCGACCGTCGCCGGGCTGGCCGCCGTGCTCGACACCGCCCGCGCCGCCCGCCCGGCCGTCGTGGCCCGGCCGCGCCCGGACGTCCTGCCGCTCTCCTCGGCGCAGCGCAGCCTGTGGTTCGTCGAACAGCTCGACCAGGCCGGCGCCACCTACAACGTCCCGCGTGCGCTGCGGCTGACCGGCGCCCTCGACGTCCCCGCGCTGCGGCAGGCGTTCGCCGACGTCGTCGAGCGGCACGAGGCGCTGCGGACGGTGTTCCCCGACACCGACGGCGTGCCCCGCCAGGAGATCCGCCCGCTCACCGGGCTGCCGTGGACCGAAGCCGCGACCGACGTCGCCGAGTTCGCCGCCCGCGCGTTCGACCTGGCCGCCGACCTCCCGATCCGCGCCGCGCTGATCCCCGACGGCGACGACCACGTCCTGGTGATCGTCACCCACCACATCGCCGGCGACGGCTGGTCCCTCGGTCCGCTCCTGCGCGACCTGTCGGCCGCCTACACCGCCCGCGCGGCCGGCGATGCTCCGAAGTGGACACCGCTGCCGGTGCAGTACGCGGACTACGCTCTGTGGCAACAGGATTTGCCCGAAGACTCGCTGGACTACTGGGCGGACGCGCTCGCCGGGCTGCCCGACGAGATCGCCCTGCCCTTCGACCACCCGCGCCCGCCGGTCGCGAGCCACCGCGGCGCGACCGTCCCGGTGACCCTCGACGCGGACCTGCACGCCCGGCTCCTGCACCTCGCCCGGGGCGAGCACGCGACGCTGTTCATGGTGCTGCAGGCCGGGTTCGCGGCCTTGCTGTCCCGGCTCGGCGCCGGGGACGACGTCGCCGTCGGCACCCCGTCGGCGGGCCGGCCGGACGCCGCGCTCGACGACCTCGTCGGCTTCTTCGTCACGACTCTGGTGCTGCGGACCGACCTCAGCGGTGACCCGAGCTTCACCGACCTGGTACGCCGGGTCCGCGCAAGCTCGCTCAAGGCGTTCGACCACGCGGACGTCCCGTTCGAGCGGGTCGTCGAGCGGCTGAACCCGGCCCGTTCGACCGCGCGGCACCCGCTGTTCCAGGTGATGCTGGCGCTGCAGAACAACGTCGCGGCGAACCTGACCCTGCCCGGCCTGGCCGCGGCGGACGTGCCGGTGACCACCGCGACGGCGAAGTTCGACCTCACCCTCAACCTGGAGGAGAACGCCGCCGGCATCGGGGGCTACCTCGAGTACGCGACCGACCTCCTGGACCCGGGTACCGCGGCCGACCTGGCCGACCGGTTCGTCCGCCTGCTCACCGCCGCGGTCGACGCCCCGGACGCCGCACTGTCCACTATGGACTTGCTGTCGGGCGGCGAGCGCGTGGCCATCGAGACGGCGAACAGCGCAACGGCCCGGCCGCTGCCGGACACTTCGGTGATCGAGCTGTTCGAGACGCAGGCCGCGGCCACCCCGGAGGCGCCCGCGCTGGAGTTCGGCGCCACGACCCTGACCTACGCCGAACTGAACACCCGGGCCAACCGGCTCGCCCACCACCTCGCCGCGCGTGGCGCCGGGCCCGAGCGGTACGTCGCCCTCGCCCTGCCCCGCGACGAACAGCTGGTCATCGCGATGCTGGCCGTGCTCAAAACCGGCGCGGGCTACCTCGCGCTCGACCTGGAGTACCCGGAGGACCGGCTGGCGATGATGCTGGAGGACGCCGCCCCGGCCCTGGTCCTGACCCGCGACGACCTCGTCTTCACGGAGCGGACGGAGAATCTGCCGCATACGGCGTCGCCGGACAGCCCCGCGTACGTGATCTTCACGTCCGGCTCGACCGGGCGCCCCAAGGGGGTCGTCGTGCCGCGCCGGCCGCTGCTCAACTTCCTGCTGGACATGGTCGAGCGGTTCGGCATCGCCCCGGACGACCGGCTCCTGGCCGTCACGACCGTCGGGTTCGACATCGCCGGCCTGGAGATCTTCGCGCCGCTGCTGGCCGGGGCGACCGTCGTCCTCGCCGGCCGCGACGACGTGCGCGACACCCGCGCGCTGGCCGCGCTCGCCGAGAACGACGTCACGCTCCTGCAGGCCACGCCGAGCCTGTTCCACGCGCTGCTGGCCGAGCCCGTCGACCTCTCCGGCGTGCACGTCCTGGTCGGCGGCGAAGCCCTGCCGGACGACCTGGCCGTCGCGCTGCGGGCGCGGGCCGCGTCGGTGACCAACATGTACGGCCCGACCGAGACGACGATCTGGTCGACGACGGCCCGCGTCGGCGAGGGCGCGCCGACCATCGGCACGCCGATCGCGAACACCCAGGTCCACGTGCTGGACGGCGCGCTGCGGCCGGTGCCGGCGGGCGTGCCGGGCGAGCTCTACCTCGCCGGGGACGGCGTCGTGCGCGGCTACCTCGGCCGCCCCGACCTCACCGCCGACCGGTTCGTCGCCTCGCCGTTCGCGGCGGGGGAGCGGATGTACCGCACCGGCGACCTGGTCGCCCGCCGCCGCGACGGCGAGATCCGGTTCCTCGGCCGCGTCGACCACCAGGTCAAGATCCGCGGCTTCCGCATCGAGCTGGGCGAGATCGAGGCCGTGCTGGCCACGCACCCGGCCGTCGCGCTGCGCGCGGTCGTCGTCCGCGAGGACCGGCCCGGCGACAAGCGCCTGGTCGCCTACGTCGTGGCGCACGGAAGTGTCGAGCTCGACGACCTGCGCCGGCACCTCGCCGCCGCCCTGCCCGGGTACATGGTGCCCTCGGCGTTCGTGCTGCTCGACGAGCTGCCCCGGACCCCGAACGGCAAGCTCGACCGCAAGGCCCTGCCCGCGCCGGCCCTGGACAGCGGCACCGGCCGGCTCCCGCGCACCGCCCGCGAGCATGCGCTGTGCGAGCTGTTCGCCGAGGTCCTCGGGGTGCCCGAGGTCGGCGTCGACGACGGCTTCTTCGACCTGGGCGGCCACTCCCTGCTGGCCACCCGGCTCGCCGGGCGGATCCGCGCGGTGCTGGGCCTCGACGTCACCGTGCGGGCGCTGTTCGCGAACCCGACCGTCGCCGGGCTCAGCGAGAGCCTCGGGGACGCCGTCGCCGCGCGTCCGGCGGTCACGCGCCGCCAGCGTCCCGGCCGCCTGCCGCTGTCTCCCGGCCAGGAGCGGTTGTGGTTCCTGTCCCGGATGGACAGTGCCGACGTCTCGTACCACATGCCGATCGCTTTGCGGCTGCGCGGCGACGTCGACGCGACCGCGCTGGCGGCCGCACTGTCCGATGTGGCCGGACGGCACGAAGCCCTGCGCACGTACTACGCCGAGGACGAGTCCGGCCCGTACCAGGTGATCCTGGACTCCTTCGAGGTCCCGTTCGAGGTCACGACCGGCTCGGTCGCCGAGGCCGCGCGGACGCCGTTCGACCTGGCCGCCGCGCCGCCTGTGCGGTCGTGGCTGTTCAGCGGAGGCGACGAGCACGTCCTGCTGGTGCTGACCCATCACATCGCCGGCGACGGCTGGTCGATCCCGGTCCTGCTGCGCGACCTCGCCACCGCCTACGCCGCGCGTCTCGAAGGTGGGCGTCCGAAGTGGGCGCCGCTGCCGGTCCAGTACGCGGACTACACGCTGTGGCAACGGGAACTCGACAGCGACGTCGCGTACTGGGCGGACGCGCTCGCCGGACTGCCCGAGGAGCTGGCACTGCCGTACGACCGCGTCCGGCCCGCCACCGCGGACCACACCGGCGGGTCGGCGGCGGTCGCGATCCCGGCCGAGCTGCACACCCGGCTCCTGGAGCTGGCGGCCGGGCACCGCGCCACCCTGTTCATGGTCCTGCAGGCCGCCCTCGCGACGCTGCTCGCGCGGTTCGGTGCCGGGGACGACATCCCGATCGGCACCCCGGTCGCCGGCCGTCCCGACCCGGCGCTGGACGACCTCGTCGGGTTCTTCGTCAACACCCTCGTCCTGCGGACCGACGTCAGCGGCGCCCCGGCGTTCACCGAGCTGCTGGACCGCGTCCGCGAGGCCGATCTGAGCGCGTTCGAGCACGACGACGTCCCGTTCGAGCGCTTGGTCGAGGAGCTGAACCCGGCCCGCTCGGCGTCCCGGCACCCGCTGTTCCAGGTGATGCTGGTGCTGCAGCAGGACACTCCGGCCGTCGCGCTGTCCGGAGTGGACACCGAGCCGTACGAGGTGGCCCGCGCGGTCGCCAAGTTCGACCTCACCGTCGCCCTGGAGGAACATGCCGGAGGGATCACCGGTGCCTTCGAGTACGCGACGGCGTTGTTCGACGCCGCCACGGCCGAGCGGCTGGCGAGCGCGTTCGTCCGGCTCCTCGAGCAGATCGCCGACGCGCCCACGACGTCGGTCGCGGCGTTCGACGTCCTCACGAGCACCGAACGCGACCTCGTGCTGACTTCGGGCAACGCGGTGGAGGTGAGCGCCACGCCTGAGGACTGCCTGCACACCATCGTCGAACGGCAGGACCCCGGTGCCGTCGCGATCCTGTTCGAGGGCGAGTCGCTGACCTACGGCGAGCTGAACGCCCGCGCCAACCGGGTCGCCCACCACCTGCTGGACGACGGCGTCCGGCGCGGCGAGGTGGTCGGGGTCCTGTTCGACCGCGGCCTCGACTTCGCCGTGGCGGTGCTCGGGGTCCTCAAGTCCGGTGCCGCGTACACCCTCCTGGACCCGAGCTACCCGGCCGAGCGCCTGGCCGCGGTCACCGAGCAGGCCGGCGTGCGACGGGTCCTGACGGCGATCCCGGACCACCCGGACACCACGAACCCCGGCGTCGAGCTGACCCCGGCCGACCTGGCCTGCGTCATGTTCACCTCGGGCTCCACCGGCGTGCCCAAGGGGGTCGCCACCTCGCACCGCGGTGTGGTCGCGACCATGGGCCAGGCCTACGCCCCCTTCGACGCGGACCAGGTGTGGCTCCAGTGCGCGCCGGTGTCGTGGGACGGTTTCGCGCTCCAGCTGTTCGGCGCGCTGCTCTACGGCGGCCGGACGGTCCTGCAGCCCGGCCAGAACCCCGAGCCGGACCGCATCGCCGCCCTTGTCGTCGAGCACGGCGTCACCGTCCTGCACGCCTCGGCGAGCCTGTTCAACTACCTGCTCGACCAGGAGCCGCAGGTCTTCAGCGTGCTGCGCCGCGCCATGACCGGCGGCGAGCCGGCGTCCGTCGAGCACGTGACGAAGGCGCTGCGCGAGTACCCGGACGTCGCGCTGATCAACGGCTACGGCCCGGCCGAGAGCATGGGCTACACGACGTTCCACCCGATCACATCGGCCGACCTCGGTGGGATCGCCATCCCGATCGGCCGGCCGGTGGCGAGCAAGCGCGCGTACGTCCTCGACGCGCACCTCGCCCTGGCCGCGCCCGGCGTGACGGGTGAGCTGTACCTCGCGGGGCACGGCCTCGCCGACGGGTACCGCGGCCTGCCCGGCGCCACTGCCGAGCGGTTCGTCGCCTCGCCGTTCGTGGCGGGGGAGCGGATGTACCGCACCGGCGACCTGGTGCGGTGGAACGCCGACGGCGTCCTCGAGTACGTCGGCCGCGCCGACGACCAGGTCAAGGTCCGCGGCTTCCGCGTCGAACCCGGCGAGGTCCGGGCGGTGCTGGCCCGCCACGACGGGGTCGAGCAGGCCGCGGTCGTCGTCCGCGACGGGCGGCTGCTCGGGTACGTCGTCGGCTCGGCCGAGCCGGCCGCGCTGCGGGCGTACCTGGCCGACCGGCTGCCGGACTACCTGGTGCCGTCGGCGATCGTGCCGCTGCCCGAGCTGCCCCGGACGGCCAACGGCAAGCTGGATCGCCGTGCGCTGCCCGCGCCGGACTTCGCCGCGGGCCTGCGCCGCCGGCCGCGGACCGTCACCGAGAACGTCCTCTGTGGACTCTTCGCCGAGGTGCTCGGGGTGCCCGAGGTCGGTCTCGACGACAGCTTCTTCGACCTGGGCGGGCATTCACTGCTGGCCGCCCGGCTGATCGGCCGCGTCCGCTCGGTGCTCGGCGTCGAGCTGGGCATCCGCGACCTGTTCCGCACCCCGGCCGTCGCCGGGCTCGCCGAGGTGCTCGGTGACGCCGCCCCGGCGCGGCCGCCGGTGACGCGCCGCGAGCGTCCGGAGCGGCTGCCGCTCTCGTTCGCGCAGCAGCGGCTGTGGTTCGTCGACCAAGCCGAGGAGGCCAACGCGGGCTACGACGTGCCCCGCGCGCTGCGTCTTCGCGGCACGCTCGACGTGTCCGCTCTGCGAGCGGCGCTGGCCGACGTCGTGGAGCGGCACGAGTCGCTGCGGACGGTGTTCCCCTCGCACGAAGGCGAGCCATGGCAGGAGATCCTGACCTCTCCGCCGATCCCCTGGACGGTCGTCGAGTCCACTGAGGACGCGCTGGACGACGTGCTCGCCGAGGCCGCCGCGCACGTCTTCGACCTGCGCACCGAGCTGCCGATCCGCGCGCACCTCGTCGCGGTGGCCGAGGACGACCACGTGCTGCTGCTGGTGCTGCACCACATCGCCTCCGACGGCTGGTCGGCCGCGCCGCTGTGGCGGGATCTGGCCACCGCCTACGCGGCGCGCCTCGATGGCGCCGCGCCGGACTGGGCGCCGCTGCCGATCCAGTACGCGGACTACACGTTGTGGCAGCGAGAAGTCCTCGACGAACCGGAGATCACCGGCCAGCTCGCGTTCTGGCGGGACGCCCTCGCCGGCGCGCCCGAAGAACTGGCGTTGCCCGCCGACCGGGTCCGCCCGGCTGTCGCGAGCCACCGCGGCGGTTCGGTGGACTTCGCGCTCAGTGCGGAGGTCCACCTCGCGTTGGCCGACCTGGCGCGAGGGAGTGGCGCGACGCTGTTCATGGCACTGCAGGCCGGGTTCGCGGCCCTGCTGTCACGGCTCGGCGCGGGCGACGACGTCCCGCTCGGGACCGCCGTCGCCGGCCGCGGCGACACCGCGCTCGACGACCTCGCCGGGTTCTTCGTCAACACCCTCGTCCTGCGCACCGACGTCTCCGGGCAGCCGACGTTCCGGCAGCTCCTGGCCCGCGTCCGCGACGCCGGGCTGGCCGCGCTGGCGCACGCCGACGTCCCGTTCGAGCGGGTCGTCGAGGAGCTGAACCCGGCTCGGTCGGCCGCGCGGCACCCGCTGTTCCAGGTGATGCTGGTGCTGCAGAACAACGCCACCGCGCAGCTGAGCCTGCCGGGTCTGGCCACCGAAGGCGTCACGGTCCGCCGCGACGTCGCCAAGTTCGACTTGACCGCGGGCATCGAGGAGAACGTCTTCGCCGACGGCACTCCGGCCGGGCTGACCGGGCAGCTGGAGTACGCGGCCGACCTGTTCGACGCGGTCACGGCCGCCTCGATCGCCGAGCGGTTCGCGCGGTTCCTCACCGCGGCTGTGTCCACTCCGGACGTTCCGCTGGCCGACCTGGACCTGCTGACCACGGCGGAACGGGCCGAGCTGCTCGCTTTCGGGACCACCGAGGTCACCGCCCCGGCGATGCGGCTGCACGAGCTGGTCGAACGGCAGGCGGCCTGGGCGCCGGACGCGACCGCACTGGTCTTCGAGGGCTCGTCGCTCACCTACGGCCAGCTCGACACCGAGGCCAACCGGCTCGCCCGGCACCTCGTCGCCGAGGGCGTCCGCCGGGGCGACCTGGTCGGGGTCCACATCGGACGGTCGCCGCGACTGGCCGTCGCGCTGCTCGCCGTGCTCAAGGCCGGGGCCGCCTACACCGTGCTGGACACGGACTTCCCGGCCGAACGCCTCGTCGGGGCGCTGCGGCGGACGTCGGCCGCGGTCGTCGTCACTGACGGGCGCTCGTTGCCGTGGCGCCGGATCGACGTCGTCGAAGAGGCGGCCGCGATCGCCGTCCGCGACGGCGGCGTCCTCGGCCTGCCCGGCAGCCCGGACGACCTCGCCGTCGTCATGTTCACCTCCGGCTCCACCGGCGTTCCGAAGGCGGTAGCGGCTCCGCACCGCGCGGTCGTCGGCACGCTGACCGGCCAGGACTACGCCGGGTTCGGCCCGGACGACGTCTGGCTGCAGTGCGCGCCGGTGTCGTGGGACGCGTTCGGCACGCAGCTGCTCGGCCCGCTGCTGGCCGGGGGCACGGTCGTGCTCCAGCCCGGCCAGCGGCCCGAGCCGGCGCTGATCGAGGACCTGGTCGTGGCGCACGACGTCACGGTCCTGGACGTCTCGGCGAGCCTGTTCAACTTCCTGGTCGACGAGCACCCGGCGGTGTTCGCGACGGTCCGCCGCGCGATGACCGGCGGTGAGGCGGCCTCGCCCGCGCACCTGGCGAAGGTGCTGAGTGCGTACCCGCACGTCGCGGTGATCAACGGGTACGGGCCGGCCGAGACGATGGGCTTCAGCACGTTCCACGCGGTCACGGCGGTGGACGGGCCGGTCCCGATCGGGCGGCCGGTCACCGGCAAGCACGCGTACGTCCTCGACGCGCGGCTGCGGCCGGTGCCCGCCGGGGTCGTCGGCGAGCTGTACCTGTCGGGGGTCGGTACCGCGCACGGCTACCTCGGGCAGCCCGGGCTTTCCGCGGAGCGGTTCGTGGCGTCGCCGTTCGTCCCGGGGGAGCGGATGTACCGCACGGGCGACCTCGCGCGGTGGACGGCCGGCGTCCTCGAGTACGCCGGTCGTGCGGACGACCAGGTCAAGATCCGCGGCTTCCGCGTCGAGCCGGGCGAGGTGCAGGCCGTGCTGGCCGCTCACGACGGAGTCACGCAGGCCGCGGTCGTGGTCCGGGACGGGGTACTGGTGGCCTACGTCGTCGGCACCGCGGATCCGGCGGTCCTCGGTGACTTCGCGGCCGCACGGCTGCCGGAGTACCTGGTGCCGTCGGTGATCGTGCCCCTGTCCGAGCTGCCGCGGACCGCGAACGGCAAGCTCGACCGTGCCGCGCTGCCGGCGCCTCAGCGGGTCGTCGCGGGGCACGTCGCGCCGCGGACGCCGGTGGAGGTCGCCCTCGCCGCGATCTGGGCCGACGTTCTCGGTGTCCCGGAACCCGGAGTCGAGGACAACTTCTTCGCCTTGGGTGGGCACTCGCTGCTGGCGGCGAAGGTGACCGGCCGCATGCGCACGGAGTTCGGCGTGCGGCTGGGCGTCCGGGCGCTGTTCGAAGCCCCGACGATCGCGGCACTGGCCCGGCTCGTGCCGGACGCGTCCACAGCGGACTTCGAGCCGATCCCGGTCCGCGACCGCGATGAGAGGACGCCGCTTTCGCCCGTGCAGCGCGGACTCTGGTTCGCCGAGCGGCTCGCGCCGGGCTCGGCGGAGTACCTGGTGCCGTTGGCGTTGCGCATCGGCGGAGACCTGGACGTGGCGGCGCTGGGCGGCGCGCTGTCGGCGGTGGTGGCCCGCCACGAGGTGCTGCGCAGCCGCTTCGTGGAGGTCGACGGCGAGCCGGCCCAGGTGGTGGATCCGGTCCGCCCGGTCCCGCTCCCGGTGACCGACGTGACCGACGTCGACGCCTTCGTCCGGTCCCAAGTGGACACTCCGCTCGACCTCGAACAGGGCCCCGTCTTCCGCGCCGCGCTGGGCCGGGTCTCGCCCACCGACCACGTCCTCGTCCTGCTCCTGCACCACATCGTCGCCGACGGGTGGTCCATGGGCGTCCTCGCCGCCGAACTCCGCGACCACTACGCCGGGATCCGGCCGGCCGCCCTCCCCGTGCAGTTCGGTGACGTCGCCGCGTGGCAGTCCGAGAAAACCGACCGAGCCGGGCTCGACTTCTGGCGCCACGCCCTCGACGGCATGCCGCACGTCGCCGAGCTGCCCGCCGATCGGCCGCGGCCCCTCACCCGGGACATCGCCGGTGCCAAGACCCCCGTGCGCGTCCCGGCCGAGGTCGTCAGCCGGCTGGGCGCGGTGGGCGCGCAGCATGGCGCGAGCCTGTTCATGACCGTGCTCGCCGCCTTCGAGGTCCTGATCAGCCGCTACACCGCCCTGCGGGACTTCGCGATCGGCACCCCCGTGTCCGGCCGCAACCACCCGCAGACCGAGCCGCTGGTCGGCCACTTCGTGAACATGGTGCCGCTGCGCGCGGACCTCACCGGCGACCCGGCCTTCACGGAACTGTTGCGCCGGGTCCGCGCCGGCACCCTCGCCGCGTTCGACCACGACGACGTCCCCTTCGACCGGATCGTCGAGCTCCTGCGCCCGCAGCGCGACCTCACCCGCACCCCGCTGGTGCAGATCGTGTTCGCCCTCCAGAACACCGAGAAGGCCGGGTGGACGCTGCCCGGCGTGGACGTCGAGCAGCTCGCCGTCGACACCCGGGTCAGCAAGTTCGACCTCGAACTCGCTCTCGCCCAAGACGCCGACGGTGCCATGACCGGCATCTTCGAGTACCCGACCGCCCTGTTCGACAGCGCCACGATCGAGCGGCTGGCCGGCCACTTCACGACGCTCCTGGAAAGGATCGCCGAAGCGCCCGGAACCCCCGTCGGCGAACTGGACCTCCTGAGCCGAGCCGAGCGCGACCACCTCGTCCAGGGCGTCAACGACACCGAAGTCGCCTACGACGAGAGCGTCTGCCTGCACCACCTCATCACCGAGCAGGCGACCAAGACCCCGGACGCCGTCGCCGTCGAATACCTCGACGACCACCTCGACTACGCCGAGCTGGAACGCCGGGCCGGAGTCCTCGCCGCGCGGCTGACCGAGCACGGGGTCGGCCCGGACGTCCCCGTCGGGCTGCGAATGGACCGCTCGATCGACCTGATCGTCGGCCTGGTCGCCATCCTCAAGGCCGGCGGCGCGTTCGTCCCGATCGAGACCGACGCCCCCGACCCGCGGGTCCTCGGCATCCTCGGTGACGCGAACTCGCCGGTCTGCCTCGTCAACGAAGGCGCGAAGACGCCGAAAAGCAGCGACGTCGTCTTCCTCGAAGTGTCCGGTTTGGACGGTGAAGCACCGACGCTGAACGACACCACCCACCCCGACAACCTCGTGTCCATCTACTACACCTCCGGCTCCACCGGGAAGCCGAAGGGCGTCGCGAGCACCCACCGCGGCTGGGTCAACCGGCTGCGCTGGCACCAGGACACCTACCGGCTCCAGCCGGGCGAAGCCGTCCTCCAGAAGACGACGCTCGTGTTCGACGACGCCGCCATCGAGTGCCTGTGGCCGCTCGTCGTCGGCGGGCGCGTCGCGTTGATCCCGCCGGGTCTGCACCGCGACCCGGCCGCGATCCTGGCCGGCGCCGTGCGGCACCGGGTCGTCAACCTGCAGTTCGTGCCCAGCATGCTGACGTTGTTCCTGGAGCAGCTGACCCCGGCCGACCAGGTCGCGCTGAAGACCGTCCGCAACGTCATCACCAGCGGCGAGGCCCTCCAGCCCGAACTGCTGAAGCTGTTCTTCGACCGGCTCGGCACCACCGCGACCCTCCACAACCAGTGGGGCGCCACCGAGGTCTCGATCGACTCGACCATGCGCGAATGCGTGCGTGCCGACCTCGACGGCGCGGGCTCGGTCAGCGTCGGCTCGCCGATCGCGAACAACGAGATCCACGTCCTCGACGAGTACTTCCGGCCGGTCCCGGTCGGCGTCCCCGGTGACCTGTTCATCGGCGGTGTCGGCCTGGCCCGCGGGTACTTCGGCCACCCGGGCAAGACGGCGGCGGCGTTCCTGGCCAGCCCGTTCCACCCCGGCGAGCGGCTCTACCGCACCGGCGACCGCGGCCTGCGCACCCCCGACGGCGCGCTGACCTTCCTCGGCCGCCAGGACTCGCAGGTCAAGATCCGCGGCATCCGCGTCGAGCCCGGCGAAGTCGAGCAGGTCCTCCTGGAGCTGCCCGGTGTCCGCGAAGCCGCCGTCACGGTGTGGCAGCCGTCGCCGGGCGACAAGCGCCTCGCCGGGTACGTCACCGCGCAGGCCGGCGTCACGCTCACCGAGGCCGGGATCCGCGAACAGCTGCGCGAGCGGCTGCCCGTCTACCTCGTGCCGACGGCGCTGAGCGTGCTGCCCGAGTTCCCGAGCACGACCAGCGGCAAGATCGACCGCAAGGCACTGCCCGCGCCGGCCGCCGCCGGCGCCGAGTACCGGGCCCCGGAGGGTCCGGTCGCCGAGCTGGTCGCCGAAGTGCTGCAGAACGTCCTCGGGGTCGGGCGAGTGGGTGCCGACGACAACTTCTTCGACCTGGGCGGGCACTCCCTGCTGGGCGTCCGGGTGGTCGCCGAGCTGCGCAAACGGCTCTCGGCGGACATCCCGATCCGGCTCATCTTCGACTCGCCCACGGTCGCGGAGCTCGCCGGCGCCGTCACCCGCGCCACCCGGCGCGAGTTCGAGGCGATCCTGAAGCGGCCCGACGGCCCCGCGCCCCTCGCGGGCGTCCAGGTCGGCATGTGGCTGGCCGACCGGATGGCGCCGTCGAGCGCGGAATACTTGGTGCCCACCGCGGTCCGCCTCCGCGGCTCGCTCGACGTCGACGCTCTGGCCGCCGCACTCACGAAGCTGGTCGAGCGGCACGAGATCCTGCGGACCCGGTTCGTCGAGCTGGACGGCGAGCCGAAGCAGGTCGTCGACCCGGCCGGCCCGGTCCCGCTGCCGGTCACCGACATCGACGCGGTCGAGCCGTTCCTGGAGGCGCGGCCCATCGACCTCGCCACGGGGCCGGTGTTCGCCGCGGCCCTCGGCCGGCTGGCCGGGGACGACCACGTCCTGGTCCTGTCGGCGCACCACATCGTCCTCGACGGCTGGTCCGAAGGCATCCTCGCCGAGGAGCTGCGCGACCTCTACGCCGGCGTAGACCTGCCGCCGCTGCCGGTGCAGTACGCCGACGTCGCGACCTGGTCGCGGCCCACCGAAGCCGACGTCGAGTTCTGGCGGGCGCAGCTCGCCGGCGTGCCGCAGGTGGTGCAGCTCCCCGCGGACCGGCCCCGGCCCGCCGTGCGCGACCCGCGTGGTGCTCGGTACGAGTTCAGCGTCCCCGCCGAGCTGGCGAACCGGCTCGGCGAGCTGGGCGCGCAGGCCCGGGCGAGCCTGTTCATGACGCTGCTGGCCGGGTTCCAGGTGCTCGTCGCCCGGCACACCGGACTGCGCGAGTTCGCGGTCGGCAGCCCGGTCGCCGGCCGCGACCACCCCGATACCGAACGGCTGATCGGCCAGTTCGTCAACACCCTCGCCTTGCGCGCGGACCTGACGGGCTCGCCGGGCTTCACCGAGCTGCTGGAGCGCGTCCGGGAGACCGCGCTGGACTCCTTCAGCCACCAGGAGGTCCCGTTCGACCGGGTCGTCGCCGAGCTGCGGCCCGACCGCGACCCGAGCCGGAACCCCTTGGTGCAGCTCATGTTCGCGCTGCAGACGGTGTCCGAAGGCGGCTGGGAACTCGGTGACCTGGACTGCGAGCCCCTGGGCGTCGAGACCGGCGCGGCCAAGTTCGACCTCGCCATGGTGCTGCGCGAGCAGCCGTCCGGCGCGGTCGACGGCGTCCTCGAGTACCCGGTGGCGCTGTTCGACGAGGACACCGTCGCCGGGTTCGCCGAGCGGTACGTCCGGCTGCTGGCCGGTTTCGCCGCCGACCCGCGGCGGCCGGTGGACCGCGTCCCGATGCTGGACGCGGCCGAGGTCACCCCGCTCGACGGGCACGCTCCCGGCGGGACCTTCCCGAGTCTCATCGAGGCCCAGGTGCGGCGGGACCCGGACGCCCCGGCCGTGCTGGCCGGACCGGACTCGCTGACCTACGGCGAACTGGACGCGGCGGCCAACCGTGTGGCCCGGGTCCTGCAAAGCCAGGGCGCCGGTCCGGAGACGGTGGTCGCGCTGCTGCTGCCGCGGTCGGCCGACCTGGTCGTGGCGCAGCTCGCGGTCGTCAAGACCGGGGCCGCGTTCCTCCCCGTCGACCCGAGCTACCCGGAGGAGCGCATCCGCTACATGCTCGACGACGCGAACCCCGTGCTCACGCTGCGGGAGCTGCCGGTGTCCATAATGGACGAAAGTCCGCTCGACGTCGAAGTCGAGCCGGAGAACGCGGCGTACGTGATCTACACGTCGGGCTCGACCGGACGGCCGAAGGGGGTCGTCGTCAGCCACGCCGGCCTCGGCACGCTGGTGGCCAACACCGTCGCCGCCTACCGGGTCGGCCCCGGCGACCGGGTGCTGCAGTACGTGTCACCGAGCTTCGACGCGTCGATCCTGGAGCTGTGCGCGTCGCTGACGACCGGCGCCGCGCTGGTCGTCACCCCGCCCGGCCCGCTCCTGGGCGACCAGCTGCGGGACGTCCTCGCCGGGGGCCGCGTGACGCACGCGCTGATCCCGCCCGCGGCACTGGCCACCGTCGAAGACCCGGACCTGCCGGACTTCCGCACGGTCGTCGTCGGCGGCGACGTCTGCCCGCCGGACCTGGTCGCGAAGTGGGCGCCGGGGCGCCGGATGCTCAACATGTACGGCCCGACCGAAGCCACGGTCGTCTCCACGGTGTCGGAACCCCTGGTGCCGGGCGAGCAGGTGACCATCGGCCGGGCACTCGAGCACACCCGGGCGTACGTGCTGGACGACCGGCTCCAGCCGGTGCCGCCGGGCGTGGCGGGCGAGCTGTACGTCGCGAGCCCGGGCCTGGCCCGCGGGTACCTCGGCCGTCCCGGGCTCACCGCGAGCCGGTTCGTGGCGAACCCGGCGGGCGGGCGGATGTACCGCACCGGCGACCTCGTCCGGCGCACCCGTGCCGGCGAGCTGGAGTTCCTGGGCCGGACCGACGACCAGGTCAAGATCCGCGGCTTCCGCATCGAGCTCGGCGAAGTCGAGTCCGCGCTGCGGGCCCACCCGGCGCTCACGGCCGCGGTCGTGCTGGCCAAGCCCGACCCGGCCGGCCAGAAACGGCTGGTCGCCTACACCGTCGGCGACGTCACGCCCGCGGACCTGCGGACCTTCCTCGGGCAGCGGCTGCCGGAGCACCTCGTGCCGAGCGCGTTCGTCGTGCTCGACGCGCTGCCGGTCAACGCCAGCGGCAAGCTCGACCGGGCCGCGCTGCCCGAGCCGGCCGAGGAGACGGCGGACTACGTCGCCCCGGGCAGTGCCGAGGAGCAGCTGATCGCCGACATCTGGGCCGAGGTCCTCGGCGTGCCCCGCGTCGGGCTCGGCGACGACTTCTTCGCACTGGGCGGGCATTCCGTGCTCGCCGCCAAGGTCCGCATGCGGCTGCAGGCCGCCTTCGGCGTGGACCTGCCCCTGCCCGTGCTGTTCCAGACCACCACGGTCACCGCGCTCGCCGCGGTGGTCCACACCGAGATCGAGGCCGAGCTCGCCGGCATGTCCGAGCAGGAGCTCCTCGACTCCCTCACCGAGGAGGCCAGCGCATGACCACGTTCGACATCCGCCCGGAGGCCGGCGCGCCCGACGCCGAGCGCGCCGCCCGGCTGCGGGCCGCGGTGCTCGCGAAACGGCTGCGCGGCCGGGCCGCCGCACCGGCCCGCGCGTTCGGCCGGGCCGACCGCGGCGCGCCGCTCCCGCTTTCGGCCGGGCAGCAGCGGTTGTGGTTCCTCGACCGCCTCGACCCGGACAGCGCCGAGTACGCGGTCCCGCTCCTGCTGCGTCTCGACGGCGCCCTCGACGTCGACGCACTCCGGCGTTCGCTCGACGCCCTGGTCGCGCGGCACGAGATCCTGCGCACGACGTACGTCGCGGAGGACAACAAGCCGCGTCAGGTGATCGGGGCGCCGGCCCCGGTCGAGCTGCCGGTGGTCGACGGCGACCTGGACGCCGTGCTCGCCGAGTACGTCAGCCGTCCGTTCGACCTCGCGGCCGGGCCGGTGTTCCGGGCGCTGCTGGTCCGCGAGGCGCCGGAGCGGCACGTGCTCGCGCTGAACGTCCACCACATCGCCTGCGACGGCTGGTCGCTGCCGATCCTCCTCGACGACCTGCGCAAGCTCTACACCGGCGCCGAGCTGCCCCCGATCGAACTGTCCTATGCGGACTTCGCGGCCTGGGAACAGTCCCGGGTGGACGTCCACGAGGCCGACCTCGCCTACTGGAAAGACCGGCTCGCCGGGCTGGAGACCCTGGAGCTGCCGGCCGACCGCCCGCGGCCGGCCCAGCGTGACCCGCACGGCGCGTCGGCTCGCTTCACCATCCCGGCGGCGGCCGCGGAAGCCGTGCTGGAGCAGGGGAAGCGGGCGGGTGCGACGCCGTTCGTGACGCTGCTCGCCGCCGCGTACGTCGTGCTCGGGCGGCACACCGGCCGCGAGGACATCGCCGTCGGCACCCCGGTCGCCGGGCGTTCGCGGGCCGAGCTGGAGCACATGGTGGGGTTCTTCGTGAACACCGTCGTCGCCCGCGGCGATCTCTCCGGCGACCCGGACTTCGCGACGCTCGCCGACCGCGTCAAGGTGGCCCGCCTGGCCGACCAGGCGCACGAAGACCTGCCGTTCGAACGCCTCGTGCAGGAGCTGGCCCCGGAACGCGACCTCGCGCACACCCCGGTCGTCCAGGTCATGTTCGCGGTCTACGACTCCTCCGATGGCGAGGGCACGCTGGGTGACCTCGCGGTGTCGTCGGTGGACCTGCCTTCGAGCACGGCGAAGTTCGACCTGATGATCTCCTTCGTCCGTCAGGCCGACGGGTCCGTGGAAGGCGTCCTCGAATACGCGACCGCGTTGTTCGACCAGGCCCGGATGGACCGCATGGGCGAGCACTTCGTCCGGCTCTTCACCGAACTGGCTGCGAAGCCCGGCGTCCGGCTGTCCGAAGTGGACGTCCTCGGCGCGGACGAGCGGAAGCTGCTCCTCGAAACCTGGAACGCCACCGCCGAGCCCTACCTGCGCGGCACGCTGCACGGCCGGATCGCCGCCCAGGCGGTGTCCACCCCGGACGCGATCGCCGTCCGCTGCGGCGGCGCCGAGCTGACCTACGCCGACCTGGAAACCCGCGCGACCCGGCTGGCGCAGCGGCTGCGAGCCCACGGCGTCGGCGTCGAGACCCCGGTCGGCGTGCTCTGCGAACGCGGCCCGCTGCTGCTGCCGGTGCTGCTGGCCATCCTCAAGACCGGCGGCCACTACATCCCCCTGGACCCGGCGTATCCGCAGGACCGCAAGGAGTACATGCTCCGCCAGGCCGGCGCGCGCGTGCTCGTCACCACCCGCCGTTACGCCGGCGAGAACCTCGGCGACGTCGTGGTGTACGCCGACGAGCCGGTCGCAGGCGACCCGGTGCCGTGGCAGGACCCGGTCGCCGACCCGGAGAACCTCGCCTACGTCATCTACACCTCCGGCTCGACCGGGCGTCCCAAGGGCGTGATGATCAGCCACCGCGGGGTGCTGCACTACCTCGACTGGTGCCGCCAGGCCTACCGCGCCGACGAGGGCGACGGCGCCCCGGTGCACTCGTCGCTCGCCTTCGACCTCACGGTCACCGGGCTGTTCCTGCCGCTGCTCTGCGGCACGACCGTGACACTGGTGCCGGAGGACGAGCACCCGGTGGCCGGCCTCGCCGACGTGCTGTCGAGCGGCCGGAAGTTCAGCTTCGTCAAGCTCACGCCGGCCCACCTCGAACCGCTGCGCCGGTGCCTGACGCCCGAAGCCGCCGACGCGGCCGCGCACCTGGTCGTCGGCGGTGAGCAGCTCACCGCCGAGGCCCTGGAGTTCTGGCGCGAGAATGCCCCGGACGTCGTCGTGGCCAACGAGTACGGCCACACCGAGACGTCGGTGGCCAACGTGATCAACCTGCTGCCCGCCGCCGAGTGCGTGACCACGCCGATCTCCGTCGGCCGGCCGATCTGGAACACCGAGGTCTACCTCCTCGACGAGCACCTGCGGCCGGTCCCCGTCGGCGTCACGGGCGAGCTGTACGCGGGCGGCGCGGGGGTCGCGCGGGGCTTCGCGGGCAACCCGGGCCTCACCGCCGCGAAGTACGTGGCGAACCCGTTCGGCCCCGGCCGGATCTACCGCAGCGGCGACCTCGCCCGCTACCTGCCGGACGGGCGGCTGGAGTTCGTCGGCCGCACCGACCACCAGGTCAAGGTCCGCGGCTACCGCATCGAGCTGGGCGAGATCGAGGCCGCACTCGTCGGCGGCCCCGGCGTCGTCGAAGCGGTCGCGGTGGTCCGCGACGGCGCGCTCGCCGGGTACGTCTCACCGTCCACTGTGGACGTCGACAGGCTGCGGGCGCACCTGTCCGAGCGGCTGCCGGAGTACATGGTCCCGTCGACGTTGACCACTTTGGACACGCTGCCGCTGACGTCGAACGGCAAGATCGACCGGGTCGCCCTGCCGGTCCCGGACGCCGCCCCGGTGTCGACGTCCGGGGTGCTCCCGCGCGACGAGCTGGAGATGGCCATCGCCAAGCTCTGGGAGGACCTCCTCGGGCGGAAGGTCGGCGTCACCGACGGCTTCTTCGACGTCGGCGGCCACTCGCTGCTGGCGGTCGTGCTGGTCGACCGGATCAAGGCCGAGCTGGGCGCGACCGTCGGCCTGGCCGAGGTCTTCCGCGCGCCGACGATCCGGGCGCTGGCCGACCTCCTCCGCGCCGGGGAAAGCGGCGGGGGACTGGTCGTCCCGCTCTCGCCGGGCCGCGCGGGCGTCGCCCCGCTGTTCCTGCTGCCGCCGACCGCCGGGAGCCCGTTCCCGTACCTGCAGCTGGTGGCCGAGCTGGACCCGGCGCTGCCGGTGTTCGGCCTGCAGGCCCCCGGGTTCGCGCCCGGCGAGGACCCGGTGCACACCATCGAAGAGCTGGCCGCGGCGTTCGTCGCCGACCTCCTGCCGGTCGTCGGCGACCGCCCGATCCGGCTCGCCGGCTGGTCGCAGGGCGGCTCGGTGGCCTTCGAAATGGCCGCCCAGCTGGAAAAAGCCGGCCGCGCGGTCGAGCACCTGTGCGTCATCGACGCGACCGTCCTCGGCGTCGACGACTACGGCAACCCGCTGCCCGAAGTCGACACCAGCGACCCTCTGGCGTGGTTCGGCGAGGCCGTGCTGAAGCTGGCCCCGGGAGCGGCCGACACCCTCGACGAGATGCTCGCCGAGGCTCGCGACCGCGGCATGGTCTCGGAGGTGGCGGGCAACGCCGTCGTCGAGCAGATGGCGCGGGTCTACCTCGCCGGCAAGGACGCCGTCGAGGCCTACCGCTGCCGCGCGGTCGTCGACGCCGGCATCCACCTCATCACCTCCACCGGCACCCACCCGGTGAAGGGCCGCCCGGAGGTGCGGCCGGAGAGCTGGCGCGCCCGCACGCGCGGCGAGCTCACGGTGACGCCGGTTTCGGGCCACCACTGGGACATGGTCGAACCGCCGCACGTGGCGGAGCTGGCCCGGGCCGTGCTGGCCGGGCTCGCCGTGACCGCCGACGAGTGAAGGAGAACGCCATGACCGAAGACCTCGCGGTCGCCGCACCGGCCCCCGCCACCGTCACCGACCCGCGCGCGGGCAGCTTCCGCGTCGACGCCCACCACGGCGAGATCCTGCAAGGGGTCTTCGTCGCCGATGGCCGCCTGCGCCGCGGGCTCGTCACCCTGCCGTGCCCGCTCTACAGCACCCGCGCCACCTTCCTGCCCACCGAAGACACCGGCACGACGGTGCGTCCCGCGTGGCGCACCAAGGCCCGCCGCGCCGCCGACCTCACCCTGGCCCGGCTCGGCACCCCGGTCCCCGGCGGGCTGCTCGACATCACCAGCGACATCCCGCTGTGCCGCGGCTTCGGCTCGTCCACCGCGGACGTGACGTCGGCGATCGGCGCGGTCCTCGCCGCGACCGGCCGCCGGCTTTCGCCCGCCGAGGTCGGCGCGCTGGCCGTCGAAGCCGAAACCGCGTCCGACTCGCTCATGTACGGCGGCCGCGCGGTGGTCTTCGCCCATCGCGAAGGCGAGCCGATCGAGGACCTGGGGGAGCTGATGCCCCTGTCCGTGCTCGGCTTCGGCACCAGCCCGGGCGGGCGCGGCGTCGACACCCTGGAACTCACGCCCGCGCGCTACACGTCGTGGGAGATCGAGGCGTTCCGCCCGTTGCACGGCCTGCTGCGGCGGGCCGTCCGCGACGGCGACGCGGGCCTGCTCGGCCGCGTCGCCACCGCCAGCACCCTGCTCAACCAGCGGCACCTGCCCATCCCCGGCCTCGACGACATCCTCGCCGTCGCCCGCGCCGCCGGGGCCGCCGGCGTCCAGGTCGCCCACAGCGGCGACGTCGCCGGCCTGCTCTTCGACGCTACCGACGCCGAGACCCCGGCCCGGCTGGAGTTCGCCGCGACCCGGCTCGACGTGACCGAAACCTGGCAGTTCGAAACCGAGAGGTGAGTCCGATGACCCTTGCCGCACCCGTCAGCCGGTCCGTCGTGGAGGCGACCGAGCTGCCCCGGATCATCCGGATCCGGCCCAACTTCCACGTCGCCGCCTTCGGCCTGATGAAGCTGCTGCCCGCCCGGTTCATGCTCGACCGCGCCGAGGAGCGCGGCGACGTCGGCCCGGGCACGACCGTGCTCGAGACGTCGTCGGGCACCTTCGGTCTCGGCCTCGCGATGGTCTGCCGCCTGCGCGGCTACCCGCTCACGATCGTCGGCGACCCGGCCATCGACGCCCCGCTGAAGCGCCGCCTCGAACACCTCGGCGCCCGCGTCGAGATCTGCCCGGAGCCCAGCCCCGTCGGCGGGTTCCAGCGCGCGCGGCTCGACCGGCTCGAGGAGCTGCGCGCGGAGTACCCGAACCACTGGGTCCCCGGCCAGTACAGCAACCCCGACAACCCCCGGTCGTACGCGCTGGTGGCCGAGCAGCTCGCCGAGACCATCGGCGTGCCCGACTGCCTGGTCGGCGCGGTCGGCTCCGGCGGCTCGACGTCCGGCACGAGCTCGTTCCTGCGGATGCTCGTCCCGGACCTGACGCTCATCGGCGTCGACACCCAGCGCAGCGCCATCTTCGGCCAGCCCGACGGGCCGCGCGTGCTGCGCGGGCTCGGCAACAGCCTGGTGCCGCCCAACGTCGACCACTCCGGCTACGACCAGGTGCACTGGATCGGCGCGGCGGAAGCCTTCGCCGCGACGCGCGAGCTGTACGCGCGGCACTGCCTGTTCATGGGCCCGACCAGCGGCGCGTCGTTCAAGGTCGCCGACTGGTTCTCGCGGCGCAACCCGGACGCCACGGTCGTCGCGCTGCTGCCGGACGAGGGCTACCGCTACCAGGACACGGTCTACTCCGACGAGTGGCTGCGTGCGCAGGGGCTCGCGCACTCCGGTGCGGCCGAGCCGTACGAGGTCGTCGCGCCCACCGAGCCGGGTGGCTCGTGGACCTGGCTGAACTGGGGCCGGCGCTCGCTGGCGGACGCGTCTTGACGCGGACGCTGCTGCTCGTCGAGAGCAACACGACCGGCACCGGGCGGCTGTTCGCGCGGCAGGCCCGTTCGCTCGGGTTCGAACCGGTGCTGGCCGCGGCCGACCCTGCGCGCTACCCGTACGCGGCGGAAGACGGCGTGCGCGTCGTCGTGTGCGACACGGCGGACGCGTGCGCGGTGCTGGCTTCCGACATCGGCGAACCGGCCGGGGTGACGAGCAGCTCGGAGTACTTCATCCCGGTCGCGGCGCGGATCGCGGCGAAGCTGGATCTACCCGGCCCGGACCCGGACGCCGTGACGGAGTGCCGCAACAAGGCCCACCAGCGGGCCGTCCTCGGGGCACCGTGCACGGTGGCGACCTCCGTGGAGGCGGCCGTCGAGGCTGCGGTCGAGTTCCCGGTGGTGCTCAAGCCGGCCGAGGGGTCGGGGAGCGTCGGGGTGCTGCGCTGCGAGACGCCCGAGGCGGTCGCTTCCCAGGCGGCGGCGCTGCTTTCGGTGACGCACAACGAGCGCGGGCTGCCGGTGCCGGCACAGGTGCTGGTGGAGCCGTACGCGAGCGGGCCGGAGTACTCGGTGGAGCTGTTCGGCGACGTCGTGGTGGCGGTGGTGCGCAAGCACCTCGGGCCGGCGCCGTTCTTCGTCGAGGTCGGCCACGACGTCCCGGCTTCGCTGCCCCCGTCGGACGAGACGGCCCTGATCGACACGGCCCGGGCGGCGGTGACCGCGCTGGGCCTCGGCTTCGGCGCGGCGCACGTCGAGATCCGCCTGACGCCGACCGGGCCGCGGCTGATGGAGGTCAACCCGCGCCCGGCGGGCGGGATGATCCCGGAGCTGGTCCGCGCGGCGTCGGGCGTCGACCTGGTGGCGGCGCAGGTTTCGGCCGTGCTCGGGTTGCCGCCCGACCTGCGGCCCACCCGGCGCGCGTGTGCGTCGTTGCGGTTCCTGACGGCGTCTTCGTCCTCGGTGGTCGCGGCCGGGGACGCCGAGGCGAAGGCGTCGTGCGTGCCGGGGGTGGCCGAAGCGCGGCTGTACCGGCCCGACGGCACGGTGGTCCGCCCGGCCCGCGACTACCGCGACCGGGCGGGGCACGTCCTCGCCGTGGCCGATCGCCCCCGCGGTGCCCGCGCGGCCGCGGCCGCCGGACTGGACCGGCTCCGCGCGGCCCTCGTCCCGGAAGGACCCCACCGATGACCTTGCGCTTTCTCATCGCCACCGTCGCGCAGACCGATCGTGCGCGCGACGAACGGGACGAAGAACGTCCCGAACCCCACCCGGACACCCCGGAAGGAGCACCTCGATGACCATCGCCCCAGGCGGAACCGGACGGCTCACCAGCACCGTCTCCGCCGCGGCCAGGGAGATCCTCTTCGACCGCGACACCGCCCCCGCGCCCGACCCGGTCGCCGCCGAGCTCGGGCTCATCAGCCAGGTCGACCGGGCCCACGTCGTCATGCTCGCCGAACGCGGCATCGTCGACCGGGCCCGGGCCGGCGAGCTCCTCCGCGGCATCGAAAGCCTGCGGCGGCAACGCTTCACGCCCCTGCACGACGTCCCCGCGCCCCGCGGCCGCTACCTCGCCTACGAGTCCCACCTCATCGGCACCCTCGGCGCCGAGGTCGGCGGGATCCTCCACAGTGGACGCTCGCGCAACGACCTCAACGCCACCGTCGTGCGGCTGCGGCTGCGCGAACCGCACGAACGCCTGCTCGCCGAGTCCGACGCGCTCGGCCGCGCCCTGCTCGACCGGGCCCGGCGCTGGGCCGACGTCACCATGCCCGCCTACACCCACCACCAGCCGGCCGTCCCGATCACCTACGGCCACTACCTCGCGGGCGTGGCGAGCGCGCTCGTCCGCGACGTCGAAAGCCTCTGGCAGGCCGGTGCGGAGATCGACCAGAACCCGCTCGGCGCGGGCGCGGTCGGCGGCACGTCGCTGCCGGTCGACCAGGAACGCACCACCGCGCTGCTCGGCTTCGCGACCTCGATCCCGAACTCGCTGCACGCCGTCGCGTCGCGGGACCTGGTGCTGCGCCAGCTTTCCGGGGCCACCGTCCTCGGTGTGCTGCTCTGCCGCGTCTCGCACGACTTCCAGGCGTGGACCAGCGCCGAGGCCGGGCTGCTGCGGCTGGCCGACGACGTCGTCGGGTCCAGCTCGATGATGCCGCAGAAGCGCAACCCGTTCCTGCTCGAGCACGTCCAGGGCCGGGCGCTGGCCCCGCTCGGCGCGTTCACCGCGTCGGCGAGCGCCATGGCCACGGCCCGCTTCACCAACGCCATCGCCGTCGGCACCGAAGCCGTCGCCCCGGCGTGGTCGGCGCTGGAGGCCGCGACCGACGCCGTCGTCCTGCTGCGGCTCGTCGTCGAAGGCGCCGAACCGGTGCCGGAGCGGATGTACGCGCGTGCCGTCGACGGCCAGACCGCGGCCACCCACCTGGCCGAACGGCTCGTCGACGCCGGTGTCCCGTTCCGGCAGGCGCACCACGATGTCGGCGCCATCGCGAAGGAAGCCCTGGACGCCGGTGTCCCGCTGCACGAGGTCGCCCGCGTCCGGCTGGCCGGGCAGCCACCGCACGTCCTGGCCGCGCTCGACCCCGCCGAAGTCGCGCAGCACGCGGCGTACGGCGGCGGCCCGGCGCGGGAGTCCGTGCTCGCCGCCGTGACCGAAGCCGAAACCGCGTTCGACCGCATCCGCGCCGCCGCCGAAGAACGCCGCTGGCGCTGGAGCCAGGCCGAAATCGGCCTCGACGACGCCGTCCGAACCCTCACCCGCTGACCTGCCAGGGAGCCTGTTGTGACCACCTTCGCCGATGACCTCGCCACCCTCCGCCCCGAAGCCGCGCCCGTGCGGGGCACGCACGTCGAACTCCGCAGCGACACCTTCACCCTGCCCACGCCCACGATGCTGGAGGCCGCCGCGCGCGCCCCGCTCGGCGACGACGTCTACGGCGAGGACCCGACCGTGGACCGGCTGGAGCAGCTCGCCGCCGAGCTGCTCGGCAAGCAGGCCGGCTGCCTGATGCCGAGCGGCACCATGGCGAACCTGACCGCGCTGCTGGCGCACTGCCCGCGCGGCGGCAAGGCGATCGTCGGGCACGAGTCCGACGTCTACGTCTACGAAGCGGGCGGCGCGTCGCTGTGCGGCGGCATCGTCTACGACCCGCTGCCGAACCTGCCCGACGGCACGATCGACCCGGCGGCGATCGCCGAGGCGTGCGCGGTCGACCGCAGCGACCCGCAGATCGCGCCGCCGGCGGTGCTGAGCCTGGAGACGCCGCAGAACCGGTGCGGCGGGCTGCCCCTGCAGCTGGACTACCTCAGCGAGGTGTCCCGGCTGATCCGTTCGCACGGCGTCGCCCTGCACCTCGACGGCGCCCGCCTGTTCAACGCGGCCGTCGCGCTCGGCGTCAGCGCGGCGGAGGTGGCCAAGCACGCGGACACGGTGCAGATCTGCCTGTCGAAGGGCCTGTGCGCGCCGATCGGCTCGGTGCTGGTCGGCGACCGCGTGACGATCGCGGCGGCCCGCCGGATGCGCAAGATGCTCGGCGGCGGCATGCGCCAGGCCGGGATGATCGCGGCGTGCGGGATCGTGGCGCTGACGGACATGACCGAGCGCCTGGCCGAGGACCACGCCCGCGCGGCGCGCCTGGCCCGCGGCCTGTCGCGGATCCCGGGCGTCCGGCTGGACCCGGGCCCGCCGCTGACGAACATGGTGTTCTTCAAGGTCCGCGACGACCGCTACACGACCCGCACGCTGATCGAGGCGGCCCGCCGCCGCGGGATCCGGGTGGAGGAGCTGGGCACCGACCGGATCCGCGCGGTGACCCACGCGGGTGTCGACGACGACGCCGTGGACCGCGCGGTGTCGGTGTTCGGCGACCTCCTCGGCCACGACGCTCTCGTGCGGTGACGCGCCGGGCCGGGGCGGGCGCGCCCCGGCCCGTAAGGGTTTCCTAATCCCCGGAACCGCTTTTCGGCGGCGGGTCCGGGCTACGGTCGCCGGATGTCGCCGCGTGGGTTCCTCGTCGCCGTTCCGGGGCTGCTGCTGGCCGGGTTCGGCGCGGTGCACCCCGCGCAGCTCGACGCGGCCACCGCGCCCTGGTGGACGACGCTGCACATCATCCTGCTGCCGGTCTTCCCGCTGCTCGCGGTCGCGCAGTGGGACCTGCTGAGGGAGGCGCCGCCGTGGCTGCGGTGGCCCGGGTGGGTGGCGGCGTTCGGGTACGCGGCGTTCTACGGCGGGCTCGACGCGGTCGCGGGGATCGCCGGCGGCACGGTGGTCCACGCCCAGCACGGCGCCACCCCGGTCGTCGGCGCGGTGTTCACGGCGGGCGACCTGGTCGGGCACCTCGGCGCGGCCTGCTTCCTGGTGGCCAGCGCGCTGATCGTGGTGGCGGCGGTCCTGCGCGCGGGGTGGTGGGCGGTGCCGGGCGGGGTCGTGCTCCTGCTCGCGAGTGTGTCCTTTCTGGACAGTCACATCTTCTGGCCGCGGGGAGTGCTCACGATGCTCGCCGTCGCGGCCGGTATGTCCTGGGTGTCTGTTGTCAGCGAAAAGGGGAGAACGCGATGAGCCGCTCCCGGCGGGCCTGTACTGGTTCCAGCCGTGGCGGCTCCGGGTGGACGAGACGGTTGACGAGTCCCTGCCGCTCGCCGACAAGGGAGAACCAGAGCTACCCGCTGCCCGCCAGCACTGACCTGGCCGAGCTGTCGCCCCGAGCGCCTGACCGCTGACCAGGGGCTTGACACGTCCTCCGTGGTAACTGTACATGGTTGTACATGTTCACCCGGCTGTCCCTCATGCGGGAGCGAGCGCTCGGCGCCTTCTACGGTCTCGCGATCGGTGACGCGCTCGGCATGCCGACGCAGTCGATGTCGCGCGCCGCCATCGCCGCCGCGTACGGCCCCATCAGCGGTTTCGTCGACGCCGTCGCCGAGCAGCCGATCGCCCCCTCGATGCCTGCCGGGTCGATCACCGACGACACCGAACAGGCCGTGCTCGTGGCCCGGCTCGCCATCGACGGCGGTGGCCGGATCGATGCCCACGACTTCGCCAAAGCCCTGCGGGAGTGGGAGGCGGACATGGTCCGCCGCGGCTCGCTCGACCTGCTCGGCCCCTCGACCCGGCGCGCCCTCGACCGGCTCGACGCGGGCGCCGACGCCGAGGACGCCGGCCGGGACGGGGCCACCAACGGCGCCGCCATGCGGATCACGCCGGTCGGCATCGCGACCCCGCTGGGCGAGGGGTTCCTCGACGCCGTCGTCGCGGCCAGCCGCGTCACCCACAACACCGGGCTGGGGATCGCCGCGGCAGCCGCGGTGGCGGCCGCCGTGTCGTCCGGTGTGGACGGTGCCGACCTCACGACTTCTCTGGGCGAAGCCGAACGGGCCGCGGCCGAGGGCGCGCTGCGCGGGCACTGGATCGCCGGCGGGGACATCGCCGCCCGCATCGCCTGGGCCCGCGGCTGGGTGCGGGGCCTGGGCCGCGCCGGTCTCGCCGACGCGCTCACCCACGTCATCGGCACGTCGGTCGCCGCTCAGGAATCCGTGGTCGCCGCGTTCGCGCTCGCCGAAAACCTCGGCGACGACCCGGCCGCGGCACTGACCCTCGCCGCCGAGATCGGCGGCGACACCGACACCGTGGCAGCCGTGTGCGGGGCGATCCTCGGCGCACACCACGGGATTTCCGGACTGCCCGCCCACCTGGTCGATAAGGTGCGCGCGGTCAACCGGCTCGATCTGGCCGTCATCGTGGACGGCCTTCTCCAGGTGCGAGGTAACGATGGTCGATTCAGCCCAGGTCCCCGGCGCGAACCGTGCGGACACGGCGGCTAGCCCGGAGCGGACAGGAGCGCTCGAGACCCGCGGCATCGAACCGGTGCCCGCCGCCGAGCGCCACGGGCACCCGATGCAGCTGTTCTGGGTGTGGTTCGCCGCCAACATCAGCATCCTCGGGCTGCCGCTCGGCGCGACGCTGGTCGCGGTGCAGCACCTGGCGTTCTGGCAGGCGGCGATCGTCGCGGTGCTCGGTGCGGCCGGGTCGTTCGCCGTCGTCGGCGTCGTCTCGATCGCCGGCCGGCGGGGCGGCGCGCCCGGGCTCACGCTGTCGCGCGCGGTCTTCGGCGTCCGGGGCAACATCGGGCCGACCATCGTGTCGCTGGTGTCCCGGCTCGGCTGGGAGACGGTGAACACGACGACCGCCGCGTTCGCGTTCCTCTCCCTCTGCGCGATCCTGTTCGGCGCGAACGCGGACGCCAAGGCGTCCCCGGTGCTGACGATCGCCGGCGTGCTGGTGTTCGTCCTGCTCACGGTGACGGTCTCCGGCCTCGGTCACGCGGTGCTGGTGGCGGTGCAGCGCTGGTCGACGTGGATCTTCGGCGCGCTCAACGTCGTCGTCGCGGTCAGCCTGGTCACCCGGATCCACTGGGGCCAGGTGTTCGCCGCGTCGCCGGCCCCGGTCGGGGCGATGATCGCCGGCGTCGGGACCATCGCCGCCGGGACCGGGATCGGCTGGGCGAACGCGTCCGCCGACATGTCGCGCTACCAGTCGCCGACGGTGCGGGCGGGCTCGCTCGTCGCCTCGGCCGCGGCGGGCGCGGGGATCCCGCTGGTGCTGCTCATCTCGCTGGGCAGCCTGGTCTCGGCCGACGACCCGTCGCTGGCTTCGGCGGGCGACCCGGTCGCGGCCATCCGCGAGCTGCTGCCGAGCTGGATGGCCGTGCCGTACCTGATCGCCGCGTTCGGCGGGCTGCTGCTCTCGAACCACCTGTCCGTGTACTCCGCCGGCCTCACCACGCTGACCCTGGGCATCCGGCTCAAGCGGGTGTACGCCGTGGTCGTCGACATCGTGGTGACGTTCCTCGGTTCGCTGTACTTCATGCTCGTGGCCGACGGCTTCTACGGCCCGTTCATCGCGTTCATCAGCCTGCTGGCGGTGCCGATCACGGCGTGGGTCGGGGTGTTCGTCGTCGACATGGTGCGCCGGCGCGACTACGACCCGGCGGCGCTGATGGACGTCCACCGCACCAGCGCGTACTGGTACCGCGCCGGCTGCGAGCCGCGCGCCCTGCTGGCGTGGGCCGCGGCCATCGTCGCGGGCTACCTGTTCACGACGGCGGGCACCGGCGACGACGCCTGGTTCACCGGGCCCCTGTCCGGCACGTGGCTCGGCGCCAACGGACTGGGCTGGGTCGTCACGTTCGTCGTCGGCGCCGGGTTGTACGCCGCGCTCGGCGGTGCGAGGATCCGTCGATGACCGGCCGGCTCGTCCACACCGGACAGGCCATCGTCGACCTGGTGATGCGGGTCGAGGCGCTGCCGCCCGCGGGCGGTGACGTGCTCGCCTCGGACGTCCGCTTCACCGCCGGCGGCGGGTTCAACGTGATGGCCGCGGCGGCCCGCGCCGGCGCGGAGGTCGTGTACGCGGGGGAGCACGGCACCGGGCGGTTCGGCGACCTGGTCCGCGAAGCACTGGCCGCCGAGGGCGTGGCGCTCGTCCAGCCGCCGGTCACGCCGGACACGGGGGTGTGCGTCGTCCTGGTCGACGCGGCCGGCGAGCGGACGTTCATCACCGAGACCGGCGCCGAGGGCACGCTCACAGCCGAGCACCTGCGCCGGGTGCGCCTGGGCGACGGGGACCTGGTCTACGTCACCGGCTACAGCCTCCTGCGGGCGGCGAACCGTGACGCGCTCCTCGCGTGGCTGCCGGCTTCGGGCGGTCACCGGGTGCTGCTCGACCCCGGCCCGCTCGCGGCCGACGTCGCTCCGGAGGTCTGGCGGGCGTTGCTGCCGCACGTCGGCATCCTGTCGTGCAACACCGCCGAGGCCGCGGCGATGTCCACTGTGGACGGCGTCGGCGCGGTTCCGGTGCGGATCACGCGCGTCGGCGCGCAGGGGTGCGATGTGACGGAGGACGGGGCGACGGTGCGCGTCCCGGGCTTCCCGGTCGAGCCGGTGGACACCAACGGCGCGGGGGACGCCCACTGCGGCGTGCTGGCGGCGGAGCTGCTGCGCGGGGAACCGCTCCTCGCCGCGGCGGAACGCGCGAACGCGGCCGCGGCGGTCGCGGTCGGGCGGTACGGCCCGGCGACGAGCCCGTCGCGCGCGGAGGTCGACGAGCTACTGGCGAGCCAGCCGCTCCGGTAGCCGCGCCGCCAGGTGGGTGATCAGCTCGCTGGTGCGCCGCGGCACGTGGGCGTCGTCGGCGCGCAGGGCGTAGATGTCGGCGGGCGGGGTCGGGACGCCGGGGAGCACCCGCACCAGCGCACCACTGTCCAAATGGGACCGGACCTGCCACTCCGAGCGCATGACGATCCCGTGGCCCCGCAACGCCCAGTCCGTCACGATGTCGCCGTCGTCGCTCGACAGGCTGCCGCGCACCCGCACCTGGCGGGGCTGGGCGGCGCCGCCGAAGCGCCACAGCGCGAAGTCGCCCTCGTTCTCGCGCAGCACGATGCAGTCGTGGCCGGCCAGGTCCTCGATCCGCTCGGGCGTCCCCCGCCGGTCCAGATAGGACGGTGCCGCGCACGGCACCCGGCGGTTGCGGGCCAGCCGGCGCATCCGCAACGTCGAGTCCGGCGGCGTGCCGACGTGCACGGCCACGTCGAACTCCCGCCGGTGCGGCCGCAGCGGCAGCGCCGACGTGTGGAGCCGGACGCGCACCCGCGGGTGCAGCGCGGTGAACTCGCCGATGAGCGGCGCGACGTGCGCGCGGCCGAGCCCGGGCGTCGCCTGGACGACGACCGAGCCCCGCAGGTCGCCGGCCCGGTGCCCGACCAGGTCGTCGAGCTCCCGCACCTGGTCGAGGATCGTCTCGACGCGCGAGGCGTACAACCTGCCCTCGGCGGTCAGCGTGAGCCGGCGCGCGCCGCGGTGCACCAGCCGGACGTCGAGCCGCTGTTCCAGGGCCTTCAGGCGCTTGCTGACCACCGGCAGCGAGACGTCCAGCTCGCGGGCGGCGGCCGTGAGCGTCTCGCTGGCGGCGACCACGTGGAAGAAGCCGAGGTCGTCGAGTCTTTCCATGGGGGAAAGGATAGGTTGCCCCGCGCGATCTTGCCGCGGTGCCGGGCCGCCGCCCACAGTGGCGGGACCCGACAGAGGAGCAGCTCGTGAACCACCGCATCGCGGTCATCCCCGGCGACGGCATCGGGCGCGAGGTCGTCCCGGAAGGCCTGCGCTGCCTGCGCGCCGCCGCCGATGTCCACGGCTTCGCGCTCGAAACCACCGAATTCGGCTTCGCCTCCGCCGAATACTGGCTGGAGCACGGCGAAATGCTGCCCCCGGACTGGCAGGACCGGCTCGCCGGCTTCGACGCGATCTACTTCGGCGCGGTCGGCTGGCCGGCGGTGGTGCCCGACCACGTGTCGCTGTGGGGCAGCCTGCTGAAGGTTCGCCGCGGGTTCGACCAGTACGTCAACCTGCGGCCGGTCCGGCTGCTGCGCGGGGTGCGCGCCCCGCTGCGCGACCACGGGCCGGGCGACATCGACTTCCTCGTCGTCCGGGAGAACACCGAGGGCGAGTACTCCAGCGTCGGCGGCCGGATCTTCGAGGGCACCGACCGGGAGACCGTGCTGCAGGAGACGGTGATGACCCGCACCGGCGTCGACCGCGTGCTGCGCTACGCCTTCGACCTCGCCGCCACGCGGCCGCGCAAGCACCTGACGTGGGCGACCAAGAGCAACGGCATCGCCATCTCGATGCCCTACTGGGACGAGCGCGCCGCCGCGATGGCCGCCCGGTACCCGGACGTGACCGCGGCCAAGGACCACATCGACATCCTGGCGGCGAAGTTCGTGCTGAGCCCGGAAAAGTACGACGTCGTCGTGGCCAGCAACCTCTTCGGCGACATCCTCTCCGACCTCGGGCCCGCGTGCACCGGCACGATCGGCATCGCCCCGAGCGCCAACATCAACCCCGACCGCACCTGGCCGAGCCTCTTCGAGCCGGTCCACGGTTCGGCTCCCGACATCGCCGGGCGCGGGATCGCCAACCCCGTCGGCCAGATCTGGAGCGGCGCGATGATGCTCGACCACCTCGGCGAACCCGAAGCCGCCGCGCGGGTCGTCGCGGCGATCGAGGACGTGCTCGCCGAGCGGCCGGACGTGCTCACCCCGGACCTCGGCGGCCCGGGAACGACCGCGGGACTCGGCACGGCGATCGCCGAGCGGATCGCCGCCTGAATCAGGGGCTCGCGAGCAGATCCGCGAGGCCGCCCCGGGCGTCTTCGAGCACCAGCGCCTCCGCCTGGACCGAGTCGCCGGCCCGGAGCGCGCGGACGAGCGCGCGGTGGGTCGCGTAGCGGTCCAGGCCGAACGTCTCGTCCACGCTGACGCGTTCGAGCACCCGCGAGCGCCGCTCCGGCTGGGAGAACACCCGGGTCTGGTCGAGCAGGCGGACCAGCACCGGGTTGCCCGCGCACGACTCGACCAGGGCGTTGAAGCGCTGCATGGCGTCGAAGAGGCGGCCCACGTGCTTCTCGACGTCCTGGCCGGACGCGTGGCGCTGCTTGATGAGGATGAGCAGGTCGTCAGCTTCGTCGAGGATCGTGTCGAGCCCGGCCAGCTGCTCGGGCGTCGCGTGGCGGGCGGCGAAGCGGGCCACCATGCCGCGCAGGCCGACCTCGACCTCGGCGAGGTCCTGGACGGCGACGCCGCCGAACATCGCCACCTTGACCGTGCGCGGGCCGGACCGCTCGATGAGGCCGTCCTGCTCGAGGCGCCGGATGGCCTCGCGCACCGGCGTCGGGCTGACCGCCAAGCGCTCGGCGAACCCGCGTTCGGTGACCTTCTGGCCCGGGCGCAGCTCGCCGGTGGTGATCGCGTCGCGCATCGCGCGGTACACGCGGTCGGCCAGCGTGTCGGTCTGCAGTGCCTCACCCATCATGCAGCCAGCCTACGGCAAAACTCGTTTGCAACTATTGACCATCTTGCTATAGCAAAAGTACGGTGGCCGCCATGACGTCGACCACCCCGCGCGTCCGGACGGGACGCATCACGTTCTTCGTGGCCCTGGCGGTCTTCGCGCAGGAGTCGACGTGGAACCTCTACGACTCGCAGGTCCCGCCGCTGCTGCGCGAGCACCTCGGCAGCGCCGCGCTGATCGGCGCGCTGATGGGCATGGACAACCTGCTCGGCATCTTCATCCAGCCGTGGATGGGCAACCGCTCGGACGGCACCCGGACGTCGTGGGGCCGGCGCATCCCGTACCTCGTCGCCGGGATGCCGGTGGCGGCTCTGCTGTTCGTCCTGATCCCGCACGCCGCGGTGTCGCTGCCGCTGCTGATCCTCGTGATGTTCAGCTACGCGCTCGTCGCGAACTCCTTCAAGCCGATCGCCGAGTCGCTGCTGCCGGACTTCATCGGTCCCGAGCGGCGCAGCCGGGCGAACGCGGCGGTCAAGATCGCCTCCAGCATCACGGTGATCGTCGCCGCCCTGATCAGCATCTTCCTGATCGACGACTTCCCGAAGCTGTCCTTCGCGATCCCGGCGGTCCTGATGCTGGTGTCCGTCGGCGTGCTCGGCTGGCGGGTGCGCGACAGCGAGTCCCCGGCCTACCAGGCCGCGCTCGCAGAGGATCGCTCCGAACAGGACGCCCGGCCCCGCGTGCGGATGCGGGACGTGCTGCTCGACATCGGGCGCGACGCCGACCGCAGCCGGCTGCTGGTCATCGGGGCCGTCTTCGCCTTCGGCGGCGCGTGGTTCGCGTCGCGGTCGCTCGTCACCAACTACGGCATGGAGGCGCTGGGCATGTCCCGCGGCGACGCGGGCGGGCTCACCCTGCCCAGCGGGATCGCGTTCATCGCGGCCGCCTACCCGGTCGCCCTGTGCGCCGAACGCTTCGGGCGGCTGCGCGTGATCCTGATCGGGATGACGGTGTTCGCCGCGGCGATGGTGCTCGGCACTCTGGTGCGGACGCCCGCCGGCACGGTCGTGGCCATGTGCGTGGCGGCCGCGGGCGCGTCGGCGTTCATGGTCAACATGGCAGTCGTCCTGTGGAACCTCGCGCCCTCGGCGCGGGTGCTCGGGACCTACACCGGCCTCTACACCGTCGGCTGGTCGGCCGGCGGGTTCGTCGGCCCGGCACTGGTCGGCGGCATGGTCGACGTGACCGGGTGGCCGTTCATGCTCCTCGACGTCGGGCTCGTCACGGCGGTCGCGGTGCTCCTGGTGGCGCGCGTGGCCGTGCTGCAGCGCCGCCGCACCGACGGGCGGGTGCTGTGAGCCGCGTCCTGGTCACCACCGACTACCTGCGTCCCGGCGACGAGGTCGACGCGTACCTGCGCGGCGCCGGGCTGGAAACCGTGCACTCGCCGATGATCGGCAAGCGCGACCCCGAGCACCTCGTCGCCGCTCTGGACGGGATCGACGCGGCGCTGGTCGCCAACGAGCCCTTGACCGCCGACGTGCTGGCTCGCGCGCCGAAGCTGCGGGTCATCGTCCGGACCGGCGTCGGGTACGACTCCATCGACGTCGAAGCCGCGGCCCGGCAAGGGATCAGCGTCAGCAATCTGCCCGGGATCAACGCGAACGCCGTCGCCGAGTACACCTTCGGGCTGCTGCTCGCCGGCGCGCGGCGGCTCGTGCGGTCGGCGTCCGGGGTGGCGCGGGGGGAGTGGCCGCGCGAGGACGGCCGCGAACTGCGCGGGTCGACGCTCGGGCTCATCGGGTACGGCGCTTCGGCGCGGGCGGTGGTGCCGCTGGCCCGCGCGTTCGGGATGGACGTCGTCTGCACCTCCGGCCTGCGCGGGCCGGACGTCCGGTTCGTCGAGCTGCCCGAGCTGCTGTCCACTTCGGACTACGTCTCGGTGCACACCGCGCTGACCGACCGGACGTGGGGACTGCTGGACGCCTCGGCGTTCAAGCTCATGAAGCCCACCGCGCTGCTCGTCAACACCGCCCGCGGCGCGATCGTCGACGAAGACGCGCTCGTCGAAGCCGTGCGCTCCGGCGAGATTTCGGGCGCCGCGCTCGACGTCGTGGGTGAGGAGCCGCTGCCCGCGGGCAGCCCGCTGCGCGGGGTCGACGGGATCGTCGTGTATTCGCACTTGGCGGGGCAGACCGCCGAAGCGCGCCGGGCCGCGGGCCTGCGCGGCGCCGAGGAGCTCGTGGCGGCCCTGGCCGGCCGGGCCCGATTCGTTGTCAACGGAGGGAAATGAGGGACATGGACACAGTGCGCGTGCTGGCCCCGAGCGGGATGCTCGGCGCCGGCTGGGACCACGCCACGGTCGAACGAGGTATCGCCTTGGGGGCCGACGTCATCAGTATCGACGGCGGGTCGACCGACTCCGGCCCGTACTACCTCGGCGCCGCGACGGCCAAGACGACCGCCAAGGCCGTGGCGCGCGACCTGCGCAGCCTGTTCACGGCCGCCGCGGGCGCCGGGATCCCGGTGATCGTGGGCTCGTGCGGCACGAGCGGCACCGACGCCGGCGTCGACTGGGTGGCCGGCATCGCCGCCGAGGTGCTGGCGGAGGAGGGCCTGGACCTGAAGGTCGCGAAGATCTACAGCGAGCAGGACGCCGCCGAGCTCAAGGAACACCTCGGCGCCGGCCGGGTGCATCCGTTGCCGCCCTTGGGAGAGCTGGCCGCGGAGACCCTCGAGAGCTGCACGCACATCGTCGGCGCGATGGGGCACGAGCCGATCGTCGAAGCACTGCGCGCGGGGGCGCAGGTCGTGCTGGCCGGCCGCGCGACCGACACGGCGGTGGCGGCCGCGTTCCCGCTCATGAAGGGCATGCCGGCCGGGCCGACGTGGCACGCCGCCAAGATCGTCGAGTGCGGCGGCCAGTGCACCGACAACCCGCGCGCGGGCGGCGTCCTGGCGACCATCGACGCCGACGGCTTCACCATCGAGCCGCTCGACCCGAGTGCGGCGTGCACGCCGATCCTGGTGGCGGCGCACATGTTGTACGAGACGGCGGACCCGTTCGAGATGCGCGAACCCGACGGCACGCTCGACGTCCGCGAGGCGGAGTACACCGCCGTCGACGACCGGGTCGTCCGCGTCACCGGCTCGCAGTTCCACGTCGCGGACCAGCACACGATCAAGCTGGAGGGCGCGCGGATCACGGGATACGAAACCATGTCGTTCTCGGCGATCCGCGACCCGCTGGTGCTGGCCGACCTCGACGAGTGGGCCGCGCTGATGCGCGCGCTGATCACCCAGCGAGTCGGCCAGACGCTGGGCCTGACCGCCGATGAGTACGCGTTCGACCTGCGGCTGTACGGCCACAACGCGGTGCTGGGCGAGCTCGAGCCGGAGAGCGGGCCGCCGCGCGAGGTGGGCGTGATGCTGCTGGTCAACGCGCCCGACCAGGCGACGGCGACGGCGGTGGCGAAGGTGGCCAACCCGCTGATGCTGCACCTGCCGACGCCCTCGATGGACTACCTGCCGAGCTTCGCGTTCCCGTCGTCGCCGGCGGAGGTCGAGCGCGGCGCGGCGTACGAGTTCGTGCTGAACCACGTCGTCGACTGCGCGCCGTCGGAGCTGTTCCGGATCGAGTTCGAGGGGACGACCCATGCCTGACAAGACACTGCCTGAACAGACACTGGCGGACCTGGCTCACGAGGTCCGGTCGAAGAACGCGGGCCCGTTCTGGGTGACGATGGAGCTGTTCCTGCGCGACGCCGACGGCTACCGGGTGGCGGCGGACGAGGCGTTCCTGAACGAGCGCGTGATCGCGTCGCTGTACCGGGTCGAGGAGGCGACGATCCGGATCTTCCGGATCCCGTCGCTGAACGTCGTGAAGATTTCGTTCCCGCGCCCGGTGAGCCAGGGATCGCTGCGGGACCGCGACATGCACGCGGGGCAGCACCACGTGCCGCTGGCGGGGCTGGTGGTCCCGGCCGTCAGCCGATGAGGCGGGGGAACAGGTTCCGCACGCCGCGCCGCAGGTCGTCGAGCGCGTCTTCGGCCCCGACGATGTGCCGCTGCAACGCCTGCTGGAACAGGCCGTCGAACAAGGCGTACGCCTCCGGCGGTGTGCACGTCGGCTCGATCCTCGTCAGGTCCGCGTAGGCCCGGACGTTCCGCCAGATCATCTCCTGCAGGCTGTCGTCGATCTCGGCGACGTCGTCGCGGAACGCCGCCTCGAACAGGGACTGCGACCGCAGGTCGTACCAGAGCCGGTGCATCAGCGGGGCCTCTTCCAGCGCCGCCGCCAGCCCGTCCGCGCACGCTTCGGCCAGCGCGGACGGGGTGGCCGCCCCGCCCACTCCGCCTTCGTAGCGCTTCACGCACGCTTCCTTGTAGCGGCGCACGCAGTAGGTGATCAGCTCGACCTTGTCGGCGAAGTAGTAGTGCAGCAGCCCGTGCGAGAACTTGGTGTGCTCGGCGATCGTGCGCAGGCTCGTGCGGGCGTAGCCGAGGTCGGCCAACGCCAGCAAAGCCGCGTCGGCGAGTTCGCGACGGCGGTCCTCGAACTTGTCGACGCGGGTCCGGCGCCGCACCGCGGCTGGGCTGGTCACCGGCCGAAGATACCATCGAGCGGTTCTCTGGCCAATCGTCCAAGAAAATCTTGACATTCGTCCAAACGGCGGCCAAGGTCGTGTCCAGCGACCGACGGAGCTCGGGAGGGACGACGATGTCTCTGTACTTCTACCTGGAAAAAGGCGCGTCTCTCGACCCGGACGCGCCCTGCCTGACCCTCGACGGGATTTCGGTGTCGTACGGCCAAGTGGTCGATCTCGCCGGGGCCGTCGCCCGCGCTCTGCGGCACTCCGGCGTGCGGCCGGGGGACAAGGTCGGCATCCTCTCGGCCAACGACCCTACGGCGTTCACCTGTGTCTTCGGCATCGCCCGCGCGGGTGCCGTGTGGTGCCCGATCAACCCCCGCAACGCCGCCGGTGAGAACGCCGAACTGCTCGACCTCTTCGACTGCGCCACGCTGATCTTCCAGCCCGGCTTCGAGGACCTCGTCCGTCAGATCGCGCCGAAGCTGCCCAAACTGACCACTCTCGTCCGCCTCGGGGACGGCGATGACTTCGCGCCCGGCTTCCCGGAATGGCTCGATGCGGCCCGCGACGATCCCGCCGTCGAAGCCGGGCAACCCGAAGACGTGGTCGCCCTGGTCGGCACCGGGGGCACCACCGGACGGCCCAAGGGCGTCATGCTCACCGGCCGCAACCTCGAGGCGATGTCGGCGATCACGCTGATGAGCTACCCCTTCGACGGGCGCCCGGTGTACCTGGCCCTGGCCCCGCTGACCCACGCGGCCGGCGTCCTCTGCTTCCCGATCCTCGCCCGCGGCGGGGAGGTCGTCATCATGGCCAAGCCCGACGTCGGCCGGTTCCTGGAGCTGATCGAACGCCACCGCGTCACCCACACGTTCCTGCCGCCGACGCTGATCTACATGGTGCTCGGCCACGAAGCCCTCGACCGCACGGACCTCTCGTCCCTGCAGTGCTTCTGGTACGGCGCGGCCCCGATGTCGACCACCCGGCTGACCGAAGCCCTCGACCGTATCGGCCCGATGGCGCAGCTGTTCGGCCAGTCCGAAGCCCCGATGATGATCTCGACGATGTCGCCCGCGGACCACCGCAGACCCGACGGCACCGTCCACACGGGACGGCTGGCCTCGGCCGGGAGACCCTCGCCGCTGGTCACCGTCGCGATCCTCGACGAGGACGGCCGGCCCGTCCCGCAAGGGGAGCGCGGGGAGATCTGCGTGCGCGGCTCGCTCGTGATGGCCGGCTACTACCGCAACCCCGAGGCGACGGCCGAGGCGTCCGCCCACGGCTGGCACCACACCGGCGACATCGGGTTCCTCGACGGCGAGGGCTTCCTCCACATCGTCGACCGCGCCAAAGACATGGTCATCACCGGCGGCTTCAACGTCTACTCCGCCGAGGTCGAACAGGCGGTGATGGCGCACGACGCCGTCCGCGACTGCGCCGTCATCGGGCTGCCCGACGACAAGTGGGGCGAACGCGTCACCGCCGTCGTCCAGCTCCAGCCCGGCCGGGAGCTCGACACCGGCGAGCTGATCGCGTTCGTCAAGGACCGCATCGGCAGCGTCAAGGCGCCGAAGCAGATCGAGATCTGGCCGGAGCTGCCGCGCTCCACCGTCGGCAAAGTACTGAAAGCCGACATCCGCTCCACCTTCACTCAGAACAGCAAGGAGGCTGTCCGACCATGAAACTCGCGCTCTACCTGCCGAACTTCCGGGACAAGGTGACCGTCCGGGAGCTCGAAGACCTCACCGCGCTCGCCGAAGACCTCGACTTCGACTCCGTCTGGACGCTCGACCGGATCATCGTGCCGGAGGCCTCGGACCGAGGGGAGATGCAGTACCCCTTCGGGATGCTGGACGAAATGGGCAAGCAGCTCCCGGTGAGCTCACGGGGCGAGTTCCTCCAGGGCATGCCGCTGCTTCCCTGGCTCGCCGCGAAGACCTCGAAGGTCCGGATCGGCATGAGCATCATCGACACGCCGTACCGTTCCCCCGGCGTCCTCGCCGCGGAGCTGGCCACCATCGACCACCTCTCGGGCGGCAGGCTCAACGTCGCCGTCGGCTCCGGCTGGATGCCGGAGGAGTTCGCCGCCGCCAGCGCCGCGCACATCTTTCCCAAGCGGCACAAGCACGTGCGCGAGACCCTGGAGATCATGCAGGGCATCTGGACCAACGAGGTCTTCGAGTACCACGGCGAGTTCGCCGACTTCGAGCCGGCCGGGTTCGGGGCGAAACCGGTGCAGAAGCCGCACCCGCCGATCTTCTTCAGCGGCCTGAAGGACCCGAAGCGCTCCGCCGCGCGCATCGCGAAGTACGGGCTGTCGGGCTGGATCGGCATCCAGGACTCGCCCGAGGACATCGGGCGGTGGCGCACCGAGATCCAGCGCGAGCTGGACGAGCTCGACACCAAGCGGTCGGTCGACGACCTCGAGATCTCCAGCATGATCTGGTTCGTCATCACCGACCAGGACATGGACCAGACCCCCAGGGGCAAGGGCACCAACCTGCTCGTCGGGTCGGAGCGGCAGATCACCGACCAGCTCAAGCGGTACCGGGAAGCCGGGCTCACCATGCCGTTCCTGTGGCCGCCGTTCCAGGACGTCCCGGTGGCGAAGACGCTCGACGACATGAAGCGCGTGAAAGAAGAAATCCTGCCCAAGATCGAAGCGATGTGAGAGGAACCAGCATGTCCGAACTCGAGGGAAAGCGCGTCTTCGTCACCGGGTCCGGCGCCGGTATCGGCAAGGCGATCGCCGCGCTGTTCACCGAACGCGGCGCGAAGGTCGTGGTCAGCGACATGAACGCCGACGCCGCGAAGCAGGCGGCCGAGGAGATCGGCGCCGCCGGCGTCGCCAACTGCGACGTCACCGACGAGGCTCAGGTCCAGGCCGCCATCCAGCAGGCGGTCGACCTGCTCGGCGGGCTCGACGTCCTGGTCAACAACGCCGGCATCGAGGTCTCGTCGCCGCTGCTGCAGCAGTCCACGGAGAGCTTCGACAAGATCTTCGCGGTCAACGTGCGCGGCACGTTCGTGACGATGAAGGCGGCGACGCCGCACCTGATGGAGTCCAAGGGGAACATCGTCAACATCGCCTCGATCGCCGGCGTCGGCGGCAGCCCGCTGCTCGGCTCCTACTGCGCGACGAAGGCGGCGGTCATCCAGCTGACCCGCGTCGCAGCCGTCGAGATGCGCCCGGCCGGCATCCGGGTCAACGCCGTCTGCCCAGGCTTCGCCGACACCGCCATGGTCGAGCGCCTGGTCCCCGACTTCGAGGCGGCGACCCAGGTCCCGTTCAAGGACCTCGTCGCGGCGAAGCAGGGCCGGCTCGGCACGCCGCAGGACATCGCCGAGGTGGCGGCGTTCCTGGCCTCCGACCGGGCGACGTGGATCACCGGCAGCCACTACGTCCTCGACGGGGGGCTGACCGCCTCCCTCGTGTGACGCCGGCGGCCGGTGGGTCCGCGCGACCCACCGGCCCGCCTCACCCTCGGTGCCCTCCGAGTCGCGCTCTGACGTGCGGGAACGACGTATCGGCGGACTGTCGACGAACTGTCGACGGGCCGTGCAAGCGTCGCCGCAGCGTCCGGGGGACGACCAGGGTGGGACCTGCTCCCGGGACGGACCGCGTGGCCGACCGCCACGCGCCGGTCGACCTGGGGGAGTGCCGTGGGGACAACGGATACCGCCGTTTCGCTGGATCGAAGACCGGCCGGGGCGGAGCCGCGCGCGCCGTTCGTCGGCCGGCGGTGGGAGAGCGGGCTGCTCGGGCGGCCGGTGGAGCACGGGTCGGCGCGGGTCGTCGTCGGCGAGCCGGGGATCGGGAAGACCGCGCTGCTGCGGCACCTGGCCGACCGGGCGCCGCACCGGGTGGTGTGGGTGCGCGGGAGCCGGGCCGAGACCACCCTCGCCTACGCCGCCACGGCGCAGCTGCTCGACGGTCTCACCCCGTACTTCGCGAAGGTGCCGCCCGCGCGGCGGCGGGCGCTGGAGATCGCGCTCGCGCTCGACGACGGTCCGGCGCCCGGCGCGCTCGCCGTGTGCGCCGGCGCGCTCGGTGTCCTCGCCGCCGCGGCGGACCGCGAACCGGTGCTGGTCCTGGTGGACGACCTGCAGTGGGTCGACCGGGAGTCCCGGCGGCTGCTGGCCTACCTCGGCCGCCGGCTCGGCCGCGAGCGGGTGGCGCTCGTCATGGCACTGCGCGACGAACCCGGCGCGGCCGCCGAACCGCCGGACCTGCCCACCGTGCGGCTGACCGGGTTCGACCGCGCCGACGGCCGCCGCCTGGCCCGGACCCGCGGGTTCCTCGTCCCGGACCACGAGGTCGACGCGCTCGTCGACGCGACCGGCGGCAACCCGCTGGCCGTCGTGGAAACCCTGGCCCGGCTGGCCACGAAGACCGATCGGCCCACCGACCTCACGCTCGAAGTGGGGGCTTCGGTGCTGCCCGCGTGGCGTGGTGTCCTCACCCGCCTGCCGGACGCGACCCGCCGGGCGCTCGCCGTGCTGGCCGTCGCCGGGCCGGCGGAACCGGCGACCGTCGAAGCGGCGCTGGCCGAGCTCGGGCTGTCGCCGCACGACGTGCTGCCCGGCGAGCGGCTCGGGCTCGTGACCGGCGGCGGGTCGCCGCGGCTGCGGCACCCCCTGCTCGGCCCGGTGCTGCTGGTGGACCTGACGGCGTCGGCCCGGAAAGCCGTCTACGACGCACTGACCACGCACTCGCGGCGGGACCAGCAGGCGTGGTACCAGTCGTTCGCGGTGACCGGACCGGCGGACGAGCTGGCCGCCCGGCTGGCCGGACTGGCCAGGGGGACCGCCGACCCGGCCGCCGCGGCCCGGTTCCTGCGCCGCGCGGCCGACCTGACCGCCGACCCCCGCCGGCGCGCGATGCGCCTGCTCACGGCGGCGGCCGGGGCGCTGCGGGCCGGGCAGGGCGAGCGGGCGGTGTCGTGGTGCCGCGAGGCCACGGCCCTGCGCGACGACCCGGTGTTCCTCGCGGCGGCCGCCGGCCGCGGCGCGCGGGGGCTGGCGCTCGCCGGGCAGCACCGGCAGGCCTTCGACGAGCTGGCCGGGGCGGCGTCCTGGCTCGCCCGGCGGGATCCGGTGCGGGCGGCGGAACTGCTGTGCCAGGCGACCGTGCCCGCCATGGTGCTGGGGGAGCCGCGCCTGGCCTGCGTGGCGGTCACCGAGGCGGAGTCGCTGGCCGGTGTCCCGTTGCCGCCGTCCGCGCGACCGGCCGCCGCGGCCGCCCGCGTGATGCACGGCCTGCCGGGCGGCGAGGTCCCGCCGCCCGAACGGACCGCCGACCCGGCGGCGCAGGTGTGGCTGGCGCTCGCGGAGCTGTGGACGGATCGGCCGGACCCCGCCAGGACGGCGATCAACGCCGCGCTCTGCCGGCTGCGCCGCGGCCGGGCACCGGCGCTGCTGGCCGTCGCACTGGCCGTGCGCAGCGACATCGGCTTCCGCACCGGCGGCTGGGCCTCCGCCCAGGCGGACGCCGTCGAGGCCATCGCCGTGGCGGAGCGGACCCCGCCGAACGGGGTGGTCGCGTTCGGACTGCTGGCACTGGCCCGCGTGGAGGCCGCGCGAGGGAACCAGGAGCGGTGCGTGGAACTCCTGGCCCGCAGCCGCAAGGAGGCCGGCCCCTTCGGCGTCGACCTGCGGCTGCTGCTGGAGCCGGCGGTGCGGGGGCTCGCCGCGTTGACCGCGGGCGAACCGGGAGCCGCCGTCGAGCCGCTGGAGTCCGCGTGGGCGCACTCCGAAGCCGGCGGGGTGGGCAACCCGGCCGTCGTGCCGTTCGCGGCCGATCTCGCCGAGGCGCACCTCCGGTGCGGGAATCCCGGACGGGCCGGGGAAGTCGTGGCCTGGCTGGAAGAACGGGCGGCGGGCGCGGGACTGCGGGGGCAGCTGTCGGCCGCGTGGCGGTGCCGGGGCCTGCTGGCCGGCGACGTCGCCACGGCCACGGCCGCGTTCGCGAAGGCCCGCGACGCGGGCGACGTCCGGACGGCCCCCTTCGAGTACGCCAGAACCCTGCTGTGCGAGGGAGAAGTGCTCCGCAGACTGCGCCGACCCGCGGCCGCCCGCCCGGCGCTGCGGCTCGCGGTGGACGTGTTCGAGGGCTTGGGCGCGGGTGCCTGGGCCGCCCGCGCGGCCGCCGAGCTGTCCGCCGCCGGCGACCACCCGGGCGCGAAACCCGGTCCGCTCGCGACGGACGTGCTGACCCCGCAGCAGCTGCGCATCGCCAGTCTCGTGGCGGCGGGCCACAACAACGCCGAAACGGCCGAAATGCTGTTCCTGTCCCGGAAAACGGTGGAAGCGCACCTCACGCAGATCTACCGCAAGCTCGTGGTCCACTCCCGCACGCAGCTCGTGAACGCCCTGAACGCGCGGGGGTGACCACGGTGGGCTCCCGGGCGAGCGCGCGCCGCAGTCGAGGGAGTCACCCGATGCCGCCGCGGGTCCCCGCCCGGCAGAGTCCGGGTGACACCGAGGAAAACCGGGGGTGAGGACATGGACGTCGCCAGTGAAACCCTGCTCCGGCTCGCCGATCCGGCGGCGCGGGCGGCGGTCCTGACCGCCGACGCGCTGCTCGCGATCGGGGCGGTGGCCTACGAGCTCGACCCGGACCTGGTGACCGAACCGGTGACGGCGACCTTCGACCGGTTCGACCTCGCGGTGCCGCTCGGCTCCCGGGTGTCGGCGCTGGCCCAGTTCCGGCGCACCGGGGAGCCGGTGCCGTGGGAGGTCACCGCGTCCTGGGAGACCGGGCTGGTACCGCCCGCCGCGGCCGACGCGGTGTGGACCGGCGCCGTCGTGGTGCGCACCGCGATCCTCAACGACACCATCGTGGACGTCACCGCCCGGCAGTCCGGTGTGGACGATCCGGTCGCGCTCGACGCCACCCTGGCGATGAGCCCGCCGGGGGCGGACCCGGACCCGGCGCCGGTCGCGTTGCCCGTGCTCGTGGCGTTCGTCGTCGCGGACGCGGCCACGAGCCCCCGTGACCTCTTGCGGGCGACGACGGCGGCCCGGCTCGGCGCGGCCCGGTACGCCGCCGGCGCCGTTCCGGCCGGGGCGCCCGCCCGCCGGTTCGACCGCCTCGTCTGCTGGGTGGTGCCCGGCACGACCTTCGACGACCCGGGCTGGCCGGGCGCACAGAGCGACTCGACGCCGGAGCAGCGTCGCGCGGACCGGGTGCGGGCCGCGCGGGGCTGGCTCGCCAGCCAGGGCGTCGCCGTCATCACGACCGCGGAGCCCACATGACGACCAAGTCCCGCGCCAAACGCGCATCGACCACGTCAGAACCACGTACGGAGATCGGTATGGCCACCCTCGTACAACCGGCTTTTCCCTTTGTCGACGTCATCATCGACACCAGCGCGCTGGTGCCGGCGGCCCAGCGCTCGCCCGGCGTCGTCGCGGTCGTCGGCAACGCCGACGGCGTCACCGCGCCCGTGTCGACGCCGCTGGTCGTCACCGGCCACGCCGACGTGATCGGCCTGTTCGGCAAGGCCGGCGCGGCGACGCCGCTGAGCCGCAGCCTCGACCTGGTCCTCGCGCAGGACCCGCGGCCGAGCAAGGTCTACGGCGTCCGCACGCCGGCGGCCGGGAGCTACGCGGCCGCGCTGACCGGCCTGGAGGCCGCGGACGACGTCACGTTCGTCTGCCTGGCCGGCGAGACGACGGTCGGCGCGCCGACCAACGGCACGACCCCGGCGACCGGGCTGCGTGCCCTGGCGGAACACGTGGAAACCATGTCGGCGGCGGGCAACCGGCGGCTGGCGGTCGCGATGATCGACCCCGCCATCGGGCGGACCGCGACCTATGTGGACACCGTGCTGGCGGCGAACTCCTACGGCGCGCTGAAGAGCGCGACCGGCCGGATGGTCCTCGTCGCCGCGCGGGGCGCGACCACCGACGAGGCGGCGAACCCGAACCCGGTCGCCGACGCGGCCGCGGCCGTCATGGGGGCGATCGCCGGCCTGGCCCCGGCCGCGAGCGTCGTGCTCAAGCAGGTCCGCGGCTTCACCGTGCCGATCACCCAGCAGTACGTCCCGGCGGAGATCACCGGGCTGGCCGGCCAGGGCGTGATCCCGCTGATCGACCCGGCGCTGGTGCCCGGCACCGGGCTGTTCATGGGCGACGGCGGCACGTTCTCCGCCGACCCCGCGCGCAACTACGTCGACATCTGCCGGGTGCTCGACGACATCGAGTTCCGGCTGCGGGCCGGGCTGATCGGCACGGTCGGCGACGCGCGCATCACCAAGGCCGGCCTCACGTCGGTGCGGGTGCGGGTGGAGGGGATCCTCGGCCCGCTGCAGCTGGGCGCGGTGATCGACGACTTCTCGGTCACGATCCCGCTGCTGGCGATCCTCGCGCTGCCGGAAAGCGCCCGCACCGCCGCCGAACAGGCGCAGGTGGTCACCGCTCGGCAGACCCGGCAGGTGTCCGTCCTCATCAGCATCACGTACGGGCCCGCGGTGCACCGGCTCAACGTGACTCTCGCCCCCCAGTTCTGACCAGGAGCCCAGAATGTCGAGTCCCGAAGCCAACTGGAACACCCGCCTCGCCGTGCACTACACGGACGACAAGGGCGTGGACCACGAGATCTCGCCGATCCAGTCGTTCACCCCGACGTTCGCCACCACGGCCGAGCCGCTGCACAGCATCGAACGCACGCACGTCGGCGTCGTGACCCAGCCCTACTCGCTGACGTTTTCCCTGACGGTCAACGCGATCGGCCCGGCCACCGCGCAGCTGACCGCGCTGGCGCTGAACGGGACCGAGTTCAGCATCTCGGTGCAGGAGCGCAGCGGGGACGACTGGTCGTTCTCCACGATCGTGCTCAGCCGGTGCGTCGTCACGAGCGCGTCGCCGACCGCGGCCACCGTGATGGGCGCCCCGCAGGCGACGTTCTCCGGCTTCTCCATGCACGTCGACGCCACCGACTCCGGCGGCGTCAAGACCTCCGGCCCGTTGCAGGCCTCGCTCTGAGGGGATCTCCCGTGTCCGACGACCTCGATCTCGGCGCCGGCGGTCTGTTCCCGGCCGGCGACGGCTGGTGGGACGCGCTGGGCGCCCGCGCTTCGGCGCGGCCCGACGGGCTGGTCCTCGAGTTCCCGGTCGAGGTCGAGGTCCGGCTGGTCTCGCCGGAGCGGCCGGACCGGCTCGCCGACACCACCATCCACCGGCTGACCGCGGCTTTGGAAGGACTGGCATGACGACCGTGCGCATCCCGGTCCGGGTCCGGCTCGACGTCGATCCGGCGCGGCCGCTCGAGCACCTGGCCGACCTCGTGCGCGACGCGACGGACCGAGCCGCCTGCCGCGCGGCCGACCGGGCCCGGCGCGTGCCGGTCCTGCGCGACGCGGCTTGGGACCCCGGCCCGCCCAAGACGACGGTCGGCTTCACCGGCGACCCGCTGCCGCAGGGGCTGGCCGCCGACCTGGCCGCCGCCACGCAGGCCGGCCTCCAGACCGCGACCGCGCGGCTGAAGGCTCCGCCGGCCGGTAGCTCGGCCCCGCCGGTGCCGGCGGCGCGCACGAAGCTGCAGCTCCGGGACTTCGCCGAGGAGGCCGACGTCTGGAACGCGGTCACGGCCTCGTACAACGGCGCGCCGCCGAGCGAGGTGCTCGTCATCGCGCGCTTGGACGGGAAACCGCGGCAGTGGGTCGTGACCTTCACCGGGCCGCCCGTGGTGCGGGCCAGCGGACCCTTCAACGCGTTCACGAAGGACGGAAGCGGGGAGCGCCCGGCCGGCGCCCTCGTCGCCGACGGGCTGCGGTTCTGGCGCCGGTTCACCACCGCGGCGCAATGGCACGCGGCACTGGCCGACCTGATCCTGGAGGACCTCGCGGGACTGCGGCAGTCCGTGCCCGAACGCGAGCTGACCGACCGGGCGAAGGCCGCGGCGAAGAAGTACCCGTTCCCCGGAAGCGGCGCGTGGTACGAGTTCCTCGCCGGGGCGACGCGCGTCGGCTGGTACCAGGGGCCGTCCGGGATCACCACCGGCACGCTGGCGGTGGCGGTGCTCACCGAAGAGGCCGGGCGCGCGGAGTACGGCAAGGACTGCCCGCCGCTGGACGTCACCTCGGCCGACGAGGCGACCCTCGGCGAGCCGTACCTCGGCGAGCCCGACCTGGCCGGGTGGCCGGCCGACCGCGCGTACTTCGCCAAGCTGATCGGCGAGATCGCCGCCCGGCTGGCGATGCCGGAGGGCGCCGGCTACGTCGGCTCGTTCGTCCTCGTCGCCACGCAGGAGATCGGCAGGCAAAGCCAGTCCCTCGGAGTCGTCGGCGGCGGCACCCGGGGCCGCCAGGCGGAACTGCGCCGGCTGGCCGAGATCGCGGTGCTCACCACCAACCTCGCCGCGGCCTACGTCGACGCGGTGTACTCCGGCGACCGCTCGCGGTCCCTGCCGTGCCCCTTGGCCGGCCACAGTGGACAGTGGGCGGCGCACTTCCACCAGCTGTTCTTCCGCGTGCGGCGGGACGTCGTGGGGCAGCTGTTCGTGTCGGCCTGCCAGGACGTCCTGCTGGAGCAGCTCGAGAAGAGCCTGGCCGAGCTGGACCGGCGGCTGGACCGCACGAACTTCCCCGAGTACATGCGCTTCACCCGCGCGCTGCTGGTGATCGTCCTGTCCCGCAGTGTCGAGCTCGAGGACCTGCGCCGCCGGATCGGTGCCGCGAAGGCGCGGGCCCGGAACCCCGCCCTGTCCTGGCGCGCACCGAACCTGGTCCAGGCCGGGTGGCGGGAGACGAGCACGGTGGTGTTCTCCGACGGCAAGTACTGGGCCAAAGACGCCCAAAGCCACTGGTGGAACGAAGAACAGCTGGCGTTCGCGATCGGCAGCGCCCGCGACGAGGCGTTCCTCGTCGACCCGTTCCTCGAGAAGATCAAGGACCTCTCGGACGTCGTGAGCAGGCTCAAGGACGCGCAACGCCGCGACGACGAGCGCAGCGAGCAGTCCGGCGACGCCGTCACCGAAGCGGTGGACGCCGAGTTCTCGGCCGTCCTCAAGGACGTCCGGCGCGAGAACCTCGAGCGGACGGCGCGGGTGCGCCGGGACCGCTCGATCGCCCTCGGCCTGGCGAGCTTCGCCGAGGACCGCACGGACGAGATCGGCGCCCGGCTGACCGGTATCCACCGGCGGGCCGACGAGCGCCTCCGGCCGATGTTCGCGCACCAGGCGGTGTACGTCGACGCGCTCCACGAGCTCGCGGCCGCCGAGCTGGGCAAGGCCGAGCTGCTGGAGTTCTTCAACGTCTTCGGCATCACGCTCCTCGCGGTGTTCTTCCCGCCGGCGGCGTTCCTGATCCCCGCCGGCCAGGCGATCGGTGCGCTGGCGACCGCCTACGAGCACCGCGGGATCCAGCGGGCGCTGCTCGGCGGCGACGAGTTCATCACCAGGGCCCAGGCGGAGGCCGAGCTGTGGGCGGCCTGGATCGGTGCCGCGTTCGCGTTCCTCCCGCTGGTGAAACCGATCGCCCGCGGCGTCTCCGGCGTCGCGCGGTTGGCGCTGCCGGGCACCGAGCGGCGGGCCGCGGCCATCGCCGCGATCCGGCTCGCCAGGAGCGAGGTGGCGCACATCTTCGCCCTCGCGACCGCCGAAGACCTGCTGGCCGCCTTCCTGCGGGAGGCGGTCAAGGGATACGTCCTGAACCTCGTGCTGTCCGCCGCCATCGACCGGTTCATCACCGCGGTCGTGCGCGAGGACCCGCACGGCGAGGTGTCCCGCGAGCACCTGCGCGCGGTGATGACCGAGGCGGCCCGCGCCGCCGGGGCCGGGCGAGGCACGCCGTGACGGGGCGGAGCCCGGTCCACACCGCGCTGAGCGAGCACCCGAGCCTGCGGGCGGGACTCGCGGAGGTCCGGCGCCGGACCACGCTGCCGGAAAGCCGGGTGCGCGAGCTCTGGGACGAGTCGGTGGGCACGTCGCTGGACGTCCTCGGCCTCGGGTACGTCCAGGACTTCGAGGCGGCGATGGCGAGCGTGCGGCAGCTGCGCGAGCGGGTGCACGAAATCTACGAACGGGTCTTCCGGCGGGAGCTGACCGAGGCGGACCTGGGGGAGCTGCGTGACCTCGAAACGGCGCTGGCCGACGACCTCCAGGCGCTCGCGGACCCGCAGCGCTGGGCCCGCGACCGGCCGAACCTGCCGGACAAGCGGCTCGCACCGGACGCCACGCCGGCGTCGCCCGTGGATGCCGCCCGTCAGCGGGACGCCCGGGTGCGCGCGTTGCCCGCGGAACGCCGCGTCGCGGTCGAACGGGCCCGGCAGCTGGCTCCCGACCGGCTGGAAGCCGCGCTGCGCGACGAACCCCGGGCCGAGGCGGCGCTGCGGCGTGCGCTGACGGAGAAGGGGATGGACGACGCGTCGCTCGGCCACCTCGCCGACGCCCTCGACGAGATCCGGAATCCGGGACTGGACTACGCGTTCGGCGCCGGCCGGGACCCGATCGGGACGGCGCGGGTGCACGCCGCGTACCGCGAACTGCCTGCCCCGCACCGGGACGCGGTGAACCAGGCCAACGTCCTCGACCCGGACTTCCTGCGGCTCGCGGTGCTCCGCGAGAGCGACGCGGAGTTCACCCGGCTCGTGGACCGGTTCTGCGCGGAGCACGGCGTCACCGGCCAGCGGCGGACCGACCTCGAAGCCGCGCTGCGCGAGCTGAACGACGTGCACCGGGAAGCCCTGCACGAAGTCCGGCCCGGCGAGACCGGCAGCGCCCAGGCCCGGACGCGCGCGCAGGTCCTCGACCGCGCGGCGACCGAGATCGGGCTGCCGACCCAGGACGAGATCACCCGGCGGCTGGGCCGCAGCTCGGCCATCGTCGAGCTGGCCGCGCGCAGTCCGGGACACCTGGCCGAGTTCGCCGAGAAGTGGCTGCGGTACGCCGTGGAGAAGCGGCAGGAGGGCAAGCCCGTCGCCACCCTGGAACGGTACGTGCGCGCGCTGTCCCGGTCGCACGTGCGCGGCCTGCTCGGCGAGCTCACCGCCGCCTTCCAGCTCGCCGACGACGCCTGGGTGGTCAAGGTGCCCGACCTGGGCGTGACGGTGGGCGGGACCGACTTCGTCGTGGTCGACATGCGCACCGGGGAAGTGTGGTTCGGCGACAACAAAGCACTGTCGGCCCACGGGCTCGGTGAGGTCAGCAGCCTCATCCGCAACATCGCCGCCAACATGGAGGCCGACGTCGCCGAGTTCGGCACGTGGCTCAACCGCGAGGACACTCCACCGCCGCCGAAGCTGGCCGAAGCGCTCCAGCGCGCGGCGGAGGCGTCGGCCGAGGTGAGCGCGTACGTCGCACGGATGACGCGGGAACAGATCGAGAGCGACCCCGTGCAGCGCCGGATCGGCAAGATCCTCGCCCGCAAAGGCGTCGGGCGCAGCGTCACCAACGCCGGCGGCGCGCTGTCCTGGCTGACCGGCGCGGCGCGCAAGTTCCTCGCCTTCGACAACCTCGACGAGCCCGGCCCCTACCCGCCCGAGCGGCGCATCGAGCTGCCCGCACCCGAAGGGAGTGCCCCGTGAGCGGCTACGAACCCGGCCTGCACACGCCGAGCGCCATCCTGTCCGACGGGATCGTGCCGGTTCCGCTCTGGGCGGTCACCCAGCTGTCGATCGCCTCGACCTACTTCGTGCCGCAGATCGGCGGCAGCCGGCGCCGGATCGCCGTCGTCACCCACGACGACACGCTGTCCTTCAGCGCCGTGCTGCTCGGCCCGTCCCGGTTCGCCTGGAAGGTGGCGCTGGAGAACCTGGCCGAGTCCAGCCGGCAGGGCACCGCGCTGTCCCGGCTGACCAAGAACGCGGTCGGCGGGCTGGTGCTGATCACCGCGGCCACGATCCGCACCGATCTCGCCGTCCAGTCGCTCACCTTCACCCAGGCCGCCGGGCGGCGCGAGGCGATCGACGTGTCCATGCAGCTGCTCCACCTGCCCCGGCCGGGCAGCCTCGCCAAGCTGCTCGAGGTCGCCTCGGTCGGGGTCGGCGCCCTGACCGACGCGCTGCCGATCTGAGGAGGGCGACGATGACCTTTCCCGTACTGCCCGGGCTGATCAGCCGGCCGCCCTTCGACGTCCCGTCCCTGCCGGGCCCCGACGTGCCGTCGAGCGGACCCGCGGCGCCCCGGGTGCTCAAGCAGGAGCTCACCTCCGGCCTGCCGGTCCGGGTGGACCTCGACGGCGCGCGCGGTCTCGTGCTCGCCGTCCCGCTCGGTGTCGCCAGGAGCGTCCTGGCGGCCGACCCCCAGGCCGTCGTCTTCGACACGCGGACGGCGGGCGACCCGGCGGCCGCCCGCGATCCCGGCACCGCGTGGCCGCGGCTGACCCTGCTGTCCGGCGGGGTGATCGGCGAGACGGTCCCGGTGGTGGCCGGGGTGCCGCTCGCGCTGCGGCTCGGCGCCGTCGCGGTCGTCGAGATCACCGTCGACCTGCTGGTCGTCACGATCGGCACGCTGCGCAGCCCCGGGCAGTTCGACAGCCGGATCGCGCTGCGCTGGCGGGATCTCGGCCCGGCGCCCGACACCGGCCCGCCCCGCCCGGTGGGCGACCCCGGCATTCCCATCCTGAACGCCTGAACACCCGAGACCCCGAAGGAGGTCACCGATGACCCTCAGCACCCCGATCGCGACCGCGGAAGGCCCCGACGTCACGCCGGGCACGGTGCCCGCCTGGGCGGTCGTGTTCTTCGAAGAGGAGTCCGGGAAGCCGCTGGCCACGATCGGCAGCGAAACCTACGCCGGCTCGGTCTCGGCCGCGCTGCCCGCCGACCTCACCGGCGGCTCGTACGAGGTCGTGTTCGAGGGCATGACGGACGCGGACTACCAGCAGATCCACGTCGGCGAGAAGCAGCACCTGGCGGCGTCGCTTTACTTGTGGTGGAAGGATTCGCCGACCGGGGTGGCCGGCGACCTGGCCCGCTTCACGGGGCTCGACCACCCGCTCGGGGCGATCACCCCCGACCCGCCGCCGCTGAGCCTGGTCGCCGTCATCCGCGTCGACCGGCTGTGGCGCCGCCCGGGCCCCCGTCGCTTCGAAGTGGTGGCCAGCGGGCGGGAGCTGGTGACGGCCCGGCTGTCCGGCACCGGCGTCGACCCCGTCCCGCAGCCGGGCCTGCAGGAGGCGGTGGGCGCGATCGCCGAGACGGCCGGGGTGCGGCTGGTCCGGTACTACGGCCTCGCGGACTTCCAGCCGCCGCCGACGGTGCTCGCCCCGGTGGAGATCCCCGTCCGGCACGGCACCTGCCTGCAGGCGCTGACCGGCGTGCTGGACGACCAGGCCCGCAAGCTGTTGCGGCTCTACGGCCAGCCGCTCGCCCTGATCCGCAACGGCGTCCTGCACGTCGGGGTGTGGGCGAGCGCCGCCGGACCGCAGCTGCCGGTGGTCCGGCACCTCGACGACGACAGCGGCCTGCTCTCGATCGAGCGGGGTTCCCCACGGGCGCGGGAGCAGGCGGCGGGCGACCGGCCGGACGCGCCGCAGTCCCGGCTGACGGTGTCGGTGACCACGCTCGGGCGGCCGGACCTGAAGCCGGGCGACACGCTCGTCGTCGAGCTGCCGCCGGAAGACTTCCCGCAGGTCGAGCCGCCGAGCGTCGGCGCGACCCTGCTCGGCTCGCTGAACACGCGGCCCTTCGGCGATCTCGCCCCCGACCCGACGCCGGTGCGGTGCCGGATCACCGAGGTCACCCACCGGATCTCCCGCGAGGAAGGCTTCGTCACGGTCGCGAAGGCGTTCGTGCTGGCCGGCGGGGACGACGGGTGGGACCTCGGCGGCCGCACCCCGGCGCCGGAAGTCCGCGCGGCGCCGCCGATCGGCGAGCCGGCCGCGGACCCGGCGCACACCTTCGCCGTCAGCCTCCGCAGCGCGACGGCCAACCTCACCGCCGGCGTCGCCCAGCGGGCCCGCTCCCACGTCGGTCTCGTCCACGACCACGTGGCCGCCGGCGCCACGGACACCCGGCACACCAGCGACTTCTGGGTCTCCCGCGATCCGGGTGACGGCTCGGGGAGTACCGCGCAGCGGGCCGCGACCTCGCGGGACGTGCCGGCCGAGGCGCACCGGGTGCCGTACGCGACCCCGTTCGCGTGGGGCAACTTCGGCCTGGTGCTGCCGCGCTACCCGGCCACCCGGGTACTGCTGGTCGACGGCGCGGGCGGGCCGGGGGAGTACGTGGACGTCGGCGCTGTCTGGGCGGTGAACGCGGGTCCGGCGGCCGAGGCGGGCGACTACTGGCTGGCCTTGCCGGCGAACGTCGTGGCGGCCGAACACCTGCCGCGCGACGGCACGGCACCGTCCGAAGTGGACCAAAAGCCGCCGGACGGCCCCGCGACCCACGACCTGATCGACGGCAAGGGCACCCGGGTCATCGAGACGGCGCGGTTCGTCCTTCGGGTCGTCGACGAGCCCGCGAACCTGACGAACGTCCCGGGGCGGCCGGACCCGGACTCGGGCGGCCCGGCCGGCAGCGTCCTGATCGAGACCAAGCCCGGTTCGGGCCCGTCGGCGCGGATCCTGCTGCAGGCCGACGGAAGCGTGTCGGTCACCGGCTCGTCGATCACGTTCGACGCGGGCGACGGGCAGATCAACCTCAAGGCCAAGGACGTCAAGGTCGCGCTCAGCGGCGGAACGATGGACGTGAGCTGATGGCCTTCCCCGTCACGATCGCCGGCGCGTTCACCTGCGCGCACCAGGGCGTCCGCCCGCTGACCAGCACCGACGCGAAGTTCACGGTCGAGGGCGAGGCCGTGCTGTTCTTCGCCGAAGCCGCACCCGCCGCACCCGTTCCCTACGCCGGGTGCCTCTTTCCCCCGGGCGGCCCGCCCGCGCCGTGCAAGACGACGTCGGCTCCCGAACCCAACAAGGGGTTCTCGAAGTCGCTGACCGTCGGCGGCGCGCACGTGCTGCTCGACGCACTGCAAGCGACCACCGAGAACCCACCGGCCGCCCCGCCGCCGGACCCGGCGAAGACCGTCACGGTCGCCGCGGGCCAGACCAAGCTCACCGCTTCGTGAAGGAACGACCATGACCGCTGCCCTCCCGTCGCCCCCGCCGGGCGACGACTCCGCCGTCCGGCGCCGCCAGCTGCTCGGGTTCGGCCCGCGCGCCGACCTGGCCGGCCCGGCGGACACCGCCCGCGACCTGGTGCTGCGCGCCACCGCGACCGGCGTCGACCTCGACCTGGTCGAGGGCGTGGACGCGCTCTGCCAGGACCTCGCGATCGGGCTGACCACGTTGCGCGGCAGCGACCCGTTCAACGTGCGGTTCGGCTTCCTCGGGCTGACCCCGCTGGTGCGCCAGACCTCGCCGATGCTCGCCAGGGAAGGCCTGCGCGCCGCGGTGATCGAGATGGTGGCCGCCGACCCCCGGGTGCGCCGCGTGGTCGACCTGACCACGCCGGCGCCGACCGAAGGCCGGGCTTCGCGGTCCTTCGACATCACCGTCTCGTTCGAAGCGATCACCGGCGACCCGGCGACGCTGGCCACCGGCGGCCTCGCCACCGGTGCCGAGTGGGGCGCCATCGACACCCCGGGCGTCGTGGCGTCCGGCACCACAGGGAGAACGCCATGAGCTCCGACAGCAGCATCGACCTGACCGACGTCCTCGCCGTCGACGACTCCGTCACGAGGTCCACCGGCAGCGGCACCTTCGGCGTGACCGACGCGGGGTTCCTGCCCAAGCCGTTCACCCGGCTGCTGGCCGAGAAGATCGCGCTCGCGCAGCAGCTGATCGACCCGGCCATCGACCTCTCGAGCGGCAGCGTCCTGCGCAAGCTGCTGGAGGTCACCGCCCTCGAGGACGCGCGGACCTGGGCGGCGCTGGCCGCGGAGTACGACGACAGCTTCGTCGGTACCGCACGCGGTCGCGCCCTTTCCGAGCTCGGCGGGGAGCTCGGCATCCCCCGGCCGTTCCTCACCTCGACCGGATCCGTCACGCTGACATTGGCGCAGGCACTGCCCTCGGGGGTGCCGAAACTGGTGCTGCCGCGCGGTTCGCGGCTGTCCACGCCGGGCGGGCACCGCGTCGCGCTCGCCGCCGCGGTCGAGTTCACCCCCGGCGTGACGTCGGCGTCCGTGCCGGTGACGAGCTTCGACCCGGGACCGGTCGGCAACCTCGACCCCGCCGTCACCGACGCCGGCGGCGTCCACCCGCAGCGCATCGACCGGTGGGAGATCGCCGACACCAAGCTCGCCGCGATGTTCGCGGCCGACGTGGCGGCCGGCTTCCCCGACCGGGCGTCGCTGACCGGCCAGGGCCTGGTCCGGGTCCAGCACACGCAGGCGCTCACCGGGGGCAACGCGCAGTTCGGCGACGACCGCTACCGCGCGCTGCTGCTCAACGCGCCGAGGTCGGTGTGGACGGCGGACTCCATCGCGGCCACCGTGGCGCTGGTGCCCGGCGTGCGGCAGGTCGCGGTGCGGGACGGGTGGGGCGGGCTCGACCTGTCCCAGTCGATCTTCGGCCAGTTCACCTTCTTCGAGCGGCTGTTCGCCGCGGACCGGGACATGTCGTCGCCGTTCTTCATCACGGTCCTGGTCGCGCCGACCGAGGCCGCGGTCTGGGACGGCGCGTCCGGCCTGCGCGCGGCGGTGCAGCAGGCGATCCGGGACGTCCGCCCGGTCGGGATCTTCCCGGACGTCGTGCGGGCCGAGCAGGTGTTCTTCACGATCCAGGCCGACGTGGTGACCTCGGGCCTGGCCCTGCCGTCCGGGTCCGTCGCCGGCCGCAACCTCAGCCCCGGCGCGCTCGCGCTCAAGCAGCGGCTGGCGGCCCGGCTGCGCGGCGTCGCCGACGGGCTCGGGCTCTCGGAACCGGTGCGGGCCGCCGCGCTGTCCGCGGCGATGATGGCGGAACCCGGCGTCGTCGACGTCACCAGCCTGTTCCTCGTCCGCTTCCCGTTCCCGGTCGACACCGTCGGGTCCGGCGGCGAGTCCGACACCGAGCCGGACGTGCTCGCGCTCGACGAGAACCTGACGCTCGGCGCCGACGAGATCGCGGTCTTCGTCGAGTCACCCGAACGACTGACGGTGCGGTGAGCGATGACCACGACCAGCCCACTCCTCGACCCGGCCGGCTTCGGCGCCGGCGTGCTGGCCGCCGCGGCGGCCGAGCTGATCGGCCCGCTGTCCCCGGCGGCCACGCCACACCCGCTGACGCTGAAGGCCGGCGGCCCGCCGGGGCAGGCCGAGGCCGTCGTGGACATCGAGACCAGCAAGGCTCTGGTGCTGTGCACCGTACTGTCCGATGTGGACGTCCAAGGCCTGACGATCCTGCTCGCCTTCAAGTCCGGGAACGGCACCCCGCAAACGCTTCCGGTGGTGACGTTCGCGCCGCACACCGCCGCGGGCACCGCGCTGGTGGCCGCGGTCCCGCCCGTCGGCAAGGGTGACGTCGTCGCGCCGTTTTCCCTGCTGGTGCGCGGAATTCGCGGCGGTGAGCTCGGCACCGGGCTCAGCGCGGCGGAGCTGGTCGCCACGGTCCGGTTCGACCTCGTCCAGGGCGTGCTCGGCCGGCTGCTCACCGTCCTGCTCGACGAGAAGGGCCGGATCCGGCGCACCGCGCGGCAGCTGCGCGCGATGCGGACCCTCGAGGTGGCGAGCGGCGCCGCGCTCGACCGCGTCGGCGCCGACCTGTCCTGCCCGCGGTTCTCCGACGAGCTGTTCTGGGACGCCGACCAGCAGACTCCGGCGACCCGTCCGCTCCAGCCACCCGGCGCCCGCGAAGACGACGCGTCCTACCGGGCCCGGCTGCGGGTCCTGCGGGGCGTGCGGCTGCCCAGCGCGCCGTGGATCGGCTCCGCGCTGGGCGCGGGCGGCTTCCTCGCCGACGTCGGCGTGCCGGGCCCGGTGACCGTCGACGAGTCGGTCGACCAGCAGCTGATCGCGCTGCGCCTGGTCGCGCCCGGCTCGCCGGGCACGATCGCGCTGCTGCTCAACGCGATCCGGCGCGTGCACCTGGTCTGGCCGGCGGGCAGCACCGAAGGCGACGACGCCCATGGCGACCGTCTCCTGCCCCCGGCCGAGGTGGCCCGCGTCGACGTCCGGCGCGCGGCGCTCGCCACCTGGCAGGTGCAGCCTTTCCAGCCCGTGGCGCCCGCCGTCGCCGAAGCGCTGACCACGCTCGACGACCGGTGCCGGCAGCTGGGCGCCCGGCCGTGGCCCCGTGTCCTCAAAGGACAGGACAACGACGGCGGGTCGCGGTTCGAGCTCGGGTTCGGCGTCCAGCTCGCCGCGCCGGTCGCCGCCCAGCTCGACGCGGCCGTCAGCGCGGCGACCCAGCTGAAGGACCCGAACCTGGTGCCCCAGCCGAGGTCGGCGGACCCGGCCGGGGCGTGGCTGCTCAAGGCGTGCGGCCTGCGCACGGTCGAGCGGGACGCCGACGGCACGGTGTTCGTCAGCACCGCGCCGATGGGTCCGCTCGTGGTGGACGTCGTACCCGACAACGAAGGCGATGCCCCGCTGGCGCTGACCGCCCGGCTCGTCTCGGCCACCGACCCCGGTCACGACGTGCCGGTGGTCGCCGTGATCACCGCACTCGCCGGCGCCCAGCTGACCCCGGTCGCGAACCCCGCCGCGGTGCTGGCCGGCGCCCGGCCGACCAGCACCGTCACCGGGCTGGACGCCGCGCTGGGCGCCCGGGGCGTGCCGAAGGTGGTCGACGTCGGCGCGTTCGTCCGGCAGCTGGGCAGCGTGTCCGCCCGCGACTACGTGCTCTTCGACCTCGGGGCGCCGCGCACGGCCGCCGTGATCGCGAACCCCGCCCTGCTGAGCCCGTTGTTCACCACGGCCGCGGCGGCCGGCGCGAGCAGCGTCGTCGCGCTGGCCACCGGCGCCGGGACGCTCGCGCTGATGTTCGGGGTCGCGGGGCTCCCGCTCGCCGGCAGCAACCTGGCCGGCGAGCACACCCTGGTCCACCGCTGGCAGGTGCGCGGTCTCGGGACGCAGTCGGCCACGCTGTCGGGCCGGCGGGGTGCCGCGGTCACCATCCCGGTCGCCAACGACGGGATCAGCGTCGTCTCGTGCGTGGTGGGTCCGCACACCGGCGCGAACGACACGTACGAATGGCGCCCGGCGCTGCCCGACGGCGCGCTGCTGACCCTGCGCCAGTACGAGCACCTGCTCAACATCGTGGAGCTGGTGACTCCAGTCGGCGTGCGGGCCGACACGTTCGCGATCCGGCGGCGGCACGTCGACGTGGACGGCTCCGGCAAGGCCACGGTCCTGACCATCGCCGCCGCCCGGGCCTACCGGCACTACCGCCTGGCGCGCTCCGCGCAGGCAGGACAAGGAGAGAGCTCATGAGCGGAGACCAGAACGTCTACGGCGTGCCGGCCCGCACGATCGTCGACGCCCTGCGCGGCGCGGGCGTGGCGGAGGACGACGTCATCGCGGTGCTGGGGCGGGCCATCGCCCGGTCGTCCGGCCTGGCCGCGGCGGAGGTGACCCCGCCGTTCGTGTTCCAGACCCAGGTTCCGCAGCTGGCACCCCAGTGCGAGGTCCACTTCGAGCCCGGGTTCGTCCACCCGGACTTCATCGACGGGGTGACGGTCGTGCAGGCCGGGGAGACCCCCACCGAGCTCGGCTTCAACCACCGGTTCCACGCGATCGAGGACGACCTCGCCGGCGTCGCCGAGGCGCTGCGCACCGTCAGCAACTGCATGAAGGAGCTGCGGCTGGAGCTGTTCGGGGTGGTCCAGGAGCTGCAGGTGAAGATCACCCAGATCGACGCGCGGCTCGACGGCATCAAGGACAAGGAAGGCAAGGAGGGCAAGGAGAAGCAGGAGGGCAAGGAGACCAAGGAGGACAAGGAGAGCAAGGAGAAGGAGGGCAAGGACGACAAGGAGAGCAAGGAGCAGCCCAAGGAGCACAAGGACGGCAAGGAGCACGAGAAGAGCCCGAAGGACGGGGACAAGGAGAACACCGAGCTCACGGGACTCACCCCGCCGGGCTCTCCGGCACCCGACCCGGACCCCGACGACGGTGACGAGCGCACGTTCATCTCGCTGGAGGACCGCCCCGAGGTGGGCGGCCGGGCACTGGCCGACCCGGACGAGGACAACTGATGCTGCTGATCCTCGCCCATGGTCACGACGTCTCCGCCCGCGCACTGGCCGAGCGGTGGGGGAGCCGGGCGCTGCTGGTCACGGTCGCCGAGCTGCACCACTGGTGCTGGCGCCTCGACGTCTCGGTCGACGGCGGGGTCGAGACGGAGCTGGCGACCGCCGAGGGCACACCGATCCCGGTGACGGGGGTGGTGAACCGGCTGGGCTGGCTGACCCGCACCGACCTGTCCAGGGTGCACCCGGTGGACCGCGACTACGCGGCGGCCGAGCTGACGGCGTTCCTGCTGGCGTGGCTCGACGCGTGTCCGGCGCCGGTGTTGAACCCACCCGGCCCGAGGAGTCTCAACGGCCCGGCGTGGTCGCCGGAACAGTGGGCGGACGCGGCGGTGTCGGTCGGTCTGCGGGCCGAAGTCCATCGTCGGCTCGGCCTTGCCGACACGCCGGTCGAGGTGCCGGAGTGGGTTGACGGCGTTCAGGCGCACGTGGTCGGGGAGGTGTGCGTTGGTGACGTGCACCCGGCGCTCGGGGCGAGGTTGTGCGCACTCGCCAGGCTGGCGGGCACGACCCTGCTCACGGCGGCGGTGTCCGGCCCGGGACCGCATGCTGCGGTGCGGGACATCTCGGCCTGGCCGGACGTCGGCAACCCCGCGGTGGCCGATGCCCTCGCGGCTTTGCTTCCGGCCGGCGATCTCGTGGAGGTGGGCAGGCCGGGCGTGGCCGATACCCTTGCGGCCCTGCTTCCGGCTGGCGATCCCGCTGAGCTGCGGGAGATCCCGGCTCGGCCGGACGAGGGCGAGCCGCGCGTGGCCGATGCCCTCGCGGCCCTGCTTCCGGTTGACGATCCCGTGGAGGTGGCCGGATGACCATCCTCCTGTGGGGCCTGATCCGCGACCACCCGATCGCCGCCGTCCTGGACCAGCTACGCCAGCTCGGCGCCCCCGTCCGCTTCCTGGACCAGCGGCGCGTCCTCGACACCACCGTGCGCGTCGATGCCGGCCGGCGGGGCCGCACCACCGTCACCGCCGGCGACGAGGAGTTCGACCTCGACCGCGTGCGGGCCGCCTACGTGCGCCCCTATGACAGCACCCGCCTGTCCGTCCTGCGCTCGCGGCCGCGGTCGTCGCCGCAATGGGGGCACGCCGCCGGCGTGGACCTCGCGCTGAACGGGTGGGCCGATCGCACTCCCGCCTTCGTGCTGAACCGGCCGGAAGCCGCCGCGAGCAACGGGTCCAAGGCCTACCAGCTGCGCGCCATCGCCGCGGCCGGCTTCCTCGTGCCCGCGACGCTCGTCACGAACGATCCGGACCGGGTCGCGGGGTTCGTCCGTCAGCACGGCAAGGTCATCGTCAAGTCGGCCAGCGGGGTGCGCAGCCGGGTGCGGTGCGTCGGGCCGGCCGATGCCGCCCGGCTGGCGGACGTGGCGAACTGCCCGACGCTGTTCCAGAACCAGGTCCCGGGCACCGATGTGCGGGTGCACGTCGTGGGTACCGAACTCTTCGCCGCCGAGGTGAACAGCGACGCCGACGACTACCGCTACGCGCGCCTGCAGGGTCATCCCGCCGCGGTCCTCACCGAGGCCGACCTGCCGCCGGAGGTCGCCGCGCGCTGTCTCGACCTGTCGAGACGGCTGCGGCTGCCGGTCGCCGGCATCGACCTGCGCCGCACCCCGGACGGCGAATGGTACTGCTTCGAAGTGAACCCGTCGCCGGGCTTCACCTACTACGAATCCCACACCGGCCAGCCGATCGCGGCGGCCATCGCCGGGTTGCTGGCCGCGGCGGCGTTGTGCAAGGAGCATGCCCGATGACGGCGACCCAGTACGTCGAAGAGATCAGGTTCGGCGGCGCGTGCGTCCACAGCGCCGAGTTGTTCACCCCGGCGGAGGTCGCCGAGGTCGTCGCCGCCGTGGACGGCGTGCCGGCCGAGCTGCGCCACGACTGCTGGAGCACGGAGGGAGGCAAGGGCCTGGCCACGATCGGCGAGCCGCTCTACCGCAACCGCGCGCGCCTCGACCACTACGCGGCTCGCGCGCGGGCCGAGAACCGCCTGCTGTATCAGCACTTCCGCCTCGTGCACGAACGGGTCGCGACGTTCTTCGAACACCGGTACGGGCTGCCGGTCGTGTACGCCGACGAGCTCGCGGTCCCCGGCTTCCACCTGTTCGACTTCGCGGGCCCCGGCGACTTCGAGGGCGGCGGCTGGCACATCGACGCGCTGGAGAAGCAGGTGCCGGCCCTGTTCGCGCGCCTGGCCGACATCACCGCGGTGGTCAACTTCACCGTGCCGTTCGCGTTGCCGGACGGGGGCAGCGGCATGGACCTGGAGGCCGACGCGCCGGGCGCCCCGCCGGGCCGCCGGGGCGGTGGTCAGCCGATCACGGTGCCCTACCGCACCGGCACGATGCTGTTCACGGAATCCGAGCTGTGGCACCGGATTTCCAGCTCCCGTTGTTTTGCGCCGGGCCAGCGCCGCGTGACCCACCAGGGGCACGGCGTGCGGCTCGACGACCGCTGGATCTTGTTCTGGTGAAGGAAAGAGGTGCACGCATGAGACGAATACGACGGCGGGCTCTGCTGGTGACCACGGCGATCGCCGCACTGTCGATCGGCACCGCGGCGGCCGCGGTGCCCCAGGCCGGCTCCGGGGCGGGCGGGTGCTTCGACCCCGCGGCGTTCGGGGCGGTGCCGGACGACGGCGTGGACGACCGGGCGCCCGTCCAGGCCGCCCTCGACGCGGCGAGCACCGCGGGCGGCGGCACGGTGTGCCTGGGCAGCGGGCGGTGGCGGGTGTCCCGCGCGCCGGTCGGCTCCTACGACCGCTTCGCCGCGCTGTCCACCCACGGTGCCCACGTGACGCTCACCGGCACCGGGCCGGGCTCGGTGCTCGAACTGGTGGGAGACCAGCAGGCCAGCGCGGTCGCGGTGGTGTCGCTCGACCCGGGGGCCAGCGACGTCACCGTCCAGCGGCTGATGATCGACACCTCCGGCGCGACCAACACCGACGAGCAGACGCACGCGATCGCGATCGGCTCCGGGGTCTGCACGACGGCGAACGGGACCTGCTCGATGCCGGTCACCGACGTCACCGTGCGGGACGTCGTCTTCGCCCACCCGTCGGCACCGGGGGCGCGCAAGGGCGACTGCATCCGGGTGCTCGGCAACACCCCGGCCACCGCGGTCAAGCGCGTGACGATCGCGGGCGGGTCGTTCGTCAGCTGCGCCCGCTCGGGAATCGGCGTGCAGCGCAACGTGGTCTCGCTGGCGGTGCTCGGGAACCACTTCGGCGAGCAGATCGGCGACACCGCCTTCGACGGGGAAGCCACCGGCGGCGACTGGGACGACGGCCTGCGGCTCGAGGGGAACTCCTTCGCCGATTCGACGGTGAACTTCAGCGCTTCGCTGACGTCCTACCGGCACGCGACGATCACCGGGAACACCTTCAGTGGCAAGGGACTTTCGCTGTACCGCACCGAGGACGTCGTCGTCGCGGACAACACGTTCGACGTGACCGCGGTGAGCGGGGCCGGGGTCGTCGACGCGCAGAACGTCGCCACCGGCGACAAGATCGCGGGCAACATCATCCGGCGTCACGGCGTGTCCGGCCCCGGCATCCGGATCACCCCGCACAGCGGCGGGATCCCGGCCCAGGTGACGGTCACCGGCAACACGATCGCCCTGGACGGCAACGCGGACGGGATCTACGGCGACTCGGTGCGCGAGATCGGCGTGCGCGACAACGACATCACGTTCACCGGCGCCGCTCCCGACGGCTCGGGAATCACGCTGCAGGGGATCAGCGGGCCGATCGAAGACGTGATGATCACGGGCAACACCGTGGCGGGCGCGAGTCCCTACTTCGCCGCCGTCCGCCTGGATTCGCGGCCCGAACCGTTCCACGGCGTCACCGTCGCGCTGAACTCCGCCCGCGGCGCCGCCCGATCGCTGCAGTGCTCGCAACGCGCACCGGGCGGGTTCCCGCCGTCGATCGTTTCGACCGGCAACCGGTGGCCCGTCGCGCCGACGTGCCCGGTCGCCACGCTCGACCCGGGCCGATGACCGGCACGTGATCCGAAGGGAGAACCGACCATGGCCAGGGGAACCGACGTCCATCCGTTCTACCAGCGCGGCCTGCGCTGGGACCAGGTGACCGACCTCGCGTTCGCGTGGGTCAAGGTCTCCGACGGGGGAGCGCCCTACACCCGCACGGAGGGCGGCGTGGTCTACCGGCCGGACACCCACGTGGCCGGCGCGAAGGCGCGCGGGATCCCCGTCGGCGGCTACCACTACGCCCAGCTCACCCTGGGCCCGGAGGCACAGGCCGACCTGCTGCTCGGCGAGGTCCGGCGGCTCGGCGCGCTGGGTGTCTCGCCGATGCTGGACCTCGAGGCCCCGTTCCGCCCGGACGCGGGGGCGCGGGACTTCGGGACCGCGTTCTGCCGGCGCGTCGCGGCGGCGGGCCTCCGGCCGGCCGTCTACATGAACGCGTCGTTCGCCGGCGCGCTGCGCCCGGACCAGTGGGACGTGCCGGACCTGGTCATCGTGATCGCCCGGTACGGTGCTCGCCCGGAGGCCCCCGGCGCCGCCCGGTACCCGGGCCGCTACGACGTCCACCAGTACACGAGCAGCGGCAGCCTGCCCGGCTCGGCGGGCGCCGTCGACTTCGACGAGTCCTACACCGCCAACCACCTAGACCCGGAGCGTGCCATGCCGTTCACCAACTACGACTTCGACCAGCTGATGTGGGCCAACGTCTTCGACACCGCCGACGGCCGCAGCTACGGCCAGTTCGTCAAGGACCTGGACGCCAAGGTCGCGGCGCTGGCCTCCTCGCTCGACGCCGTCACGAAGCTGATCACGGACAGCTCGGCGCACCCCGTCGACCCCGACCAGCTCGCGGCCGCGCTCGAAGGCAAGCTGATCGCCGAGCTGGTGCCGGCGGTCACCGAGGCGGTCACCCGGGCGGCCGGCGCCGAGACGGCGGACGAGGTCCGCCGGATGCTCGTGGAGCGCCTCACGTCCCCGGCGTGACGTTCGGGCCGGGAGCCGACCATGCTTGGTACGGGCGCGAGTGACGGAAACTCCCGGTGTCCGGCACCCGATCGCCCGTCTTTGCGGCACCGGGATCGCAGCCGCCGTCAAAGGTACCCGCGGATCCGAAGCTCCTGAAACAGCCCTAGGGCCTGTCCTCAAAGCGGGTGCGGGTGGTCTGAAGGGGCGTCCGCGGGTGGATGACCGTCTACAACCGGTTCTGGCGGCTGGTCGCGCACCGGCACTCTGTCCGCGTTGGTGGCGAAGGTGCAGGTGCTCGCCCGGGGCGATCGACGAACTCGACCGTGCAGTGTCGGTCGATTCCGGCATCGTGCGGGCGCATCAGCACGCCGCCGGCGCTCGCCGTGTCCCCGCGCCTCGCACAGGGGGCGAGCGGATCCTGCGGCGGGCAGAGCGAGCCAGGTGATCATGCCATCGGCCGGTCCCGCGGTGGACTCAATACCTGCGCCGACGCCGCATCCCGGCGACCATCCCCGAACGCCGGGACCGACGAGCCAACCGGCTGCGCCGTGGTCGAGCCGGTGGCCGCCCACCGGCCTTCGACCGTGTCGCCTACCGGCGCCGCAACATCGTGGAGCGCCTCACGTCCCCGGCGTGACGGCCGGGCCGAGAGCCGATCGTTTGCCTCCGTAACCGCGTGGGCTGAAGGGCCCAGCCCGCGCGCTCCCGACGCGCGACCCTAGCCGCGGCAGAGCAGTGCGTCGGGTGTGCGGTTCGAGCCGATGCGGCCCGTGTACGCCACCCCGGCGACGTACTCGCCCGGTGCGCACTGTCCCTTGTAGTTGCCCGAAGCGAAGTCTCCGCCCGGGTCGCCGGCCGGGCGGTTGTCGCCGCGGTCGAACCAGACCGTGTGGCCGGTGCGGCCCAGCGTCGTGGGGGAGCGGCCGCACAGCACCGCCGAAACCGCCGCGCCCCGGACGCTGTAGCCGACCACGGCGTGGTCCGGCGGGCACTGCGCCTTGGTGTACCCGGACGCCCAGTCGGTGTCCACATAGGACTCGTCGCGGACCGTGGTGTACGACGTCGGCGTGGGCAGTGTGCCGGTGCAGAGCCCGCGGCCGCCGGTGTGCGCCAGGCCGGTGAGGCGCTGGCCGTCGGGGCAGGCGCCCTTGCGCGCGCCCGGATCCCAGTCGCCGAGCGCGCGGACCGCGCGCGACTCCTGGAAGTCGGCGTAGTCCAGGTTGAGCATCGACCAGTGCTCGGCCGGCGCCACCTGCCCGGCGCGCGACGGCGCGGTCACCAGCCGCTGCCAGGCCGGCCCGCGCCAGTCGGTGCCGTCGAGGACGTCGATGCGGTGGCCGGCGGCGTCCCACGCGAGCAGCGACCACCCGTCGCCGCTCCCGTTCGTCTGGAAGCCCACGGCGGGCCAGTAGGCGAAGTCGGTGTCGGTCTCGGCGAGGTAGTTCACGAAGTTCTCGAAGAAGGTGCGCGACGCCGGGTCGGTCGTGTTCCGGCCCTCGCCGAACTCGCTGATCCACAGCGGCGCCGTGTAGTGCTTCCCGGTCTCCGCGGAGACGAAGAACGCCTGCCGGTACAGGGTGTCGCGCAGGTCCTGGGGCGAGAGGTCGCGGTAGCGCGGGTCGTGCGTCTCGCCGATACCGGTCGCGCCGGAGTGGTTCGGGCCCGTGTAGCCGTAGAAGTGCGCCGAATAGACGAGCTTCCCGGAGTCGATCAGCGTGTGCGACAGCGTGCGGGCGGGCTCCAGCGTCGGCCGTCCGTGCGCGAAGCCGTCGATGGGAATGCCGGTCCAGTTGATGCCCTCGACGATGATCAGCAGGTCGCGGTTGGCCTCGGTCAGGATGCGGTCGGCGACCTGCTGACTCGCCCGCTGCCAGTCCGTGCCGTTGCCCCAGCCCCAGTTCGGGTCGTCGAAGGTGTTGCGGCGCACCTCGTTGTACAGGTCGGCGCCGACGACGCGCTTGTTCGCGGCGTAGCGGCGGGCCATGAACAGCCAGTCGTCCTGCCACTGCTGCTCGCTCTGCGCGGTGTTCCAGCGCTCGTTGCCGTCGAGCCCGCAGCACCAGCGCGACGTCGTCGTGTGGTTGTTGAGGATCACGGCGAACCCGCGCGCGGTGAGCCGCTCGACGACGCGGTCGTACACCTGCAGCGGCGTCAGGCCGTGCAGGCCGGGGTTCGCCGGCAGGTCCGGCACTGCCCGCGTGTCGTGGATCATCGTGTTGGAGAACTGCAGCCGGACGCTGTTGAGGCCCAGCTGCGCGAGCCCGTCGATCACGGTGTCGATCGAGGCGCGGTCCAGCCCGAGCGGGGTCTGGTAGGCGATCTCGCCGGCGTGGTGGTTGGCGGGGTCGTTGACGTCGCCCGAGCCGGTCCAGGTGCCGCTCGCGCCGTGCCAGTTGGCGGACTTCAGCTTGAAGCGGTCGCCGTTCGCGTCGACGATGTACCGCCCGCGGGTGCTGAGCGGTCCGGCGAAGGCCGGCGGGTCGCCCGCGGCCGACGCGGCGGGGGCGGGAACGACCACGAAACCGACCGCGGAGAGCACGGTGAGCACGACACCCAGGATTCTCACGGGCGGAGGTTAACCAACCTACCCACGAGTTGCATACGGCCAAGAGGATCAACCCGGCGGTGGACAGGACCACGCGGACGTGTTGGGCTGGGGGTGACTTTCCGCCCCCGCGACGTCCGAGGAGCACGGTCTGAGCCTGTCGGAGTACCTCCGCGAGAACTGGATCGACGTCGTCAACGACGCGATCCTCCACGCGGACCTCACCCTCGCGGCGGTGGCGCTGGCCGTGCTGATCGGGATGACGATCGGCCTGCTCACCTACCGGCGGCGCTGGCTCGGCTCGCTGGCGACCACCACGACCGCGGCGTTCCTGACCATCCCGTCGATCGCGCTGCTGGGCATCCTGATCGGCCCGTTCGGGCTGGGGCTGACGAACGTCCTGTTCGCGCTGGTGCTCTACGCGCTCCTGCCGATCACGCGCAACACGATCGTCGGCCTGCGCGGGGTCGACCCGGCCGTGGTGGACGCGGCGCGCGGCATGGGACTCGGGCGCGCGCGGGTGCTGTGGCGCGTGCGGCTGCCGCTGGCCTGGCCGGTGATCCTGTCCGGCATCCGCGTCTCGACGCAGATCACGATCGGGATCGCCGCGATCGGCGCGTACGTCAAGGGTCCCGGGCTCGGCAACGAGATCTTCGACGGCCTCGGCCGGTTCGGCGCGGTCAACTCGCTGAACCAGGTGCTGACCGGCACGCTCGGGATCGTCGTGCTGGCGCTGCTGTTCGACCTGGCCTTCGTGGTGCTCGGCAAGCTGACCACGCGACGGCGGCCCCGGTCCCTGCCCGAAGCGGTGCCGGGGGAGACCGTCGGCACCGCGGGCGAGACGATCGAGCTGCGCGCGGTCAGCAAGCAGTACCCCGGGCAGGCGCGGCCCGCGGTCGACGGCCTCACGCTGCGGATCCCGGCCGGCGAGATCGTCGTGCTGACCGGGCCGTCGGGGTGCGGCAAGACGACGACCATGCGGATGATCAACCGGCTCGTCGAACCCACCTCGGGCGCGATCACGATCGGCGGCACCGACGTCACGGCGCTCGACGTCGACGAACACCGGCGCCACACCGGGTACGTCATCCAGCAGATCGGGCTGTTCCCGCACCTGCGCGTGGACGCCAACATCGGCGTCGTGCCGCGGGTGCTCGGCTGGACCCGGCGCCGCGTCGCCGGCCGCGTGCGGGAGCTGCTCGACGTCGTCGGCCTGACCCGCGAGCACGGCCTGCGGTACCCGCGTGAGCTGTCCGGCGGCCAGCAGCAGCGCGTCGGCGTGGCGCGGGCGATGGCCGCGGACCCGCCGGTCATGCTGATGGACGAGCCGTTCGGCTCCACCGACCCGATCACGCGGGCCCGGCTGCAGGACGAGTTCCTGCGCCTGCAACGGGACGTGCGCAAGACGATCGTGTTCGTCACCCACGACTTCGACGAGGCGCTCAAGCTCGGCGACCGGATCGCCGTGCTGCGCCCGCGTTCGGAGATCGCGCAGTACGACACGCCCCAGGCGATCCTCGCCGCGCCCGCCGATGACTACGTCGCGTCCTTCGTGGGCTCGAGGCGGAACCTGAAGCGGCTCGCGCTGATCCCGGTGGCCGATCTCGACCTCGGGCCACCGGCCGGCGGGCTGCCGCCGATCCCGCGCGAGGGCACCTTGCGGGACGCACTGGACACGATGGTGCGCACCGGAAGCACCGCGGTCGCGGTGAACGGGCGGACGCTCGACGTCCCCCGCCTGGTGGCGGCCCTCCAGCCCGCCGGGGAACCGCCGCCGGCCGCGGCGGAAACCGAGCCGGCCACGGCGTCGGCGCCGTCGCGGCCTCGACGGCGCCGGCTCGGGCTGCTGGTCCGCCCGGTCCTCATCGCCCTCGCCCTGCTGGCGCTCTTCCTGCTCGTGCGCGCACAGCCGATCGACTCGATCGAACAGCGGTACCTCAACGCCGGGGAGATCTTCGCCGAACTGGGCGCGCACCTGTGGCTCACGCTGATCTCGACGGCGTGCACCCTCGCCATCGCCCTCCCGCTGGGTGTCCTGCTGACCCGCCCCGGCGCGCGGTGGGTCCGGCCGATCGGCCTGGGCCTGGGCAACCTCGGCCAGGCGATCCCGTCGATCGGGCTCGTCGTGCTGCTCGCGCTGTGGATCGGCACGGGTACCGGGACGGCGGTGACGGCGCTGGTCGTCTACGCGACCTTGCCGGTGCTGCGCAACACGATGGTCGGGCTCGACGGCGTCGACCCGACGCTCGTCGACGCCGCGCGCGGCATGGGCATGACGAAGACGGCGATCCTGTGGCGGATCGAGCTGCCGCTGGCCGTCCCGGTGATCCTCGCCGGGATCCGCACGGCGCTGGTGCTCACCGTCGCGAGCGCGACGCTCGCCACCTTCATCGACGGCGGCGGTCTCGGCGGCGGGCTCGTCGCCGGGATCGGGCTGTACCGCCCGATCCTGAGCCTGACCTTCGGCATCGTCGTCGCCGCGCTGGCGCTGTTCGCCGACTGGCTGGGCCTGGTCGCGGAGGAGGTCCTGCACCCGCGCGGAACGTAAGCCGACCACGATCCCAGGAGGACGACCCATGCGACGCACGACTGCCGCTGTTCTCGCGCTCGTCGCGGTGCTGGCCGCGGGCTGCACGATCGGCAAGGACCAGCCCGGCGCCCAGGTGCGCGAGGGGTCCATCAAGAAGATCGACGCGCTCAGTGGCGCGCAGATCCGCGTCAGCTCCAAGGAGTTCGACGAGCAGCTGCTGCTCGGCCAGATCGCGCTCGTCGCCTTGCAGGCGGCCGGGGCGAGCCCGCAGGACAAGACCAACATCACCGGCTCGAGCAACGTCCGGCAGGCGCTGACCAGCGGCGCGGTCGACCTGTACTGGGAGTACACCGGCACCGCCTGGATCAGCTACCTCAAGCAGACCAAGCCGATCGCCGACCCGCAGGCGCAGTACGACGCGGTCAAGCAGGCCGACGCCGCCAACGGCGTCACGTGGTGGGCCCGCTCGCCGGCCAACGACACCTACGCCATCGCGGGCAACCCGGCGACGGTGGGCAAGACCGGCGTGAAGACGATCTCGGACTACGCGGCCCTGGTGAACAAGGACCCGGCCGGGGCGTCCACCTGCATGGGCCCGGAGTTCAAGAGCCGCGACGACGGGTTCCCCGGCCTGGCCAAGACCTACGGGTTCAGCCTGCCGGACCCGCAGGTGCACCTGCTCAACGACGCCGTCGTCTACACGAGCATCGGCAAGGGCGACCCGTGCGGCTTCGGCTCGGTCGCCTCCACCGACGGGCGCGTGGCCGGGCAGAAGCTGACCGTGCTGGACGACGACAAGCACTTCTTCCCGACCTACAACCCGGCCATCGCGATCGCGTCCGGCGTCGCGGGCAAGTACCCGCAGCTGGAGCAGCTCTTCACCCCGATCGCGGCGAAGCTCGACACGGCGACGCTGACGGACCTGAACAAGAAGGTGAGCGTGGACGGCCAGAAGCCGGCGACGGTGGCCCACGACTGGCTCAAGGCGGCGGGCTTCATCGGCTGAGCCGTTCTTCGCATTCCGGCGAAATGCCGCGGCGCGGCTGCGGATCTGTCATGCTCCGGCAAAGCTCCCCACCGCGAAGGAAGTGACGATGTCGGCCGAGATGGACCAGCTGATCGCCCAGTTCGAGACCTTCCAGTCGAAGGTGCGCCAGGCCGAAGCGCGGTTCGCGGGCGTCGGCGACATGCAGGAGCGGATCGCCCAGGTCGAGACCACCGTGACCTCGCCGGACGGCACGGTGACGGTCGTCGCCGGGGCCGGCGGCACCGTCACCGACCTGCGGCTGACCGCCGGCGCGATGCACCTGGAAGCGGGCCAGCTCGCCCAGCGGATCATGGCCACCCTGCGCCAGGCCGTGGCCGGGGCCGCCCAGCAGCAGGCCGGCATCGTCGACGAAGCGTTCGGCGACCAGCTCGGCGTGGACGTCAGCGGGCAGGTCCGGCAGGCCCAGGCCGAAGCGTTCGGAACCGCGGCGCCGGAACCCGCGTCGGAGCAGCAGGCGCCGCGGCCGCGACGCCGTCCCGCACCGGGGGACGACGACGACTTCGACCAGGGCCCGATCCTCCGCCGCTCCTAAAGACCCGAGGGAACTTCCGCGATGTCAGACGGAATCCAGACCAACATCGACGCGATCTCCGGATACGCGCGCCAGCTGCCCTTCTACGAGGGGGAAGCGGACAAGTTCGGCGCCAAGATCGACGCCGCCGACGTCACCGACACGGCCTGGGGCGTCGTCGGGATCTGGGCCAAGCAGGGCTACACCGACCGCCTCGGCGAGCTGCGGTCGCTGCTGGGCGAGCTCAAGGACGGCGTCGACGGCCTCACCACCAAGATGACCAAGGCCGCCGAGATGTACCGCGGCACCGAAGAAGCGGGCGTGATCGCCTTCGGCCGGTACGAGGCGGAGATCGACGCGATCGGGGAGCAGGGCAAGTGACCGAGCCGAAGAAGAGCATCGCCGACGCGCTGGACGTCCAGCCCTACGACGAGAGCATGAGCGCCAACCTCGACCGCGCCGCCGAGGCCACGCCGGTGGTCGGCACGCTGTACAAGTCCGGCAAGTCGATCGCCGAGCACGCCCAGCAGGCGGCGTCGGCGGACGGCGTGGGGGAGCTGGCCTCGGCGGGCAAGGCGCTGGTCGGCGACGGCGCGGGGTTCGTCGCCAGTGCCGCCACCGACATGGTCACCTTCGCCATGGACCCGATCGGCTGGCTGGTCAGCCACGGGCTCAACATGCTGCTCGAGCTGGTCCAGCCGCTGCAGGACGCGCTGCACGCGGTCACCGGCGACGGGCCGGCCATCGGGCACGCGTCGGAGAACTTCAGCACCATCGCGCACGGCTTCGTCGCGCTCGCCGAGGACTTCGAGCAGACCGGCGACACGGCGCTGGCCGAGTGGGTCGACGAGGCGGGCAAGGCCGCCAAGGAGGCGCTCGGAGACTTCTCCTCCGGCATCCGCGGCGTCGGCTCGGCGGCCGGGTCGGTCGCCGAGGTGCTGCAGATGTGGTCGATGGTCATGCAGGTCATCGAAGAGGTGATCAAGGCGATCATCACCGAGCTGGTGTCCTGGTTGATCACCATCTGGCTGCCGGCGCTGGCCGCGTCGGTGATCAGCTTCGGCAGCTCGGTCGCCGCGGCGATGACGGCGTCCATCGCCAAGGCCGCGAGCGTGCTGCAGAAGGTCACCCGCTACCTCGGCAAGTTCGGCAAGCTGCTCGACACGTTCATCGAGTTCCTCGCGAAGTACTCGACGAAGGTCGTGGAGATGACCCGGAAGTTCCGGCTCGGCCGGTACGCCGGCGAGTCCCGCTTCGGCCTCGACACGCTGGAGAACGCCGCCCGCGTGCCGTTCACGCCCGGCAACCGCGCGCTGACCACGATGTTCGGCACGTCGGTCGGCGCGAGCCCGCTGGTCGCCGGCGCGAGCGTGAAGGCCGGGATCGCCGCGGGCAAGACGGCGTTCACCGAAGGCAAGGAAGCCGTCACCCCCGAGGAGGACGAACCGTGGTTGAACAAGAGCGGGATCGGCGGGGACCAGAGTCCGGAAGAGACCCGGCGGAACTTGGACATCTAGAGCGGAAGGCCGTCGAGTTCGGCGACCGGATGGAGTCCGTCGCCGACGCGGCGCAGGTGCGCCCGGGGTTCCGGGAGCGCGTGGAGGCGGTGCTGCGCGACCGCTGGCGGGAGCCGGTGATCGTGCTGCGCCTGAGTGATGCCGACCTGCGGTACGCCGTCCCCGGCCGCCGCGAGGACGGCACGGTCGAGGGTTCGCAGCCGGTGCTGCGGGCCCTCGGCAACGTCGCGCGCGGGATCGGCGCGGCGGTGGGCTTCGTCGCGTACCTGGCGAGCGCGGCCGGCAGCGGCGGCGGCAAGGGCGAGCGCGCGGTCCACGTGACCGGCCCGGCGGACGCCCAGGTCCTCGAGCCACTCGACCGGCTCCGGCGGGCGAAGGGCCCGTGGCTGGCGTGCTCGCCGACGTCGGTCGCGCTGGTCGACACGGGCTCGACGTACCTGGACCCGGCCGACGCGCCCGAGCCGCAGGTTCTCTGGGAGGCACGGGGAACGGCTGCTCCGGAGGTGAGCTTCCGCAAGCGGACGCTCACTTGGCCGGACGGCTCGCGGTTCAAGTTCCCGCTGAAGAGCCGTACGGAGGATCAGCACCTGCGTCAGTTCCACTCCGCCCCGGACGAGGTCCGCTGGCCGGAGCGCTGACCGCGAACCCTCGGTGTGCGTCCGGCCACAACAGGTAACTACTCTGTTCGGAGTAGTGCGACACCTGTTGGAGGTCCCGGTTGGTTCCCGCCCGTCACTGGCTGGTCGTCGCGGCCGTCTGCGCCGTCGTCCTGGTGGTCGTCTACCTTCTCGCCGTCTGGACCGTTCCGGGGCAAGCGCTGGAGAACGCCGCGCTGCGCGGAGCCGACGAGGCCGCCGCGCGTGACCAGGACGTCGCCGACGCGAGCCTGAGCCGGATCACCGTCTACTCGCTGGCCGTCGCGGTCGTGCTGGTCGGTGTCGTCGGCCTGCTGCGACGGCGGTGGGATCTCGCTTTCGCGGCCGTGGGCGTGATCGTGGCCGGCCAGCTCGTGACGCAGGTGCTCAAGCGGTACGTACTGCCCCGGCCGTCGCTCGTGCCGCTCACCGGGCACTACGCGAACAACAGCCTGCCGAGCGGGCACACCACGATCGCGATGACCGTGCTATTCGCCGCCCTGCTCGTCATGCCCTACCGCTGGCGCGGCGTGACGCTGTTCCTGCTGCTCTCCTGGTCGGTCGGCATCGGCGCGTACACCGTGACGGCGAAGTGGCACCGGCTCTCCGACACCCTCGCCGCCGACGCGGTCGCGCTCGGGCTCGCCTGCCTGGCGTCGTGGTGGCTGGCGCGGCGTGGGGCCGTGCGCCACCACGACGGGCCGCGCCGGATCCCGCGGGTGCTCGTCGTGACCGTCGCCGCGCTCGGCGGCGTGGTGTTCCTGGCCCTCGGCACCGTCCTCATCGGAGCGTCGCTGGCCAACGGCTACGAGGAAACCGTGCGGGACAACGCCTGGGTCGTCTACCTGGCGGCGAGCTCGTTCGCCTCGTTCGGGTCCATCGCGGCGGCGCTGACGTTCCTCGCGACCTGGCGCCGGCTGGAGATCGGGTGAACCCGGCCCTGTTCCTGCTCGCCGCGGCCGTCTTCTGCTTCGCCGTCTTCCTGGTCAGCTTCCTGCTCGACCGCCGCAAGCTGCGCAACGGTTTCTACCTCTTCTTCGCGCTCGCGTTCTTCGGTCTCGCGGCGCTCGCGCACCTGGCGTCGGTCTCACCGGAGGCCGCGGCGATCGTCGCGTTCGGGCTGTTCGCGTTGGTTCCCCTCACCATCGTCGTGCTCGCGGTGTTCCTGATCGGCAACGGCGTGACGATGCTGCGCCGCGAAGGCCGGCGCCCGGCGAACCTGCTGTCGCTGGCCGCCGGGGCCGGCATCGTGGCGCTGATCGTCTTCGGCTTCGTGGTCGGGCAGCTCGGCTGGGCGCCCCTCGAAACGGTCCGCGACAGCGTCGACGGGATCGTCGCGTACCTGTCGTTCCTGTTCGTCTGCTTCCTGCTGTACTCGCTGGTCTACGGGCACGTCCGCAGCCGCCGCCCGCTCGACTTCGTCGTGGTCCTCGGCTCCGGCCTGCTGGGTGGCAAGAACGTCCCGCCGCTGCTGGCCGGCCGGCTGGACCGCGGGCGGCGGGTCCTCGAAGCGGAGTACCGCAAGGGCCGCGCGCCGCTGCTGGTCACCTCGGGCGGGCAGGGGCCGGGGGAGGACCGGCCGGAGTCGCACGCGATGGCGGACTACCTCGCCGACCGCGGTGTCGCCCGCGAGCGGATCGTGCTCGAAGACCGGTCACGGACCACGCGCGAGAACCTGGCGTTCAGCGCCGGCCTGATGTGCTCGCGGAAGCCGGGCTACCGCTGCGTCGTCGTGACGAACAACTTCCACGTCCTGCGCGCGGCGCTGATCGCCCGCGAGGTCGAGGTGAACGGCCAGGTGATCGGCGCCCCGACGGCGTGGTACTTCTGGCCGAGCGCGACCTTGCGCGAGTTCGCGGCCATCGTCGTGGACCACCGGATCGTCAACGGCGTCGTGTGCGCGACGATCATCCTGGCGAGCGTGCTGAAGAACCTCTAGCGGCCGGGGAAGTCCGGCAGCGTGAGCGCCGAGTGCTCGGGCCGCGGCGCGGGCGCCGGCGCTTCCGTGAGCCGGCGCAGTGCGGCGTTGCGCTGTTCGAGCGCCTCCGCCGTCGTCGGGAACAGCGTGGCCTTGCCTTCGCTCACCAGGGCCTGGTTGCGTTCGACGAAGTCCCGCACCCGGCTCTCGTAGGCCGCGAACGCCGCCGTGTGGTCCGGGATCGTGGCCAGGGCCTGGCCGAGCATGTAGGCGCCGACGAGGGCGAGGCTCGTGCCCTGGCCGGTCAGGAACGACGGCGCGTGGGCGGCGTCGCCGACGAGCGCGACGCGTCCGTCCGTCCACCGCGGCAGGTGGATCTGGCTGACGACGTCGAAGAACAGGTCGTCGGCCTCGCGCATCGCCGCCACCATGCGCGGGATTTCCCAGCCCTCGCCCGCGAAGGTCGCCGCGACGAGATCGCGTTGCGCCTCGGGGTCCCGGAACGCCTCGATCGGCGGGTCCGTCCTGGCGAAGACCAGGAAGCCGTGGACCTCCTTGCTTTCGAGGACGGCGTAGAGCGCCGCGCCCTTGCCCGGGGTGCTCCACGTGAGCCCCTCGCGGTAGAGGCCGAAGTCGTTGGGCAGGGTGAACCCGGCGAAGCTGTAGCCGAGGTAGTGGTGGAACTGCTTCTCGTCCCCGAAGACCAGCCCGCGGGTGGCCGAGTGCAGGCCGTCGGCGCCGAACACCAGGTCGTAGGTGTCCTGGCGGCCGCTGCGGAAGGTGACGTCGACGCCGCCGTCGTGCTGCGTCAGGGTCTCGATGCTGTCCTCGAACCGGAAGTCGGCGTCGTCGCGCACGAGGTCGTACAGCGTGCGCGTCAGGTCGCCCCGCCGGATCTCGACGTCTTCGCCTTCGACACCGCCGACGATCGCGTTGGGCTCCAGCGAAGCCACCTCGCTGCCGTCGGTGTCGAGGAAGGTCAGCCGGCGCGACGAGATGTGCAGGTCCCGCAGGCGGGGGAGGATCCCCATCCGCCGGGCGGCGTCCAGGGCGGTGCCGCGGACGTCGATCGGGTAGCCGCCCTCCCGGATCGTGGCGGACTTCTCGACGACGGTGACCGCGAACCCGGCCTTCCGCAGCCAGAAGGCCAGCGCGGGACCGGCGATGCTCGCGCCCGAGATGAGCACGGACCGTGGTGTGGTGTTCATGATGACCCCCGATAGCTAAGTTAGGTATCTATGTCGCGGGTGCGACAATGCCGGGGAAGACCTGCAGCATGACGCAACTGTATACCTAAGTTAGCTATCTAAGGGGTGTGATGGCCGCCACTGACGCCGGCGACGAGCTGCGGTCCGTACTGCCCCGGCTCGTGCAGCTGGGCAACCTGATGAACCGCAGCGGCCTGGGGGAGCGCGCGCTGAAGCAGATCGGCGCCGACCTCGACCGGCCCGGGCTGTCGATCCTGCTGGCCCTGCACATGACCGGCAAGGCGATGCGCGTCGGCGAGATCGCGGACCGGATGCAGGTGGCCGGCCCCCACGTCACGCGGCACCTGCACGTGCTCGAACGGCGCAAGCTCGTCAACGGCCTGGCCGACCCGGACGACCGCCGCGCCCGCTTGGTCGAGCTGACCCCGGAGGGGGCCGACCTGGCCGACCGGTACGTCTCGACGCTCCTCGGCTGGTTCGGCCAGGCGCTGTCGGGCTGGTCGTCAAAGGACCGCCAGGCGTTCTACGGCTTGCTGCTGCGCTTCACGGACGACCTGGCGGCATTCCTCTCGGCGGCCGGCGAAGAGGACTGACCTCTTCTTCGCTCTTCGCTGTGAGCGAAAAGCCGTAACGCATTCCGTGCAGTTTCCGGGCGTCCGTTTTGTGATATCCTTGCCGTGTTCGAACCATCGGTTCCGGTGAATCCCTCTCTTCGACGCAGCTGCCTGTTTCTCTTGATTCGGTGTGCCACGATCTGAAGGGGAATGTCCATGAACGACGCTGTTCTGGCCCAGACCGCCAACATCAACCCCGGCCTCGCCGCCATCGGCTACGGACTGGGCGCGATCGGCCCGGGAATCGGTGTCGGCCTCATTTTCGCGGCCGTCATCAATGGTACCGCCCGCCAGCCGGAAGCGAAAGGGAAACTGCAGACGATCGGGTACTCGACCTTCGTGCTGACCGAAGTTCTCGCGTTGATCGGCATCGTCGTGTACTTCATCACCTCCACGAAGTAAGAAGGCCGCCGCCCGCGCTCGACGAAGGTCGGGCGCGGGCAGCGGCATGTCCGACGTTCGAGGAGAAACCTGTTACAAGGCCGGTCCCGCGAGCGACTGGTGGTAGGTGTCCCTTTTCGAGCGGAGGTCGAGTGGAGCTCACGATCAGCGCGGACGGCGACGAACAGGCTCTCGAGCAGTTCTATCACTGGCTCCGTCAGGATGTGGACGTGGTGCGTTCGGCGACGATCAGCACCGCGGGATCGCCGAGTACTGGCCACATGGGCGCGGTCGAGGTCATCTGCATGTCCATCGGCTCCCTGACCGGTCTGGCCAACCTCGGTGTCGCGTGGGCCAGCTTCCTCCGGTCCAGGAACGCCACGCCGCCGGTGAAGTTCACCGTCGTCGGGCCGCTGTCCGACGAACAGCTCGCCATGCTGAAGAGCGCGAACCTCCCCGTGGGCACGGGCGACGATGAGTGACGCGACCGGTCCCCGGGCCGGACTGCCCGATCCGCGCGCTTCCCGGGCGGTGCTCGTCGGTGTTTCCGACTACACGTCGCTCGAAGGACTTCCCGCGGTCGGGAACAACATCGAGACGCTGCACCAAGTTCTGACCGACGCCGACCTGTGGGGGCTGCCGGAGGAGAACTGCGTCGCCCTGCTCAACCCGACCTCGGTCGACGACGTGCTGGAGGCCGTGCACGCCGCCGCGTCCGAAGCCTCCGACGCCTTGGTGTTCTACTTCGCCGGGCACGGACTGCTCGACGACCGGTCCGAGCTCTACCTCGGCTTGCCGAACGCGGCCGGCGACCGGTTGTACCGGGCGGTGCGCTACGACGACATCCGCCGCGAGATCGTGGGCACCGCGCGCGCCTGCTACGGCAAGGTCGCGATCCTGGACTGCTGCTACAGCGGTCGTGCGCTGCAGGGCGGCATGGGCGGCTCGGTCGAACTCGCGGACCACGCCCGGGTCGACGGCACCTACCTCATGACCGCGTCCGCGGAGACGAGCGTGGCGCTCGCGCCCGCGGACGAGCGCTACACCGCGTTCACCGGCGCACTGGTCGACAAGCTGGTCCACGGCCTGCCGGACGGACCCGACCTGCTCGACATGGAGACGCTCTTCTACCACGTGCGGGTGGACCTGCAGGCCCGGCACTTCCCGGTGCCCCAGCAGCGGACCCGCAACGACGGCAAGGCGATCGCGCTGGTCCGCAACCGGCACCGCGTCGCCCTGCGCACCACGCACGGAGCGGCTGACGACGCGACACGCGCGCTGCCGCAGCCGCCGGCCGGCCTGGAGGCGCTGCTCCGGCGCCGCCCGGCCGACATGTACGCCGAGGTGCAGGCGTTGCGCGCGCACGGGCGGGAGCAGGCGGGCGACCAGCTCCTGGCCGCGTCGGCCGCGTTGCGGGCGGACCAGGAGGTCGCGGCGATCATCGCGCTGCTCGACCGGCAGGGAGCCGCCGAGGACGTGGGCACCGCGCTCGCGGCCGCGGCTCAGCGGCCGCCGGTCGAGGTGCTGCGGATCGTCGATGCGCTGCACGACACCGATCTGCCGGAGCTGGCGGCCGGGCTGGTGCGGGCGATCGGGCTGTGCAAGTTCGCCGATGTCGCGAACGTCGCCTGCCTCTTCCAGGCCGACGACCGGGCCGCCGAGCTGATCGAGCTGCTGAACTCCGCGTTCGACGCCGCGCAGGCCGGAGGCTCGCTGATCGAGCTGATCAACTCCCTGTGGCTGGGCGGACTGCGTGAAGAAGTGGACCGGTTGATCGTCCGCGCGGCGGGAAACCTCCCCAGCGCGGACATCGCCCTGCTGGCCGACGAACTGCGGGCGGTCGGCCGGGAAGAGGTGGCGTTCGGCCTGTACGCCGCCTCAGCCGACACTGTGGCCACACGGCCGCCCCGAGCCGTCGCTCAGCTCTGCAAGGCGATGACCGACGCAGGCCGCACGGCCGACAGCGCCGGAGTCGCGCACGCCGTCATCGAGCGCGCTCACGACGTCGATTCGCTGCTCGACCTCATGACCATCTTCTGGGAGACGGACCAGGAACCGCACGCCGACCGGACGCTGACCCGGGCCGCCGAACTGCTGTCGAACGCCGATGTCACGGCCCTCGCCGCCGCGTTGCGTCTCCGCGATCACGATGAGGCGGCCTTCCGGCTCTGCCGGCGTGCGTTGGTGTCCCGGCCGGCGCGATCGGCATTGGAGATCGTCGCCGCACTGCGCGAGGAGGGGCGCCCGGTCGACGCGAGGAAGCTGCTCGAACAGGTCGCGGGGCAGGCGGCGGTGGGAACCGTGGTCGAGCTGCTGCGCGGATGCGGTGACGGCGACCGGCAGCGAATCCTCCGGGGGACGGTCGAACGCGGGCCGGAGTTCTGTGCCGCGCTGCTGGCCGCACTCGTTCCCGTCGACGCGGTCCTCGCGCGCCGGTTCACCGATCTGGTCACCGAATCCGTCGCGGCGCACCCCGAGCTGGCCGTGATCATCATCGATCGCCTGGAGCCGTCGATGAAGGAGCGGATGTTCGCGAGCCTCGTCGACGGCGACGACGTCCAGGCGTTGGTGAACCTGGTCCGCACCCTGCCCGCCGGCGAAGCCGGGACGCTGCTGTTCCTCGCGGTCCGCGCGGGAAGGCCGTCGCTCGGCGACGTCTTCGACGCCCTGTCGGCCGACGGCTCGGTCGTCGGTCACCTCACAAGCCAGCCGGCGGAGCGGCTGGGCCCGCTGCTCCGCGGACTGCAAATCGAGTTTCCGTCGTACGCCGACGCGGTGCTGGCCGCGACCACGGCGGCCGGGCGGGGCGAGCGTGCGATCGTGCACGACATCGTCTTCCTGTTCGGCTCCGGCGAAGCGGAGGTCGGCCGGTCTTTGCTGCGCAAGGCGCTGGCCGGGCGTTCGAGTACCGAGCTGAAGAGCATCGTCGCGACGTTGCGGGAGCACGACCAGCCCGAATCGCTGGCCGCTGCCGCCGACTGGGTCCGGGAGACCTACGCGTGGATGGGGTCGAACGCGGACGGCATCCTCCGTCAGCTGGGGCTCCGCGATCACATGACCCGCAAGACGTGGTTGCCCCGGCGTCGGCCCTGAGGGACCCGCAGCGACATACGTTACATAGGTTGACCGTAACTCAACATCGGTCTACCGTCGGTCCTGCAGGCGCCTGAGAGAAAGGGCGAAGGTCATGACCGAAGTCATCGCGGGCATCGAAGTCCCCGACACCGCGGCGGTCGCCGAGGCGACGCGGCATCTCCAGGAGACGACCGGTCCGCTCGTCTACCACCACTCGCGCCGGGTCTACTTTTTCGGCCGGATCCATGCCGAACGGCTCGGCGTCGCCCCGGATCCCGAGTTGCTGTACCTGGCCGCCATGTTCCACGACACCGGCCTCGCGACGCCGTTTTCCGAGGTGGAGCAACGCTTCGAGGTCGATGGCGCCGACCACGGGCGCAAGTTCCTGCTCGAGCGTGGCTTCTCCGCCGCGGCCGCCGAAACCGTGTGGACGGCGATCGCGCTGCACACCACGCCCGGCATTCCCGGCCGCATGGGGCCGGAGGTCGCCGGGACGCACTTCGGGGTGCTCACCGATGTCGTCGGGTTCGGGCTCGGTGAGCTGGACACCGACCGGGTGGGGGAGATCCTCGCCGTGCACCCGCGGGGCGACTTCAAGAACGAGTTCCTGACCGCCTACTTCGAAGGCCAGAAGGACCGCCCGGACACCACCAACGGCACCGTGAACGCCGACGTCATCGAACACTTCCTCCCCGGCTTCCGGCGTACGACGACCGTCGACCGCGTGCTCGGTTCCGCCTGGCCGACCTGAATCGGAGCAAACCGTGAAAGCCATGAAAGCGATCGTCGCCACTGATCGGGACGCGGGCGTCGGCGGGCTCAGCCTGACCGATCTGCCCTACCCGCACGCCGCCGAGAACGACGTCGTCGTGCGGGTGCACGCCGCGGGCTTCACCCCCGGTGAACTCACCTGGCCCGCCTCCTGGACCGACCGCGCCGGCCGTGACCGCACGCCGAGCGTGCCCGGGCACGAGCTGTCCGGCGTCGTCGTCGACCTGGGCTACGGCACCACCGGGCTCACCGTCGGCCAGCGCGTGTTCGGCCTCGCCGACTGGACGCGCAACGGCTCGCTGGCCGAGTTCACCGCCGTCGAGGCGCGCAACCTCGCGCCGCTGCCCGCCGACATCGACCACACCGTGGCCGCCTCGCTGCCGATCTCCGGACTGACCGCGTGGCAAGGACTCTTCGACCACGCCGGGCTCACCGCCGGGCAGACCGTGCTGATCCACGGCGCCGCCGGTGGCGTGGGGTCACTCGCCGTCCAGCTCGCCCGGGAGGCGGGCGCCCGGGTGATCGGCACCGGCCGGGCGCACGACCGTGACCTCGTGCTCGGCCTCGGCGCCCATGCCTTCCAGGCCCCGGACGCCGATCCGGGGGAGCGGGCCGACGTGGTCTTCGACGTCTTCGGCGGCGACGTCCTCGCGAAGTCGGCCGCGCTCGTGCGCCCGGGCGGCACCCTGGTGACCATCGCCGAGCCGCCCACGGTGCGGCCGGAGGACGGGCGCGCCGTCTTCTTCGTGGTCGAAGCCGACCGTGCCCGGCTCGCGGACCTGGCCCAGCGGGTGCGCGACGGCCGTCTCAAGCCCCTCGTCGGCGACGTGCGCCCGCTCGCCGAGACGGCCGACGCGTTCGCCGGCCCGCGGCGCCGTCCCGGCAAGACGATCATCCGGGTGGCGACGGACTGAAGAGCCGCGCCGCGAGCCGAGTGCTCGCGACGCGGCTCCGGGGAGAGTCAGCGGTTCTCGGCGGCGCAGAACTTGTCGTGCGCCGGCCGCGAACCGGTGACCAGGAACTCCGTCACCGTGCTGGTGCCGCACTGGTTCGGCGCGAACAGGTAGGCGCCGTGCCCGCCCTGGTCGACGGTCACCATCCGGGCGCGGTCGCCGAACGCCGCGCGCAGTTCGCGGGCGCCGGCCAGCGGCGTTCCCGGGTCACGCTCGTTCTGGATCATCAGCACGTTCGCCGGGCCCCGCCCGGTGATCCGCACCTTCGGCTCGACCGGCGCCGACGGCCAGAACGCGCACGCCGCGATGTTCGCCGAGGCCGCGCCGAGCAGCGGGTACCGGACCCGGTCGACCGCCACGTCCCGCTGGTAGCTCGCCACCGACCGCGGCCAGGCCGTGTCCCCGCAGAGCACGGCGAACCGCGCCGAGAAGAGGTTTTCGGCCACCTCCGCCGCGGTTTCCGGCAGCTTCGGGGCCTGACCCCGGTCCAGGGCCTGCCAGTTCTTCGCCAGCGGTGTCAGGTCCGTGCTGTAGAGCCCCTCGAACGTCAAGCCGCGGAAGACCGACCCGGTGATGCCTGCGACCGGGGTCCGGTCCAGCCGCGCGGCCAGCTCGTGGAACTTGGCGGTCACCCGCGCGGGCGTGCCGCCGAGCCCGTACTCCGGGTGCGCCGCGGCGAACTTCGCGAAGTCCGGGAAGCGGTCCTCCATCCCGCGGCCGAAGCCGCGCATCGCGTCGATGTCGTAGCCGCCCGGCCCCAGGTTGCTGTCCAGCACGAACCGGTCGCTGCGCTCGGGGAACATCGTCGTGTACACCGCGCCCAGGTACGTGCCGTAGGACGCGCCCAGATAGGACACAGTGGACTCGCCGAGCGCGGCGCGGATGCGGTCCATGTCCCGCGCGGTGTTCGCCGTCGTGATGTACGGCAACAGCGGCCCGGTCTCGGCGCCGGCGCACTGCCGGGCTTCTGTCTTCGCGAGCTCCGCCTGCTTCACGACGTCGCCCGGGCCCTTCGCGTACGGCAGGTTGCCGACGGCCATCTGCTCGGGTGTCAGGTCGCAGGTCACCGGGGTGCTGTGCGCGACGCCGCGCGGGTCGAAGCCGATGATGTCGTACTCGTCGAGCACGCTCTGCGGCAGTTTCACCAGCTTCAGCAGCTGCGGGTAGTCCAGGCCTTCGCCGCCGGGCCCGCCCGGGTTGGTCAGCAGCACGCCCCGCCGCTTCTCCGGGTTCTTGCTCGGCAGGCGCGACACCGCGACGTCGATCTTCCGGCCGTCCGGGTTCCGGTAGTCCAGCGGGACCTTCATCGTCGTGCACTGCAGGTCCGGCGTCGGGAACGCCCCGGCCGGGCACGCGCCCCAGTCGAGCCCGCCCGGCGCGGCGGAGGCCGCCGGGACCACCACGGTCGAACCCAGCACGGCCACGGCCGCGGCCAGCAAAGTCTTGCGCATCGGATTTCCCCTCTTGTCGTTCCGGCCGCCGGTCAGCGGCGCGGTTCCCAGCGGAAGAGCCGCGTGGCCAGCGCGACGGCGATGACGACCCAGGCCAGGGTGGGGCCGAAGAGGACCAGCGAGTCGCTGAGCGGCTTGCCGCCGTTCCAGGCGTTCAGCACCAGCTCGGTCGCCGAGCCGCCGGGCAGCAGCCGCTTGAGCAGCGTGAGGTCGCCGGTGCCGGTGACGCCGACCCAGCCGGACACGGCGATCACGCCGAGGCTGACCGGCAGCGTGGTGACCTGCGCGTGTTCGGGCGAGTTCGTCAGGCCCGCCGTGGCCAGGCCGAGCGCGAGCATCATGGCCACGACCGACACCACGGCCGCGACCAGCAGCAGCGGGTCGGCCGGCGTGCCGGCGACCACGGCCAGCGCCCCCAGGATGACGGCGATCTGGAGCACCGAGAGCACGGTGATCGGCAGCAGCAGCCCGCCGAGGATGCCGGCGTCGCCCGCTGCGGTGGAGCGCAGGCGCTTGAGGAACAGGTTCTGACGGCGGGACGCCAGGGTGGTCACCGTCGTGGTGTAGAGCCCGATGCCGGCCACGAAGAACAGCGCCAGCGTGGCGATGTAGCCGAGGCTGCCGATTTCGGTGAAGAGGTCGTGCTTGGCGATGAAGAACGCGCTGAGCGCGGCCGGCAGCACCAGGGCGGTGACCAGGACGAGGCGGTTGCGGAAGATCTGGATCAGCTCGCCACGAGCGATCGTGAGCATGGGATTCCTTTCTCAGGAGTTTTCGATGGCGCGGAAGACGTCGTCGAGCCGCGTCGGCCCGGCCTGGAGGTCCTGCAGCTCCACGGCGTTGTCCTGTGCCCAGCCCAGCAGCGTGTGCAGGTCCTTCTGCAGGCTGAAGGTCTCGACGAGGAACTTGCCGTCCGCCCCGCGCGTGGCGAGCAGCGGTGGCGACGGCGTGTGCGGCGGGAGCCCGAAGCGGATGGTCGCCGGCAGGGTCCGCGTCAGCTCGGCGACGGTGCCCTCCCGGTGGAAGGTGCCCTGGTGCATGAGCCCGATGCGGTCGGCGCGCTGCTGGGCTTCTTCGAGGTAGTGCGTGGTGAGGACGACGGTCGAGCCGTCCTCGCGCAGCCGGTCCACCGCGTCCCAGAGCGCGTCGCGGGACTGGATGTCCAGACCGGTGGTGGGCTCGTCCAGGAAGACCAGCTCGGGGGTCCCGTAGACGGCGGTGGCGAAGTCCAGCCGCCGCTTCTCGCCGCCGGAGAGCTGGCCGACCGTCGTGGTGGCCTTGCGGGTGAGGTCGACCATGCCGAGCACGCGCCCGACGTCGTCGGCCCGCTCGGTGAGCCCCCCGATCAGCCGGACGGTCTCCCGCACGGTCAGGTCCGGGGAGAACCCGCTCTCCTGCAACATGATTCCCATCCGCGGCCGGACCGCGGCGCGGTCGCGGGGGTCCTTCCCGAAGACCCGGACGGCGCCCGACGACGGCGTGCGGTGACCTTCGACCGTTTCCAGCGTCGAGGTCTTCCCGGCGCCGTTGGTGCCGAGCAGTGCGTACAGCTCCCCGCGTTCCACCTGGAACGAAAGGTCTTTGACGGCGGCGAAAGCGCCGTAGGTGAGGTTCAGGCGGTCGACGTCGATGACGGGTGTCGTGGACATGCTCCGATTCCAGCGGTCCGCGCCGCCGGCCGGCAGTGTGCTGACGTCACCCGCACACATGACGCAGTGTCACTGGTGGTGCCCGCCGCGCCCGTTAGGCTCGGATCATGGAGGTGCCCACGATCGCGCGCAGGACGTTGTGGACCGGCGGGGCGGTCCAGGACCGGCTGCGCCGGCTCAACCTGATGACGACGATCCCGCCGCTCGCGCTCGTCGGCGTGCTGCTGCTGGTGTTCACCGCGCGGACCTGGTGGCACGTCGTCATCCAGGTCGTGGGGCTGATCGCGGCGCTGGCGACCGCCGAGCGCTGGACCGCGGGCGACTACCTCCGCGTCGCGCGGCCCAGCCTGGTCGTGACCGCCGTGGTCTGGCTGGCCGGGGCGCTGACCGACGACACCGCCGCGTTCTACGGCCTGTCGCTCGTGGGGTCGTTCCTCATCCCGCCGCTGCGGCGTCACCGGCTCGCGGCCCTCTTCGGGCTCGGCGCGCTGGTCGCCGTCCTGGGCGCGGCGAACCTGCTGACGCACGACGACCGCGTCGGCTCCCGGCTGGTGCAGTTCGTCGCCGTTCCCGCGGTGGCGGTGCTGGTCTCGACCGCGTTCATGTTCGTCAGCCAGCGGTTCTTCGACCTGATCGCGGAGCTGGAGCAGTCGCGCGAGCGGGAGGCGGAGCTGGCCGTGACCCGGGAGCGCGTGCGCTTCGCCGGCGACCTGCACGACATCCAGGGCCACACGCTGCACGTGGTGAAGCTGAAGGTCGCGCTCGCCGAGAAGCTGCTGGACAGCGACGTCGACCGGGCACGCGCGGAGCTGGGGGAGGTGCGCAGCCTGGTCGGCGACACGATCGTGCAGACCAAGGAGCTCGCTTACGCGCAGCGGCGGCTCAACCTCTCCGCCGAACTGGAGAACGCGAAGAACCTCTTCGAGGCGGCGGGCATCCACGTGCGCGTCGAGCGGGAGTCCGAAGTGGACGCTCGCGCGGGCGAGCTGCTCGGCCAGGTCCTGCGCGAGACGACGACCAACATCCTGCGGCACGCCGACGCGCGGCAGGTGCGGATCACCCTTTCCCGGCGCGGGATCGCCATCGTCAACGACGGCGCGGCCGAGGACGGCCCGCTCGAGCTGAGCGGGCTCTCGACGTTGCGGCACCGCCTGACGGAGACCGGTGGCGAGCTGGAAGTGTCGCGGACGGACGGCCGCTTCCTGACCGCGGCCTATCTTGTGAAGACCCCGGAGGACGGCCGATGACCACCGTGGTGCTCGCCGACGACGAAGCCCTGTTGCGCAAGGCCCTGGCGGCGTTGTTGCCCTTGGAAGGCGAGATCACCGTGCTCGCCGAGGCCGAAGACGGCGAGGAGGCGGTGGCCGCCACGCTGCGGCATCGCCCGGACGTGCTCGTCATCGACCTCGAGATGCCGGGGGTGGACGGACTCGGGGCGGTCGCGCGGATCCGGCAGGCGCGGCCCGGGCAGGTGATCCTGATGCTGACCCGCCACGCCCGGCCCGGGGTGCTCCGGAAGGCGCTGAAGCTGGGCGTGCAGGGCTTCGTCAGCAAGTCGGCGGAACCGGCGCACATCACGGAGGTGATCCGGACGCTGCACGCGGGCAAGCGCTGGATCGACCCGGACGTCTCGGCGCTCGCGGTCGTCGACGACTGCCCGCTGACCGACCGCGAGCTCGACGTCCTGCGCGCGACGCGGGAAGGGTTTTCGGTGGCCGACATCGCGGGGCAGCTGCACCTGGCGGAGGGAACGGTGCGCAACTACCTGTCCAACGCGATGCAGAAGACCCAGACCCGCACCCGCCACGAAGCGGCCCGCTATGCCCGCGAGCACGACTGGCTCTAGCTCCGGCGCCGTCAGCCGACCGGGAACTTGATCCCGGTGAGCTCCTCCGACACCGTCCACAGGCGACGCTGGACCGCCACGTCGTAGGACTGCGGCGTCGACGTCACCACCTCCGGGCGTCCGCGGTAGCCGCCCACGCCGGACGGACCGTAGTACTGGCCGCCGAGGGCCGCGGGGTCCGTCGCCGCGCGGAGGGTCGGGAGGGCGCCGCGCTCCGAGCTCTGCGTGAACAGCGGCGCGACCAGCGGGAAGAGCGCGCGGGCGATCGCGGGGGAGTTGCGCATCAGCTCCGTGCGGGCCACGCCGGGGTGGGCGGCGATGGACGCCGTCGTGCCGTGCGGGGCGAGGCGGCGCTGCAGTTCGTAGGCGAACATCAGGTTCGCGAGCTTGGCCTGCCCGTAGGCCGCGACGCGGTCGTAGGAGTTCTCCCACTGCAGGTCGTCGAAGTGGATCGAGGCGCGGATGCGGTGGGCGATGCTCGCGACCGTCACGACCCGGGAGCCCTCGACCGGGAGCAGCATGTCGAGCAGCAGGCCGGTGAACGCGAAGTGCCCGAGGTGGTTCGTGCCGAACTGCAGCTCGAAGCCGTCGGCGGTGGTCTGCTTCGGCGGGTACATGACGCCGGCGTTGTTGACCAGCAGGTCGATCTTCGGCAGCGTCCCGTGCAGCTCGGCCGCGGCGGCCCGGACCGAGTCCAGGGACCCCAGGTCCAGCTGCTGCACTGTGACGTCGGCGTTCGCGCCGAGCCGGGCGGCGGCCTGCTTGCCCTTTTCGACGTCGCGAACGGCCAGCACCACCGTCGCGCCGCGCTCGGCCAGCACCTTCGCGGTGTCGAACCCGAGCCCGGTGTTGGCCCCGGTGATGACGGCGACGCGGCCCTGCTGGCTCGGCACGTCGCGTTCGGTCCAGTTCTCGCCCATGGCGTTCCCTCCGTCGGCGGCCCTTTCGGACCGGCGGTCTGTTATGAGGACGACGCTAAGGAACCATCGGTCTGTTGTCAAGAGACTGCCGGTCTTCAATTTCGCGCGACGGGCGTTACGCTGGGTGGCATGACGTTCCAGCGGGCCCGCAGCGCGGAGCAGCGGGAGGAGCGGCGCCGCACGATTCTCGACACGGCGCTGGCGATGCTCGACGAGATGCCGGTGGCCGACGTGAGCCTCAACGAGCTCAGCCGGCGGGTCGGCCTCGCGAAGTCGAATGTGTTGCGCTACTTCGAATCCCGCGAGGCGGTGCTGCTCGAGCTCCTCGACCGCGCCCTGCGCGACTGGCTGGACGAAGTGGCCGTCGAGCTGTCCGCCGGCGTCGACCCGGGCGCGTCGGCGGGGGAGCGGGGCGAGCGGTTCGCGACGGTCGTCGCCTACTCACTGGCGCGACGCACGGTGCTCTGCGACCTCATCGGCGCGCAGGCGGGTGTCCTGGAACACAACGTGTCGACCGACGCCGTCGTGCGCTTCAAGCGGTCCGCGCTGGCGGGGCTGGGCTCGATGGCCGAGCTGATCCGGCGGTACGTGCCGGAGGTCGGCGAGGAGGCGGCATCGGTGTGCCTGCTGGCGATGATCCTGACCGGCGGGCTGTGGACGCACTGCCGCCCGTCACCGAGCGCGCTCGCGGCGTACGAAGTGGACCCGGCACTGGCGGCACTGCACCTGGACCTGGCCCCGGCCCTGGAGAACGGCCTGGCGCTGCTGATCGCGGGAGCGATGAAGCGCAACGGCGGCCAAGACCATCGCACTATCGGTTGATCGGTCGTCGGTGCGATGCCGGCGGCGGTGGTCGGCTCTACCGTTCGGAGCATGAACATCAGGGGAGTGCTCGCGGTGACGGTGCTGTGCGCGGGTCTGACGGCGTGCTCGAACCCGAGCGGCAAGTCGTGGGCCATCACGTACGAGGTGACCGGCCAGGAAAGCGGGACGCTGGCGAAGGTGGACTACGCGGATTCGCCGAACCGCTACAACGACGAGATCAAGCAGCAGACCGTCCAGGGCCCGGTGGGCGTGCCGTGGAAGCAGGAGGTGGTGGTGACGGCCGGTCAGCAGGCCGAAGTCACCGCCACGCCGACCGGGGCTCTGACGCTGAGCTGTCGCGTCCTGCTCGACGGGGTGAAGGAGCTGGCCAAGGCGACGGCGCCGGGCCCGGGGAAGCCCGTGTCGTGCACCAGGGTCACCGACTCCTGAGGGACTTCGGTCATCCGGCGAAGAGGGTGGTCCGCGGCGGTCGCGCAGGGCGGTTGCGACCACCCGGTCGAAGATGAGGTTCCGTGGCCGGGTGTCCTGCCGCTGGCGAAGTGCAGGACTTCATGCGTGCAAGCGGGCATGCCCATTTGCTAGCATGCGGGCATGCCCGACCCCGTCAAGCGGCAGTTCAGCGTCTACCTGCCGGCCGAGCTCATCCGGCGGGTGAAGCACGCCTCCGTCGATGCCGACGAGTCCCTGTCGGCCTATGTCGAGCGCGTGCTCGAGGACCACCTGCGACAGAGCGAGGAACGCCCGTGATGCGAGTGCTGCCGATCCGCTACACCTCGGACGTCGAAGCCATGACCCGCTTCTACGAGACGCTCGGCCTCCACCTCGGCCCGGTCTCGCGGCCCGGCGGGTGGGTCGAACTGCCCGCCGACGCCGGCACGCTGGCGGTCCATCGGGGCGAGCAAGGCCGGGGCGAACAAGGCCGGTGCGAACTCGCCTTCGAGACCGACGAACGCCTGGAAGACGTCGCGCAGCGCCTGCGCAAAGCCGGGTACGAGCCCGGGCCCGTCATCGACGAAGGCTTCGGACGCTCGGTGCGCGTTCCCGACCCCGACGGCGTTCCGGTGCAGATCAACGCCTACGACCGCGAGCTGTACACGTGAGCCTGGCGGCGAGGGAATCGCGTCTCCTCGCCGCCGGGATCGTCGCGCTCGAGTTCGCCGCGGCCGTCAGCAGCTTCGTCGCCTCCACCCTGCTGCCGGTCGTCGCCCGTGACCTCGGCGCGGGGGACCGGCTCGGGCTGCTGATCGCCGGCTCCACCCTGGGGCTCTTCGTCGCGCTTCCGCTGGCGAGCCGGGTGTTGGGCCGGCTCGGCACGCGGGGCACGCTCGCCGCCGGGATGCTCGCCTACGTCGGCGGGCTCGTCGTGGCCGCCAGCGCGCAGGGCGCGTGGATGTTCGCGCTGGGCCAGCTTTCCACCGGGCTCGCCGGCGGCCTGCTCGCGGTGTTCGGCGTCAGCTCCGCGATCCGGCACCTCGACGAACGCCTGCGCCTGCGCGTGGTCGCCGCGTCGTCGGCGATGTGGATCCTGCCCGCCCTGGTCGGGCCGGCCGCGACGCTGGGCCTCGAACACCTCGTCGGGTGGCGCTGGACCCTGTTGGTGCCGGTGCCGTTCGTCCTCATCGGACGGTTGCTGGTCGTGCGCGACGACCCGCCCGCGGACGACGTCCCGCGGCCGCTCGGCCGGACGTTGCTGGTACCCCTGGGCGCGGCGGGAGTCGTGCTGAGCGCCGGGTGGTGGCCGCTCGCGGTCGCCGGTGCCGTGGTCGCCGCGGCCGGGATGGTCGCGATCCTGCCGGCCGGCACCGCGCGCCTGCGACGCGGGACGCCGGCCGCGCTCGCGGCGATGGTGCTGTTCGCGGTCGGCTACTTCGGCGCCGACAGCCTGATCACCGTCCTGCTGACGACGGGGTTCGGCATGAGCCTCGCCCAGGCCGCGATCGTCCTCAGCGCGGCGCCGCTCGGCTGGGCCGTGACGAGCCTGTCCGGATGGCGCTTTCCCGCGGCCGGCTTGAGCCTGACCGCGCTCGGCACGGCCGTCTTGGCCGTGGGCGGCCCGTTCCCCGTGGTGCTCGCCGCCTGGACGGTGGCCGGGATCGGCGTCGGGCTCGCCTATCCCGGCCTGTACGTCCGGGCCTCGGCCCCGGGGCCGAGGCTCACCGCGACGGAACTGGCCACCGCGGTGATCACGGCCGAGTGCGTCGGCCAGCTCCTGGGCCGTGCGATCGGCGGCGCGCTGAGCCCGGCCGGCGGGCTGGCCGTCGCCTACGGGGTGTTCGCGGTCGCGCTGGCCGCGGCCGCCGCGGCCAGCCGAAGGTGACCCACCGCGACAGGTTGCCGAGACTCGTCACCTCGGCCGGCGGTCACGCGACTTCGTCCAGCTTCCCGGTGGCGACGTCGAACACGAAGCCGCGGACGGAGTCCTTCTTCGGGATGAACGGGCTGTTCTTGATCCGCGCGATCGACTGGCGGACGTCTTCGTCGAGGTCGCTGAACGCTTCCGCGGCCCAGGCGGGCTTGACGCCGACGTCCTCCTGGATCGACTTCTTGAAGTCGTCGTCGGTGAAGGTGAGCATGCCGCAGTCGGTGTGGTGGATGAGGATGATCTCCTCGGTGCCGAGCAGCCGCTGGCTGATGGCGAGCGAACGGATCTCGTCTTCGGTGACGACGCCGCCGGCGTTGCGGATGACGTGCGCTTCGCCTTCCCGCAGGCCCAGCACGCCGTAGACGTTGATGCGCGCGTCCATGCAGGCGAGCACGGCGACGTGCTTGGCGGGCGGCAGCGGGAGCGGCCCGGTGAAGGTCGCGGCGTACTCGGCGTTGTGGGACAGGAGCTCGTCGGTGACCGACATGGTGATCCTTCCGGCGGGAAAAGCGATGGGCCGAGTGGACCGCTCGCCGCGTCCGGGCGCAACGATGCCCAGGAACTGGGACACCGCCCGGTTCTACGGCGTCCGGAACGCCCGCCGGTAAGCGCCGGGAGTCGTGCCGACCTGGGCGCGGAAGCGGCGTCGCAGGTTGACCGCCGAGGTCAGGCCGACCCGGGTCGCGATCGCCTCCACCGGCAGGTCCGTCTCCTCCAGGAGCGTGCGGGCCTCCGTGACGCGGCGGGCCAGCAGCCACGCGCCGGGGCTCGTGCCGAGCTGGTCGGCGAAGCGCCGGGCCAGCGTGCGCGGCGAGACGCCGGCCCGCGCGGCCAGTTCGCTCAGCGGCAACGGCGTCCCGAGGCGGTCGCCCGCCCAGCCGAGGAGGCCGTCCAGCGCGTCCGGCGGCGGGGGCGGCGGGGCGAACTGCGCCTGGCCGCCCTCGCGGTGGGGCGGCATCACCATGTGCCGCGCGACCAGTGCTGCGTGCGCGGCCCCGTGGTCCTGCCGGACGAGGTGCAGGCACAGGTCGATCCCCGCACCCGCCCCGGCGCTCGTGGCGACGTCGCCGTGGTCGACGTACAGCACGTCCGGCTCCACCCGCACCCGCGGGAACTCGCGCCGCAGCTGCTCGGCGCGGGCCCAGTGGGTCGTCGCGGACCGGCCGTCCAGCAGGCCGGTCCGGGCCAGCGCGAACACCCCGGAGCAGATGGTGACGAGCCGCGCGCCCCGCGCGTGGGCCCGCAGCAGCGCGCAGCGGACGCGTGGGGGCAGCGGCGCCTCCACCGGTGCCCAGCCGGGGATGATCACGGTGTCGGCGGAGTCCAGCGCGGCCAGGCCACGCGAGACGGACATCGCGTACCCGGCCGTCGTCGGCACCGGGCCGGGCGTCTCCGCGCACACCTCGAACTCGTAGTGCCGCGGCACCCCGGCCCGCGGCGTGCCGAAGACCTCGGCGGCGCAGCCCAGCTCGAACGTCGACTGCACCGGCCGCACCAGGGCCACCACGCGATGCATGGCAAGAAAGTACCCCAGGGTGTCTTCCCGGACACTGGCCCGGCCCGCCCGGCGCGGGCACCGTGGCGGTCATGCACCCCGAGATCCTCGACCAAGACGGCTACACCTGGGCCACCGTAAGGGAAGCGCCCGTCCGCGAGCTCTTCCCCGGCATCCGGTTCCGTCCACTGTGGACCGGACCGGCCGGCGCGCACGCGGGAATCCTGGAAATGGACGCCGGGACGTCGTGGCCGCGCCGGGACGTCCACGAGCCCGGCCCGGAGGAGGTCTACGTCGTCGCGGGCACGTTCAACGACGGCGCGCGCGACCACCCGGCGGGCACGTTCCTCCACGCGCCGGCGGGCACGTGGCACGTGCCCGCGAGCACCACCGGCTGCACGCTGTTCCTGTTCTACCCGGAGGGCTGACGACGTCCGCCCTGGTGCCGGACGGTTCGCTGCGGTACAACCGGAGGCGTGGCCGAGCGCGTACGGCGCCCCGACCAGCATGCCGCCGTGGAGCGGGATGTGCTGGTGCGGTACCTCGACGCGTGGACGGCGAAGGCCCTGCGGTCCCAGCGCGGCGGCACGTACGTCGAGTGCGGCGGCTTCGCGGCCGATGCGCTGCGGGTCTTCGGCGAGTTCTCCGACCGTCTCGACGGCCACCACCTGGAGCTGGTGATCGTCGGCTCGGCCGCGCCCGGGGAAGTACCCGCGGGCCTGTCGGTGCGGGTCGCCGACGATCCGCGCGAGCTCGGGGTCACCGGGCCGGTGCTGACCCATTTGGACGGTCCGGAAGCTTGGCCGCTGGTCGCGTCGATGGCCCGGGGCAAGGGGCACGAGGTGCTTGTCACCGCACCCGCGGGGGACCACCCCGTGGAGCACGGGTGCGCGGTCGAGCTGGTCGCCGAGGACGGCGAGGCGCGCTTGCTGGTGTTCCTCACCGCGGACGCCAAGCACCTCGCGACGTTCAAGAGCGAGCTGTGGGCGGTCGACGAGTTCGCGGGCATCCGCTACCGCGACCCGCGGGACGCCGAGGGCACCCTGGTCGACATCTCGCTGACGCCGCAGCTGCTGCCGTTGCGCCGGGCCCTGGTGGCCGAACTGGCGCGGCGGGGGAGCCGCACGGTCGCGGAGCTGCAGCACTTCACGCTGCTGGAGACGATCTACCGCCCGGAGGACGCGATCGGCGCGCTGGGCTCCGCGGTCACCGCCGGCGAGGTCACGCGGGACCCCGAGAAGGGGCGGTTGACGCCACGGACCGTGGTCGCCCTTCCCACCCGGTCGTGAGTGAGAAACAGGGTTAGAACACTGTTTCTCACTCACGACGGCGGCGGAGGGGATTCGAGGGCGGCTTCGCGCAGGGCCGCGGCGACCCGGCCCGCCGCGTCGGACAGCGGCCGCGGGAGGTGGGCGAGCAGGAGGCGGCGCTGCTCGCCGGGGCCACCGCGAACGGCCAGCACGCGCACCCCCGGCGGCACCACCGCGCCGAGTGAGCCCGGCACCGTCGTGATGCCGCAGCCGGCCGCGACGAGCTGGAGCTTCGCCAGCCAGTCGCGTGCGGTGTGCGCGATCTCGGGCCGCTCGTCCAGGCCGGGCCACACGCCCATCACGCGGTCGTCGCCCGTGCCCGCGATCCAGCGCTGCCCGCGCAGGTCGGCCACGTCGACGTACTCCCGGCGTGCGAGCGGATCACTCGCCGGCACGGCCACGCGCAGGCTGCGCTCGGAGAGGGTCCGCACGGCCAGCGCCGGGGTCTCGGTGTCGAGCGGGCGGAACGGCGGCGCCGACGCCACCAGCGCGAGGTCGAGGGTGCCCGCGCGCAGGGCGCGGACCAGCGCGGGCGTGCCGCCTTCCCGGCTGAGCACGGTGATCGCCGGGTGCGTGCGCCGCAGGGCGGCCAGCGCGCGGGGCAGCAGGACGGCGCCCGCGGTCGGGAACCAGCCCAGCCGGACCGTGCCCTGCTCACCCGGCAGCCCGGCGAGCTCGCGCGCGGTCGCGTCGAGCTGGTCGATGACGCCGGCGGCGCGCCGGACCACGATCAGCCCGGCCGCCGTGAGCCGCACGCCGTCGTGACGCCGTTCCAGCAACGGCGTCCCCGCCGCGCGCTCCAGCGACGCGATCTGGCGGGAGACCGCGGACTGGGTGTAGCCGAGCGCGGTGGCCGCGGCCGTGAGCGTGCCGCGCTCGGCCACCTCCCGGAACACCCGCAGGGCGGTCAGCGAGGCGTCGGCGAAGGTCATGACTTCTACGCATACCAGGTCTGCGTTTCTTTCGCTGTTCGCATGGCCGGGGCGGTCCTAGCTTGGAGGCATGACCCCGAAAGTCGCTCTCGTCACCGGCGCCACCCAAGGCCTGGGCCTCGCCCTGGTCGAAGGGCTCGCGGCCCGGCTGTCCGCCGCGGACACCGTCTACCTGACCGGCCGCGACGCCGGGCGCGTCGCCCAGGCCGTCGAAGCCATGCCCGCCGGCGGCGCCGAGGTCCGCGGTGAGGTCCTCGACGTCGCCGAACCCACCGCGCCCGGCCGCCTCGCCGCGCGGCTGGCGGAGCGGCACGGGGGCGTCGACATCGTGGTCGGCAACGCCGTCATGCGCGTCGGCCCCGAAGACGACCCGCGCGCGATCGTCCGCGCCTACGCCGAGGTCAACAACTTCGGCACCACCCGGCTGCTCCGCGCCTTCGCGCCGCTGCTGCGCGACGACGGCCGCTTCCTCGTCGTGGCCAGCTCGCTCGGCACGCTGGACCACCTCGCGCCCGTGCTGCACAAGCGGTTCGCCCGGCCGTCCTCATTGGACGCAGTGGACGAGCAGGTGGCCGCCTGGCGCGACGCGGTCGAGGACGGCAGCGCCCGCGCCGGCGACTGGCCGGGCTTCGTCAACATCCCGTCGAAGATCGGCCAGGTCGCGGCGGTGCGGGCGCTCGCCGCCGAGCGCCGTGACGACGACCTGGCGCGCGGGATCCTGCTCGCCGCCGTCTGCCCCGGGATGATGAACACGCCGACGTCCGCCCTGTGGTGGGACGTGCGCGACGCGCCGAGTCCCGCGCAGGCGGCGGAGGCGGTGCTGGACCTCGTGTTCCGGCCCGTCGAGCCGGCGCAGTACGGCGAGCTGGTCCGCCACGGCGTCGTCGTGCCGTGGACCCGGGATCAGCCGAGGGCGGCGTCCAGCGAGCGGGTCGGGACCTCGCCCAGTGCGGCCAGCGTGTCGCCGTCGAGCACGATGTCGCCGGCGGAGACGTTGCCGTCCAGGTGATCCGCGCTCGCGGTGCCGGGGATGAGGTGGACGTTCGGGGCGTGGTGCAGCAGCCAGGCCAGCCCGATCTGCGCCGGCGTGCGGCCCAGCTCCCGCGCGGCCGCTCGCACCGCCGGCTCGTCGGTCACCTTCGGCAGGCCGGGGAAGGCGCCGCCGAGCGGGAAGAACGGGACCCAGGCGATGTCCTCCGCGACGCAGAGCGCGAGCATGTCCTCGTCGTCGCGCCCGACGAGGCTGTACGCGTTCTGCACGCACGCGATGCCGGCCGGGAGCGCCCGGCGCAGGACGTCGAGGGTCACGCTGCTGAGGCCGATGGCGCCGATCTTGCCCTCGTCGCGCAGGGCCGTCATCACCGCGAGCTGGTCGTCGAGGCCGACCACCTGGTCGCCCTCGGCCAGCACGCCGGGCCGCCGGTCCGCGCGGCGCAGGTTGACGAGCGGGATCCGATCGAGGCCGAGCGCGCGCAGGTTGGCTTCGACGCTCGCCCGCAGCTCCTCCGGCCGTTGCGCCAGGCGGAGCGGGATCGGACCGCCGGGGTCGGGGTCGGCGCCGACCTTGCTGGCGACCAGGACGTCGTCGCCGGGCCGGATGGCCTCGCGGATGACCTCGTTGACGAAGCCGTTGCCGTAGAACTGGGCGGTGTCGACGTGGTCGACGCCGAGGTCGAAGGCCCGGCGCAGCAGCGCGACGGCCGCGCCGCGGTCGTCGCGGAGGCGTTCGAGCTGCATCGCCCCGTACCCGACGCGGGCGACGGTCCGGCCGGCGAGCGCGCCGGCGCCACCCGGCCGCGGGGCACTTTCGGTGGAAGGCATGCGTAGTCCCGTCTTCGTGCGATGATGGTGAAGCGGAGGAACCTCCGCTAAGCCGACAGTAGCACAACCGGAGGTGCCTCCGTTTTGTCTTCGCCCGAACCCGACCGCCCGGTGCGCTCCGACGCGCGGCGCAACCGGGAGAAGCTCGTCGCGATCGCGCGGGCCGCCTTCGCCACCGCCGACGGCACGGTCGCGCTGGAGGCGATCGCCCGCGAAGCCGGGGTCGGCATCGGCACGCTGTACCGCCACTTCCCGACCCGCGAGGCCCTCGTCGAAGCCGTCTACGCGGCCGAGCTCGACGACGTCACGGCGAGTGCCCCGGCGCTGCTCGCGGATCTCCCGCCCGAAGCCGCCCTGCGCGCGTGGATGGACCGTTACGCGGCTTTCGTGGAAACCAAGCGCGGAATGGGCGACATCCTGCGCGCGAGCCTGGCATCCGGCCGCATCGCGACCCCGGCGACCCGCGGGCGCATCACCGCGGCGATCGGCACGATCCTCGACGCGGGAGCACTCGCGGGCACGCTACGCGCGGGCGTCGACCCGGAAGACGTCACTTTGCTGCTGCTGGGCGCGTTCCTGTCCACATCGGCCGGTCCGGACGCGGAACGGACCGGCCGGATGCTCGACTTGATCGTCGACGCCCTGCGCCCGTGACCCGGACCGGATGACCACACGAAGAACGGGCCCGGCCGATCCGAAGATCAGCCGGGCCCGTCACCGGATCAAAACCGAATCACACCAGGTCGAACCGGTCCAGTTCCATGACCTTCGTCCAAGCCGCCACGAAGTCCGCCACGAACTTCTCGCTCGCGTCGTCGCTCGCGTACACCTCGGACAGCGCGCGCAGCTGGGAGTTCGCTCCGAACACCAGGTCGACCGCCGTGGCGGTCCACTTCAGCTTGTCCGTGCTCGCGTCCAGGATCTCGTACACGTTCTCCTCGGACTCCGATGCCTTCCAGCGCGTTCCCGGGGACAGCAGGTTCGCGAAGAAGTCGTTCGTGAGCACGCCCGGCTTGTCCGTCAGGACGCCGTGCTGGGTGCCCGCCAGGGCGCGCAGGCCGCCGACCAGGACCGTCATCTCCGGGGCCGACAGCCCGAGCATGTACGCGCGGTCGACCAGGAGCTTCTCCGGCTGGCTCTTCTCGCCCGCCCGCAGGTAGTTGCGGAACCCGTCGGCGCGCGGCTCGAGCACCTTGAACGAGTCCGTGTCCGTCTGCTCCTGGGTCGCGTCCGTGCGGCCCGGGTGGAACGGCACGGTCGTCTCGACACCCGCGTCGCGCGCTGCCTTCTCGACCGCCGCCGAGCCCGCCAGCACGATCAGGTCGGCCAGCGAGATCTGCGCGCCGCCCGCCGCGTTGAACTCCTGCTGGATGCCCTCCAGGGCCGACAGGACCGTCGCGAGCTGCTCGGGCTTGTTGACCTCCCAGCTCCGCTGCGGCTCGAGGCGGATGCGGGCGCCGTTCGCGCCACCGCGCTTGTCGGTGGAACGGAAGCTCGACGCCGACGCCCACGCCGTGTCGACCAGCTGGGCGACCGTGAGGCCGGACTCGAGCACCTTCGCCTTGAGAGCGGCGATGTCGGCGTCGCCCACGAGGTCACCCTCGACGGCCGGCACCGGGTCCTGCCACAGCTGCGGCTCGGCCACCCACGGGCCCAGGAAACGGCTGACCGGGCCCATGTCGCGGTGCAGCAGCTTGTACCACGCCTTGGCGAACGCCAGCGCGAACTCGTCCGGGTGCTCCAGGAAACGGCGCGAGATCGGGCCGTACACCGGGTCGAAGCGCAGCGACAGGTCCGTCGTGAGCATGGTCGGCTTGTGCTTCTTGTTCGGGTCGTACGCGTCCGGGATGATCTCCGGCGCGTCCTTGGCGACGTACTGCTTGCCGCCGCCCGGGCTCGTGGTGAGCTCCCACTCGAAGCCGAACAGGATCTCGAAGAAGCGGTTGCTCCACTCGGTCGGCTTGTCCGTCCACGTCACCTCGAGGCCACTGGTGATCGCGTCCGCGCCCTTGCCGCTGCCGTGCGTGCTCAGCCAGCCGAGGCCCTGCGACTCCAGCCGCTCGCCCTCGGGCTCCGGGCCCACGTGGTCGTCGGCGACCGCGGCGCCGTGGGTCTTGCCGAAGGTGTGGCCACCGGCGATGAGGGCGACGGTCTCCTCGTCGTTCATCGCCATCCGGGCGAAGGTCTCCCGGATGAAGTGGGCCGCTGCCTCGAAGTCCGCGCTGCCGCGGGGACCCTCGGGGTTGACGTAGATGAGGCCCATCTCGGTCGCGCCGAGGTCGGGCACCATCTCGGAGTCGCTCGCGTAGCGGTCTTCGCCCAGCCAGTTCTCTTCGGGGCCCCAGAAGATCTCCTCGGGCTCCCAGGTGTCGACGCGGCCGAAGCCGAAGCCGAAGGTCTCGAAGCCCATCGACTCCAGTGCGACGTTGCCGGCCAGCACCAGCAGGTCGGCCCACGAGATCTTCTGGCCGTACTTCTGCTTGACCGGCCACAGCAGGCGGCGCGCCTTGTCGAGGTTGGCGTTGTCCGGCCAGCTGTTCAGCGGGGCGAAGCGCTGCCCGCCGTCACCGGCGCCGCCGCGGCCGTCGTGGATGCGGTAGGTGCCCGCGGCGTGCCAGCTCAGCCGGATCATCAGGCCGCCGTAGTGGCCGAAGTCCGCCGGCCACCAGTCCTGCGAGGTGGTGAGCACCTCGGTGATGTCCCGCTTGAGCGCCTCGACGTCGAGCTTCGCGAACTCCTTGGCGTAGGCGAACTTCTCGCCCAGCGGGTTGCTCTTCGACGAGTGGGCGTGCAGCACCGTCAGGTCGAGCTGGTTGGGCCACCAGTCCTGGTTCGTGCGCGGACGGCCGCCCGTCTTCGCGGACGGGGCGTCGATCGCCGGGTTCTCGCTCTCGCTGCCGTGCGCGGTCACGGAGTCGTGCGCGACCGGGCAGCCGGCGTTCTCCTGGGTGTTGCTCATCTACTTCCTTCCGGGCGGGCGGATCATTTCGGGATTCGGGTGGCCGCGCAGTCGGGGCAGGTGCCCCAGTAGACGACCTCCGCCTGGTCGATCACGAAGCCGTGGTCGTCCGAGGCGGTCAGGCACGGGGTGTGGCCGACGGCGCAGTCGACGTCCGCGATCGCACCGCAGGTGCGGCACACGACGTGGTGGTGGTTGTCCCCGACCCGGGACTCGTACCGGGCGGTCGCGCCCGCGGGCTGGATGCGCCGCACCAGGCCGGTGTCGGTGAGCGCCCGCAGGACGTCGTAGATCGTCTGGTGCGACACCGTCGGGTGCTCGGCCCGTACCAGTGCGATCACCGTCTCGGTGTCGACGTGCGGGTGGTCGCGCAGCGCGGTGAGCACGGCCAGCCTCGGCCGCGTCACCCGCAACGAGACCGCCCGCAGCTGCGCCTCGAAGTCGGTCATCACGACGGCCACCCTAGGGGCCTTCTCTGGAATGAGTCAAGTTATGATCGGCGTGTCACCCGATCTTGTCGCGGGCGATGAGCTGGGCGGCGATGACGGTGCGCTGGATCTCGTTGGTGCCCTCGCCGACGATCATCAGCGGCGCGTCGCGGAAGTAGCGTTCGACGTCGTACTCCCGGGAATAGCCGTAACCGCCGTGGACGCGGATCGCGTCCAGCGCCACCTGCATCGCGGCTTCGGAGGCGAACAGCTTCGCCATCCCGGCCTCCAGATCGGCGCGCACCCCGGCGTCGAGCTTCTCGGCGGCGTCCAAGGTGAGCAGGCGCGCCGCGCGCATCTTGGTGGCCATGTCGGCGAGCAGGTTGCCGACCGACTGGTGCTGCCAGATCGGCTTGCCGAACGACTCGCGCTCCTGGGCGTACCGGACGGCGTCGTTCAGCGCGGCCTGCCCGACGCCCACCGCGCGGGCGGCGACCTGGACCCGGCCGACCTCCAGGCCGCGCATCATCTGCGCCCAGCCCTCGTTCGGCGTCCCGCCCAGCACCGCGTCGGCGCCCACGCGCCGGCCGTCGAAGGCCAGTTCGCACGCTTCGACGCCCCGGTAACCCAGCTTGGGCAGCTTGGGGGAGACGGTCAGGCCGGCACCGGGCTCGACCAGCAGCACGCTCATGCCGCGGTGGGCCGGGGAGGCGGCCCGGTCGGTGACGCACAGCAGGCCGATCAGCCCGGAGTGGGCGGCGTTGGAGATCCAGGTCTTCGACCCGGTGATCGACCAGCCGTCGCCGTCGGGGACGGCGTGGGTGCGCATGGCCTGCAGGTCGCTGCCGCCGCCGGGCTCGGTCAGCGCCATCGTGGCGCGGACCGTGCCGCCGGCCATCGCGGGCAGGTACTTCTCGCGCTGCCCGGGCGTGCCGAACGTCTTGAGCAGGTAGGTGATCACCGAGTGCCCGCCGATGGCGCCGGCGAGGCTCATCCAGCCGCGCGCGAGCTCTTCGGTGACCCGGGCGAAGCACGCCGTGCTGACGTCGACGCCGCCGAATTCGGCCGGGACCAGCAGGCCGAAGAACCCGAGCGCTTTCATCTCGTCGATGAGCTCGCCCGGGTAGACGTCGTCGGCCTCGAATTCGCGGACGCGGGGGCGGACGCGTTCGTCGACGAACCGCGCGGTCAGGGCCACCATCTGCGTCTCGTCGTCGGTGAGCGTCATCGCCCGATTCTAGCGGCCCGATCCTGACGCGGACGGCGTACTGTACCCCGCCTCCCATTCGCGTGCAGTCCGGCGCCGGTGTCCTCAGAGGATTCAGGCAGACCCCGAAGTCCCGATGGGCACGAGCCGCCCCGATTCGTCCGTATCGACGTACTTTCGATGGCGAAGATCGTTTCGATTCCGGAGAAAGGAACCACAATGGCGAACAACTGGACCAGAACAGCCATCTCGGTCGCCGCCGCCGCTTCGGCCGTTTCGCTGCTCGGCGCCGTTCCCGCGGCCGCCGCGGACGTCACCCGCCACTGCGTGCTGAACGCGGAAACCGGTGTGCAGCACTGTTCCACGGGCACGCAGCGCTCGCTCGCCCTCGCGGAGGCGGACGGCGACGTCGTCCAGGGCACGTTCTTCGACGGTCCCGACTACACCGGGAACTCGCTGACGATCACCGGACCCGAACTGTGCAAGAAGGACGGTTGGGTCAACTGGCAGTTCGACCTCGGCGACGACTGGAAGAACAAGATCTCGTCCGTGCAGCCGTGGGGGAACTGCTGGGTCTGGCTCTACCCGGAGCCGAACCTCGGCGGCGACCGCGACGGCCCGTTCAAGGAGAACACCGGCAACGTCGGGTCGTTCATGAACGACCGCACCCAGTCCATCGGTTTCAGCTGAGCGAAGGAGCGACCACCATGACCAGCAAGCGGAACACCTGGACGGCGGCGGGCCTCGGCCTGCTGACCGCCGCCGGCCTCGTCCTCACCGCACCCGGGGCGTCGGCCGATGGCCAGCCCACCGCGCGGGAACTGCTCGACAAGTGCAACAACGGCACGGATTCGTGCGTGTTCCACCCGGCCGGGCCGCCGGAAGAGCACACCGGTGCCGGCCACCAGGTCGGCGAAGCGGCTTTCAACTGCACCGGCGATCTGCAGCGCAGCACGGTGAACTGGTCCGATACGACGGGCGAATCGAACAGTTTCGGCGTGTCGCTTTCGGCCGAATACGGTTTCTCGGAAGTGTTCAAGGTATCCATCGAGACGTCTTACCAGCACACGTGGGAGTCGTCGCACACCGAAGGACAGGCGACCAACGTCGACGTCCGGCCCGGCGAAAAGGGATGGGTGGAACGCGCGCCGAAGATGCAGAAGGTGCACGGCACGTACGAAATGCATTTCCCGGACAAGTTCTACGACCACTACATCTGGTACCAGGACTTCGACGCCGACGGCCCGGTGCCCGGCTCGACCGGGGACATCACGCAGCACACCGCGCCGATGACCGACCAGGAGAAGTCCGAGCACTGCGGCTGAGCCGCCGGCCGCCGCCGGGCGAGGGGTCCGGCGGCGGTCGGTCACACCCGGGAATCATTCCCGCCCGCCGGACGCTGGAAGGGGTGTGAAGAAGATTGGCTTCCTCTCGTTCGGCCACTGGTCGGCGAGCCCGCACTCCGAGACCCGCTCCGCCGCGGACTTCCTGCACCAGTCGATCGACCTCGCGGTCGCGGCCGAGGAGCTGGGCGTCGACGGCGCGTACTTCCGCGTGCACCACTTCGCGCGGCAGGCGGCGAGCCCGTTCCCGCTGCTCTCGGCGATCGGGGCGCGCACCTCGAAGATCGAGCTCGGCACCGGCGTGATCGACATGCGCTACGAGAACCCGCTGTACATGGTCGAGGACGCGGGGGCCGCGGACCTCATCTCGAACGGCCGGCTCCAGCTCGGCATCAGCCGGGGATCCCCCGAACAGGTGATCGAGGGCTGGCGCTACTTCGGGTACGGCCCGGCCGACGGCGAGACCGACGCGGACATGGCCCGGCAGCACACCGAGGTCTTCCTCAAGCTGCTCGACGGCGAGGGCTTCGCGCAGCCGAACCCGCGGCCGATGTTCTCGAACCCGCCGGGACTGCTGCGGCTCGAACCGCACTCCGAGGGTCTGCGGCACCGCATCTGGTGGGGCTCGGGCTCGAACGCGACGAGCGTCTGGGCCGCGAAGCTGGGGATGAACCTGCAGAGCTCCACGCTCAAGGACGACGAGACGGGCGAGCCGCTGCACGTCCAGCAGCGCAAGCAGATCGAGGCCTACCGGGAGGCGTGGACGGAGGCCGGCCACGAGCGCGAGCCGCGCGTGTCGGTCAGCCGCAGCATCTTCGCGCTGACCAACGACCAGGACCGCGCGTACTTCGGCGGCGACCGCAACTCGCGCGACCAGGTCGGCATGATCGACGAGAACACCCGCGCGATCTTCGGGCGCTCGTACGCCGCGGAGCCGGACGAGCTGGTGCGCGAGCTCAAGGAGGACGAGGCGGTCCAGGCCGCGGACACGCTGCTGCTGACGATCCCGAACCAGCTGGGCGTCGACTACAACGCGCACGTGCTGGAGAGCATCCTCACGCACGTGGCCCCGGAGCTCGGCTGGCGCTGACGCCCATCCGGCCTGGTGGTGGCGGCCACCGGGCCGGGAGCGGTCAGCCGTGCGAAACGGTCAGGCCGTAGAACGCGACCCGCGCGCCCTTCGTCGTGCTGTCCGACGACGACTGGTTGTACGAGCCCGCCTTGAAGTACTGCTTGTACGCCTTGAAGGACGACGGGATCGAGTAGTGGGTGACACTGCCGTTGACCGTCAGGTCGATGGTGGTGCCGCCCGAGATGCCGATCGTGTAGGTCCAGGTCTTGCCGACCGCCACGTGCCCGACGGTGTGCGACGTCTGGCCGCCGTCGGGGGAGTTCTCGGTGCCCAGGACGATGTCGCCGCTGGAGCGGTAGTACAGCTCCAGCAACGGCTTCGTCGACGAGCCGCCCGTGCCGAGGTGGACCTGGCCCACGCAGACGTTCGACGTCACCGAAACCACGCGCAAAGTCGCGTTCAGCTTGTGCGACCCGCTCAGCGACCAGTTCGCGGCCGAGCCGTCGCGGTTCATCTCGCGCAGCTCGGAGCGCGCGTAGTTCGAGTTCGGGGTGGTGACGCCCTTTTCCGGCGCCCAGAAGGTCATCGCGCCGTCGCGGGTGTCGGTGTAGAAGTAGCTGTCCTGGAAGCCGTTCGCGCCCTTGAGCCGGGACGACGAGATGGTGGTCGGCGACCCGGGGGAGCCGACCGGCTCCTGCAGCTGCCAGATCCCCAGGTCGAAGTTGCCGCCCGGGGCGACCGACGGGTCGGCCGCCAGCGCGGGGAGGGCGGTGGCGGCGGCCAGTGCCGGGACCGCCAGCAGGACGAGCAGGGAACGCACGCGCATCGAGGTGTCCTTTCACGATGTAAATGGTCTGGACAACCCGGCGGCGTGGGAGAACGGTAAGTCTCTGTTGGCGTCATGTCAAGGATTGACCCGGGAGCTACCGCGTCCCGTGATTCTCCGCCACTCAGGTCGGACAAAAACCAACCATCGTCGTCAATGTGTCAGGAAGCGACTTTCGTAGCTAACCGTGACCACGGCCGGTCTGGTCTGCTCCCGGGTACCACCTTCCAGGTCCCCGAAGGGAGATGTTCATGCAGGTAGACGGACGTTCCGTGGTCCGGCGAGCCGCACTGGTCCTCGCCACGGCAGCAGCCTTCGCCGTCGTCGCCGCACCCGGTGCGTCGGCCGGTGATCCGCGCATCGTGGGCGGCACGCCGACCACGATCGACGAGTTCCCGGCCACCGTGATCTTCAACGTCAACGGCGCGCAGCACTGCGCCGGCACCCTGGTCGCGAAGAACAAGGTGCTGACCGCCGCGCACTGCACCGACGGCGTCGAGGCGTCGCAGATGGAGATCATCGGCGGGCAGACGAAGTTCAGCGACACGTCCGGCACGAAGGCCGGCGTGAGCGACGTGTGGCAGAACCCGGACTTCGACATGAGCGGGATGCAGCACGACAACTCCGTGCTGACGCTCGACAAGGACCTGCCGTACGCGCCGGCCACGCTGGTGCAGTCGGCCGATGACGCCGCCTACCAGGCGGGCAAGGACGTCACGGTGGTCGGCTGGGGCACGACGTCGGAGGGCGGCGACGTCTCCGACACGCTGCTCAAGGTGTCGGTGCCGGTGGTCGACAACGCCACCTGCGCGGAGAAGTACAGCACCGGCGGGGCGAAGTACGACAAGGCGTCGATGTTCTGCGCGGGCGTGCCCGAAGGCGGCAAGGACTCCTGCCAGGGCGACTCCGGTGGCCCGGCCTACGTCGACGGCAAGCTCGCCGGCATCGTCTCGTGGGGCGAAGGCTGCGCCCGCAAGGACTTCCCGGGTGTGTACACCAACGTCGGCAACGACTACTCGGTGATCAGCTCGCACCTGGGCTGAGCCGGCCCGGGTGGCGGTGGATCAGGCGGGACAGCCGAAGTCGTGGTGGGGTGTCTTCAGCGTCAGCAGGTAGCCGTCCACCGCCGCCCGGGTGCACGGGGTGCGCCGGTAGGCCCCGTGGCCCGAACCTTCGTAGGTCAGCAGCGTGGTGTTCGCCGGCGCCTGGCGGTGGACGTCGGCTGCCCAGGCGTACGGCGTCGCCGGGTCGTAGCGGCTGCTGAGCAGCAGGATCCGCGGTGCTTTCGAGATGTTCAGCCGGTGCGGCGCGTTCGCGGGCGGGCCGGCGACGCCGAGGCACGCGGTCGCTTCGTCGTGGCCGATCGTGCTGCCGCGCATGATCGGCGACCGGCGCAGCTCCTCGGCGTGCAGCGCCGAATACCGCGCGAAGTCCGGCATGCGCAGGTCGAAGTCCTGGCAGACGACGGCCAGGCGGATCGACGGGTAGTTGGGCATGAACTCGGCCCGTACCGGCGGAGTGCCCGCCGCGGTCTCGGCGATCACCCGGGCCACGTCGTCCCAGTCCGGGACGCGCATGTCGTCGTACACCCGGTCGCGCAACCAGTTGTGCGGCAACGGCATCCCGTCGGCCGCGACCTGGGCCCGACGCCAGGTCGCGAGGACGTCCCGGCCGTGCAGCGCGCACGTCGTGGTGGCGGCGCACCACGCGGTGAACTGCCCGAACAGCTCGTCCTCGGCAGCGGCCCGGTCACCGACGAAGTGCGCGAGATCGACGCTGTGGTCGATGACGCCGTCCAGCACCATCGCGCGGACGTGGTCGCCGTACCGCTCGGCGTACTGCTGGCCGAGCAGCGTGCCGTAGGAGGCGCCGTGGAAGCTGATCCGGTCCTCGCCCAGCGCGCGGCGGACCGCGTCCAGGTCGCGGGCGTTGGTGGCGGTGTCGGCGTGGTCGAAGACGGGCAGGTTCCGGGCTCGGCAGTCCGCGACCACCTGCCGGTCGAACGCGCGCAGCGCCTCGAACCGCGTCCGGTCGGCGGGCTCGTTGTCGGGCGCGCCGTCCGGGATGTCGCAGTCGATGTACCCGCTGTGGCCGGTCCCGCGCAGGTCGAAGCCCACGACGTCGAACCGGGCCTCGACCTCCGCGCCGAAGTAGCCGGGGGACAGTGCGATCTCCGCGCCGGACGAGCCGGGACCGCCGGCGTCGGCCAGCAGGACACCGAGGCGGTGGGCGGAGTCGGTGGCGCGGTGCCGGGCCACCGCGAGGCCGATCGACGGCCCGTGCGGCCGGTCCCAGTCGAGCGGTACCCGGAGCGTGCCGCACTCGCCGTCGGGAACGCCGGGGTTGTCCGGGTCGTCAGGGCAGGTCGTCCAGGCGATCGGGGACGGCGACCACGTCGCGTCCGCGAGGGCGGGGGTCGCGCCGATCAATAGGACGGTGCTTGCTAGAAGAGTGCTTGCCAGGACAGCTCCGAACGCCCGCACGGTGCCCCCTCCACGTGTCGGTCCGCATCCGACCGTAGGACTCCCGTGGCCGGACCACAAGCGTTCACGGGAAGGAAAAACCAACCGTTCGGCGGGCGTCGATCGTGCTTATGCTGACGGCCCTCGTTCTCTCGCGAAAGGTCCCCGCCATGGAACAGCCCGAGAGTCAAGCAGGTGTTTCGCCGTCCGCCGACGGCGTCAACCGGCGCAGCCTGCTCGCCGGAGTCGGCGGTCTCCTCGCCGCCGGGGGAGTCGCCACGGCGCTCGCCCCGGCCGCCGCCGCGGACCCCGCCGCCCGGCCCGAACGGAACCCGCGGGTCGAGGACCTGCTCGGGAAGATGACCCTCGCCGAGAAGCTCGGGCAGCTCCAGCTGGTCGGCACCGAAGACCTCGCGCGGACGTCGCTGGCGACCGGACAGCTCGGTGGCGTGTTCTCCGTGGTGGGTGCCGCGAAGCTGAACGCGCTGCAGAAGATCGCCGTCGAGCAGACGCGGCTGCGCATCCCGCTGATCTTCGGTCTCGACGTCATCCACGGCTACACCACGAACTTCCCGATCCCGCTGGCCCAGGGGGCGAGCTTCGACCCCGGCGTGCCGTCCGCCGACGCGACGGTCTCGGCGAAGGAAGCCCGGCGCAGCGGCATCCACTGGACCTACGCGCCGATGATGGACGTCACGCACGAGCCGCGCTGGGGGCGCATCGCCGAAGGATCGGGCGAAGACCCTTACCTGGCTTCGCAAATGGCCGTGGCGAAGGTCCGCGGCTACCAGGGCGGCGACTACTCGTCCCCGGACCGCCTCGCCGCCTGCGCCAAGCACTTCGTCGCCTACGGCGGCGCGGAAGGCGGCCGCGACTACAACACCGTCGACGTTTCGCTGCAGCGCCTGCACAACCTCTACCTGCCGCCGTTCAAGGCCGCCGTCGAGGCGGGCGTGGCGACCGTGATGGCCAGCTTCAACACCATCAGCGGCGTCCCCGCGCACGGCAACGGCTACGTCCTGCACGACGTCCTCAAGGGCGCGTACGGCTTCCGCGGGTTCGTCGTCAGCGACTACACCGGCGTCGAGGAGCTGATCCTGCACGGGCTGGCCGGCGACGGCGCGGACGCGGCGGCCGCCGCGCTGCCGGCCGGCGTCGACATGGAGATGGTCAGCACCAACTACGTGAAGTTCGGCCAGCAGCTGCTGGCCCAGCGGCGGATCACCCGTGACCAGATCGACGACGCCGTCCGCCGGATCCTGCTGGTCAAGGTCAAGCTGGGCCTGTTCGAACGCCCGTACGTCGACGAGGCCGGCGAGACGAAGGCGCCGTCCCCGGCCGCGCTCGCCGCGTCCCGGCAGGCCGCCGGCCGGTGCATGGTGCTGCTCAAGAACGACGGGCCGGTGCTGCCGCTGGCCAAGTCGGTCGGCTCGGTGGCCGTGGTCGGCCCGCTGGGCACCGCGACCTACGACCTCAACGGCACCTGGTCGGGCCTGGGCACCGGCGCGGGCACGACCCCGCCGGTGACGGTGGTCGACGGGATCAAGGCCGCGGCGCCCGGGGCCGCGGTCACCTACACCGCGGGCTGCACTGTCGACGGGACGGACACGAGCGGGTTCGCCGCCGCGCAGCAGGCCGCCCGCGCGGCCGACGTCACCGTCGTCGTGGTCGGCGAGACGGCCGCGATGAGCGGCGAGGCGGCGGCGCGCAGCGACATCGACCTCCCCGGTGTGCAACAGCAGCTCGTCGCGGCGATCAAGGAGACCGGGAAGCCGTTCGTGGTGGTGCTGGTCAACGGCCGGCCGCTGACCATCCCGTACCTGCACGACAACGCGCCCGCGATCCTCGAGGCGTGGGCGCCGGGCGTGCAGGGCGGGCACGCGGTCGCGGACGTCCTGTTCGGCACGGTCAACCCGGGCGGCAAGCTGCCGGTGAGCTTCCCGCGCGCGGTCGGCCAGGTCCCGATCTACTACAACCACGAGAACACCGGGCGCCCGGCGGACCCGAACAACAAGTACACGTCGAAGTACCTCGACCTCGAGTCCGGCCCGCTCTACGAGTTCGGCTTCGGCCTTTCGTACACGACGTTCCAGGTCGACGGCCTGCGGCTTTCGGACACCCGGATGTCCACCCGCGGCGGCCGGATCCAGGTGAGCGCCAAGGTGACGAACACGGGCGGCCGCGCGGGCGACGAGGTCGTCCAGCTGTACCTGCGGGATCCGGTCGCCACCATCGTGCAGCCCGTCCGGCGGCTGCGCGGCTTCCAGCGGGTCACCTTGGACGCGGGTGCGTCGAAGACGGTCTCGTTCACCCTGACCCCGGAGGACGTCGGCTTCTACGACAACGGCGCGAAGTTCCGCGTCGAGCCGGGAAAGATCGAGGTCTACGTCGGCACCAGCTCGGCGGCGACGCTCACCGCGAGCTTCACCGTGGGGTGACGCCGAGGACGCACGCGACCGGCGGGTCGAGGTCGAGGGTCTCGGTCCGGAGGTCGGTGAACCCCGCCTCGGTCAGCAGGTCACGGAGTTCGCCCGCGGCCCTGATCGTGGTGTCCCGGTTCGCGCCGGGGCACCGCGGCTGGGACGCGAGCGCGATGCGGCCGCCGGGCTTGAGCAGACCCCGCAGCTCGCGCAGCCGTTGCGGGGGATCGGGCCAGAAGCCCGACGAGTTCACGGCGAGGACGGCGTCGAGCGGCTCGCCGAACGACGGCAGCCGGTCCACCGAAGCCTGGATCAGCTCGATCCGGTCCGCCGCGGCCCGGGTGCGCCGGCCCGCCCGCTCGACCATGACCGCGGAGTGGTCGACGCCGTAGACCCGGCCCCGGGTGGCGCGGGCGGCCAGCGCGCCGAGGGCGATCCCGGGACCGAAGCCGACTTCGAGCACCCGATCCGTCGGCTGGACGTCCAGCAGCTCGACGACCCAGATGTTGCGCTGCCGGTTGGAGCCGCGGTGGGCCATCACCCACCCGGCCACCCGCCCGCCGATACCGCGCGGGTGGTGGAACTGCTCGATCATGCGCTGCCGGACACCTGTCTTCGTCATGCCGCGAGTCAACGGCTTCAAGTACGCTCGAAGTCAAATGTCCGAGGAGCTGCTGACGATCGGCGAGCTGGCCCACCGCACCGGCGTGGCCACCTCCGCCCTGCGGTACTGGGAAGAGCTGGGCCTCCTGCCGGCGCCCGGACGCGTCGCGGGCCAGCGGCGATACGCGCCGTCGGTCGTCGAGCTGGTCGGCGAGATCCTGATCTTCCGCGACGTCGGGTTCACCCTGCGCGAACTGAAGACGCTCATCGACCTGCGCACGTCGGCCGCGGACGGCTGGCGCGAGCTGCACGAACGCAAGCTCGCCGAGCTCGACCGCCGCATCGCCCAGGCCCAGGCCGCCCGCACGGCGATCGCCCACGGCCTGGCCTGCCCGCGCGAGGACGTCCACGACTGCCCCACCTTCCGCCGGGGCGTCGCGGCCCGCCTGGCCGGAGCCTCCCTGGAAGAGGCCCACTCACACTGACGAACCGGACGACACGCGTACTCAACCGGACGACACGCGTACCTGGCCGGACGACACGACACGCGGGCGCCCGCGTGTCGTGTCGTCCATCCAGGTACGCGAGTTCGCCGTCCAGGTACGCGTGTCGTCCGTTCCGGGTGCGGCGGTCAGCGGAGGGTGGCCGGGGCGTCGGCGCCCAGGGCGCGGGTGAACGTCTCCGGGATCCGGACGTCGTCGCGGGTCAGGTCGTGGACGCTCCGGTGGCCTAGCGCCAGCAGCGTCGAGTCGATGCCGTTGCGCAGCACGTCGAGGACGTTCTCCACGCCGGCCTGGCCGTTCGCCGCCAGGCCCCACAGGTACGCGCGTCCGATGAGGACCGCCGTGGCACCGAGGGCAAGCGCCTTGACGACGTCGCTGCCGCGCCGGATACCGCCGTCGAGCAGGACTTCCACCTGGCCGCCGACGGCGTCGGCGATCGCGGGGAGCGCCCGGATCGTGGCCGGCGTGCCGTCGAGGTTGTTGCCGCCGTGGTTCGACACGGAGATCGCGCTGACCCCCGCGTCGACCGCGCGCCGGGCCTCGTCGACGCGGATGACGCCCTTGAGCAGGAACGGCCCGTCCCACTGCGAGCGCAACCAGGCCACGTCCTCCCACGACGGCGGCGCGGTCTGCATCCACTGGCCGTACGCGCCGAAGAACGTCGGGACCGGCGTGCCGGGTTCGGCCATGTTGGGCACGCTGAGGTCGGGCAGGCGGCCGGTGCGCGCGTAGTCCAGCAGCCAGCGCGGGCGGGAGAGGCCTTCGGGCGCGAAGCGCAGCAGCTCGCGGAAGGTGAGCTTCTCGGGGATGTGCGGGCTGCCCCAGTCGCGGCTGTGGGAGAACGACCAGTCGAGCGTGAGGATGAGCCCGGCGGCCCCGGCGCGGCGGGCGCGATCGAGCCGGGCGAGGATGTCGTCGCGGCTGCCGGTCCAGTAGATCTGGAAGAACGTGTCCGGGTTGGCGGCGACGACGTCCTCGATCGGCTTGCTGGCGAAGGAACTCAGGCCCAGCGCCGTGCCGCGCGCGGCGGCGGCCCGGGCGACGGCGACCTCGCCGTCCGGGTGCACCGCTTGGACGCCGGTGGGGGAGATCAGCACCGGCAGCGCGATCTCGCGGCCGAGCACGGTGGTGGCGAGCGCGCGGTGGCCGGACTGCCCGGCGGTGCGCGGCGCGAACGTCAGCTCGTCGAACGCGTCGAGGTTGTCCTTGAGCGTCAAGCCCTTCTCGGAGCCGGCGATCAGGGCCGAGTAGACGGACGGGGGCAGGCGCTTCTTCGCGCGCCGCTGGGCTTCGGCGATGGATTCGAACCAGGTCATCGGTTGTCCTTACGGTCGACGCGCAGGGGGCGCCAGGCGATCTCGGGCAGCACCGGCGCGGGGGTCCGGTGGGTCAGGCAGCCGGCCCAGACGCCGGCGCCGTAGGCGATGTCGTCGGCGAGGGCACCGGCGGTGTAGCGGACGGGGTCGAGGCCGGGCCGGTCGGCGAGCCACCGGGTCAGCGGCGGGCCGAGCAGCAGCGAGGCGACGGCGGCGCGCCGTCCCCACCCACGCCGGACGAGGAGCGCGACGAGGGCCGGGGCGGCGAACTGCGTCCCGTAGCGGCCGGCGCCGAGCCAGGTCTGGTGGACGGCGGTGCCCATGGCGCGGACGACGCCGTCGGTGGGGATGTCGTTGGATCGCAACGTTTTGAGCATGCTGAGGACGGCACCCCCGAAGCCGGCCGACGCGAGCAGCGGCCGTCGGGAGAGCAGTGCGGCGACGGTCAGGGCGGGCCACGGGTGCAGTACGAGCGGTGCGAGGTTCCCGGGGTGGCGCTTCGCGAGCGGAGCGGCGGAGGTCCCGTACCGCGCGCGGCGGCCGAGCAGTTCGCGCCAGGTCGCGGGTTCCTGGTGGTCGACGTGGACGTCCGGGTCGTACCGGACCCGCTGGCCGGCGGCGTGCAGCCGCCAGCCGAGATCGACGTCCTCGCCGACTCGTAGGTCCGGATCGAACCCACCGACTTGTGCCAGGGCGGTTCGGCGGACGACCAGCGCGGCGGTCGGGACGTAGGACATCCGGGTGCGCGGTGTGACCCGTGCGGGCCGGTCTCCGAGGTCGAGGCTGCCTGCTGCTTTTGTGTACCGGCCGGCTGTTGTGTCTTTTGTCTGTGCGCGGACCCGCGGTGCGACTGCGGCGAGCAGGGGGTCGGCGAAGTGGGCGGCTAGGCGGTCGGCCCAATCGCCGGGGGCGACGCAGTCACTGTCCACAAAGGCCACCAGCTCGGTGGAGACGTGGCTGAGCGCGGTGTTGCGGGCGGCCGCGGGCCCGAGGTTGACGTCGTGGCGGACGAGTTTCGCGCCGTGCGCGGCGGCGATGGCGGCGATCCCGGCGGCGTCTTCGGACCCGTCGTCGACGACGAGTACGGCGTGCGTGCCCGCGAGTGACGCCAGGCAGCGGGCCAGCGGGCCGGGCCGGTCGAGGACCGGGACGACGATGGTGAGGTCGGGAGGTGTGGCCGGGGTGGGCGGGACGGGGTGGGCGAAGCCGGCGTCGGTGAGCCGGCGGGCGAGCTTGCCGGCGGCTTCGGAGGCGATCGGACCGTCGGCGAGTTCCTGCCAGGCCCGCCGGCCGGCCTGGGTGAGGCGGAGTACGCGGGCGGGTGAGCCGCCGAACCAGAGGTCGTCGCGGAGGTGCTTGGTATCCGGGTCGAGAGTGATCCGGAACCCGGCGGGGAGGGGAGTGGTCATGGGGTCGGCCCTCCATCGAGATGCGCGGCGGCTCGCGGGGGCCGGGCGGCCGGTTCGGGTTCGGCCCGGGATTCGGCGGGGCCGGTAGCGTCGTGCGGGCGCTGGATGCCCGGTTCGGTTCGGAACCCAGCACGGTCGGCCGCGCCATGCGGGAGCGGGTTGCCTGGTTCGGCCCGGAATCCGGCGGGGCGGGCAGCGCCGACCGCGAGCCGGATGTCCGGTTCAACCCGGAAGCCGAGCAAACCAGCCGCGCCGATCGGCACCTCACCCAACGCGGTCACAGGGCCAGCCCTCCGTCCACCGGCACCACCGCGCCGGTCGTCGCGCCGCTCTCCGGGGCCGCCAGGAACGCCAAGACCCGGGCGATCTCCGCCGGCTCCAGCAACCGGCCCACCGGCTGCTGGGCCGCGAACTCCCTTGCCCCCGGCAGGCCGTACAGCCGGGCGCTCTCCGCGAGGATCGGCGTGTCCGTCGAACCAGGGCTGACCGCGTTGGCCGTTACCCCCGTGCCGCCCAGCTCGACACCCAGCGCTCGGATCAGCCCCGCCACCCCCGCCTTCGCCGCGCAGTACGCCGCGAGCATCGGCAATCCGCTCGTCGCCGCCGCGGAGGCGACTGCCAGGAACCGTCCCGACCTCGGCTGCGGACGGCGCAGCAACGCCGGGATCGCCGCCCGGGCCAGGTTGACCACCCCGCGCAAGTTCACGTCGAACACCGCGTCCTCCTGCTCCGGTGGCACCTCCCACAACGGCACGCCGCCGGCGATCACTCCCGCGGCCGCGATCGCGACGTCGAGGCCGCCCCAGCGGTCTTCCACCGAGGCCACCGCCGCGGCCAGCGCCGAGGGATCCCGGACGTCGGCGACGAACGTCTCCGACGAGACCTCGGCCAGTTCTGCCGACGACCCCAGCGCGTACGGCAACGCGGGGTCGTCGGCGGCGATGTCGACCGCCAGCACCGCGTACCCCTCGCGCGTCAGGTGCCGGACCGTCGCGGCTCCGATCCCGCGGGCCGCTCCCGTGACGAGCGCGGTCCTCATCGCCAACCGTCCACTTGGGACACCAGCTCATCAGTCATCTCGTCCAGTAAAGTGAGGCCTTCCGCGGCCGTCGCGGTGGTCGGGTCGCCGAGCACGCCGATCCGGCTCACCGCGCGCACCCCGCCCTCCAGCAGCAGCGGCAGCACCTCGCTCAGGGGACGGCAATCGCCCGCGGTCGCCTGGTCCATGCGCACTACCGCCGGCCGTAAAGCCAACTGCAGCGCCGTTTCCGGGCGTCCGGCGTGCGGGTCGCCGTCCCAGTGGGGCTGGAACACCTCGACGTCACGGGACTCCGCCCGCAGCCGCGCGACGGCACGCGCGACCGGTGCCGCGTTGCCGCCGTGCGCGGAGACGAACAGCAGCCGCGTGAACGTCTCCGCCGCGGACCGGCCCAGCTCCAGCAGGAGCAGCTCCGTCGCGGCCTGGCCGATCGACAGCGTCCCGGCGAACCCCGCGTGCTCGCCGCTGGAACCGAACGCCACCGCCGGCGCCACGAGGACGTCCCGGACGGCGGCGAGCCGGTCGCACAGCGCGAGCGCGATGTCGGTGTCGGTCGAGAGCGGCAGGTGCGGGCCGTGCTGCTCGGTCGCGCCGACCGGCACGGCCAGGATCGCGCCGGACGTCGCCCGCGAAGCGACGTCCGGCCAGGGCAGGTCCGCGAGCCGCACGTCAGTTCCTGAATCCCGCGAGCGGGTTCTCGTCGCAGGCGCGCTCCGGCGGGCGGCGCATCCCGATGGTGACCGGGACCGGCTGGCGCTTCCGGTGGGAGTGGTCGAGCGACGGCTTCGGGACGCTCGTGACGCCCGCGAGAGCCAGCTCGCCGTGCCCGCGCACGCATTCCGGGTCGGGCCCGTCGAGCGGGAGGCCGGTGAAGAACTTCGCCGCCATGCACCCGCCGCGGCACGCGTCGAACGCCGAGCACGACTCGCACGCGCCCCCGCTCTGCGGCGAACGCAACGACGTGAACAGCTCGGACTCCCGCCACACGGGGGTGAAGCCGGCGTCCCGGACGTTGCCGGCGAGGAAGGTCTCGTGGATGGCGAACGGGCACGCGTAGACGTCGCCGACCGGGTCGACCAGGCACACGACGCGCCCGGCCCCGCACAGGTTCAACCCGGGCAGGTCGCCCTCGCCGTAGCCGGCGAGGTGGAAGAACGAGTCGCCGGTCAGGACGTTCTCGCCGTGGGCCACCAGCCAGTCGTACAGCGAACGCTGCTGGGCGGCGGTCGGGTGCAGCTCGTCCCAGGTGTCGGCGCCCCGGCCGGACGGACGCAGCCGCGTGATCCGCAGCTGGGCGCGGTAGCGGTCGGCGATGGCCTTGAACGCGTCGAGCTGGCCGACGTTGTGGCGCGTCATCACCACGGAGATCTTGAAGTTCTCGAAGCCCGCGTCGGCCAGGTTCCGCATCGCGCGGATCGCCGTGTCGTACGAACCGGGGCCGCGGACGTGGTCGTTGACCTCGGCGGTGGCGCCGTCGAGGGAGATCTGGACGTCGACGTAGTCGCTCGCCGCGAGACGCCGGGCGACCTCGGGTGTGATCTTGACGCCGTTGGTGGAGAACTTGACGCCGACGTGGTGCTCGGTGGCGTAGTCGACGAGCTCCCAGAAGTCCGGGCGCACCGTCGGTTCGCCGCCGCCGATGTTGACGTAGAAGACCTGCATGCGCTCGAACTCGTCGATCAGCGCTTTGCACTCCGCGGTGCTCAGCTCGCGCGGGTCGCGCCGTCCCGAGGAGGAAAGGCAGTGCACACAGGAAAGGTTGCAGGCGTAGGTCAGTTCCCAGGTGAGGCAGATGGGCGCGTCGAGCCCGTACTGGAATTCGTCCACAAGGGACATCAGAGACTCCTCGGCTGGATCATGTGCGAGGCGGCGAGGGCGGCGAGCGCCGCGCGGTACCTCGGCAGCTCCCCGGCTCCGACGCCGGCTTCGGCGCAGGCCGCGCGCGCGTCCGGGTGCCGGGCGAGGCCGCGGACGACGTCCAGGAGCGTCGGGTTCTTCAGGAAGGAAAGCCGGCGGGTGCCGAAGTGGTACAGCAGGGCGCCGAACCGCTCGGGCCGGATCGAGACCCGGTCGTCCAGGCGCCACGCGCCGTCCAGGTCGAAACCCGCCGGCGAGACCTCAGTAGACACCGCACATGCCGTCGATGGAGACCTCTTCGACCAGGAGCTCCTCGGTGAGGGCCTCGTCGGTCGCGGCGGGTTCGGTGGTGGGGGCGTTCTCGGTCATCCTGACTCCTTCGGCAGTGATGATTTTCGGCACTGAGTGTCGAATAGACGGGAGAGTAGTGTCACCTCGTGTCAATAATCAAGGCCCTCGACGAAACGGCACCCGGATGACCGATGAGATGCTCGCCCGGCCCGCGAACCGGCGGGGCCGCCCGCCGGGCACCAGCGCCCGGGAGCTCGAGGTCGCCGCGCTGCGGCTGTTCGGCGAACAGGGCTTCCACGAGACGACCGTCGACCAGATCGCCACCGCGGCCGGCGTCAGCAGGCGCACGTTCTTCCGGTACTACGACGCCAAAGCCGACGTGCTCTGGAACGAGTTCGACACCGAGGTCGCGACGATCCGGTCCCTGCTCGCCGAGTCCCCGGCGGACCTGCCGGTGTTCGACGCGGTCCGCCGCGCGGTGCTCGAGGCCAACCACTACCGCGCGGACGACGTGCCGGAGCTGCGCCGGCGCATGACGCTGCTGAGCACGGTCCCGGACCTGGCCGCGAGCGCGGCGGTCCACTACGACGCGTGGGAGCGCGCGGTGAGCGCGTTCGTGGCCCGCCGGTCCGGGCAGCCGGAGGATTCGCTGTACCCGCTGGTGGTGGGACGCGCGGTGCTGGCGGCCTGCCGCGCGGCGTACGACCGGTGGTCCGCCCGCGCCGACGCCGATCTGACGGTGTACCTGGACGCGGCGCTGCGGGCTCTCGCCGCCGGGCTCACCGACGACGTGCTGGGGATGGAGCCGGACCCGGTGTAGGAGTGAGGGTCCGGTCCGTCGGCGGGGGAATGTCCGGTGGCCGTTACCAGTCGCGTTCGGCGAGGACGCCGGGCAGGCCCTCGGTGAGCATCCGGCGCCGGACCCGGTGCAGCAGCCGGGACATGAAGAACCCGCCGGCGCCGCGGAACCCCGTGTGGCGGTAGGTGAGGCGGGTGCCGGTCGCCGTGTCGTCGAGGTGGTACGTCACGGTGCTGGGCGCGTCGGCTTCCTGGTTGCGCCAGCTGAAGCTCAGGAGCTCGGGCGCGTCGGCGGCGAGGATTTCGCAGCGGACGATGCCGTCCCAGCCCGGGACCGGCCGGCCGACGAACCGGAACTTCGTGCCGACTTCGGGTGCGAAGCCTTCGGGCCGGCCGCCGCGGCCGGTCGACGTCCACCGCGGCACCAGTGCCGGGTCGGTGAGGGCGCGCCAGACCCGGGTGCGGGGCTGCGGGTACTCGCGGACGATCTCGAACTCGCTCATCCAGTCACTCCATTCGCTACAGTCACTGTAAACAGTACTCCTGCTGTACGATGTGCTGGTGCTGAAACCCGAGACGCTGCGGGAGCGGCGGAAGCGCGAACTGCGGCAGCAGCTGTCGGACACGGCGACGGTGATGTTCCTGGAGCGCGGGTTCGACGCGGTCCGCGTCGCCGACGTCGCGCGCGCGTGCGGGGTGACGGAGAAGACGGTCTTCAACCACTTCGGCAGCAAGGAAGCGCTGCTCGCCGACCGCTGGGACACCCAGGTGGACGCGCTGCGCACGCGGCTCGCCGACACGCCGCCCCTGGACGCGGCGCTGGAGGTGCTCGGCGGGGAGCTGGACTTCCTCGTCGCGTCGGCGCGTCGGCACAGCTGGGCGGAGGTCCGCCGGTTCGGCGAGCTGATCCGGACGACGCCGGCGCTGGTGGCCCACCAGCGCGCGGCCCGCGAGCGGCTGACGGAGGCCGCGGTCGAGGCACTGGCCACCCGAGCGGGCACGACCCCCGACGACCCGGTCGTCCGCATCACGGCGGCGGCGGTCACGGGGCTGTGGAACGTGTACGCGCTCAGCCTCCAGCGTCACCAGCCGAGCGGCGCGACCCGGGCGGCCAGGGAGGTCCGCGCCGATCTTGCCCGGGCGGCCGACGCCCTGCGGCGAGGACTCTGACCGCTCGCCGGGTCAGTGGGGGAGCGGTGCGGTCAGCTGCTTGTCCGCCGTGACCTGGAAGGTGCACACCGCAGCGGACTTCCCGGCCAGCCAGGCCTTGCTGTCGGGATAGAAGACACCCACCGAGGCTTCGACCGGCGGAACGTACCCCGCCCCGAAGACCGCCGTCCGCTGGGTGTCGCAGCCGGCCTTCGCCTGGGCCTCCAGGGTGTCCTCGCTCGGGTACTCGCCCTCGAAATAGCCCTTCAGCGGCACCGTCGCGAACGCCTCGCCGTCGTGCGGCACCGTGCACGCCACCTTCGTCGCGTCGAGGCTGTACGCCGGCGGCGCCGTGTAGCACTCGCCCGGCTTCAGGCCGACGATCGTCGGGGTCGTTCCCAGCAGCTCGGCGCGGTTCACCAGGACGATCACGCCGATCGTCAGCGCACCGACCCACACCAGGCTGATCACGATCCCGGCGATCGCCATCCCGCGGCCGGTCTGGTTCGTCCGGCCGATCTGCACCAGCGCGATGATGCCGAAGATCAGGCCGAGCACCAGCGAGAACCCGCAGACGCCGAGGATCCCCAGGATCAGCGACGCGACCGCGAACGTGTTGCGCCCCCGCGGGCCGGGTGGGGCCGGGGCGACCTGCATCCACTGCGGCGGGTTCGGCGGGTACTGGGAAGACGGATACTGCGAAGACATGGATCCCCCTCGAACGGACGCCGCCGGATGGACGCCCGGACTGAGCATAGTGGCGGATCGTGACGCGATGTCACACTTGGCCGCTTGTCGCTCGATGGGGTGACTGCCTACAGTTTCGCGAGGAGGCAGCATGCGCGCGAGACGGCGGTCGATCCGGTTCAGCGGCACGGAAGTCACCATCAGCGCGGCCCTCAAGGACGGCTTCTTCGGCGACGACCGCAAGCACACCTTCAGCGTCACGAAGATCAAGAGCATCAGCAACTCCGAGCCCGGCTTCTCCCGCCCCGGCCGGCTTACGTTCTCCGTCGAAGGCGCGTCCACCGAAGTCGTGAAGAACCCGGCGAGCGGGGGCGACCAGGTCGACATGAACACGTTCTGTTACGGCAGCCTGGACACCCGGCGGGTGCGCAAGCTGGTCGCGGAGATCAAGAAGGCCATGGGCGGTACCTAGGCGTACCCGTTGCGCTCCGAGGCGGCGAAGCTATACCGTGAGCAAACTAGAACAGGTTACAGTTTGTGGCGGAGCCGGACCGAGGAGCGGACATGGCGAAGAAGGCGCCGCGCGGCGACGAAGCCGACTACGTCGTCGTCGGGTCGGGGAGCTCGGGGGCGGCGATCGCGGGGCGGCTGGCGCAGTCCGGGGCCAGCGTGATCGTCCTCGAAGCGGGGAAGAGCGACGAGCACCTGCTGATCAAGAAGCCCGGGTTGGTGGGCCCGATGCACGCGGTGCCCCAGCTCAAGAAGCCCTACGACTGGGGCTACTGGGGCGTGCCGCAGAAACACGTTCTCGATCGCCGGATGCCGGTGCCGCGGGGCAAGGTCGTCGGCGGCTCCAGCTCCATCAACGGCATGGTCTACGTCCGCGGCAACCGCGCCAACTTCGACTCCTGGGCCGCCGAGGGCAACACCGGCTGGGACGCCGACAGCGTCAACGCCGCCTACAAGCGCATGGAGGACTTCGAGGACGGCGAGAACGCGTTCCGCGGCGCCGGCGGCCCGATCCGGGTCACCCGCAACAAGATCCCGCAAGAAGGCTCGCTGCAGTTCATCGACGCCACGTCCGACGCCCTCGGCTGCAAGATCCTCGACGACTACAACGCCGAGTCGCAGGAAGGCGTCAGCCGGATGCAGCAGAACGCTGCCGACGGCCTGCGCTACAGCGCCTCGCGCGGCTACCTCCACCACCTCGCCCCGCCGACGCTCCAGCTCCAGACCGGGGTGCTGGCGAAGAAGGTCGTCTTCGAGAACGGCCGCGCCGTCGGCGTCGAGGTCGTCGACGGTGGCCGGGAACGCGTCGTCCGCGCCGGCAAGGAGGTCATCCTCTCCGCCGGGTTCGCCGGCTCCGCGCAGCTGCTCATGCTGTCCGGGATCGGCCGCGCCGAGCACCTCAAGGAACACGGCATCGACGTGCTCGCCGACCTGCCGGTCGGGGACAACATGCACGACCACATGTTCCACGCGCTGACGTTCCACGTGTCCTCCAGCAAGAACAAGGGCTCGGCGCCGTACTTCGCCCGCGGCCTGGCCCGCGAGCTGCTGCGGCCCGGCACGACGTTCCTCGCGAACTCCGTCTTCGAGGCGGTCGCGTTCCTCCGCACCTCGCAGGCCGGCGCGGTCCCGGACCTGCAGCTGCACCTCCTGCCGTGGGCGTACGTGTCGCCCAACCAGGACGCGCCGATCCGCCACGACGTCGACACGCGTCCCGCGCTCACCGTGCTGACGACGCTCATCTACCCGAAGAGCCGCGGCACGCTCCGGCTCGCCTCGGCCGATCCCACGGCCGCGCCGCTCATCGACTTCCAGTACCTCTCCGACCCGGCCGACCTGGAAGTGCTCGGCGAAGGCTCGGAGATGGCGCGCGAGATCTTCGCGTCGAAGGCGTTCAAGGGCGCGGTCAAGGAGGAGATCCACCCGGGCGCGAACCTGCGCGGCCAGGCGCTGCGCGACGCGATCCTGAACCGCGCGACGTCGGTCTACCACGGCGTCGGCACCTGCCGGATGGGCGTCGACGAGCTCGCCGTCGTCGGCCCCGACCTCAAGGTGCGCGGTGTCGAGGGCCTGCGTGTCTGCGACGCCTCGATCATGCCGTCGATCACCGGCGGCAACACGAACGCGCCCGCCATCATGATCGGCGAAGTGGGCGCTCAGCTCGTCTTGGGGAGTGGATCGTGACGGTGACCCCGCTCGAGCTCAGCCGTCCGGCGTCGGTGACCGACGCGTTCCTGCGGCAGCTGGTCGCCCGCGTGCCCGGATCGTCGGGCGAGACCTGGAAGCTCACCGAGGTCTACACCGGCGAGGCGCTCGTCGAGCTGCCGCAGTCGACGCCGGCCGACATCGAGCGGGCGTTCGCCGTGGCCCGCGAGGCACAACGCGAGTGGGCGGCGACGCCGCTCAAGCAGCGGCTGGCGGTGTTCAAGCGGGCGCACGCGCTCTTCGTCGACCGCGCGCGGGCCGTCGCCGACCTCATCCAGGTCGAGAGCGGCAAGAACCGGCGGATGGCGATCGAGGAGACCTGCGACCCCGCCATGGTGATGAGCCACTACCTGCGGCGGGCGGCCAAGCTGCTGGCGCCGACCAAACGCGGCGGCCCGGTGCCGATGCTGACGTCGTCGACCGAGGTCCGGCAGCCCAAGGGGGTCGTCGGCATCATCGCGCCGTGGAACTTCCCGTTCGCCACCGGCATTTCCGACGCGATCCCGGCGTTGATGGCCGGCAACGCGGTGGTCCTGAAGCCGGACAACAAGACGGCGCTTTCGCCCCTCTACGGCATCGCGATGCTGGAGGAGGCCGGCCTGCCGGAGGGCCTGTTCCAGGTCGTCTGCGGCGAGGGCCCCGACGTCGGCCCGACGCTCATCGACCAGGCCGACTACGTGATGTTCACCGGCTCCACGGCCACCGGGCGCGTGATCGGCGAGCGGGCCGGGCGCAACCTCATCGGCTGCTGCCTGGAGCTCGGCGGCAAGAACCCGATGATCGTCCTCGACGACGCCGACATCGCCGAAGCCGTGCGGGGCGCCATCTTCGGCGCGTTCGGCAACACCGGCCAGATCTGCATGCACATCGAGCGGATCTACCTGCCGGAGTCCCGTTACGACGAGTTCAAGGACGCGTTCGTGGCGGCGACCGAAGCGCTGGACGTCCGGGCGGCCTACGACTTCGGGCCCGACATGGGCTCGCTCGTCTCGCCCGACCACATGCGCCGCGTCAAGGAGCACGTCGACGACGCCGTCGCGAAGGGCGCGACCGTGCTGTGCGGCGGCAAGCCGCGTCCTGACCTCGGGCCGGCGTTCTTCGAGCCGACGATCCTCGAAGGCGTCACGAAGGACATGGTCTGCGGCGTCACCGAAACCTTCGGGCCGGTGATCGCACTGCACCGGTACCGGACCGTCGACGAGGCCGTCGAGCTGGCCAACGACACCGACTACGGCCTCAACGCCTCCGTCTGGAGCCGTGACATCGACGCCGCGCGGGCGGTCGGCGCGCGCCTGGAGTCCGGCAACGTCAACATCAACGACATCCTCGCGACCGCCTTCGCCGCGAAGGGGACGCCGTCCGGAGGCGTGAAGAGCTCCGGGGTCGGCGCCCGCCACGGCGACCAGGGCCTGCTCAAGTACACCGACGGGCAGAACCTGGCCGTGCTGAAGAAGCAGGTGATGGGCCCGCGGCCCGGACAGGGCTACGAGAAGTACGTCGAAAGCATGCTGTCCGGGCTGAAGCTCATGCGTCGCCTGCGGATCCGCTGATCAGTTGAGCTTGCGGGTGTCGGCGGGCAGGCCGCCGCCGGCGTAGACGTCTTCGGCGAGCTTGGCCAGCGCGGTCAGGGCGACGTTCTGGCTCCACGGGCCGTAGGACACGCGGGAGACGCCGAGCTCCTGCGCGCGCTTGAGGGGGATCGAGCCGGGGATGCCGATGAGGTTGACCTTGCGCTCGCCGAGTTCCTCGACCAGCCGCGCGACCTGGGCCTCGTCGAGCTTGCCGGGCACGAAGAAGTTGGACGCGCCCGCGTCGAGGTAGGCGCGGCCGCGGGTGATCGCCTCGGTGAGCGCGGTCTCGGGGTCGGTCTTGATGAAGGCGTCGGTGCGGGCGTTGAGCACGAAGTCGACGCCGGCCTTCTGCGCGGCCTCGACGGCGGCTTCGACCGCCTTGACGGCTTCACCGAGGGGCTTCATCTGGTCTTCGAGGTTGGCGCCGACGGCTCCGGCCTCGATGGCCCGGGCGATGGTGCCGCCGGGGTCGCCGTAGCCGGCTTCGAGGTCGGCGGTGACGGGCAGGTCGCCCGCCGTCCGCACGATCAGCGCGACCTCGGCGATCATCTCGTCACGCGGGATCTTCTCGCCGTCCGGGTAGCCGCGCGAGGCGGCGATGCCGTGGCTCGGGGTGGCCAGGGCCTGCGTGCCGGGCGTCTCGGCGACGACCTTGGCGGTGATCGCGTCCCAGACGTTGACGACGAGCAGCAGCTCGGGCGCGGCGTGCAGCTCCTGCAACCGGGTGGCCTTTTCGGCGGTGGAGGTCATGCCGCCCAATCTAGGGCGCGCGGGCGGTCTTCGCTTCAGCCGTCGACGAGGAGTCCACGCAGTGGTCCCTGCAGCCGGCCCGATCGCCGGGAGACGCCGGGGAGCAGCACGAGCCGGTGGGTGCGGGGTTCGCCCCGGTTCTCCCGCTCCAGCTGCTCCTCGGCCAGGGGCCGCCAGAGCCGGTCGACGACGTCGGCCGGGTCGCCGTCCACCTCGGTCACGTCCCGGCCGAGGTGCTCGGCCCACAGGCGCAGCCGCGTCGTGCGGGCCAGCCGGGCGTCGTCGGTCGCGATGTTGACCTCGGTGTCGTTGAACAGCGAGTGCTCGTTGAGGTTCGCCGACCCGACGGTCAGCCACTCGTCGTCGACGATGCCGAGCTTCGCGTGGACGTAGACGGGGGAGGAGGCGTCCCCGTCATGCGCGCTGATCGTCGTCGCGAGCAGGCGGCCGTGGCCGTCGTCGGCGTCGAGGAGCCGGCCCAGCTGGCCGCGGGTGGTGTCGGCGCCGTTGCTCGGCTTGCGGGGGAGCAGCAGGACCATGCGGAAGCGGTCGTCGGGCGGGTTGCGCAGCTTGTCGAGGAGCACTTCGGCGATCTCGGGCGACCAGAGGAACTGGTTCTCCAGGTAGACCAGCCGCCGCGCCGACCGCAGTGCCCGCAGGTACCCGTCGAGGATCGTGAACTCGCCCTTCGGGGCGAAGTCGTAGGTCGAGTTCGGGATCGTGCGCAGCAGCTGGACGCGGGTACCGCCCGCGGGCCCCGGCACCTTCGGCGGCGGCAGGTACTCGCCCGCGACCTCCGTCCACCGCCGCGCGAAGTGGTCCGCGACGTCGGCGACGACCGGCCCTTCGAGCCGGGTGGCCAGGTCGTGCCAGCCGATCGGCCGCGGCGGGTGGTCCGGGCTGTCGTGCCGGTCGCCCTCCAGCGCCGTGAAGTCGACGCCGCCGACGAACGCGACCTCGCCGTCCACGATCACGAGCTTTTCGTGGTGGCAGTGCATGGTCCGCTCCCGGGAGTCCAGCACGCAGCGCACGGCCGAGCCGTCGGTGAACTTCCGCTGCTCTCGCCGCGCGAGACCGCGCGACGGCTGGAACGCGGGCACGGGCGGCCCGGCCCACAGCAGCACGCGCACCCCGACACCCCGGTCGGCGGTTTCGGCGAGCAGTTCCCGCAGGGTGGGGGAGCCGGGCTCGCGGGTCAGCCGGAAGTCGGCGCTGGCGTGCCAGTTGGCGAGGTGCACGTGGGACTTCGCGCCCCGGATGGACTTCTCGATCGCCGGGAGGACCTCCTCGCCGTCGATCAGCACCTCGACGCGGGTGCCGTCACGGACGGCCGCCCGGCCGCCGAACCGGTCGCCGCCCGGCTCGAGCACGTCACCCCACCCCAGCGCGCGCAGCCGCCGCCGGTGGTGGGCGCACAGGACGTGCTCGAGCCCGTCGCCGAGCCGTTCGTCCACCTTGTCCAGGAAAGAGTTCACCCGTCCTATGTGACTACAGATCGGCCCGGTCCGCCGATCAGCGGCTGCCGCGGAGGGTGGCGCGGCCGGCGTACCGGGCTTCGGCGCCGAGCTCCTCCTCGATGCGGATGAGCTGGTTGTACTTGGCCGTGCGGTCGGAGCGGGACAGCGAACCCGTCTTGATCTGGCCGCAGCCGGTGGCGACGGCGAGGTCGGCGATCGTGGTGTCCTCGGTCTCGCCGGAACGGTGCGACATGACGGCCGAGTAGCCCGCCTTGTGCGCGGTGTCGACGGTCAGCAGCGTCTCGGTGAGCGTGCCGATCTGGTTGACCTTGATCAGGATCGAGTTCCCGATGCCCCGGTCGATCCCGTCCTGCAGCAGCTTGACGTTGGTGCAGAAGACGTCGTCGCCGACGAGCTGCACGCGGTCGCCGATGCCGTCGGTGAGCTGCTTCCAGCCGTCGTAGTCGTCCTGCGCGAGGCCGTCCTCGATGGAGACGATCGGGAAGCGCGTGGTCAGGTCGGCGAGGTAGGCGACGTGCTCCTCGACGCTGCGCTTGATGCCCTCGCCGCGGTAGTCGTAGACGCCGTCGGCGTAGAACTCCGACGCGGCCGGGTCGAGCAGCAGCGCGATGTCCTCGCCGGGGGTGTAGCCGCTTTCCTCGATCGCGCGGACGACGAACTCGAGCGCTTCGTCGGCCGAAGCGAGGTTGGGCGCGAAGCCGCCTTCGTCGCCGACGTTGGTGCCGTGGCCGGCCTTCTTCAGCGACGCGCGCAGGGTGTGGAAGACCTCCGAGCCCATCCGCACGGCCTCGGCGAAGGTCTTCGCGCCGACCGGGCCGATCATGAACTCCTGGAAGTCGATCGGGTTGTCGGCGTGCGCGCCGCCGTTGACGATGTTCATCATCGGCATCGGCAGCTGGTGGGCGAAGACGCCGCCGACGTAGCGGTACAGCGGCAGGGTGTTCGCCGCCGCGGCGGCCTTGGCGACGGCCAGGGAGATCCCGAGCGTGGCGTTGGCGCCGACGCGGGCCTTGTTGGGAGTGCCGTCCGCCGCGATCAGGGCGGCGTCGACCTCGGACTGCGCTTCGGCGTTCAGGCCGATGACCGCGTCGGCGAGTTCGGTGTTGACCGCGGTGACGGCCTTGCGGACGCCCTTGCCGTGGTAGCGGGCCTTGTCGCCGTCACGGAGCTCGACCGCCTCCCGCGTGCCGGTGGAGGCACCCGACGGGACGGCGGCCCGGCCCAGCGAGCCGTCTGCCAGCACGACGTCCACCTCGACGGTCGGGTTGCCCCGGCTGTCGAGGACTTCACGACCATGAACACGGGCGATTGCCGTCATTCCAGCTCCTTGAAGGTGTTCCCCAGGGGCGCCGGCGGCGCTGCCGTGCGCGGGTCCGCGACGCAGGCTAGCAGAGGGTGACTGAATCGATAAGGCTCAATTCTCGTGGGTGTCGACGGCTCAGGAGCCGAGAGTCGGAAGGAAGGCCGGTGCCCGGCGCGCTGGGGCGGCGCGCTCGAACGCCGCCGCCAAGGCGAGGACCCGGGCGTCGGCCCAGCGGCCGGCGAAGAACGACACGCCGATCGGCAGCGGGCCCGCGAAGCCGGCCGGGACCGACACGTTCGGGTAGCCCGCGACGGCCGCCGGCGTCGACGAGCCGAGGACGAACGCGTCGCCCGCGGCGTAGTCCGTCTTCCACGCCGGGCTGTTGGTCGGCGCGACGATCGCGTCCAGGTGCAGGCGCGAGAGCGTCTCGTCGATCGACCGCTGCGCCAGCGAGGTGGCCGTCGCCCGCTGCTGCCGGTACGTCGGGTCGTTCGGACCGGGCGCGGCCGCCGCCTGCTCGAACAGCTCCTGGCCGAACTTCGACAGCTCCACCGGGTCGCGCCGGTTGAACGCGATCAGCTCGTCGAGCGTGGCGGGGTGGCCGGGCCGGTGCGTGAGGTAGGCGTTGAGATCGCGCTTGAACTCGGTGAGCAGCGCGGGGGTTTCGGCCGCGCCGATCTGGTCCTGGTATGGCAGATCGACGTCGACGACCGTCGCGCCGCGAGCGATCAGCGTTCGCACGGCGTCGCCGGTGACGCGGTCGACGTCGGCGTCCAGGCCGGCCAGCCGCCACACGCCGATCCGGGCTCCGCGCAGGGCGTCCGGGCGCAGGAGGGCCGCGTAGTCCCGCGGCTGCCCGGCGGGGATCGCCGCCGTGGCGGGGTCGGCCGGGTCGCGGCCCTGCAGCACCGACAGCGTGACGGCGGCGTCGACGACGTGGCGCGCCATCGGCCCGGCGGTGTCCTGTTCCGCCGAGATCGGCACGACGCCGGTGCGGCTGACGAGCCCGAGTGTCGGCTTCTCGCCGACGACGTCGTTGGCGCCCGCCGGGCACACGATCGAGCCGTCGGTCTCGGTGCCGATCGCGACCTGCGCGAGCGTGGCCGCGACGGCGGCGCCGGAGCCCGACGACGAGCCGCACGGGTTGCGGTCGAGGACGTAGGGGTTGTTCGTCTGGCCGCCGATCCCGGACCAGCCCGACGTCGAATGCGTCGACCGGAAGTTGGCCCACTCGGACAGGTTCGTCTTGCCGAGGATCACCGCACCGCCGCTCCGCAGCCGGTTCACCAGCGCCGCGTCGGCGGCCGGCCGGCTGCGCGGCAGGGCCCGCGAACCCGCGGTCGCCGGCTGCGCGCGCGTGTCGATGTTGTCCTTGAGCAGCACCGGGATCCCGTCCAGCTGCCCGAGCGTGTGGTGCGCGCGGCGGCGGGCGTCGCTGGCGGCGGCGGCGCGGAGCGCACCCGGGTCGACGGCGACCACCGAGTGGACCTTGCCGTCGACGGCGTCGATGCGGTGGAGGTAGGCCGTGGTCAGCCGGACGGCGGTGAGGCCACCGTGGTCCATCCGCTGCTGGAGTTCGGGGATGGTGGCGGCGTCGAGGTCGAAACCCAGGCCGGTGGAGGCGGCGGCGGAGACCGGGGCCACGAGGGAACCGGCGAGGACGACGAGCACGGCGGCCGAGCGCAGACGATTCACGGCGTCCATGGCACTCCGGAACGCCCCCGCGGTCAACCCTCCGTTGGTCGGGCACCCCCTCTGCCCGGAAGGACTCTGTCCACAAGGGACTCGATACCGGGCGGGAGGCTCGCGCGGTCGGCCACGAACCCGACGATCGCGGTGCGCAGCGCGCGCACGGCCCGGGTGGGCTCGACCTCCTTGCGGTAGGCCAGCTGCACGATCCGGGTCATGCCCGCCTCCGGCGCGAAGCGGGTCATCAGGAAGCGCTCACCCGCCACGGTGCTCGGGACCACCGCGGACCCGACGCCGGCGCGCACCAGCTCCAGCACGGCGTCCATCTCGCCGCCCTCGATCGCGAACGACGGCTCGAACCCGGCCGCGCGGCAGGCGTTGACCGTCGCCTCCCGGACGTCGTAGCCGCGCCGGAACATCACCAGCGGGACGTCGGCGAGCTCACGGACGTCGATCCGGGCCTTCCGAGCAGGCGCGTCCACGGGGGAGATCACGACCAGCTCCTCCAGCAGCAGCGGTGTCGCCGCCAGGTGGGGGTCGCCGGACATCCGGGCACCGGCCAGCAGGGCCAGGTCCAGTGCGCCTTCGGCCAGCCGCTGCCGGAGGTCGCCCGACCCGCTTTCGTGCAGCTCCAGCTGGATGCCCGGGTACCGGCGGCGGAACGCCGAGAGCATCGCGGGCAGCAGACCCGTGCACAGGCTGGGCGGCGCGCCGAGCCGCACGCGGCCGCGGTCGAGCTCGTCCAGCTCCCGGATCGCGAGCCGCGCGGATTCGGTCTCCGCCAGGATCCGCCGCGCGATCGGCAGCAGGACCTCGCCGGCTTCGGTGAGCGAGACGTTGCCGCGGATCCGGTGGAACAACGGCGCGCCCAGGTCGTGTTCGAGCGTGCGGATCTGCTGGGACAGCGAGGGTTGCGCGACCCGCATCTCTTCGGCGGCGCGGGTGAAGTGCCGGTGCTCCGCGACGGCGACGAAGTAGGCGAGCTGGTGCAGCTGCATGACCCCACGATAGCTGTTCACTATCGAATGCAGAGCTATCATGTCTTTGACCTCTGGTGAAACCGCTCTTACCGTCGATCGGGTGGTAACTGACCTCGAGCGCCGTTCGACCGTCCGCCGGTTCTGGGACTCGACGATCGGCAAGAAGATCGTCATGGCGGTGAGCGGCGCGCTCCTGCTCGCGTTCGTGTTCGCGCACATGGTCGGCAACCTCAAGACGTTCCTCGGTGCCGACGACCTCAACCACTACGCGCACTGGCTGCGGACCATCGGCGAGCCGGTCCTGCACTACGCGTGGTTCCTCTGGATCCAACGTGTGGTCCTGCTGATCGCGCTCGTCCTGCACGTCACGGCGGCGGTGCAGCTGGTCCGGCGCGACCTCCGGGCGCGGCCGGTGGCCTACGTCCACCGGCGGCCGGTGCGCGCGACCTTCGCGGTGCGCACGATGCGTTGGGGCGGCGCGACGCTGGCGGTGTTCGTCGTCTGGCACATCCTCGACTTCACCGTGGGCACGGTGAACCGGGACTTCGTGCCCGGTGACCCGTACCACAACCTCGTCGCGGACTTCCAGGTCTGGTGGGTCAACGTGATCTACCTCGTGGCGCTCACCATGCTGGGCCTGCACATCCACCACGGCTTCGCCAGCGCCGCGCGCACCCTGGGCGTCACCAGCGCGCGGCGGGAACGGGCGATCAAGATCCTCGGCAGCACGACGGCGGTCGTGATCGCGGGCGGCTACGCGCTCGTCCCGGTCGCGATCATGACGGGACTGGTGGACTGATGTCCGACTACACGACCGGCGACCCGATCGCCGACACCAAAGTACCCGCGGTCGCACTGGAGAACCGCTGGGACGAACGGAAGTTCGCCGCGAAGCTGGTGAACCCGGCGAACCGGCGCAAGCACCGCGTGATCGTCGTGGGCACCGGGCTCGCCGGCGGGTCGGCCGGCGCGACGCTGGCCGAGCAGGGCTACCACGTCGTCCAGTTCTGCTTCCAGGACTCGCCGCGGCGGGCGCACTCGGTGGCCGCGCAGGGTGGCATCAACGCGGCGAAGAACTACCGCAACGACGGCGACTCGGTTTACCGCCTCTTCTACGACACGGTGAAGGGCGGCGACTTCCGGTCGCGGGAGTCCAATGTGTACCGGCTGGCGCAGGTCTCGGCGCAGATCATCGACCAGGCCGTGGCGCAGGGCGTGCCGTTCGCACGGGAGTACGGCGGCCTGCTCGACACCCGGTCGTTCGGCGGCGTGCAGGTCCAGCGGACGTTCTACGCGCGCGGCCAGACGGGGCAGCAGCTGCTGATCGGCGCGTACCAGGCGCTGTCCCGGCAGATCGACGCCGGGAACGTCGAGCTGCACCCGCGCACGGAGATGCTCGACCTGGTCGTCGTCGACGGCCGGGCGCGCGGCATCGTCGCGCGCGACCTGGTGACCGGGGAGATCGAGACGCACCTCGCCGACGCCGTCGTCCTCGCGACCGGCGGCTACGGCAACGTCTTCTACCTCTCGACCAACGCCAAGGGCTCCAACGCGACGGCGATCTGGCGCGCGCACAAGCGCGGCGCGTACTTCGCGAACCCGTGCTTCACCCAGATCCACCCGACGTGCATCCCGCGGTCGGGCGAGCACCAGTCGAAGCTGACGCTGATGAGCGAGTCGCTGCGCAACGACGGCCGGATCTGGGTGCCGAAGCTGAAGGGGGACGAGCGGCCGCCGGGGGAGATCCCCGAGGACGAGCGCGACTACTACCTCGAACGGCTGTACCCGAGCTTCGGCAACCTGGTGCCGCGCGACATCGCGTCGCGCGCGGCGAAGAACGTGTGCGACGCCGGTTTCGGCGTCGGTCCCGGCGGCCTGGGCGTCTACCTGGACTTCGCCGACGCGATCGAGCGCATGGGCCGCCCGGCGATCGAAGCCCGCTACGGCAACCTCTTCGACATGTACCAGCGCATCACGGCGGAGGACCCCTACCGGACGCCGATGCGGATCTACCCGGCCATCCACTACACGATGGGCGGGCTGTGGGTGGACTACGACCTGCAGAGCACGATCCCCGGGCTGTTCGTCATCGGGGAGGCCAACTTCTCCGACCACGGCGCCAACCGGCTCGGCGCGTCGGCGCTGATGCAGGGCCTCGCCGACGGCTACTTCGTGCTCCCGGCGACCCTCAACGACTACCTCGGCGGCACCATTCTGGAGTCGGTGTCCCCGCAGCACAACGAGGTCACGCGGGTGGAAACCGAGGTGCGCGACCGGATTTCGCGGCTGCTCTCCGTTCAGGGGACGCGCTCGGTCGACTCGTTCCACCGCGAGCTGGGCCTGCTGATGTGGGACCACTGCGGGATGTCCCGCAGCCGCGAGGGCCTGCGCAAGGCGCTGGACCGGATCCCGGGGCTGCGCGCGGAGTTCTGGCGGGACGTCCGCATCCCCGGCGTCGCGGGGGAGCTGAACCAGGAGCTGGAGAAGGCGAACCGGGTGGCGGACTTCCTGGAGCTGGCCGAGCTGCTCCTGATCGACGCGCTCGCGCGGGAGGAGTCCTGCGGCGGGCACTTCCGCGAAGAACACCAGACCGCCGACGGCGAGGCTCTGCGCGACGACGAGCACTTCTCGTACGTCGCGGCGTGGGAGTACGGCGAGAAACCCGTGCTGCACCGCGAAGAGCTCGTCTTCGACCACGTTCACCCGACCCAGCGGAGCTACACGTGAAACTCACCGTCCGCATCTGGCGGCAGGCCGGCCCGGCCACCGAGGGCCGGCTGGTGTCCTACCCGGTCGACGACCTCGGCCCGGACATGTCCTTCCTCGAGCTGCTGGACGTCCTGAACCAGGAGCTGATCGCGAACGGCGAAGAGCCGGTGGCCTTCGACCACGACTGCCGCGAAGGCATCTGCGGCTCGTGCGGCGTCGTGATCAACGGGCAGGCGCACGGCCCGGAGCGCACGACGTCCTGCCAGCTGCACCTGCGGTCGTTCGAAGACGGCGACGTCGTCGACGTGGAACCCTGGCGGGCCAAGGGGTTCCCGGTGATCAAGGACCTGGTCGTCGACCGGTCGGCGCTCGACCGGATCGTCCAGGCGGGCGGGTACGTCAGCGCCCCGACGGGCAGCGCCCCGGACGCCCACGCGACACCGGTGCCCAAGCCGGACGCGGACCTGGCGTTCGACAACGCGACGTGCATCGGCTGCGGCGCCTGCGTGGCGGCGTGCCCCAACGGCTCGGCGACGCTGTTCACCGCGGCGAAGGTGACGCACCTGAGCCTGCTGCCGCAGGGACAGCCGGAACGCGCCCGGCGGGTGCTGGACATGGTGGACGCGATGGACGCGGAGGGGTTCGGCGGGTGCACGAACACCGGTGAGTGCGTGGCGTCGTGCCCGAAGGGGATTCCGTTCGCGAGCATCGCGAGCCTCAACCGGGAGTTCCGGAAGGCGAGCCGCTCGGGTCGGTGAGCGGCTCGCCTTCCGGGTTAAGCGTTGAGCGTTCAGCGTTTCAGCGTGAAGGTGAAGTCGCCGGAGAGCTTGCCGCCCAGCCGGACCGCCGAAACCACCCTCCCTTCGGTGATCAGCCGCTCCACTTCGGCCCGCGAAAGACCGCACCCTTCGGCGATCAGCCGCGCGGGCCGGACCGGGATCGGTGCGGCGAAGCGGACCGCGACGTCGATCACCTCGCGGTCCCGGAGGTCCGCTCCACCGGTCTCGAGGCGCCAGACGCCTTCCCAGTCGAGGGCGATGTGGTTGCGGCGTCGCAGCACCGGGTCCCGGAGCAGCTCGGCGGCCAGGCCGGGATCGTTTTCGTGCAACCGGTCCAGCAGCTCGGGCCGGACGGAGCGCACGTTCACGCGGTCCAGGACCGTGAGCTTCACGGTGTCCCCGCACCCGGTGCAGAGCGCGAGGAGCCAGGCGTCGAGGAGCTTGTGGTTGGCGTTGACGCGAAACTTCCCGCTCGTCCGGAAGCGTTCGGCCGCGCAGACGTGGCAACGGCGGAGGACGAGCGGCAGGCAGGTGGGGATGACCACCCAGTTTTCGAGCACAGCAAATACACCCGTTCCAGTGAGAAATCCGCAGCAAGAAGAAGCGCGGCGCACAGCGCGACGCGCGACGATTCAGCACTCGGGAGGTCTCACAGGGTGTACAACGGCGGGCCCTTCGGCAGGCGGCGGGTTCGTAGCACGGTAGTGGCGCACCGCGGTGCGGCTCCACCGGTTTTCCGGCGCCCTAGCGCAGGGGCAGGTCCCGCAGCTGACGCCGGGACGTGATGCCGAGCTTGCGGAAGATGTTGCGCAGGTGGGCGTCGACGGTCCGCGGGCTGACGAACAGCGTCGCGGCGACCTCTTTGGACGTGGCGCCGTCCGCGACCAGGCGGGCGATGTGCACTTCCTGGACGGTGAGGGCGTCCGACGCCGGGGCCGAGCGGCTGCGGGCGCGTTCCCCGGTGGCCCGCAGTTCGCCCGCCGCCCGGGCGGCGAAGGCTTCCGCGCCGAGCTCTGTCAGGATTTCGTGGGCCCGGCGCAGTTCGGTCCGCGCGTCACGGCGTCTTCCCCGGCGGCGCAGCCATTCCCCGTAGACGAGGTGGGCGCGCCCGGCGCTGACCGCCATCGGGCTCGCGGCCAGCAGCGAGACCGCCTGCCGGTACGCGTCTTCGTCGTCGTGGACGAGGGCGCGTGCGTACGCTTCGATGCCCCGCCCCCAGGAGTTCGTGCCCACGCGTTCGGTCAACGCCGCGAGCGCGGTGCGGGCGTCGTCCGCGGAGCCGCCGCGGACGGCCGCTTCGACCAGTTCGGGCAGGGCCAGGCCCGCGAGGCCGAGATCGCCGCTCGCGACGGCCTCCCGGGCCGCCGTCAGCGCCGCGGGGTAGTCGGCGAGGCCGTTGTTCAGGACGGCGGCCGCGTACCGGACGCTGAGACTCATGTGCGGCCCGACCTCGGCGAACAGCTCCTCGGCGGCTTCGCGCCGGCCGCGCAGCGCCGCCAGGTGGAGGCGCGGGTAGACCAGGGGAGCGGCGCCGGTGGCCTCCGCGATCGCCTCCTCCTCGGAGACCATCTCCTTGGCCGCCCCGAAGTCCCCGGCGTGGGTGGTGAAGGTGGCGAGCATGGCCAGCCCGATCGGGAGCCGGTGGAAGGACCCGGACTCGCGGCCGGCCGCGGTGACCCGCGCGGCGATGGCGTGCATGGCGTCGGCGTCCCACAGCTCGACCGCGAGCAGGTAGCCCAGCGTGGGCCAACGCTCCCACGCCGGGTCGGTGCTCTCGGCCACGATCGCGCGCAGCGCCGCGGCCCGGTGGCCCTGGCCGGCCAGGGCGACCACGCCGTCCAGCACGACGTCGGTGCCGGTGGTGAGCCCGGGCGCGGGCGGGGCGGTCCGCGCGGCGTCGAGGACCGCGTCGAGGCCACCGGTCAGCACGCCCATCTCGAGGGCGTCCACGAGGATCGCGCGTGCCTCGCCCGGCTCCTTGTCCGCGAGCCGGGCGGCGGCGCGGAGCAGGTGTTCGGTCGGGACGTCGTCGCCGCGGAACCGGGCGAACGAAAGCCGGCCGCGCAGGAGGTCGGCGCGCGGATCGTCGGGGGCGGCGGTGGTCAGCAGTTCGGCCGCGACGTCGAAGTCCCCGGCCGACAGCTTGGCCTCGGCCGCGGCCAGGACCCGCTCGGCCCGCCGTCCCGGGTCGACCGTCAGCGCCGCCGCCCGCTCCAGGAACGCCGCCGCCGCGGCCACCCCGCCACGGGCCTGCGCGCGGGCCGCCGAATCGGCGAGGGCCGCGGCGACGTCTTCGTCGGGCCCGGCGCAGGCCCGCGCGCGGTGCCAGGCGACGCGGTCGGGGTCGGTGAGCGGGTCGCTGACCCGCGCCAACGCGTCATGGGCTTGCCGGCGTTGCGCCTCGGTGGCGGCCCGGTAGACCGCCGAGCGGGCCAGCGGGTGCGCGAACCGGACGCGGGTGCCGAACTCGACCAGCGGGACGTCGGCCGGCGCCTCGATGCCCAGGAGCTCCGCCGCCCGCCACAGCAGGCCCGGATCGCCGACCGGCTCGGCGGCGGCCACGGTCAGCAGCAGCCGGACCGGCGGGGTCAGGCCTTCGAGCCGGGCCTGGAAGCTCCGTTCGGCGGCGGCCGGGGCGGGCAGGCCGAAGCCGCCGGCCAGCCCGGTCAACCCGGCCGTCGCGGCCAGCTCCACCAGGGCGAGGGGGTTGCCGCGAGCCTCGGCCAGGACGCGATCGCGGACGCGGTCGTCCCACGGCGCCCGGATCTCGCGGTCCAGCAGGGCCCGCGCCGCCGCCTCCCCGAGCGGCTGGACGTCCACAGTGGACAGAGTGGTGAGCTCGGCCGGGCTTTCGCGCGCGGCGAAGACGATCGCCACGCGCTCGGCGGCCACCCGGCGGGCCACGAACGCCAGCGCCCGCGCCGAGGCGCGGTCCAGCCAGTGGGCGTCGTCGACCAGGCACAGCAGCGGCCGGTCGTGCTCCAGCAGCAGGCCGAGGGTCGCGACGCCGGCGAGGAACGGGTCGGGCGTGCCGGTGTCCGTCCCGAACGCGATCCGCAGCGCCGTGCGGTGCGGGGCCGGGAGCGCGTCGAGGTGCGTCAGCACGGGCACGCACAGCTGGTGCAGCGCCGAGTACGGCAGCTCGGTCTCGAACTCGGCCCCGGCGGCCCGCACGACGAGGAACTCCGGCGCGGCGCCGGCGAGCCGCGTCAGCAGGGCGCTCTTGCCGATCCCCGCCTCACCACGGACCACGACGGCGCTCCCGCGCGACTGCCGCGCGTCGTCGAGGAGTTCCTGGAGCCGCGCCGTCTCGCGGCGACGTCCGAGCAGTGCGTCCATAGGCCACCGAGGATGCCCGAAGATCCGCGGCTAGGCGAAAACCACCGACGCGAACGACCCGCCCCGGCCGCGACGCTGGCGGCATGGGAACGCGATGGCTGCCACTGGCCGCACTGGCGACGGCCCAGTTCCTCGTGGTGCTCAGCACGTCGATCGTCAACGTGTGCCTGCCGGCGATCCGCGCGGGGCTGGGCCTGTCGGGAACCGGGCTGTTCTGGGTGGTCAACGCCTACGTGCTGACGTTCGGGGCGTTGCTGCTCCCGGGCGGGCGGCTCGGCGACGTCGCCGGCCTGCGCCGGATCTTCCTCGCCGGCGCGAGCCTCTTCGCGGCGTCGTCGCTGGTCGCGGCGCTCGCGCCGGATGCGGCCGTGCTGATCGCGGCGCGCTCGCTGCAGGGACTCGGCGCCGCCCTCCTGGCCCCGACGGCACTGGCACTGGCCCTGCGCCGCTACGACGCACCGCGGGAGCGGGGTGTCGCGCTCGCGGTCTGGGGCGCGGTGTCGGGGGCGGGCGGGGCCGCGGGCGTCCTGCTCGGCGGTGCGCTCACCGGCTTCTTCGGCTGGCGCTCGGTGTTCGTGCTGCTCGTGCCGGCGGCGCTGGCGGTCGTGGTGGCGGTGTGGCGGCTGGTCGAGCCGGTCCCGGCCGCCGGCGGACGGCTCGGGGTGGCGAGCACGGCCACCGCCGCCCTCGGTCTTCTCGCCCTCACGTACGGGCTTTCGGGCCCGTGGCCGGTGGCCGTGGCGGGAGCCGCGCTGCTCGCCGCGTTCGCCGTCCTCCAGCGGCGCGTGGCCGACCCGCTGCTCCCGCCGCGGATGACGCGGGTGGCGTGGCCGAACCTGCTGATGACGCTGCTCGGCGCGATCTGGCTGGGGCTGTTCTACTTCCTTCCCCTCTACCAGCAACATGCGCTCGGCTACGGGCCGCTGGAGATCGGGCTGACCCAGCTCCCGCTGGCCGTGCTGATCATGACGTCCTCGTGGGCGGCCGCCCGGCTCACCCGGCGGATCGTCCTGCCCGCGGGCCTGCTCGTGCTCGCGGTGGGGCTCGCGTGGCTGGCCCGGGCGCCCGCCGGCGGGACGTTCCTCGCCGACCTCCTCGGCCCGACGCTGCTCATCGGCGCGGGAATGGGCGTCGCGTTCGTCCGCATCACCGCCCTGGCCTCGGCCGGAGTGCCGCCGGCGGACAGCGGCCTGGCCGGCGGGCTGGTCAACGCGACCCGCCAGCTCGGCGGCGCCGTCGGCCTCGCGTTCCTCACCCTGCTCCCGACCGCCGGCGTGGTCTTCCTGACCTGCGCCGGCCTGGCCCTGCTCACGTCCGCGCTCTCCGGAAAGGCGAACCCGCCATGGACCTCCCCAAGCCCTACCTCACCGGCCACTACCACCCGGCCCCCGACGAGCTGACCGCGTTCGACCTGACTGTCCACGGCACGCTGCCGCCCGAGCTGACCGGCCGCTACTTCCGCAACGGCCACAACCCGAAACCCGGCGTGACACCCACGCACTGGTTCCGCGGCGCGGGCATGCTGCACGGCATCCGCCTCGCCGGCGGCCGGGCCGAGTGGTACCGCAACCGGTGGGTGAAGACGCCGTTCCTCGACGGCGTGCCGTTCACCGGCACCGAGCTCGAGGTCAGCGCCGCCGCGACGAACATCATCTTCCACGGCGGCAAGTACCTCGCCCTGCAGGAGGCCAACCTGCCGTGGGAGGTGACCGGCGAGCTGGAGACGGTCGGCGTCCACGACTTCGGCGGCAAGCTCACCAGCGCGATGACCGCGCACCCGAAGGTCGACCCGGTCACCGGCGAGCTGCACTTCTTTTCCTACAGCCCGTTTCCGCCCTTCCTCGTCTACCACGTGGCGGACGCGGCGGGGGAGATCGTCCGCACCACGACGATCGACGGCGCCGGCCCGTCGCTGATGCACGACTTCGCGATCACCCGTGACCACGCGGTGTTCCTGCACTCGCCGGTCGTGTTCGACTACGCCGAGCAGTCCGGCATCCCGTACCGCTGGCACGACGACGCGCCGCTGCGCATCGGCGTGCTCCCGCGCCGCGAGCCCGGCGACGTCCGGTGGTTCGACATCGACAGCCGGGGCGCGATCCTGCACGTCTCCAACGCCTACGTCGACGCCCGCGGCCGCGTCGTCCTCGAATGCCCGCGGTTCGACCGCTCGGCGTGGGAGTCGTCGTGGAAGTGGTGGGTCGGCGCGCCCGGGTACGCCGACACACCCGCCATCGGGAGCACCTTCCACCGCTGGATCCTCGACCCGGCCACCGGCCGCGCGACCGAGGAGCGGCTGGACGACCTGGTCACCGAGTTCCCCGCGATCAACGACGACCACACCGGGGCCGAGTCCCGCTACAGCTACGCGATCGGGTTCCCGGGCGCGGGGCTGACGGGGTACCACACGGTCAAGTTCGACACCCGGACCGGCGAGCGGCAGCTCTACGACCACGGCCCGGGCCGCATGCCCGGCGAAGCGGTCTTCGCGCCCGCCGCCGGGGCGACGCGCGAGGACGACGGCTACCTGCTGACGATCGTCAGCGACGTCCGGACCGACTCGTCCCAGCTGCTCGTGCTGGACGCGTCCGATCTCACCAAGCCGGCGGTGGCCGCCGTCGACCTGCCCCAGCGGGTGCCGGCCGGACTCCACGGGCACTGGATCCCCGAGGAGTCCCGAAGAGAACTGACGTGAAGCTGCTGGACGGACGTCCACGTCCTGCTGACCCAGCTCGGCGTCACTTCTTGAGCTTGGCGTACACGATGACGTTGTCGAGGTAGTTCCGGTTCGCCGCGTCGTACTTGCCACCGCAGGTGATCAGGCGCAGCTCGGCGTCGGAAGTGTTGCCGTACACGGCTTCCGTCGGGAACTCCTTCTTCGCGATCTGGTCGACCTTCGTCACCTCGAACGTCAGCTTCCCGCCGTCGGCGCGGTCGACGTGCACGGGATCGCCCGGCTTCAGCTCGTGCAGCCGCCAGAAGATGCCCTTGCGGTGGTCGCCGTCGATGTGGCCGAGGATCACCGCGGGCCCGATCTCACCGGGCGTCGGGCCGTACTCGTACCAGCCGGCCTGCAGCGGCTGGTCGACCGGCGGCACCTCGACGGTGCGGTCCGGGTTGAGCCCGAGCGACACCAGCGTCGACTTCGCGTCGATCGCGGGGACGTCGAGCGCGGTCGGCAGGGACCGCGTCACCGCGGCGGCGGGTGCCGGCGGCGGGGCGGCGGCGGGAGTCGCCGTCGCGCCGCAACCGGCGAGCAGCAGCGCGGAGACGACGACGAGGAGGGCGCGGCGCAGCATCGCCTCAGCCCTCGGTGGCGAGGCTGCCGTCGCCGGTCTGCGGGGCACCGGCGGGGACGACGACGACCTGCCCGGGCCCGGTCGGGCGCGGCGGGGCCTCGGGGGCGCGTTCCTTCGACGGGCCGCAGGTGACGGAGGCGAGCTTGACGTCGCCGCTGCCGAGCGCTCCGGTGGCCTTGCCGCCGAGCAGCTTGACGTGCAGGGCCGTCACTTCGAGGGAGCCGTCGTAGCGCTGGAGCTGCTCGTTGACGATCACCTCGGCGACGCCGGGGATGCCGAGGTGCTGGTTGGGCGAGGTCGCGGCGGGCAGCGTGCCGAGCCGGCCGAGGTTGACGCCGGCGAGGTCGCTGCTGCCGGTGACGTGCCCGTCGGCCGACGCGCAGCGGGCGCTGATCAGCCGGATCGACGGAACGCGCCCGGCGGCCGCGGCGAGCAGCGGCAGCGTCACCTCGGCGACGCTCGCCTTGGCGGCCACGGACCCGGCGCCGCCGATGACGGAGCTGCTGATCGCCTTGGCGGTGACGAGCCCCTTGAGCGGGACGTCGGCGACGCTCGCCTCGGCGGGGCCGGCGCTGCTCGACTCGGCCAGCTGCCCGGTGTCGACGGTGATGCCCTTGCCCTCGGTGAGAACGCCGGGCAGCAGGGTGACACTCGCGGACGCGCCGAAGGCGGACCCGGTGACGGCGTCGCCGGCGGTGGCGACGCCGGTGGTCCCGGCGAGGACGGCGACGGTCACCCCGGCCAGGCTCCCGGCTCGGAGCAGGGTCGTGCGCATGAAGAAAGTCCTTTCGCCGCAAGGGAAAACAGGGAGACGCCGCAACGGGACACAGCCCGGCGGCGGGGGAAGCTCGGCCACGCTACCAAAATCGCTACGCCGGGCAAGGAATCGTTGCGGCGAAGGGGTTCTCGGCGGTTCGCGAAACGTGATCTTCGGTTTCGGGGACGACACGAACCGGTCACCCGAGGGTGCGGATTTTCCGAATCCGCCGACGCGGAGTAGTGCACGCTGCGGCATTCGAGGCGGTTTGCCGGGCGATCAGACACAGAAGGGTGATTACCTGGACGGGCGGCGGCGAACACTCACAGTGATGTGACCACCACGGATGTTTGCCGCCGCTCGCGCCCGGTACGGACCGTGGTCCCCTCGCCGGATCGAGTGGTCACCGTCCTGGAGGAACTCCAGGTTTACGATCGCGATCATGCGATTCGCCATCAAAACCTCGCCCCAGAACACCGAGTGGGCGGACATGCTCGCCGTGTGGCAGGCCGCCGACGAGATCGACGTGTTCGAGTCCGGCTGGACCTTCGACCACTTCTACCCCATCTTCTCCGATTCGACCGGGCCGTGCCTGGAAGGCTGGGTCACGCTCACCGCGCTCGCGCAGGCCACCAAGCGCCTCCGGCTGGGCACGCTGGTCAGCGGGATCCACTACCGCCACCCGGCGCTGCTCGCGAACATGGCCGCGACCCTCGACATCGTTTCGGGCGGCCGCCTCGAAATCGGCATCGGCGCCGGCTGGAACGAAGAGGAGTCCGGCGCCTACGGCATGGAGCTCGGCTCGGTCAAGGAACGCAGCGACCGCTTCGAAGAGGGCTGCGAGGTGCTCGTCGGCCTGCTGACCCAGGAGACGACAACCTTCCAGGGCCAGTACTACCAGCTGGCCGACGCGCGCAACGAGCCGAAGGGCGTGCAGAAGCCGCACCCGCCGATCTGCATCGGCGGCAGCGGCGAGAAGCGCACCCTGCGCACGGCCGCGAAGTACGCCCAGCACTGGAACTTCGTCGGCGGCACGCCCGAGGAGTTCGCCCACAAGCGCGAGGTGCTGCACCGCCACTGCGCGGACGTCGGCCGCGACCCGGCCGAGATCACGCTGTCCTCGCACGTCCGCCTCGGCCCGGACGGCGACTACGCCAAGGTCGCCGCCGAAGCGGAGGCACTCGGCGAAGCGGGCCTCGACCTCGCGATCGTCTACCTGCCGCCGCCGCACACCCCGGCCGTGCTGGAACCGCTGGCGAAGGCCCTGGAACCGTTGCGCTGACCGACACCGCGAAACTCACCCGGGCGTGCGGAGTGGATCACCCGGCCGAGTTGCGGCGAATTGCGCGACCCCGGACCCGGTGGCAGCGTCGGGAAATCCGAACTGTTTCCCACCACGGATCCAGGAGTCACGCATGACCACCACCGAGATGCCCGCCGTCCACGAATGCACCGTCAGCGGTTGTTCCTACAACCACGACGGTTGCCACGCCTTCGCGATCACCGTCGGCGGCGACAACGGGTCCGCCGACTGCGGCACCTTCGTGCCGCTGAACACGAAGGGCGGCCTCGACCGCGTCGTGGCCCAGGTGGGTGCCTGCTCGCGGGCCGACTGCCGGCACAACTCGTCGCTGGAGTGCACGGCTTCGAGTGTCCGGGTCGGACCGGGCGAGGGTGCGCACTCCGCCAACTGCCTCACCTTCACGAAGTAGCGGCACCCGGCGCCGGTCGGTTCTCGACCGGCGCCGCGGTGCGCCGCCGCACGAGGTGCAGCCCGGCGGCGGCCACGACGCCCGCCACCGTGATCACTCCGGTGGCCACCGGGCTCAAAGACTTCGACAGGCTCGGCGCCGTGCTCGGCCCGAGCAGCCAGACCGCCAGCGGGATGACGTAGGCCGCCCCCGCCAGGGCGCCCCACCAGCGGGCCGCCCGCGATCGCAGGGTGCGGGCCAGCACGATCGCGACCGGGACACCGGCGATCAGCGCGAACTGGCCGAGGACGAAGATCGGGAACGCCCAAGCCGCGACGAGCACGGCCGTCGACGGGCGAGTGGGTGCAGTCATCGTCTGCTCCTTCGGGTTCCGGTGTCAGCAGTGGGCTTCGGCGGCGGTCTTGAGGTCGGCCAGCCAGCGGTCGAGACCGGGCGCGAGGTACTTGATGGCCGTGGCGGGGTCGGCCTCGATCTGGGCGCCCGTCCAGCTCTCCTCCGTGCGGACGACGACGCCGCCGCGGACCGGCGTGAACGTCCAGACGTGGACGCCCCGGTCGATGCTCAGGCCCTCGCCGATGGCCGGGCCGGTCCAGCGGATGCACCGCTCGGGCTGGACCTGGCCGACGGTGGACGTGATGACGAGCGTCGTGGCGGGGGAGGAGGGCGTCGCCGGGACCGGCGTCGTCCAGCGGAACCGCGAACCCGGGTGCAGGGGACCGGGGTCAAGCCGCTTCGCGCTGGTGACCGCGGCCTGCCAGGCCGGCCACCCCTCGACCCGGGTCTGGACCTTCCAAACGGTGGTCGGCGGTGCCTTGACGAACGTCTCGGTCTCGTAGTGCAGCCGCGCGGCGGGATCGATGCCCTGACCGCGGCAGGTCAGCGGGCTCGGGGTGGCCGCGTCCGCCGGGGCGGCGGCGACCAGGGCCGCGGCGGCCAGGGGTACGGCGAGCAGGGCGCGAGTGGTCTTGAGCATGACCTCTGTCCTCGTTTCGTTAGTGGCTCTTGCTGTAGTTAGAAGCTATAACCATGACGTGCTTAGTGTCAATAAGAAAAGTGATAGCCTCTAACCAACGGGAAGGAGCCGCTCATGACGGACGCGGGGCCGAGCTCACGCGAGCGCTACCGGGCGCAGGTGCGCGCGGAGATCAAGCAGCACGCGTGGGAGCAGATCGCCGAGGCGGGCGTGCCGGCGCTGTCGCTCAACGCCATCGCCAAGCGGCTCGGGATGAGCGGGCCCGCCCTCTACCGGTACTTCGCGAGCCGGGACGAGCTGATCACCGCGCTCATCCGCGACGCGTACCGGAGCATCGCCGACACCGTCCGCGCGGCCCACGACGGCGGAGCGGACCTGGCCGGGCTGGCGCACGTCATCCGGGACTGGGCGCGCGCGGACCCCCAGCGGTACTTCCTGATCTACGGCACACCCGTCCCCGGCTACCACGCGCCCGGCGACACGACCGCGATCTCGCACGAGGTGATGGCGGTGCTCATCGAAGCCTGCGGCGCGCGGCCGGCCGAGGCGACGGCGTCACCGTTCGACGCCCACCTGGCCGATCACCGCGAATGGGCCGGCGACCACCCGGCCCCGGCCGCGGTGCTGCACCGCGCGTTGTCGTTCTGGACGCGCCTGCACGGCGTGCTGTCCCTCGAGCTGGCCGGCCACTTCGCCGGCATGCGGTTCGACCCCGGCCTGCTGATCGACGAAGAGATCAGGGCGTGAAGCAGCTCAGCGACGGGAGCGTCGCCGTGGAGCTGTCCGACAGCTCGACGAGCCACACGAGCAGGTGGATGACGACGGCGACGACGTCGTCCGGGTGCCCGCGCGTGGCCAGCTCCACCTGGATGTCCCGGCTCGCCTGATCGTCGCCGAGGTCGGCGAGCAGGGCACGCAGCGCGGCCAGGGGCCCGGGCGGCAGCCGGTCGACGTCGACCGGCAGCGCCCGGTCGTCCGCCACCGCGATCGTGAAGACCGCCCCGGGACCGGGCCGCTTGCGGGCGCGGACCGCGGCCGCGCACCGGCCGACCAGCTCGCCGGCGACCTCGGTGTGGACGTGCGGTGAACCGGCGCGGGAGAGCACGCCCAGCGCGTCGGCGACCTCGTCGTACGTCCCGGCCATCGCGGCCCCGACGAGGTCGGCGGTGAACTGCCGGACCGGCTCGCCGGGGTCTCGGTTCTCCGTCATCCGGTCGAGGTACCCGGCCGGTCCCGGCTTAACCGCTCAGCGCGGCTCCGGCAGCGCGAACAGGGTGTGCTGGGCCGGATCCTCCGGTTCGCCGCCGAGGCGCAGGCACTTGCGGCAGGTGACCGGCAGGTCGACCGGCGTGATCTCGCCCGCCGCGCCGAGCCCCGACCAGCCCTGGTGACAGGCCGGCGCGGGCAGGGTCAGGTCGTCGAGCCACGGCACCCACGCGACCCGGTGCGCGACGCCGGACCGGCCGATCCGCAGCCGCATCCCGGTGAAGAGGCGGTGCTGCGCGGCCGCGAAGCGCTCGGGATCGACGCGGGTGACCGGGAACAGCGGGATCGGTTCGCTCACCGCTCCAGTATGCGGGGCCCGGGTGCGTGTGCGCGGTGGCCGGCCGGTCGGGGGGCGTGCCGCCCGGCCACCGCGAACGAACAAGAAGAGGGCCCCTCCGCCGCGGCTATGACGGCCGGACGGCGGGTTCACCGGTTCGGGTGACGACCTCAGCCGGCGGCCAGCCAGTCGAGGTTGATCGACCCGGTGTCACCCGCGGCGTACGACAGCGTGACCACCGGGTCGCGGCCGCTGAGCGGGACGTCGGTGAACGTCGTCGTCCCCCACGCGTCCCAGCTGTCGGAGACCTTCGGGAAGCTCACCTGCCGCAGCGGGCGGCCGTCCACCGACAGCGTCATCGTGCGGGTGTCGCTGTTGGCGTTGGCGTAGCGCACGGTGATCGCGGCCGGGGCCGAACCGCTCGACGTGCGGTGCAGCGTGAACGACGACGCCGCGCCCTGCGCCCAGAGCCCGTCGAGGAACGCGCGGCCGGAGTAGCCGGTGTGGTTCACGTTCGTCTTCACGCCGCCGGTGTTGACGGCGTCCTCGGCTTCGAGGTGACTCGGGGCCGGGCAGCCGTCGACCGTGCCCGCGGTGTCGGCGCAGCGGTCGGCCGCGTCGGGCACGTGGTCGCCGTCGCGGTCACCGGCGGCCGCGCCGGTCAGCGTGATCGCGATGGTGTGGCTCCCGCTCAGCGTGGCCGGGACGGCGTTGCCCGGCGCGGGCCGTCCGTCGATCGTGAACGAGCCGACCTGGGTGCCCGCGCCGCGCAGCGCGATCGTGAGGTTCGCGTTGCGGTAGCTGAGGTTCCGGAGGGTGACGTCACCCCAGCCGGCGGGGAGATCGGGCGCGAACGTCAGGCCGCGATCGGTGAACGTCAGCCCGAACAGGCCGGTGTGGATCATGTCGAGGAACGCGGTGGCCGACCAGGTCTGGTCGGGTTCGGAGCCCCAGTGGAACTTCACGGTGTCGCCGAGCCGCTGGTAGCCGCCGTCCACGACGCCGGTGCGGCCGTTGTAGATCTCCCAGAACCCGCTGTTGTTGTCCGCGAGCTTGGCCAGGCGCGCGGTCTCGGCCGCGAAGGCACTCTGGTTTCCCTGTCCGGCCAGCGCTTTGGCCCACAGGCCTTGCACGAGCGGCCACACGATCGCGTTGTGCCGGCCCGGTTGCGCGTCGGAGTAGCGGGCCCAGTTCGGGTAGGTGTCGGGCATGCCCCAGGGCATCTCCTGGGCGCGGGCGAGGATCGACCGGGCCTGGGCCGGGTTCGCGACGCCGAAGAGCAGGGCGAACGCCAGTCCGGTGCCTTCTTGGTAGGCGCCGCGGGTGCCGTCGGCGAGGAGCTGGTAGTCGTACAGGCCGGTCGTCGCGTTCCAGAAGCGCTGGTTGATCGCGGTCTTCAGCGCGTTCGCCTTGGCGCGGTAGCCGGCGGCTTCCGCGGCGGGCCGGCCGAGCTTCTCCGCCATGTTCGCGGCGTTGACGTACGCGGCGTAGTAGACCTCGTTGGTGCTCAGGTACATCCCGCTCGCCACGCCCGGCCACGGCATGCTCCCGGTGCTCACCGACTCGGTGGCGTCGGCGGGCGGCGCGGGGTAGCCGGCGATGCCGTCGTTGAAGAAGGACGCGCCGGTGAACAGCCCGTACGTCGCGTTGAAGCCGGCCGTGGCCGCGTGTTCGCGGATGGCCAGCGTGTTCGCCGTTGCGCGGTAGGCGTTTTCGAGGAAGGCGCCGTCGCCGGTGACGAGGTAGTGGTGCCACGCGGCGGTCGCCCAGACGACCTGGTCCCACTGCTGGTCGTCCTGCTGCACGCGCAGGGCGCCGCCGGCGTCCTTGTCGACGACCGCCCACAGCGTGTTTTCCGCCAGGGCGGGGGAGAGCAGGCTGGTCGCGTTCCAGCTGTTGATCGAGGCGTCCCGCGTCCAGGGCTGGTTGTACCCGCCGCCCGCGCGGACGAGGCCGGTGGCGGGGTCGAGCAGGCCGCTCTTGTCGTACTTCGGGTCGTAGCCGATCGTGTTGGTGCGCAACAGGTTGTCGAGCGCCGCTTGGTAGGCGGTGCCGAACAGGGCCTGGCTGGCGGGGTTCGCGAACTCGAGCCGCGGCGGGGCCGGGCTGGCGGCCGCCGGACCGGCGATCACCCCACCCGCGACAGCCACGGCCAAGAGCGTCGAACGGACCCGTTTCCTCATGCGCGTACCTCTTCCGGCGCCGGGGGACCGGCGTCATTGCACCACGGAACGCGGGTTTTTCCCTGGGAACGCGGCGATCCTGTCCGTTTCTGTCCGGCGGCGCGGGCCGCCGTCACGGTCCGGTAAAGACCGTTGTGCCTGGTAGCACCGTGTGATCGGGTGTCGGGACCCATGATCGTGTACAGCGAGGAGGACCGGTGACGTTCTTCCTCTCGCGGTGGTTCGCGCGCTGGGCGCCGAACCGGGGCTGGCTCCTGCCGGCCGCCGTCGTGGTGGTCGTGTTCGCGACGAGCTGGCCGCTGATGGCGCTGGCCGAGCCGGCCGGCAGCGAGCTGGTGCGGCCAGGCAACTACTGGTGGTACTTCGTCGTCACGACGACCACGGTCGGCTACGGCGACTTCTCGCCGGAGACGCTCGCCGGCCACTTCGTGGGCGCGTACGTCATAGCCGGCGGGCTCGCCACGCTCACGACGGTGTTCACGAAGCTCGCTTCGGTGCTGGAACAGGCGAAGGGACGGCGGATGCAGGGGACGGAGGCGGTCCGCGCGACCGGCCACACGGTGCTGATCGGGTATGCGGCCGGGCGGACCGAGCGGATCGTGGCCCAGCTGCTCGCCGACGGCGTGACCGGGCTGGTGCTCTGCGCGGAGGTGCCGGCGCACCCGATGCCGGGGCAGCCGGTGGAGTTCGTCCGCGGCGAGCCGACGGCCGCCGAGGTGCTGGAGCGGGCGGGCCTACCGCGCGCGGCGGCCGTCCTGGTCGACATGGCCGACGACAACGAGGCGCTGGCCGTCGCGGTGACGGTGGACCACGCGAGCCCGGCGTCGCACGTAGTGGTCACGCTGCGCGACCTCGAGCGGGCCGAGCTGCTGCGGTACGTGGACCCGCGGATCCGCTGCGTGCAGTGGCACACGCCCCGGATGGTGACCGAGGAGCTGACGTCCCCGGGGATCGCCGAGGTCTACGCGGAGCTGATGACAGCCGGCGGAGCGGACACGTTCTCGGTGACGCTCCCGAAGTCCCTCGGCCGCCTCCCGGCATCCCGCTGCCGGGTGGCCCTCGGCCGCGCGTACGGCGCGACGGTGCTGGCCGCGAGGGCCGGGGAAGAGCTGGTGGTGAACCCGGGCTGGGACGCGGAGCTGGCGGCGGGATCGGTCCTGTACTACGTCGGCCCCCGCCGGTTGACGGGTGGCGAAGTCGAGACGGCATTGCGGGCTCCTGAGCTGTGATTCAGGCGCTTTGTCCGAGTTTCTGAAGGCTGATGGTGGCCGGTTCGGGCCGGGGGTTGCATACTGCGACCATGGCGCGAGGGAAAGTGGAGGTCGCGCGGTGAGTCCCCGGGAGGGGCCGCCCCGCCCGAAGTTCGGCAGGATCGACCCGTACTGCCTGATGGCGGTGCTGCCGGTGCTGCTGGTGGCCGGCATCATCGGGTCGCTGGTCAACGTGGCACTGGGTCTGGGCTGCGCGGCGTTCGCGGCGCTGATCGTGCTGTTCGACTCGTGGGCCAACCGCCCATCCCGAGCGGCGGCTCCCGAGCCGGAGAGTCGCGAGCGAGCCCCTCGGCCGGCGGCGGTGCGTCCGCCGGTGCGACGCCAGGGGCCGCCTCCGCAGCGGCCGCAGGTATCGCGCGGGCAGGTGCCAAGGACGCAGGTGCCACGTGGGCAGGCACCGCGGCCCCAGGTGCCGCGAGGGCAGCCACCACGGGCGCGTCAGGCACCGCGTGAGGCGCCTTACCACTGACTGTGGGGTGAGCGGTCTCACTGAGGGCTGCGGGGCCAGTTCGCTGCGGCCGGGCGCGCTTCGCTGCCGGTGAGAGGGCTTCGCCGGCGCCCTTACCGGTGAGCGGATTTGGCCGACGGTTCACGACCGGTCGCTGTGGCCGGGCTCGCTTCGGCGCTGCCGGTGGAGGGCTTGGCCGACGGCTCACCGCCGGTCGCCGATGGCGCTCGACAGCTCGCCGTGGCGGCTGGGTGCGCTTGGCCGCTGCGAGTGAAGAAGCTGCGCCGGCACCGCTGCCGGTGAACGGTCTGGCCGACGACTCACGCCAGGGCGCTGTGGGGTGTTCAGCGCAGCCCCCGTGGCGGCGGGGTGCACTGGGCCCTCCGCTGCTGCGAGTGAAGTGCCTTCGCCGGCGACTCATCCCTGCGGCAGCGGCCCGGCCTCGTTGGGCCGCCGCTAGAGCGAGCTTCGCCGGCGTCCCTGTCGGTGAACGGTTCACGACCGGTCGCCGTGGGTGTTGGGGCGCTCCCCGCTGCCGGACCGAGGCTTCGCCGGCGGCTCCCCGCCCTCGCTGCTACCGGGCGCCGTGGCAGCTAAGCCGGCGACTCACCGCTCACCCGAGCCCGCCGTCACCCACCCCACCAGTCCGAAGTGGACACCGAACACTCAAACCGCCCCCATGTCCAGCGAAAGCCAATGCTCAGGCCGCAAGAACACGGCAACATGCTCCCCGATCTGAGTCCGCTCGAACTCCAGATACCCCGCCACCTTCTCCTCCGGCAAATACCGAGCAGCCATCTCCCAAGCCCTCTCCGGAGAATCCGGCTCCGTCCGCGTCACCGGCCCCTCGACCGACACATACCGGACCGTCGGCGAAGTCCGCTGCACCATCAGACTGAACCGCCCCGCCGCGTCGATCGCCTTCATCTTGCGCGACCCCGGCAACGTTCGCAGCCACAGCTCGCCGCCCGGGGTGTACTGGTACCACAACGGCACCGTCAGGGGTGCCCGGTCCGGGCGCTCGGTCACCGACAGTGCTCCGATGAGGGGCTCGGCCAAGAACTGCTCGCGTTCCTCCGTCGAAAGTGCCATGCGCCGGACGCTACCTCGCACCACCGACAAGAACTCACGTCTCGAGCAACGCGAACACCTCCTCGACCGCCCACAACCGCGACGACAAGCCCTGCTCGTAGTGGTAACGCAGGTACGTCTCCAGCGTCGCCCGATTGGCCGAAATCCCGTACGGCCACCAGTCCGGCCCGAACTGCGCTGCGTTGCGCTCCACCAGCGAGTTCATCCACGGCACCATCGTCGGGACCTGGTACAGCCGGCGATCGCGCCGGTAGCGGTCCGCGGCCGACGACGCCGCCTCCGAGAACAGCCGGTAGACGTCGCCGGCGCGGTCCAGCAGCTCGCGGCGGATCACCACCGCGTGCATGATCGGGAAGATCCCCGTGCGCCGGTGGTAGTCGCGCTCCAGGGGCTCGAAGTCGGGGAACAGTCGCGTCACGTCCGGGGCGCCGTCCAGCACGCACCGCGGGACGTTCGCCGAGAACAACGCGTCGATTTCGCCCGTCGCCAGCAGGTCGCTCAGCGCGCGGTCGGTCGCCGTGACCGGCACGTCGTCCGGGTGCGGGTGCGGGATGAAGCCGAACGGCGCCGACGGGTGGTCGAGCCCGCCGATCACCCATCGGTTGCGAGCGGGGTCGAAGCCGTACTCGTCGCTCAGGATTCCCTTGGCCCACACGCCGGAATCCTGGCCGTAGGTACCGAACTCGCCGATCGTGCGGCCGACGAGGTCACCCGGTCCGGTGATCCCGGAGCGGGTGTTGACGAAGACGCACGAATGCCGGAACACCCGGTTGGGGAAGATCGGCAGCGCGACGTACGGTAGGCCGGACTCCAGGAGCCGGAGGTAGAACGTCAGGCCCAGCTCGCCGACGTCGAACTCGTGCCCGCCGATCACCCTCTCGAAGATCTCCGGGAGCGTGGCGGCTGTCGTGACCTTGACGTCCGTCCGGTCGAACAGCGCCCTCGTCGTGTCGTACTCGTAGCAGCAAATGTCCAGGTCCATACCGGCGATCGTCGTCCGCCGGGTGCGGGGGAGTCCAAGTCCGGCTCGGGCGACTCGATACCGCACGGGTATCGTGTCGAGGTGGATCTGCGCGCCCTGCGGTACTTCGTCGCCGTGGCCGACGAGCGGCACGTCGGCCGGGCCGCGAGCCGCCTGCACATGACGCAGCCGCCGCTCAGCCGGGCGATCCGGCAGCTGGAGGACGAACTCGGCGCGGCCCTGTTCGAACGCACCCCCAAGGGCGTCACCCTCACGTCCGCCGGCACCGCGCTCTACGGCGAAGCGGACGCGCTCCTGAAGCAGGCCGACCGGATCCGTGGCCGGGTGACCGCCGCGGCCGGTGCGGCGACGCTGACCGTCGGCACCCTCGCCGACGCCGCCGAACACGTCGGCGGCCGGCTGGTCCCGCTGTTCCGGGAGCGCCACCCGCACGTCGACGTCCGCGTCCACGAAGCCGATCTCGGCGACCCGACGGCGGGCCTGCGCGCCGGCCTCGTCGACGTCGCCTTGACGCGAACCCCCTTCGACAGCAAGGGAATCGGCACGCAGGTACTCCGCTCGGTCCCGGTCGGGGTGGTGCTGCGGGACGACGACCGGCTCGCCCGCCGCGCCTCGATCCCGGCGTCGGACCTGGCCGGACGCCGCTGGGTGCGGCTCCCCGACGGGACCGATCCCGTGTGGACGGCCTACTGGACCGGCGGCGCGCCCGAGGACGCGGCGCCGGTGCTGCGGACCGTCCAGGAATGCCTGCAGGCGGTGCTGTGGAACGGAACCACGGCGCTCGCCCCGCTCGACCAGCCCCTGCCGGCCGGGCTGGTCGTCGTCCCGCTGGCGGACCGGCCGCCGAGCGACCTCGTCGTGGCGTGGCCCAAGGCCGGCCGGAGCCCGCTGGTCCGCGGCTTCGTCCAGGTGGCCTGGGCCGGCTACCAGGACTGACCGGAGCCGGCGGCGAGCCGGGCTCAGGCGTGGTCGGCCATGTACCGGGCGTACCAGACGGGCCATTGCTCGTCGTATTCCCCGGTTTCCTTCTCGTGTTCGCCGTGCGCGGCGGCGGCTTCGCGCAGTGCCGTCTCGAGCTTCTGCGTCGAGCTGTAGGTCACGCCGTCGACGCGGCCGGGGAAGCGGGTGGTGATCTCCTGCAGCAGCCAGGTGTTGCCGTCGGGGTCGCTGAAGGAGGCGAACGAGGAGTAGGTGCCGCGGTCGGGGTGGATGCCCGGGGCGAACGCGCCGGTGTCGTCGCGGTGGAAGACGTCGCTGACGTCGACACCCGCGCCGGTCAGCTCCTTGCGGGCGGCGTCGATGTCCTCGACGACGAGGTAGGTGCTGCGGACCGAGCCGGGGGCGGCGTCGGTGATGCCGGTGCCGAAGTGGACCGAGGTGGCGGATCCCGGCGGGGTGAGCTGCACGATCCGGGAGGTGCCGAAGGCGATGTCGGCGTCTTCGCGCCAGCCGAGAGCTTTGTAGAAGCGTTTGGTCCGGTCGGCGTCGGCGACGGGCAGGACCACGACTTCCAGCTTCATGTCCATGATCGGAACTCCTTCGTGGGGGCGAGCGGACCGCTCGAGACCACTCTCGCGCGGAACCGGCCCGTTCGTCCCCGGGAGTCACCCTGGTGGTCCCCCGGGGCCGGGTAACGGGCCGCGCCCGCTCGGCCGGGAGGACGAACGCGCGGTGCTCGACCCGGCTGCCCGCCGACGCGCGGGCGGCCCGGGCGCTCGTGCTGCGGGTCGCCTGTCTCGCCAAGGAAGGCACCTGCGCAAGATCTTCGGGAAGGTCGAGATCAGCTCACGCCGGCAGCCGCGAGACCGAGCCGGTGCCCCGGTGCGGATCGCACCGGGGCGCCGGGACTCACTGGCAGGCTTCGCAGTCCGGGTCGTCGATGCGGCAGGCCGCGCCGTCGGTGAGCTCGAAGTCGAAGTCGTCGAGCACCGGGACCACGGGGGCTTCTTCGGGTGTGGTGGTGGCAGACATGGCCCTCCCTGAAATTCGTACGGTTCCTACCCTCTGTAGCGCCCGAGATCCACTCGCATTCCGTGACGCGGGGCACACCCGGTCTGGTAGCTTCCCGGCATGCGCCTCGCCTTCGTCCGGACGCTCGCGATCTTCGCATCCCTCCTCGTGTTTTCCCTGGTCAGCCCGCCTGCGAACGCTTCGCCGCGGCCCGGCTGCGAGTGCTCGACACCGTCGATCGACCGGCTGCAGCAGTGGCTCGCGAGCGGTGAGGGCGCCACCGTCCCGCCCACCGGGAGCCTTCTCGTCCCCGATGGACACCGGTACACGGCGAAGGTGGAGTTCGTCGGCGCCGAGTGGCACGTGGCCGTCGTGTGGCTCGGCAACCAGTTCGAGGCGCAGGCCGATCTCTCGCACTCCGCTGGCTTCTGGCTGACCTACCGCGCGACCGACGACCTGTACGTCCAGCTACGCCCGGCGTCCCACTGGAGCGGCGGCGACAAGTGGCTCACGCTGGTGCCCTCGACCCGCGGGAAGCTCGTCACGAAGTTCTTCAGCTTCAAGCCGCGGGACTGGACGTCGCTGCCGGAGCTGGGCACCCCCGCGTACTCGTTCGCCTCCGCGCTGACCGAGGCCCGCGGGCTGGTCTTCGTCGGCAAGACGCCCAACCGGCTCGAGTTCCGCGGTCTGCGCATCGACGGCTACCGGCCGCCCTGCCTCTGACGAAACCCGTCAGCCGTGGGCGGAGACGGCTTCTCCGGCGGTCGGGTAGGTCGGGAAGAAGTCGGCCAGCCCGGTCAGCGCGAGCGTGCGCGTGAGCCGGGCCGGGACGGCGACCAGCGCGATCTTCGCCTCGGCCGCCTCGGCCACGTTCCGGGCCGCGATCAGGGCCGAAATCCCGCTGGAGTCGCAGAAAGTCACGCCAGCCAGGTCCACGACCAGCAGCTGCCCGGCCGTCGGTGTGAGCTCCGCGATGCGGGCGCGGAGCCGGGGCGCGGTGGCCACGTCGAGCTCTCCGCGGACGGTCAGGATCGGGCCGGTGGCCGCCGGGTCGGTCGAGGTCGAGAACGGGCTCGTCATGGCTTGTCGCCTCCGGGCAGCGGGATGCTGAACGCCAGCAGGGCGGTGTCGTCCTCGACACCGTCCCCGAAGCCGGCCAGCAGGGCGGTGACCGCCTCGATCACCGCCGGGGCGGTGGTCGGGGCCAGGCCGGTCAGATCGGTGCGCAGCTGCTCCTCGCTGTAGCGAGTGCGGCCGTGCGTGCGGGCTTCGGTCAGCCCGTCGGTGTAGAGGAGCACGGTATCCCCGGGCTCCAGGCGCACGTCGACGGCGGTGAACCGCGCGCCGGGCAGGGCGCCGACCAGCTGGCCGCCCCGGATGGTCAGGAACGTCGCCGTCCCGTCGGCCCGGATCAGCAGCGCCGGCGGGTGGCCGCCGCCGGCCAGGGTGACCGTCGCGCTGTCGCCGTGCGGGCGGATGCGGCCGTGGACGACGGTGCAGTAGCGCGGGTCGGTGCCGTGGAACTGCCGGTTCAGCACCGTGTTGAGGGTACCGAGCGCGACGGTCGGGTCCGGGTCGTGGACCGCGGCGGCCCGCAGCGTGTAGCGCGCCAGCGACGTCACCACCGCGGCCGCGGCGCCCTTGCCCGAGACGTCGCCGAGGAAGAACCCCCACGTGTCGCCGGTGACCGGGAACAGGTCGTAGAAGTCGCCGCCCACCTGGTCGGCCGACGCGGGGTGGTAGTACGCGGCCACCTGCATCCCGGGCACTTCGGCCAGTGCGGGCGGCAGCAGCGTCTGCTGCAGCGTTCTCGCCAGCCGCTGGACCCGGTCGCGTTCGCGCTCGGCTTCGTCGCGCGCCCGCAGCAGTTCCCGTTCGTAGGCGCGCCGGTCGCTCGCGTCGAACACCGTGGTGCGGATCAGCTGCGCCTCGCCCTCGGAGCCGGTCTTGACCGTCGAGGTCACCAGCACCGGCAGCCGGCCGCCGCCCGCCGTCTTCATCTCGAAGGCGACGCCGCCGAGCTCGCCCTGCATGCGCAGCAGCGGCGCGAAGTGCGTCTCGTGGTACAGCCGGCCGCCGACGGTGAGCAGGTCGGAGAACCGGCGGCGCCCGACGACTTCGTCGCGGTCGAGACCCAGCCAGCCGAGCAGCGTCGCGTTGATCTTCGCGATCGTGCCGTCCAGCAGCGTCGAGAGGTAGCCGCAGGGAGCGTTTTCGTAGAGGTCCTCCGCGCTGTCCTCCAGCAACGCCGAAAACGCCGGACCGGCCTTCTCCCGGTCGCTCTGGCCGGCTTCGCACATCATGGGCCGCTCACGAACGCGGTGATCGCGGCCGCGGTGGCTTCGGGGGCGCTCAGCTGCGGGCAGTGCCCGATCGCGTCGAGCGTCACCAGCCGGCTGCCCGCGATCCGCTCGTGGGTGAACCGCCCGACCTCCGGCGGCGCGATGGCGTCGCTCGCGCAGTCGAGGACCAGCGTCGGCACGGAGACCTTCGCCAGGTCGGCGCGGTTGTCGGAGAGGAACGTCGCCCGTGCGAAGACGCGCGCGATCGCGGGATCGGTGCGGCAGAAGCTGTTCGTCAGCTCCTCGCCCAGCTCCGGGCGGTCCGGGGTGCCCATGATCACCGGCGCCATCGCCGCCGACCAGCCGAGGTAGTTCGACTCCAGCGCCTCGAGGAGCTCGTCGATGTCCTCGCGGCTGAACCCGCCGCGGTAGTCGTCGTCGTCGAGGTAGCACGGGGACGGCGTCAGCAGCACCAGCTTCGCGAACCGGTCCGGCTCGCGGTTGGCGGCCAGCACCGCGATCATCGCGCTGACCGAGTGGCCCACGAGCACGACGTCCCGCAGGTCCAGTTCGTGGCACAGCGCCAGGACGTCGTCGGCGTACCCGTCGAGCGAGCCGTAGCGCTCCGGGGTCCAGGCGGACAGGTCGGACTGCCCGGCACCGGTGTGGTCGAACAGCACCACGCGGTACCGCTCGGCCAGGTCGGGAACGACGAGGCGCCACAGGTTCTGGTCGCAGCCGAAACCGTGGGCGAGCAGGACCGTGGGCCCGGTTTCGCGCCCGGTCACGACCACGTTGTTCCTGGTGCGCATGCTCACCGGGCACATCCTGCCACCCGGGCAGCGGCCGCGTGGGCCGAGCCGTGACTTGTTTGCCCACTGCCGGAAGTGGGTAAGACACCAAGGTTTCGAAGGAGTGTGAAGACGATCCCGACGCGCGAGCTCGGCACGGGTGCGGACCAGCAGGCGCAGGTCCGGGCGTGGGCCCAGGACCTGCTGGCCGGCTTGGCGCCGGACAGCCTCGCCGACGCGGTGCAGGTGCTCGACGAACTGGTGTCCAACGCCCTGTGCCACGGTGCCCGCCCGGTCCGGGTCCGGCTCGCCCGGGACGCCGGCCACGTGCGGGTCGAGGTCACCGACGCCAGCCGGCACCCGGCGCGGCCGCGGCGGCCCGACCTCGACGGCGGGCGGGGCCTGCTGCTGGTCGACGCGTGTAGCCGGCGGTGGGGACAGTGGCAGCACGACGCCGGCAAGACCGTCTGGGCCGAGCTCGCCGTGGGCTGACCCGTTCCGGTGACCCGTTCCGGTGACCCGGTGAAGTGCGCCGGTCCCGGCGCGCGGCTAGGGTCCCGCCATGGCTCTGAGCATCCGCAACCAGCTCGGCGGCACGGTTTCCGCCGTGACGCCGGGCGAGGTGATGGCGACCGTCAAGACCCGCCTGTCCGGTGGGCAGGAGATCACCGCCGCCGTCACCCGCGAGGCCGTCGAGGACCTCGGCCTCGCGGAAGGAACGGCCGTGCGCGCACTGGTCAAGTCGACCGAGGTGTCGCTGGCGACCGGGCCGGTGACCGGCATCAGCATCCGCAACCAGCTGCCCGGCCGGGTGACCGCCGTCGCGACCGGGGGTGCGATGGCGGCGGTGAAGGTCGCCGTCGACGGTGGTGAGCTCACCGCGTCGATCACCCGGGAAGCCGTGGCCGAGCTGGGGCTCGAAGCGGGGACCCCGGTGGTCGCGCTGATCAAGTCGACCGAGATCTCCCTCTCGACCGACTGATTCGGCCACTGTTCAGCGTGGGCGACGCGGTGAAGGCCAGCAGTGCTTCGGCGATCCGCGGCGGGTCTTCCAGCATCGGCGAGTGACCGACACCGGGCAGCGGCACGACCCGCGCGCCCGGCACCGCGCGGTAGGCCGCGAGGGCGTCCGAGGGCCGCCACCGCCGGTCCTCCTCGCCGAAGAGCACCAGCACCGGCGTGCCGAGCGCGCGCAGCCGGTCCGGGATCGCCTGCCGTGCCAGGTATTCGACGCTGCCCCGCTGGCTCTCGGTGAACGAGGTGAAGGTCATCCCGCGCACGTCGTCCACGAGCGACGCGGGAGCTTCGTAGCCGGGGCGGCTGAAGGCCGAGCTCATGGCCTGCCGGATCTGCTCGTCGGTCAGCCGCGCCCACTGCCCGGCGTCGAACCCGACCTGCGGGCCGGTGTAGGTGTCCAGGCTCGGCCCGCAGTTCACCAGCACGAGCGCGGAAACCAAGGCGGGCCGCTGCTCGGCGAGGGCGGTGGCGACGAGGCCGCCACTGGAGTGGCCCACGACCACGGCGGGCCCGACGCCGAGCCGGTCCAGCTCCGCGCCGGCCCGCCCGGCCTGCTCGGGGACGCCGTACGCGGCGTCGTCCGGCTTCGGCGACCGTCCGTGGCCGAGCAGGTCGACCCGGACCACGCGGTGGGTGCCGGTCAGCCGGGGGAGCAGCTCGTCCCACGAGCGGACCGAGGACGCGGACCCGTGGACCAGGAGGAGGACCGGGGCGTCGCGGGGGCCGTCGTCGGTCACGTGGAGGTTCGTCATGGGCCGACTCTCGCCGGTCGGGGAGGCCGGTGGCTTGGACGAATGTTCCGCGTAGCTTGGGATCCATGGGGCCGGACGAAGAAGCACTCTGGGACGTCGCGCTCCCGGCGTCGCCCGGCCGGCTGCCCGGGGTCACGATGGCCGGGTTCGCCGACCGCGGCCGCACCCCGGCCGGCCTCCGGCTGATCCCGCCGCCGGCCGTGACCGTCGCGCTGGTCTTCGGCCCCGGTTCCGTCGTCCTTTCCGGCGCGGCCGGGCGGGGGAGTGTCGTCGCGGGGCTCGGGTTCGGCCCGGCCCGGCTGGTCCGGGCGGTGGACTTCGCCTGCGTGCAGGTCCGCCTGCCGCCGGTGGTCGCGGGCCGGGTCCTCGGTGTCCGCCCGGACGAGCTGAGCGGTGCCTTCGTCGCCCTCGACGACCTGTGGGGCCGGGAGGCGGCCCGGCTCGCCGAGCGCCTGAGCGAGACGTCCTCGTGGGAAGAGCGGTTCGCGCTGACGGACGCGGTCTTCGCCCGCCGCGCCGAGGCGGGACCGGCGGTCGACCCCGAGGTCGCCTGGGCGTGGGGCCGGCTGGTCCGGACCCGCGGCCGGGTCCGGGTGGAGCGGCTGGCCGCCGAAGTCGGCTGGAGCCGCAAGCGCCTGTGGTCGCGGTTCCACGCGCAGACCGGCCTCCCGCCCAAGCGCGCGGCGCGGCTGGTCCGCTTCGACCACGCCGTCCACCGCCTGGTCGCGGGCCAGGACGCCGCCCGCGTCGCCGCCGACGCCGGTTTCGCCGACCAGTCCCACCTGCACCGCGAGGTCCGGGCGTTCACCGGGATCACGCCGGCGGCGGTGGCGGGCGAACCGTTCCTGACCATCGACGACCGGGCGTGGCCGGCCACCCGCGCGTGACGGCGATACCCCCTGTTTTCGGTATGGGCACCGGTTCCGGCGGTCCGTAGCTTCGGCGGGAGGACGAGGGAGGGAACCCGCGGTGGTCAGCGCGTCGGAACTGTTCCCCATGGCCGACCGGCAGGCGGTCGGGGCGAGGTTCGCCGAGGACGCCACGATGGTGTTCGGCGACGGCGCCCCGATGTACGGCCGGGCCGCGATCGAGGCGGGCAACGCGGCTTTCTTCGCCACCGTCAAGGGGTTGAGCCACCACGTCCGTCGCGAGTGGACGGTCGGTGACACCGCCATCGCGGTCACCGACGTGACCTGCACCCGGCTCGACGACCAGCGCGTGACGCTGGCGGCGCTCTCCATCTGGCGCGTGGGCGCCGACGGTCTGATCGCCGACTTCCGCGTCTACGCGGACCTCGCGCCGGTGTTCGCCTGAGGAATCGCGGTCCGTCACGGTGCTGTCCGGTTACTGTGCGCGGGGCGAATTGTCCGATACCTATCTTTTGTCCTGTACGACGAAAGTCGGTACCCCCGGCCCCGGCCGCGGGTCACGCTCGGGCGCACCGGAACACCCACCGCGACCGGCGCGGCCATCCCTCGCGCCGGCTCTGTCGTGAAAACGAGCCCCGTGAAAGCGAGTACCGGCATGCGCACAAGACACTTGCTCGCCCGCTCCGCCACGACCCTGGTGGCCGCCGCCGCGGTCGCCGGCTTCCTGACGAGCCCGGCCACCGCCGTCACCATCGACGGCTACGCCCCCGACGTGCAGCGCGACGCGGTCGCCTCCCTCGCGGCGGACGCCGGGATCAGCGAGTCCGCCGCCGTCGCGGTCCTGCGGACGCAGGCGGCGAGCGTCGAGACCCTGCACCAGGTCACCGCCGCGCTCGGCGCCCGCGCCGCCGACGGTTACCTCGACGCGGCCGCGAAGCCCGTCGTGAACGTGCTCGACCAGGCCGCCGCCGACCGAGTCACCGCGGCCGGCGCGCAGGCCCGGGTGGTCAAGCACTCGAGTGCCGCACTGGCCGGCGCCCAGGAGACCCTGCAGGCGCTGCCCGCGGTCGCGCACACGTCGGTCGGTCTCGACCCGAAGACCAACCAGGTCGTGCTGACCGTGGCGGACGCGGCCCGCGGCACCGACGCCTTGCTGAAAGCCGCTTCGGCGCTCGGCGACCGCGTCCGGGTCGAGCGGATCGCGGGCGAGCTGCACGCCGCGATCTACAACGGCGAAGCCATCACCGGCGGCGGCACCCGCTGTTCGGCCGGCTTCAACACCAACCGCGGCGGCGTGAACTACATCGTCGACGCCGGCCACTGCACGCGCGCGGTGGCGACGTGGAACGTCGGGCCGTCGCAGGGTTCGAGCTTCCCGGGCAACGACTACGGGCTGATCCGCAACAACACGGGCAGCGCACCCGGCGCGGTCACCCTGTGGAACGGCTCGACGCAGCGGATCAGCTCGGCCGGCACCGCGACGGTGGGCCAGCGGATCAGCAAGAGCGGCAGCACCACGCACCTGACGTCGGGCTCGGTCACGCGGACGAACGTGACCGTGAACTACGCCGAAGGCTCGGTGTCCCAGCTGATCCAGACCAACGCGCTGGTCAACCCGGGCGACTCGGGCGGCTGCCTGTTCGCCGGCAGCGTCGGCCTGGGCATCACGTCCGGCAAGGGTTCCGGGACGTCGTTCTTCCAGCCGGTCGGCGAGGCGCTGAGCGCGTACGGCGTGGCGCTGAACTAGCGGCTAGTCGCGGCGGCTCCGGCCGAACGCCATCCGGTAGATCACCAGGATGATCAGCGCACCGAGGACCGCGAGGCCCCACGTGCGCAGGTCGAAGAAGGTGCCGAGGTCGGTGTGGAACAGGGTCTTGCCGACCCAGCCGCCGACGAAGGCGCCGCCGATGCCGAGCAGGATCGTGATGATGCAGCCGCCGGGGTCCTTGCCCGGCATGAGGACCTTCGCGATCACACCCGCGATCAGTCCGAGCACGATCCAGCTGATGACGCCCACGGGTGCCTCCGTCCGCCTGTCTTCCTGACGGCACAGGATGGCAGGCGGACGGCACCCCGGCGCGGTGAGCCACGCCGACGTGACGGGCGTCTCAGCCGGCGAGCGGCCGGTACCCGGAGCACAGGACGCGCAGCCAGCCGATCTCGCCGTCGCGCGCCGTGTAGTAGGCCTGCTGTTCGACGAGGTGGTCGGCGCCGTCGCGCTCGACCCGCAGCCGGTAGGTGACGTGCCCGCGGTCCGCGACCCGGCCGGTGGTCACCGAGCACAGCTCGAGGATCGTCCGGCCGGGACCGAACCAGTGGCCGAAGATCACGTCGTCGACGATCTCCGCCGGGTCCGAGGCCGTCCAGTGGCGGCCCGGGGTGAGTGCGGCGAAGTCGACCTCGCCGGCCAGCACGGCCCGCAGCGCGGCGGAGTCGCGGGCCGCGAGAGCACGGGCGAACCGTTCGCCTTCGGTGGTCATGGCTTCAGTAGCTGAACGTCGTGACGGGCTCGTCGCCGATCCACTCCCACATCGGCACCGTGCCGCCGAGGGACGCGTTGGCGACGAGACCGTCGTCGGTGAGGTGGCGGGCGGTGAAGCAGATGGGACAGACCAGGAAGCGGCCGCCGGCGGCTTCGTAGCGCTTGACCAGGTCGGCCAGCGGTGGGCAGCCTTCGCACGCCGTGGCCTGGGCGAAGCCGTCGAGCGCGAGCCGGACCGCCTCCTTCGTGAGGAACATCAGGGTCGCGCGGTGCTGTTCGGCGGCGCCGACCGCGACGAGGAACGCGACGGTGACCTTCTCGGGGTCTTCGAGTCCGGTGGTGAGGCTGATGACGGCACGGGTGGGCATGATGAGCTCCTTTCGAGGGGCTCTGCTTTTGAGAGACTCAGCCTCGTTCGCGCCCGGCCGTCGCCGCATGGGGCGGATGCCTCATCTTCCGGGGAGGCCGCTGATCCCGTGCTCGAGCGCGAACAGCCCGGCGCCGGTCCGGTTGGACACCCCGGCCTTGGCGTAGATGTGCTCGACGTGGTTGCGGACGGTCTTCTCGCTGATCGACAGCGTCCGCGCGATCTCCCGGTTCGAGCCGCCGCCGGCGAGCAGGCGCAGCACCTCCACCTCGCGGCCGGTCAGCCCGGCGGGGTGGGACGGCCGTCGTCGCGCGTGCCCGGCGGCCCGCAGGACGGCGTCGACGGCGTGCGCGTCCAACCGGGACTCCCGCGCCTGCTGCCGCAGGATCTCGGCCGCGTCGACGGCGTCGCGCGCCGGGCGGTGCGGCCGCGGTTCGCGCAGCGCGTGGTAGACGTCGGCGGCGGCGAGCAGCCGCGCATGCGGCGCCAGTGCCGCGCCGGCCGCGCCGAGCGGGTAGCCGGAGCCGTCGAGCCGCTCGTGGTGCGCCGCGGCGATGACGGCGACCTGCTCCAGACCCCTTACGCGGCGCAGGATCCGGCCGGTCAGGTACGGGTGCAGCCGGACCCGCTCCCACTCGGCCTCCGACAGCGGGCCCCGCTTCTCCCAGATGCTGGTGGGCACGCCCATCCGGCCGAGGTCGTGCACCAGCCCGGCGCGCCGGACGAGCCGGACGTCCGCTTCGGGCAGGCCGCTGCCGCGGGCGGCCTCGGCGGCGAGGGCGGCGACACCGCGCGAGTGGCCGAGGGCGAACGGGCACTTGAGGTCGGCGAAGTCGCCGATCGCGGTCAGCAGGTCGTCCAGTTCGGTGTCGGTGAGCGTCCGGTCGCGGTCGGGCGCCTGCTCGAGGGCGGCCGTCCAGACGTCGTCGTCGAGCAGGCCGCCGAGGATGTCGCCTGCGGCGCCGGTGAACGCCGTCACGACGGCCGGGTCGAACTGGCTGCCGCCGCGCGCTTCGGCCATCGCGACGGCGGCGGGGACCCCGCCCCGGCGCAGGTACACCTCGGCGACCTCGGCGAGGTGCACGACGCGCACCTCGATCGGGAGCTCGTCGCCGCGGGCGCCGGTGGGCAGGCCGCTGCCGTCCCAGCGTTCGAAGGTGCCGGCCAGCGCGGCGCCGACGTCCGCGCCCAGCCCCAGCCGGTCGGCGAGGCGTCCGGCGGAGGTGCAGTGGGAGTGGATCAGCCCGGCGAGGCGGCCGCGCGCCCTGGCGACGAACGCGGCGGCCACCACGGCCCGCGCGACCGGAGCGCGGTCCCGCCCGGCGTGCGTCGCGAGCAGCCGCAGGAACGGAAGGCCGGCCCAGTTCACGCGGTAGGTGGCCGAGCGGAAGGCGATGTCGTCGCCGAACCAGCCGGCGAGCTCGTGGGAGTCGGCGTGGCAGCCGATCCAGGCGACGAGGGTGGCGTAGAACGTCGTGCCGCGCTGCTCTTCGTCCAGGCCGAGCCGTTCGGCGAGCCGGGTCGCGATCAGCGCGGAGCGCAGCATGTGCTCCATGGGCTGCCCGAGCCCGAGATCGATGGCGAGCGACAACGCGGCGAGCACCTCGGCCCGCCGCGGCCCGCTCGGCTGGACGGCCATGGGCACCGCCTCCTCCACCGGAAGCGTGCCACGTGGACGGTCGGTGACCAAGCCGCTCGCCACGGGCGACCATCCGTGACGACGAGGTGGGGCGGCCGCGGCCGCCCCACCCGCTCAGGCCGTGAAGCCGCCGTCCACCGGGAGGACCACTCCGCTCAGGTGGCTGGCCCGGTCGCTCAGCAGGAACGCCGCCGTCGAGCCGACCTCCGCGCCCGTGCCCGCCTTGCGCAACGGCGTCGCCGCGATCCGGGCCTCCACGCCGCCCGGGATCGTGCGGCGCAGCTCGTCCAGCATCGGGGTCTCCGTCGGGCCCGGGGCGATCACGTTGACGCGGATGCCCAGCGGCCCGAAGTCGTGCGCCGCGGTGCGGGTCAGGCCGATCACCGCGTGCTTCGTCGCCTGGTACGCGCCCATGCCCGAACTCCCGCGCAGGCCGCCGATGCTGCTCACGTTGACGATCGAGCCGGAGCCCTGGCGCTCCATCACCGCGACCTCCGCACGCAGGCACAGCCACGTGCCCTTGACGTTCACCGCCATGATCCGGTCGAAGTCCGCTTCGGACACCGAGTCGAGCCGTCCGCCGCCGCCCATCGCCGCGTTGTTGAACGCGCCGTCGAGGCGGCCGAACCGCGTCACCGTCGCCGCCACGAACGCGTCCACATCGGACGCCGAAGCCACGTCACCGGTCGTGTACGCGACGTCGTAGTCGGCCAGCTCGGCGGCCAGCTTGGCCAACGGTTCCTCGTTCCGGGCCACCAGCATCACCGACGCGCCGTCGGACGCGAACACCCGCGCCGCGTCGGCGCCGATGCCCGAACTGGCCCCGACGACCAGGACCACCTTGCCGGTCAGCAAGCTCATACCGCTCCTCCTCGCAGTGCCAGCATCGCGCGGGCGTCGGCCGGGGTGGCGATGGGCTTGCCGATGTCCTCCACCACCGCCCGGATCTTCCGGACCTGCTGGGCGTTGCTCTCCGCGAGCTTCCCCTTGCCGATCCACAGGCTGTCCTCCAGGCCCACCCGCACGTGCCCGCCGAGCCACGCGCTGTGCGTGCCGAAGCCGATCTGGTCGCGCCCGGCGGCGAACGCCGAAAACGCGTAGTCGTCGCCGAAGAGCTTGTCCGCGATCCGGACCATGTGCTCCAGGTTCGCGTGGTCGGCGCCGATCCCGCCGAGGACGCCGAACACGCCCTGGATCAGCAGCGGCGGTTTCGCCAGGCCGAGCTCGACGAAGTACGCCAGCGAGTACAGGTGCCCGATATCGTAGCACTCGTACTCGAACCGCGTCCCGGACTCGCCGAGCGTCCGCAGTGTGTGCTCGATCTTGTCGAAGGTGTTCACGAACGGCTTCGAGTAGGTGTTGAGCACGTACGGCTTTTCCCAGTCGTGCTTCCACTCCGTCACCTTGTCGGCGATGCCGGAGTAGACGAAGTTCATCGACCCCATGTTCATCGACGCGAGCTCCGGCCGCAGCCGGTAGGCGGCCGCGAGCCGTTCGTCCATCGTCATCGACGACGCGCCGCCGGTGGTGATGTTGATGACCGCGTCCGTCTCCGCGGTGATCCGCGCGACGATCTTCTCGAACACGTCGGGATCGGGCGTCGGCCGCCCGTCCGGTTCCCGGGCGTGCAGGTGCACGATGGCCGACCCGGCCTCGATGGCTTCCAAAGCCGCGTCGGCGACCTCGTCGGCGGACAGGGGCAGGTGCGGGCTCTGCGACGGGATGTTCACCGAGCCCGTGATCGCGGTGGTGATGATGACTTTCTCGGCCGTGCGCATCAATCCTCCTCGGGTGCGAGCGCCCGGTAGGCGTCCAGCTTCGCGTCGTCCAGCGGGCCGACCAGGCTCAACGCGACCTGGGTGGCGCCCGCGTCGTACTGCGCCCGCACCGCCTCGCGCACCTGGTCCGGGGTGCCGTAGGCGACGAGCGCGTCGAGCAGGCGGTCGGACCCCGGCGGCGCGAGGTCGGCGTCGGTGAACCCGAGCCGCTTCAGCTTCGCGATCTGGTGGGGGAGCGTCAGGTAGTAGGCGAGCCGGTCGCGCGCGACCTCCCGCGCCGCCGCCCGGGAGCGGCCGACCACCGCCCACTGGACGACCGACAGGAAGAGGTCTCCGATCGTTTCGCGCGCCCAGCGGGTGTGCTCCGGCGTGACGAGGAACGTGATCAGCCCGTCGGCGCGCTCGGCCGCGAGCCGCGTGATCCCCGCCGAGTAGGCGCCGAGGACCCGCGGTACCCCGTGCGCCACCTTGTCGACGCCGTCGAGGTACTCGCGCAGGAACGGGAGCGGTCCGACCCCGCGTTCACGGACCGCGCCGCTCACGCCGAGCCCCAGCACGTAGCGCCCGGGGTAGCCGGCCGCGAGGTCCCGGGCCGCCGACCCCGCCGACTTCGGCACCCGCTCGAGGGCCCGCGCGACGCCGTTGCCGACGATCAACGTCGACGTCGACGCGAGCACCAGGGACGCCGTCGTGAACGCCTCCCGCCCGTTGACTTCGGGAATCCAGACCATCCGGTGGCCGTACTCCTCGAGTGCTCGCACGAACCGCACCACTCCGTCGTGGTCGAGGTCGTCCAGCTCGGCGATCGACAACGCCGTGCGCGGCAGGGACAGCGTCATGCGGTCGCGTCCCGGAACGCCGTGACGAGGGTTCGCGCGGCGTCGGCCAGCATGGTCGTGTCGTTGCTGAGCAGGACGAAGTCGCAGCCGTCGCGGACCGCCTGCGCGGCCTTCTCCGGCACCCCGCCGAACGCCAGCCCGCACTTCTTCCCGGCGGCGTGCGCGGCCGCGATCGCCGAGGCGATCAGGTCGAGCACGTCCGGTGACGCCGGCGTCGACCCCATCGACATCGACAGGTCCGCCGCGCCGACGAACACGGCGTCCACCGTGTCCAGCGCGAGCATCTCGGGTGCGGCCTTGATCGCCTCGACGCTCTCCAGCTGCGGGATGCACAGCACGTCGTCGTTGCCGACGGCGAGGTACTCGGCGGTCGGCTTCAGCCCCCACGCCCCGGCCCGGCTGGTGCCGCCGGCGCCGCGGACGCCGTGCGGCGGGAACCGGCACGCCCGCCCGACGGCCGCCGCCTCCTCGACCGTGTCGACGTGCGGGACGAGGATGCCCCTCGCGCCCGCGTCGAGGATCTTCTGGATCGTCGACGGCGTCTTGTCCGGCACCCGCACGATCGGCGTCATGCCGAGCGCGGCCGCGGTGTTGATCAGCCGGTACGCCGTCACCAGGTCCAGCGGTGCGTGCTCCAGGTCGACGACCACGAAGTCGAACCCGGCGAACGCCATGATCTCGGCGGGCTCGGTCGAGGCGATCTTCAGCCAGGTGCCGACGGGCGTGGCGTCGCGGGTGAACAGCCCGCCACCAGTACGGGCGCTCACGGCATCGGGTAGTCGTCGGCGTTCAGGACCCAGCCCGGCTTCTCCGAGAAGTCCACGCGCGGCGGGCTGAAGATGTCGATCAGCTGGTTCACGCCCGGGTCGCTCGCTTCGGACGTGTGCACGGTCGGCGGCGGGATGACCGTCACCGACGGGCTCCCGATCCGGACGTGCTCGTCCTCGCGCCAGGTGCTGCTGTCGGGCAGCCACGGCGTCCGGATGTGGTGGACGTACTCGCCCTGCACGGCCAGCGAGAGCTGCTCGAAGTCGTCGTGGTGGTGCGGAGACAGCTTGTGCGGGTCGCGCGGGCCGTCCTGCAGGGGCAGGAAGTTCACCATGAACGAGCGGGTGCGGAAGATCCGCCCGAACCGCTTCGGGTCGTTCGGCACTTCGGACAGCGGGTAGAAGCGGACGCGCGCCTCGGCGGGCGCAGGCCAGCGTTCCAGCAGCGTGACGCGCGGGTGGTCCTCGGCGTAGGCGTCCGCGTTGGCCGGCTTGTCGCGCCACGCCGGTTCGGTCGCTTCGACCAGCCGGACCAGTGGCCCGTCGCCGTGGACGCTGATCCGCGACGCGCCCGGCGGGACCACGACGAGCCCGGGGGAGTCCACCTTGGTCGCGCCGTCGCCGGTCAGCACGGTGAAGGCGGGGGAGGCGTCGGTGACGACGATCGCCAGCTCACCGTCCAGGGTGCCGTTGTCGAGGTCGTCGCCGTCGCGGGCGTCGGTGTGGATGAGGATGACGTTCTGCGCGCGGACCACCGGGCTCGTGCGCAGGTCGAGGTACTGCGCGGCGGTGATCCGGGCGCCGCTGTCGGGCCGGGCGGCGGTGGCCAGTGCCGAACGGGGATCGTCCTTTTCGTACACGGGGAGGTCCTTTCAGGCGTCGAGGTTCAGCAGGTACGTCGGGTTGTCCCGGACCATCCGCCGCAGGTCCTTCTCCGGCAAGCCCAGGTCGAGCAGCGCCTCGCCGACGCGTAACCACGCGTCGACCGGCTTCGGGTTGGCCTTCTGGCCGAAGTCCGACGCCAGCACCGTGTGCTCCGGGCCGAGCGCCTCGATCCAGGTCAGCAGGTTCTTCGGGTCCCACTTCTGGGTGCCCTCGGGGTCGTACATGCCGACCTCGTGCTCGATGAACGCGCCCAGCTCGATCAGCTCGCGGCACAGGGCCGGGTCGGCGCCGATGACGAAGTCCGGGTGGCTGACGACCATCCGCTTCATGCCGCGCTCGTGCGCCTCCTGGAACAGCGTCTTGATGTACTCGGGGTACATGTGGCCGCCGTTGAGGACCGCCTGCTGCTCCTTGATCTCGTCGAGGATCTCGAGCGCCTCGGGCTTGAGGGCGCCGTCGCCGTCGACGATGTCGATGCGCTCCAGCGTCAGCGGGACGGTGGTGGTCGGGAAGGCGCCGTCCTCGGGGTGGCAGTCGATGTGCCGGCCGGAGGAGATGGTCGGGAACCAGACGACCTTGCCGCCCATGCGCAGGGTCATCCGCACAGCGTGGACGTTGAGCCCGCCGACCGTGCTGTTGAGCGCGATGCCGCCGAAGGCCTGCGCCTTGACGCCCTCGAGCCGGCCCTTCATCGCGAGGACGTCCATCTGGGTGTTGTGGTGGTGGGACTTCGCGACCATGGCGCGCATCCCGATGCGCGCGCCGTCCTGCGCGGCCTCGACGTGGTCGAAGCGGCGGGGGAACGGGCTGGGGCCGGAGTGGACGTGCATGTCGACCAAGCCGTCCAGGACGGAGGCGATGGCGGGACGCGAGCTCATGAGCGGCCTTTCGGTTCACATTATGAAGTCAAAGTTCACTATAAGACCGGCTGTCAACCCTGTGACCGCTCTTGTGTATCGACGGACGCATATTTAGAGTGTCTGACGTTCACTTGGTGAACATTCAGTTCGGAGCAACGGAGGACGCTGATGTCCACACCGCCCAGCGCCGCAGAGGCGGCCGCCCGTCCCGGTACCCCGCACGGCCCGGACGCGGCCAAGGTGCGCGCCGCGGTCCGCGGCGGGACGCTCGCCTACTTCGTCGACCAGTTCGACATCTACCTGCCGATCGTCGTGCTGGCCCCGGCGACGGCGTACTTCCAGGCGGCCAACCTCAGCGCGAGCACGACGGCGCTGCTGGCGTCCCTGGTGTTCGCGTCCACGCTGATCGGCCGTCCGCTCGGCGCGATCATCTTCGGCCACTTCGCCGACACGGTCGGGCGCAAGCGCACGACGCTCGTCGCGGTCGGCGGCTTCGGCATCATCACGCTGCTGACCGCGTGCCTGCCCGGGCACGAGACGATCGGGATGTGGTCGGTCGGCATCCTCATCGCACTGAGGTTCGTCGACGGCATCTTCCTCGGCGGCGAGTACACGACCGCGGTGCCGCTGGCGATGGAGTGGAGCCCGAAGCACAAACGCGGTCTCTACGCCTCGATCATCACGTCGACCTCGCCCGCCGCGTACGCCGTGATCGCCGCGATCACGCTGCTGATGCTGCAGCTGCTGCCGGCCGCCGGCCTGCACAGCGCGTACGTCCAGTGGGGCTGGCGGATCCCGTTCTTCGTCGGCGCGCTGCTGGCGGCGGTGCTGTTCCGCTACTACCAGAAGCAGGTCCACGAGCCGCCGTCCGAGCTGACCGGCGAGAAGCACAAGCTGCCGTTCGTCCGGCTGGTGAAGAAGTACCCGCGGGCGCTGGGCCAGGTGTTCATCCTGATGACCGGCACGTGGCTCGCGACCAACATGGAAGCCGCCGTGACGCCCGCGCAGCTGAAAGCGCACCTCATGCTCTCCAGCAAGGAGGTCACGCTGACCATGCTGGTCATCAACGCGGCCGCCGCGCTGTCCTACCCGGTGTTCGGGGTGCTGTCCCAGCGCATCGGCCGACGGCGGTTCTACATCGGCTACGGCTTCTCGATGGTCGTGGTCGGCGCGGGCTCCTACACGCTGCTGATGGCCTCGAACGGCGGCTTCGGCGCGGCGCTCGGCTTCGGCGTGCTCATCGGCGTGTTCACCGTCGGCACGTTCGGCCCGATCGCGGCGTACCTGACCGAGCGGTTCCCGGCGAGCATCCGCTCGACCGGCTACGGCGTCGGCTACAGCCTCGCGCTCATCGCCCCCGCGTTCTACCAGTTCTACCTGCAGCGGTTCGACGGCTTCATGCCCGCGCACCTCGCCCCCGGCGTCCTCATCGTCCTGGCCGGCCTGCTGATCAGCCTCGGCGGCTTCCTGGGCCCGGAGACCAAGGACGTCGACATGGCCGACGACAGCACCATTCCGGCACTGTCCTAAGTGGATCTCGGAGGACTGGTCGCCGCCAACCCGGTGTGGGTCGGCTCTTCGGAGCTGACCATGACCCTGGACGGCATCACCGCGTGCGTCGACGCGGGCGCCGGGGCGGTGGTGGCCAAGTCGGTGAACGAAAGCGCCGCCGCCCGGCGCCAGCTGGACATCGCGGACTACGCCTTCGTCGCCGGCGACGGACAGGTGCGAGAGCCGGGGGCCGCGTTCCTGGGCGACGGCCTGCTGAACCGGTCCGGGCTCGCGCAGGTGGACCTCGACGACTGGCTCGGCATCCTGGCCGCGGGCGTGGCCCACGGCGCGGCGCGCGGCTGCCCGGTGATCGGCAGCATCACCCTCGGCGACCCGGTCGCGGCCGCGCGGATCGGGCGGGCGCTGGGTTCGGTGGTCCCGGCGGTCGAGCTGAACATCGGTGCGCCCCACGGACGTGAGGCGCGCGCGGTGCGGCAGCTGACCGAAGTGGACGGTGTGACGGCGGCGGTCCGGACCGTGCGGGCCGCCGTCGGCGTCCCCCTGTTCGTGAAGCTGCCGGGCCAGGCGTCGGACGTCGTCGCGCTGGCCCGCGCGGCCCGGTCGGCGGGCGCGGACGCCGTCGGCCTGGTCGGCCGCTACCCGGGCTTCCTGCCCGACCTCGACGGCGGTTCGGTACTCGGGTCGTGGGGCGCGTGGAGCTCACCGGGGTGCCTCCCGATGAGCCTTTACTGGGTGAGCAAAGCTTTCCAGGCGTTGGACGTGCCCATCGTCGGCACGAACGGCGCCCGCACCACGTCGGACGTGCTGCGGTTCCTCGCGTCGGGCGCGCGGGCCGTCGAGGTCGTCACGGCGTTGTGGATCGGCGGTCCGGCCGTGCTGCGGGAGCTGGTCGACGGCGTCGCCGGGATCCGGGACGACTTCGTCGGCAGTGCCCTGGCCGGGACGCGCGAGTACGCGGACGTCCCGGCCCCGCCGTCGCCGGCGTGGCTGCCCTACACCGCCCGCTGGACGTCGTCGGGCCGGTAGTGCCCGCCCAGCTCGTGGGTGAGCTCGCGCGCGGTGTCGGCCACGACCCGCAGCTCGGGCGTGTCGTCGCCCATCGACAGGGTGTTGTCCGGGCCCACGATCGCGATCGTGGCGCAGATGCCGTACTCGTCGAAGACCGGCGCGGCCACCGCGACGATGCCGGGCGTGCTCATGGCCGAGCAGTAGCCGGCCGCGCGCACCCGGTCGACGTCGGCGCGCAGCTCGTCGCGGGCCGTGCCGGACAGGTTGCCGATCAGGCGTTCCATCGACAGCTGGTCGGCGTGGTAGGCGAGGAAGACCTTGCTCTGCGCGGTGTCCAGCGGCAGGTGGCTGCCGACCCGCACGGACACGATGACGATGGTCGAGGGGTTCTCCTCGACCCGCGAGACCACCGGTCCGGTGAGTCCCCAGAGGCTGAGCACGACGCTGGTCTGCGTGGCGCGCGAGAGCGCCTGCATGTGCCGCGGCGCGAGGTTGACGACGCGGCGGTGGCCGATCGCGAACGCGCCGAGCTGCAGCAGCAGGCCACCGGGCACGTAGCTGCCTTCGGCACTGCGTTCCAGCAGGCCGGCCGCGACGAGCGACGTGCAGTACCGGTACGCCGTCGTGCGGTTCAGCCCGAGCCGCTCGGCCACCTCGCCGGCGGTCAGCTCCGGCGTCGCCGGGTCGAACAGCGAGAGGATCTGGCTGACCCGGCTCACCGCCTGGATGTCGGCCTGGTCGGCGCGGGCGTCCGGGGACCGGGTCGGTTTGGTCACGGGGAGCCTCCGCCGAAGTCTGGAATCGATGTTCACTTCGTGAACACGGACATCAGGCTACCCGACCGGACGCTTCCCCTTGACCCATCGGATCAATCTCCTCCGAAAGTCGGTTCTGTGGCTCGTTAACGCCATCCGTTGCCATCTGGTCAAGTGTAGACATCCGATGGCTGGCTGGCCATCCGGCCAGATCCCCGGCCGCTCGGCCAGGGAATCGACATCCCTAGAACTCCGTAAGACCTACATGCACAAAGGCAAGCAGAGCACCAGGTCCGACAAGCAGGCAGATCCCCAGTCCCCCGAAGAGAGGCTCGTCCTGCCGGAACATCCTGACCAGCAGCCCGACGGCAAAGACAACAGTGACAACAAGAAGGCTCAACACGACAGCAGACATGAAAGGGAAGTCCTCCGAGAGGGCAGCAGTGAGCACGGCGCCGGAAAACCGGCGCCGGAGAAGGGGGTCAGCTCACGAAGAACGGAGGCCCACGACTGGACTGCGCAAGAGGAGGAGCACCAACGGAAGAAGCCTCACCGGTCCGCTCGAGCAGAGCCGAGAGCGACGGAGGACCAGAGGAGGCCGAAGACGGACCAACGGCGAAGGGGATCGAAGCGGGAACCCGCGGCACCGCATGCCGACCGGACACAAAGGACTGTGACTGCGTCGTGGCCACCGCGGGACCGTCGTACGCGGCAGAAACCCGATGGACGACGGGCGCACCGGCCAGGAACAGCAAGGCAGCAAGCAGCAACCCGAGGCGGTGCTTCCGCCTCGGGTCGCGCTGCTGTCGTAAAGGTCCGATGGGGTCAGGCTACCTCAGCCACCGCCGTAGGTGGCCTGGGTGACCGCGAAGACGTTGCGGTTGCCCGCACCCTCCTGCAGTGACCACAGCAGATCCGCGGCGGTGTCGTCCTCCCAGTACGAGAGGCTTTCCCCGCTGCCCACCCAGGCGAACGTCGACGCGCCCGCGGTCGGCGTCCAGTAGTACAGCTGCTTCGAGCCGGACGAGTTGAACCACCAGCGTCCGTTGTGGGACGCCACGCCGTTGAGCTTGTACCAGGGCAGTTGCAGGGCCTGGCTCGCCGTCGTCGTGGCGGCGAAAGTGCCGGAAGAGGCGAACGGGTACCGGATCGCCCGCGGGGCGCGGTTCGGGTAGTCCGTGCAGCCGGACGGGCACGTGTACTCCGTCATGACGATCGACTTGCTCACCCGGTCGAGGGAGATCGACGACCACGCGAGGTTCGTGCCGGACGTCGTCTTCGACGTGATCGTGCCCACCTGCGGCAGGACGTACGCGTAGTTGTGGGCGTAGTACGTGCTGCCGCTCTGGTGCCCGATCTGGTCGGCCGTGCCACCGGAGTCGGTCTTGAGGATCTTCCGCATGTCGAAGACCCGCATGCCCTTGCCGGTGTCGGCGACGTAAAGGTAGTCGCCGTACCAGGAAACGCCGCCGGCGTGGACCGGGATGTCCTTGAAGTCCGGTGCCGCCGCCGTGCCGGTCGGCTCGACCAGCAGCACCTTGCGGTACTTGTTCGGGTAGGTGGCGTCCCAGTCGACCAGCGTGATCCGGCTGCGGGTCTGACCGCCGTCGCAGCCGTCCTTCGTGTACCAGCTGACCAGGACGAGCTGGTGCCCGTCATAGTTGCCGCTGTTGGCCGTGCCGACCGCGTCGCGGCTGGTCGTGATGCCCTGCGGGTAGTTCGCGCAGTCGGAGTTGTCCCCGCTGTCGAACCGGAAACCCGTCGACAGCCCGGCGACGGAGAACGACGACGGCAGCGCGGTGCGGTCGTGGTTCGCGTTGTCCATGACCGTGTGGACGGCCGCGGTCCCCAGCGTCGAGACCAGCGCGGAGTTGACCGCGTCGAACTGGTTGTAGTTCGCGGCCAGGGTGTACTGCGAGGCGGGCAAGGTCGTCGGCCCGGCCGCGGCGAGCGCCGTCGGCGGAGCGGCGACCAGGCCGGCGAGGATGCCCGCCGCGAGGGCGGCTTTGCCTAGTCGGTGGCGCAATGACATGAGACCCCCAGTAGTCCGATCAATGCCCGGTACACGCTAGAACCGGGCGGGGTGAATGGGCAACAACTTCTCGATGAAAAGGGGAAGATCTTTTCCGCCGCGTCTCAGATTGAGACCTGCGACGCCGGGGTCACGTGCTGTGATCACAGACATGGAGTCCGAACCCGAACCCGACGAGCACCGGGTGTGCTTCGAGCGCGCACTGGTGCCCGCCGGGTGGCAGATCGATTTCGACGACGCCGCCGGGGCTACCAGCTCGACGGGACGTACGCCCAGCCGAGGTAGTCGGAGCGCTGCGCGTACGTGCTCGTCTGGTACACCGACGGGCCGGTGCTGATCGCGACGCCGCCGCCGAGCGCGAGCATGATGTGCCCGTTGCTGGTCGTGCTGGTGAAGAACACCGCGGTGCCGGCCGGGGCGACCGAGCCCGTGTGGATGCGGCCGTTGGCCTTCTGCCACTGGTAGTGCGTGGTGGCCGAGGCGAACCGGCCGCTGGTGCCGAAGGAGCGCTCGACGAACAGCTCGCACTGGTTGTTCCAGTCCGTGTGACCCAGGCGCGCCTTGGCGAACGCGATCGCGCTGTCGGCGCGGGAGTCCGCCGGGTACGCCGAGCCGCCCGCCTTGAGGCCGTCGGTGTCGCAGTGCGGGACACCGCTGACGAACCCGTCGGTCCCGGTCTTGATCAGTGCGTCCGGCACCCACAGGTTGTCGCTGGTGAAGTCCCAGATCTCGTCCGACGCGGTGGCCTGGCAGACCACCGGCACCGACGCGCCGGTCAGGTACTTGTCCGCCACGCTGCCGGTCGCGTCCGCCGCGTCGCCCTTCTTCGCGCGGCCGTTGATGTCCGCCTTCGCCGGGTACGCGTGCGGGGTGGTGCACTGCGGCGCGACCATCGACGTCGAGCCGGTCTTGACGTAGGCGTCCGGGATCCAGAGACCGTCGGTGGTCAGGTCCCAGATGCTGCTGCCGCCGTACTCCGGGCCGCTGTCCTGGCACGCCAGGGTCACCGACGTGCCCGCGGTGTACATGTTCGCGATGCGCTGCTTGCCGACCGCGACGTCCGGGTCCTTGACGGTGCGACCGTCCACTGTGGTCGTGACGGGGTAGGCCGACGCGGCCTGGGCGGCGGGTGCGGCCAGCCCGGTCAGTGCGACGCCGAGGCCGATCGTGGCGACCGCCGCCTTGAGTGTGGTTCTCACGTTTCCTCCATCGGGGATGTGGGGCGAATCGTCGGCGGACGCCGTACAAGAGCCGTACAAGCCCGGCGGGGCGCCTAGTACTTTCCGCCTATCCCGGAGTCGCCGAAGATCGGATGCGCGCGCACGGGCGGGTCGGCGATCGTGGGTCCGACAGACCGACGTGAGGAGAAAGCCCATGCATCCGGCCGCCCTGATCGAAGGCCACGAACAGACCTGGTCGTGGCTCGTGCTCGGCCTGACCGGCGCCGTCCTGCTGGCCTTCGTCGTGCTGTTCTTCGCCGCCCTGATCAGCATCCTCGGCTCGCGGCTGACCGGCGGCATGAAGCTCGTCTGGGTGATCTTCGCCTTCTGCGCGCCGTTCCTGGGCAGCCTGCTGTGGTTCGTGGTCGGCCGGCGGGACGCCTACGAGCCGGCGCGCCGATGATCGTCGCGGAAGGGCTCGCGAAGACCTACCACGGCGGTGCCGGCGTCGACGACCTGTCCTTCACCGTGCGGCCCGGGGTGGTGACCGGCTTCCTGGGGCCCAACGGTGCCGGCAAGTCCACGACCATCCGGCTGATGCTCGGCCTCACGCGCGGCCGCGGCCGGACCACGTTCGGCGGCCGGCCGTACGCGGAGGTCCCCGGTCCACTGCGGACGGTCGGGGTGCTGACCGACGCCGCGGCGGTGCACCCCGCGCGCCCGGCCGCGGCGCACCTGAGGATGGTCGCCGCGGGCGGGGGCCTGCCGGCCCGCCGTGTCCGGGAGGTCCTGGACACCGTCGGCCTCGAGTCCGTCGCGCAGCGGCCCGCCGGCCGGTTCAGCCTCGGCATGAAGCAACGGCTCGGCCTGGCCACGGCGCTGCTCGGCGACCCCGAGTACCTGATCCTCGACGAGCCGGCCACCGGGCTCGACCCCGAGGGCGTGCGGTGGATCCGCGACCTCCTGCGCCGGCTGGCGGGGGAGGGACGCACGATCCTCGCGTCCTCGCACCTGCTGGCCGAGATGTCGCTGCTCGCCGAGGACCTGATCGTCATCGGCGCCGGCCGGCTGGTCTCGGCCGGGCCGCTGAGCGAGTTCGTCGGCCGGCACGCGCGGGCCGCCGTCGTGGTCCGCGTCGAGCACCCCAGCGTGCTGATGGTCGCGCTGGCCCGCGACGGCCTGCGGGTGCGCCAGGAAGCCGCCGAACTGGTCGTCGACACCGACGACACCGAACGGGTCGCGGCGATCGCCGGCCGGGCGGGCGTCGGCGTGCGGGAGCTGTTCGTGCGGCGGAACGGGCTGGAGGACGCGTTCCTCGCCGCGACCGCGGCCGCCGTCCGGCACCGCGGGGAGCTGCCGTGAAGAACGCACTGGCCTACGAGTGGACGCGGGCCCGCTCGCTGCGTTCGACGTGGCTGCTGCTGGCCGCCGCCGGAGTGCTGCAGTTCGCGTCCGGCCTGTACTGGGGCCTCAAACGCGACCTCGGCGACCTCGACGCGGTCACCTCGGCGTTCGGCCTCGTCGACCGGCTGGGGGCGCTGCTGGTCGCCGCGATCGGCGTCGCCGCGTTCGGGCTCGACCACCAGCACGGCACCCTCGCGACCACCCGGCTGGTGCTGCGCTCGCCGGCGCGGATCGTCGCGGCGCGGGCGCTGGTCACCGCCGGGCTCGGGCTGCTGGGCGGGGTGCTGATGGTGGTGCTGACCGCCGCCGGGGTGCTGACCGGCGGGGGCGCCCTGCCTGCCGGCGCGGGGGCGGCAGGCAGGGCGGCGGGCGGGGTGCTCGCGCTGACCGTCCTGTCCGGACTCGCCGGGGTGGCGCTCGGCGGGCTGCTGCGGCACACCGGGCTCGCCGTCGGGGTGTTCGCGGTGTGGACGTTCGTCGCGGAGACGACGCTGGCCACGGTCGCCGACGTGCCGGTGAGGGCGCTGCCCTTCAGCGGCACGGCGCTGTTCGCGCTGCCGGGGACGGCGGTGTTCGCCGTCCTGGTCGTCCTCGCACTGGGCGCGACGACGTTCACCCTGGCTCGCCGTGACGGCTGATCCGGCGCGCCCTAACCTGGGCACGGTGAAGCGCTGGCTGAGCTGGTGGGACGGCCGCGTCGTCCTGCTGGCGCTCGACGTCGCGGTGGCGGCGGCCACGATCGCGTTCAGCCTGCTCGGCGGCGACCCGCGCGACCAGCACCCGGCGCTCTACGTGCCCGCGGTGGTCGTCTCCGGGCTCGCGCTGCTCGCGCGGCGCCGGTGGCCGCTCCTCGTGCTGGGGGTCGCCGCGCTGTGCTTGCCGGCGGGCGTGACACTGCTGCCGGTGACCATCGCGACGTACTCGGTCGCGGCCCGGCACGGCGTCGGCTGGCAGACCGGGGCCGCGGTCGTCGTCGCCGGCGCGACCGGCAACGCGTTCGGCCTGCTGCGGCAGCCGGGGGACCTCATGATGGTCGTGATCGGGCTGGGGTTCTTCGTGCTCGGCCCGGTGCTGGGCGGGCTGTGGATGCACCAGCGCGCGACGTTGCTGGCCGTGCTGCGGGATCGCGCCGAGGAGGCCGAGCGGGCCCGGACGCTGCTGGCCGACCAGGCCGTCTTCGCCGAACGGCGGCGGATCGCGCGCGAGATGCACGACGTCGTCGCCCACCGCGTGACCGCCGTCGCGCTGCAGGCGGGCGCGCTGTCGCTGCGGGCGCCGGACGAGAAGACCGAGCAGGCCGCCGAGACGATCCGGGCCACCAGCGCGACGGCGCTCGACGAGCTGCGCGGCATCCTGCAGGTGCTGCGTGACGACGCCCCGGACCCGGGCCCGGGCGTGCTCGCGTCGCTGGAGGACCTGGTCGCGGAGGTCTCGGCGACCGGCGCGCGGGTCGAGCTGACCCTGCCGGACCCGCTGCCCGCGGTACCCGACCAGGTCGGCCGGGCCGTCTACCGGGTCGTGCAGGAGTCGCTGACCAACGCGGGGAAGCACGCGCCGCACGCGGCCGTCGACGTCCGGCTCGCCGTCACCGGGGAGCGGCTGGCGGTCGAGGTGACGAACCGGCTGACCCCGCACGGCAGCGCCGTCCCGGGGTCCGGCTACGGCCTGGTGGGCATGCGCGAACGCGTCGAGTTGGCCGGCGGTGACCTGCGCACCGGCCCGACGGGTGACGGGCGGTTCCGGGTGCTGGCGGCGTTTCGGGTGGGGGAGGGCGTGTGACGGTCAAGGTCGTGCTGCTGGAGGACGAGGAGCTCGTCCGCAGCGGCATCCGGATGATCCTCGAGTCGGCCGACGACGTCGAGGTGGTCGCGGAGGACACGAACGGCGCGCGGGTGGTCGAGTTGACCGACCGCTACCGGCCGGACGTGGTGCTGACCGACGTTCAGATGCCGAAGGTGGACGGCATCGAGGTGGTCCGGCGGCTGGCGTCGCACCCGGCGGCACCGGCGGTGGTGGTGCTGACGACGTTCGACGTCGACGAGTACGTGTACGCGGCCCTGCGCCACGGCGCGGCGGGCTTCCTGCTGAAGGACACGCCGCCGCGCGAGCTGGTCAACGCGGTCCGGGTGGCGGCGCGCGGCGAGGCGATGCTGTCGCCGAAGATCACCAAGCGGCTGTTGACGGACTTCGCGTCCGGAGGAGGGAACGCGCGGGCCCGGACGCGGCTTTCGGAGCTGACGCCGCGCGAGCACGACGTGGCCGTCCACATCGGACGCGGGCTGAGCAACGCCGAGATCGCCCGGGCGCTGGTGGTGAGCGAGTCGACCGTGAAGGTCCACATCGGACACATCATGGCCAAGCTGGAGGCGGCGAACCGCACCCAGGTGGCGATCCTCGTCCACGACGCCGGGCTGAGCTAGCGCGCCGCCCGGCGTTCGAGGATCTTCAGTGACTGTTCGCACCAGCGGAGGTTCTCCCGCTCGAACGACAGCCCGCGCATCAGCGTCAGGTACGGCCCCACCCGCTCGGCGTCGGCGAGGTAGTCGTCCTCGAAGCGGCCGTCGAGCAGCTTCGCCCGGAGGCGCTCGTACCGGTCGATCTTCGCCTCCGCGCGGGTCATCCGCTCCGCAAGCGCCTGGCGGACCGCCGCTTCGTCGCCGGTGTCGACCGCCTGGACCTGGATCAGCAGCTCGTCGCGGATCACGCCCGGGCGGGGCGGGCGCGCCGTGAAGTCGTGGAGGGCCCGGGTGCCCGCCTTCGTCAAGGAGAACAGTCGCTTGTCCGGCCGCTTCTCCTGGTGGACCAAGCGGGCGCGGACCAGCCCTTCGGACTCCATCCGGTCCAGTTCGCGGTAGAGCTGCTGGGGCGTCGCCGGCCAGAAGTTGGCCACCGACGCGTCGAACCCCTTCGCCAGGTCGTAGCCCGACGCCTCGCCCTCCAGCAGCGCCGCCATCAGCGCATCACGCAGAGCCATAGTGAACTAGTTGAGTGCTTCGCGCTGGATCTGGTCGAACTGGGCCGCCATCGCTTCCGACAGCGCCTGCGCGGCCGACAGCGGGCGGACCATCACGGTGAACTCGTCGATCAGGCCGTCGTCGTCGAAGTGCAGGAAGTCGCAGCCCTCGACGCGCGCGTCGCCGATCCGGGCCTCGAACACGAGTGCGTGGTCACGTCCTTCGCCGCCGCTCAGCTCGCGCACGTAACGGAAGTCCTCGAACACTCGCAGCACGCCACGCAGGATGGCGGACGTGATCGCCTTGCCCGGGTACGGCTTGAACGCCACCGGGCTCCGGAACACCACGTTCTCCGCCAGCGTCGCGGCCATGGCGTCGGGATCACGGGCCTCGACGGCCTTGCGGAAGCTGGTCATGCCTCACCTCACCTAGTCAACTTGTTGAGTATGAGTGTACCGCTCGGCGACCCACAGCGTCACCACAGCTCCGCCACAGGCCCGGCCGCCACCTTGGTTCAAGGCCGGATCAGGCGACCGTCAACCGGCCTTTACTCCCGAACCTGACCGCGAAAGGACACGCATGGACCACGACCATGAAGGACAACGGGTCAGCAGGCGCCGGATGCTCGCCGGGGTGAGCTCGGTCGGCCTGGGCGCGCTCGTCACGGCGTGCGCGGGCAAGAGCCCGGTCACGACGTCCACCGGCGAGACCGTCGCCCTGCAGGCGGTGACCGACGCGGACCTCACCGCGCTGTTCGCCGGCGCGCGGACCTGCACCCTCACCGCGTCCACCACCCAGGGTCCCTACTACTTCGACGCCGACAAGATCCGCAGCGACGTCCGCGAGGACAAGCAGGGCGCGAAGCTGCGGCTCGCCCTGCAGGTGCAGGACAGCGAGACGTGCAAGCCGATCCCGCACGCGGTGGTCGAGATCTGGCACTGCGACGCCGGCGGCCTCTACTCCGGCGCGGAAGCGGCGTCCGGCGGCGGGGGCGGCACCCCGCCGACCGGGCCGCCGCCGACCGGGACCCCGCCCACCGGCGGCCCGCCGCCCGGCGGGGACGCCGACCTCGAGCCGACCGATGACAAGCGGTACCTGCGCGGCGCCCAGGTCACCAACCAGCGCGGGACCGTCGAGTTCACCACGATCTGGCCGGGCTGGTACCGCGGCCGGACGATCCACGTCCACGTGATGGTGCACGTGGGCAACGAAAAGACCCTCACCACGCAGCTGATGTTCGACGAAACCCTGAACACCGCGGTGATGGCGACCGAGCCCTACGCGCAGCGCACGGGCCGGGACACCTTCAACGACGGCGATTCGATCTACCGGCCGAGCATGCTGCTGAAGGTCACCAAGGCCCGTGACGGGTACGTCGGCTGCATCGTGCTCAACGCCGACCCGGACCACGACGGCAGCTAGCTCAGTTTCGCGTACGGGCACAGCGTTTTCGCCCGTTCGACCAGCTCCCGCACGCCGTCCGTGCCCGGCCACGTGACGGCGACTTCGCTGCGCAGCAGGGAACCGGCGCCGGCCGGGTCACGGCCGACGGCCACCGTCACCGCGACGGTCAGCGCGGCCGGGTCGGCGCCGGTCTCCCTCGCGAGCACGCTCAGCGTCGCGTGGAAGGAAGCGGCGTACCCGGCCGCGAACAGCTGCTCCGGGTTGGTGCCGCCGCCTTCCCCGCCGAGTTCGGCGGGGAGCCGGAGGTCCAGCCGGAGCGTGCCGTCGGTGGATCGCGCACGGCCGGAAGCCCGGCCGTGCGCGAGCCGCCCGCCGTCCACCGTGACCGTGGTGGTGTGGAAGGCGGTGAACCCGTCAGGCGCGGGAATCGCGGGCCAGCCAGTCGGCGAGCTTGGTCTCGGCGAGCTTCGCGCCCGGCCCGGGCAGGAGCTCCTCCGGTCCCGGCACCGCGCCGAAGTACGGCGCCTTCGGGTCGGTGACGACCTCGCGAGCGTCGTTGCGCGCGGTCAGCACCGTGCGCACCCACTCGTCGAGCCCGAAGACCTCGGGGCCCGCGATCTCGGTGAGGCCGCCGACCGGCTGCCCGGCCGCGGTCCGCGCGACGGCCGCGGACACCTCGGCCGCGGCCATCGGCTGGACGCCGGCGCCCGGCAGCCGCACGACGCCGTCGGTGGTCGAGGTGTCGGCGATCCCGCCGGCGAACTCGAAGAACTGCGTCGCCCGCACGATCGAGAACGGCAGGCCCGACTCGGTGATCAGCTTCTCCTGCGCGACCTTGGCGCGGAAGTAGCCGACGTCCGGCTGCCGGTCGGTGCCCACCACCGACAGCGCGACGTAGTGCGAGACGCCTGCTTCCTTCGCCGCCGCGACGAGGTTCCCGGTCGAGGTGCGGAAGAAGTGCATCACGTCGTCGTCGGCGAACGACGGCGAGTTCGAGACGTCGATCAGGACGTCGGCGCCCAGCAGCACCTCCTTCAGCCCTTCGCCGGTGAGGGTGTTCACGCCGGTGCTGGGGGCGGCGGCGACCGCCTCGTGGCCGTGCTCGGCCAGCCGCGCGACCACGTTCGTGCCGATCAGGCCGGTTCCGCCGATGACGACGACCTTCATGTCCGTTCCTTCCGCTCGGCGCCGTCCCGGCGGACCCGGGACGGCTGCACAACCCACTAGGACAAGACAGCGCGCGCGTTCGTGACAACGGACCAGCCTCGCAGCTTGGCGGGGTTGAGGACCAGCCAGAGCTCGGTGATCACCCGGTCGCGGGCCTGCCAGAGGACGACCGCCGCGACGCGGTCGTCCACCCGCACGACCAGGCCGGTGGTCCCGTTGACCGAGTGCTCGGCCACCCGCGTGCCGGGGCGGGGCGCCAGCAGGGCGAGGACGGCCCGCGTCACCTCGGCGCGGCCCCGCACCGGCCGGTCCGCGGTGCGCAGCTTCCCGCCGCCGTCGAACCAGGCGGTGACGTCATCGGCCAGCAGGGCGCCCAGTGCCGGCACCGACTCCTCGGCGCAGGCGGCGCGGAACCGCCGTGCGCGGTCGTCGGCCGGCGCGGGCCGCGGGGGAGCGGCGAGCCGGCGCAGGCAGTGGCGGCCGACCGCCCGGGTCAGCCAGTCCGCCGGCGACGCGACGGCCGCCCGTTCGGCGGCGCCGAGCGCGTACCAGGCCCGGTAGGCCTCGTCGGCGACGTCGCCGGACCCGGTGAGCCAGGTGGCGACGTCCTGCAGGTGACGGCGTTCGGCGAGCAGCTCGGCCAGCGCGGGATCGACCATGTCCGTTCGACAAGACGGCGCGCCGGAACGTGACGTGTCACAGCGGCGGGGGCTGTCTTGTCCTCACTGGCATGACCACCCACATCCCGGGGCCGCCCCCGAAGCTGGACGTCGTCGCGACCGTGCCGGGCGCGCCGCAGATCCACGAAAACGCCGAAGCCATGACGATCCTCGTCACGCTGCCGCCGGGCAGCCCGGGCGCGCCGCCGCACCGGCACTCCGGACCGGCCTACGGTTATGTGCTCAAGGGCGAGATCGTCTTCGAGCTGGAAGGCGAGCCCGAGCGGGTCGTCAAGGCGGGCGAGGCGTTCTGGGAGCCGGGCGGCGACGTCATCCACTACCAGGACGGAAACCACCTGTCCGACGCGGAGTCCGCGTTCGTCGTCACGATGTTCTGCGTGCCCGGGCGGCCGATGCTGGAGCCGGTGAGCGCGGAAGAGCTGGCGGAACGGCGCGACCGGCGGGCACCGCGACCGTGACCGGGTGTTCGGGCGGCGGCCGGTACGCTGCCGCCCGGACCGTCCGTCGAAAGGGATCCGCACGCATGGAGGACACCGGCATCGAGGACGCGACCACCGTCTTCGCGCAGGTGCGGCCGAGGCTCTTCGGCATCGCGTACCGCATGCTGGGCAGCGCCGCCGACGCCGAGGACCTGCTCCAGGAGGTGTGGCTGCGCTGGCAGGCCAGCGACCGGGCCGCGGTGCGCACCCCGGCGGCCTACCTCGCGACGACGACCACCCGGCTGGCGATCAACGCGACCAAGACGGCGTACGCGCGGCACGAGACCTACGTCGGGCCGTGGCTGCCGGAGCCGGTGGACACCTCGGCCGACCCGCAGCTGGGGGCCGAGCGGGGTGCCGCGCTGGAGCTGGCGGTCCTGCTCCTGCTGGAGAAGCTGACCCCGACCGAGCGCGCGGCGTACGTGCTGCGCGAGGCGTTCGACTACCCGTACGTCCAGATCGCCGAGATCGTGCAGACGACGGAGGTGGCGGCCCGCCAGCTCGTCAGCCGCGCGCGCAAGCACCTCGCGGCGGAACGGCGCACGCCGGCCGCGCTGCCCGAGCAGCGGCGGTTGCTGACGGCGTTCGTGACCGCGGCCCAGGAAGGCGACTTGTCGACATTGGAGGAGCTGTTCGCGGCCGACGTGATCAGCTACTCCGACGGCGGCGGCGCGGCCCGCGCCTCGCGCATCCCAGTGTGCGGAGCCGTGACGGTGGCGAAGTACGTCCGAGCGTTCAAGGACCGCTTCTGGGAGGGCGTGACGGTGACCCCGTCGCTCGTGAACGGCGCCCACGCGATGCTGCTGTCCCGCGACGGCGAGGTGTTCACGGTGCTGACGGTGACCGCCTCGGCCGAGGGCATCGACCAGGTGCTGTGGATGATGAACCCCGGCAAGCTCAAGGCGGTCTCCGCCGTATAACGCCCTACACGCTCGCTCCCTTGGGCTGGTACTGGGCCCGCAACGCCTTCTTGTCCGGCTTGCCCAGCCCCGTCATCGGCAGGGACGCCGCCACGATCACCTGCTTCGGTACGTGCACCGGGCCCTTCTTCTCCCGCACCGACGCCTGGATCTCGGCCGTCAGCTTCTCGACCGCCGCGGCGTCGGTGGCCGCGTCGGAACGCAGGACCACCACCGCCGTCACCGCTTCGCCCCACTTGTCGTCCGGGGTGCCGATCACGCCCACCTGGGCGATCGCCGGGTGCTCGGCCACGACGTCCTCGACCTCGCGGGGGAACACGTTGAACCCGCCCGTGACGATCATGTCCTTGACGCGGTCGACGATGAACCAGAAGCCGTCCTCGTCCTCGCGGGCGACGTCGCCGGTGTGGAGCCAGCCGTCGCGGAACGTCTCCGCCGTCACCTCCGGCAGGTTCCAGTAGCCGGCCGCCAGCAGCGGGCCCGCCACGCAGATCTCGCCGGGTTCGCCGGGGGCGACCGGGTTGCCGTCGGCGTCGAGCAACGCCGTGCGCAGGAACGCCGACGGCCGCCCGCACGAAGACAGCCGCGCGTCGTCGTGGTCGCCCTTGGCGAGGTAGCTGATCGCCATCGGGGCCTCGGACTGGCCGTAGTACTGCGCGAAGATCGGGCCGAACCGGTCGATCGCCTCGCGCAGCCGGACCGGGTTGATCGACGCCGCGCCGTAGTAGACCGTCTGCAGCGACGACAGGTCGCGCGTGCGCGAGTCGGGGTGGTCCATCAGGGCGTAGAGCATGGTCGGCACCAGCATAGTGGCCGTGATCCGCTCCTCCTCGATGATCCGCAGGACGCCGGCCGGGTCGAACTTCGGCACGACGACGAGCGAGCCGCCCTTCAGCAGCGTCGGTGCGAAGAACGCCGCCCCGGCGTGGGAAAGCGGTGTGCAGATCAGGAATTTCGGTGCCTCGGGCCACTCCCACTCGGCCAGCTGGATCTGCGTCATCGTCGCCATCGCCTGCGCGGTGCCCATGACGCCCTTGGGCTTGCCGGTCGTCCCGCCGGTGTAGGTGATCGAGACGACCTGGTCCGGCGGCAGGTCGGCGGGCTTCAGCGGGCCCGGCTCGAACCTCGCGGCGGTCGCGGTCAGGTCGGTGCCGACGTGCGCCAGCCGCTCCGGCACCGGCCCGATGGTGAGCACCTGGGTCAGTCCGGGCACCTTCTCGAGCAGGCCGAGCGCGCGTTCGACGAACATCGGCACCGGGTCGATGATCAGCGTCGTGATGCCGGCGTCGCCGAGGATGTAGGCGTGGTCGTCGAGCGAGCCCAGCGGGTGCAGTGCCGAACGCCGCGACCCCTGCATCTGGCCGGCCGCGATGATCAGCAGGACCTCGGGGCGGTTCAGCGACAGCAGCGCCACCGCCGCGCCCGTGCCGGCCCCGAGTTCCTCGAAGGCCTGGGCGTACTGGCTGACCTGCTCGGCGGTCCCGCCCCCGGTCATCGTGGTCTCGCCCAGCACCATCACCGGCGCGTCCCGGTGGCGCTTCAGGGCGGAGACGACCAGATGCCCGAGGTGGTTCGGATACCGCATCGCCTGCTCGTCCATCCCGGTCCCTTCCACGGCCAAATACTAGAACACGTTACTGTTTTCGGCACTATACCCGCACGGGGCAAGGGGTGTCCGGCTCCTGCTCCGGTGGAACAGGTTTCACGGGACGGGAGCGGCCTGAGCGCGGGCGATGGCCTGAGCGCGGGCGACGGCCTCGTCGCGGTCGGCGGGCAGGAGGTAGCCGGCGCCCGAGGCCCGGTCCGCCGCACTGGTTGAACAGCGTTCGCATAGGTGGTCAGCCGGAACGCGGACTGGGCGTCCGGATCGCCTGCGCGGCCTGCGAAAATACCGCCCGCTTTCTGTGTCGTCACCCCGATGTAGGCGTAGCCCTCCCGCAGGAAGTGCTCGTACGACTGGGAGAAGTCGACCACGACGGTGCCGGTGAACCGCGCCGGATCGTCCGGCGCCGCTGACCGGCCGGCCTTTGCGGGCACCGCCGGGGGAACCCTCCCGACGGGGGGACGCGGACCGTCCACATCGGACACGGATACGGTGGCCGCCGCCCTTCGTGCTACCGGTCCGGTAACACCCCGGCAACGACGCGCCGCGGCACCGGGACGAAACCGCGCCGGAGTGCTCACCTACCTGACAAGACGCGGGTCCGGGAGGCTCACCGCGGAAGAATAAGGGCTTTCCTTGCCGAAACCTTGCGCCCGGCCTCTCGTTGGACGACTATCGCGTGACGTTCTGCACGTGCAAGCGCACGAGCAAAGGGGGAGGTGCGGGTGACCGAGGTGGCGCCGGCGGTGGCGGGGACGACGGATGTCCCGAGCGACGCGGTCTTGATCGAGGCGGTGCGGGGCGGGGACAACGCCGCGTACGGCCGGCTCTACGACCGGCACCTGGTCGCGGCCCGCCGGGTGGCGGCCGCGATCGCGTCGGACGAGGCGGAGCGGGACGACCTCATCGCCGAAGGATTCACCCGGGTACTACGGATTTTGCGCGCGGGGGAGGGTCCGGACGCGGAATTCCGGCCGTACCTGCTGACGACGATCCGGAACACGATGATCAGCTGGCGCCGGCGCGACTCCGCGCTCTCGCTGGTCGCCGAGGTGCCGGACGTCCTGCCGAGTGAGGGCAGCGACGAGCCGGTGGACAACCGGATGCACGGCACCGTCGCCGCGGGCGCGTTCGCGAGCCTGCCCGAGCGGTGGCGGGCGGTGCTGTGGCGGACCGAGATCGAGGGCGACTCGCCGGCCAAGATCGCCGAAGACTTCGGGATGACGCCCAACGGCGTCGCCGCGCTGGCCTACCGCGCCCGGGAAGGGCTGCGGCAGGCGTACCTCGACCAGCACGTCCCGGAAGCCCGGCGGCGCAACTGCCGGATCGTCTCGGGGCAGCTCGCCCGCTGGGTGCGTGACGGCGTCGGGGACCACAAGGCGCACCGGATCACGACCCACCTGGACCGCTGCGCGGACTGCCGGAAGCTGGCCACGGGTCTGCGGGAGCTCAACGAAGAGCTGCCCGCCGCCGTCGCCCCGCTGATCCTGGGCATCCCGGTCGTCACGCACTGGCTGACCACCACCGGGTCCCTCGCCTCGTCCGGAGCGGCCGCGAGCACCGGGGCCTCCGTGCTTTCGTGGGCCACGGCGGCGAAGGTGGCCGCGGCGAGCGCGGCACTGGTCACCACGGTGACCATCGGCGCGAGCACGTCCGACGTGGCCCCGTCGCCCCCGGCCACCGGCGCGGACGGCTCGACGTCGCAGCCGGTGGGAACCCGGCCCGCCGCGGGCGTGCCCGGCGGCGACCAGCGCTCCCCGTCGGACGCGCAGCTCACGTCGGCACCGCCCGCGGCGGAGTCGTCCGCGGCGGGCGCGGCGGCCGTGACCACCGGAGCCGACGGGTCGGTCACGACGGACAAGCAAGCGGCGAAAGAGTCCAAGCAGGCCTCGAAAGAGGCGAAGCAGGAGTCGAAGCAAGCCGCCAAGGAGTCGAAGCAGGCGGCGAAAGAGTCGAAGAAGGCCGAGAAGACGAAGCAGCCCACGGAATGACCCGGCCGGCGCCCGGGCTCAGTCGCGGTCCAGCCACTCCGCGAGCAGGGCGCGCTCGGCGCCGGTGAGCTTCGACAGCTCCTGGGAAACCGCCGGCGCCGCCGGCGCGTCGGTGAGGATCCGGGCCAGCACGGCTTCGTACATCACCTCGGCGAGACCGGGGTCCCGGTCCGCCGGCGGCCGGGCCAGCAGGGTGAGCAGGGCGCCGGTGCCGGCGGCGTGCAGGAGCTCGGCCGCGAGCGGTTCGGGGACGCGCAGCCGGCCGGTCTCCGCGATGCGGTGCACCCGGGCGCGCAGGACCGCGAGCCCCGCGTCGGCCGCCGGGGACGTCCGGCCCGGCGTCACGAGCAGGCCGAACAGCGCCGCGTTGGCCAGGCCGAAGGCGATGTGCGCGTCCCAGCCGGCGCGGAGGTCCGCGACCGGGTCGCCGTCCCGCGCGGCCGTCTTCCCGGTGACGTAGGTGGTGAATACGTGCTCGGCGACGGCGTCGAGCAGCGCGTCCTTGTCCTCGAAGAACCGGTAGAGCGCCGGCGCCTGCACCCCGGCCGCCGCGGCGACCGCGCGGATGGTGAGCGCGGCCGCGCCCTCGGCGTCGAGGAGCCGCGCGGCGGTCTCGACGAGGTGCGTCCGCGTTTCGCTCCGGCTCTTCGGCATGGTTTCGATGGTAACGCATGCTTGCTACCGATGGTGCTAACGTGGTTAATATCGACGTTAATCCATCGAAGGGGTGCACCATGATCGTGATCACCGGGGGGACCGGCAAGCTCGGTTCCCGGGTCGTCGAGCAGCTGCTGAAGCGCGTTCCGGCCGAGCAGGTCGGCGTCAGCGTCCGCGAGCCCGGCCGGGTGAGCGGCCTCGCCGAACGCGGCGTCCGCGTGCGACGCGGCGACTTCGCCGACCCGGACTCGCTCGCCGACGCCTTCGAAGGCGCGACGCAGGTTCTCGTCGTTTCGACGGACGCCACGGGCGAGGCGGCGTTGCGGCACCACGTCGCGGCGATCGACGCCGCGCGGGACGCCGGGGTCAAGCGCGTGCTGTACACGAGCCACCAGGGCGCGGCCGACGACTCGCTCTTCGCGCCGATGCCCGACCACGCCGCGACCGAGCGGCACCTGGCCGCGGCGGGCTCGGCGTTCACCGCGCTGCGCAACGGCTTCTACGCCGGCACCGTCCCGCTGCTGCTCGGTCAGGCGCGGGAAACCGGCGAGCTGGTCGCGCCGGCGGACGGGCCGGTGTCGTGGACCGCGCACGCCGACCTGGCCGAGGCCGCTGCGGTGGTCCTCGCCGACGAGGGCCGGTTCGACGGGCCCACGCCGCCGCTGACCGCTCCCGTCGCGCTCGACCTGGCGGACGTCGCGAACCTCGTCGGCGAGCTCACCGGACGCACGATCCGCCGGGTGGTCGCCGACGACGACGAGTGGGCGGCGGGCCTGGTCGCGCACGGTGTCCCCGTCGGGCAGGCCGCGATGCTGCTCGGCATGTTCCGCGCCGCGCGCCGGGGCGAGTTCGCCGCCACCGGTCCCGACCTCGAAGAACTGCTCGGACGGCCGGCCACGCCACTGCGGTCGATCCTCCGCTGAGCACTATGCACGGGGTGTATAAACTCCGGCTATACACCCCGTGTACAGTCTCCCGCATGTCGATCGGACACACCCTGCTCGGGCTGCTGGAGAACGGCCCCCGGCACGGCTACGACCTGAAACGCGCCTACGACGACCGGTTCGGGCACGACCGCCGCGTCCACTACGGCCAGGTCTATTCGACCCTGGCCCGGCTGCTCAAGCAGGGCCTCGTCGAGGCCGACGGCATCGAGGCCGGCGGTGGCCCCGAGCGCAAGCGCTACGCGATCACCGAGGCCGGGGTCGCCGACGTCGGCACCTGGCTGGCGACCCCGGAGAAGCCGGAGGCGTACCTGCAGAACACGCTCTACACGAAGATCGTGCTCGCCCTGCTCTCCGGCCGCCCGGCCGTCGACGTCCTCGACGTCCAGCGCACGGCCCACCTCGACGCCATGCGCGAGCTGACCCGCCGCAAGACCGGGGGCGACCTCGTCGACCAGCTGGTCTGCGACCACGCGCTGTTCCACCTGGAGGCCGACCTCCGCTGGCTGGAGCTGACCACGGCCCGGCTCGACCAGCTGGCGAAGGAGATCGCGTGAGCACCACGGGGGAGGTCCTGCTCGAAGCGGCCGAGGTCCGGAAGGCGTACGGGCCCACGGACGCGCTGACGTCGGCGAGCCTGCGGGTGCGCGCGGGGGAGGTCGTGGCCCTGATGGGCCCGTCCGGGGCGGGCAAGTCGACGCTGCTGCACTGCCTGGCCGGGATCGTCCGGCCGGACGAGGGCACCGTCCGCTACCGCGGCGACGACCTCGCCCTGCGGACCGACCGCGCGCGCTCGGCGTTGCGCCGCACCGACTTCGGCTTCGTCTTCCAGTTCGGCCGGCTGGTCCCGGAGCTCACCTGCCAGGAGAACGTCGCCCTGCCGCTGCGGCTGAACGGCGAGCGCGGCCGGGTGGCGGCGCGGCGGGCCTGCGACATGCTGGCGGAGCTCGGCCTCGCCGACGTGGCCGGCAAGCGGCCGGGCGAGGTGTCCGGCGGGCAGGGCCAGCGGGTGGCGGTGGCCCGCGCGCTCGTGACCGGCCCGAGCGTCGTCTTCGCCGACGAACCGACCGGCGCCCTGGACTCGCTGAACGGCGAGCAGGTCATGCAGCTGCTGACGTCCGTGGCCCGGGAGCGGGACGCGGCGGTGGTCCTGGTGACGCACGAACCCCGCGTCGCGGCGTACTCCGACCGCGAGGTCGTCGTGCGGGACGGCCGGACGCGGGAGCTCGAGGTGACCCGGTGATCCGGCGCTGGGCGAACGACCTCGCGCTCGGGATGCGCCTGGCGCTCGGCGGCGGCGGGACGCGGACGGCGCTGGTGCGGCTCGCGTTGACGGCGGTCGGCGTCGGCCTCGGCGTGGCCGTCCTGCTCACCGCGACGGCGATGCCGACCATGCTCGCCGCCCGGGACGACCGGGCGAGCGCGCGCTTCCTCGACGCGGGGGCGGTCGCCGAGGGCGTCGACCCGGTCCACGTGGTCACCCGCAACGACGAGTTCCGCGGCCGCGGCCTGCAGGGCTACCTCGTGCAGGCCACCGGGCCCCGCCTGCCGGTCGCGCCGGGCGTGGACCGGCTGCCCGGGCCGGGGGAGGCGGTGCTGTCCCCGGCACTGGCGGAGCTGCTGCGGTCGCCGGAGGGCGAGCTGCTGCGCACCCGGCTTTCGCAGCGGGTGATCGGCACCATCGGCGACGCCGGGCTGACCGGCCCGAACGAGCTGTTCTTCTACGTCGGCTCGGACACCGTCGCGCGGCAGCCGGACACCGCACTGGTGAGCCGGTTCGGGGCCGGGGCCTCCCACCGCGGCCTGTCCCCGCTCGAGCTGCTGCTGGTCGTGATGGGCGCGACGACCTGCCTGGTGCCGGTGTTCGTCTTCGTCATCACCAGCACCCGGCTCGCGGCGGCGGCCCGGGACCGGCGGCTCGCCGCGCTGCGCCTGGTCGGCGCGGACCGCGGCCAGGTGCACCGGATCGCGGCCGGCGAGGCGCTGCTCGGCTCGTTCGCCGGCCTGGCCGCCGGCCTGGCCCTGTTCCAGCTCATCCGCGTGCTCGTCCCGGAGATCACCGTGTCCGCCTTCCGCGGCGGCCTCTTCGGCACCGACCTCGTCCCCGACTGGCGCCTCGGCGCCCCGGCCCTGCTGGCGCTGCCGGTGCTGGCGTGCGCGGCGGCCGTGTTCGCGCTGCGGTCGGTCGTCATCGAGCCGCTCGGCGTCGTGCGGCGGGGGACACCGGCCCGGCGGAAGCTGCTGTGGCGCCTGTTCCCCGCGGTCACGGGCGGGGTGTTGCTGCTCACCGGCCTGGGCGGCAACAGCGCCGACGACCTCGCCGTGATCACCGGGGTGGTCCTGATCCTCATGGCCGTGCCCCTGGTGCTGCCGTGGCTGGTCGAGCGGCTCGCGGGCCTGCTCGGTGGCGGTTCGCCCGCCTGGCTGCTGGCCGTGCGGCGGCTCCAGCTGGACAGCGCGACGGCGGCGCGCCTGGTCAGCGGTGTCGCCGTGGTGCTGACGGGATTCATTGCACTGCAAGGGGTCTACGACCGCGTCGCGAGCGAACGCCCCGCACCGAAGGAGATCCGGGTGCTCGCGAGCTACTACGCCACGAGTGTCGCCGACGGCGAGGCGTTCACCGCGGCCTTCCACGCGCTGCCCGGGCAGGGCGGCGTGCCGGTGCGGACCCGCGCGATGATCGAGACGGCGACGGGGCAGCGCTCCACGATCGTCGTCGCGGACTGCGCGCGGCTGCGGGCCGGCGGGGTCGCGGACTGCCGCGACGGCGACGTCTACGCCGGGACGGCCCGGACGAGTTACGTGCCCGCGCCGGGCGACCGCCTGTGGTCCTCCGAGCTCCGCCGGACCCACCGGGCCGAAACTCCTCAGTGGACGGTGCCGGCGGTGCACCGCGTGCCGTTGTCCGGGGTCGACGCGGCGGAGCTGTTCGTCACCCCGGGCGCGCTGGCGACGGCGTCCGACGTCGGGATGACGGTGTCCGCGACCCTGCCGACCGGCGACCCGGACCTGGTGGAGCGCGTCCGGAACGTGGTGGGGTGGAACGGAACCGTGTACTCGCTCGGCACCGGGGAGGACGGCACCTACGCGCTGATCACCCGGGTGCTGTCGGTCGGGGCGGTCCTGGTGCTGCTGTTCGTCGCGGGCAGCCTGCTGGTCGCGGCCTGGGAGCAGCTGCGGGAACGCCGGCGCAGCCTCGCCGCGCTGCTGGCGAACGGCGTCGGGCGCGGCGTGCTCGCGCGGTCGCTGGTGTGGCAGCTGGTGATCCCGGTGGCGGTGGCGGTCGTCGTCGCCGTGCCGGCCGGGCTCGCCCTCGACTGGCTGGTGCTCACCCTCGTGGTGCACCGCCCGATGGCGGCCGACGTGCCGGCGATCGCGACCCTGACGGGGACCGCGATCGCGGCGGTACTGTTCGTCACCGCTTTGACACTGCCCGCGTTGTGGCGGACGGCGAGCCTGGAGAATCTGCGCGAAGAATGACCCGGCAAGCGGGCGGGTCCGGTTGTTTCCGGGCCTGCCCGCGGGCGTGAAGTCTTTTCGGTGGGCCGATTCCGCCCGAAGAGGCGCCCTTTTCGCCGTTGTGGCGTTATCCTCTCTCCGCGATCGTGAATACGTCGATATCCGCCGCCCCACGATTTCGAGGCACGCCGATGCGCACCATGTACGACGCGGTCACCGCGCGGAACATCCTCAAGAAGGACAGCCGTCCCGTGCTGGTGGCCGGGTACATCGACCGGATCAAGCTCGCGCCGTGGACCGCCGCCGACTGGGCGCTGTTCCCGGACGCACTGAAGGTGCGGATCGTCAAGAAGGCGTCGACCGACGACGGGCACGTGCTGGACGTCGAGCCCGGCGACGCCGCGCCGGAGGAGGCGCCGGGGTGGGCCAAGCGGCGGCGGGCGTCGGGGTTCGCGTACCCCGTCATCTACTGCAACCGGTCGACCTGGCCGAAGGTGAAGGCGGCGTTCACGGCCCAGCGCGTCGATCCGCCGTTGTACTGGATCGCCACCGCCACCGGCAAAGCCGAGATCCCGGCGGGCGCGATCGCCGCGCAGTACCTGCTGGACGTCGCACCCGGCATCGACATCTCCGTCGTGGCCGACTTCTGGCCCGGCGTGGATTCGCCGGCGTCCCTGACCGTCGAACCGGAAGTGGAGATCATGGAACGTATCACCGTCACCCCGCCCAACATCGGCGTGAACGCGGTCCGGCTCAACCTGTCCGGCAGTGCCGGCGCCGCCGTGATCGTCCGCCCGCGGATCAACGGCGAAGGCATCGCGACGCCGATGTGGGTCGGCAACATCTTCGCGTGGGGCTCGGACAAGGTGGGCATCGGGCACAACCCCAAGTCCGACCCGGCGTACAACGACCGGATGACGTCCCACCGTCGCTTCGCCCTGCCGGGCGCGGTGTGGGCCGACCTCGAGTACAGCTCCGCGGAGCCGTTCGAGATCGACGTCGTCGGCTGAGCTCAGGCTGCCGCCGTGAGGTGGTTGCGGAGGAAGGCGATGCCGGCGTCGGTGACGTGCTGGAGCTTGCGCTCGCCGTAGAAGTGGCCGGCGCCGTCGAGGCGGATGAGGTCCGCGTCGGCGCCGGCTCGCCAGTAGGCCGCGACCAGCGCTTCGCTGTGGGCGATCGGGATTCCGGCGTCGTCGGTGCCGTGGGCCAGCAGGAGCGGGGCCGCGGCCGCGGACGCGTGGAGCAGCGGGCTCGCGGTCGGCCCGGGGAGCCAGTCGTGCGGGTCGTGCCCGCCGCTGTGCAACGGGGAATCCGCCGCCGGCGGCGGGATGCGCGTGAAGTCCGTCGGCGCGCTCCAGGCGATCGCGGCGCCGACGTGGCTCGGCGGGCCCGTGATCCCGAGGTCGCCTTCGAGGTCGGCGTCGTCCGCCGTGACGGCGAGCATCGCGGCCAGGTAGCCGCCCGCCGAGTGTCCCCAGGCCGCGACGCGGCCGGCGTCGAGCTCCAGCTCCCCGGCGTGGTGACGCACCCAGCGCACCGCCGCCTTCACGTCGTGGACCTGCGCGGGGAAAGCCGCTTCGCGCCCCTGCCGGTACTGGGCCCGCGCGACGGCGAACCCGGCCGTCACCAGCCGATCCGTCACCCGGTCACCGAGCAGGCTGTGTTTGTGCGACCCGCCGGCCGGCGCGCCGCCGTAGAGGTAGACCACCACCGGATGGCCACCGCCGGGCGCGCGCCCGGCCGGGACGACGAGGTCCAGCAGCAGCGGGCGGTAGCCGGCGAGGGTCGCGACGAGTGCGTCCCGATAGGACACTCGCGCCCCGGTCCGGTCGGCCCGGGGGAGGGTGAGCGGGGCACGGGAAGTGAGCACGCGACCACTATCGGGGCATTCCGGTCAGGACGGCCAGCCGTACCAGGATGCGGGAGCGGTCCGGTGGCGCCGCACGTGACCGGCCGGCCGGGTACGCGAGCCGACCCTCGTCGTGCCGCACGTGACCGCCCGGGTGCTCTCCGTGTCGTGTTGACATGCCCCGCTCACCGGTGTCAGTATCTGGATTAATCCAATTGGAAACGTTTCCAACCCCGCCTTCCGCAGCTGGAAACGTTTCCAAGAACGCACAACGAGGTAGCCGATGACGTCAACACGGGCCACGCTGCTCCAGGTCGCCGAGCGCGCCGGGGTTTCCCTGGCCTCGACCTCGCGGGCGCTGCACGGCACCGGGGCCAGCCCGGCGATGGTCGAGCGGGTCCGCGCCGCCGCCGCCGAGCTCGGGTACAGCGCCGACGCCATCGGGCGGTCGCTGCGGCTGAAGCGGACCTTCCAGGTCGCCTTCGCCGTCGCCGACATCGGGAACCCCGTCTACGTCGAGATGATGCGGGCCATCCACGAAGTCCTCGCGCCGCACGGCTACCGGGTCGTCGTGATGAGCACCGGGGACACCGCGACGTCGACCACCGAGCTCGTGCGCAGCCTCAACAGCGGGTTCGTCGACGGCATGATCGTCAGCCCGCTGCGCACCGACGACCGGCTCATCCGCGAGATCCAGCAGGCCCCCGTCCCGGTCGTGGTGATCGGGCGGGCCCTGGACGACCGGGGCATCAGCTCGGTCTCCACCGACTCCGCGGGCGGGATCGGCGCCGCCGTCCGCCACCTGCACGCCCTCGGCCGCCGCCGGATCGGGTTCCTCAACGGCCCGCTCGACACGACGCCCGGTGCCGCGCGCCAGCGGGGGTTCGACGCCGTGGCCGGGGAAATCGCCGCGGAGCGCGTCGACCAGGAGGTCGCCGGCGACTTCACCGTCACCGCCGGGCTGGAAGCGGCCCGGACGCTGCTCGCCCGCGGCGGGCTCGACGCGCTCGTCGCCGCCAACGACCTGCTCGCCATCGGTGCCATCCGGGCCGTGCGGGAACTGGGGCTCTCCGTGCCGGAGGACGTCGCCGTCACCGGCATGGACGACACCGAGATCGGCCGGGTCTTCCAGCCGAGCCTGACCAGCGTCTCCCTCGGCTCGACCGAACGCGGGCGCGCGGCGGCCCGGATCATGCTCCAGCTCGCCGACGACCCGGACCACGCGGCGCAGCAGGTCGCCGTCGGCCCCGAACTGAGGGTGCGCGAGTCGACCGGGGGTGCGCGATGACCGCGACGCTGACCCGCCCGGCACCCCCGGCCGGGAAGAAGAAGCCCGTGCTGGCCCGCACCCGGCGGCGCGAAGCGATCGCGCTGGTGCTGCCGTCGCTGATCCCGATCCTCGTGCTGAGCGTCGCGCCGCTGGTCGTCGGGATCTTCCTGGCCTTCACCGACGCGCGCCTGGTCCGCCACCCGGACTACGGCTTCGCCGGCGTCGACAACTTCACGAAGCTCGTCGGCAACGACCTGTTCTGGGACTCGCTGCGGATCGGCATGATCTGGACCGTCGGCGTCACGGTTCTCCAGCTGGCCGCCGCGATGGGCCTCGCGCTGCTGCTGGACTCGGGCCTGCGGCTGCAGGGCCTGACGCGGGTGCTCGCGCTCGTGCCGTGGGCGATGCCGCCGGTCGTCGTGGCGATCATGTGGCAGATGATCTACTCGGCCAACGGCGGCCCGCTCAACGCCGTGCTCGGCAGCGTCGGCCTCCCGGACGACATCAACTGGCTCGGCGACTTCTCGGTCGCGCTGCCCGCGGTGATCGTCGTCGGTGTCTGGGTCGGCATGCCGCAGACGACGGTGACGCTGCTGGCCGGCCTGCAGCAGATCCCCGCCGAACTGCAGGAAGCCGCCGCGATGGACGGCGCGGGCGCGTGGCGCCGGTTCACCGCGGTGACCTGGCCGAGCCTGCGCCCGATCGTCACGTCGATCACGTCGCTGAACTTCATCTGGAACTTCAACTCGTTCTCGCTGGTCTACGTGCTCACCGCGGGTGGCCCGGGCGGCAAGACGATGGTCCCGGTGCTGTTCATCTACCTGGAGGCCTTCAAGAACCGCGAGATCGGCTACGCCGCCGCGATGGGACTCGTGCTCGTCGTCGTGGTCGTGCTCATCCTCGCCGTCTACCTGCGGTCGCAGTTCCGCGACGACCGCGCCGTGAAGGGGCGCTGATGAAGAGCCTGGTGCGCCCGGCGCAATACGTCGCCCTCGCGCTTTACATCCTGTTCCTCGGTTTCCCGTTGCTGTGGCTGATTTCCGCGTCGGTGAAGTCGTCGGGCGAGCTCAATTCGCTCACGGTGAGCCTGCTCCCGAGCGAATGGCATTGGGACAACTACACCGAAGCGCTGGAAAAGCAGGGCCTGGTCCGGTCGGCTTTCAACAGCCTGATCGTCGCGCTCTCCTCGACCGCGTTGTCGGTCGTCATCGCCGTGCCCGCGTCCTACGTGCTCGCGCGGCTCAAGGGCAAGGTGCGCGCGGCCGGCGTCGGCTGGATCCTGGTCAGCCAGGTGTTCCCGGTCGTGCTCATCATCCTGCCGCTGTACCTCATCCTGCGGACGCTCGGCCTGGCCGACAACCTCGCCGGCCTGACGCTCGTGCACACGACGTACATGCTGCCGTTCGCGCTCTGGATGCTGCAGGGGTACGTCGCCGCGATCCCGGTGGAGCTGGAAGAGGCCGGGGCGGTGGACGGCGCGACCCGGCTGACCGTGCTGCGCACGATCGTCTTCCCGCTGCTCGCCCCGGGCGTCGCCGCGACGGCGATGTTCAGCTTCGTCTCGTCGTGGAACGAGTTCTTCTTCGCGCTGGTCCTCCTGCAGTCGCCGGAGAACTACACGCTGCCCATCACGCTCAACATGTTCGTCGGCGGGGAGGGCAAGGTCGCCCTCGGCCCGCTCGCCGCGGGCGCCGTGCTCGCCGCCATCCCCAGCATCGTCTTCTTCAGCATCCTGCGGAGAAAGCTCACCAGCGGCCTGATGGCCGGGGCGGTGAAGGGATGACCCTCCTTACCCCACAAGAGAGTTCGAAAGGTCGGTCGATGAAGACACGACGCATGATCGCCGCCACCGCGCTGACGGCCGTCGGCCTGCTGCTCACCGCCTGCGGAGGAGGTGGCAGCGGAGACAGCGGGGACGGGCCGGTCACCCTCACCTTCCAGTCCCTGTCCGACCAGCCCGCCGCCATCGCCGCGACGCAGAAGATCGTCGGCGACTGGAACAAGGCCCACCCGGACGTGCAGGTCAAGATCGTCCAGGCGGGCTGGGACGGCGTCTACGACAAGCTGATCACCCAGTTCAACGCGGGCACCGCGCCGGACATCGTGCACTACGAAGCGGCCGGCATCGCGCCCTTCGCCACCGACGGCTACCTCGCGGACCTGACCCAGTACCTGCCGGAGCAGAAGCGCGCGGACATCCCGAAGGGCGTCCTGGACTCGGTGACGGTCGACGGCAAGGTGATCGCCGCCCCGACCGAGCTGCAGTCCTATGTGGTCTTCGCGAACAAGACCCGGCTGCAGCAGGCCGGCGTCACGATCCCGACCGGCGCCACCATGACGTGGGACCAGCTGCGCGACATCGCCAAGGCGACCACGAAGGACGGCAAGTTCGGCCTCGGCTGGGGCCTGTCGAGCCCGACGGCGGCGTTCGTCGCGCTGGCGCCCGGCTTCGGCGGCAAGTACTTCGAAGGCGCCGGTGACAAGGCGAACCTGACCGTCGGCCAGGGTGAGCAGGCGCTGCCGCAGCTCGTGGACGCCATGGCGCACCAGGACCACTCGGATCCTGCCGGTCACGCTGACGCAGTCGGGCACCAAGGCGCTCGCGCCGTTCTACGCCGGCCAGATCGCGATGACCGTCCAGGGTTCCTACCAGGCGGCCAACATCGCGAAGGACGCGCCGAAGGGCTTCGACTGGGTCGTGCTGCCGCCGCTGGCCGGCTCGGCCGGGCCCGCGCAGGCCGCCAACCCGCAGACGCTGTCGGTGAACAAGGACTCCGGTCACGTCAAGGAGGCCGCGGAGTTCGTCGACTTCTTCACCGGCACCGACAACCTCGCCGCCATCAACGAGGCCGACGCGCTGATCCCGCCGACGACCTCGGCGCGGCAGGCGCTCACGACCAAGCTCGGCGCGAAGAACGGCTGGAAGGAAATCCTCGCCTCGGGGGAGTACCTGACCTCGGCCCCCTACCTGTTCGCCGGCAAGTACGCGCAGTGGAAGGACACCGTCGCGACCCCGGCGTACCAGCAGTTCCTCGGACAGAAGATCGACGCCGCCGGCCTCGCGAAGCAGCTCGAGGACGGCTGGAAGAGCGTCAGCAAATGACAGGAGCGGACTCTTGACCTGGCTGGAAGACCGGGCCGTCGCGGTGATCACCGGTGCGGCCGTCGGGGACGCCCTCGGCGGCGCCACCGAAGGGTGGACCCCCGAACAGATCGAGGAGCGCCACGGCGGCCGGGTGACCGGTGTCGTCGGGCCGTGGTACCCGGACTGGCGGACCGCACGCCCGATCGCGCCGTACCACAAGGGCGACGGGCACATCACCGACGACACCCTCATGACGCGGGCGCTCGTCGAGGTGTACGCGAAGCGCCGCGCGCACCTCGACGCGTACGCGATGGCCGAGGACCTGGTGCCGCTCATGATCGGCGAGCCGCGCTGGGTGCCGGAGCTGGAGTCGACCGCGTTGCTGCTGCAGCGGGTCTTCCTGGCGGAGAAGTGGATCGTCGCGAGACTCCACTACGGACACGTCGACCCGCGCGAAGCGGGCGTGGGCAACGTGGTCAACTGCGGCGCGGCGATGTACGTCGCCCCGGTGGGCGTCGTCAACGCGGGTGACCCGCGGGCGGCGTACGCCGAGGCGATCGACCTCACCGGCGCGCACCAGTCGAGCTACGGCCGCGAGGCGGCGGGCGTGCTGGCCGCGATGGTGGCGGCCGCGGTCACCCCGGGCGCGGCGCTCGACGACGTCGTCGCGGCGGCTTTGGACGTGGCCCACGACGGGACCGCGGCGGCGCTGCGGGCCGTCGTCGAAGAGTTCGGTGGCCGGACCGTCCCCCCGGCCACCGACGACGAAGAGCGGGCGCTGGCCGCGCGCGTCCGGGAGACGGTCGCGCCGTTCGACTCGGTGGGGCCGCACTACCGGGAGATGTCGATGGACGCACGGCGCCCGTCGCGGACGAAGTCCATCGAGGAGCTGCCCGCCGCGCTGGCGTTCGTGCTGGCGCACCGCGGCGACTTCCGGGGCGCGGTGCTGGCCTCGGTGAACTACGGCCGCGACGCGGACTCGATCGCCGTGATGGCGGCGGCGATCTGCGCCGGCCTCGGCGGGACGGCCGTCGTGCCCGCCGAGTGGGTCGACGAGATCGGCGACGCCAGCCGGATGGACCTCCGCGAGACGGGGCACCTGCTGGCGTCGGCGGCCGCGGACATCCTGAAGGCCGACCGGGACCGGGCTGCGGCGCGGGTCGCGTTCTTCGAGGAGACGGCGTGAGGCTGACCTGGGCCCAGCCCGAGGACCTGCTGCCGCACGAGCTGGTGCAGTCGGCCGCGGAGGGCAAGGACGTCGCCGCGGTGCGGGAGCGGTGGGTCGCGGCGGGCGGTGACCCGGTGCCGGCCGTCAGCGGTGCCGGGCCGGCGATGCCCGCGTTGCGTTCTCTGGCGCGGGAGCTGCTGGACTCCTTGGCGGCACCGGACTTCTCGCCTTCGTGGGAGTCGCTGTCGTTGCCTGCCGCGCCTTCGCTGCCTCGCGGGTCGCGTGGGCGTGAGCTGGGGGCGTGGACCGGGCGGGCCGCCGGATGCCTGCTCGGGAAGCCCGTGGAGAAGATCCCGCGAGAGGGCATCGAGGAGATCCTGCGCGCGACCGGCCGCTGGCCGCTCACCGGCTGGTTCACCGCGGTGGGGCTGCCCGACGAGGTCGCGGCGCGGTGGCCGTGGAACCGTCGTTCGGCGCCGACGTCGCTGGAGGAGAACATCGACGGGATGCCCGAGGACGACGACCTCAACTACCCGATGCTCGCGTTGTCGCTGCTGGAGACGCACGGCCGGTCGTTCACGACGTCGGACGTCGCGCAGCTGTGGCTGGACAACCTGCCGGCCGGGCGGGTGTTCACGGCGGAGCGCGCGGCGTACCGGAACCTGCTGGACGCGCGGCCGGACACGGCGACGTACCGGAACCCGTTCCGCGAGTGGATCGGCGCCCTGATCCGCGCGGACGTGTTCGGCTGGGTCTCCCCGGGCGACGTGGTCTCGGCGGCGCGGCTGGCGTGGGAGGACGCGCGCCTGAGTCATACGCGCAACGGAGTGTACGGCGCGATGTGGGCGGCGGGGCTCGCCTCGGCGGCGATGGTGTGCGACACGGTGGACGAGGTCCTGGACGCGGCGTTCGCCGTGGTCCCGGCCGGCTCCGACCTGGAGTCCGCGATCCGCTTCGGCCGCTCGGCGGCGTCGGAGGGCGATGTCCGAAGTGGACTCGACCGGCTCCATGCGGAGTACGGGCACTTGCACTGGGTGCACGTGCTGAACAACGCGGCGACGATCGCGTACGCGCTCGCGGCGGGCGGCGGGGAGTTCGGGCCGAGTGTGTCGATCGCGGTGACGGCCGGGTGGGACACGGATTCGGTGGCCGCGACGGTCGGGGGAGTGGTCGGCGCGGTGAGCGGGGTGGACGAGTACTGGAGCAAGCCTCTCGACGGCCGGATCGCGACGTCGCTGCCCGGCGGGGAACGGCGGATCGCGGACCTCGCGGCCCGGACGGTGGCACTGGCGGAGGTGCGGTCGTGACCGGGGGTGGAGCGGGCGCCGCGGCCGAGACCTCGGCCGGCGGAGGTGCGGTCGTGGCCGGCCACCCGTACTCCGCCGGGCGGGTCGTGGTCGTGGGTTCGGCCAACGTCGACCTCGCCGTCGATGTGCCGCGGGTGCCGAAAGCCGGGGAAACCGTCCTCGGTGCGCGGTTGCGTCGGAGTCCCGGGGGCAAGGGTGCGAACCAAGCCGTCGCCGCCGCCTACGCCGGCGGCGCCGGCACCACCTTCGTCGGCGCCCTCGGTGAAGACGAAGGCGCCGACCTGCTCCTCGTCTCCCTCGGCGGCGCCGGGGTCCGGACCGACCTCGTCGAACGCGCCGAAGCACCCACCGGCACCGCCTTCATCACCGTCTCCCCGGACGGCGAGAACGCCATCGTCGTCGCGCCCGGTGCCAACGACCACGTCGTGATCGGCCCTGCCCAGGCCGAGCGGATCGCCGGAGCCGACGTGGTGCTCGCCCAGTTGGAGATCCCCCTCGACGTGGTGGCGGCCGCCGCCGCGGCTCGGGAGAAGAACGCGAGGATGATCCTCAACGCCGCCCCCTCGCGCGAGCTGCCTGAGTCGCTCTGGGCCGTGCTCGACATCCTCGTCGTCAACGAGCACGAGGCCGCCGACCTCGGGGGCGAACCCGAGAAGCTGCTCGAGCGGGTGCCCGCCGTCGTCGTCACCCTCGGCGGCGAAGGGTGTGTGATCCTCCGGCGAGACCACGAACCCGTGCGGATCCCCGGCTTCCCCGTGGACGTCGTCGACACCACCGGCGCCGGCGACACGTTCTGCGGTGTCCTCGCCGCGGCGCTGGCCCAGGGCGAAGACCTCCCCGCGGCCGCGAAACGCGCGTCGGTCGCCGGGGCGCTCGCCGTCACCCGGCCCGGTGCCCAAGCCGCCGTTCCCAGCCACGACGAGGTCGCAGGAAAGACACCATGACCTACACGTTCGACCCGCTCGTCCCGCGCCCCATCGACCGGCCCGCCGACGTCACCGGCCCCGATCCCGACGCGGCCAAGATCTTCGCCGCGCCCGCGGACCCGGCCGACCGGCCCGTGTGGCGCGAGGCCCTCGAGAACTGGCGCGACGACGCCCGAGCCCGCCACGGCTACACCGGCAGGATGTACGAACGCCCCGGAGCGGCCTGGGCGCGGACCTGTCACACGGTGGCCCAGGTGTGGCTCTGGGACGAACTCCTCTACTCGTTCGACGAGCACCGCTTCACCCCCGAACGCTTCCTGGCCGACGCGCGCGACCGCTTCGGCGGCCTCGACGCCGTCGTGCTCTGGCACGCCTACCCGGTGATCGGTCTCGACGACCGCAACCAGTGGGACTTCTACCGCGATGTCCCCGGGCTCACCGAGCTGATCGGCACCCTGCACGACCAGGGGCTGCACGTCTTCGTCGACTACAACCCCTGGGACGTCGGCACCCGCCGCGGCGACGACGACCTGACCGAGCTGGCGGCCCTCGTCGCGGACCTGAAAGCCGACGGCGTCTTCCTCGACACGCTCAAGAAGGCCGAGCCGGACTTCGTCGACCGGCTCGAAGCCGCCCGGCCCGGGATCGTCCTCGAAGGCGAGTCCAAGCTGCCGGTCGAGCGGATCGAGGACCACGCGGCGTCGTGGGCCCAGTTCTTCGCCGACTCGCCGGTCCCGGGCGTCCTGCGCGCCCACTGGTACGAGCGGCGCCACATGCAGCACCACGTCCGGCGCTGGCACCGCGACCACAGCGAGGAGCTGCAGTCGGCGTGGCTCAACGGCGTCGGCGTCATGGTGTGGGAGGTCGTCTTCGGCGTGTGGGTCGGCTGGTCGCCCCGCGACGCCGCGACCGTCCGCCGGATGGTCACGCTCCAGCGCGCCGCCGAAGACCTGCTGCTGAACGGCGAATGGACGCCCCTCGCCGCACTCGCACCCGAGGCGGAGGCCGCCGGCGTCTACGCGTCGAAATGGGAGCTCGACGGCAAGACGCTCTGGACCCTCGTCAACCGCGGCGACACCGACTACCACGGCCCGCTGCCCGGCACCGATCTCCTGGATGGCGTGCCGGCTCGCGGGATCGGGGCGACGGTGGAGGGGTGGCGGCCGGAACTCCCGCCGCTGCCGCACGACCCGGACGCCCGCTTCCCGCACCGGGTCGCGAAGCGGGTAAGTCCACAAAGGACCACCGGCGAGCCCGACGAGGACGCTGTCGTGGTCCCGAAAGGTCCGTACGTCCTCACCGTCCGGTACCGCGCCCGCGAGACCGGCATGTACCAGGGTGCGCCCTATGTGGACGAATGGAAGCCGCTCTCGCCGCGCCTGCACGACGCGCGCACGCTGCAACGCGAAGGCGAGCTCACCACGGCAGTGGCGATAGCGGCCACCGAGGTGACCAACGCGCAGTACGCGGAGTTCCTCGCCGCCACCGGGCAAGAGCCGGGACAGCCGGGCGCGCCGGACGAGCCGGTCACCCAGGTCGACCTCGACGACGCCCGCGCGTACTGCGCGTGGCGCGGTGGGCGCCTGCCGACCGAGGACGAATGGCAGCTGGCGGGGGAGCGTCTCAAGCGTGGCACCCCGGCCGTGTGGAACTGGACCGAGAGCGAGCACTCCGACGGCCGGACGCGTTTCGTGATGCTCAAGGGCGGCAGCGACTACGCGGCCGAAGGCTCCGAGTGGTACGTCGAGGGCGGCGTGAAAGCACCGGACTACACCGTGAAACTTCTCCTGCCCGGTCTCGGCCTCGCCCGGAGCGCGACGGTCGGCTTCCGGTGCGCCTGGGAGGTGCCGGCGTGACCGTCTCCCGTGACCCCTCGGCCGGTGCGCTGGCCGGGCTGCGCGTCGTCGACGCGTCCACCCTCTTCGCCGGCCCGATGGCCGCGATGCACCTCGGGGACATGGGTGCCGAGGTGATCAAGGTCGAGCACCCGCGCAAGCCCGACCCCTCGCGCACCCACGGCGCCGCGAAGGACGGCGTCAACCTGTGGTGGAAGACCCTGGGGCGCAACAAGCGCACGGTCACCGCCGACCTCGGCAGCGAAGGCGGCCGTGAGGTGTTCCTCGCGCTGGCCACCACCGCGGACGTCGTCATCGAGAACTTCCGCCCCGGCACCCTCGAACGCTGGAACCTCGGGTACGACGAGCTGGCGAGCTGGAACCCGAAGCTCGTGCTGGCCCGCGTCACCGGCTTCGGGCAGCTCGGCCCCTACCGCAGCCGGCCGGGCTTCGGCACGCTCGCCGAGGCGATGAGCGGGTTCGCGGCGACGACCGGGGAACCGGACGGGCCGCCGACGCTCCCGCCGTTCGGGCTCGCCGACGGCGTCGCGTCGCTGGCCACGGCCTACGCGATCATGGTCGCGCTCGCCGCGCGCGCGAACTCCGGGCGCGGGCAGGTCGTCGACACCGCGATCATCGAGCCGATGCTGGCCATGCTCGGCCCGCAGATCACGCGCTGGGACCAGCTGCGCACGGTGCAGCCGCGCACCGGCAACCGGTCGACGAACAACGCGCCGCGCAACACCTACCGCACCGCCGACGGCCAGTGGGTCGCGGTGTCCACCTCGGCCCAGTCGATCGCCGAACGCGTGATCCGGATGGTCGGGCGGCCGGACCTGGCCGACGAGCCGTGGTTCGCCACCGGCGCCGATCGGGCGCAGCACGCCGACGAGCTCGACGAAGCCGTCGGCAAGTGGATCGGGCAGCGCACGCGCGACGAGGTCGTCGCCGCGTTCGAGGAGGCACAGGCCGCCGTCGCGCCGATCTACGACGCCGCCGACATCGTCGCGGACCCGCAGTTCCGCGCGCTCGGTACGATCCACGAGATCGAGGACGCCGAGCTCGGCCCGATGCTCATGCAGGGCCCGCTGTTCCGGCTGTCCGGCCACGACGGCGTCATCGGCTTCACCGGCCGTCCGCACGGCGCCGACACCGACGCGGTGCTGGAGGAGCTGGGGTTCTCGCCCGAGCGGGTGGCCGAGCTGCGCGAGCGGGGTGCGGTGTGAGCCCGCCGCTGACGTTCCTCTACACCCCGGCCGACCGGCCGGACCGGGTGCGCAAGGCCCTGGCGTCCGAGGCGGACGTCGTGCTCGTCGACCTCGAGGACGCGGTCGCACCGGCACGCAAGGACGAAGCCCGGGCGAACGCCCTGGAGGTGCTCGCGTCGGTGTCCCGGCCGGTGCAGGTGCGCGTCAACCACCCGAGCACGCCGTGGCACGCGGCCGACCTCGCCGCGCTCGCCCGGCTGCCGCTCGCGGTGGGGGCGCGGCTGCCGAAGGTCGAAGCGCCGGAGGAGGTCCTGGCCGCCGGGGCGGTGCTGCCGGGCCGGGCGCTGCACCCGCTGATCGAGTCGGCGCTCGGGGTGGAGCGGGCGCTGGACATCGCGACGGCGTCCCCGCGGATCGCGTCGATCGGGCTCGGCGAGGCCGACCTGCGCTCGGACCTCGGAGTCGCCGACGACGCCGGGCTGACGTGGGCGCGCAGCCGCGTGATCGTCGCGGCGCGGGCGGCCCGGCTCGCGCGGCCCGCGATGTCGGCGTACGCGAACGTCCGCGACCTCGCCGGGCTCGCGGCGTCGTGCCGGGCGGGCCGCGCGCTCGGCTTCCGCGGCCGGACGGCGATCCACCCGGTCCAGCTCGAAACGATCCGGACGGCGTTCCTGCCGACGCAGGAGGAGGTTTCGCGGGCGCGCGAGGTCATCGCCCGGATCGCCGACGCGACGGCCGCCGGCGTCGGCGCGATCGCGCTGCCGGACGGGACGTTCCTCGACGTGGCCATGGTGGAGCAGGCGCGGACGGTGCTGTCGCTGGCCGACTAGTACGCGCGTTGTACGAAATTTGGATCCGCCTCTGGCGCAATGCCGGACATGCGAACTCCGAAAGCGCTCCTCCTCGCGCTGGCCGTGGTGGCCGGCGCACTGGCTTTACCCGGGACCGCCAGCGCCGCCTACAGCGATCCGCTGACGACCACGACCAAGCAGAACCTGGTCTGGCACGCGACACCCGCCGCCGCGCTGACGGCGCTCGACAACGCGCTGCCGAACGTCAGCCTCAACACCGTCGTCAACGATCCCAGCTACGCGATGACCGGCTGCACCGGTGCCGAGAAGGCCGCGCTGCCCAAGGCGCCGGCCGCCACGAAGTCGTTGTGCTGGGACTCCGAACGCGCGGGCAGCACCACCTGGGTCCCGCAGGGCATCACGACCTCCGGCGACGCCGACGACGACGGCATGTGGGGCGCGGACAAGATCATCCTGTCCGGCTGGCACGGCACCGACGCGCTCGGCCGCTACAACGACGCGCGGATCCAGGCGGTCAACTACAACGACCCCGCTTCGGCCGCCCACCGGATGATGTACCTGGCCGTGCCGAACAGCACCGGCAGCAGCTTCTCCGGCGCGCAGGCGCACATGGGCGGGATGGCCTGGCTCGGCGACAAGATCTACGTCACCGCCGTCGGGAACACCTCCACCGCGATCCGGGTGTTCAGCACCAAGCACATCCTGCAGATGACCGACACGACGTCCAACGCGATCGGCAAGACCTCCGGCGGGTACGCCGCCTGGACGTACAAGTACGCGATGATGCAGGTCGGCTACTACTCCTACGCGGGCGGCACGTGCAGCATGGCGTCCGACACCGGCGTGCCGTGCTTCTCGTCGCTCTCGCTGGACCGCAGCACGAGCCCGGCCAGCATCGTGACGACGGAGTACTTCTCCGACCAGAGCCTGCACGGCCGCCTCTACCGCTTCCCGATGGGCACGGACTACCTGCTGACCGGGACCGCGACCGAGGCGTTCCGCAGCTACGTCGGCAACATGCAGGGCGTCCTGTCCCACGACGGCAAGTGGTACGTCGCCCACAGCTCCGCGACGCTCAACGGCCAGCTCTGGGCCCAGACGACGTCGGCGAGCACGTCGGCGACGTGCGGCTCGACGTCCGCTTGCTGGGCGGTCCACCCGGAAGCGCTGACGTACGACTGGTCGACGGGCCTGGTCTGGTCGCAGTCGGAGTGGTCGACGGCCGACTGCCAGGCGCAGAGCCAGACGTGCGGGCGGTCGGTGTTCGCGGTGCCGCTGACGTCGCTGGGCTGAGCTACCGCGTGAGCAGGGCCGCTCCGAGCGCCGTGATCAGGTAGAGCACCTGGCGCCCGGAGCGTTCCCGCTCGACCAGCCCGTTCTCCCGCAGGACGGCCAGGTGCTGCGACACCGCGCTGGGCGTCACGCCGAGGGCGCGGGCCAGGTCGGTCGTGGTGGCGGGGGAGCGCAGCGCTTCGAGGAGCCCGCCCCGCGCGCGGCCGAGCAGCCGGACCGTGCCGTCCGACGGCGCGCGCGTGCCCGCCGTCCACAGCGCGCCGCGGCCGCGGGCCGGGTAGCGGACCGTCGTCTGCGTGGACGTGCGCCCTTTGATCAGGACGTGCGGGCCGCCGAGCACGACCGGGATCAGGACGAGGCCGCCGGGTCCCTGGTCGACCCGGCGGTCGCCGTCGAGCAGCAGCTTCCCGTTGTCCCAGAGCAAATCCGGGTGCAGGCCGGCGAACAGCCGTTCCGCGCCGCCCGCGGCCAGCATCCGCGCGCGGTGGGCGACGTCGGCGTCGAGGACGGCCCGGATCCTCGGCCAGTGCGGGGCGAGCAGCCGGTCGTGCGCCTCCCGCAGCTCCGCGGCGATCGCCGTCAGCCCGGCCGCCGGGCGCGCGGCCAGCTCGGCGGTGGTCCCGCGGAGGTCGGCGCCGAACACGCGCCCGAGGCTGCGCCGGACCTGGCGCGCGGTCGTCCGCCGCAGCGCGGCCAGATCGTCTTCGATGGACGGGCCGGAGTCGCGCGGCGCGGGGACCAGGAACTCCGGCCAGTTGGGCCGGTCGCTCACGATCAGCGGCCACGTCCACGGCAGGTCCAGCGGCGCGCGGGCGAGCTCGTCCGCCGCCCAGCGCAGCCACGGCAGCGCGGTCGCCTGCCGCTCGCGCCCGCCCAGCTGCTGCAGGCACGCGACCGTCTCCGACAGCGGGGAGATCGCGAAGCGGGTCGCCGCCAGCTGCGCGACGTCGAGCTCGATCGTCAGTGCCATGGTGCCGAGTATGTAGCCCGGGGCTAAATGCTGTCCGCGGATCGCGGCGGGCCAAAAGATCGGAGGATGATCGGACGGGACTTCCGGCGGCTCCTGTGGGCGACCGGCATCGACAACCTCGGCACCGGCGCGTTCACCGCGGCGGTACCGCTGTTGACGGTCACGGTCACCCAGGACCCGCGGCTCGTTTCGCTCGTCTCGGCCGCGGCCTACCTGCCGTGGCTGCTGCTGTCCCTGCCCGCCGGCGCGCTGGCCGACCGCCACGACCGGGCCGGCCTGATGTGGCGCGCGCAGGCGGCGCAGGCCGTGCTGGTCTCCGTGACCGCGGTCCTGGCCGCGTGCGGGGCGGCCGGCGTCCCGGTCCTCGTCGTCACGGCGTTCGGGCTCGGCGCGGGCGACGTCGTCTTCGGGACCGCGGCCCAGGCGATCCTGCCGGACCTGGTCGCGAAACCGTTGCTGCCGCGGGCCAACGGCCGGCAGCAGGCGATCACGACGGTCGCGGAGCAGTTCGCCGGGCCGCCCGTGGGCAGCCTGCTGTTCGGGGTCACGGCGGCGCTGCCGTTCGGGCTCGACGCCGTCTCGTTCGCGGCGTCCGCCGTCCTGGTGGCGAAGCTGCCCCGGCGTGCCGACGGTGCCCGCCCGCGCTCCGCCGTCCGCGAGGGACTGTCGTGGTTGCTGCGGCACCGGCTGCTGCGCACGCTCGCGATCCTGGTCGGTGTCAACGCCTTCTGCGGCCAGCTGGCCGCCGCGACGCTCGTCCTGCTCGCCACCCGCGTCGTGCACCTCGACGCGCGCGGCTACGGCCTGCTGCTCGCCGGGGCCGCGCTGGGCAGCGTGCTCGGCGGCCTGGTCAACGCGCGCGTGGTGGCCCGGATCGGGTCCCGGGCGGCGTTGCCGACCGCGCTGGTGGTCAACGTAGGCGCGTTCGCGGGCATCGGCCTGAGCCGCGACGCCGTGGTGCTCGGCGCGTTCCTCGCCGTGAACGGGTTCGCGACGACGCTGTGGAACATCGTCACCGTCGGCCTCCGGCAGGACCTTGTCCCGTCGGCGCTGCTGGGCCGGGTCACCAGCGCGAACCGGCTGCTCGGCTGGGGCCTGATCCCGGTCGGCACCCTGGCGGGCGGGCTGGTGGCCCACGCGCTCGGGCTGCGGGCGCCGTACCTCGTCGCGGCCGCGGTGCGCGGGCTCGCCCTGGTGGCCGCGCTGCCGGTGCTGGCCGGTCCGTTGTGGACCCGAGACGGTCAGCGTCGCGTGTAGACGAACCCCAACTGGTCCACCTCGTCACCCGAGCGGCCGTGGAAGCCCGCGATCTGCCAGCCGTCCGGTGCGGTCGCGGTGGTGCAGTCCGACGTCTTCGTGCCGCCGGTCAGCGTGCCGCCGCGGTTGGTCGTGATGCGGGCGGAGAAGATCCGGGTGTGGCCGTTGTAGCTGCCCTGGCACAGTTCCGCGGAGACCGCGTACTCGCCGTCGGCCAGCTGATACGTCCGCGAGGTGCCGCCGGTTCCGCCGTGGCCGAACGTCGTGCCGTCGGCCAGGGTCAGGCCGATCCGGTCGACGCGGCTGCCCGCGCTGAGGATGAGTGTCGAAGCCCGCGCGGCCGGCGGGACCCGGTCGAGGTCGGTGAACGGCGTGCCGTGCGGACCGCCGAACCGGTCGCTCAGCCGGAACGCCGGGTCGGTCGTCCAGCCGAACCGCACGGTCACCGGGTCGTGGTCCGACAGCATCGCCCCGGACGCGTCGAGGAACGCGTTGTGCTCGTTGTTGTAGTACGTCGCGTCGAGCGAGATCAGCTTGTTCCCGCGGTAGAGCACCTTGTCGACGATCTCGCACGCGTTGGTGACCGCGGATTCGTCGCACACCAGGGGATCGCTGCCCGCCGCGGGCGGGACGCCGCCGCGTTCGAGCCGGACCCACGCGTCGGTGAGCCCGTTGTCGGCGGCGAACGCCCGGATCGTGTCGGCGGCCCGGGTGTAGCGGGTGTTGGTGTCGCCCATGACCAGGACGGCGTTGCCCGCCGAGTGCGTGGCGATGTACGCCGTGAGCTGCTTGAGGTTCGCGGCGCGCGAGACCTGGTCACCGTCGTTGGTGCCCGCGTTGGTGTGGATGTTGTACGCGTCGACGTAGACGCCTTCGGCGAGCCGGAGCCGGGTGAACGTGAAGCCCTTCGGCGTCAGGCAGTCGCCCGAGTCGAACTGGCACGAGTCCCAGCGGACGCGCTCCAGCTCGTCGACGGGCAGGGCGGACAGGCTGTTCAGGCCGCTCCCGATCCCGGCGCCGCCGCTGGTCGGCGTCCGGTACGGATGGGTGTCGGCCGCGTACAGGGTGGCGTGGTAGTTGAAGTCCTCCTGGACGTGCACCAGGTCGTACGGGCCGAGGCGCTGCCCGATGGCGGTCGTGCTCGGCGCGCGCGGGGTGGGCGCGCTGGAGATGCCTTCGGGCAGACCGGCGATGTTGTAGGACAGGACGCTGAAGGTGCCGCCGGCGGCGTGGGCGGCCGGCGCGGTGACGGCGAGCCCGGACGCGGCGAGAACGGCCGTCGCGAAGGCGGTGAACACTCTGCGCAAGGCGGTGTTCCTTCCGTGGCGAGGGAGCGGGAACAGCCGGCAGTGACGTGAACGAGATTCACGTTAGCCGGTTGTTCGCGCTCACACAACCGCCCGTCAGCCCCCGGGGTGGCCGCAGGCGTAGACGTTCGCCGAGGCCAGCCGGACGCAGGCGGGGCACGTGTTCACCGGCCGGTCGCGGCGGCCGTGGTACGGGTGCCGGGCGCCGCACAGCGCGATCAGCACCTCGCCCGGCTGCGGGTCCGGGTGGCACCGGGGGCAGAAGGCGTGCGCGGCGCGTTCGACATCGGTGCTCATGCCGGGCCGGGTACCCGCGGCTCCCGCGCGCCAACCCGGCGGAACGACCCGAAGACCGACCGGCCGCCGGTGAAGCACCAGATCGCGATCACCGGGTCGCAGAGCGCGCAGCCGAACGACGAGTCGTGCGCGAACGGCAGGATCGGCTGGCCCTTCAGGTGGTGGACGACGTCCCAGCCGGTGTGCAGGAGCCAGCCGATGCCGATGAACGTCCACGAGTCGAGGCCGCGGAACGCGACGTAGGTCATCACCGTGCAGAACACCAGCTCCCACGGCCCGAGCGCGCCACCGGAGAGGTAGGCGGCGCCGGCGCCGCCGATCATGACGGCGTTGAACTTCCGCCGGTGGGGCTCGGGGATCAGGGAGCCGAGCACGACGTAGAGGAGGCCGATCAGGATCGGCGCGAGCACTGCGATCATGATCGACCACGCTAGGAACGGCGGGCCCGGGCAGCCAGTGGCTGTTCTGCCACGCTCCGCCGATTTCTCGCCAGCGCGGGGGCTCCGTAAGGTGGGGGGCCAGTGGATGATCAGGTGGGTTTCGGAATGAACGTGAAGGCGGCCCGCGCGAGTGCGACGCGGGAAAGCATCCTGGTGACGGCGGAGCGGCTGTTCGCCGAGCACGGGGTGCAGGTGGTGTCCAACCGGCACATCAGCGAGGCCGCCGGGCAGGGCAACAACGCGGCCGTCAACTACCACTTCGGCACCAAGGTCGACCTGGTCCGCGCGATCGTCCGCAAGCACACCGGGCCGATGGAGCGGCTGCGCGCGGAGCTCGTCGAGGGGGTCGGCGGGGACGCGGGCCTGCGTGACTGGGTGGCCTGCCTGGTCCGCCCGAGCACGACGTACCTGCGCGACCTGGGCGCCCCGACGTGGTTCGCCCGGTTCAGCGCCCAGGTGATGACCGACCCGGCGTTGCGGGAGATCATCGCGGAGGAGTCGCTGGCCTCCCCGGCGCTCGCGCGCGCGGTGGAAGGGCTGAACCGGTGTCTGGACGGCCTGCCGGCCGACGTCCGCGCGGAGCGCGGTGACATGGCGAGGCAGCTGATGATCCACATGACCGCGGAACGCGAGCGGGCGCTGGCCGAGGGGACCCCGACCCCGCGCGCGACCTGGGACGACGCCGGGACGGGCCTGATCGACGCCGTCACCGGCCTGCTGCGGGCCCCGGTCACGCCGGCCTGACGGAGTTCGTCCGCGCGGATCAACCGCGCCGCTCCGATTCGTCGTCGCGGACGAACGGTCCCGCCCGAAATCCTCCTAACGTCGCCGGGAAGCGACGACGAGGAGGCGTACAGGTGTGGACACTCTTGCGGGGCGGCCGGGTCGTGGACCCGGGGAGCGGCTTCGACGGCATCGCCGACGTCCTCCTGAACGGCGGCCACGTCGAAGCCGTCGGTCCGGGCCTCCATGCGCCGGACGCCACCGAAGTCGACGTGGCGGGACTCGTCGTCGGGCCCGGGTTCGTCGACCTGCACAGCCACGTCCACTCCATCGCCGGGCAGCGGCTGCAGGCCATGGACGGCGTCACCACCGCCCTCGACCTCGAAGCCGGCCTGATGCCCGTCGACCGCGCCTACGCCGAGGCCGCGAAGGCCGGGCGGCCGCTGCACTACGGGTTCTCCGCCTCCTGGGGCGCCGCCCGGGCGCAGGTGCTCGCGAACATCGCGCCCGACGCCAGCATCGACAGCGGCCTCGCCATCCTCGGGAACCCGCGGTGGCAACGCAGCTCCACGAAGACCGAACTCGCCGCGTGGCTTTCCCTGCTCGAAGCCGAACTCGCCAAAGGCGCCCTGGGCATCGGCATCCTCATGGGCTACGCGCCCGCGACCGAGCCCGGCGAGTTCCTGGCCGTCGCGCACCTGGCCGCGAAGGCCGGCGTGCCCACCTACACCCACGTCCGCGAGCTGGTCGAGGTCGACCCCGCGATCCCGGTCGACGGCTCCGTCGAGATCGTCGCCGCCGCGGGCGAGACCGGCGCCGCGATGCACCACTGCCACGTCAACAGCACTTCCGGGCACCACATCGACCGCGTCCTCGCCACCCTCGACACCGCCCGCCGCGAAGGCTCGCGCGTCACCGTCGAGGCCTACCCGTACGGCGCGGGCAGCACGGCCGTCGGTGCCGCCTTCATCGACCCGGACCGCTTGCGGCTCAAGGGGTTGAAGCCCTCGAGCGTCGTCATCCTCGAGACGGGGGAGCGGGTCCGTGACGAAGCCCGCCTGCGCGAGCTGAGGCAAGCCGACCCGGGCGCGCCCTGCCTCCTCGAGTTCCTGGACGAGCAGGACCCCCGCGACCGCGGCCTGCTGCACCAGGCGCTCGCGTTCCCCGACGCCGTCGTCGCCAGCGACGCCATGCCCGTCTACTGGAAGGACGGCGGCACCGAGAGCACCGACTGGCCGCTGCCCGCGGGCGGCACCACACACCCGCGGACCGCCGGCACCTTCGCCAAGACCCTGCGCCTGATGGTCCGGGAAGCCGGGGCGTGGAGCTGGCTCGAAGCGTTCCGCCGCTGCTCGTACCTGCCTTCGCGGCTCCTCGACGACGTCGCACCCGCGGCTCGCGGCAAGGGGCACCTCGGGGCCGGCGCCGACGCCGACGTCGTCGTCCTCGACCCGGCGAAGATCACCGACGCCGCCACCTACACCGACCCGACGCGCCCGTCGGTCGGCGTCCGGCACCTGTACGTCGCCGGAGTTCCCGTTGTCAGCGAAGGAAACCTGGACACCGGCGCACTGCCGGGCAAACCGCTGCGAGGGGAACCCCGGTGATCGACGACATCGAGACGCTCGTCCGCTGCGAGTCACCGTCGCAGGACCACGACGCCGTCGCCCGCAGTGCCGACGTCGTCGCCGGGATCGGGCGCCGCCTGCTCGGCGCCGAGCCCGAACGCCTCGTCACCGACGGCTGCACCCACCTGCGCTGGCGGTTCGGCGACGGCCCGCCGCGCGTCCTGCTGCTCGGCCACCACGACACCGTCTGGCCGCTGGGTTCCCTGCGCACGCACCCGTTCGAAGTCCGCGACGGCGTCCTGCGCGGACCCGGCTGCTTCGACATGAAGGCCGGCGTCGTGATGGCCCTGCACGCCGCCGCGGCGCTGCCCGACCGGGACGGCCTGTCGATCCTCATCACGGGCGACGAGGAGATCGGCTCGCCGCGGTCCCGCGTCCTGATCGAGGAGGAAGCCAAGACCTGCGACGCGGTCTTCGTGCTCGAAGCCTCGGCCGACGGCGGCGCGCTGAAGACCCGCCGCAAAGGCGTTTCGCAGTACTGGATCGAGGTCGAAGGGCGCGCCGCGCACGCCGGGCTCGAGCCCGAAAAGGGTGTCAACGCGGGGATCGAGGTCGCCCACCAGATCCTCGCGGTGGCCGCGCTCGCCGACGCCGGCCGCGGCACCACCGTCGTCCCGACCGCGCTGACCGCGGGCACGACGACCAACACCGTGCCCGCGGAAGCCCGGGTCGCCGTGGACGTCCGCGTGTGGGACGTCGCCGAGCAGGACCGCGTCGACCGGGCCGTCCGCTCCCTGCGGCCGGTGCACGAGAACGCGCGGATCCGCATCGCCGGCGGCATCAACCGCCCGCCGCTGGACGCGCCCGCGTCGGCAGACCTGTTCGCACTGGCCCGGAAGCTCGCGACGGGACCGCTCACCGAGGCGGCGGTCGGCGGCGCGTCCGACGGCAACTTCACGGCGGGACTGGGCATTCCGACGCTCGACGGCCTCGGCGCGGTCGGCGGCGGGGCCCACGCCGACCACGAACACGTCCTCGTCGCCGAGCTGCCCCGGCGCACCGCGCTGCTCCGGGCGCTCACCGAAACCGTGCTGACGCAACGGAGTTCGTCCGCCGCGACGAACGCGCGGGGCGAATCCGGTGCGGGACAACGGTGACGGGGAGACCGCGCCCGGAGAAGATCGGAGGCGTGACAGAAGTCGTGACGAACACAGCCCCGCCGCTGCGGGACGAGGCGGCCACCACGGCGTCCGCCGCCGCCACGGCCTCGGGGGTCCACGTCCGGACCCTGGCCGAGGTCGCCGACCTGACCGCCGTGACCCGGCTCTTCGAGTCGATCTGGCGCCCGGCTCCGGGCAACCAGCCCGTGACGTCCGAACTGTTGCGCGCCATGGTTTCGGCGGGCAACTACGTCGGGGGCGCGTTCGACGGGCCGGATCTCCTCGGTGCCTGCTTCGGGTTCTTCGGCGGCCCCGCGAAAGGGGGACTGCACAGCCACATCGCCGGGGTCGCGACGGCGGGGCTCGGCCGCGGCATCGGCTTCGCGCTCAAGCTGCACCAGCGCGCCTGGGCGCTGCGCCAGGACGTCCCGGTGATCTCGTGGACGTTCGACCCGCTGGTGCGGCGCAACGCCCACTTCAACCTGACCAAGCTGGCCGCCCGGCCGTCGCAGTACCTGCCCGACTTCTACGGCCCGATGGAGGACGGCATCAACGGCGGCGGCGACACCGACCGCATCATGGCCGTCTGGGACCTGACGAGCCCGGCCGTGCGGGCGGCGGCCGAAGGCAAGCCGGCCCCGCTCGACGCGGCCACGCTGCGGGCCCGGGGCGCCGCGGTCGCACTGGCGGCCGGCCCCGACGGCGGCCCGGTCACCGGGCCCGCCGACGCACCGGTCGTGCTCGTCGCCGTGCCGCCGGACATCGAGGCGCTGCGGCGCACCGACCCCGGCCGGGGCCAGGCGTGGCGGGTCGCGTTGCGGGACGTGCTCGGCGGCCTGCTGGCCGGCGGTGCCTCGGTCATCGGATTCGATCGTGCCGGCTGGTACGTGGTCGCGAAGGAGCAGTCGTCGTGAAACTCACCGGGGTGGAACTCCTGCGCGTCCGGATGCCGCTGGTCGCGCCGTTCCGGACGTCGTTCGGCACGCAGAACGAACGCGAGCTGCTGCTCCTGCGCGCGGTGACGTCCGAGGGCGAGGGCTGGGGCGAGTGCGGGGCGATGGTCGACCCCCTCTACTCCTCGGAGTACGTCGACGGCGTCGAGCACGTGCTGCGGACGTTCCTCGTGCCCACGCTCCTCGCGGCCGGCGACCTGACCGCGAACAAGGTCGCCCCGCTGCTCGGGAAGTTCAAGGGCCACCGGATGGCCAAGGCCGCGCTGGAGATGGCGGTGCTCGACGCGGAGCTGCGCGCCCACGGCGTGTCCTTCGGCACGGCGCTGGGGTCCACCCGGGACTCGGTGCCGTGCGGGGTGTCGGTCGGCATCATGGACACGATCCCGAAGCTCCTCGACGTCGTCGGCGGGTACCTCGACGACGGGTACGTCCGGATCAAGCTGAAGATCGAGCCCGGCTGGGACGTCGAGCCGGTGCGCGCGGTCCGCGAGCGCTTCGGTGACGACATCCTGCTGCAGGTCGACGCGAACACGGCGTACACGCTCTCGGACGTGCCGCAGCTGCAGCGGCTCGACCCCTTCGAGCTGCTGCTGATCGAGCAGCCCCTCGAAGAGGAGGACGTGCTCGGCCACGCCGAGCTGGCCAAGCACATCCGGACGCCGATCTGCCTGGACGAGTCCGTCGTGTCCGCGAGGTCGGCCGCGGACTCGATCAGGCTCGGCGCGTGCCGGATCGTCAACATCAAGCCGAGCCGCGTCGGCGGGTACCTGGAGGCGCGGCGGGTGCACGACGTCTGCGCCGCGCACGGCGTCCCGGTCTGGTGCGGCGGGATGATCGAGACCGGGCTCGGCCGGGCGGCCAACGTCGCGCTGGCGTCGCTGCCCGGCTTCACCCTGCCGGGCGACACGTCGGCGTCGGACCGGTTCTACACCGAGGACATCACCGAGCCGTTCGTGCTCGAAGGCGGGCGGCTGCCGGTGCCGTCCGGGCCCGGCCTCGGCGTCACCCCGATCCCGGCGCGGCTGGCCGAGGTCACCACCGCGAAGGAGTGGCTCACGACATGACCACAGTGGACACGGTGATCGCACGGGCCCGGCAGTACGCGGTCCGGGCGGCGGTCACGACGTCGAAGGTCCGGATCCGGGTCGCGGTGGGGTACGCGGCGGCCCGGTCGGCCCTGCCGCGGCGCCTGCGACCGCGGTGATCCGCCCGGGGTGATTCGTCCGCGGGGATGAAAGTTTCCCCGGGTCTCGTCGGTTTCGACGAATCGGCCGCCCCGATCCCCGTCCTAGCATCCCCGCATCGCCGGTTCCCCATCGTCGGACGAGAGGCACCCATGTCGAAACTCACCGAACTCGCCGCCTGGCTCGAAACCCGGCTCCCGGCCGTCCTGGCCGAGCACCGCGTGCCCGGCGCGGCCGTGGCCGTGTACGCCGGCGGCGAGATCATCGACCACGCGGCCGGCGTGCTCAACAAGGGCACCGGCGTCGAGGCCGACACCGAGTCGCTGTTCCAGATCGGGTCGATCACCAAGATCTGGACGACGACCCTGGCGATGCAGCTCGTCGACGAGGGCGCGCTCGACCTCGACGCACCCGTGCGGAAGTACCTGCCGGAGTTCACGCTCGCCGACGAGGACGCGGCCGCGCGGATCACCGTCCGGCAGCTCATGTGCCACACCTCCGGCTTCGAGGGCGACATCTTCACCGACACCGGCCGCGGCGACGACTGCGTCGGGAAGCTGATCGCCACCCTGGGCGACGTGCCCCAGCTGTTCGCCCCCGGCGAGATGTTCTCCTACAACAACGCCGCGTTCTGCGTGCTCGGGCGCGTCGTGGAAGTGCTGCGCGGCAAGCCCTACAACGACTGCCTGGCCGAGCACCTGTTCGTCCCCTTGGGACTGACGCACGCCGCCGCCAGCCCGTACGAGGCGATCCGCTTCCGGGCCGCGCTGGGACACCTCACGCCCGAGCCGGGTGCCGACCCCGTGCCCGCCGGCACCTGGGCGCTGACGCCGTCCAACGCCCCGGCCGGCTCGATGCTCGCGATGCGGCCACGCGACCTCGTGACGTTCGCGGCCATGCACCTGCGCGACGGCGAAGGCCTCGACGGCACCCGCGTGCTGAGCGCGGAAAGCGCCCGCGCCATGCGGGAACGCCAGGTGGAGCTGCCCGACCTCGGCCTGATGGGCCGGGCGTGGGGCCTCGGCTGGTCGCTCTTCGACTGGGACGGCGGCGCGGTCGCCGGCCACGACGGCGGCACGATCGGCCAGTCGTCGTTCCTGCGCCTCGCGCCCGGGCACGACGTCGCCATCGCCCTGCTGACGAACGGCGGCGACCCGGTCGCCGTCTACACCGAGGTCGTCGGCCACCTCCTGAAGGAGCTGACCGGCATCGAGCTCGCCGTGCCGCCGGTGCCGGCCGTGCCGGATTCGGCCGCGCCCCGCATCGACGCCACCCGGTACGTCGGCGAGTACGCGTCGTCGGTCGCGGACATCACGGTCAGCCAGGACGACGACGGCCGCGTCTGGGTCGAGCGCGTCCCGAAGGGGATCTTCGCGGAGCTGGCCAAGCCCGACAGGGTCGAGCTGGTCGCTATGACCGGCGACACGCTGATCCTGGCCGAGCCGACGCAGGGCATGTACCTGCCGCACGCCTTCGTCGGGGACGATGGCACCGGCCGCGCGCTGTACCTGCACACCGGCCGGGCCGATCGGCGGGTGAGCGTGTGAGCCCGGTCGAAACGGAGATCGCCGACGTCTTCGCCGCGGCCGGCGCGCGAGGCTTCGTGCACGCGCGGGAGATCGGCGGCGGGCCGGAGGTGGCCGTCGGCGCGGACGACCCGGTGGTGCTCGCGTCGGTGTTCAAGATCCCGGTCGCCGTCGCCTACGCCCGTGAGGTCGTCGCGGGCCGGCTGGACGAGACCGAGCGGACGCGTGTCGGGACGCGCTACCGCATCGGCGGCATCGGCACCGCGGGCTGCGCCGACGACGTCGAGATGAGCTGGCGCGACCTCGCGCTGTTCATGCTGACCATGAGCGACAACGCGGCGACCGACGTCCTCTACCACCGCGTCGGCCGGGACGCCGTCGACCGCGTCCTGACCGACCTGGACCTGCGCCGCACCCGGCTGATCGGCTGCTGCGAAGACCTCTTCGCGTCGGTGCTGGCGGACCTCGGCGCGGACGAAGACGCCGACCTCGACGCCGTGTTCGCCGGTGCGACGCCGGAGCGGACGTGGAAGCTCGCGGTGCTCGACCCGGAGCGCACCTCGGCCTCCACGCCCCGGGAGATCACCACGCTGCTCGACGCGATCTGGACCGACCGTGCCGCGGAACCGGCCGCGTGCGAACGGGTCCGGGACATCATGGCGAAGCAGATCTGGCCCCACCGGATCTCCGCCGGCTTCCCCTCCGACGTCGCCGTCGCGGCCAAGACCGGCACCCTGCCCGCGGTGCGCAACGAAGCGGGCGTCGTGTCCTACCCGGACGGTCGGCGGTTCGCCGTCGCCGTCTTCACCCGCGCGGACTCCCTCGCCGAGCGGCAACCCGCCGTCGACGCCGCGATCGGCGAGGCCGCCCGCCTCGCCGTGGCCCACCTGCGGAAGGAAACCCCATGACCAAGACACGGACCGCGGTGGTCCTGCTCGGGGTGCTCGCCCTGGCCGCGACCGCCTGCGGGGGATCGGGCGGCACCGCCGGCTCCGGCGACGGCACCCCGGTGGACGGCAAGACGTTCAGCCTCGGCGTCGGCTCCGACCCGGGCAGCCTCGACCCGCACATGACCGTGCTGTCGGTGGCCATCCAGGTCGACCGGTTTCTCTACGACTCGCTGCTGAACCTCGACGACGGCGGCAAGCTCGTCCCGGGGCTCGCCGCCAAGTGGGAGGCGACGACGACGACCGCGTCCTTCACCCTGCGCCCGGGCCTCACCTGCGCGGACGGCAGCCCGCTGACCGCCGCCGACGTCGCGGCCAACCTCAACTTCGTCGGCGACCCCGCGAACAAGTCGCCGATCGCCGGCCTCTACGTCGCCCCCGGCACCAAGGCGACCGCGGACGCGGCCGGCACGATCAGCGTCACCAGCGGCAAGCCGGACGCGTTCCTGGCCCGCAACGTCGGCGGCGTGCCGATCGCCTGCGCCAAGGGGCTCGCGGACCGCAAGCTGCTCGCCAAGGGCGACGCGGGCACCGGGATGTTCGCCGTCACCGAGTCCGTGCCCAGCGACCACTACACGTTCACCCGCCGCAAGGACTACACGTGGGGCCCCGGCGACTGGAAGGCCGAGACCGGCTTGCCGGACAAGGTCACCATCCGCGTCATCCCCAACACGACGACCGCGACGAACCTGCTGCTCTCGGGTGAGCTGAACGCGGCCCAGATCAACGGGCCGGACCGGCAGCGGCTGGAGGCGCGCAAGCTCTTCCACACCGACTTCACCGCACCCATGGGCGAGGTGTTCTACAACCAGGCGGCCGGGCGGCCCGGACAGGACGAAGCCGTCCGCAAGGCGCTCACCCAGGCGCTCGACCTGCCCCAGCTCGGCAAGGTGCTCACCAGCGGCGCCGGCAAGCCGTCGAAGGGCATGATCACGAACGAGCCCGCGGTGTGTCCCGGCGACACCGTCACCGGCAACCTGCCGGCCCACGACCCGGCCGCGGCGGCGTCCTCTTTGGACGCCGCGGGCTGGACGAAGGGCGCGGACGGCGTGCGTGCCAAGGACGGCAAGAAGCTCTCGCTCACGGTCCTCTACGGCACCCAGCTCGGCCCGACGATGGCACCGACCGCGGAGCTCGCGCAGCAGACGTGGAAGTCGCTCGGCGCCGACGTGACGCTCAAGGCGGTCGACAGCCCCGGCCTCAGCCAGGCCCTGTTCGGCACCGGCGAGTGGGAGGTCTCCCTCGGCCCGGTCGGGTTCTCGCTGCCGAGCCAGCTGGTCCCGTTCGTCTCCGGCCCGGCCGCGCCCGACGGCACCAACTTCGCCCACGTCGCCAACCCCGGGTACGACCAGGCGGCGCAGCAGGCGGCCACGAAGCCCGGCGAAGCCAGCTGCGCGGACTGGAACGCGGCGGAGACCGCGCTGATCAAGCGGGTGGACGCGGTGCCGTACTTCGACTCCGTCGTGCCGACCTACGCCAGCGGCGCGAAGTTCGCCCTCAGCCAGGGCAGCCTGACGCCGTCCTCGATCCGGATGCTGGCCAAGTGACGACCGCGGCGGCGCCCGCCGGCCTGCGGGGCAGCCCGTGGCCGGCGTTCGCCGCGCGGCGGCTGGCCCGGTTCGCCGTGTCCCTGTGGGCGCTGCTCACCGCGGCGTTCCTGATGATCCACCTCGTTCCCGGCGACCCGGTGCGGGCCGCGCTCGGCCTGACCGCGCCCGCCGAGCTGGTGGCGGCCAAGCGGGCGGAGCTCGGCCTGGACGACCCGCTGTGGGTGCAGTACGGGCACTACGTGCGCAACCTGCTGTCCGGCGACTTCGGGACGTCGATGGCGAGCGGGCAGCCGGTGGCGCAGGTGATCGGCGACCGGCTGCCCTCGACCCTGCAGCTGGCGGTGCTGGCCTTCGCCGTCGTGGTCGTCGTCGCGATCCCGGTCGGCGTCTGCTTCGCGGTGCTGACCCGCGGCGGGCGTCGCCGGGGCGCGGAGCTGGGCTTCACGTCGGTGAGCGTGTTCCTCGCCGCCATCCCGGAGTTCCTGGTCGCGGTCGGGCTGGTGGCGCTGCTCGCCGTCGGCCTCGGCTGGTTCCCGGTGGCGGGCAGCGACGACGTGAGCGCGTACGTCCTGCCGGTGGCGGCCCTGGCGGCCGGGCCGGCGGCGGTGCTCGCGCGGATGGTCCGGGTGGAGCTGCTTTCGGTGCTGGGCGCCGACTTCGTCCGCACCGCGCGGGCCAAGCGGCTGCCCGCGCGGCTGGTGTACGTCCGGCACGCGCTGCCGAACGCGCTGACCGCGACGCTCACCCTGGGCGGGCTGATGCTGACCGGGATGGTCGCGGGCACGGTACTGGTGGAGAACGTCTTCGCCTGGCCCGGCCTCGGCTCGACGATCGTCGCGTCGATCCTGCAGAAGGACTACCCGCTGGTGCAGGGGATCGTGCTGGTCTACGGCGTCGGCGTGCTCCTGGTGAACCTGCTCGTCGACGTCGTGCTCGGGGTGCTCGACCCGCGCTCGGCCATCCGGGAGGCGTGAGATGGCGCGACGCGGTTCGGTCTGGGCGGCGGCCGTGCGCACGCCGGTCGGCGCGTGCTCGGCGGTCCTGCTGGCGGGGGTCGTGCTGCTGGCGGTGCTGGCCCCGCTGCTGTGGGGTGACTCCGCCGCCGCGATCGACACGGACGCGATCGGCCAGAGCCCGTCCGCGGCGCACTGGTTCGGCACCGACTCCCTCGGCCGCGACCTCTTCTTCCGCACGCTGGTCGCGACCCGGCTGTCGGTCGGGCTCGCGGTGCTGGCCACGGCGATCGGCGTCACCGCCGGGGTGGTCCTCGGGACGCTGCCCTCGGTGCTGCCGCGCTGGGCGGGCCGGCTGCTCACCGCGGCGGTCAACGTCGCGGTCGCGTTCCCGGGGCTGCTGCTGGCGCTGTTCCTCGCGGTGATCTTCGGCGTGGGCACGCAGGGTGCGGTGCTGGCGATCGCGTTCGCGGTGGCGCCGGCGTTCGCCCGGCTGGTGCAGACGCTGTCCGCGTCGGTGGCCGGGCGGGACTACATCGCCGCGGCCCGGGTGTCCGGCGTCGGCCGGATCCGGCTGCTGGCCCGGCACGTGCTGCCCAACATCGGGGAGCCCCTCGTCGTCAACGCGACCATCGGGGCCGGCTCGGCACTGCTGGCCTTCGCCGGGCTGTCCTTCCTCGGGATCGGCGTGCAGGCCCCGGAGTACGACTGGGGCCGGCTGCTGCGCGAAGGCCTCGACGGCATCTACGTGAACCCGGTGGCCGCGCTCGCGCCCTGCGCGGCGGTGGTCCTGGCCGGGCTGGCGTTCAACCTGGTCGGCGAGACGGTCGCCGGGGTGATCGGGGTCCGGACGCGGGCGACGCGACGCGGGGCGCTCCCGCCGCCGGCCACGTCCCCGGAATCGGCCGTGGCCGAGCCCGCCGCCGACGCGGTGCTCGTCGTCGAGAACCTCCGGGTCGCGTTCCCGGGCCCGGCCGGGTGGACCGTGCCGGTGCGCGGCGTGAGCTTCAGCATCCGCCCGGGTGAGGCGATCGGCGTCGTCGGCGAGTCGGGCTCCGGCAAGAGCCTGACCGCGCTGGCCGTGTCCCGCCTGATCGAAGCGCCCGGCGTGGTGACCGCCGACCGGCTCGAGTTCGCCGGGACGCCGCTCGCGACCGCCTCGGACCGCGAGCTCGGCACGTCGCTCGCCATGGTGTTCCAGGACCCGATGACGTCGTTCAACCCGGCCCGCCGGGTCGGCGGGCAGCTCGCCGAGGTGTCCGAGCAGCACCACGGCCTGTCGCGGCGGGCGGCGTTCGCCCGCGCGATCGACCGGCTGGCCGCGGTGCGCGTCCCGGCCGCGGCCCGGCGCGCCCGGCAGTACCCGCACGAGTTCTCCGGCGGCATGCGGCAGCGGGCGATGATCGGCATGGGCCTGATGGGGCAGCCGAAGCTCGTCATCGCCGACGAGCCGACCACCGCGCTCGACGTCACCGTGCAGCGGCAGGTGCTGCGCCTGCTCGCCCGCACGCGTGAAGCCGAGGGCGCGGCGATCCTGCTCATCAGCCACGACATCGCCGTCGTTTCCCAGACGTGCGAACGGATGCTGGTGATGTACGCCGGGCGCGTGGTGGAGGACCTGCCGACCGGGAGCCCGGCCCAGCACCCGTACACGCGGGCGCTGCTGGCCACGACCGTGGACCTCGAAACCGACCGCGGCGAGCCACTGGCCGTGATCCCCGGCCGGCCGCCGGAGCCGGACCAGGTGCCGGAGGGTTGCGCCTTCGCCGCCCGCTGCCCGCTGGCGACCGACCGCTGCCGGGACGAGGACCCGGTGCTGGAACCGACCGCGGACGCGCACCGGGTCGCGTGCTGGCACCCGCAGGTCAGTGTCCTTTCCGGACAGTCGCAGGAGGAGGGTGCAGCGTGAGCACGCTGGAGTTCGACGCGGTGAGCGTCCGGTACGGCAAGTTGACTGCCGTCGACGGCGTCAGCCTGACCGTCCCGTCCGGGAAGGTCGTCGGCCTGGTCGGCGAGTCCGGCTCGGGCAAGTCGACGCTCGCCCGGGCGGCGGTCGGCCTCGCGCCGGTCAGCGCGGGCCAGGTGCGCCTCGACGGCGTCGACGTCCGGCGGTTGCCGCGGCGCCGTCCGCTGCAGATGGTGTTCCAGGACCCGTACTCCTCGCTGGACCCGCGGATGGCGATCGGCGAGTCGATCACCGAGGCGATGCCGAAGGGCACCTCCCGCGGTGCCCGCCGGGCCGAAGTCGCGCGGCTGCTCGAGCTGGTCCAGCTCGACCCGGACCGCGCCGCGACGCTACCCGGGCAGCTGTCCGGCGGGCAACGCCAGCGCGTCGCGCTCGCCCGGGCACTGGCCGGGCAGCCGAAGGTGCTGATCGCCGACGAGATCACCTCGGCGCTCGACGTCTCGGTGCAGGGCGCGGTGCTCAACCTGGTCCGCGACGTACAGCGGCGGCTGTCGCTGTCGATGCTGTTCATCTCGCACAACCTCGCCGTCGTGCGGTACGTCAGCGACGTCGTCGCCGTGATGTACCTCGGCCGGATCGTCGAGGCCGGCCCCGCCGAGCAGGTGCTCACCGATCCGCAGCACCCGTACACGCGGGACCTGCTGGCCGCCGCGCCCTCGGCGCACCGAAACCTGCTCGCGGATACCGATGACCCGTTGGCCGACACCGAACCCGCCGACCCGCACCACCCGCCGCCCGGGTGCCGCTACCACCCGCGGTGCCCGATCGGCCCGCTCGTGCACACCGACCGCACGCTGTGCGTCAGCGCCGACCCGGCCGACGACGCCGCCCACCGGCCGCACCACGCGGCCTGCCACTTCGCCGCGTGAAGCCGTCATCCCACAAGGAGATCCGCATGACCCGCCGTATCGGCACCGACGACCTGTACGTCCTTGAGTTCCCCGAGCAACCGGCGCTCTCGCCCGACGGCGCCCGGATCGTCTACGTGCTGCGCACCGCCGATCGCGAGAAGGACGAGGACACCTCGTCGCTCTGGCAGGTCGCCACGAGCGGCGGCGAGGCGCGCCGGCTGACCCGCGGCCGCCGCGACGTGGCCCCGGCGTGGTCGCCGGACGGGACGCGGATCGCGTTCCTGCGCGCCCAGGACGGCCCGGCCCAGCTGTGGCTGCTGCCCACCGGCGGCGGTGAGCCCGAGCAGGTCACCACGCTCCCGCTGGGTGCGGGAACGCCGGTGTGGCGCCCGGACGGCGCCGAAATCGCCTTCAGCGCCCCGATCGACCTCGACGCCGAGGAAGGCGAGGACGACGGCGCGCAGGGGCGTCGCGCGAACGCGCCGGTGGTCGCCGACCGGCTGGACTTCAAGGCCGACGGCGCCGGGCTGCTGCGGACCCTGCGCAAGCACCTCCACGTCCTCGACGTCGCCACCGGCGAGGTCCGGCGCGTGACGTCGGGGGACTGGCACGCGGGCGACCCCGCCTGGTCGCCGGACGGCGGGCGGCTGGCCTTCGCCGCGGCTCTCGACGCCGACCCCGACCTGACGTTCCGGTCGGGCGCCTACGTCCTCGACGCCGCCGATCGCACCGCCGAGCCCCGCCTGGCCGGCTCGGGCGAGGGCATGTGCGGGACGGTCACGTGGACCGCGGACGGCGAGTCCCTGCTCGTCGTCGGCCGCCGCGACACCGCGTCCGGGCACCTCGGGCTGCTGCGGATCCCCGTGGACGGCGGGGAAACCGTCGACCTGGCCGCGCCGCTCGACCGCAACGTGATGCCGGGCGGCCCGGGCTACCCGGGCGCGCTCCCGCAGCTCGCCGGCGACGGTTCCACGGTCCTGTTCTGCGTCCGCGACCGCGGCTACACGCACCTGTACGCCGTCAACGTGACCGTTGGCGAGCCGCGGCGGGTCCTCGGCGAGAACGGGACGACGGTGGCCGCGTTGAGCGTCGCCGGGAGCACCGCGGCGGTTTTGCTCACCACGCCGACCTCTTACGGCGAGATCGCGACGGTCGACGTCACCGGGGGAGCGGCGACGGTGCACACCGCGCACGGCCCCGACGACGTCGAGCTGTTCACCCACGAGGAGCGGGAGTTCACCGTCTCCGACGGCACGGTCGTGCACGGCTGGCTGCTGCGCGACCCCGCCCGCACCGGCCCGCTGCCGCTGCTGCTGGACATCCACGGCGGCCCGCACAACGCGTGGAGCGGCACCGCCGACGCCGTGCACCTCTACCACCAGCGGCTCGCCGCCCGCGGCTGGGCGGTCCTGCTGCTCAACCCGCGCGGCAGCGACGGCTACGGCGAAGCGTTCTTCACCGCCGCGGTCGGCGCCTGGGGCGTGGCCGACGCCAAGGACTTCCTGGAGCCGCTGGACGACCTCGTCGCCGAGGGGGTGGCGGACGCGAAGCGGCTCGCGGTGTCCGGCTACAGCTACGGCGGCTTCATGACCTGCTACCTGACCAGCCGCGACGACCGGTTCGCCGCCGCGGTCGCGGGCGGGGTCGTCAGCGACGTCGTCAGCATGGCCGGCACGTCCGACGCCGGCCACTATCTCGGGGTCGCCGAGCTCGGGGCGATCCCGGCGGAGAACCGCGCGCACTACGCGGCGCTTTCCCCGCTGGCTCAGGTGGAAAAGGTGCGGACGCCGACGCTGGTCGTGCACGGCGCCGCCGACGACCGGTGCCCGGCCGGGCAGGCCGAGCAGTGGTTCACCGCCCTGCGCGAACAGGGCGTGCCCACCCGGATGGTGCAGTACCCGGGCGCGTCCCACCTGTTCATCCTCGAGGGCCGCCCGTCGCACCGCGCCGACTTCAACCGCCGCATCGCCGACTGGGTCGAGCAGTACGCGGGCGAGCCGGGCAAGCCGGTGCGGGTGCCGATCGACGCGGCGCACTGGCGCCGCCGCCTCGCCGAGCTCGCGCGCAAGCACCGCGTCCCCGGTGCGGCGCTGGGCATCCTGCGGCTCGACGGCGACGAGGTCGTCCAGGTGAGCCACGGCGTGCTGAACAAGGCGACCGGGGTCGAGGTCACCGACGACTCGGTGTTCCAGATCGGCTCGATCACCAAGGTGTGGACGGCGACCGTCGCGATGCAGCTCGTCGACGAAGGGCTGCTGAAGCTCGACGCGCCGATCGCCGACGTCCTGCCCGAGCTGCGGCTCGCCGACCCCGACGTCACGAAGAAGGTGACGCTGCGGCACCTGCTGACGCACACCAGCGGCATCGACGGCGACGTCTTCACCGACACCGGCCGCGGCGACGACTGCCTCGAGAAGTACGTGGCGGTGCTCGACCAAGCCGCGCAGTCCCATCCGCTCGGCGCGACCCTGTCCTACTGCAACTCGGGGTTCGTCCTCGTCGGCCGGGTGATCGAGCGGCTGACCGGCAAGACCTGGGACGCGGCCCTGCGCGAGCGGCTGTTCACGCCGCTGGGCCTGAAGCGCACGGGCACCCTGCCAGAAGAAGCGATGCTGCACCGCGCGGCGGTGGGCCACGTCGCCGCGGGCGACGCCGAGCCGCAGCCGGCGCCGGTGTGGGGGCTGCCGCGCTCGGCGGGCCCGGCCGGGCTCATCTCGGCCTCGACCGACGACGTCCTGGCGTTCGCCCGCCTGCACCTGACCGGCGGCCTCGGCCCGGACGGCTCGCGCCTGCTCTCGGCGGAGTCGGCCGAGGCGATGACCCAGGAGCAGTTCGAGATGCCCGACAAGGACACGCTCGGCGACTCGTGGGGCCTCGGCTGGATCCGCTTCGGCTGGGACGGCCGGCGCGTGTACGGCCACGACGGCAACACGATCGGGCAGTCGGCGTTCCTGCGGATCCTGCCGGAGCAGGGGCTGGCGGTCACGCTGCTCGCCAACGGCGGCAGCACCCACGACCTCTACGAGGAGCTCTACGGCGAGATCTTCGCCGAGCTGGCGGCCGTGGCGATGCCGCGCCCGCTCGAGCCGGCCGCGGTGCCGCCCGCGGTCGACGCCACCGAGTTCCTCGGTGTCTACGAGCGGGAGTCGGTCCGGATCGACGTCCTCACCCGCGACCAGAAGCTGTGGATGCGCCAGACCGTCACCGGCCCGCTCGCCGAGCTGGTCCCGGAGACGACGACCGAGGACGAGCTGGTGCCGATCGGGCCGGGCCACTTCGCCCACAGCCCCGCGGGGATGCGGGGCTGGGTGTCGGTGACGTTCTACACGCTGCCGACGGGGGAGCGGTACGTGCACTCCGGCGTGCGGGCGACGCCGAAGGTCAAGGACCTCACGGAGTGATGACGACGCGCTGAGTCTCGCCGGTGTTCCTCCAGGCCGTTCCGACGTCCTGGAGGGGCACCGCGCGCGCGTCGATCCGGAAGCGGCCGATCTCCTTCACGAGCGCGTGCAGCTCCGCGACGATGTCCCGGGTCGGCACCGAACCCTGGCCGCTGCCGACGAGCTGCAGCCGGGCCGCCCGGAGCGCGGCCGAGGGGAGCTCGGTGGTCCGCCCGGCCACCGAGCCGACCTCGACCCAGGTCAGCGGGCGGCCCCGGTCGGCGCGTTCGGTGACGATGGTGCGCAGCGCGTCGGCCGTCGGCGGGCCCCAGACGTAGTCGAGGACGACGTCGACGTCGGCGGCCTTGCCGAGCTCGTCGAAGGTGAGGGTCTCGTCCGCGTCCACGGTGGCGAGGCGCCCGGCGTCGCGGCCGGCGGCGACCACCCGGCCCGCGCCGAGGTGCTTCGCGACCTGGACGGCGAGCCGGCCGGCGTTCCCGGTGGCGCCCAGTACGAGGACGTCCTGCCCGGCGGCGAACTCGATCCGCCGGCGCAGCGCGACCCACGCCGACATCGCGGGGTTCATCCCGGCGGCGACGAGCACCGGGTCGGCGTCTTCGGGCAGGACGACGCTGCGTCTGGTGTCCACGAGGGTCCGTTCGGCCATCGAGCCCATCGAGGTGTCGGGCAGGACGAAGTACCGCAGCGTGCCATCGGGGGCGCGGCCGACGCCGTCGATGCCGGGGACGAGCGGAAGTTCACCCGATTCGGTGTAGTGCGAACCATCGGCCTGGGAGCGGACGCGGGGGTGCAGACCCGCGGCGACGACGTCGACGAGGACCTCGTCCGGACTGGTGGGCTGCGGTTCGGCGAACTCCCGGCAGGAGGGCGGAGACCCGAACCCGGTGACGACAGCGGCGCGCATGACGGCTCCTTTTAGTTGGTAATGCCCACTACTTTAGATGGCATCGCCAACTAGTTCAAGGTAGAGTCGGTGGCATGGCCGAACCGGACGAGGTGCTGGACAACCTGGCCCAGGTGTCCTTCGTGGTGATGGCGCACCTGAGCCAGGTGGCGGCGGCGCACGAGCTTTCCCTGACGCAGCTGCGGGTTCTGGGCATCCTGCGCGACCGCACCCCGAAGATGGCGGAGCTGGCGACGCACCTGGGACTGGACCGGTCGTCGGTGAGCGGGCTGGTCGACCGGGCGGTCCGCCGTGGCCTGGTCGCGCGCCAGGCGAGCGAGGACGACGGACGCTCGGTGCGCGTCAGCCTGACCCCGGCGGGCCACTCGCTGGCCGCGGAACTGACGGCGGAGGTGGCGAGGGGGCTGGCTCCGCTGACGTCAGAACTGGGCGCCTCGGACCGCAACCGGCTGGGCGTCCTCCTGAGCCGGATGCTGGCATGAGCCCGGTCACGTCGAGGAACACCAGCGGGCGTAGGACGTTGTAAGGGGTGTCGGTACGGAGGAGTCCCCGGGCCTCACCCACTGCCTTCACGGAGTGCCAGTCCGGCTGGAGCCGTGTAGCGCCACTCGCCGCGAGGCGACCCCCGTACCGGCCCCGAACTCCCGCTTTCGCTCGCAGGTCTCCCCCCAGCCTTCGCTGAGCGGAAGCGGGACCTTATTCGTCCTCAGTGGACAGTCGCGTCAGTGCTTCGGCGCGCTCGACGCTCCCGGCGTGGACTTCCGGATCGTCCACGTCGCCGCGAACGCCAGCACTCCGATCACCCCGGCCACCACGAACGCGGCCCGCAGCCCCGAAGCGTCCGGCCCCGCCGCCGCGCCGTCCTCGCTCCACAGCGTCGCCACGCTCACGAACAACGCCGTCCCCAGCGCCCCCGCCACCTGCTGCAGCGTCGACAGGATCGCGCTCCCGTGCGAGTAGAGGTGCTCCGGCAGCGATCCCAGCGACTCGGTGAACAGCGGCGTCATCATCAGCCCGAGCCCGGCCATCAGCAGCACGTGGATCCCGATCACCGCGATCAGCGGCGAGTCCGCCCCCAGCGTCGTGAACAGCCACAGCGACACCGCCATCGCCGCCGCGCCCGGGATCACCAGCGGGCGCGCGCCGACCTTGTCGAACAGCGCTCCCACCGGGCGGCCCAGCAGGCCCAGCACCAGGCCGCCGGGCAGCACCGCCAGCCCGCTCACGAACGTGCTCGTGTGCAGCACCGTCTGCAGGTACAGCGGCAGCAGGATCGCCGCCGCGCCGATCAGGCACACGAACAGCAGCGACGTCAGCACCAGCGCCACCACGAAACTCCGGTGCGTGAACGGCCGCAGGTCCAGCAGCGCCCGGTCGCGCCGCTGCAGCCGCAGCTGCCGCCACGTGAACACCACCAGCGCGACGACGCCCACGACGATCGGCACCCACGCCGGCACCAGCGGCTCCGCGCCACCCTGCTCGCCGGTCGCCGACAGCCCGTACAGCACGCCGCCGAACCCGATCGCCGACAGCAGCACCGACGGCACGTCCAGCGGCACCCGCCGCGTCTCGCTGTTCAGTCGCAGCTGCAGCGCGCCGGTCACCAGCGCCGCGATCGACAGCGGCAGCACGATCCAGAACATCCAGCGCCAGCCCAGCGACGACAGCACCGCGCCACCGATCGTCGGCCCGATCGCCGGCGCCACCGCGATGACGATCGTGATCGTGCCCATCGTCGCGCCACGCCGCTCCGGCGGCACCAGCCGCATCACCGTCGTCATCAGCAGCGGCAGCATCACCGCCGTGCCGCACGCCTGCACCACGCGCCCCGCCATCAGCATCCCGAACCCGGGCGCGAGCGCGCACAGCAACGTGCCGAGGCTGAACGCCGCCAGCGAGAAGAGGAAGACCTGCCGCGGCGTGAACCGCTCCAGCAGGAACCCGGTCGTGGGGATGACGACGGCCATCGTCAGCAGGAACCCGCTGGTCAGCCACTGCACGGTCGTCGTCGGCACGTGCAGGTCGACGGTCAGGTCACGCAACGCGACGCTCAGGATCGTCTCGTTGAGGATCATCACGAACGCGGACAGCACGAGAACGCCGATGAGGAGCCCCGGACGCACCGGGGCACGATCCAGGTCGGCGGGCGGAGTGGACACGGTGTCGGTCATCGGGGCGGAAACTCTCCTGATCTCGGCGCCCGGCCCCGGCGACAGCCGGGGTACCGGACGTGCTGTCTTCTCGCAGTGTGCCCGTTTCGACGCCGTCGTGTCACGGCGGTTTCCGCCGTGCGGCCCGTCACACCGGACCCCCTGCTGACGCTCCGCAGCCGTCCGATATGCTTTCTTGAGTACGGAGTTCCGCAGCGCGCGATTAGCTCAGCGGGAGAGCGCTTCCCTGACACGGAAGAGGTCACTGGTTCAATCCCAGTATCGCGCACCACGAGCCCACCCCCGGGAACTCGTGGAAGTCCGTACCGCGGGCGATTAGCTCAGGGGGAGAGCGCTTCGTTCACACCGAAGAGGTCACTGGTTCGATCCCAGTATCGCCCACGAGATGGTTGAGAGGGTCGTGTTCGCGGAAAGCGCGAACTCGACCCTCTCTTTGTTTTCCTCGGTGGACTTTTCCCTTACAGCAGCCTTCGCTGGAGTGCGTCCGCCATTACCGTCTCAACCAGCTTCTCCAGCTCCGACGGGTCCGGCAGGGTGTGGGGTTGGCGGCCGGCGAAGAGCAGGTGGCTCGCCCCGATCAACGACAGGGCCAGGGAATCCACGTTCGCGTCCGCCGCGATGCGGCCCTGCGCTCGCTCCGCCGACAGGTAGGCCGACAGCATTTCCCGCGCCTCCGCCAAGAAGGGGAGACCGTCGCCCGGGGGACGCAGGCGGGCGCGCAGCTCGTCGCGGATGAATATCAAGCTCGTCAGCGCTATCGAGACCGGGTCGAACAGCTCGGTCACCGCGTCCACCAGGTTGGCCGCCACCGTGCGGGTTCCGGCTGAGGCCTGGAGGATCGCCGCCTGGTCCGTCAGGCGGGCGATGCGGTCTCGCACCAGCTCGGCCAGGAACGCGTCGAAGTCCGTGAAGTGACGGTGCAGGACGCCCTTCGCGACGTCGGCCTCGGCCGTCACCGCGCGGCTGGTCAGCGCGTTCGGGCCGTCGCGGAGCAAGACCCGCTCGGCCGCGTGGAACAGCTGCTGGCGCACGTCGCGCAGGTGGACCCCGGTCGGCATGACCCCATTCTCCGTTACGCCCGCCGCGAACGCCCACGCGGTTGCCCGAGTGGGCACGTGCCCATTAAAGTGGGCGCATGCCCACTCAACCTCATGAAGCCCGTGCCTTCGCCGAATCCTTCGGGATCGACGCCGGACGCTACGACCGGGCCCGGCCCGAGTATCCCGCCGAACTCGTCACCCGCGTCGTCGCCGCCAGTCCCGGTCCCGACTTCCTCGATGTCGGCTGCGGCACCGGGATCGCGGCGCGGCAGTTCCGCGCCGCCGGCCGACGGGTGCTCGGGGTCGACCCCGATCCGCGGATGGCGGCCTTCGCGCGCGACAGCGGTCTCGACGTCGAAGTCGCGACGTTCGAAGACTGGGACGCCGCCGGACGGACCTTCGACGCGGTCGTCGCCGGGCAGTCCTGGCACTGGGTCGATCCCGTCGCCGGTGCCGGCAAGGCGGCCGACGTCCTGCGCCCCGATGGGCTGCTCGCCCTCTTCGCGCACGTGTTCCAGCCGCCGGCGCCGGTGGCCGACGCCGTCGCCCGGGGCATCCGGCGCGTCCAGCCCGAGTGGCAGCTCCCGGCGGAGCCGAGGAGTCCGGCCGAGCTCTACGAAATCATGTTCACCAAGTTCGCCGACGGCATCCGGGAGTCGGGCCGCTTCGGCGCGCCCGAGCGGTGGCGGTTCGCCTGGGAGCGGGCCTACACCCGCGACGAATGGCTGGATCTCCTGCCGACGACCGGCGGCCTGACCCGGCTCGAGCCGGACGCGCTGGCGGACGTGCTCGGCGACGTGGGTGCGGCCATCGACGCGCTCGGCGGTGGCTTCACGTTGCCGTACACGACGCTGGCGGTGGTCGCTCGGCGGTCTTGACAAAAAAAGTTGTCGGTGAGAGCTTGGGGACAAGCGAGACCGACCGAAGAATCTTCGGCCCGAACCAGGAGTCCTCATGTCTTTTCAGGCTTACCTCGACAACGCGGAGAAGCAGACCGGCATCACCCCGCGCGGTTTTCTCGACCTGGCCGCCGGGAAGAACCTCACGAAGCACGGCGAGATCGTCACGTGGCTGAAGACCGAGCACGGCCTCGGTCACGGCCACGCGACGGCGATCGCGCGGCTCGTCACCAAGGGTCCCGAGTTCGTCGCGGCGCACCACACCGACGGCGTGCTCCACCTCGACGGCGCGGCCGCCCGGGCCTGAACCTGGGCGGCCGGTGCCGGCTCGGACGATCGAGCCGAGGTGTCGCCGGAGACACCGGCGTGGCCGGCCGCCTGCCGATTCCTCGCGAAGCCCCGGTCGCCCCAGCGTTCTCCGGCCTGGCCGGCCGCCGAGGCGTGCGAACCGCCGTCGGTCAGCGGCCCACCGCCGCGGGCTCCGGGCTCGCGGGCGCCGGCGAGGCCGCTACGTGCCGCGGCAGGAACGCCGCGACCGCCAGTGCGATGAGCGCCGCGGCCGCCCCCATGCCCAGCACGAGCCGGAAACCGTTCTGCGAAGGCAGTTCCACCGGTCCGAACCGGACGGTCAGCCGGGCGAGGATCAGCCCGGCGGTCGCGCTCGACACCGACGTCCCGATCGAGCGCATCAGCGTGTTGAGGCTGTTCGCGGCCGCGGTCTCCGACACCGGCACCGCGCCCATCACGAGCGACGGCATCGCGCCGTACGCCAGCCCGATCCCGCCGCCGATGATGCTCGACACCAGCACGAGGTGCCAGGTCGCGCTCATCAGGACGATGCCGAGCGCGTACCCGGCCGCGACGACGACCGCGCCGAGCATCAGCGTCGTCTTCGGGCCGCGGGTGGCCGTGATGCGCGCGGACACCGGCGCCAGCGCCATCATGACCAGCCCCGACGGCGCCATCACCAGGCCCACCACCAGCATCGACTTCCCGAGGCCGTACCCGGTGGCGGCCGGCAGCTGCAGCAGCTGGGGCAGCACCAGCGACATCGCGAACATCGCAAAGCCGAAGACCGCCGACGCGATGTTCGTCAGCAGCACCTGGCGCCGCACGCTCGTCCGCAGGTCGACCAGCGGCCGTGAGGTGCGCAGCTCCCACCGGCCCCACAGCAGCAGGACCAGCACCGCCGCGGCGAGCAGGCCGAGCGTGGCCGCGCTGCCCCAGCCCCAGTCGGCGCCCTTCGAGATCGCCAGCAGCAGGCAGACCAGGGCGATCGAAAGCCCGGCCGCGCCGAGGACGTCGAACCGGCCGCCGGTGCGCACCGGAGACTCCGGCACGAGCGCGACGACCAGCGCGGTGACCACCAGGCCGAGGCCGGCCGAGGTCCAGAAGAGCACGTGCCAGTCGGCGTTTTCGGCCAGCAGCGCCGCCGCGGGCAGACCGAGCGCGCCACCGACGCCGAGGGACGCGCTCATCAGCGCCGTCGCCGAGCCGAGCCGTTCGGCGGGGAGCTCGTCGCGCATGATGCTGATCCCGAGCGGGATCACGCCGGCGGCCAGGCCCTGCAGCGTCCGCCCGGCGACCATCGGCACGAGGGAGTCGGAGAGCGCGCCGATCGCCGAGCCGACGACGAGTGCGCCGAGGCTGACCAGCAGCATCCGCCGCTTGCCGTACATGTCGCCGAGGCGGCCCATGGTCGGCGTCGCCACCGCGGCCGCGAGCAGGGTGGCGGTGATGGCCCAGGTGGCGTCGGCCGCGGAGGCGTTCAGCAGTCCGGGCAGGGCGGGGATCAGCGGGATGATCAGCGTCTGCATCAGCGAGACGGTGATCCCCGCGAGGGCGAGGACCGCGACGACGAGGTTCGCGCGTGGCGAGGCCTCTCTGGCGGGGGTGGCTGGGTCGAGCACGGGGCGGTCCTCCGGAGGTCCGAATTAAATCAGTCGCTTGACTTAGCGTAGCAGTCTTCGGTTGACTGCCGACGAACCGACGGCCACCGTGGAGGAACGATGACGGCCACCGAGATTCCCGAGTTCCCGATGCCCCGGGCCGCGGGCTGCCCGTTCGACCCGCCGCCCGCCGCCCGCGCACTGCAGGAGGAGACCCCGCTCGCCCGGGTCCGGCTGTGGGACGGCAGCACGCCGTGGCTGGTGACCCGCTACGCCGACCAGCGGGCGCTGCTGGCGGATCCCCGGGTCAGCGCCGACATCACCCGGCCCGGGTACCCGAGCCCCGCGCCGTTGCCGAAGAACGGCACCGGATTCGGCTTCATCCTCATGGACAACCCGGAGCACGCGCGGCTGCGCAAGATGGTGACGGCGCCGTTCACGATCCGCCGGGTCGCCGCCATGCGCCCGGCCGTGCAGCGGATCGTCGACGACCTGATCGACGAGCTGCTGGCCGGCCCGAAGCCGGTGGACCTCGTCGAGGCGTTCGCGCTGCCGGTGCCGTCACTGGTGATCTGCGAGCTGCTCGGCGTCCCGTACGCCGACCACGGCTTCTTCCAGGAGAACAGCAAGGTCATCGTCCGCCGCGACGCGAATCCCGAGGAGCGGACGGCCGGGCTGCAGGCGCTGATCGGCTACCTCGACCGGCTGGTGGCGGCGAAGCTCGACAATCCGGCCGGCGACCTGCTTTCCGGGCTCGCCGCCCGGGTCGCGGCGGGCGAGCTGACCCGGGTCGAAGCGGCGCAGATGGGCTTCCTGCTGCTCGTCGCCGGCCACGAGACGACGGCGAACATGATCGCGCTCGGCACGCTGGCCCTGCTGGAGCACCCGGACCAGCTGGCGCTGCTGCGCGAGGGCGACGATCCGGCGCTGGCCGCGTCGGCGGTCGAAGAGCTGTTGCGCTACTTGAACATCACCCACAACGGGCGCCGGCGCGTCGCGCTGGAGGACATCGAAATCGCCGGGGAGACGATCCGCGCGGGCGAGGGCCTGATCATGGCGAGCGACATCGCCAACCGCGATCCGGCGATCTTCCCGGACGGCGACCGGCTCGACCTCACCCGCGACGCGCACCGGCAGGTCGCGTTCGGCTTCGGCGTCCACCAGTGCCTCGGGCAGCCGCTGGCCCGGCTCGAGCTGCAGGTCGTCTACAGCACGCTGTACCGGCGGATCCCGACGCTGGCGCTCGCGACCGACGTCGGGAAGATCCCGTTCAAGCACGACGGGTCGGTGTACGGCGTGTACGAGCTGCCGGTCACCTGGTGAAGCGCGTCAGACGCTCCGCAGCACCGACACGACCACGCCCAGGATCGCCGCCCGGTCGCCGTCGATGACGGCGTAGGCCGGGTTGCGGGGCTCGAGGTAGACGTGGCCGTCGCGGCGGCGGTAGACCTTGACCGTCGCCTCCTCGTCGATCATCGCCGCGACGATCTGGCCCGAGTGCGCCTCGGTCTGCTGCTTGACCACGACGATGTCGCCGTCGCAGATGGCGGCGTCGATCATGGAGTCACCGCGCACGCGCAGGCCGAAGACCGTGCCCCGCCCGGTGAGGTCGCGCGGCAGCTTGAGGACGTCGTCGACGTGCTCCACGGCCGAGATCGGCGTGCCGGCGGCGATGTCGCCGACGACCGGCACCGGGACCGAGTCGGCGTCCTCCCGCGCTTCGCCGCCCTGCAGGAACGCGCGCACGTCCATCGGGCGCGACACAGTGGTGCCGCGGCGCAGGAAACCCTTGTCCTCCAGGCTCGCCAGGTGCTTCGACACCGACGACGTCGACTGCAGGCCGACGGCCTCGCCGATCTCGCGGGTGCTGGGGGAGTAGCCGTGGCGGACCACCGAGTCGCGGATCGCGACCAGGATCTTCTGCTGCCGCTCCGGCAGGGCCGAGGCGTCGAGGTGCTCGAACGTGTCGTCGTAGGTGGTCACCGACGGAATCCTAGAGGCAGGCGCCGCGCGGGGCGCGTCCTGGTCGCCCCGGCGGGTCCCGCTGACCGGAACATCGGGTGGCGGTTGGCGTCTTACCAACATGCGTTCCGAGTTTGCCATCTCTTGACCTGTGTCCTAAGCCGACGTATGGTCTAGACCACAATTTTCCTTCGCTCGAACCCCTTCCCGACGCGGTGGGCGTGCCCGCCGCGACTTCGCCGTACCCGGCGGCGGGAAGCGAGCCTGTCCCCGAAGGAGCTGGTATGAACCGCAAACTGGCCGCGGCCGCGGCGGGTGCACTCCTGGCCCCGGTCCTGGTGGTGGTGAGCCCCGCCGGCATCGCGAGCGCGCACGGTTACGTCAACGCCCCGGCGAGCCGCCAGGCGCAGTGCGCGCAGGGCACGGTGTCCTGCGGCGACATCAAGTACGAACCGCAGAGCGTCGAGGGGCCGAAGGGCCTGAAGTCCTGCGACGGCGGCAACGCGAAGTACGCCGAGCTCGACGACAACGGCAAGGGCTGGCAGGCGTCCCCGGTCGGCACGACGGCGACGTTCACGTGGACCTTCACCGCCCGCCACCGCACGACGAACTACGAGTACTGGATCGGCGGCGACAAGGTCGCGGACATCGGCGGCAACAACGAGCAGCCGCCGGAAACCGTTTCACACCAGGTGAACCTGAGCGGCCACACCGGACGCCAGACGGTGCTGGCGGTGTGGAACATCGCCGACACGGCGAACGCGTTCTACTCCTGCATCGACCTGCAGGTGGGCTGAGCTCCGTCCACCCGGGAGCGCGCGGCTCCCGGGTGGACGGTCTCGCCCCGCACTCAACGCCAGTGTCCCGGAATCCCACCCGGCCAGCGCTCCGCCGCGGGATCGAACCGCGGGATCGGGTCGCGGCCGGCCCACCAGCCGGCCGCGACGACCGCCAGCAGGCTTCCGGCCGCGAGGATCAGGCCGAGGTCGACGGCAGAGTCGCGGTCCTGCGGATAGCCCACCGTCCAGCCCAGCACGGGGCCGGCGAACGCCAGTCCGGCCAGCACGGCCGCGGCCACGACCACCGCCGTGCGCGCCGGGCGCAGTACCTGCTGGGTGAACGCGAGACCGGCACCGGTGCCGACGAGGGACACCGCGATCGCCAGCCAGAGCCCGGTCGACCCCGAGCTGTCCGACAAGAAGGCCGCCACGCCGATGACCGGCAAGGCCACCACGACGAGAAGGGCCAGCAGCGCCACCGCCGTGAGCCCGTTCCCGCGCCGGACGCGGGCCCGGCCCGCCGCCACCGACATCCCGATCAGCAGCGCGAACAGGGTGATCAGGGTGGCGTCGGTGATGTCGTCGCCGATCGCCCGGCCGAACCCGGTGAGCGGGACCGGCCGGATGTCCAGCCCGGTCGCGGTGACCACGACCGGCACCCGCCGCCACGTCCCGTCGGCACCGCGGATCGCCAGCCCCTCCACGCCGTTGGCCACGATCACCTCGTGTCCACCCGGGACGGCGCGGACCAGGACCGCCACACTGGCCACCTTGGACAGGCGCTTCACCCCGCCGGGGAACGGGTGCTGGCGCACCACGAACGGCCACCGGGCGGCCGGCACTTCCCAAGCGGTGCGCCAGGTCCGGCCGGCGTCGGTCGTTTCGTCGACGCCGAGCAGGCGGCCACCGCGCGGCAGCGTCTCGACCGGGTCGAGCGCACCACCGCCGCGCACCTTGTAGCAGTGCGCGGCGGCGCCGGGCTCGCAGGCTTCGGTCCGGCGCTCCGGTAGCGGCCCGGACTGCGGGACCTCCGCCAGGATCTTCCAGTCGTCGACGCCCGACGGCGAGCCGTAAAGCCGCCCGCCCACCTCGATCACCACCTGCGCGCCGGTCTCGCCCTCGTCCGGGCCGCGCACGGAGTCGACCGACGGGACGCTGTCGTCGGGCGCCGATGTCGCGGTGATCGCCAGTACCACGAACGGCACCGTCACCAGCGCCCGCAGCCGGAACGCCAGGCCGTCCGGCAGCGGCGGTGCCGTCGCCACCCGGCGCCAGGTCCACCAGGCGAGACCCAGCGCGGGCAGGGCGACCAGGTCGCTCGGATCGGCCAGGATGACCGACGGCCCGTTGACCACCGACCACGCGGACGACGCGATGCCGGCGCCCGCGGAGGTCAGCTTGACCACCGCGAACCCGGCGCCGGTCAGCACCACCGCGGCCGCGGCGGCGACCCGGCCGGTCAGGACCAGGCCGAGCAGCAGCCCGAGCGCCGGCGGGGCTGCCACCAGGCCGGCCACGTCACTGAGCTTGCCGGTGACGAGTCCCGGCCACGCCTGCTTGAGGACGTGGTCGTTGAGCAGCAGCACCGCCGTGGCCCCGACGGTCAGCGGATGCGCAAGCCAGCGCAGGAACACCCCAGTTCGCATGCGGTACAGCCTGGGGTGCGGTGATCACGGCCGTGACACGGTCCAGCCCCGGATCGATACGGCGTCGGTCAGGCGCAGGAAGCTCCGTTCAGGGTCGCCGACCGGAAGGGTGGTGTGCCGCCGGTGTAGTTCGCGTTGTAGCCGATCGTGGCGGTGGCGCCGGTGCCGAGGGTGCCGTTCCACGCCGCGTTGCCGACTTCGACGACGTCACCGGTGTCGGTCCAGCTTCCGTTCCAGCCCTGGGTGACGGTCACGCCGGGGGCCGAGAAGGCGAGCGTCCAGTGGTCGACCGGCGCTCCGCGGTTCTCGATGACGACTTCGCCGGTGTACCCGGTCGACCAGGTGCTGACCACGCGGTGCGTGACCTTGCAGCCGCCGGAGGGCTGCGTGGTCGTGCTGGTGGTGGGCGTCGTCGGAGTGGTGGTCGGCACCGGGCCCGCCGCGACGGCGAGGTCGTAGGCCCGTTGCGGCACGAACTGGCCGGCGCCGGCGATGCAGCCGTCCGCCTCGCCCGGCGGTTTGACCCAGAGGAAGGCGGCGATCCGGTCGTCCCCGGTCTGGTCGGTGCTCGGGGTGCCGATCGCGCGGCCGGCGGGATCGCACCACTCGCTGCCCTGCGGGCCGTTGCCGTTGCGGCTGGTGTCGACCACGGCCTTCAGCCGCGAGTCGCCGAGCTGGCCGAGGACCGCTTTGTCGTAGGCGACTTCGTCGCCGGTCGCGCGGTAGTTGGACACGTTGGTGGAGATGCCGTCGGCGCTGTTCGAGACGTCCGCCGCCCGTAGCCGCGAGGCGGCGTCGCCGGGGGAGAGCCACGCGGAGTGGCCGATGTCGAAGTACACCTTCGCCTGGGACGAGGCGGCCCTGAGCCGTTTGCCCGCGTACGCGATCGACGCGGTGGTCTGCCCCTGCTGGTCGCCGCTCTGGCAGTTGGTCATGAGCGCGAGGACGTCGGGCTCGAGCACGATGGCCGCGGGCCGGCCGGCCAGACCGGCCGCCACCTGGTCGATCCACGCCCGGTAGGCGTCGTGGGACGGCGCGCCGCCGCTGCTCGCGCCGCCGCAGTCGCGGTTGGGGATGTCGTAGACGACCAGGATCGGGATCTTCCCCGCGGCCGCTGCGGCCCCGGTGTAGGCGTCCACTTCGCCGCGCACGGTGGAGGTGTTCGTGGTGGTGAACCACCTCGCCTGCGGTACCGCGGCGACGCGGTCGCGGATGACCGCGGCGCGCGAGTCGCCGGGGTTCGCCGCGACCCACTTGGCCGCGTTGGTGCCGGGATCGGTGTAGAACGCCGATTCCGCGGCCTGCGCGCCCGTCCACGTGGTCGCGGCGACGACCCCGCTCACGGCCAGCGCGGCGAGCGCTCCGGCTGCCATTGTCCTGCTTCGCATGCACCTTCTCCTTCGAACATCGCCGAACCGAAAGTGCTGGGAGCGCTCCCAATGGTTCAGCACTGTAGCCGGGCGGACTGAATCGGGAAAGGGCCACGGGTCTCGCGAACGGTGCTGTTGTCCGGGCGGACAACGCGAGGCCGCGTTCCGGGTGACCGGGAACATCGCGCGAGCGCGCACCCTGCAGCACCGTGAGACGGCAACTCCCCCAACGGAAACGAGGCAGTCATGACCGCTCCCACCGTCGTCCTGGTCCACGGCGCGTTCGCCGACGCCTCCGGCTGGCAGGCCGTGGCCGCCGGCCTGCGTGACCGCGGATATCCGGTCCTGGCCCCGGCCAACCCGCTGCGCGGGGTCGCCGCCGACGCCGGCTACCTCAGGGACTTCGTGTCGACGATCGAGGGCGACGTCGTGCTCGTCGGCCACTCGTACGGCGGCTGCGTGATCACCAACGCGAGCACGGGCACCCCGAACGTGCGGGCGCTGGTCTACGTCGCCGCGTTCGCACCGGACGAGGGCGAGACGTTGCTCGAGTCCATCGCGCTCGGCGACGGGACGACCGAACTCGGCCAGCGCCTGGTCCGGCGTCCGTATCCGGGCGCGCCCGACGGTGACTTCGACGGCTACCTGGACCTGGAGTTCTTCCACCGGTTGTTCTGCGCCGACCTGGACGCCGAGCTCGCCGCCTTCATGGCGGTCGCCCAGCGTGGGTTCGCCCTCTCTTGCCTGTCGACGCCGTCCGGGGTGCCCGGCTGGCGTGCCATCCCGAGCTGGTACCTCGTGGCGGCCGACGACGCCACGATCCCGCCGGAAGCGGAGCGGGCCATGGCGAAGCGCGCCGGGGCGCACACGGTCGAGGTCGCCGGCTCGCACGTCGCGATGATCAGCAAGCCGGCGGAGACGATCGAGCTGATCGTCGCCGCGGCGGGTGGCTGACGCGGTCTAAGGTGTCCGGGTGACGCGACGCGGGGCCACGGGCGGGCCGGATCCGGAGCTCGTGGCCCTCGCCGGGCGGCTGCTGGGCACCCTCGACGAGTTCGCCGACGAAATCGCGTCCGCGATCGAGGCGCGCGTCGCGTTCTACGCCACCCACGACGTCGTGCCGGCCGACGACCTGAGGCTGTCCGTGCGCGGCAACCTCGAGTACGTCCTCCGGTCGTTGCGCGACGACCGGTTCGCCGACGTCGCCGCCGCCCGGACGACCGGCGCCCTGCGGGCCGAGCAGGGGGTGCCGCTGTCGGTCGTCATGGCGGCGTTCCGCGTCCTGTTCAGCCGGATCTGGCACAGCCTCGTGCTGCATTCCCGTGCGCGGGAACAGGTTTCCGACCAGGCGCTGGTGGACGCGGCCTCCGACCTCTGGTCCGCCCACGACACCTTCGCCGAGGAGATGGCCGCCGCGCACCGCGAGGCGACCATGGCGCTGGTGCTGCGGAACGAGGGTGAGCGGTCGGCCCTGGTCGGTGCGCTCCTGGAGGGACGGCCGCTGCACGAGACGTCCGTCTGGGACGTCGCGGACGTGCTGCGCCTGCCCAAGCGCGGGCCCTTCGTCGTGATCGCGGCCGAATCGGTGCAGCTGGCCCAGGAAGCGTTGCCCGGTATCGAAAACCGCTTGCGGGTGCACCGCATCGGCTCGGCCTGGCGGCTGCTGCCGGACGCCCAGATCGGGATCGTGCGCTTCGAGAACGACGCCGACCTGGGTCCGCTCACGTCGACTCTGACGGCGTCGGCGCGCAGCCGGATCGGCATCAGCCCGCCGTACGCCGCGCTGACGGAGACGGCGGCCGCGCTGCGTTTCGCGCGCATCGCCATGGCGAGCACCGTCGCCGGCGTCCCGCACGTCACGATGTTCGACGACTTTCCCCTCGCCGTCGCGGCGGTCAGCGCGCCCGACGCGATGCGGCGGGTCCGGCAGGCCGTCCTCGGGCCGATCCTCGACCTGCCCGCCGAGCAGTCCAAGATCCTGCTCGAGACCCTGGCGGCGTGGCGGGACAGCGGCGGGTCGGCGGCGGACGCGGCGGGCGTGTTGTTCTGCCACCCCAACACGGTTCGCCACCGCCTGCGCCGGATCGAGTCGGCCACCGGCCGCTCCCTCGGCGACCCGAAGGCCACCGCGGAGATCCTGGTCGCGCTCGAGGCCGCGCTGCTCGACGTCACGCCCTGACGGACGGCCGCCGGGCCCGTGCTCGCCCCTAAGGAGACGGCTAGGGGTGGAGTTCTTACCGTACCGATCGGTATGTTTCCGGCGGATTCGGACTACACCACCCGGGGGTATGGGCATGGGGATTTCCGATGGTGTCGCGGTGGTCGGGATGTCCTGCCGGTTTCCGGGGGCGCCCGATCCGGACGCGTTCTGGCGGTTGCTGCGGACCGGCACCGACGCGGTGACCGCGGTACCCGCCGATCGGGTGGATCCGGGCCTGGGCCGCGGTGGGTTCCTGGACCGCGTCGGGGACTTCGATCCGGCGTTCTTCGGCATCTCGCCCCGCGAGGCGGCGGCGATGGACCCGCAGCAGCGGCTGATGCTGGAGCTCGGCTGGGAAGCCTTGGAAGACGCGGGCCTGCCGCCGGGCGGGAACGTGGGCGTCTTCGTCGGCGCGATCCGTGAGGACTACACGGATCTACGCCGAACGCCGGACATCAGCGCGCATTCGATGACCGGCGTGCAACGCGGGATGATCGCCAACCGCGTCTCCTACGCCTTGAGGCTGCGCGGGCCCAGCTTCGTGATCGACGCGGCTCAGTCCTCCTCGCTGGTCGCCGTGCACACGGCCTGCGCGAACCTGCTGGCGGGCGAGTGCACGGTGGCTCTCGCGGGCGGCGTCACCCTCAACCTGAGCGCGGACAGCGCCCTGACCGCCGTGCGGTTCGGGGGGCTTTCGCCGGACGGCCGGTGTCAGGTGTTCGACGCGCGCGCCAACGGTTACGTCCGCGGTGAGGGCGGCGGGCTGGTCGTCCTCAAGCGGCTGGCCGATGCGATCGCCGACGGCGACCTGATCCACTGCGTGATCCGCGGCAGCGCCGTGACCAACGACGGCGGCGGCAAGACCCTGACCGCGCCGGAGCGGGCCGCGCAGGAGGAATGCCTGCGGCTGGCCTACGAACGAGCCGGCGTCGACCCGGCCGCCGTGCGGTACGTCGAGCTGCACGGCACCGGCACCAAGCTCGGCGATCCGATCGAGGCCGCCGCCCTCGGCGCGGTGCTCGGCGAAGGCCGCGACGTCGGCCGGCCGCTGCTGGTGGGCTCGGTCAAGACCAACATCGGCCACCTGGAAGGCGCCGCGGGCGTGGCCGGTCTGCTCAAGACCGTCCTCAGCCTCAAGCACGGCGAGCTGCCTGCGAGCCTGCACTTCAGCACCCCGAACCCGGAAATCCCGTTGGACGCGCTGAAGATCCGCGTCCAGGACCACACCGGTGCCTGGCCGGGGGACGGGCTCGCCGGCGTCAGCTCGTTCGGCATGGGTGGCACCAACTGTCACGTCGTGCTGGCGAGTTGGACCGGCGACGCGGCGCCGCATGGGTCGCGGGTGGCGCCGTGGGTGCTTTCGGCCAAGACCGGCCCGGCGTTGCGGGAGCAGGCTTCGCGGCTGCGGGAGCACCTCGAGACGCACCCGGAACTGGACCTGGCGGCCGCGGCGCGGTCCTCGGCCACGACCCGGTCGGCCTTCGACCACCGCGCGGTGCTGATCGCGCCGGACCGCGAACGCGTCCTGCCTGGGCTGACCGCGCTGGCCGACGGCCTGCCGTTTCCCGGTCTGACCACGGGAATTGCGCGGCGCACGGGCAAGGTCGCCTTCGTCTTCCCCGGGCAAGGCACGCAATGGCCCGGAATGGCCGCGGCGTTGCTGGAGTCGTCGCCGGTTTTCGCCGGCCGGATGCGCGAATGCGCCGACGCGCTGGCGCCGCACGTGGACTTCTCGCTCCTCGACGCGGTGCGCGGGGAAGTGCACGACATCGAGGTCATCCAGCCGACGCTGTTCGCCATGATGGTCTCGCTGGCCGCGCTGTGGCGGTCCCTCGGCATCGAGCCGGACGCCGTCGTGGGCCATTCCCAGGGGGAGATCGCGGCCGCGTGCGTGGCGGGCGCGTTGTCGCTCGAGGACGCGGCGAAGACCGTGGCCCTGCGCAGCCAGGCCTTCCGCGACCTGCTCGGCGAGGGGGCGATGGCCTCGGTGACCCTCCCGGAGCGGGAGGTGACACCCCGGTTGCCCGAGGGCGTGTGGATCTCCGCGGTGAACGGGCCGGACTCGACCGTGGTCGGCGGCGACGTCGCGGCGGTGGCGGAGTTCGTCGCCGCCTGCGAACGCGACGGGGTCCGGGTCCGCCGGGTGAACGTCCGGCACGCGTCGCACTCACCGATGATGGCGCCCCTGCGCGAACCGCTGCTCACGGCCCTGCACGACATCCGGCCGGTGGCCACGGACGTCACGTTCGTCTCGACGGTGACCGGCGGCGTGCTGGCCGGCTCGGAGCTGGACGCGTCGTACTGGTACCGGAACCTCTCGCAGCGCGTCGAGTTCGAGCGGGCGACCCGCTCGCTGACCGCGCTGGGCTGCGACATCTTCGTCGAATCCAGCCCGCACCCCGTGCTCACCGCCCCGGTCCAGCAGGTCGCCGAGGGCGCGCTGGTGGTCGGCTCGCTTCGCCGGAAGGCGGGCGGGCTGGAGGAGGTCCTGGCGTCGGCCGCGCAGCTCCACGTGCGCGGGCGGGCCCCGGACTGGGGACGGGCGTTCGACGGCGGCCGGGTCCGGCTGCCCACCTACCCGTTCCAGCGTGCGCGGTACTGGTTCGGCGAGACCGCGCCCGAACCCGAGGTGCGCGAGGCGCCGCGGGACGTCCTGGGGCTCGTGCGGGCGCACACCGCGGCGGTGCTGGGACACCCGACGCCGGACGCCGTCGCGGCCGACGCGGCGTTCCGGGACCTGGGGATCGACTCCCACCTCGCGGTCGAGCTGCGCAACCGGCTCGCCGCGGACACCGGCGAGGACCTGTCCGCCACGATCCTGTTCGACCACCCCACCTGCGCCGATCTGGCGGCCCACCTGACCGGCGTCCGCGGCGACAACGCGCCCGCGATCCGGTCGGCGTCGGACGACGACCCGGTGGTCGTGGTGGGAATGGCGTGCCGCTTCCCGGGTGGCGTCGCTTCGCCGGAGGACCTGTGGGACGTCGTGGCGGAAGGCCGGGACGTGGTGTCCTCGTTCCCGGCGGACCGGGGCTGGGGCACGGGCTCCGGCGGGTTCCTCGACGACGTCGCCGGGTTCGACGCGGACTTCTTCGGGATTTCGCCGCGCGAGGCACTGGGCATGGATCCGCAGCAGCGGCTGGTCCTGGAGTGCTCTTGGGAGGCGCTGGAACGGGCCGGGGTCGACCCGTCGACGGTGCGCGGCAGCGATCTCGGCGTCTTCGTCGGCGTGATGGGCGGCGAGGGCACCGGGGTCACCGGCCGGGCCGCGAGCGTCGTGTCCGGGCGGGTCGCGTACGTGCTCGGGTCCGAAGGCCCGGCGCTGTCGGTGGACACGGCCTGCTCGTCCTCGCTGGTGGCGCTGCACCTCGCGGCCCGGTCCGTGCGCGACGGCGAGTGTGCGATGGCGCTGGCCGGCGGGGTGACCGTGGTGTCGTCGCCGGAGGTGTTCGAGGAGTTCGAGCGCAACGGCGGCTTGGCGGCCGACGGCCGGTGCAAGTCGTTCGCGGACGCCGCCAACGGCACCGGGTGGGCCGAAGGCGTGGGTCTGGTGGTGGTGGAGCGGCTGTCCGATGCCCGCCGCCAGGGGCATCGGGTGCTGGCGGTGCTCCGGGGGAGCGCGGTCAACCAGGACGGCGCGTCGAACGGGCTGACCGCGCCGAGTGGTCGGGCGCAGCGGCGGGTGATCCGGCAGGCGCTGGCCAACGCCGGTCTGCAGCCCGCCGATGTGGATGTCGTGGAGGCGCACGGGACCGGGACCCGCCTCGGTGATCCGATCGAGGCGCAGGCGGTGCTGGCGACCTACGGCCAGGACCGCGTCCAGCCGGTGCTGTTGGGGTCGGTGAAGTCGAACATCGGGCACACGCAGGCGGCCGCGGGGGTGGCCGGTGTGGTGAAGATGATCTTGGCCATGCGGCACGGTGTGGTGCCGGCGAGCCTGCACGTCGACCAGCCGTCGTCCTTTGTGGACTGGGAGTCGGGCGCGGTGTCGCTGGCGCGGGAGTCGCGTTCGTGGCCCGAGGCGGGCCGGCCGCGACGCGCGGGGGTGTCGTCCTTCGGGATCAGCGGGACGAACGCGCATGTGATCATCGAGCAGGGTCCTTCTCCCGAGTTGAGCGATCGGCCGGAGGGTGGTCTGGTGCCGTGGGTGGTGTCCGCTCGGTCGGATGTCGCTTTGCGGGACCAGCTCCGGCGGCTGCCCGAGTGTCCGGAGACGGCGATCGATGTCGGCTACTCGCTGGTGACCGGTCGTGCTGCCTTCGACCATCGCGCGGTGGTGCTGGGGGATCGGATCGTCGAGGGTGTCGTGCGGCCTTCGGGGAAGACGGTGTTCGTTTTCCCGGGGCAGGGTTCGCAGTGGGTGGGGATGGCGGCGGAGTTGTGGGAGTCGTCGCCGGTGTTCGCAGGGTGGATGGATCGGTGTGCGGCCGCGCTGTCACCCCTCGATTTGCGTGACGCTCTGAATAGCGACCGGGTTGAGGTGGTTCAGCCCGCGTTGTGGGCGGTGATGGTCTCGCTGGCCGGGTTGTGGCGGTCGTTCGGAGTCGAGCCCGATGCGGTGGTGGGCCACTCGCAGGGCGAGATCGCCGCGGCTTGTGTGGCGGGTGCACTGTCGCTTGAGGACGGTGCTCGAATTGTAATGGCTCGGAGCCGCATCATCGCGGAGAGGCTGTCGGGCCGGGGTGCGATGGCGTCGGTGACGCTTCCCGAGGGCCATGTGCTGGACGACCGGCTGTCCGTGGCAGTGGTGAACAGCCCGACGTCGGTGGTGGTGTCCGGGGATCCCGAGGCCATCGACGAGCTTCTGCGGATCGTTCCCGGTAAGCGCATCGCGGTGGATTATGCGTCGCATTCGGTGCACGTCGAGTCGTTGCGGGACGAGTTGCTGGCGGCGCTGGAAGGGATCACGCCGAGTCGGCCGACGATCCCGTTCTGCTCGACGGTGTTCGATGAAGCGACCTTCGATGCTGAGTACTGGTACCAGAACCTCCGTCAGACCGTGCAGTTCGAGCGGGCCGTCGAGTCGCTCGGTGACGGCGTGTTCCTGGAGATGAGTCCGCATCCGGTACTCACGATGCACATCCCGGGCACCGCCATCGGGTCACTGCGCCGCGACGATGGTGGACTCGAGCGGTTCCTGACCTCGCTGGCCGAGGCGTACGTGCAGGGCGTCGACGTCGACTGGATGCCCCTCGTGGCCGGCGGACGGCTGGTGGATCTGCCGACCTACCCCTTCCAGCACCGCCAGTACTGGCTCGATGCCCGGCCGACGACCGGTTCGGCACACCCGATCCTGGCGGCCACGGTCGAGCGGGCCGACGGCGCCGGATCGCTGTCCACCGGCCGGATCTCGCTGCGCGCGCAACCCTGGCTCGCCGACCACGTCGTGGCGGGCAAGGTCCTGTTCCCCGGCACCGGCTTCCTAGAACTGGTGGGTCACGCGAGCACCGGGCTCGTTCGGGAGCTCACGGTCGAGACGCCGCTCGAACTGTCCACTCAGGACGTCGTGGACGTGCAGGTGCTGGTGGGCGCGGTCGACGACACGGGGTGCCGGCCGGTGAGCGTGCACGCACGGTCGGCCGGCTCCGAGTGGTGCAGGCACGCCAGCGGATCGCTGGCCGCGACCGAGCCGCCGACCGGGTTCGACCAGGCGGTGTGGCCGCCGGCAGACGCGGTCCCGCTGGACGTCCGGTACGACGTGCTGGCCGAGGCCGGCTTCGAATACGGGCCCGCGTTCCAGAGCCTGCGTTCGGCCTGGCGGCGCGGTGAGGAGCTGTTCGCCGAGGTCGACCTCCTCCCCGAGCCGGACGGGTTCGCCCTGCATCCGGCGTTGCTCGACGCGGCGCTCCACCCGCTGCTGCTCGACGGCGGCGGCCTGCGGGTGCCGTTCGCGTGGGCCGGAGTGCGTTACGCACCAACGGATGCGACTACCTTGCGGGTCCGCCTGACGCCGACGGGTGAAGGCGCCTTCGCCGTGGCCGCGACTGATGTCGACGGCAAGCCCGTGGCCACGATCGAATCCTTGACGCTCCGCCCGGTGGGCCAGGTCCGCCGGACTCTGTACGAAGTGGACTGGAAGCCCGTCCCTCCGGCCGGGAAACCGGCGACGGCCACCGTTTTCGTTTGCCCGCAACCGGACAAGGCCGTCGGCTCGGCGGTCCGCGAGGTGCTGACGCAGGTCCTCGACGTGACCCGGGACTGGCTGGCGAACGAGCACGCGCCGGACGAGCGGCTGGTCCTGGTGACCCGGAACGCGACGGGCACCGACCCCAACTTGGCCCACGCCCCGGTGTGGGGGCTGGTCCGCTCGGCGCAGGCCGAGCACCCCGGCCGGTTCGTCCTCGTCGACCTGGACGAGGACGGCTCCCTGCCGGACGTCGTGGGACTGGACGAACCCCAGCTGGCCGTCCGAGAGGGCGCAGTCCTGGTCCCGCGGCTCCGCAAGCTGACCGCCGAGCCCGGTCCGTCGCTGCACGGGACGGTGCTGGTGACCGGCACGACCGGGACGCTGGGTCGCCTGCTGGCCCGGCACCTCGTCACCACGCACGGCGTCAAGCGGTTGCTGCTGGTGAGCCGGACCGCGACGGCCGAGCTGGGCGCCGAACTCGAGGCGACGGTCGAGGCAGTCGCCTGCGACCTCACCGATCGCGACCAGGTGCGCCGGTTGCTCGCGGACCATCCGGTCGACGCCGTCGTCCACGCGGCGGGCGTCCTCGACGACGGCCTGGTCGAGGCGATGACGCCGGAGCGGCTGGACGCGGTGCTGGCACCGAAGGTCGACGCCGCCTGGCACCTGCACGACCTGACGAAGGACGTGGCGCAGTTCGTGCTGTTCTCGTCGATGGCCGGCGTCGTCGGCACGGCGGGACAGGGCAACTACGCGGCGGCGAACGCGTTCCTCGACGCACTGGCGGCCCACCGGCGGGCCCGTGGCCTGCCCGCGGTGTCGATGGCGTGGGGCCTGTGGGACGAGCGGAGCGACATGACCAGCGGCGTCGGCGACATCGAACGCCGGAGGCTGGCGCGCGACGGGATGGCGCCGCTGCCCACCGCGCAGGCGCTGGAGCTGTTCGACGCCGCACTGGGCGCCGACCGGGCCGTGGTGGTCGCGACCAGGATCGATCCGCGCGCCGTGCGGGCCGACTCCACCCTGCTGCGCGATCTGGCTCAGCCCGCGACGGTGGACCGCCGCCGGGCGCTCGCGGACCTCCCCGAGGCCGACCGGTACCCGGCCGCGCTCGACCTGGTCCGCACCCACGCGGCCGCGGTCCTCGGGCACGCGTCGGCGGCGGCGCTGGCGCCCGGACGTCCGTTCCGGGAGCTGGGCTTCGACTCGCTGACCGCGGTCGAGCTGCGGAACCGCATCGCGGCGGCCTGCGGCGTCGCGCTGCCCAGCACGCTGGTCTTCGACTGCCCGACGCCCGAGGCGATCGCCGACCGGCTGCTGGAACGGGCGCCGGCCGAGAAGCCCGCGGTCCGCCGCGTGTCCGATGAGGACCCGGTGGTGCTGGTGGGGATGGCGTGCCGGTTCCCGGGTGGCGTGGCTTCGCCGGAGGACCTGTGGGACGTCGTGGCCGGCGGGCGGGACGCGGTGTCGTCGTTCCCGGTGGACCGCGGCTGGGGGACCGGCTTCGGCGGGTTCGTCGACGACGTGGCGGGGTTCGACGCGGAGTTCTTCGGGATCTCGCCGCGGGAAGCACTGGGCATGGATCCTCAGCAGCGGCTGGTCCTGGAGTGCTCCTGGGAGGCGCTGGAACGGGCCGGGGTCGACCCGTCGACGGTGCGGGGCAGCGATCTCGGCGTCTTCATCGGCGTGATGCGGGGCGACTACCGGATAGACGGCGACTACGGCTTGACCGGCGGCGCCGGGAGCGTCGTGTCCGGCCGGGTGGCGTACGCGCTCGGGACCGAGGGCCCGGCGATCTCGGTCGACACGGCGTGCTCGTCGTCGCTGGTGGCCCTGCACCTGGCGGCCGAGTCGGTCCGGCGGGGCGAAAGCACGATGGCGCTGGCCGGCGGGGTGACCGCGATGGCGTCGCCGGTGCTGTTCGAGGAGTTCGCCCGGCAGGGCGGCCTGGCCGCGGACGGGCGCTGCAAGTCGTTCGCCGGGGCCGCCGACGGCACCGGGTGGGCCGAGGGCGTGGGCCTGGTGGTGGTGGAACGGCTGTCGGACGCCACCCGCCACGGGCACCGCGTGCTGGCGGTCCTGCGCGGCAGCGCGGTCAACCAGGACGGCGCGTCCAACGGGCTCACGGCACCGCACGGACCGAGCCAGCAGTGGGTGATCCGGCGGGCCCTGGCCGACGCCGGTCTCCGGCCGGCCGACGTGGACGTCGTCGAAGGCCACGGCACCGGGACGCGGCTGGGTGACCCGATCGAGGCGCAGGCGGTGCTGGCGACGTACGGCCAGGACCGGACCGAGCCGCTGTGGCTGGGGTCGGTGAAGTCCAACATCGGGCACACGCAGGCCGCGTCCGGGATGGCCGGCTTGATGAAGATGGTGCTGGCGATGCGGCACGGAGTCGTCCCGTCGACCTTGCACGTGGACGAGCCGTCGCCCGTGGTCGACTGGGAGTCGGGTGCGGTCTCGCTGGCGCGGGAGGCGGTGGCGTGGCCCGAGACCGACCGGCCGCGACGCGCGGGGGTGTCGTCCTTCGGGATCAGTGGGACGAACGCGCACGTGATCATCGAGCAGGGTCCTTCTCCCGAAGTCGTCGATCGGCCGGATGGTGGCCTGGTGCCGTGGGTGGTGTCCGCTCGGTCGGAAGTTGCTTTGCGGGAGCAGGTTTCGCGGGTGCGGATGCATCCCGGGTCGGCCGTCGATGTCGGGTATTCGCTGGTGCGTGGTCGTGCCGCTCTGGAGCATCGAGCGGTGCTGCTGGGGGATCGGATCGTCGAGGGTGCTGTTCGGCCCTTGGGGAAGACGGTGTTCGTCTTTCCGGGGCAGGGTTCGCAGTGGGTCGGTATGGCGGCGGAGTTGTGGGAGTCGTCGCCGGTGTTCGCGGAGTGGATGGATCGGTGTGCTGCCGCCTTGGCGCCTCTCGATTTGCGGGCTGCGCTGGACAGTGACCGGGTTGAGGTTGTTCAGCCTGCTTTGTGGGCGGTGATGGTGTCGCTGGCTGGGTTGTGGCGGTCTTTCGGTGTGGAGCCGGACGCGGTGGTGGGTCATTCGCAGGGTGAGATCGCTGCTGCTTGTGTGGCGGGTGCGCTGTCGCTTGAGGACGGTGCTCGGGTCGTGGTGGCCCGGAGTCGAGTGATCGCGGAGAAGCTGTCCGGTCGGGGTGCGATGGCGTCGGTGACGCTTCCCGAAGGCCACGTGCTGGATGACCGCTTGTCGGTGGCTGTGGTGAACAGCCCGACGTCCGTGGTGGTGTCCGGGGATCCCGAGGCCATCGACGAGCTGACTGTTCCGGGGAAGCGGATAGCGGTGGATTATGCGTCGCACTCGGTGCACGTGGAGTCGGTGCGGGATGAGCTGCTGGCGGCGTTGGGTGAGATCACGCCGAGTCGGCCGAGCATTCCGTTCTGCTCGACGGTGTTCGATGACGCGACTTTCGATGCGGAGTATTGGTATCAGAACCTCCGTCAGACCGTGCAGTTCGAGAAAGCCGTTCAGTCCCTGGGAGATGCGGTGTTCCTCGAAATGAGCCCGCATCCGGTGCTGACCATGCACCTGCCGGGGATCGCCGTCGGGTCACTGCGTCGCGGCGACGGTGGGCTCGAGCGTTTCCTGACCTCTCTCGCCGAGGCGTACGTGCAGGGCGTCGAGGTCGACTGGATGCCTCTGATGGCTGGCGGACGTCTCGTGGACCTGCCCGCCTACGCCTTCCAGCACAAGCGGTACTGGCACCGTACGGAAGCGTCTACAATGGACGACTGGCGGTACCGGATCGCCTGGCGGCAGCTGCCCGAGACGCGGCAGGCGCTGACCGGACACTGGCTCGCCGTGGTACCCGACGGCGGCGCCGCAGACCTGGGCCCGAATGTGGAAGTCGTCGCGTTGAGCCGGCTTTCCGAGCGTCTGGGCGAGGCCGTCGGCGTGCTGTCGTTGCTCGCGGTGGACGACACCCTGACGCTGGTCCGGCTGTTGGAGGACGCGGGGAGTGACGCGCCGTTGTGGCTGGTGACGTCCGGCGCCGTCGCGGCGGCTCCTGGGGACGTCGTGCGCCGGCCGGACCAGGCCCAGATCTGGGGCCTCGGACTGACCGTCGGGCTCGAACACCCCCGACGCTGGGGTGGCCTGGTCGACCTGCCCGAGAACGTGGACGACCAGGTGCTCGGCAGGCTGGCCGCCGCGCTCGCCGGCGACGAAGACCAGGTCGCGGTGCGGGCCGACGGGACCTACGCGCGACGTCTCGTGCGCGCACCACGAACCCGGCCGGGGCGCGTCTGGCGGCCGCGGGGAACCGTCCTGGTCACCGGGGGAACCGGCGGACTCGGCGCGCACGTCGCCCGGTGGCTGCTCCGGAACGACGCCGAGCGCGTGGTACTGGCCGGACGCCGGGGGCCCGACACCCCCGGCGCGGCCGAACTCGCGGCCGAGCTGGGTGACCAGGTCACCTTCGCCGCCTGCGACGTCGCCGACCGCGAGGCGGTCCGGGAGCTGCTCGTGTCGCTGCCGGATCTCACGGCCGTGGTGCACGCCGCCGGCGCAGGCCAGCACAGCACGCCGGTGACCGAGATCGTCGACGCCGCCGAGGTGATGCGGGCGAAGGTCGCCGGGGCGGCGAACCTCGACGCCCTGCTCGACCACGACACCTTGGACGCGTTCGTACTGTTCTCGTCCGGCGCGGGGGTGTGGGGCGGCGGCGGGCAAGGCGCCTACGCGGCGGCGAACGCCTACCTGGACGCGCTCGCCCAGCAACGCCGCGCCGCGGGCGGCAACGCGACCTCGATCGCCTGGGGCACCTGGGCGGGCGACGGCATGGCACGCGGCGGCGTCGGCGAGCGGTTCCGGCGGCTCGGACTGCGCGAAATGGACCCCCAGCTGGCGGTGCGCGCGCTCCAGGAGCTGGACGAGCCCGGCCTGGTCGTCGCCGACATCGACTGGACGGTGTTCGGACCCGCCTACTCCGTCGCGCGCGAGCGGCCGTTGCTGGCCGAGGTGTTCGACGAGCCCGGCCTGGTCGTCGCCGGCATCGACGAGCCCGAACGGCCGCGCCCGGTCGTCGGCGATGCCCTCCCGCTGGTCCGTGCGCAGGTGGCCGCGGTGCTGGGGATGGACTCCGGGGACGCCGTCGACGTCCGGCGGGCGTTCCGGGAGCTGGGCTTCGACTCGGTCACCGCCGTCGAACTGCGCAACCGGCTGAACCGCGCCACCGGCGCGAACCTGCCGCCGACCGTCGTGTTCGACCACCCGAACTGCGCCGCGCTCGCCGCCTCCCTGACCGGGCCCGCGCCGGAGCCGGTGGTGGCCGCCACGCCGGTCGGCGAGCCGATCGCGATCGTCGCGATGAGCTGCCGGTTCCCCGGCGGGGTCACCTCGCCCGAGGACCTGTGGCGGCTGGTCGCCGCCGAGGCCGACGCCATCTCCGGGTTCCCGGCCGACCGCGGCTGGACCGTCTCCGGCAGCGGCGGGTTCCTCTACGACGCCGCCGAGTTCGACGCGGGCTTCTTCGGGATCTCCCCGCGCGAGGCGACCGCGATGGACCCGCAGCAACGGCTGATGCTGGAGTGCTCGTGGGAGGCCTTCGAACGCGCGGGCATCGATCCCACGTCGCTGCGCGGCAGCCGGACCGGCGTGTTCGTCGGCGCGCTGGCCCAGGACTACGGCCCCCGGATGCACCAGGCGCCGGCGGACTTCGCGGGCTACCTGGCCACCGGCAGCACCGGCAGCGTGCTCTCGGGCCGGATCGCCTACACCTTCGGGCTGGAGGGCCAGGCCGTCACCATCGACACCGGCTGCTCGTCGGCCCTGGTGGCGTTGCACAACGCGTGCCAGTCGCTGCGGCAGGGCGAGTGCTCGATGGCGCTGGTCGGCGGCGTCACCGTGATGTCCAGCCCCGGTGCGTTCGCGGAGTTCGAACGGCTGGGCGGGATCGCCGCCGACGGCCGCTGCAAGCCGTTCGCGGACGCCGCCGACGGCACCGGCTGGAGCGAAGGCGCGGGCATGCTGCTCGTCGAGCCGCTGTCCGAGGCTCGCCGCAACGGCCACCCGGTACTCGCGGTGATCCGCGGCAGCGCGGTCAACCAGGACGGTGCGTCGAACGGCCTGACCGCGCCGAGCGGGTCCGCGCAGCAGCGCGTGATCCGGCAGAGCCTGGCCAACGCGGGCCTGGCGCCGTCCGATGTGGACGTCGTGGAGGCGCACGGAACCGGGACGCGGCTGGGTGACCCGATCGAGGCGCAGGCGGTGCTGGCGACCTACGGCCAGGACCGGACCGAGCCGGTGTTGCTGGGGTCGGTGAAGTCCAACATCGGGCACACACAGGCGGCCGCGGGGGTGGCCGGCGTGCTGAAGATGGTGCTGGCGATGCGGCACGGCGTGGTGCCGGCGAGCCTGCACATCGACGAGCCGTCGTCCTTTGTGGACTGGACGGCCGGCTCGGTGGCGCTCGCCAAGGAGTCGGTGGGGTGGCCCGAGGCCGACCGGCCGCGACGGGCCGGCGTCTCGTCGTTCGGGGTCGGCGGCACCAACGCGCACGTGATCATCGAGCAGGTCCCGGTGGCGGAGGTCGCCGACCGGCCGGACGACGGTCTGGTGCCTTGGGTGGTGTCCGCTCAGTCGGCGAACGCGTTGCGGGAGCAGGTCCGACGGCTGCCCGAGTGCCCGGAGGCGGCGATCGACGTCGGCTACTCGCTGGTGACCGGTCGTGCCGCCTTCGACCATCGCGCGGTGGTCCTGGGGGATCGGACGGTCGACGGTGTCGCCGGACCGGTGGCCAAGACGGTGTTCGTTTTCCCAGGCCAGGGTTCGCAGTGGATGGGAATGGCGACGGAGTTGTGGGAGTCGTCGCCGGTGTTCGCGGAGTGGATGGATCGCTGTGCGGCCGCACTGGCGCCTCTCGACCTGCGGGACGCTCTGAATAGCGACCGGGTTGAGGTGGTTCAGCCCGCTTTGTGGGCGGTGATGGTGTCGCTGGCCGGGTTGTGGCGGTCGTTCGGTGTCGAGCCCGATGCGGTGGTGGGGCATTCGCAGGGCGAGATAGCCGCGGCGTGCGTCGCGGGCGCACTGTCGCTTCAGGACGGCGCGAAGGTTGTGGTGGAGCGCAGCCGGCTCATCGCGGAGAGGCTGGCGGGCCTGGGCGCGATGGCGTCGGTGACGCTTCCGGAAGGCCACGTGTTAGACGACCGGCTGTCAGTAGCTGTGGTGAACGGGCCGAACTCTGTGGTGGTGTCCGGGGATCCCGAGGCAATCGATGAGCTTCTGCTGACTGTTCCGGGCAAGCGGATCGCGGTGGACTACGCGTCGCATTCGGTGCACGTGGAGTCGGTGCGGGATGAACTGCTGGCGTCGCTGGGTGAGATCACCCCGAAACCGCCGACGATCCCGTTCTGCTCGACAGTGTCCGACGAGGCGACCTTCGACGCGGAGTACTGGTACCAGAACCTCCGTCAGACCGTGCAGTTCGAGAAGGCCGTCCAGTCCCTGGGCGATGCGGTCTTCCTGGAGATGAGCCCGCACCCCGTGCTGACCATGCACATCGAGGGCACCGCCATCGGCTCGCTGCGTCGCGGGGACGGCGGACTCGAGCGGTTCCTGACGTCGCTGGCCGAGGCGTACGTCCAGGGCGTCGAGGTCGACTGGACGCCCCTGGTCGAGGGCGGCCGGTCGGTGGACCTGCCCACCTACCCCTTCCAGCGCCAGCGTTACTGGCTGAACGCCGACGACACGGACGCGACCCTGCACGACCACCCGTTCATCACCACGGTGACCACACTGGCGGACTCGGCCACGACGGTGTTCACCGGCCGGCTCGACCCGGACCGGATGCCCTGGCTCGCCGAACACGCCGTCGGGGACACGGTGTTGTTGCCCGGCACGGCCTTCCTCGACCTCGCGCTGTGGGCCGGCGACCAGGTCGGCTCCCCGAGGGTGGCCGAGCTGACGCTCGAATCCCCGTTGGCGCTGCCGGGTCCGGTCACAGTCCAGCTCACGGTCGACGCCCCGGACCAGTCCGGCCACCGGCCGGTGCGGGTGTACTCCCAGGCGGCGGACGCGTCCTGGACCAGGCACGCGTCCGGCGTCCTCGCCGCCGACGTCTACACGTCCGGCGAACCGGTGCCGTGGCCGCCCGCGGACGCGGAACCCATCGACGTGCCCGCCCTCTACGACAAGCTGGCCGACCTCGGCTACCGCTACGGGCCCGCGTTCGGCGGCCTGCGGTCGGCGTTCCGCGCGGGGACGGACCTCTACGCCGAAGTGGCGCTTCCCGAGCGGCTTCGGCCGGAGGCGCGCCGGTTCCGGCTGCACCCCGCGCTGCTCGACGCGGCCCTGCACGTCATCGGGGCCGACCGGACCAAGCCCGCCCTGCCGTTCTCGTGGAGCGGGGTCTCGCTCACCGCGCCCGGGGCGTCCGCGCTCCGGGTCCGGATCTCCCTGCGCGACCACGACGTCGTCTCGATGCGGCTCTCCGACGACCACGGCACCGAGATCGCGACGGTGGACGCGCTGGCGTTCCGCTCGGCCACCCCGCACGACCGGCTGTTCCGGGTGGACTGGAGCCCGGCCCCCGAAGGAGCGCCGGAGGGGTCGTACACGGTCGTCACGGACCTCGCCGAACTGCGGGACGTCCCCGCGACCGTCTTCCTGAACGCCCGGTACACCGGCGAAACCGTGCGGGAAGCCACCGTCGGGATGCTCGCGGTGGTGCAGGAGTGGCTGGACGACGGCCGGTTCAGCGCGTCGCGGCTGGCGGTCGTGACCCAGGGCGCGGACCTCGCCCGCGGGGCGGTCCAGGGCCTGGTGCGGTCGGCCTGCTCGGAGAACCCGGACCGGTTCGCCCTCGTCGACCTGCCCGACGGCGACCTCCCGGTGCACGCGGTCCTGGCGGCGCTGGCCGCCGGGGAGACGGAGTGCGGCGTCCGGGACGGGAGCGTCCGCGTTCCGCGGCTGACCCGGGTGACCGGCGAGCCCGGGACCCCGGTCTGGGACACCACGGGCACGGTGCTGATCACCGGCGGCACCGGCGTGCTGGGCGGGCTGGTGGCCCGGCACCTCGTCGCCGAGCACGGCGTCCGCAGCCTGGTCCTGGTCAGCCGGCAGGGGCACGCCCCCGGCCTGGTGGCGGACCTCGAAGCCGCCGGTGCCCTGGTGACGGTGGCCGCCTGCGACGTGTCCGACCGGGACGCGCTCGCCCGCGTCCTCGACGACGTCCCGGCCGGGTTCCCGCTGCGCGGGGTGGTGCACGCCGCCGGCGTCGTGGCCGACGGGATCATCGATTCCCTGACCCCGCAACGGATGGACGCCGTCCTGGCGCCCAAGGCCGACGCCGCGTGGCACCTGCACGAGCTGACGAAGGACCTCTCGCAGTTCGTGCTGTTCTCCTCCGCGGCCGGCGTGTTCGGCACGCCGGGGCAGGGCAACTACGCGGCGGCGAACGGGTTCCTGGACGCGCTCGCGCGCCACCGCCGGGCCGCCGGACTGCCCGCGGTGTCCCTCGCGTGGGGCATGTGGGAGCAGCGCAGCGGGCTGACCGGCGGGCTGGGTGACACCGACGTGGCACGCATGGCCCAGTGGGGCGTGCGCCCGCTGCCGGCGACCGAAGGGCTCGCGTTGTTCGACGCCGCCTGCGCCCGGGACGAGCCGGTGCTGGTCCCGGTCCGGCTGGACGTCACCGCGGTCGGGGAGGTGCCCGGCCTGCTGCGGGGACTGGTCGCCGCGAAGGCACCGGTCCAGGTCGAGGCCGGGCTCGCCCAGCGTCTGGCGTCGCTGCCGGAAGCCGGTCAGCACCGCGCGCTGCTGGACCTGGTGCGGGGACACGCGGCGGCGGTGCTCGGCCATCCCGCGCCGGACCTGGTCGAGCCGACCCGCGGGTTCATGGACGCGGGTTTCGACTCGCTGACCGCGTTGGAACTGCGCAACCGGCTGGCGGCGGTGACCGGCGTGCGGCTGCCCACCACGGCGCTGTTCGACCACCCGACGCCGGTCGCGCTGGCCCGGTGCCTGCACGGCGAGCTGGTGGGCGGCCCGTGGTCGCCGCTCGACGAACTGGACCGCTTGGAGGCCCGGTTGCGGGAGTCGGCCGACGACGACACGCGCCTGGCGGTGGCGGGCCGCCTGCGGTCGCTGCTGGCGGGCCTCGGCGGCGGCGCGGACACCACGAGCCTCGACTCCGCCACCGACGACGAACTGTTCGAGCTGGTCGACGACGATCTGGGGATCCTCTAGATGGACAACGAACAGAAACTGCGCGACTACCTCAAGCGGACCATCGCCGACCTGCAGCAGACCCGGAGCCAGCTGCGCGAGGCCCGGTCGGAGGCGGCCGAGCCGATCGCGATCGTCGGCATGGGCTGCCGGTTGCCCGGCGGGGTGATGAGCCCGGCCGACCTGTGGAGGCTGGTCTCCCAGGGCGTGGACGCCGTCTCGGAGTTCCCCGCTGACCGCGGCTGGGACCTCGACGCCCTGTACGACGCCGATCCCCGTCGCACCGGCACGAGCTACACGCGTCACGGCGGCTTCCTGCACGACGCCGCACTGTTCGACCCCGGCCTGTTCGGCGTGTCCCCGCGCGAGGCGCTGGCGATGGACCCGCAGCAGCGGATCATGCTGGAGACCACCTGGGAGGCCCTGGAAAACGCCGGGATCGACCCGCTTTCGGTGCGGGGCAGCGACACCGGCGTCTTCACCGGCGTGATGTACCAGGACTACGCCAGCCGCCTGCACCGGATCCCGGACGGGTTCGAGGGACAGCTCAGCATCGGCAGCTCGCCGAGTGTCGTCTCCGGCCGGGTGTCCTACACGTTCGGCCTCGAAGGCCCGGCGGTCACCGTGGACACCGCGTGCTCGTCGTCCCTGGTCGCCCTGCACCTGGCGAGCCAGTCGCTGCGCCGCCGGGAGTGCTCGCTGGCCCTGACCGGGGGCGTCGCGGTGATGGCCACGCCGGGCACGTTCATCGACTTCAGCCGGCAGGGCGGGCTGGCCCCGGACGGCCGGTGCAAGGCGTTCGCGGCCGCGGCCGACGGCGCCGGGTTCGCCGAAGGCGCCGGCGTACTGGTGCTCGAACGGCTGGCCGACGCCCGGCGCCACGGCCACCCGGTGCTCGCGCTGGTGCGCGGGAGCGCCGTCAACCAGGACGGCGCGAGCAGCCGGCTGACCGCGCCGAGCGGGCCGGCGCAGCAACGCGTGATCCGGCAGGCCCTGGCCGACGCGCGGCTCACGCCCGCCGACGTCCACGCCGTCGAGGCGCACGGGACCGGCACCACCCTCGGCGACCCCATCGAGGCGCACGCCCTGCTGGCGACCTACGGGCAGGACCGGGCCGAGCCGCTGTGGCTGGGCTCGGTCAAGTCCAACATCGGGCACACACAGGCCGCCGCCGGGGTGGCGGGCGTGATCAAGATGGTCCTGGCCATGCGGCACGGCACGCTGCCGAAGACCCTGCACGTGGACTCGCCGTCGACGCAGATCGACTGGTCGGCGGGTGCGGTGGAGCTGCTGACCGACCAGCGCCCGTGGCCGGATCCGATCCGGCGGGCCGCTGTCTCGTCGTTCGGCGCCAGCGGGACCAACGCGCACGCGATCCTGGAACAGGCACCCGCACTGGAAGAAGAAGCCGGTGAGCGGTTCGCCGGGCCGGTGCCGTGCCTGCTGTCCGCCCACAGCGCGACGGCGTTGCGCGCCCAGGCCGAACGGCTCTCGGCGCACCTGGCCGGGACCGACGTCGACGTGCTGGACGTGGCGCACACCCTGGCCGGCCGGGCGATGCTCGGCGAGCGGGCCTTCGTCGTCGCCGACGACCGGGACACCTTGATCACCGCCCTCGGCCGGCTCGGGAGCGAAGCGGCGGCGGACGGACGTGTCGCGTTCCTGTTCTCCGGTCAGGGTTCCCAGCGGGCGGGCATGGGGCGTGAGCTGGCCGCGACCTTCCCGGCATTCGCCCGCGCGTGGGACGAGATCGGCACCCACCTCGACCTCCGGACGGACGCCGAGGCGCTGGAGCGGACCGGGTTCGCCCAGCCCGCCCTGTTCGCGCTCGAAGTCGCCCTGTTCCGGTTGCTGGAGTCCTGGGGGCTGCGCCCGGACGCGGTGTTGGGCCATTCGATCGGCGAGGTCGCGGCGGCGCACGTGGCCGGCGTGCTGTCCCTTGTGGACGCTTGCACGCTGGTGTCCGCGCGGGGACGTCTGATGCAGGAGCTCCCCGCGGGCGGCGCGATGGTGGCGGTCCGGGCCACCGAGGAGGCGATCCGGCCGTTGCTGGGCGCGGGCGTCGACCTCGCGGCGGTCAACGGCCCGTCGTCGGTGGTGCTCTCCGGTGACGAGGACGCCGTGCTGGCCGTGGCCGCGCGGTTCGAGGAGTCGAAGCGGCTGCGGGTGAGCCACGCGTTCCACTCGGCGCGGATGGAGCCGATGCTCGCGGACTTCCGCCGCGTCGTCTCGCGCCTCTCCTTTCGGCCGCCCGAAACCCGGATCGTGGCCGGTGACGTCACGGACCCGGAGTACTGGATGCGCCAGGTCCGGGAGCCGGTCCGGTTCGCCGACGGGATGCGGACGCTGCTCGACCTCGGCGTCCGGTCCTTTGTGGAGGTCGGGCCGGACGGCGTGCTGTCGGCGATGGGCCAGGACTGCGTGGGGGAGACGGACGCGGCCCTGGTGCCCGCCTTGCGCCGGGACCGTCCGGAGCCGCACTCGGTCGTCACCGCGGTGGCCCGGCTGCACGGGCGGGGCGTCCCGGTCGACTGGACGAAGTACTTCGCGGACACCGGGGCGCGCGCGGTGGAGCTGCCCACCTATGCGTTCCAGCGCAAGCGGTTCTGGCTCGACGCACCCCGCGAGGCGGACGACGTCACGTCGGTCGAGCTGGCCGGAGTCGACGGCCTGCTGCTCACCAAGAAGCTGTCGCTGCGGTCGCACCCCTGGCTGGCCGACCACGCCGTGCTGGGCTCGGTGCTCCTGCCGGGCACGGCGCTGCTGGAGCTGGCGGTGCAGGCCGGTGACCGCGTGGGCTGCGGCCGGGTCTCCGAACTCACCCTGCACGCCCCGATCGTCCTGCCCGCCACCGGCGAGATCGACCTGCAGCTGCGGGTGGACGAGCAGCGGGCACTGACCATCCACTCCCGCGACGGCGGCGAGTGGGTGCACAACGCGAGCGGCCTGCTGTCCGAGGGCGCGCCCGAGACCTTCCGGCTCACCGAGTGGCCGCCGGCCGAGGCCGTCGCCGTCGAGGTGGCCGATCACTACGAACGGCTCGCCGACGCGGGGCTCCGCTACGGGCCGGCGTTCCGTGGGTTGCGGGCAGCCTGGCGGCGCGGCGACGAGGTGTTCGCCGAAGTCGCGCTGCAGGACGCCCACCTCCCGGCGGTGCTCGACGCGGCCCTGCACGCGATCGGGCTGGGACCCCTCGGCGACTCGGGTCTCGCGCAGCTGCCGTTCGCCTGGCACGACGTCGAGTTGTACGCCACCGGCGCGTCGACGATCCGGGTCCGGATCACCCCGGCCGGTCCTGCCGCCGTCGCCCTCGAGATCGCCGACGGCACCGGGCTGCCGGTCGCCTCGATCGGCTCGCTGACGCTGCGACCGGCTACGAAGGACTCGAAGCACGACAGCATGTACCGCGTCGAGTGGGTCCCGGTGCCAGGCGGTTCGCCCGCTGGGGACGTGGTGCTGGCCAGGTTCGACGCCGGGGCCGACCTCCCCGAGGGCGGCGGGCAGGCGGCCCGCAGTGCGCTGGAGGAGGTGCGGGGGTGGCTCGCGGACGGGCGGCCGGGACGGCTGGCGGTCGTCGCAGGGGCCGTCGGTGCCGACGACGTGGTCCTGGCCAGGTTCGATACCGCAGCTGACCTCCCCGAAGGCGGTGGGCAGGCGGCCCGCCGCGCCCTGGAGCAGGTCCAGCGGTGGCTCGCCGAAGAGCGACCGGAACGGCTCGCCTTCGTCACCCGGGGTGCCGTGACCGTCGGCGCCGAGGACGTCACGGACCTGGCGAACGCCCCCGTGTGGGGCCTGCTGAGGTCCGCGCAGAACGAGCACCCGGACCGGTTCCTGCTCGTGGACCTCGACGATGACCCGGAGTCGGAGCGGCTCCTGCCGGACCTGCTCGGCGCCGGTGAACCCCAGCTGGCGATCCGCGCCGGGATCGGCTACGCACCCCGGCTCACCCGGTTCACCACAGGCAGCAAGCGCCTGGACGTGTCCACGCCGGGCACCCTCGACGGCCTCGCGTGGGTCCCGGCGCCGGAGGCGGAACGACCCCTCGGTCCCGGCGAGGTGCGGGTCGAAATGCGCGCCGCCGGGGTGAACTTCCGCGATGTGATGGTCACCCTCGGCCTGTACCCCGGAAAGGCGGCGATCGGCTGCGAAGGGGCCGGTGTGGTCACCGAAGCCGGTCCGGGCGTGACCCGGTTCCGGCCCGGTGACCGGGTGTTCGGCCTGTTCGGGAGTGCGTTCGGCACGCTCACCGTGACCGATCAGCGGCTGCTGGCGCCGACCCCGGCCGGCTGGACCGCCGAGCAGGCCGCAGCCGTGCCGCTCGTGTTCCTCACCGCCTACTACGGGCTGCACGACCTCGCCGGAGTCCGGGCCGGCGAGCGGGTGCTCGTGCACGCGGCGGCCGGCGGGGTCGGGATGGCGGCGGTTCAGCTGGCCCGGCACTTCGGTGCCGAGGTGTTCGGCACCGCCGGCCCTGGCAAACAGGCAGCGTCCACTTTGGACGACGACCACTTCGCCTCGTCGCGGGAACTGGGCTTCGAGGAGAAGTTCCCGCAGGTCGACGTCGTGCTCAACTCGCTGGCCCGGGAGTTCGTGGACGCGTCGCTGCGGCTGCTGGCATCCGGCGGCCGGTTCCTCGAGATGGGCAAGACCGACATCCGCGAACCTGTCGACGTCGGCTATCGGGCGTTCGACCTGTTCGAAGCCGGTACCGACCGGCTCGGGGAGATGCTCAGCGAGATCGTCACCCTGTTCGAGCGGGGCGTGCTCGGCCACCTGCCCGTGACCACCTGGCCGCTCGGCCGGGCCGAACAGGCGTTCCGGCACCTCGTCCAGGCCAAGCACGTCGGCAAGGTCGTCCTGACCGTGCCGAAACCCCTCGACCCCGACGGCACGGTCCTCATCACCGGCGGCACCGGCGCGCTGGGCGGCCTCCTCGCCCGGCACCTGGTGACCCGGCACGGCATCCGGCACCTGGTGCTCGCGAGCCGTCGCGGCGAAGCCCCCGAGCTGTGCGCGGAACTGACCGCCCTCGGCGCCGATGTCACCGCGGTCGCCTGCGATCTGGCCGACCGCGCGGCCGTCGCGCGGATGCTGGCCGCGATCCCGCACCGGTTGACGGCGGTGGTGCACGCGGCCGGCGTGGTCGCCGACGCCACCGTCTCCGCCTTGACGCCGGACCGGCTCGACGAGGTGCTGCGGCCCAAGCTGGACGCCGCGTGGCACCTGCACGAGCTGACCGCGGACCTCTCGGCGTTCGTGCTGTTCTCGTCGGCGGCCGGGATCCTCGGCGGGCCGGGCCAGGCCAACTACGCGGCCGGCAACGCCTTCCTCGACGCCCTCGCCCAGCACCGCCGCGCGAACGGCCTGCCCGGCGTCTCCCTGGCCTGGGGCGCTTGGGACCACGGTATGGCCGGTCAGCTGGACGAACGAGACCGCGCCCGCATCACCGGGTCGGGCATCGCGGCCCTGTCCGACGAGGAGGGGCTGGCGCTGTTCGACGCCGCGCTCGGCGCGGAGGAGGCGGTGCTGGTCCCGGTCCGGTTCGACCCGGCCGCGCTGCGCTCGGAGTCGCCGTTGCTGCGACGCCTGGTGCGCGGCCGGACCCGCCGGGTGGCCGAAGCTGCCGTTATATCCACTGTGGACACTTCGGAACCCGCGCTGCTGGACCTCGTGTGCGAGCACGCGGCGATGGTGCTCGGGTTCGGCTCGGCGGCGGAGATCGACCGCGGCCTGGCCTTCCGGGAGCTGGGCTTCGACTCGCTCACCTCGGTCGAGCTGCGCAACCGGCTGGGCGCCGCCAGCGGGCTGCGGCTGCCGTCCACGCTGGTGTTCGACCAGCCGACCCCGGTCGCGCTGGCCGCCCTGCTGCACCGGGAACTGGCCGGCGGGCCGGTGGAGACCGCGCCCGCCGTCCGGGCCGCGGCCGCCGACGAGCCGATCGCCATCGTGTCGATGAGCTGCCGGTTGCCCGGCGGGGCGGACTCTCCCGAGGACCTGTGGAACCTGGTCGCCGCCGGCCGGGACGCCATCGGGGCGTTCCCCGCCGACCGCGGCTGGGACATCGGCGGGCTGGGCCCCGCCGGCGGCGGGTTCCGGTACGACGCCGCCGAGTTCGACGCGGGCTTCTTCGGGATCTCCCCGCGCGAGGCACTCGCGATGGACCCGCAGCAGCGGATGCTGCTGGAAGGGTCGTGGACGCTGTTCGAGCGGGCCGGGCTGGACCCCGCGTCGCTGCGCGGTGCGCCGGTCGGCGTCTACGTCGGTGCGATCAACAACGCCTACGCCGAAAGCATGGGCAGCGCCCGCGACAGCGTCGAGGGCTACCTGGTGACCGGCACGATGAACAGCGTCGCCTCGGGCCGGCTGGCCTACACGTACGGGTTCGAGGGCCCGGCGATCACCGTCGACACCGCGTGCTCGTCGTCCCTGGTGGCGGTCCACCTGGCGGCCCAGGCACTCCGCCAGGGCGAGTGTTCGCTGGCCGTGGCCGGTGGCGTGACCATCTCGGCGAACCCGGACATCTTCGTCGAGTTCGGCAAGCAGCAGGCGCTGTCCGCGGACGGCCGCTGCAAGGCGTTTTCGGCGGCCGCCGACGGGTTCGGGGTGGCCGACGGCCTCGGCCTGGTGCTGCTCGAACGGCTCTCCGACGCCCGGCGCCACGGCCACCGGGTGCTGGCCGTGGTGCGCGGCTCGGCCGTCAACCAGGACGGCGCTTCCAACGGGCTGACCGCGCCGAGCGGGCCGGCCCAGCAGCGGGTGATCGGCCAGGCGCTGGCGAACGCGGGCCTGCGACCGTCCGATGTGGACGTCGTCGAGGCGCACGGGACGGGCACCCGCCTCGGTGACCTGATCGAGGCGCAGGCCCTGTCGGCCGCCTACGGGCCGGTCCGGGTGGGTTCGGTCAAGTCCAACATCGGGCACGCCCAGGCGGCCGCGGGCGTGGCCGGGCTGATCAAGATGGTGCAGGCGCTGCGCGCGGGCGTGCTGCCGAAGACCCTGCACGTCGAGACGCCGCTGCCGGAGCTGGCGGAGCTGCGGCTGCTGAGCGAGGCGGAGGACTGGCCGGAGACCGGCCGGCCGCGCCGGGCCGGGGTGTCGTCCTTCGGGATCAGCGGCACCAACGCGCACCTCGTGGTGGAGCAGGCGCCGGCCGACTCGGCGTTACCGTCCACTTCGGACGCGTTGGTGCCGTGGGTGGTGTCGGCCCGCAGCGCGCGGGCGCTGACGGCCCGGCTGGACGACCTGCGGTCGCACGTGCTGGCGCACCCCGAGCTGAGTCCCGCCGACGTCGGCTTCAGCCTGGCGACCGGCCGGTCGCTGATGCGGTACCGGTCGGTGGCGATCGGCGAGACCCGCGAGGAGCTGCTCGCACACCTCGGCGCGGTGACCGGCGACGCGCCGACGTCCCCCGGGGCGGTCTTCGTGTTCCCGGGACAGGGTTCGCAGTGGACCGGGATGGCGACCGAGCTGCTGGAGTCCTCGCCCGTGTTCGCCGAGCGGATGCGGGAGTGCGCGACGGCCATCGGGTCCCTTTCGGACGTCGATGTCCTCGCCGCGCTGCGGGACGCATCGGCGCTGGAGCGCGTCGAAGTCGTGCAGCCCACCCTGTTCGCGGTCATGGTGTCGCTGGCCGCGCTGTGGCAGTCCTACGGCGTGCGGCCGGCCGCGGTGATCGGCCACTCCCAAGGCGAGGTCGCGGCCGCCTGCGTCGCCGGTGCCTTGTCGCTCGCCGACGCCGCCCGGGTCGTCGTGACGCGCAGCCGGTTGTTCGCGGAGACCATGGCGGGCAGGGGAGCCGTGCTCGCGGTGGCCCGGCCGGCCGAGCAGGTCGCGCTGGCCCGGTGGGACGGCCGCCTGTCGGTGGCCGGGAGGAACGGGCCCGCGTCCTCGACCGTGGCCGGTGACCTCGACGCGTTGGCCGAGTTCGCCGCGGAATGCGCGGCGACCGGGGTGCGGACCCGGCTGGTGCCGGGCACGATCGCGTCCCATTCGGCCCAGGTGGACGGGATCCGCGACCGGCTGCTGGCCGGGTTGGCCGAGGTGACGCCCCGAGCCGGCGAGGTGCCGTTCTACTCGACGGTCACGGCGTCCCTGCTCGACCCGATGGTCCTGGACGCCGGATACTGGTACCGCAACGTCCGCGAGCCGGTCGACTTCGAAGGCGCCGTCCGGGCGGCCATGGCCGACGGGCACGCCGTGTTCGTCGAGTCCAGCGCGCACCCGGTGCTCACGATGAGCGTCGCCGACATCGGCGCCGTCGCCATCGGGTCGCTCCGCCGCGGCGAGGGGCACCTGCGGCGGTTCCTGACCTCGCTGGCCGAGGCCCACGTCCACGGCGTCGACGTCGGCTGGGAGTTCCCGGCCGACGCGCACCTCGTCGACCTGCCGACGTACCCCTTCCAGCGTGACCGGTACTGGCCGGACGGCGCCCGGTCCGCCGACGTGCGGTCGGCCGGCCTCGACGCCGCGGACCACCCCTTGCTCGGCGCGACCGTGACCCTGGCGGAGTCCGACAGCGTGGTGTGCACCGGACGGCTGTCCCCGGGAACCCAGCCGTGGCTGGCCGACCACGGGGTGAACGGCACGGTGCTGTTCCCCGGCACGGGTTTCGTCGAGCTGGCCCGGCACGCGGGCGACCAGGCCGGCTGCGGCACGCTCGACCAGCTGACCCTGACCACCCCACTCGCCTTGTCCGCTGAGGAAAGCGCGCAGGTGCAGGTCACGGTGAGCGCCCCGGACCCGTCCGGGGCCCGGCCGGTGACCGTCCACTCGCGACGGTCGGACGACGGCTCCTGGACCCGGCACGCCACCGGCCTGGTGACGTCCGAGCCGTCGCGGTCCTTCGAGCTGACCCGGTGGCCGCCCGCCGGCGCGGTCGCGCTGGACCTGGCCGGGCTCTACGAGCGGCTGGCCGAGGCCGGCCTGGTGTACGGCCCCGCGTTCCAGGGCCTGAGCGCGGCCTGGCAGCGCGGCGACGAGCTGTTCGCCGAGGTGTCCCTGCCCGCGGAGATCCGCGACGCCGGCCGCTACGGCCTGCACCCGGCGGTCTTGGACGCCGCACTGCACGTCCTGGGCATCGCCGGCCGGGGCATGCTGCTGCCGTTCGAGTGGTCGGGCGTGTCGTGGCACGCCACCGGCGCGTCGACGCTCCGGGTGCGACTGGCACCGGCGGGCACCGACGCGTTCTCGATCGAACTGGCCGATGCCACGGGCTCGCCGGTGGCGTCGGTCGAGTCGCTGTCGTTCCGGCCGGCCACCGGTGTGCGACCGGACTCGCTGTACCGGCTCGACTGGGCACCGGTGCGGGCCACCGGGCCGGCGGCCGAAGTCGTGTTCGCCGAGCACTTCGCCGGGACTGCGGACGCGCTCGGCCTGATGCAGGACTGGCTGACCCGGGACACCGCCGACCGGCTGGTGTTCGTCACCAGGTCGGCGGTGGCGGCCCGGCCGGGCGACGACGTGACCGACTTGGCGAGGGCCGGCGTCTGGGGGCTGGTCAGGTCCGCGCAGTCGGAGCACCCGGACCGGTTCGGCCTCCTGGATGTGGACGGGGAGCTGCCGGAACGCGCCGTCGCCGCGGCCTTCGGGGCCGGCGAGACGCAGCTGGCGGTCCGGGGCGGCGACCTGCTGGCACCCCGGCTGGAACGGCTCGTCGACGAGGTGCGCCCACCGGACGGCTCCTGGCGGTTGCACAGCGGCGGCGGAGCCCTGCGAGACCTGGCGTTGGCCCCCGCGCCCGAGGCCGACCGGCCGCTGACCACTGGCCAGGTGCGGGTCGCGGTCCGGGCCGCCGGGGTGAACTTCCGGGACGTCATGGTCTCGCTGGGCCTCGTGCCCGAGGGCGACCGGGCGATCGGCGCGGAAGCCGCGGGCGTGGTCGTCGAGATCGGCCCGGACGTCGCGGGTCTCGCACCGGGCGACGCCGTCCTGGGCCTGTTCTCCGGCGCGTTCGGCCCGGTGGCGGTCACCGACCACCGGATGCTGGCGCGGATGCCGCACGGCTGGTCCTACACCGACGCCGCCGCGACCCCGGTCGCGTTCCTGACCGCCTGCTACGCGCTCACCGACCTGGCCGATGTCCAATCCGGACAGTCGGTGCTGGTGCACGCCGCGGCGGGCGGTGTCGGCATGGCCGCCGTGCAGATCGCCAAGCAGCTGGGCGCGGAGGTGTACGCGACGGCGAGCCCGGCCAAGTGGGACACCCTGCGGGCGCTGGGACTGCCGGACGACCACATCGCCTCGTCCCGGGACCTCGAGTTCGAAACCCGGTTCGCCCAGGTTGACGTCGTGCTCAACTCGCTGGCGAACGAGTTCGTCGACGCGTCACTCCGGCTGCTGCGCCCGGGCGGCCGGTTCCTCGAGATGGGCAAGACCGACATCCGCGAACCCGCCGGCGTCGCCTACCGGGCGTTCGACCTGGCCGAAGCCGGGCCGGAGCGGATCGGCCGGATGCTCACCGACGTGCTGGCGATGTTCGCGGCGGGCCGGCTGCGTCCGTTGCCCACCAAGCTGTGGGACGTCCGCCAGGCGCGGGAGGCGTTCCGGTTCATGGCCCAGGCCCGGCACGTGGGCAAGGTCGTGCTGACCGTGCCGCCGCCGCTCGACCCGAAGGGCACGGTGCTGATCACCGGCGGCACCGGCACCCTCGGACGCCGGATCGCCGAGCACCTGGTGGCCGAACACGGTGTGCGGCACCTGCTGCTGACCGCGCGCCGCGAGGACCACCCGCCGGTCGACGTGGACGCCGAAGTCGTCGTCTGCGACGTCGGCGACCGAGCCGACGTCGAGCGGCTGCTGGCGCGGATCCCCGCCGAGCGTCCGCTGACCGCGATCGTGCACGCCGCCGGAGTGCTCGACGACGGCGTCATCGAGTCGCTGACGCCGAGCCGGCTGGACCGGGTCTCCCGGCCGAAAGCCGACGCGGCCTGGCACCTGCACGAGCTCACCCGCGACCTGGACCTGGCCGCGTTCGTGCTGTTCTCCTCCAGCGCCGGCGTCCTCGGCTCCGCCGGCCAAGGCAACTACGCCGCGGCGAACACCGCCCTCGACGCGCTCGCGGCGCACCGGCAGGCGCGCGGACTGCCCGCCGTCTCGCTGGCCTGGGGCCTCTGGGCGGACGAAAGCGGGATGACCGCCACCGCCGACACCGCGCGGCTGTCCCGCTCCGGGCTCAAGGGCCTGTCCACCGCGGAAGGGCTGGCGCTGTTCGACGCCGCACTGGCGGCCGGGCTGCCGATGGTGGTCCCCGCGAAGCTGGAGCGGCGGGCCCGGGCTCCACGTCCGACCGTCCGGTCCGATGTGGACGGTCTCACCCGCCGGCTCGCCGCCCTGCCCGCGGCCGAGCGGGAGAAGACCCTGGTGGAGCTGGTGCGCGGCCACGCGGCCGCCGTGCTCGGCCACGCCGGGCCCGAGGCCGTGGCGCCGGAGCAGGCGTTCCTGGAAGTCGGGTTCGACTCGCTGACCGCGATGGAGCTGCGCAACAGCCTCAACGCGGCGACCGGCCTGCGGCTGCCCGCCAGCGCGGTGTTCGACCACCACACCCCGGCCGGGCTCGCCCGGCACCTGCTGGCCGAGCTCGGCACCGAAGCGCCCGCGACGACGGACCTGCTCGGCGACCTGTTCCGCCGGGCCGTCGCGGACGGCCGCGTCCCGGAAGGCCTCGAACTGATCAAGGCGGCCGGTGGCTTGCGGCCCACCTTCACCTCGGCGGCGCGGCCCCCGCGGCAGGTGCCCCTGTCCACCGGGCCGAACCCGACCAGCCTGCTCTGCTTCCCGTCCCCGATGGTGATGGGCGGCGTCCAGCAGTACGCCCGCCTCGCCGCGCACTGGCGTGACGTGCGCGAGGTGCGGGCCGTGCCGGTGCCGGGCTTCGCCGACGGCGAGCCGCTCCCGGCCACAGTGGACGCTCTGGCCGGCGTGCTCGCCGAGTCCGCGCTGAGCCAGGGTGATCCCGGCGGACAGGTGCTGGTGGGCTACTCCTGGGGCGGCGTGCTCGCGCTGGCCACCGCGGCGGCGCTGGAGCATCGGGGCCGCCGGCCCGCGGGCGTCGTCCTGCTCGACACGCACCTCGGCGAGGTCGACGAGCTCTTCGAGCGCGTGCTGCACGGACTGCTGGAACGAGAAACCCTGTTCGGCCCGTTCACCGGCACCCGGCTGTCGGCGATGGGCCAGTACCTCCGGCTGCTCGGCGGCCACCCCGCGCCGGAGACCACCGCGCCCGTGCTCTTCGTGCGGCCCGAGGGCTCGGCCGGTCTGCGGCCGGGCTGGCCCACGGTGCTGGACGTGCCCGGTGACCACTTCACGATGGTGCGGGAGCACGCCGGCGACACCGCGAACGCGATCGAGGAATGGTTGGGAGAGTTCGATGAAGGTTCTGTTCACGACGCTGGCGGCGAACGCGCACCTGTACAACCTGGTGCCGATGGCGTGGGCGCTGCGCGCGGCCGGGCATGACGTCCGGATCGCCGCCCAGCCGGATCTGACCGACGCCATCGTCCACACGGGACTGCCGGCGGTCGCGGTGGGTCCGGAGCTGGACCTGGCCGGGCTGAGCCGGAAAGCTCAAGAACGGCCGGCCAGCAAGACTGTCTTCGGGTCGGAGTTCGACGTCACCGAGACACGCCCGGACCGGCTCACCCCGGACTACGTCCGCGGCGTGTTCACGACGTGGTGCTCGTTCGGGCTGGAACGGCTCGCCCAGGACGCCGTGCTCGACGACGTCGTCGGGTTCGCCCGGTCCTGGCAGCCGGACCTGGTCGTCTGGGACGCGCTGACGTACCTGGGCCCGATCGCCGCGCGGGCCAGCGGCGCGGCCCACGTCCGGATGCTGTTCGGGCTCGACCACTGGGCCCGCATGCGCGGCCTGTTCACCGGACTGGGCGGCGCCGGGGGAGCGGACCCGATGGCGGAGTGGCTGTCGGCCAAGCTGGAGCGGTACGGCTGCACGTTCGACGAGGACCTAGTACTCGGGCAGCGCACGCTCGACCCGCTGCCGCCGTGGACCCGGTTCCCGACCGGCGTCGACTACCTCCCGGTGCGCCACGTGCCGTACAACGGCCCGTCGGTGGTGCCGTCGTGGCTGTCCGAGCCGCCCGCCCGGCCCCGGGTCTGCGTCACCCTCGGCATGTCCCGGCGCGACCTGTGGGGCGAGGACCGCTTCTCGGTCGACGACCTGTTCGCCGCGGTGGCCGGCCTGGACATCGAGGTGGTCGCGACGCTGACCGCCCAGCAGGCTTCGACGGCCACGGCGGTCCCGGACAACGTGAAGCTGTTCGACTTCGTCCCGCTGGACGCGCTGCTGCCGACGTGCGCGGCGGTGCTCCACCACGGCGGTGCGGGCACGACCGGCAACGCCGTGGCGCACGGGGTGCCGCAGCTGGTGATCCCGGGCAACATGTGGGACAAGGCCGGGCTGGCGGATCGGCTGGCGGAGCAGGGGGCCGGTCTGGTGCTGGAGCACGAGCAGGTCACCGCCGAGCAGCTGCGGGCGCAGTTGCTGAGGCTGCTGGACGATCCGTCGTTCGCCGTGTCGGCGGAGAAGGTGCGGGCGCAGGTTGAGGAGACCCCCGCGCCCGCGCAGGTGGTGGCGGAGCTGGAGCGGTTAGCGAGCGTCCAGGACTGAGGGTTGCCGCTCGGCGGCGGCCACGCCCCAGAACAGGGGTGTGGCGTCGTCGAGAAGCAGCCCCGCCGCCCAGCGCGGCTCGACCAGCAGGACGTCGCCGTCGCACTCGACCGTCCACTCCGGACAGCAGGCCAGCACGACGAGCAGGTCGCTGTCGACCTCCGGCACGACGTCCGGCTCGGTCACCAGTGCCACCGTCACCGTGGCCGCCAGCGGGAGCCGCATCCGCAGGGACAGGCCCGCCGGATGCGGGGAAAGGTCGAAGTCCAGCCCCGTGTCCAGGTCCCGTGCCTTGGTGAGCCACCGCGTCAGGGTGTCGCTCCAGCGCGAGCCGAGGGCGAACCGGGCCAGCTCGGTCTCGGCCGCCAGCGGGACGGACAGCAGCGCCAGCACGTAGTCGCGGATCATGCGAGCAGTCCCGCGTCGAGAAAAGCCTTCGCCACCGACGGTTCCTCGAACACCCCGTTGTCCCGGAGCATGCGCAGCGTCGGTGTCGCGTTGCGCAGCACGGCGTCGCGAGTCCGGGGCGACGCGGACAGGTCGGCGACGATCCGCACCGGGTCGTCGAACTCGCCGGGCATGCTTCGGAGCACGCCGAGCAGCGCGGGTTCGTCCGGCCAGAGGAACGCGAAGATCACCCGGGGCAGCAGTTCGCCGATCTTGCGACGCAGCGGCAGCGGCATCCGCGGCCACAGCAGTTCGAACAGCTGGCGGAAGAACGCGTGGTGCCGGCCCTCGTCCGCGGCGTGGTCCCGCGCGAGCTCGCGCACGGCCGGCTGCACGGACGGATCCTTCGGCAGCTTGGTCAGAGTGCCGGTGATGAGGGTTTCCGAGACGATCGCGAAGAACAGCTTGACCAGCGGCCGGTACGCGGGCAGCTCGGCCGAGTACAGAGCGGCGAGCTCGGTGAGGAACCGCGGCCGGTGGTCGATCGGGACCACCCCGGTCTCGGCGATGACCGCCGACTTGAGCGTGTTGGACATCTCCGCGTGGCCGGCTTCGTCGGTGTAGATCCGCAGCACGTCGTCCTTCATGGCGGTGGGCAGCCACGGCAGGAAGTCCGGTGACCGCAGCAGCGCGCAGATCTCGTTGACCGGCCCCATTTCCAGCCGGACGGTGAACTCCAGGTGCAGGTAGAGGCTGTGGACGAGGATCGCCGAGCGGACGCGGTCCGGCGCCGCGAGCACCGGCGGGCACGCCGACAGCGGGCAGAGATCCGCCGAGAAGTAGTGCCCGCCCGCGGTGAAGGGGGAGTCCCGGTGGGGCTTCGAGCGCACCCAGGACCGCTGGTCCCACTCGGTGAACCTCGACCGGTAGTCGCTTGCTGTCAACGGTTCCACCTCCGGCACCACTCCACCACGGGGGGCCGGGAGGCCCAACCCCTATGTTCGTTGTCGCTGCCCGCGAGCCTGGATACGCTCCACCGCAACGGAAGGAGCAAACATGTGCGGGGTTGCCGGCTGGGTGTCGTTCGACCGTGACCTGACCAAGGAACGGCCCGCAGTCGAGGCGATGACGCACAGCATGCGGCAGCGCGGCCCGGACGAGTGGGGGATCTGGACCGGGACGCACGCCGCCTTCGGCCACCGCCGGCTCTCGATCATCGACCTGCCCGGCGGAACCCAGCCGATGTCGGTCGACACCCCGGACGGCGAGGTCGTGCTCACCTACAGCGGCGAGACCTACAACTTCGTCGAACTGCGCGACGAACTGCGCCGGCGAGGCCATCGGTTCCGCACCGCGAGCGACACCGAGGTGGTGCTGCGCGGGTACCTGGAGTGGGGCGCGGCGGTCGCCGAGCGGATGGTCGGCATGTGCGCGATCGGGGTGTGGGACGGCCGGACCGAGCGCCTGCTCCTCATCCGCGACCGCCTGGGCACCAAGCCGTTGCACTACTTCCGGACCCCGGACGGCGTCCTGTTCGGCTCCGAGCCGAAGGCGATCCTGGCGCACCCGCTGGCGGAGGCGGTGGTCGACACCGACGGCATCCGCCGGCTGCTGCTGGGATTCCCGAGCACCGACGAAGGCGTCTGGTCCGGCGTGAAGGTCGTCCGCCCGGGCACGGTGATCACGGTGGACCGGTCCGGCCTGCGCGAGCACACCTACTGGCGCCTGACCGCCGAGCCGCACACCGAGGACCGGGAATCCACGATCCGCACGGTGCAGGCGATGATCGAGGACAACGTCGCGCACGAGCTGGTGGCCGACGTGCCCCGGGGAGTGCTGCTGTCCGGCGGCCTGGACTCCAGCGTGCTCACCGGACTGGCCGACCGCAGCCTGCGTCCCCGCGGTGAGATCGTCCGCACGTTCTCGGTGGACTTCCCCGACCAGACCGAGAACTTCAAGCCCGACACCATCCGGGGGAGTGCCGACGGCCCCTACATCGCCGACGTCGTGAAGCACGTCGGGACCGAGCACCACCAGCTCGTCCTGGACCACCGCGCGCTGTCCGACCCGGACGTGCGCCGCGAGGTCGTGGCCGCCTGGGACGCGCCCTACGGCATGGGCGACATGAACAGCTCGATCTTCCTGCTGTTCAAGGCACTCAAGGAACACGTCACGGTGGCGCTGAGCGGCGAGGCCGGTGACGAGATCTTCATGGGCCACCTCTGGCACCACGCCGAATCGGTCTACACGGGCGGCAACTTCCCCTGGTTCGTCGCCTGGCCCCAGCTGGACACGTCGTCCTACATGACCCAGGAGTTCATCGACCTGGTCGATCTCCCGGGGTTCACTCGGGACAGCTACCACGACGCGCTCACCGAGGTCCCCCACCTGGACGGCGAGGACACCCCCCGGCGCAAGCAACGCGAGATCGCCTACCTGGGACTGACCCGCTTCATGCGCACCCTCGAGGACCGCTTGGACCGGATGGCGATGCGCGCGGGCGTGGAGACCCGGGTCCCGTTCTGCGACCACCGCCTGGTGCAGTACCTGTACAACGTCCCCTGGTCGATGCACACCTTCGACGGCAACGAGAAGAGCCTGCTCCGCGCGGCGGCCCGGGACGTGCTCCCGGACTCGGTCGCGGGCCGCCGCAAGAGCGGGTACCCCTCGACCCAGGACCTCCGGTACGTGGCCGCGCTCCAGCAGCAGGTGCGGGACGTCCTCGCCGAGTCGAACACCGACGCGTTGTTCATGTGCGACCCGAAGAAGGTGGCCGAGGCGGCCGGCCGGAACCCGGCCGACGTGGACCCGGCGGCCCGCTACACGTTCGAGCGGATCCTCGACGTCGCCGTCTGGCTCGACCTCACCAAACCCGCCCTCAAACTCTCCTGACCCGGCGACGACGGCCGCGATGCCGGCGACCGGCCCGGTCGCTATCATCCGGTCAGCGTCGTCGGGGGATGGGGAGCACGGTGTCGTTCCAGTACTACCTGTACGTCAGTGACAGCAAGGTCGACATGCTGCTCGCGCAGATGGACCCGGCCTTCACGCGCAAGCGCACCACCGAGGTCAGCGTCAACCTGAAGCTCTTCGGGGGCAAGCAGGCCACGGAGGCGCCCGCGGGCGGGGAGCGCACGGCGAAGCTGCAGCGGGTGGTCCGGTACCTGGAAGACCACGGCGACCTCGGCACGGTCGACGAACCCGGCCAGTTCTTCTGGGGACTGCTGCCGATGAGCTGGGGACCGTTCCCGGCCGAGCCGACGCTCGCGTACTTCGGCGGGAGCAGCGGGCGGACCGTCGTCGGGCTCGGCGGGTCCGGGCACCACATCCTCGGCGGCGGCCCCGCGGCCGGGGTGCCCCGCTCGGTGCTGCCGTCGCTGCTCGCCGGGCTGCGCAGCGACCCGGAGATCGGTGCGCTGACCGAAGCGATCAAGCGCGAGGACGACGGGGCGCACAAGGGGGCGCTGGCCGCCGTGCAGCGGGCCAACGAGGCCATGCCGGGGCCGGACCAGAACCTCGAGTTCGTCGCCAAGCGGCTGCTGACCGGGCCCAGCCCCACGGCCGACGGCGTGAACGTCGTGCTCGGCACCCCGCTCTACGTGGCGCAGGTGGACTAGGTGTGGTCCCCGGGGGACGTCGTGCTCGGGGTGTACGAGGTCCGTGACGTCGTCACGACCGGCGGCATGGGCCTGGTGTACCGCGTGTGGCACCGCCAGTGGGGGATGGAGCTGGCGGTCAAGACCCCGCGCCAGGAGCTGGTCGCGTCCCCGGCCGACGCCGAGCGGTTCGAGGCCGAGGCGGAGGCCTGGGTCGGCCTCGGCGCGCACCCGCACGTCGTGAGCTGCGCCTACGTCCGCCGCGTCGACGGCACACCCCGGGTGTTCGCCGAATGGGCCGGCGGCGGCAGCCTCGCCGAGGCCGTCCGCGACCGCGCGCTCTACGACGGCGGGCACCGCGCGGCGGTGCGCCGGATCCTCGACCTGGCGATCCAGACCGCCTGGGGTCTCGGGCACGCGCACGAGCGCGGCGTGGTCCACCAGGACGTCAAGCCCGCCAACGTCATGCTCGACGGCGACGGCGCGGCGAAGGTCACCGATTTCGGACTGGCCAACGTCACCGGCGGCGAAGGCCTGACCCTGGAGTACTGCTCGCCCGAGCAGGCCAGGGGCGAGACGCTCGGCCCGGCGACCGACGTCTGGTCGTGGGCGGTGAGCGTGGTCGAGATGTTCGCGGGCGGGCCGCCGGCGATGTTCGGGCACGCGGCGGCGGGCGTCTTCGCCCAGTTCCTCGAGGCCGGTCCCGCCGACCCCGTCCTCCCGCCGGTGCCGCCGGGGGTCGCCGACCTGCTGCGGCGCTGCTTCGCCGAGAACCCCGCGGCCCGGCCCGCGGGGTTCGGCGAACTCGCCGACGAGCTGGCGGAGCTCTACCGGTCCGCGGTCTTCGAGCCGTACCCGCGGCAGCGGCCGGACGAAGCCCCGCTGCTCGCCGACGCGCTGTCCAACCGGGCACTGTCCCTGCTGGACCTCGGGCACGCCGAGCGGGCGGACGAGCTGTGGGAGGAGGCGCTGCGGGCCGACCCGCACCACCCGCACGCGACCTACAACCGCGGGTTGCGCCGGTGGCGGGCCGGCGCGCGGACCGACCGGCAGCTGATCGCCGAGCTGGACGCGGTGCGGCTCAGCCACGACGGCGACCGGACGGCCGACCACCTGCTCGCCGCCGTCCACATCGAGCGCGGCGACAAGGAGTCGGCGCTCCGGCTGCTCGACGACCTGCCCGACGTCCCGGACACCGCCACCGCCCGCGCCCTGCCGGACCGGGCGGTCACCGAGCGGCCCAGCCCGGTCTACGTCGACCGGGCGCACCCGATCGCCCTGAGCGCCGACGGCCGGGTGGCCGCGGTGACCTTCCGGGGCAAGGAGGCCGAAGTCTGGTCCCTGCCGGACGAGCGGGTGCGGTACAGCCTGGCCGGCCACGAAGACCGCCTCCGGTCGGTGTCGCTGAGCACCGACGGCCGGGTGCTGGCCTCCGCCGACGCGAGCGGGCAAGTGCGGGTCTGGGACACGACCACGGGGGAGTGCACCCGGGTCGCCGACCTGCCGGCGGGCACGGTGGAGGCCGTCGCGGTCAGCCCCGACGGGACGGTGGTGGCCACCGTCGGCGGCGACGGGTCCGTGCGGGTACTGGGCGACGCCGTGACGCTCGTCCGCGCCGGGTCGGCGGAGTCGGAATCCGGCCGGGGCTGGGCGATCGCGGTGACCGCCGACAACGAGCGCCTGGTCGTGTTCGACGGCTTCGACTGGACGCTGCGGGTGCTGACCCGCTCCGGCGAGGAGCTGTGGCGGGTCGGCGGCCTGCGGCACAACTGCGCGATCAGCCCCACCGCCCGGTACGCGCTTTCGGCCACCCACGACGACCAGGTCGTCCGGGTGGACCTGGCGACCGCCGAGGTCACGGTCATCGGCAGCGCCCTGTTGTGGAACAAGGGTTTCAGCTGGCTGGCGGTCAGCGACGACGGCCGGACCGCGGTGAACACCTTCGACCTCCTGGTCCAGCGGTGGCAGCTCGACGAAGGCCGGTGCACGTTCACCACGACCGTCTCCTCGCGCGACCCGATGGAGATCGCCGCGGACGCCGGCGGCAGCGCCGTCCTGGTCCTGCTCGGCAGCCGCACCCCGCGGACCGTCCACACCACCGCCGTCGTCCACCTGCCCGAGCCGGGGCCCGCCGCGCCGTGGAGCTACGCCCGCCCGCAGCCGACCGACCGGATGGCCGGGGACGCGCTGATCGCCGCGGAAAACCTCGGCCTGGCCGCGGAGTTCCTCGACACCGGCCGCCTCGCCGACGCCCGGCGGCAGCTGGACATCCTGCGCGCGATGCCCGCCTACCGCAGGCACCCGGAGCTCCGGACGCTGTGGCGGCGGGTCGGCGCGGTCAGCGAGCGGACCGCCTTCGCGGGGTTGTGGCCTTCCCGCCGCTTCGACGCCGTCCTGCACGGCCGGACGGCGCTCACCCGGGACGTGCACTACGCCTTCGCGGACTTCTTCGGCCGGGGTGTCCGGGCCGTCGACCTGCGCACCGGCGACGTGGCGGCCGCGCCGGAGCGGCACGAGCTGGACTTCGAGCACGCGACGGCCTGCGCGGACGACCGCCACGTGCTCGCGCTGGATTCGGACGGCGCCGAAGTGCTGTGGGACCTCAAGACGGCTCGCCGCGCCGGCGTCGTCGTGCGGGACGAGGCCGGGAACCCCGTGCTGAAGGACGAGAACCCCACGTTCGAGTTCATCCGCCGCGATGGTCTCGCCGTCCTGCGCAACCGGCTGACGGGCCGCCCGCTGCACGGCTGGTCGGTGCGGGCGGACGAGCGGGTGGTGCTGTCGGGGTCGGTCGCCGTCGTGGTCAAGAACGACGGGCGTGCCCGGGTGGTGGACGTCGAGAACTTCACGACCGTGCGCGAGGCGCGCGTCTACGCCGGCGAGTCGGTCGTGGTCGCGAGCGCCGACGGCCGGGTCTTCGCCGCCACCCGGCTCGGCTTCGACAACACCGGCGAGGTCGTGCTGTCCGTCGCGGGCTCGGCCGAGGCCGTGGCGAAGGTGGCCGACGACCGGGTGGTGTCCCTGGCCCTCAGCGCGGACGGCGACCTCCTGCTCACGGCGTCGCCTCGGCTGCTGCGCCTGTGGCACCTCCCGAGCGGCGGCCTGGTGACCGAGATCGAATGCGGTGAGGACGTCATCGCGGTCGAGCTGTCGCCCGACGGGTGCGCCGCGGTGGCCATCCTCGGGTACTACCACCTCCAGTGCTGGGAGCTGGACTGGGACTATCGCCCCTAGCCCAGCTCCCCGCAGGATCAGCCGACGGCCACCCGGCTGGGAAGCGCGGCCAGGATGTCCTGGACGCGGTCCTTGGCGTCGCCGAAGAGCATCTGGCTGTTGTCGCGGAAGAACAACGGGTTCTGCACCCCCGCGTAGCCGGTCGCCATCGAGCGCTTGAACACCACGACGTCGCCCGCTTCCCAGACCCGCAGCACCGGCATGCCCGCGATCGGGCTGGCCGGGTCCTCGGACGCGGCCGGGTTCACCGTGTCGTTGGCGCCGATGACGAGGACGACGTCGGTTTCGGCGAAGTCGTCGTTGATCTCGTCCATCTCCAGCACGATGTCGTAGGGCACCTTGGCCTCGGCGAGCAGCACGTTCATGTGCCCGGGCAGCCGCCCGGCGACCGGGTGCACCCCGAAGCGGACCTCGACGCCGCGGTCCCGCAGGCGCCGGGTCAGCTCCGCCACCGGTCCCTGCGCCTGGGCGACCGCCATGCCGTACCCGGGCGTGATGATCACGGAGCGGGCGTCGGCGAGGAGCTCGGCCACGCCGGCGGCGTCGACCTCGCGGTGCTCGCCTTCGACCTCCGCCGACCCCGTCGCCGCGGGCGCGCCGAAGCCGCCGGCGATGACGGAGACGAACGACCGGTTCATCGCCTTGCACATCACGTAGGACAGGTACGCACCCGAGGAGCCGACGAGCGCGCCGGTGATGATCAGCAGGTCGTTGCCCAGCAGGAAGCCCGACGCGGCCGCGGCCCAGCCGGAGTAGCTGTTGAGCATCGAGACGACGACCGGCATGTCCCCGCCGCCGATCGAGGCGACCAGGTGGACGCCGAGCAGCAGCGCCAGCAGCGTGACCACCGCCAGCAGCCAGACGCCCGGGCTGACCACGAAGACCACGGTCAGCGCGGCGAACGCCACCAGCGCGCCGAGGTTGAGCACGTTCTTGCCGGGCAGCTGCAGCGGCTGGGACGCGATCCGCGCCGACAGCTTGAGGTAGGCCACGATCGACCCCGTGAAGGTCACGGCGCCGATGAACACGCCGATCACGACCTCGGCGTGGTGGATCCCCAGCAGCGACCCCGTCAGCTCGGTGGCCGTCGAGCCGGCTTCGACTTCGAGGAAGCCGTTCCAGCCGACGAGCACCGCGGCCAGGCCGACGAAGCTGTGCATCAGGGCGATCAGCTCGGGCATGCCGGTCATCTCGACCACGCGGGCCCGCCACAAGCCGATGGCCGCGCCGATCACGAGCGCCACCAGCAGCAGCGTGATGCCGAGCCCGGAGGCGGCCCCGAGGGCGGTGGCGGCGGTCGCGACCAGCGCGATCACCATGCCGGCGATGCCGAACCGGAGGCCGCGGCGGGACGTTTCGTGCTTGGCCAGCCCGGCGAGGCTGGCCACGAACAGCAGGGCGGCGATGAGGTAGGCCGCCGTCTTCCAGGTTTCCGCGTGCACGGGCTCAGCTCCTCGAGAACATCGACAGCATCCGGCGGGTCACCGCGAAGCCACCGACGACGTTGATGGCGGCCAGCAGCACCGCGGCGGTGGCCAGGACGGTGGTCAGCGCGCCGCCGCCGGTGATCTGCAGGATCGCGCCGACGACGATGATCCCGGAGATCGCGTTGGTGACCGACATCAGCGGCGTGTGCAGCGCGTGGTGCACGTTGCCGATCACGTAGAAGCCGATGACGATCGCGAGCACGAACACCGTCAGGTGCCCGGCCAGCTCGGGTGGCGCGAACGCCGACGCCAGGAACAGCGCCACGCCGCCCAGTCCGGCGCCGGCCACCCGCGGCCACGGCGACCGGGGCTTCGCGGGTTCCGGCTCCGGCCGCGCGGCGGGTGCGGCCTGCGGGGCCGCGCTCACCGACACCGGGGGCGGCGGCCACAGGACCTCGCCGTCGCGGACCACGGTCAGGCCGCGCTGCACGGCGTCGTCGAAGTCGAGGGTGAGGCGGCCGTCCTTGGCGGGGGTGAGCAGCTTCAGCAGGTTCACCACGTTCGTGCCGTAGAGCTGCGAGGCTTGCGCGGGCAGCCGGGCGGGCAGGTCGGTGTAGCCGACGATCGTCACGCCGTTGCCGGTGGTGACGACCTCACCGGCCACGGTGCCCGCGACGTTGCCGCCCTGAGCGGCCGCCATGTCCACGATCACGCTGCCCGGCTTCATCGACGCGACCTGCTCGGCCGTCATCAGCTTCGGCGCCGGCCGGCCCGGGATGAGCGCGGTCGTGATGACGATGTCGACGTCGGCGGCCTGCTCGGAGTAGATCTCCGCCGCCCGCCGGTCGTAGGCCTCCGACGTCGCCTTGGCGTAGCCGTCGGTGCTCGCCTCCTGCTCGACCTCCACCGCGAGGTACTCGCCGCCGAGCGAGCGGACCTGGTCGGCCACCTCCGGCCGCGGGTCGGTCGCGCGCACGACGGCACCCAGGCTGTTCGCGGCCGCGATCGCCGCCAGCCCGGCCACGCCGGCGCCCGCGACGAGCACCTTCGCCGGCGGGACCTTGCCCGCGGCGGTGACCTGACCGGTGAAGAACCGCCCGAACACGTGCGCCGCCTCGATCACCGCGCGGTACCCGGCGATGTTCGCCATCGAGCTGAGCACGTCCAGCGACTGCGCCCGCGAGATGCGGGGGACCGCGTCCATCGCGAGCGCCGTGACGCCGCGTGCGGCCAGCGCCGCCAGCCGATCCGGCTCGAGCGCGGGTGCCAGCATCGACACCAGGACCGTGCCTTCGCGCAGCCGGTCGATCTCCGCGGGTTCGGGTGCGTTGATCGTGACCACGACATCGGCGTCCCACACCGGATGCGGCGACACCTCGGCCCCCGCGGCGGCGTAGGCCTCGTCGTCGAACCCGGAGCGCACACCGGTCCCGTTCTCGATCACGACGGTGTAGCCCAGCCCGATCGCCTTGCGCACGGCGTCGGGGGTGAGGGCCACTCGTGTTTCGGCCTTCTTCGACTCCGCGACCAGCCCGATGCGCAGACCGGGGCCGGGCGGAGCAGTGAGGTCGCTCATGCACCTCTCCTCGGAGATCACCAATGGATTGACGTGCCAGTAGCCATCTTCCGAAACGGACACCCCGAGCACGAGGTGACAGTTATCTCTTGCCCGGCGACTGAACCCGTCTTGAACGATGCACCCAGGCAAGCGCGGGCGCCCGGATCACGCCCACTGTGGCGGGTGAGCCTTAAGTTTGTCCAAGACCGGCTCGGCTACGACGGGAATTCACCGGGGGTGAGGGCGCCGCGCCGGTTGACGGCCGAAGCCCTGCCCCTCCGAGGAGGGGCAGGGCTTCGGACCTGGCCGCGCCGCCGGCGTCAGGGGAGCTGGGCCACCTCCGCGTCCGTCAACGCCTTGCCGGCCACGCGGACGTCGTCGACCGCGCCGCTCCAGAAGTCGACGTTCTGGCCGTTGTACTTGGCCCGGCCGACCGTGAACGCGCCCGTGCCGGCCACCGCCGGTCCGGCCGCGGCCGTCGCCACCTTCACGCCGTCCACGTAGAGCCTGATCTCGTTGCCGGCCCGCACGCCCGTCAGCTCGTACCAGCGGCCGATCTCCGGCACGACCTCGTACCGGGCCCGGTTGCCGCCCGGCGTGCTGAACGCGAACGCGCCCTGGCCGTACTGCAGGTAGAACGGGCTCTCCTGCCCCCGGCCGTCCTGGCTCACCGCGGTCGCGTAGTTGCCGGGCAGCTGGTCGAGCCGCACCTTCGCCGACACCGTGTAGTCACCGGTCGTGTCGACGACCGGGCCGTAGGTGTCGGCCGAACCGCCGGTGAACTGCAGCGCGCCGTCCTTGAACGTCGCCCCGGCCGGGGTGAGCGTCAGCGGGTTGTTGCCGCCGCTCGAGTCCTTCGCGGTCGTTCCGCCGCGCTCGTCGAGGTTCCACGAGCCCTTCCCGGCGTACGGGTACGGCTTGCCCGCGTTGGCACCGGCTTCGATCACACGCCGGTTGATCTCGCGGACCGGACCGGGATCGACCTTGATGCGCTTGCGGTCGTAGGTCCAGAGCCCGTTGAGCTCGCCTTCCAGGTCCGTGACCTGCGTGTAGACCGACGCCGACAGCTCGGCCCGCGCCTGCCCGAGGTAGAACGTGCGGGTGTTGTCGACGTACTTCGCCGTCAGCGCCGCCTTGTCCTGCACGCCGCTGTAGATCGCGATCGGCGCACCCGGCCACTGGTGACCCGGCGTGCGCAGCGTGAAGCCGCCGTGCTCGCCGTCCATCGCGACGCGTCGGCCGTCCGAGGCGGCCGGGTCGGTGTTGTTGTAGTCGTGGTGGTCGATGACGTCACCCGCGCCCGAGTCGCCCTTGGACGCACAGCAGTTCACCCCGCTGTGGGCGTTGACGATCCGGCTCGGGTCGGCGGCCTTGACCTGGTCGGTGATCCGGCCGGTCGCGGCCTTGTCCCACTCGCCCCAGCCCTCGTTGAACACGATCCAGGCGTAGACGGACGGGTAGTTCTGCAGCTGGTGCATCTCCTCCAGGCCCTGGCTGAGCCACGCCTGCTGCGCCCCGGCGTTGTTGCCGTCGTCGAGGGAGACGAAGTCCTGCCACACCAGCAGTCCCAGCTGGTCCGCGTGGTAGTACCAGCGGGCCGGCTCGACCTTGATGTGCTTGCGGACCGCGTTGAAGCCGAGGTCCTTCTGCGCCTTCAGGTCGAAGACGAGGGCGTCGTCACTCGGCGCGGTGTTCAGGCCGTCCGGGTAGAAGCCCTGGTCCAGCTGCATCAGGGAGAAGAACGGCTTGCCGTTGAGCGTCAGCTTGGGGACGCCGTTGACGTTCGTGATGCCGGTGGACCGCATGCCGAAGTAGCTCTTGACCTTGTCGCCGCCCAGCTTGATCTCCAGCTGGTACAGGTACGGGTCGTCCGGCGTCCACAGGTGCGGGTTGGGCACCGCCAGCTTCAGGTTCGCGTTCGCCGGTCCGCTGACCGTGCCGACCTGACGGCCGCGCGCGTCCTTGGCGACAGCCGTGACGGTGGCGTTGCCCGCGGACTTGACGTTGAGCGCCAGCGAACTGGTGGTGAGGTCGGGCGTCGTCTTGATCTCGTCGATGCCCTGGGCCGCCACCGGCTCCAGCCACACCGTCTGCCAGATGCCCGACGACGGCGTGTAGAAGATGCCGCCGGGGTTGGGCGACTGCTTGCCCTTGGGCTGGTACGGGCCGGTCGTGTCGGTGACCGCGACGACGATCTCCTGCTCGTCACCGCGCTTGAGCGCGTCGGTGATGTCGGCGCTGAACGCCGTGTAGCCGCCGGTGTGCTCCGCGACGAGCTTGCCGTTCACCCAGACCTTCGCCTGGTAGTCGACCGCGCCGAAGTTCAGCTTGAGACGCTGCCCGCCGCCGATCTTCCAGTCGCGCGGGACGCTGACCGTGCGGCGGTAGAACATGTGGTCCTCGTGCCGTTCGAGCCCGGAGAGCTGCGACTCGATCGGGTAAGGCACGATCACCTTCTCGGGCAGCCGCTTGCCGAACGTCGGCTGCTGGCCGTCCTTGGCCGCCGAGAACTCCCACGGGCCGTTGAGGTTGACCCACTTGTCGCGCTCGAGCTGCGGCCGCGGGTACTCCGGCAGCGGGTGGCGCGTGTCGACGTTCTCGCCCCACGGCGTCCGGAGCCGTTCGGTCGACGCGTTCGCGACGAGGCGCCCGGCCTTGCCGACCTTCGTGCCGTCGACCGCGAGCGCGCCCGCGCCGTCGTAGTAGAGCGTGATCCGCTGGCCCTTCAGGACCTCCTCGGCCAGCCGGATCGTGGCCCGGGTGCGGGTCGTCGTGATGGCCGAGATCGGCATCGGCGTCGCGTCGACCTCGATGCGCAGGTGGTCCTTCAGGTCGTTCGTGCCCGAGACGCGGCCGCCGAAGTCGGCCGTGAGCGTGCGGCCGTCCTGGGACACGTCCGCCGTGCGCGGCACGACCGCGAAGCCGGCCGGGGGAGTGAACGCCGACAGCGGCACGATCTGCTTCGCGATGCTCGCGCTCGACCAGCGCAGGAACATGTTCGCGCCGCCGGTGTCCTGGAACATCTCCAGCTTGAAGTCGTACTGCTTGCCGGCGGTCAGCGTGACCGGCGCGCTGGTCTGCTCCTTGTCCCAGTCGCCGACCCAGTGGTCGATCACCGGCGCGCCGTCGAGGAACAGCCGGAACCCGTTGTCGCCGATGGCGTAGAACGTGTAGTCGGCGGTCTGCGGCACGGCGAGCTGTCCGCTCCACCGGGCGGTCGTGTTCTCCGTGCGCCCGGCGACCAGCCCGAAGACCGAGGTCAGGTCCGCGTGGTCGACCTCCCCGTCGAGCGCGGTGCCGGCCAGGTTCGCGAAGTCGTGCGCGCCCGGCGCCGACGGTGTGAAGTACTCGGCCTTCAGGCCGTGCACGGGCTCGGCGGCGCCTGCGGGCGGCGTGCCGGACGCCACGCCCAGCGCCACCAGCACGGCGACGAAGACGGAAGCGGCTCTTCTCATCGGCGAGGACCCCTTCATTTTTACAACGTTGTAAAACGCTCTGGGGAGGATCCAATCAGACAACTCGGACCGCTAACTACCGCCGAACGGCGGTATCTGAGGGGCCGAGTGCCGAGGTCGTGGGTGCCGTCTTCCGTCATGTTCGCTGCATGAGGGTGATCGTGATCGGCGCCGGTCTCGGCGGGCCTGACGTCGGCTCACGGGCTCCATGGGAGGGCCGCGCGAGCGGACCCTGACGCTGTCCGATGTGGACGGAGGGCTGACGCCGACGGCCGTGTTTCTTTTTGTCGGCGGATGACAAAGAATTCCGGTGATTGATTTTCGATTTCGGATAATGCCCTAAAGGGCAGACATCGGGGTGGGAACCGGGACAGTTTTGTTCACCCCTACAGCGGTGCTGCTTCCGCGGGTCTGCTGAAATTCTTGCCGTGGGAAAAGCGGGAGGGTCCGCATGACGAAGATCGAAACCGCGTTGCAGCACGCCGTGGCCGTTTGGCGATCCGAGGTCCGTCGTTCGGCGGAGACCCGGCAGGCCGGCGGCTCCGCGGAAGCGCCGGCCGCGAATCGGCGGGTCACCGTGCTCGTACGGTACTCCGGTGACCTCGAGGCGCTGCGGCAGGCCGGTCTGGACCCCGGTTACGACCACGGTGGCCTGATCAGCGGGAGCATCGCGCTGGCGGACGTGGAACAGTTCGGCGAATTGCCCGAAGTCGAGTCCGTGGCTCTGGTACGCCCGCCGGCGCCGGCGCTGGACAACACGGTCAAAGAAATGCGCGTCCCGTGGAAGGTTCCGCCGGATTCGCCGTGGCCGGGCAAGGGCGCCGGGGTGATCGTCGCGGTGGCCGACACCGGGATCGACGTCTTCCACGAGTCCTTCCGCAATTCCGACGCGACCAAGACGACCCGGATCCTGGAGCTCTGGGATCAGGGCGCCACGGCGGGCGGGGTGGCGCCGCCCGCCGGGTTCGCGCAGATCGGCCGGGTCTTCCGGGCCCCGGAAATCAACGCCGCGCTGGCCGCCGGTCCGCCGTTCGCCAGCGTCGACGACGTCGGGCACGGCAACCACGTCGCCGGGATCGCCGCCGGCGACGGCAGCCAGGACGATCGGTGCAGCAATCCCGGCAACTACACCGGTGTCGCACCGGAGGCCGACCTCGTCGTGGTGAAGACGATCGGCGTGACCGGCGGCAACCCGCTGGACGCCATCACCTGGTGCGCCCAGGCGGGAACGAGGCTCGCGGCCGGGAACCCGCCGGTCGTCCGGCCGGTCGTGGTCAACTGCAGTTTCGGCCACCTGACCGGACCGCACGACGGAACGGACCCCTTGGACGTCGTGGTGGATCAGGTCCTCCGGCCCGCGGGGGGACCACCCGCGGGGATCGCCATCGTGGCGGCGGCGGGCAACGCGGCCGACGAGGAACTCCACGAGAGCGGGACGGTCCAGGCCGGTGCCGCGCCCGCGAACACCGTCACCGTCCCGTTCCGCGTCCCGCAGGGGTCGAAGAAGGTGGACATCCTCGACCTCTGGTACTCCGGCACCGCGACGCTGACCGTGGAACTCATCGCCCCACCGAATCCGGCCCGGCCCGGGCCGAACACAACGGGCCCGATCCCGCCCGGCGCCCCGGGCGCGCCCGGCACACCCGGCCAGTACAAGATCGGAGCGATGACGGTGGCCGCGAGCTCGTCCACCGCGCCGGAGGCCACGCACGGCGGCAAGAAGAACATCAACCTCACGATCACACCGCAGGCGGGCACACAGGTCCGCGACGGGCAGTGGCAGCTGAAGCTGACCAACACCTCAGCCGTGGCCGCTGCCTGGAACGCGTGGTTCTTCCAGGAGCAGGGCGACACCCACCCGACCTTCCGCCTGGAGTCGGACAAGGAACCGACCGAGCGCCGGCGGGTGAACACCATCCTCTCACCGGGTACCTCGCGGAACGCGATCACGGTCGCCGCCTACGACGACCGGGGTGGCGAGCTGGCCGAGTTCTCTTCGCGGGGTCTGCCGGCTCAGGCCGTCGCCCCGGCCGGGGAGATCAAGCCGACCCTCGCCGCGCCCGGGGTCGGGGTCGCCGCGCCGCGCAGCCGCGACGACAAGGACAGCAACTCCTCGTGCTGTGACCAGCTCGTCGTCGACAAGTCCGGCACCAGCATGGCGTCGCCGCACGTGGCCGGCCTGGTGGCGCTCATGTTCCAGAAGAACCACAACCTGACGTTCGAGCAGGTCCGCGCGCACCTGCAGCAGGCGTGCCGGATCGACGGGATCCCGGCCGCCGAGGTGCCGCCGGTGATCGAGCCGGCGACCGGGATCCGCGGCAACCACCTGTGGGGCTCCGGCAAGGTGAACGCCGCGGCGGCGCTGGCGGCGGTCCCGGCCGCGGTCACGGTCGCCGCTTCCGGAGGCGGGACGGCGACGCCGCTGCTCGCGTACGCGCCGGAGGAGATCGGCCTGGTGCCGCACACCTTCCGCTCCCGGCTGGCCGACCTGCAGCGGCGGTTCGGCGCCCGGCCCGGGCTGCAGCTGTTCGCCGCGCTGGTGAGCGAGCACGTCGACGAGGCGCTGCGGCTGGTGAACACGAACCGCCGCGTGCTGATCGCTTGGCGCCGGCTCGGCGGCCCGCAGGTGGTCCGCCGCCTGCTGCACGGCCCGCCGCCCCAGGACACCCTGCTGCCCGCGGTGGTGGACGGCCGGGACGTCGGCGAGCTGATCGCCGGGTTCGTCGCGGTGCTCGACCGGTTCGCCGGCCCGCGGCTGCACGCGGACATCGCCCGGTTCGCGGGCTTCGTCCGGCTGTGGCCCGGCGCCACCCTCGACCGGCTCGACCAGGCCGCGCTCGCGTACGGGGACGGCCGGTGAGCGCCGGCACGGTCGAGCTACTGGCCCGGGAGATCGCCAAGGCGCTGGCGCCCCTGGAGCAGAACCTCGCCCCGGACAAGCGGGACGCTTTCTTCGCCGACCTCGGGTTCCGGTTGCCCGGCGGCGTCGGCGCGGCCGGCGACGCGCTCGGCACCGTCGCCCGTCAGGTCGGGGCCGCGGGCCCGATCGTCGTCCGGCTGACGCAGGCGGTCACCGCCGGCGACGAAGGCGCGATCGTCCAAGAAGGACTCGCGCTGCTGCGGGCCCTCGCCGAGACGTTCACCGCCCTCGACGCACTGGTGCCCGCCCTGAACACCGCGGTGACCGGCGCGACCGGCCTGACCGCGGCCCAGCGCACCCGGCTGCTGGCCGACGCGGCCCAGATGCCGCAGCGGCTCGTCGAGCTGGGGGTCATCGGCTACCTCGAGAGCAAGGGCCGCGCGGCGATCGAGCTGCTGACGCTGCTCGGCATCGTCGACGACAGCCCGGTGAACGACGCCGAGGACCCGGACGCGGCACCCGGCCGGCGCCGCCGGCTGCGCATCGACCGCTTCCTCGCCATCCTGACCGACCCGGTCCGCTGGCTGGGCGACACGTTCGGCTTCGGCGAGCCGGACTTCGACGGATCGCTGCTGTGGCCCCGGGTCGCCGCCGTGCTCGCCGGGCGGGACCGGGACTTCGTGCTCCTGACGCCGCCGGGCGCGCCGCCCGTGCTGGAGGCGTACTTCCTCCGGCTGAGCGTCGACCCGGCGGTGAGCCCGCCCGCGGCCACCGCCCGGCTGCGGGTGCCGGCCCAGCGGGACGTCCTGGTCACCCTCCCGCTCGGCTCGCTGTGGAAGCTGACGCTCGCGGTGGCCGGCAAGTTCGACTTCGGGCTGGAGGCGAAGATCCGGCCGCCGTTCGACGTCGAGCTCTCGCCGCCGACCGGCGAGCTGGAGCTGGACGTGCGCGCCGGCGCGGTCGCCGAGCAGGGCGGCACGCCCATCGTGCTGATCGGCCAGACCGGCTCGTCCCGCCTGGAGGTCAGCCGGTTCGCCCTCGAGCTCGGCCTGCGTGCGAGCGCGGACACCGGCGGCGACGTCTCGGTCGAGCCGTCCGCCCGGGTGGAGCTGGCCGGCGGGCACGTGCTGATCGACCTCGGCGGCGGCGACGGCTTCATCAGCACGGTCGCGGGCGGCGCGAAGATCGAGTCGGCCTTCGAGATCACCGGGAGCTGGTCGCCCTCGACCGGGCTGCGGCTGGAAGGCAGCGGCGGGCTCGACCTCGAACTGCCGCTGCACGTCACGCTGGGTCCGATCGAGATCACCACGCTGCACCTCGGGGCCGGGTTCGGCCCGGACGGCACGCTGCCCATCGAGGTTTCCGGCGGCTTCACCGCCACCCTCGGGCCGATCAGCGCGGCCGTCGAACGGGTCGGCGTCGTCGCCGAACTGTCCTTTCCGGACGGTGGCGGCAACCTCGGCGTCGCCGACCTCGCGTTCCGGTTCAAGCCGCCGACCGGGGTCGGCCTGGCGATCGACGCCGGGATCGTCGCGGGCGGCGGGTTCCTGTCCTTCGACGACGCGCGGGGCGAGTACGCGGGCGCGCTGGAGCTGGAGTTCGCCGGCTTCATCGACGTCAAGGCGATCGGCCTGATCACCACCCGGATGCCCGACGGCAGCCCCGGCTTCTCCCTGCTGATCGTGCTCACCGCCGAGTTCGGCCAGGCCGGCATCCAGCTCGGCTTCGGGTTCAAGCTGCTCGGCGTCGGCGGGATCCTCGGGCTCAACCGCCGGATGGACCTCGACGCGCTGGTCGAAGGCGTGGTCACCGGGTCGATCCAGTCGGTGATGTTCCCGGAGGACGTGGTGGCCAACGCCCCGCGGATCCTCAGCGACCTCCGGAAGTTCTTCCCGCCCGAGGAGGGCACGTTCCTCGTCGGCCCGATGGCGAAGATCGGCTGGGGCACGCCCACCCTGGTCAGCGTCTCGCTCGGGCTGATCATCGAGGTCCCGCCGGGCAACATCGCGATCCTCGGGCTGCTCGAATGCGTCCTGCCCAGCGAGGACGTCGCGCTGCTGGCGCTGCGGGTCAGCTTCGTCGGCGCGCTCGAGGTCGACAAGTCACGGCTGTGGTTCTTCGCGCAGCTCTTCGACTCCCGCGTCCTCACCATGACCATCGAAGGCGGGATGGGGCTGCTCGTCGCCTGGGGCGACAACCCGGACTTCGTGCTGTCGGTCGGCGGCTTCCACCCGTCGTTCACGCCGCCGCCGCTGCCGTTCCCGGTGCCGCCGCGGATCTCGGTCGACATCCTGAACTCCCCGGGCCGGCTGATCCGGGTGTCCGGCTACTTCGCCGTCACCAGCAACTCCGTCCAGTTCGGCGCGAAAGCCGAACTGCGCCTCGGGTTCAGCGACTTCGGCATCGAAGGCCACCTCGGTTTCGACGCGCTGTTCCGGTTCTCGCCGTTCTCGTTCATCGTGCAGGTCTCCGCCGGGGTTTCGCTGAAGGCGTTCGGCGTCGGGCTGTTCGGCATCGACCTGGACTTCACCCTGGAAGGGCCCGCGCCGTGGCGGGCGCACGGCCGCGGGTCGATCTCCTTGCTGTTCTTCGAGATTTCGGCCGACTTCGACATCACGTGGGGCGAGGAGCGCACCACGACGCTGCCGCCGGTCGCCGTGCTCGCGCTGCTCGAGGCCGAGGTGACCAAGACCGAGGGCTGGCAGACCCGGCTGCCCGCGGGCGGGTTCAACCCGATGGTCACCCTGCGGCAGCTGCCCCCGGGCGACGACCTGGTGCTGCACCCGCTCGGCACGCTGTTCATCCACCAGCGGGTCATCCCGCTCGGCGTCCGGCTCGACCGGGTCGGCGCGCAGCGGCCCAGCGACGGCAAGCGGTTCACGATCGCCCCGCCGCAGAACAGCGGGCTGGTGCGCCGCTCGCTCACCGGCGACAAGTTCGCGATGGCCCAGTTCCAGGACATGAGCGACGCGGCGAAGCTGTCGCGTCCCGCGTTCGAAACCCAGGACGCCGGGCTCGAGCTGGTCGCGGCGGGCGGCGCGATCGCGTCACCGCGCGTCGTGCGCCGCAGTGCCCGCTACGAGCTGCACATCATCGACAGCGAAGCCCCGTCGGAGCCCGCCGCCGTGCGCATCACCGCCGTCCGGGCGACCGCCCGGCCCGCCGCGCGCCTGTACACCCCGCCGCCCGCGGTGTTCGGGCAGCTCCTGGCCGGCAGCAGCACGGCCCGTTCGGCCCTGTCGCAGCAGGACGCCCGGCAGCGGCAGCCGTTCCCGCCCGAGGAGACCGTGCAGGTCCCCGGCAGCCGGTACGTCGTCGCCTACCGGCGCAACAACCAGCAGGCGTTCCCGCCGGCCACCGCGAGCGCGACGACGTCGAGCTTCCGCAGCGCGGCGACCGCGGAAGACGCCATGGCCGACTGGACCGAGGCGGACCCGTCGCTGGCCGGGCAGCTGCACGTCCTGCGCCAGGCCGAAGTGCTCGGCGGAGTGCTCGCCGAGCCCGGCGTCTGGTCGTCGGCCGGTTCGCCGCCCGCCGCCGTCGCGGACGCCGACGCGGTCCGTCTCGACAATGGGCGGGTGCTCGTCGCCGGCGGAACCGGCGCCGATGGGAGCCCGGTCGCGACGGTGGCGTCGTTCGACCCGATCGCCGGGACCTGGTCCGCCCCGCCGTCACTGGCGAAGGCGCGACGGCGGCACACGACCACGCGCCTCGGCGACGGCCGGGTCGTCGTCGCCGGCGGACTCGGCACCGACGGCACGGCGCTGGCCGGCACCGAGGTGTTCGCCGCCGATGCCTGGTCGACCCCGGCAGCCGGGCTGGCCACCGCCCGGCACGGGCATTCGGCCACACTCGCCGGCAAGGCGATCCTGGTCGCGGGCGGCACGAGCGGCCGCGGGGCCGCGCTCGCCTCGGCCGAACTGCTCGACCCGGCCACGCTGACCTGGACCGCGACCGCGCCGATGCTGGAGGCCCGCACCGGGCATGCGGCCGTTTTGATCGGCACGGGCAAGGTCCTCGTCGTCGGTGGCGCGGTGGGGGAGCGGGCGCTGACGTCGTGCGAGCTGTACGACGTCACGGCCAAGACGTGGACCCCGACCGGCAGCCTTGCCGTGGCACGCAAGGGACATCAGGCGACGCTGCTGCCCGACGGCCGGGTGCTGGTCACCGGCGGCGACGCGGTCCCGGGAGTCCCGTACCGCGTCGAAAGCCTTGCCACGGCGGAGGTGTACGACCCGAAGACCGGAGTCTGGACGCGCGTGGACGACCTGCCGGGCGGCGGCCGCAGCGGGCACCGGTGCGTCCGCACCCCGCGAGGCGCGGTCGTGATCGGCGGCGCCGGCCGGCCTCGCGCGACGGCCGGATACCGGGACGTCGTCGCGTTCGAACCCGCGACTGGGGCTTGGACGCCGACCGGCGCGTTGGTGACTGGCCGGTCTGGCTTCTCCGCTGTCGATTTGGCGGACGGCCGGGTGCTCGTCGTCGGTGGCTGGGCGCTGACCGGGCCTGCCGCACCGGATGGCGACGAGTTGGCCACTACTGCCGAGACGTACCTGCCGTGATCGAGGGGATGACGCCATGACCACCGCTCTCGCCGCGTCGGACGCCGCGCCGCTCGCCACAACCTCCGAGACCTACCTGCCGTGACCGAGGGGACGACACCATGACCACCGCTCTCGCGGCCGACACCTGGTCGCCCGCACCCGACTACGCCACCGCCGCCTGCTGGCGCGGCCAGCACGACTCCGCCGTCGTCCTCGCGGGCGGCACCAAGATCCTCCTCGCCGGCGGTGCCGACGCCACCGGAGCGAGCCTGCGCCAAAGTGCCGTCTACGACCTGGGCCAAGAAAAATGGTCGACCCCCGCGCTGCTCGGGACCGCCCGGCAGCTGCACGCGCTGGCCGTGCTGCCCGATGGCAAGGTGCTCGTCTGCGGCGGCACCAACGGCGGTGCCGCGCTGCGCAGCGCCGAGATCTTCGATCCCACCGCGAACACCTGGACCCCGGCCGCGCACGACATGGCGGCCGTGCGGTTCGGGCACAGTGCCACCACGCTGTCGAACGGGCTCGTCCTCGTCGCCGGCGGCTCGGGTCCGCGCGCCGGCGGGGGGAGCGTCGCCTTGCGCTCGGCCGAGCTCTTCCACCCCGCCGACGGCACGTGGACCGCCGTCGAGCTCGACATGACCGATGCCCGCACCGGGCACACCGCGATCTCCTTGCAGGACGGGAAGAAGGTGCTCGTCTGCGGTGGCAGTGTGCCGGTCGGCGGCACCGACCGCGCGGACCTGGCCTTCTGCGAGCTGTACGACACCGTCACCGCGACCTGGGCCCCCACCGGCAGCATGCGGCTCCCGCGCAGCGCGCACTCCGCCGCCGCTCTGTCGGGCACGTCCGTCCTGGTCGCGGGCGGGCGCGCGCCGGGTGCGCGCGACGACGGCTTCGACCCGTTCGCCCGGGCCACCGCCGAGGTGTACGACCTCACCGCGGGCACCTGGCAGGACGCGGCCGCGATGCCCGCCGGGCGGGCCTTCCACCGCGCCGTCCCGTTCGGGGCCGGGAAGGCGCTGGTGCTCGGCGGTGCCGACCACGTCGACAACGAGACCGGCTACCGGGGAACCCTGCAGTTCGCGGGCGGGGCGTGGACGGCGTTCGCCGGCCTCGATGAAGGCCGGTGGGCGCTCGCGGCGGCGTCGTCCGGCACGAAAGTGCTCGTCGCCGGCGGTGTCACGCGCACCGGGCTGGCCGCCGCGACGACGGCCGTCGAGCTCACCGCGAGCGCCGAACGGAGCGGCACGTGACCGACGGCGCCTACTCCTTCCTGCCCTGGCTGCGGACCGGGCTCACGACCAGGATCACCGGCGCGCCCGGGCCGGGCCGGGCGACCATCCCGGTCCAGCTGGAGCTGACCGGCGACGCGCTCACCCCCGGCGGTCCGGCGCCGCACAAGCTGATCGAGCAGCCCGTGCAACTCTACGGGCCCGGCGACGTGATCGGGATCGACTCGCGCGAGATCTCGCGAATGGAGCCGCCGCCGTTCACCACCAACTTCGAGCCGAACTACCTGGCGCACATCGAGTTCTACGAAGAGGACTTCGCGTGGCGCTACAGCCCGGCCGCGCCCGACACCGCCACGCGACGGCTCGCGCCGTGGCTCGCGCTGGTCGTGCTCGCCGCCGGCGACGACGCGGGCCCGGCCGAGTTCGAGGAAGGCGGCGCGGGAGACGGGCCGCTGCCGTTCATCACCGTCACCGCGCCGGACGCGCTGCAGACGCCCGCGGAACTGGGCGCGTTCGCGCACGTCCACGTCAACGGCGAACTGGACGTGCCGGTCGAGGTGGACGACCGCACCGGCATGGGCGCGGCGCTGGCGAACCTCTCGCGCGTGCTGCGCGACGCCCCGGACAGCGCGTGCTCGCGGATCCTCTGCCCGCGTCACCTCAAGCCGACCACGACCTACCACGCGTTCCTCGTGCCCGCGTTCGAAACCGGCCGGCGGGCCGGGCTCGGCATCGACCCGGGGCAGATCACGTCGACCACGCCGAGCTGGGGCGTCGCGGGCATGCCGGCGTCCGGCCGGCTGCCGTACTACCACCGCTGGCAGTTCGCCACGAGCCCGGCGGGCGACTTCGAGTTCCTGGTCCGGCTGCTCAAACCGTTGGAAGCCAAGGAACCCGTCGGCCTGCGGGACATGGACGCGCACCGGACGCCGGGGTTCGGGCTGCCCGGCCTGACCACCCCGACCGAGCCGGACGGGGTGCTGCGCCTCGGCGGCGCGCTGCAGCTGCCCGACTCCGACAAGGTCATCGACCGGTTCGAGAACTGGGACAACTACTACGGCCAGCAGAACCCGGCCGATCCGCCCGCGCCGCCGTACCCCAACGAATGGCAGCGCGCGCTCGCCGGGCTGATCAACCTCGCCGAGGCCTACCAGCACCAGACCGCCGCCACCGCGAACACCGCGCTGGCACCGCAGATCCCGGACCTCGCCGGCCAGGTCGACCCGGTGATCACGCCACCGCTCTACGGCCGCTGGCACGCGCTCACCCCGAAGCTGCTGACCACCCCCGAGGGCGCTCCGCTGCCCGACGCCGAGGTGCACGGCTGGCTGCACCGGCTCAACCTCGACCCGCGGTTCCGGGTCGCCGCGCACTTCGGCACCAAGGTGGTGCAGGCGCGGCAGGAGGAGCTGATGGCCGCGGCCTGGGAGCAGCTCGGCGAGGCCCGGCGGGCCAACGCCTGGATCCGTACCGCGCAGCTGGCCCGCGAGGTCGGCGACATCCTGCACGGCAAGCACATCCGGCCGCAGGCCGGTCCGGTCGCGCTCGCCGCGGACGCGGAGCCGCTGCCGTCGGGCCGGGCGCTGACGATCACCGCGCCCGCCCACGCCAAGGTGCTCGACCGGCCCGCCGGGGGCTTCGCGGCCGCGGCGGGCGAGGTGTTCGCCGTCGGGTTCAAGGTGTCGCAGAGCCGGGTCGCGACGGCGCCGGTGTCGCCCGCCATGCGCCGCATCACGCGGCCGGGCAGCCGGCTGATGAAGACCCTGGACACCTCGCTCGGCACGCTGCTGGCCCGGATCGACGAGCAGGAGGTGGCCGCCGCGCCGCCGCTGGTCCCGCCGCCGGGACCGATCGGGGTGGCGGCCGGGCCCGAAGACCGGCCCCGGCTGAACGTCGCCGGTACCACCACCGCCGTCGTGACCGGGCTCGACGCGAACACGACCGTGCTCGAGAACATCGTCGCGGCGGTGAACCTGCCGGCGCGGCTCGCGCCGAAGGACGGCGAACTGACCGAGGTGATGGCGTACCCGAAGTTCGACATCCCGGCCTACACCGAGCTGCTGAAGATGTCGACGGACACCTTCGTGCCCAACCTCGGGCTGCTCCCGCCGAACTCGATCACCCTGCTCGAGGCGAACACCAAGTTCATCGAGTCCTACCTCGTCGGCCTCAACCACGAGCTGGCCCGCGAGCTGCTCTGGCGCGAATACCCGACCGACCAGCGCGGCACGCCGTTCCGCCAGTTCTGGGACCCGCGCACCGCGCCGCCGAAGCCGCGCGAGACGGCGGACGCGCGCCGCGAGCGGCTCTACGACATCCCGCCGATCCACCGGTGGGCCAAGACCACGAAGCTCGGCGAGAACCCGAACCTGACCCCGGGGGAGCCGCCGCGCACCGCCAACCTGGTGCTGGTGATCCGCGGCGAGCTCCTGCGGAAGTACCCGACCGCGGCGATCTACGCCCACAAAGCCGAGTGGCCCGACAAGAAGAACGAGCCGGGCGTGCAGGACAAGAGCGGCGAGCGCACCCTCGCGAAGCTGCCGGAAGGCGTCGACCCGCCGCGCGGCCTGGTGCGGCTGCCCATCTACGAAGCCAAAGCCGACCCGGACATCTACCTGCTCGGCTTCGACCTCGACGCCGACACCGCGCGCGGGCCGGACGGCGACCTCGGCTGGTTCTTCGTGCTGAAGGAGCGGCCGGGCGACCCGCGGTTCGGGCTCGACGACGCACCGCCCGGCGGGCCGGTGCCGGTCGAGGTGTGGAACGACCTGTCGTGGGCCGGGGTCGACCCGGCCGGGCAGGGCTTCATCCGGCTCGGCGGCGGTCCCACCGTCACCCTCGCCCACTTCAACCACGACGAGGACGACCAGGAAAAGACCGACCAGCGCGCCGACGACGACCACGTCCCGGCGTGGCAACCGGACGTCAGCGCCGCCGACGTCGCCTACATCCTCTTCCAGGCCCCCGTGCTGGTGGCCGTGCACGCCGAGGAGATGCTGCCGGATGCCCCAGCTCAGCCTTGACTTCCCGGTACTGCTGGGCCCGGTCCGGGTCGAGACGCGCTTCACGCAGACCGAGCTGCTGGTCCGCGTGTTCCCCGACGAATGGTCGGTGACCAAGCTCGAGCCGCGCCCGACCGCGGCCGAGATCGCCGCGCTGGACGCGTACTGGGCGGCCCTGTGGGCCTCCGGCGGAGCACCGGCGGGGGAGCAGGCCGCCTGGCACGAGCTCGTCGCGCGGATCCCGGCCGGGCGCGCGGCCTGGCTGCTGAAGCAGCGGCAGCCCGCCAACCCCGGCGACCGCCCGCTGGGCGTGCCCGCCGGCACCGTCGTGCTGGTGGTCGTGAGCCCGGCCGCCGTCGCCGCCAACGACAAGCAGCCGACGATCACGTACTGGACGGCCGTGTGGCAGGCGCACGGCGACCGCGCGAAGCTGCGCGCCGCCGAGATCGCCCTGCTCGCGGCCACCAGCGCCACCCGGGCCGCCGCGATCAAGGCCCGGCGTCCGTCCGGTGTGGACGGTGCGGCCGCCGCCCCGGGCGACGCCGTCACGGTCGCCTTCCTCGTGCTGCCCGCCGCGGCGGCCGGGCAGGTCGCGCCGCAGTCCTGGACGGTCGCGGCCACCGCGACGCTGCTGCCCGACCGGTTCACCGTGTCCGGGTACCGCGGCGGCGCGCTCGTGTTCACCGCGACCGGCCTGCCGGTGCGCCAGGGGCTGGCGGTGAGCCCGAACCCGAACGAGACGGCCGCGAACCAGCTGAAGATCGACGAGACGACCGGCAAGCTGTCCGTGCCGCCCGCCCTGCGCTGGCTGACCGACTTCACCGAGGCCGTCAACGCCGGGATGGGCCTGCGGATCCCGCTGCAGGACGCCTTCCGCGACGGCCTCGACCGGCTCGTCGTGCTCGGCCTGCGCGAGCAGGCGGCGCCCGAGCAGACCGCGACGGCGCTGGGCGGCCTGTTCGCCGACCAGCTGCACAGCCCGTCCGGGTTCGGTTTCCTGCCGCAGGGCACGCCGACCAACAACTCCGAAGAACGCCCGGCCGGCCAGGACCCGGCGGCCGAAGCCGACGCCGCCCTCGCCACCGCGGCCGGGTTCGCCGCCGCCGTCCCGGACTGGACCACCAAGACCGACGGCGCCTGGTTCGCCGAACTGCTCGGTCTCGACCCGGCCCTGCTGGCCGGGGCGCCCAACGCCGACGGCACGGACCGGCGCGACGCGCGGGCCGCGGGCACGGCGCTGTGGGCGGCGACGGCGGGCTACCCGCTGCCGTCGCTGCTGACCGGCGAGCAGACGCGGCAGTTCTTCCTCGCCCACGTCTCCGGCCGGGGACCGCTGCCGGCGGTGAAGATCGGCCGCCAGCCCTACGGGATCCTGCCGACCACCGTGTTCTCTCGGCTCGCCTTCCCGACCGATGCGACCCACCGGACCGCCCTCGACGCCGCCCTCAAGCAGGTCGCGCCCCGCTGGCACGACGCGCTCGCGCACGTCGCCGACCTCGACGAGCCCGGCGCCGATCCGCACCAGACCCTGCTCGACATCCTCGCGCTGCACCCGGCTTCGGCCGAGTACCACCGCACCGCCGACCCGGCGCTGACCCTGGGGACCCCGGTGGCCGACGACCGGCCGCTGTCGGAGACGGCCCTGATCCGGCCCTACACCGCCGACGGCCACGACTACCTGACCTGGCTCGCCACCAGCGACCTGGCCACGATCGGCGGCGAACAGGGCTTCACCGACGATGTGCCGCCCGCGGCGCTGCTCTACCAACTCGCCCGCCAGGCTGTGCTGCGGACCGGATCCGTGCCGCCGGATCTGGCACAGGCGCTCACGATCCTGGCCGGGCTGCCCACCGCGAAGCTGGAACGGGTGTTCGCCGAACACCTCGACTGCGCCACGCACCGCCTCGACGCGTGGCGGCTCGGGCTGGTCAACGAGCGGCTGGCCGAGCTCCGGTACGGACCGACCGGCGCCGGGACCCCGGTGCGGGGCGTGCACCTCGGCGCGTACGGCTGGCTCGAACACCTCGCCCGCGACACCGACCCGGTGGACCAGGTCGACGTGCCGGCCGACCTGACGAGCGTGTTCGGCGCCGGCCCGATCCCGCACGACCGGGCCAACGCCGGGTACGTCCACACGCCCTCGCCCGCGCACGCCCGCACCGCGGCCGTGCTGCGGGCCGGGTACCTCGCGAACGCCGGCCGCGGCGCCGCCGACGTGTTCGCGGTGAACCTCAGCTCCGAGCGCGTCCGGCTGGCGCTGGGCATCGCCGACGGGATCCGGCAGGGCCAGTCGCCCGGCGCGCTGCTCGGGTACCGCTTCGAACGCGGGCTGCACGACCGCGGCGCCGGGCTCGACGCGTTCATCGCCGGGCTGCGCCTGAAGTTCCCGTTGCGGGCCAACAAGATCGACGAGACCGCGCTCACGCCCGAAGACCCCGGCGCGCCCACGAGCATCGAGCAGGTCGAAGCCCGCAACGTCATCGACGGGCTGACCCTGCTGCGGCACGTGAACGCGCTGCGCGACACGGCCCCACCGGGCACTCCGCACCCCGACGACTACCCGTTCGGCTACGACGACCTGCCGCCGGCGGACGCGACGCAGACCGGCCTGATCCGGTCCGAAGTGGACGCTCTGCGCAACGCCTTGGACGCGCTGGCCGACGTGACCGTGGCCGAGAGCGCCCACCAGGCGTTGCAGGGCAACACCGAACGCGCGTCGGCGGCGCTCGACGCGTACGCCAAAGAAGCGCTCCCGCCCGCGCCGTCGGTGGTGGAGACCCCGCGCAGCGGGACCACGCTCACCCACCGGCTGGCCCTGCAGCTCACCCCCGGCCTCGACCCCGACCACGGCGCGCCGATCCTCGGCCACAGCAAGCCGCGGGCGCAGGCCGAACCGGCGGTCGACGACTGGCTCCCGGCGGTGCTGCCGAAACCCGAGAACGTGGTCGCCATGGTGACCTGGCAGGACGAGGACGGCGACCCGCACAGCCGCGTCGTCAGCCAGGCCGACGCCGGGCTGTCCCCGATCGACCTGCTGTGGGCGCTGCGCCCGGCCGACGAGGCCGCGATGACCGACCTCGACGACCGGATCCTCGGCGTCGTCATCGACGGCAGCAAGCCCCGCCCGGACTTCGAGCTGCGCATCGAGTACACCACCCGCGTCGACAAGAAGGTCACCTTCTTCGAGGTGTCGCCGGTGGTCGCGGCCGTGCGGACGTTGCTGACGACCGCCCGGCCGCTGCGCCAGAGCGACCTGGTGCCGGCGGCCGGGTCCGCCGCGGTGAACCGGGCCGCGGACGACGCGGTGTCGCTGCCCCGGAAGCGCCCGGCCGCGGTGCTGGCCTCCCTGGTCGACCTGATCGACGACGTCGCCGACTACACCGGCGACCTCGGCCCGCTCTACCCCGACGGCGCACCGCCCAAGCGGGCCGCCGTCCTCACCGGCATCGACACTTTCCTGACCCGGTACGCGAAACTGGTGGTGACGGCGAGCGGGTTCGGGCTGGTGCGCAGCGGCTGGGGCGAGCTCGCGCAGTGGCGGCGCGGGGTCTTCGCCGGCGTCTTGACCGCCGTCGCGGCGCTGGCCGCCCGGATGGCCGCCGCGCTCGCCGCGGCGAACGCACTGCTCGACCAGTACGAACACCTGCCGAACTCGACGCCGAACGAGCAGCGGTTCCAGCTCCTGGAGAAGGCCGAGCGGCTGCTCACGACCAAGCCGAAACGCCGGGACGACACCCCGGCGAAGATGCGCACCCGGGTGCGGAACCTGCGCACCACGTTCACCACCAGCGTGAACGGGCTGACCCAGCTGGCCGGCACCGGCCGGACGACCCTGAGCGACCTGCTCAAGGACGTCGCCGCGAAGCTGCCGCCGGCCGACTTCGACCCGCAGGGCCTCGACCTGACCCCGTTCCAGGACCGCGTCGTCGCCTTCGGCGCGGAACTGCTGGCGCGGGCCCGGAAGCTCACGGACGAGCTGGCCGCCCGGCGCGCCGCGGCGAACCAGGCCCTGCAGCTCTACGACCAGGCCGTCGCCGGGCCGGAGAAGGTCCGCGCCGGCACCGACGCGCTCAAGGCGCTGCTCGGTGAGGACGTCCTCTCGGTGCCCGAGTTCGCCCCGCCCGCCGCGGTGCTGCAGCAGTGGCGCAAGGCCCGCGCCGACAGCGACGACCTCGTCGCGCACCTCAAGCCGGCGCGCGACTTCCCGGTCGACGACTGGCTGCACGGGATGGCGCGGGTGCGCGAGAAGCCGCGCCTGTGGGAAAAGACGGTCCTGCTGGCCGACGCGCTCCTCGGGCCGGGCGGGCTGCTCGGCACCGGCATCCTCGGCTGGCCCGAGCCCCAGCTTTCGCCGGTCCAGCTGCCCTTCGTGGACGGCGATCACTGGCTCGGCATGGAGTTCGCGAAGGACCCGGACCTGCCCGACCAGCTCGACGAAGACCGGCTGCTGTTCACCGCGCACTACGCGACCGGGCTGGGCAGCGACCAGCAGTGCGGGCTGCTGCTGGACGAGTGGACCGAGGTGATCCCCGCCGAACGCGAGACGACCGGGATCGCCGTGCACCACAACGGGCCCGATTCGGAGCCACCGCAGGCGATGCTGCTGGTCGTGCCGCCGGTGCGGGTGGCGGGCGGGCAGTGGGCGACGACCGACCTGGTCGACGCGATCACCGAGACCTTCGAACTGGCGAAGACCCGCGCGGTCGAGCCGGCACAGCTCGACACGACCGCGCACCTCGGGAGGGCCGACCGATGACCGATCCCGCCGCCGACCGGCTGGAAGGCCGGCCCCGCACGACCGAGTTCGACCGCGCGCTGCGCGCCGAGGTCCGCGACCCGCTGTGGCTGCTGACCCGGCAGTGGCAGCTCGGGGAGTTCCACGGCACCGACGGCGGCTCGCCGGTGACCGTGACGTACTCGGTCGCGCAGTCGCGGCCCAGCCGCTTCCGGCCGTTCGGCGGCCCGGTCGAGGACCTGCCGCCGGACCGTCCCCTCGAGACGGTCGCGGAACGCCGTCCGCTGACGTTCACCTACGGCCCCGAAAAGATCGCCTTCGACCTGCGCCTGGCGATCGGGCACCGCTGGTTCAAGCTGCTCGCCCGGCTCGGGCTGCTCGGCCACGTGCTCAAGTACGAGGAGCAGTACGCGAAGAAGTACCCGATCAAGCTGCCCGCCGCCACCGACGTCACGCAGCGGGCCAACCCGGCGGTCTGGGCGACGATGCAGGCGGCCGCCGGTCGCCGCATGGACGGGTACGAGCTGTACCTGCACGTCAAGGCGGGCGGCGACGCCGACGACGGCATCAACACCATCCCGCTGCTGCACCACACGCCGCTCGTCAACGCGGGCAAGCGGCTCGTCGCCTGGTTCGACGCCCTGATCGACCAGCCCGCCGGCCGGACGCCGTCGGACCCCGACGGCGACGCCACCTGGGACCCGCGCCGGCTGGAGCACCGGTTCTCGGTCGCGGCCTCCGCGCCGGGCGGCACGGAGAAGACCCTGTCGGCGCGCGAATACCCGGGCGGCGAGCTCGACTGGCACGCGTTCTCGGTCGACCCCGGCCCGGCGCTCGGCGGCGCGAAACCGCCGGAGCCGCCGCTGGCGAGGACGGTGTTCCCGGCGCCGGTCCGGTACTCCGGCATGCCGCTGCCGCGCTGGTGGGCCGTGGAGGACGGCAAGACCAACTTCGCCGCCGTCCGCCCGGACAGCACCGACCTGGCCCGGCTGGTCTTCCTGGAGTTCGCGCTGGTGTTCAGCAACGACTGGTACCAGGTGCCGTGCGACCTCCCGGCCGGCGTCGTCGCGCGCATCCGCGGTCTCGTGGTCACCGACGTCTTCGGCCACCGCGAGTGGGTCACCCCGGCGGGCGCCGGCTTCGACGAGGACTGGCAGCGCTGGTCGATGTTCACCCTCGACACGATCGGCAGCGACGACGTCCCCGCCGACACCGACCTGTTCCTGCCGCCGAGCGTGCCCAAGGTGGCCGAAGGCCCGCCGCTGGAGGAGGTCCTGCTGATCCGCGACGAGAACGCGAACCTGGTGTGGGGCATCGAGCAGACCGTCCGGCTGCCGACCGGCGAGCCGCACCGGGGGAGCGAGGCCGCGGCGGAGATCGTCGCCTACCGCCGCCGGCAGACGGCACCGCCGGTGCCGGACGCGCCACGCGCGGCCCTGTCGTACGCGGCGATGAACACCATCCCGGAGCAGTGGATCCCGTTCATCCCGGTGCACGTGCCGGGCGACAACCGGGAGATCCAGCTCCAGCGCGCGGCGATGCCCGGTGCCGTCGACGGTCAGCCGGTGCGTCCCCGCACCACGTTGCTGCGGGAGGGGTTCGACCGCGGGCAGCAGTACTTCGTCAACGAGGAGGAGGTCACCCAGGCCGGCACCCGCCTGTCGGTGGCCTACAACCGCACCCGCTGGCGTGACGGCCGGGTGGTGGTCTGGCTGAGCGCGCAGCGGGGCGCGGGGAGGGGCGAAGGCTCGAGCGGTCTCGTGTTCGATCTCCTCACCAGCACGCCGACGCCCACCGAGTGACGTCGGCCGCGGCGTAACCTCGCCGGTATGAGAATCGGCGAGCTGTCCCGGCGCACGGGCGCGAGTTCCCGCTCGCTGCGCTACTACGAAGCGCAGGGCCTGCTGACCAGCTCACGCTCCGACGCCGGACAGCGGCACTACTCCGACGCCGAGGTCGAGCGCGTGTCGCTCATCCGGCAGCTGTTCGACGCGGGCCTGTCCAGCCGGGTGATCGCGGCGGTGCTGCCGTGCGTCGAAACGCCGAGCGACCCGGACGTCGTCGAGTCGGCGTTCGCCACGATGACGCGCGAGCGCGACCGGATCGACGCCGACATCGCGCGGCTGAGGGAGTCCCGCGACGCGCTCGACATGGTGATCGAGGCCAACCGGCGCCACCAGGCGGAGCTGGTGACCCAGCCGGCCTGACGCTGTGACCCGCGCCTCAGCCGGTTGCCCCTGACACCGGTGTGAACGGTGACGATGGCCGCAGGGCCCGGAAACGCCGGGCCGGTCACCCGGAAGGCAGCGGAAAATGGGACAGGCATGGGGCTTCGGCGCGCACGGCGGACCCGAGGTGCAGGAATTCTTCGACCGCCCCGATCCCGTCCCGGGGCCGGGTGAGGTGCTGATCCGGGTCGACGTCGCCGGGGTCAACCCCCTCGACCACCTCCTGCGCGCGGGCCTGGTCCCCGGGCTCGACGGCGGCCGTCCGTTTCCCCGCGTGCTCGGCATGGAGGCCGCGGGGACCGTTCTCGCGCTGGGGGAGGACGTCGACGGGCTCGCCGTGGGCGACGCGGTCTTCGGCTTCGCGCTCACCGGCGGCGGCACCTACGCCGAGACGACGGTGCTCTCGGCGCCGAACACCGCCCGCGTCCCGGATGGACTGTCGGCCACCGTGGCGGCGACGCTGCCGATCGCGGGAACGACCGCGGTGGACGCGCTCGACCAGCTCGGCCTCCCGGCCGGCGCCACGATCCTGGTGAACGGAGTCGGCGGCGGCGTCGGCTTGGCGGTCGCCCGGCTGGCCGCCGCGCGCGGGCTGCGAGTGGTCGGCACCGGCAGTGCCGCCAAGCGCGGGCAGGCCGAGGCCGCCGGGGTGCGGTTCGTCGACTACACCGCCGGAGACGTGGTCGCCGCGGCCCGGGAGCTGCTGCCCGGCGGCTTCGACGGGATCGTCGACCTGGTCGGCGGCACCTCCCTGCGGGCGATCGCCCCGCTGGCACGCGAGCCGCACACCGTCATCGCGGTGGGCGACCAGTCCGTGACCGACATCGGCGGCCGCTTCGTCGACCGGCGCCTCGACCGCGAGAACCTGGAGCGCGCCGCCCGGCTGGCGCTCGAGGGAGTCCTCTCCCCGGTGATCACGGCGGTCCACCCGTTGTCCGACGCTCCGGCCGCCCTGGCCACCGTCGAGAACGGCCACCCGTCGGGCAAGGTCGTCATCAAGGTGACTTGAGCCGGCGGTGGACCTCGCCAACGACACGCCGTACCTCGCCCTGGAGCACGCCGCGGTTGGCGTCAGCCGACGACGTCCGACGCGAGGCGGTGCGCGCGGTCCAGCTCGGTGTCGTCGCCGAAGAGCTGGAAGCGCGTGGCGCCGGCGCGCAGGTACGCGTCGATCCGGAAGGCGTCGTCCGCCGGCTCTGTAGTGTCCGCAATGGACAGTTCGGTTTCCAGCAGGTGCAGCCATTCGCGGGTGAGCCGGCGGACCGCGTCGGCCACCGGGCCCTCCCGGTGGCCGTACTCGACCGACGTCGTGGCGATGAAGCAGCCGCCGGGGAAGACGCCGTCGCGCAGGTAGGTGACCCAGTTCGCCAGCACGGCCCGGAGGCGGAGCCGGCCCGGCTCGACGTCCCACGCCGGAGCGATCACGTGGTGCAGGTACAGGCGGCGGGCCTCGGCGACGGCGGCGAGCTGGATGGCTTCCCGGCTGGCGAACACGGTCAGGATCCCGCTCTTGCTGTGCCCGGTCCGCTCGGCCAGGGAGCCGACGGTGATGGAGTCGAGCCCGTGCACGGTCGCCGCCATGGCGGCCTGCCGGGCGACGTCCTGACGGGTCCGGTCACCGCGGGCGCGGCGCCCGTCCGCTCGCGGGGAGGGTGCGTCGGCCATGACGTGATTGTAGACGACCGATCGGTCGTGTAGATTGCCGACAACACGACCGATCGGTCGCATAGTGGAGGACGCCCGTGGATGTCGACGACGCCGTCCTGGACGGCTTCGCCCGGCGAGTCGTTTCGCTCGCCGGGAAGGAGAAGGTCGTTCACGTGGCCGGCGACGGCCCGGCGGTGATCGTGCTGCCGGAGATGCCGGGAATCAGTCCCGACGTGGTGCGGTTCGGGCGCTGGGTGCGCGACGCCGGGTTCACGGTGTACCTGCCGTCCCTCTTCGGCGTCGACGGCGCGTACCCCACGGTCGAACTGGCCGAGCCGATCCTCCGGCGGGCCTGTGTCAGCAAGGAGTTCCGTGCGTTCGCCGGCGGGGGCACCAGCCCGGTCGCGGAGTGGCTGCGAGCCCTGGCGCGCACGGCGCACGAGGAATGCGGAGGTCCGGGCGTCGGTGCGGTGGGCATGTGCTTCACCGGCAACTTCGCGCTGACGATGGCGCTGGAGCCGGCCGTGATCGCGCCGGTGCTGAACCACCCGTCGCTGCCGTTGGACGACCCGGCCGGCCTCGAGCTCTCACCCGAGGACGCGGCCACGATCCAGGAGCGCTTCGCCCGCGACGACCTGACGGCGCTGGCCTACCGTTTCGACAACGACAAATGGTGCACCGGACAGCGTTTCGCGGCTTATGCGCGGCTGCTCGGCGATCGATTCGACGGCCGGGTCCTGCCGGGGGAATGCGCGAACCCCGCGCCGCCGCCCTTCTTCCGGGAGGTGGTGGGGACGCCGCACAGTGTCGTGACGGCGCACTTCACGGATGAGGACGGCCACCCGACAGTGCGAGCCCGTGACGAGATCCTCGCGTTCCTCCGTGCTCGTCTCATCGCCGCGTGAACTGTGACCGGATGATCTGCTCGACGATGCCGTCGAGCGTCGCCGGGATGTCCCGGCCGGCGCCCAGGTAGCGGCGCACGGCGGCGTAAGGCAGGTCGACGACGATGAGGAGGACCTCCGCCGTCGCGCGTCCGGTCGCCGCCTTGAGGTCGGTCACCAGGCGGCGGATGTGCTGGTCCCAGCGTGCTTGGTCGGCCTCGCGCGAGCTGCGGCTTTCCGCGGGCCAGGCGGTGGGTTCGAAGGAGCCGAGGCCGGCCAGCAGCACCCGCGCGTCCGCCGGGTTGGCGCGGCACCACGACACCGTCCGGCGCCCGAGGGCGGCGGCCGCGGCCACCGGCTCGTCGTCGAAGAGCGGGTAAAGCTCGGCGTGGAAGCCCTGCACCGCCCGGTTCCAGACGGCGGCCAGCAGCGCCGCGCGGTTGGGGAACCGGTGGTAGACGGAGCCGCTGGACACCGCCGCTTCCCGGATGACGCCGGCGATGGTGATGGCGTCGGCGCTCCCGGTCGCGAGCAGCCGCGCTGCCGCGTCGAGGATCGCCGAGGTGTCGTGGACGGGTCGTGGCATGGGTTGACGATAGCGAACGCCCTCTCTAGAGTCTTCTCTCTAGAGAGAATCGTCTAGTCGGTGTCGGGAGACCCATGCGAAGCCTCGTCCTCACCGGCCCCCGGAGCCTGCAGTGGCAAGACCGGCCGGCGCCCCGCGTGTCCGCGTCCGGCGACGCACTGGTGCGGCCCATCGCGTCCGCGGCCTGCGACCTCGACCGGCGGCTCGTGGTGTCGCCTTCGCCGTTCGAGACGCCGTTCGCGCTCGGCCACGAGGCGGTCGGCGAAGTCGTCGACCTCGCCGGCGACGAGCCGGAGCTCCGGATCGGCCAGCGGGTGGTCATCCCGTGGCACATCAGCTGCGGAACGTGCGAAAACTGCCGGCGCGACCTCCCGGGCGCGTGCGCTTCGGTGCCGGCGCTGGCGTCCTTCGGCACGAGCGTCGGCGGCCTGTGGGGTGGGTTGTTCGACGAGCTGGTGCGCGTTCCGTGGGCACGGCACAACCTCACGCCGCTACCGTCGTCGATCGAGCCGTTCCTGGCCGCCTCGGCCAGCGACAACCTGACCGACGCCTTCCAGGCGGTCCGGCCGACGTTGGATGCTCAGCCGGAGGCCGAGGTGCTCGTGGTCGGGGGAACGGCCAGCCTCGGGTTGCTGACGGTCTTGAGCGCCATCGCACTGAGGGCCGCGAAGGTCACGTACTTCGACGTGGACGAAGGGCGGCGTGCGAAGGCCGCGGCCGCGGGCGCCGCGGTGGTGGCGGCCGACGCGTACCCCGACCGCCTCGACGGCCGTTTCGACCTGGTGGTGGACGCGTCGGCCGCGGCGGAGGGGTTCCGGTGCGCGCTGCTGTCCACCCGCCCCGGCGGCACGTGTGTGATCCGGTCTGTCTACTTCGGAGAGCCGCGTCTGCCGTACTTCGCTTTGTACGGCACGGGTATCAATCTTGTCGTGGGTCCGCCTCACGCGAGCCCGCACGTGCCGGACGTGCTGAAGCTGGTCGGCGACGGAACCTTGGACCCAGCACCGATCCTGGCCGGCCCGTTCGACTACGCCGACGCCGTCGAGGTACTGCTGGAGCCGCCGGCGGGCAAGCCGGTCTTCACCCGCCGGTGAGAATCAGATCCCATTCAGCGATAAATATCGCCGGTGCGAGGGTTTTGTCCGTTCTGGTCGGTCAAGCTGACTTTGACGTGATTGGCTCCACCCGGGACATCGGCTTTGAGAGGGATGTCCTCCCCGGTGTTGGAGTTGCAATGAGTGCTCGTGTTTCTGACGTCCAACTGAGTCGTGCCCGCGAGTGCGTAAGCGTAGAACCGCCGGCACCCGACCGCGTGAAATGTCGCCTGGACGCTGGCCGAACGGTTTGCGAAGAGCACGCTTCCGGTGATGTAGCTGCTTCCGTCCGCGCCGTAGACCAGGAAGTCATGGGAAGTCCCGGCCGGTGCGGCGGTGGCCGCGGGTGCTTCCATCAGAACCAGCCCGGCGATTGCGGCAGCCGTTGCCATCGCCGCGCGAGCCTTCCTCTTGGCCGTCGCCGGCCATTGTGACGTGAATCCGGAATTCTTCCGCATCGGCTTTCCCCTCATCGTTCGCTCACAGTCCCTGGCGAGCCGGAATCCGTCCTATCACACAATCCCGCGCCGCGGGAGAAATAGCGTTCACCGCACCGACTTCCCGAACTCGTCGTGCGGCCGATCGGGTGAATCGATCGAGTGCGCGTAAACCGGGTATGCGACCCGGGCGTTGGTCGTCGGTGCGTCCGGAACGACCGGGCGCGGCTGGTGAGGGGAGTACCGGATGATGTTCCGGACACGAGTGGCGCGAAGCTGGTCGATGGCGGCGGGGATGGTGCTCGCCGCGGTGATCACCTCCGCCTCGCCGGCGGCGGCGAACGCGGCGGTGAACGCGACTCCGACGGCGAGTTCGGCCGCGCAGGCGCCGGCCGCGGCCGCTGGCACGTCATTCCACTACACCGCGGTACCGGCCAGTGGCAGGGTTTCCTGCTACGGCTACTACGGCACGTTCAAACAGGGGTCTTTCGTCATGGTCGTCGACTGGATCCACACCAGCGACGAGTGCTTCGGCATCTCCACCGACCGCACGGTCTGGCACGCGTGGCCCAACTCCGGAGGCTGGAAGAAGATGGGCGGCAACGGGCTCGCCGACGACATCGCCTACGCCGTGGACGAGACCCCCAACGGATCCAAGGGGGTCGTGATCTGGGTGGCGGCCAGCAACAAGTACTGGGTTCAGCGCTACGCCCCGCCGCTGGGCTGGACCTCGGAGTGGACGCTGGCGTAGCGGCCGCCCCAGCGCCACCGGACCCACTCGGCCGGGTCCGGTGGCGCGCGAGGCGACCGGGTTCTAGCGCTCGCCGGCCAGGAATTCGGCCGTCCACCGGAGGGCCGTCGAGCAGGCCTCGGCCTCGCTGCCGCGGAAGTGCTCGACGACGTCGCCGCCGGACCACAGCATGAGCGCGACGGTGCCGGGCCGGATCGGGGTGAGCCCGAGGAGCCGGCGCCGGCCGTCGCGCTCGAGGACGCGCTCGGCGGTGAGCCACTGCCCGGTCGTGCCGGTGCGGGTGATCACCCAGTCCGGGTCCGCGGCCAGGTCGGCCACGGACCGTGGTTCTTCGGTGTGTTCGGCGTGCACGCACACCAGCCTGACACAACCGGCGTGCTCAGGTGATCAACGCGTGAATGCCGGGTGAAGAGTTGAGTCTCCGTCAGGGGGAGACCGCACGCTGGGGGCATGGACGACGAGAACCTCCTGACGATCGGGGCTTTGGCCGCGCGGACCGGTCTGTCCGTCAAGAAGATCCGGTTCTACTCCGACAAGGGGATCGTTCCGGCGACCTGTCACAGCCCGGCCGGCTACCGCCTGTACGACGTCGCCGCCCTGGGCCGCCTGGAACTGGTCCGCACGCTCCGCGAGCTGGACATCGACCTGGCCACGATCCGGCGCGTGCTGACCGACGAGACCTCCCTGGCCGAGGTCGCCGCGGCGCACGCGGCGGCCCTCGACGTGCACATACGGGTCCTGCGCCTGCGGCGCTCGGTGCTGGCCGCGGTCGCGAACCGGGGATCGACCCCTCAGGAGATGGCCACTCCCGAACAAGTCGAGGCGTGGATGGAGCTCGTGGAGCTGGTCCAGGACAACGACTTCCGGGCCGCGGTGCGGCGGATGGCCGAGTACCAGGCCGCCCAACGCGCCGACGGGGACACGACCGGCCTGCACCACGACCTGACCGAGACCGTGCGCGAGGACGTCGGCCGGGCGCTCGCCGCGGGCATCGCACCGGACTCGGAGCAGGCCGGCGGCATCGTCGCCACGCTCACCGCGCGTTACACCGAGACCTTCGGCAAGGCCGATGACGACCAGCTGAAGCGATGGATCCTCGAACGGCTCGAGGTCGCCGACGATCCTCGCGTGACGCGGTACTGGCAGCTGGTGGCCACCATCAACGGCCGGCCTCCGCTCCCGGACCTGGAACCGGTGTTCACCTGGTTCGGCCAGGCACTGCGCACCCATCTCGGCAGCCGGTGCTGAAGCCGGCGGCGCCCGTGCCATCGTGGTCGCTCGATGTTCAGGCTCGACACGGGGGTGTGATCACGGTGCACGAACTGTCCGAGAAGGTCCGGCGCTGGGTGAGCGACGCGGCGGGAGGCAGCGCCCACCTGGCCACCGGCCTACGACAGGGGGCCAATCCGTGGCTTGTGAAGTTCGAACCGGGCAGCCGCGTCGAGGCGGCCGTGCTGCGGCTCGGCGACCCCGCCGATCCCGACCACTGCGAGCGGTTCGCCACCGAGGTGGCAGCACTGCGCGTCGCCGGCGACCACCGGCTGCCCGCGGCCCGGCTGATCGCCACGGATCTCGACGGGTCCGCCGCGGGCGTCCTGGCGGTGCTGACGACGGTCCTGCCCGGGCACAGCCGGATCCCCTCGGTCGCCTCCGCCGAGCGGCTGCGGGGCCTGGGGGCCACAGCCGCGGCGCTGCAGGCGGTCCCGTTGGCGCCCCGGACCGCTCTGCCGGTGCGGACCCGCTCGATCGCGGACGTCGACTTCGCGGCCCAACGCCGGGAAAAGGGCACGACCGCGCTGCTGACGGCGGCCGAAGAACGCCTGGAACGGTTGCCCGCGCCCGGCGGCCCGACCGTCTTCGTGCACGGCGACCTGTGGTTCGGGAACACCCTCTGGTCCGGCGACCGCTGCACCGGCCTGGTCGACTGGGACTGCGCCGGAGCCGGATCGCCGGGAATCGACCTCGGCGGAGCGCGCTTCGACGCAGCGTTGATGTTCGGGCTGCCCGCCGCGGAGCAGGTCCTGGAGGGGTGGCAGCGGGCTGCCGGCCGACGAGCCGAGCAGGTCGCCTACTGGGACGTCGTCGCGGCATCAGTCACCCTGGCCGACATGGCGTTCTGCGTGCCGGCGCTCCACGACCAGGGCAGAACAGACCTCGACGCCGGCCTGCTCGGACAACGCCGGGACGCATTCCTCACCGCGGCACTGAGCCGCCTCGACGCCGACGACCACTAGCCGGCGGCCGGGTCGGCGACCTGGGGGAATGACAGGCCGATCGGCCCGGCCCGGGCTTCCGGTGCGAGCGGCGGTGGTCATGGTGGCCCCACGAGACCCGACACGCCCGTCGCCGGCCGATCGGCTCGGCCCTCGGTCATCCGGACCCGCCGGGGAGGCGCACGCAGAACGCGTTGCCGTCCGGATCCGCCAGTACGACGGTGCCGTCATCGCGGGCGTCGAGCCGAGAGGCGCCGAGGGCGATCAGCGCCTCGACCGCCGCCTCTTGGTCGCCGTCCGCCGGGAGCAGTTCGAAGCGCTGCCGGTTCGGTGACGCGGGCGTGCCATCCCAGGTGTCCCAGGCGAGTTTCGTGCCGCCGCGCGGTGACTGGATCGCGATCTGCTCGCCCCGGTCCCACACCAGGGGCCAGCCCAGCGCCTCACTCCAGAACCGGCCGGCCCGCCGGGTGCCGGCACAGGTGAGCTCGCCCAGCGGGCCGCACCCGGCGAGGTAGCCGTTGCCGGGCTCGATCACGCAGAACTCATAGCCCGCCGGGTCGGCCAGGACGACGTGCCCTTCCTCGGGTCGCTGCCCGACATCGAGGCGGCGGGCACCGAGCCTGATCGCCGTGGCCACCGTGTGCCGCTGGTCGTCGAGGTCGGCGCTGGTCAGGTGCAGGTGCATCCGGTTCGCGCCGGGTTGGCCGTCGCGCCCCGGTACGAACCGCAGGCCGAGCTGGGTGTCCCCGCCGGGGAGCAGGGCCCCGTCGATGACGTCCCGGCCGAGCAGCCCGGCCCAGAAGCGTGCCGGTTCAGCCGGGTTGCCCGCTTCGAAGGTCACTGCCTGCAGTCGCATCACCGGAACGTAGACACCACCCCGTGCGGCGGCAAGCCAATATGCCGCCAGCACCGGGGCGAGGCCGCTGACCTCGATCACCGTCGTCCCGGCGCGATAAGCCGCTCCTCGCCGGGGCCTGCCGATGGATCCGGTGGTAACCCACCGCTTCCCGGTAGCGGAGGCGATCGCGGCCTTCGACCGCGCGAAGGCCTCGAAGGTCTTGCTCGACTTCACGAACCGCTGACCGGAACGGCCGCGCCCGCTCGGCAGCGTCTCCACGACGCCCGGATCGCTACGACTCGTCGACCACGACGATCGGCTTCCCGCCACCCTGCCGTCCGGCACCGAACGCCTTGGGCACGTCGGCCAGCGAATGGCGCGTCCCGATCAGCACGCGCAGGCTGCCGTCGCGCACGAGCGTGGCCAACTGGGCGAGCTGGGCCCGGTCCGCTTCCACGACGAAGAAGACCGACCGCCCGTACCGCGGCTCGAACTCCGGTGGGGCGGCGATCGTGACCAGCGTGCCGCCCGCGCGCACCAGGCCGGCGGAGCGCACGCCGATCTCTTCGCCGAACACGTCGAGCACCAGGTCGACTTCGCCGACGTCTTCCAGCTTGTCGTTGTCCAGGTCGACGAACGCGTCGGCGCCCAGGTCGAGGGCGACGTCACGGTTGTGGGCGCGGCCCGTGCCGATCACGGTCGCCCCCGCTCGCTTCGCCAGCTGCACCGCGATCGAGCCGACTCCGCCGGCCGCGCCGTGGATCAGCACGGTCTGTCCCGCCTGGAGGCGGCCGTGGTCGAACAACGCCTGCCACGCGGTCAGTCCGGAGACCGGCAACGCGGCGCCGACGGCGTGCTCGATGTCGGCCGGCAGCGGTGCGAGGTTGCGGGCTTCGACGGCGGTGAACTCGGCGAGCGACCCGTCGCGGGTCCAGTCGGCGAGCCCGAACACGCGCTGTCCCACCGTGAGGCCGGTCGTGCCGTAGCCGAGCTCGGTGACGACGCCCGACAGCTCGTGACCGGGCACGCTGGGCGTCCGGTCCCGGCCCGACCGGTCGGTCCACGTGCCGGGCCACTCCAGCTCGCCGGAGGTGAAGCCGGCCGCGTGCACCCGCACGATGACGTCGTTCCCCGCGGCGTGCGGAGCCGGGAGGTCGGTCAGGGTCAACCCGTCGACCCCGGCGTCGGGGTCCTTGACGATGATGGCTTTCATGCTGAGTCCTCGTGGTGAGCGGGCAACGGGGCGGCCGCGTCATCTGCCGGCCTGTCCGCGAGGCTAGCTCCGGCCGAGGGTGGCACCGGGGTCCACTTGGGACGCGCGAGCGGGAACCACTCGGGTCACGTGAGCGCGCGGATCAGCGCGTCGAGCACGCCGGACCACCCGCTCGGCGAGGGTGCGGCGAACCCGATCACCACGCCGTCGCGGTCCGAGGCGGCGCCGGGATGTCGGAAGAAGTCCAGGGGCTCGACGGTCAGCTGCTCGTCGGCGATCCGGCGCACGAGTTCGCCGCCCGTGCGCCCGGGTTGTTCGAGCACGACGTGCAATCCGGCGGCCATCCCCGCCGCTCGCACCTCCGGCGCGTGCCGGGCGAGCGTCTCGACCAGGTGCCGGCGCCGTCGGCGGTACTGCGCGCGCATCGCCCGGATGTGCCGGTCGTAGGAGCCCGACTCCACGAACTCGGTCATCGCCAGCTGGTTCACGAACCCGACGGTTTCCTCCGTTTCCCCCTTCTGGGCGACGATCGCGCCGACGAGGCGGTCCGGCAGCACGAGCCAGCCGAGGCGCAGGCCCGGCGCGAGCGACTTGCTCGCGGTGCCCAGGTACAGCACGTGCTCGGGGTCGAGGCCCTGCAGTGCGCCGACGGGGGACCGGTCGTAGCGGAACTCGCCGTCGTAGTCGTCTTCGATGACCAGCGCGCCGCGCCGGCGGGCCCACTCGACGACGGCCGCGCGCCGGTCGTAACGCAGCGCGACCCCCAGCGGGAACTGGTGCGACGGGGTGAGGAGCACGGCCCCGATCGACGGCAACCCGTCCAGCGCCGCCGGGTCGACGCCGTCGGCATCGACGGCGAGGGGAACGGTTTCGAGCCCGGCGCCGGCCAGCGTGCGGTGCTGGGACGGCAGGCCGAACTCCTCGACCGCCACCCGCGTCACCCCGGCCGCCGCGAGCGCGGCCGCGACGAGTCGCAGCCCCTCCGCGGCGCCCCCGCACACGACGACGTTGCCGGCGTGCGCGCGCAGCCCGCGGGCCCGCGTGAGATACCGGGCGAGGGTGTCGCGGAGTTCGCCGCGGCCGTGGGGATCCGTGTAGCCGAACGCCTCGAACGGCGTGGTGCCGACCGACTTCTTCACCGCGCGGATCCACTCGTCGCGCGGGAACGACGACAGGTCCGGGTGCCCGGGCCGCAGGTCGTGCCCCGGCCGCGAGCGGGTGTCGGCCGGCCGCGGCCGGCCGTCGACGAAGTCGGCGACCCGTTCGGCAACTTCGGTGCCGGAACCCTGCAGCCCGGTGAGCCAGCCCTCGTCGATGAGCTCCGAGTACACCCGGACGACGGTGTTGCGGGCCACCTGCAGGTCGGCGGCCAGGGCACGGCTCGACGGCAGCCGAGTCCCGGGCGCGAGCCGGCCGGCGCGGATCGCCTCGCGGACGGCGTCCGTGAGGCTGGCCCGCACGTTCCCGTCGAGCCGCCCCAGGTGCAGGTCGAGACCCGTCGTCCGGGGGCGGCGCTCGGCCGTTCGGTCGCTCACGGGTCAACGATAATGGCCGCTCACGATGCCGCTAGGCCACGCTCGGGTCCAGCCACGGGCCTTCGGGCAGCTCCGGAAGCGCGAACTGCTCGTCGAAGGAGCACAGCGGGAGCCGTTCGCCGAGGAACCGCAGGACGACCGACCCCAGGACCGCCGCACAGAGCGAACCGGCGAGGACGCCGACCTTGGCCTGCTGCTGAAGCCCGGGATCGGTGAACGCGAGATCCGTGATGAACAACGCGATCGTGAAGCCGATCCCGGCCAGCATCGCGCCGCCGATGAGGTGGCTGTAGCGGACGCGGCCGGGCAACGTCGCGATGCCGGTCCGGAGCGCGATTCCCGCGCCCAGGGAAATACCGAGGGTGTTGCCGGCGACCAGGCCGACCGCGACGCCGAGGGTGACGGGGGAGGAAGCCGCCGCCCGCAAGGCGTCGCCGTCGAGGCGCACGCCGGCGTTGGCCAAGCCGAACGCGGGGATGATCGCGAAGGCGCTGACCGGGTGCAGGATCGCCTGCAGGCGCTCGTTCGCCGAAAGGGTGGCTTTCATCGCGGTGGTGGCGAGCCGCACCCGCGTCGGGTCCGCGCGCTCGATCACGGCCCGCCCGTAGAGGCGGAGGCGTTCGCGGGCGTGGCCGTCGACCGCGCCGGCGGGCACGAGCAGCCCGATGAGCACGCCGGCCAGGGTCGGGTGCACGCCGGACGCGTCGACCGCCACCCACAACGCGGCGCCGGCGACCAGGTACGGCGTCAGCCGCCACACGCCCAGCGCGCGCAGGGCGAGCAGCGCCAGGACCAGCACCCCCGCCGCGGCGAGCGCCACGACCGACACGTGGTGCGTGTAGAACACGGCCATCACCGCGATCGCCCCGATGTCGTCGCCGATCGCCAGCGTGAGCAGGAAGAGCCGCAGCTGGTCGGGGCAGCGGGGACCGAACAGTGCCAGGACGCCGATCAGGAACGCGGTGTCGCTCGACATCGGGATGCCCCAGCCGGCGGCGGCCGGGCCCGAACCGGCGAAAGCGAAGTAGATGATCGCGGGCAGGGCCAGCCCGCCGAGCGCACCACAGGCCGGGACGACGATCGAGCGCAGGTCGTGGAGCTCGCCGACGGACACCTCCCGGCTGATCTCCAAGCCCACCACGGCGAAGAACACGACCATGGCCACGTCGTTCACCCAGGCGCGAAGGTCCAGCGTGAAGTGCGCGCCGCCGGCTTCCACGCCCGCCTGGATCCCCCAGAACGCGTCGTAGTTCGCGCCCGCGGCGTTCGCCCAGACGAGTGCGGCCGCCGTCGCGGCGAGGAGCAGGACCGCGCTGCCGGCCTCGGTCAGCAGGAACCGGCGCAACCCGGCAGTGACGTACGGCAGCGGGGTGCTCACCCGGCGGGCCATGGCCGGCAGCTGGGGGAGGAGTCCTTCGGCGAACCGGCTCGAGTCGGGCTTCACAGGCCGAGTATGCCCGACCGGCCACCGGGTAACGTCGGGCGCGCACTGTCCCGAATGGACCCGTCGTGCGGAGGGATCGTCTGTGACGACACCGAGTGAGGTCGATCCGGACCGTCATGTGTACGGCGATCCCGCGGCTTCGGTGACCGTGGTGGAGTACGCGGACTTCGAGTGCCCGTACTGCGCCGCGGCGGCACCCGAGCTGCGCAGGCTGGTCGACGGCTCGGACGGCACGATCCGGTTGGTGTTCCGCCACTTCCCGATCTTCACGATCCACCCGTACGCGCTCACCGCGGCGCTCGCCGCGGAGGCGTCGGGGGAGCGGTTCTGGGAGATGCACGACTTGCTGCTCACCCACCAGAGTGAGCTGACGGACGTCCACCTGCGGGCCTACGCGGCGCGGATCGGGGCGGGCGAGGTCACCGGCGAGGCCGTGCAGCGGTTCCGGCCCGCCGTCGTGGCCGACTACACCTCCGGCGCCGAGCTGGGGGTCCGGGGCACCCCGGCGTTGTTCGTCGACGGCCGCGTCTACCGGGGCCGGGTCAGCTTCCCGGCCCTCCGCTCGGCGGTGCGGCCGCAGTCGTGACGGGGCTCTTCGTCCGGCGATGATGGACCGGGCAGTCCAGTCGTCGTCGTGATCTGACCTACAGTGGCGGAGTCTGCGATCAGAAACTGGACTAAATAGTTCTCTTTGAGGCATGATGAGTGCCGGAGAACGAAGCCGCGCCGAACGAAGGGCCATCACGGTGACCGAGCAGCTGGGGTTCGCGGCGAGGCCGGCGGCCTTGAAGCTGTCCTCGGCCGTCGTGACCACCGACGGCGGCGATCCGCCGCTGCCGTGGGAACTCTCGATCAGCGCACAGGTGCTGGGCGAAACCGAGATCATGCTCGCCACGACCCACCGGCCGGGCGGGAACACGGCGGACGGCCACCGCGAGCTCCACGTCAACGCGGTCCTGCTGAGCATGATCCCGGACGTGGTCCACCTCGCCGGCCGCGGAGCGCCCCGGACCGGGCCCTGCACCCTGACGTTGACCTTCTCCGAGGGCGACGTCGCCCGGAACGAGTGGACCACGACGTTCGAAGTGCCGGGTTCCCCGCTCGAAGATTCCCCCTGGCACCTCACCGTGCCGTTCGGCCGAACCGCCGAGAGAAGACCTCAGGAGAAGTGAAATGACCGCCGAGATGGACATCCGACGCAACGGCGACACCGGATCGTACGAAGCCGTGGTCGACGGGAAGGTCGTCGGCATGATCGTGTACCACGTGCCGCGCGGTGGGCAGCGGGTGACGGTGAGCCACACCATCGTCGAACCCGGCTACCGGGGCCGGGGCATCGCGACGCGGCTGGTGAAGCACGCGCTGGACGATCTGCGCGCCCAGGACCGGAAACTCACCAACTACTGCACCTTCGTCGCCGACTACATCGCCGACCACCCCGAATACCAGGACCTGGTCGACGGCCGGTTCCCCGGGCGCGCGACGGTGCCCGAGCGCGCGCCCCGCGTTCGCTGAGGAGTGCGGAGTTGACCCGGGCATCGCATGCGGTCGAAATCGACGGACCGCGGATCCGGACCGCTCGCCTGCTTCTGACCCCGTGGAGCACCTCCGACGCCGAAGCGGCCCTGGGCATCTTCGGTGACGGGGAAGTGGCCCGGTGGCTGGCGCCGGCCATGGCGCGGGTGCCGGACCTGGCCGCCATGCGGCGGCTTCTCGACGGCTGGGTCTCGGCCGGTCCGGCCGCCGAGCCGCCGGTCGGCCGGTGGAAGGTCGCCGAACGCGCCGGCGGGCGGGTGGTGGGCGCGGTCTCATTGCTGCCGCTGCCGCCCGACGACATCGACCTCGAGGTCGGCGTCCAGATCGCCCGCGGCCGGTGGGGCCGCGGGTACGCCGGTGAGTTGGGCGACGCGGTCGCCCACTACGCGTTCGACGCCGGCGTGGACGAGATCTTCGCCGTCTCCCGCCCCGCGAACCGGCGCGCCGCGGCGGCCGTGCGCCGGATGGGCTTGGAGTGGGTCGGGCAGACCGGCAAGTACTACGACACGCGGCTCGACGTGTTCCGCCTGCGCCGGTACGACCTGGACGTGCCGGCGCGCCCGGGCGCGCTCACCGACAGCTGATCCACACCGACATCGACAGACCACGCGCCGAAAGAGAAACGACCATGCCCGGAACCCTTCCCGACCGATGCGGTACCTACGCGATCGGCGGACACGAAATCACCCGGCTCGGGCTCGGGACCGCCCGGATGAGCGAGTCCGGCGTCTGGAGCCATCCCGAAGACGCCGCGGAAGCGAAGCGGGTGCTCCGGGAGGCGGTCGACCTCGGGGTGAACCTCATCGACGTCGCCGAGTCGTCCGGGCCCTTCGACTACGAGGAGCTCATCGCCCAGTCGCTGAGCCCGTTCCCCGACGACCTGCTGCTGATGATCAAAGGCGGGCTGCTCCGGACGCCCCAGGGGGAGTGGGAGCCGTTGCCGCGGCCTTCGTTCCTCCGCAAGCAGATCGAGACGCGGCTGTACTACCTGAAGCTGGACCGCATCCCGCTGTTCCAGCTGCACGGGTTCAGCCCGCACGCGCCGATCGCCGACCAGCTCGGCCTGCTCACCGAGCTGCACCACGAGGGGAAGATCGGGTGCATCGGGCTGGCGGAGGTGACGCTGGCCGAACTGCGGGAAGCCCGGGTACACGCCGACATCGCGACGGTCCAGGCCGAGTACAACCTCGTCGACCGCACGGCCGACCCGCTCGTGGACTACGCGGAGTCGGCGCACATCGGGTTCATCCCGTGGCTCCCGCTGGCGACCGGGGCACTGGCCGGCGAGGACGGCCCGGTGGCCGAAACGGCCCGGCGGCGCGGTGTCCCACCGGCGCAGATCGCGCTGGCCTGGCTGCTGAACCGCTCGCCGGCACTGCTCCCCACCCCCGGCACGCTGAGCGTCCGGCACCTGGAGGAGAACGTGGCCGCGGCCGACATCCGGCTGACGGCAGCCGAAGTCGCCGACCTCGACCGGATGGCGCCTCGGCCGTAACCAGGGTGTTCAGCGGGGCAGCCCCTGTGCCGGCTCGCCGCCTGGTGACGGTGCCGAAGATCGATCGTGGAGAGGGAGACGGCATGACGTCAGGTGTGCTCCACGCCTCGGAGGTCGGCGGACGGGTCGTGGTCGACGGGCGGAGCTTCGACCCCGAGTCCGCCGCCTGGGTCCGGGAGCTCGGTCCCGGCGGCCCGGACTTCGAAGCCGCCTGCCGACGGCTGTACGCGATGCTCTTCAAGATCGCGCGGCGGGAGACCCTGCGCCGGTCGCCGATCCTGCGGCTGACCGGCCCGGAACTCGAGGACCTGGCCCACCAGGCCGCGGCCGACGCGCTCATGCGGATCACCCGCAAGATCGGCGAGTTCCGCGGGGACGCGCAGTTCAAGACCTGGGCGTTCAAGTTCGTCATCCTCGAGGTGTCGACGAAGGTCGGCCGGCACTTCTGGCGCGACCACCGGGTGTTCCCCGACGGCGGCGAGACCGACCGGGCCCCGGCCGCCGCCGGCGACGAACCGCCGCACCAGGTCGAGGCCGGCGAGCTGCGGGCCGCCCTCGGCGACGCCATCGAGAACGCGCTGACCCGGCGCCAGCGGACCGTGTTCGTGGCGCTGGCCATCGACAACGTCCCGATGGACGCCCTCGCGGCCGAGCTGGACACCAACCGCAACGCCATCTACAAGGCGATGTTCGACGCCCGGCGCAACATCCGCGCCCACCTGGTGGCGCACGACTTCTTGTCCTGACCGGATCCGCGCTCCCGCTACGGGCGCACGCGGATGATCGTCTTTCCCTTCCGTCGCTCGGCCGGGTTGAAGGCGGCGACGGCGTCGTCGAGCGACGCGATGGTCCCGATGTGGGGCCGGACCCGCCCGTCGCGCACCCGCCGCACGATTTCCCCCAGCTGGGTCCGGTCGGCCTCGACCACGAAGTCGACCGTGCGGCCGTCGGCGGGCCGGACCTCGGGCGGGCCGGCGATCGTGACCAGCGTTCCGCCGGTCCGGACCAGGCGCGCCGAGCGCGCCCCGAGGTCGCCGCCGAACACGTCGAACACCAGGTCCACGGCGCCGGCGTCCTCGAGCCGGTCGTTCTCCAGGTCGACGAACTCGTTCGCCCCGAAGTCCCGCGCGGTCCGCTCGCCGGTCGCGCGCCCGGTGCCGACGACGTAGGCGCCCGCCTCCCGCGCGAGCTGCGTCGCCATCGAGCCGACGGCGCCGGCCGCGCCGTGCACGAGGACACGTTGTCCCGCCTCCAGGCGGCCGTGCACGAACAGGCCTTGCCACGCGGTGAGGCCGGACATGACGATGCCCGCGCCGGTGGTGAAGTCGACGTCGCCGGGCAGCGGCGCCAGGTTGCGCGCCTCGACGACCGCGTACTCCGCCAGGGTTCCGTCGCGCGTCCAGTCCGTCAGGCCGAACACCCGCTGACCGACTGACAGCCCGGCGGCGCCGTAACTCAGTGCGGAAACCACGCCGGCCACCTCGTGCCCGGGGATCGACGGCGTCCGGTCCCGGCCGCGCCGGTCGATCCACGTCGAGGGCCACGACAGCTCGTCCCAGGTGAACCCCGACGCGTGGACCTCGACGACCACATCGCCGTAGTTCGCTCCGGCGAGGTCGGCGAGCTTCGCCACGTCCGGAGCGGGGCGCTCCGCGAGCGTCATCCCCGCCCGGCCCGCGGCCTCGTCCGTCACCACGATCGCCTTCATGTGCAACCACTTCCCTTCGTGCGCGGTGTCTGCTGCAGCTTCCGTCCGTCCATGGTGTGCGGCTCCTTCGGACTCAGATGGCCAGCCCGGCGCCGCCGGACACCACGATCTCCTGGCCGGTCACGTACGCGGCCTCGTCCGAAGCCAGGAACGCGACGGTGCCGGCGATGTCCTCGGGCCGGGCGAGGCGGCCGAACGGGTTCTTCTCCGCCATCGCGGTCATCGTCCCCGCGACGTCGTCGGTCTGCGTGCCGAGCGCGGTGCGCGTCATCGGGGTGTCGGTGAACCCCGGGCTCACCGCGTTGATCCGGATGCGGCGCGGGGCGAGCTCGAGAGCGAGGGTCGGGAGCATGGCCAGCATCGCCCCGTGCGACCCGGCCGCGACGCTGTTGCCGGTGAGGCTGCGGGTGGCGCCGATGCCGACGGTGACGATGACGGAAGCACCGTCGGTCAGCAGTGGCAACGCCTTGGCGAGCGTGAAGAACTGGCCTTTGGTGTTGACGGCGAAAACCTCGTCGTACGCGGCTTCGTCGCAGTCGTCCAGGGTCATCGGAAGGCTGACGCCCGCGTTCAGGAACAGCGTGGTCAGGCTTCCGAACCGGGCGCCGACTTCGGCCACGACCTGGTCGGTGTCCGCGAGCGTGTGCGCGTCGGCCCGCAGGACCAGAACGTCCTCGGGCAGCTCCTCCCGGGCCCGCGCGACGCTTTCCGGACGTTGCCCGGTGACTGCGACGCGGTATCCGCGACTGTGCAGGGCTTCGGCGGCCGCCTTCCCGATCCCGCTGGTGCCGCCCGTGATCAGGGCCGTACGTGCCGACATGGTCATCGCTCCCGTGTAGTTGGGCGTCTTGTCGGCCAGTGTGCCGCAAAGAGGACTGTATAGTCCAGTTTGTAACAGCGGAGATCGGTCCGGTGGAGAAAGGTGTTACCCGATGCGAGACGCGGTACCGAGAACCGGCGTCGCCCGGCGTGGTGGACGGCTTTCCTCGGCCTTTCCGGCCGGGGTGGTGTCGCTCGTGGCTGCGTTCGCCGCCGTGGGGTCCACGATCCCGCTGTTCAACGTCTACCGGGCCGAGGAAGGCTTCACCAACGCCGACATCTCGATCACCGTGGTCGCCTACTCCGCCGCCACCCTCGGCACGTTGCTGGTGCTGGGCCGGGTTTCCGGCCACCTGGGGCGGCGGCCCACGTCGATCGCGAGCCTCGGCCTGCTCCTGCTGGGCTGCGTGGTCCTGCTGGACGTGCACGACGTCGGCGTCCTGATCGCGGGACGGCTCCTGATGGGCTTCGGTGCCGGCCTGGCCAGCAGTAGTCTCACGTCCTACATCGTCGACGCCGCACCGGCCCGGCCGGCCTGGCTGGCTTCGGTCGCCTCGAGCCAGACGGTCATGCTCGGGCTCGCGGTCGGCGCCATCGGTTCCGGCGCGCTCGTGCAGTTCGGTCCCTGGCCCCGCGAGCTGATCTACCTCGCGGTGATCGGTCTGCTCCTGCTGTCCGCCGTGCTCGTCTTCGTCAGCCCGGAAACCGTGACCCCGGCGCCGGGCCTCCGGCGATCGCTGCGACCCCGGGTCCGCGTCCCGGCCGGGGTCAGGCACCGGGTCCCTGTCGCGGCGGCGGTGCTGCTGGCGACCTGGGCGACCGGGGCGTTCTACCAGGCGTTCGTGCCGGCGCTCGTCGCCGACCAGCTCCACACGCGCAGCCCGCTCGCCCTCGGGCTGGTGTTCGCCGCCTACATGGGACCGAGTGCGCTCGGTGCGCCGCTCAGCGGCCGGTTCGCGCCCGCGGTGGCGCAGCGGGCCGGCATGCTCGGGTTCCTGGCCGGCATGATCGGCATCATCGCGGCGATCGCCACCGGCACGCTGGTGCTGTTCTTCGCGGCGACCGTCGTCGCGGGGGCGAGCCAGGGCATCGCGATCAGCGCCGCCACCCGCGGCCTGCTGGCGGGCAGCGGCGTGGCCGACCGGGCCCCGATCTTCACGGTCGTCTACCTCTTCTCCTACTGCGGCGCGACGATTCCCGCCCTCGTCGCCGGCCGGCTTTCCCCGACGTTCTCCCTCCCGCAGATCGCCGTCGGGTACGGCGTGCTCGCCCTCGTCGCCACCGTGTACACCGTGGTCGCCGCCCGCGATCGTCAGCGGAACGGCCGTGCGCGCGGGGCCCGGTGACCGCGCCGCGGCGCGATGCGGGGCGTGAGCTCGAGAACCCGGACCACCCGGTACCGGTGCGGCCGCCACGGCCGGTAGAACGCTTCGACCTCCTCGTCGGCCAGCGGCCGGCCGGCCAGCGCCAGGCCGGTCATCCGGCCGAGGCCGAAGTCGCCGAGCGGCAGCGCGTCGGCGTCACCGAGCGCGCGGTGCCCGACCTGCGCCGCGGTCCACACCCCGACACCCGGCAGCGTCGACATCATCCGGTAGGCGCGGGCCGGGTCGGCGGCGGCACGGTCGAGCTTGCCCGCCTGCCGGGCGGCGAGCACGACGGTTCTCGAGCGCTGCAGGTCGACTCCGGCTCGCCGCCAGTCCCAGATCGGGATCTCCGCCCACCCGCCGGGGGAAGGCACGACCCGCATCGCCGCGGGAGCGGGACCCGGCGCCGGCGTGCCGTGGGCGAAGAGCAGCCGGGCCCAGGCGGCCTGGGCGTCCAGGCTGACGACCCGCTGTTCGAGGACCGCGGGCACGAGCGCCTCGAACACCCGGCCCGTGCGGGGTACGCGCAGGCCCGGCAGCTGACGCCAGGCCCGTTCGAGGACGGGGTGGGCGGGCCGGAACTCCTCGGGGTGGTCGTGGGCACCGAGTTCGGCGGGGATGTTCTCGACGAGTTCGTCTGCGCCCAGGCCCGGCCGAACGTCCATGCTCTTCTCCCCGGCCTTACTGTGGACTATATAGTCCAAAGTAAGCCGTAAGAGCCGGCTCCGGCCCGACGCTCAAGACTCACACACCATCGGAGGGTGATCCACGTGTCACGGTTGGCTGTCCACCGGCCGGTGCGCGAATCGGAGCCCGTCGAGGATCGGCGAACTGATCGCCGGTGCCGGGAACTGACGTACCCACCCATCACCCGAAAGAAAAGGCAGCTCACCATGGATCTCGACAAGCTCATGAACCAGCACCTCACGAGGGCGTTCGACGGCAGAACCATTCCGGAAGAATCCCTCCGGCAGCTGCTGCGGTTCCTGCGGTCCGCGCCGACGTCGACGAACATCCAGCCCAACCACTTCTACGTCCTCGCGTCGGCCGAAGCCAAGCGGCAGCTCGCGGACAACCTGGGGGAGCGGTTCCAGGACAACGGCGCGAAGATCCTGAACTCGTCGCACACCCTCATCCTCACGACCCGGGCGGACGTCCCGGACAGCCACCTTGACGAGGTGTTCGGCAAGGAAGACGCCGACGGCCGGTTCCCCGACCCGGCGAAGCGCGCGATGTGGCAGTACATGACGCGGGACTTCCTGAACCTGCGCAACTACGCGTACAAGGACCTCAACCACTGGATGGAAAAGCAGACCTACATGGTGATGGGGATGACCATGATGGCGGCCGTCGAACTCGGCTTCGACGCGACGCCGTTGGAAGGGTTCGACCCGGCCAGCGTCGACAAGGCGTTCAAGATCCGCGAGACCGGGCACACGACGACCGTGCTGATGGCGCTCGGCTACCCCGACAAGGAAAAGGCCTACCAGGGCCCGATTTCACGGTTCGATGCGGATCGGCTGTTCACCTTCGTGTGAACCGGGGACGCACCGGCTGCTCGCCCCGCGGGGCGAGCAGCCGACCCGCAGGTGCTCGAGCGACACGTCGAGCACCGTCGCCAGCTGCCCGGGGTCGCGGGTGGTCCGGGCGAGCAGGAACCCGCCCTGCAGCGCCCCCATGACGGCGGTGGCGATCGTGCCGGGGTCCACGCGGGAGTCAAGGTCTCCACGTTCCCGGATGCGCCGGAAAGCCCCGGCGAGAAGGCTTTCCCACGCCGCGAACCCGGCGACGAGGGCGCGGTGACCGCGGTCGTGACGCCCGGCGAGCTCGCCGATGAGAGACCCGATCGGGCAACCGCCGACGCCCCCGGTGACCCGGTTGTCCTCGACGAGCTTGTCGCGCCACGCCTGAAGGTCCTCGAGTGAGTGCACTCGTTCTAGCAATGCTTTCTGAGTGGTCAGCACGGCCGCGACCTGCGCATGCACCACGGCCTCGATGAGCGCCTCTTCGTTCTCGAAGATCTGCCGGAGCCGCGCTTCGGGGACGCCGCTCGTGGGTGCGACATGGCCGAGGGTGATCTCGCCCAGCGGGCGGTGGCGCAGGAGGTCGATCGCCGCGGTCACGGCCAGCCGGTGCGCATCCTCGGCGTGCTTCGCGGTCCGGTCACCCGACATGCCACGGACACTAGCGGACGAGCATGGCGCGGCACACCTCGACCCAGGCAATTTCTGGACGTTATAGTCCACTGTGATCGCGCGGAGTGGCTAGGTGGCCCGGAAGGTGCGAGACGTCGGCCGGCGTCGCCGTTCGCCACGATGTCGCGCCGCGTCATGTCCGTCTTCGCAGGTCCGGTGGGGTAGCCTGACGGCGTGGCAGAACCGGAGCGCACGCGGTTGACGGCCCGGGGTGCGGCGACCCGGGCCCGGATCCTGGACGCGGCGGTCGAGCTGATGTCCGTGAAGGGCGCGACCTCGACCACGTTGGACGACGTGCGCGCGGCCAGCGGCACGAGCAAGTCGCAGCTGTACCACCACTTCCCGGACAAGGACGCTTTGGTCCACGAGGTCGTCGGCCGCCGGGCGCGGGACCTGCTTTCCTGGCACGAAGGACAGCTCAAGCGGCTGAATTCGATGCGCGGCCTCGAGCGGTGGCGGGACGCGGTCGTCCAGCACAACGCCCTGCACAACGGCGCCTACGGCTGTCCCCTCGGTTCGCTGGCGAGTGAGCTGTCCGATCGCGACGAGCAGGCGCGCACGGAGCTGGCCGCCCATTTCGCGACGTGGGAAGGCCTCATCGCGGACGGCCTGGAACGGATGCGCGCCGCGGGCACACTGAGGCCGGAGGCCGACCCGCGGCGGCTCGCGGTCGGGCTGATGGGTGCGCTGCAGGGCGGGTACCTGCTCGCGCAGACCCACCAGGACGTCACCCCGATGAAGATCGCGCTGGACATGGCGCTTGACGGCATCCGGGCGTTCCAGGCCTGATCCCGGCCCCGGGGGTAAGACGACGCGCGCGGCGAACGCAGAAGAAGTGTCCCATCCGGGACGGCCACCGGCCTCGGTGGCTGGCTGCTCGATGTGAGGCGGAGAATCGTGGTGCTTGCCGCTGGTGTGCGGGAAATCGGTGGCCGGGTCGAGCTGCTCGACCTGCCGGAGCCCGGCGGCCCCGGGCCGGGCGAAGTGGTGATCGAGGTCGTGGCGGCCGGTGTCGGCAACTGGGACGACATCGTCCGTTCGGGTGGGTGGGACGTCGGGCTGACCCCGCCGATGGCACTCGGTGTGGAGGTGGCCGGGACGGTGGTCGCGGTCGGGTCGGCCGTGACGGACTTCCGGCCGGGCGACGAGGTGTTCGGCCATCCGCTCCCGCTGCGTCACCAGGGGTGCTGGGCCGAGCGGGTGGTGGTCGACGCCGAACTGGTCGTGGCGAAACCGCCGGGCGTGCGGTGGGAGACGGCGGCGGCGTTCCCCGTGCCGGCCCTGACCGCCGAGCAGGCGCTCTCCGAATCCCTTCGCGTCGCGGAGAACGAGACGCTGCTCGTCCACGGTGCGGGTGGCGCGACCGGTGGGCTGGCCGTGCGGCTCGCGGTCCTGCGGGGCGCCCGGGTGATCGCCACCGCCGGACCCGCGAGCGCCGCCCGGGTGGCCCGGGCCGGCGCGGCCGAGGTCGTCGACTACCACGACCGGAGCTGGCCGGACCGGGTCCGCGAGTGGGCCGGTGGCGACGGCGTCGACACCGCCCTGAACGCCGTGGCCGGCGGCAGCGCCGACACCCTCCTGGCGGTGCGCGAAGGCGGCCGCCTGGCGACGATCACCGGCGACCCGCCACCCGCCGCGCGAGGCATCGGCGTCGCGAACGTCTACGTGCGCCCGGACGCCGCTCAGCTCGCGAAGCTGAGCGCGCTCCTCGGCGAGGGCAAGCTGACCCTGCCGGTGGGCACCACCCTGCCGCTGACCGAGGCGGCGGCCGCGCTCGAGCGCGTGATCCGGGGCGCCGGCGGCGGTCCGGTCGTCCTGGTCACGGACCGGTGGCCGTCGAAGTCCGTCGCGCCCTGAGCGGTGACAGGTCGATTCGTCCGGCCGGCTCATCGGCATCGCCGTGCTCGTCCTCGGGGTGTGGGCTCTCGCGATCCGGCCCCATGCCGACCGGGTGGTCAACACTGTGCTGCCGTCGGCGGGAATCCTCGTCCTGGCCGACCCCGTGGTCCCGATCCCTCGTCTGGCGGCGGCCTTTCCGGCTCGAGGCGTAAGACCGGCTCCGCGCGCGACACCAATGCAGCATGACCACGCCGACCAGGGGCACCGGCGCGCTCGAACGACGCCTCGGGGGAGGCCGCCGAGCCTCGCCGGACGTCGATCCAGTTCCTCGGCCGGCTCCCCGGGTGAGGCGAGCCGGCATGCGCGAGATCTTCCCCGTCCAGCTGGAGAAACCATGAAGACCACCGCCCCCGGCCCCATCGTCACGCGGCCCTACCCCGTGCGCCGTTCCGTGAAGGGTTCGGCGTTGCTGCGGCTGATGCGCACGACGGACCACAAGCAGATCGGCGTGATGTACCTGGTCACGGCCTTCGCCTTCTTCATGGTCGGTGGGGCGATGGCGATGCTGCTCCGCTCCGAGCTCGCGCGGCCCGGCCTGCAGTTCCTCTCGCAGGAGCAGTACAACCAGCTGTTCACCATGCACGGCACGGTGATGCTGCTGATGTACGCGACCCCGATCCTGTTCGGCTTCGCGAACTTCATCCTGCCGCTGCAGATCGGCTCGCCCGACGTCGCGTTCCCGCGGCTGAACGCGTTCTCGTACTGGCTCTACCTCTTCGGCAGCCTGACCGTCGTCTCGGGTTTCCTCACCCCCGGCGGCGCGGCGGAGTTCGGGTGGACCGGCTACACGCCGCTGTCGGAAGCCACGCACACCCCCGGCCCCGGCACCGACCTGTGGATCATGGGCCTGATCGTCAGTGGCCTCGGTACCATTCTCGGCGCGGTCAACATGGTCACCACCGTGATCTCGCTGCGCGCGCCCGGCATGACGATGTACCGGATGCCGATCTTCACCTGGAACATCCTGGTGACGTCGATCCTGATCCTCGTCGCGTTCCCCATCCTCACCGCGGCGTTCTTCGGGCTGGAGGCCGATCGCCGGCTGGGCGCGCACGTGTTCGACCCCGCCAACGGCGGCGTGATCCTCTGGCAGCACCTGTTCTGGTTCTTCGGCCACCCCGAGGTCTACATCATCGCGCTCCCGTTCTTCGGGATCGTGTCGGAGATCTTCCCCGTGTTCAGCCGCAAACCGCTCTTCGGCTACAAAGGACTGGTCTTCGCGACGCTGGCCATCGCCGCGCTCTCGTTCTCCGTCTGGGCACACCACCTCTACGCCACCGGTGCCGTGCTGCTGCCGTTCTTCTCCTTCATGACCTTCCTGATCGCGGTCCCGACCGGCGTGAAGTTCTTCAACTGGATCGGCACGATGTGGAAGGGCCAGCTGTCCTTCGAGACGCCGATGATCTTCTCGATGGGCTTCATCGTCACGTTCCTCTTCGGCGGCCTGACCGGCATCATGCTGGCCGCGCCGGCGATCGACTTCCACGTCTCCGACAGCTACTTCGTCGTCGCGCACTTCCACTACGTGCTCTACGGCACCATCGCCTTCGCGACCTTCGCCGGTATCTACTTCTGGTTCCCGAAGATCACCGGCCGGATGATGGACGAGAAGCTCGGCAAGTGGCACTTCTGGACCACGTTCATCGGCTTCCACGGCACGTTCCTCGTCCAGCACTGGCTGGGTGCGGAAGGCATGCCGCGCCGGTACGCGGACTACCTGACCAGTGACGGCTTCACGACGCTGAACACGATCTCGACGATCGGCGCGTACATCCTCGGTGCCTCGACGCTGCCGTTCATCTGGAACGTCTTCAAGAGCTACCGGTACGGCGAGATCGTCACGGTGGACGACCCGTGGGGCTACGGCAACTCGCTCGAATGGGCGACGTCCTGCCCGCCGCCGCGGCACAACTTCACCGAGCTGCCCCGGATCCGCTCCGAGCGGCCGGCGTTCGAGCTGCACTACCCGCACATGATCGAGCGCATGCACAGCGAGGGCGAGATCGGCTTCTTCGGGAAGCAGCGACCTTAGGCGGGGGAGCGCGTCGAGGGCGAGACGACACAGCGCCCCACGCGGCTCACCGGCGAGGAGCTGCGGCCCGATTGGACGAAATGGTCCACTTCGAGTATCGTCCCGCTCAGGCGGACCGCGCCCCACCATCCCGACGACGAAACCCGGAGTGCAGTTGGCAGACGTTGTGCGCGCGGTCGTGGACGAGCTGACGTCGGACCCCTCCAACGCGTGGGCCCGGGACCTCGGCTACCGGCCCGTGTGGGCCGGGTCGCCGTCCGCGCGGGTCGTGATCATCGGTCAGGCGCCGGGGTGGCGAGCCCAGGAAAGCGGGATCCCGTGGGACGACGCCAGCGGCGTGCGGCTGCGCTCGTGGCTCGGGGTCCGCGACGAGGAGTTCTACGATCCCCGGCTGTTCGCCATCGTGCCGATGGACTTCTACTTCCCGGGCAAGGGCAAGACGGGCGATCTGCCCCCGCGCCGGGACTTCGCACCGCGGTGGCATCCGCGGATCCTGGCCGGGATGCCCGACGTCACCCTCCGCGTGCTCATCGGCACGTACGCGCAGCGGTTCCACCTCGCCGGCCGGGCCAAGGCGAACCTCACCGAGACCGTGCGGGCCTACGGCGAATACCTCCCCGCCGAGTTCCCGCTGGTGCACCCCTCACCGCTGAACCACCGCTGGCACGCCCGGAACCCGTGGTTCGAGGCCGAGGTCGTCCCCGCGCTGGTCGGCCGGGTCGCGCTCGCGCTGGGTCGCGGGTGACGGCGCCGACAAGTGGTCCGGAAGGTCCGTCTTCCGCCGCGCGAAGGCCGCCGATCCGCGCCGGTGCGATAATGTGGTGCCGTGGTGGAACCGGAGAGCGCTGTGAGGCCGGTCCGGCGGACGGCGCGTGGTGAGGCGACCAGGGCGCGGATTCTGCGGGCCGCGGTCGACCTGATGACGGTGAAAGGGGTGGCCGCCACCACGCTCGACGACGTCCGCGCGGCGAGCAGCACCAGCAAGTCGCAGCTCTACCACCACTACCCCGACAAGGACGCCCTGGTCCAGGACGTCATCGAGGTCCAGGCCGAAGAGGTGCTGACTCTCCAGGGGGAGCAGCTGAGGCGGCTCAACTCGATCCGCGGGCTGGAGCGCTGGCGGGACGCGATCGTCCAGCGCAGTGCCCTGCGCAACGGGGCTCACGGTTGCCGCCTGGGTTCGCTGGCGAGTGAGCTCTCGGACCAGAACGAGCGGGCGCGGTCGGCGTTGGCGGGCCACTTCGAGACCTGGCAGGGTCTGCTCACCGACGGCCTGCGGCGGATGCGGGACGCCGGGAAGCTGCGGCCCGACACCGACCCCGAGCGGCTCGCCATCGGCCTGATGGGTGCCCTGCAGGGCGGGTACCTGCTCGCGCAGACCGAACACGACGTCAAGCCGATGCGCATCGCGCTCGACATGGCCATCGACCACATCCGCAGCTTCCAGCCCTGAACCCCGCGTCGCGGCGGGAGCTTCATGCCGCGGGGGAGCGCTCCACGGTGAGGGTCGCGCGGCCGACCCGCAGGACTCCGTCGTCGAGCGGGGCGCAGCGCACGCCGCCGTGCCCGCGCAGCCCGCGGAACGCGCCGGGCGCCAGCACCACGTCCATCCAGGCGCACGGGTGGGCGGGGCGATAGGCCTGGAACCGGACTTCGCCCGCCCCGGAGTCGAGGCCGAACACCGCCCCGGTGCCGCCCCGCGGCGCGGCCAGTTCGTCGACGGGAAACCCGCGCACGACGATGTTGCGCCGCGGCAGGTGCGGGTCCGGCACCGCGGCGAGGCCGAGGTCCCGCGCGAGAACGTCGAGCGACTCCGCGGCGAAGAGGGTGACGGCGGCCTGCCGATGAGCGGGCTGGTTGAAGTACCGGTCACCGACGAGCCCGAGCCCGGCGCGCATGGTCACCTCGTCGCGCGCGGGGGGTCCCGGGTCGGGCCGCGGGCCGTCCGCGGGACGGCCTTCGAAGGCGTGCGCGGGGGAGACCAGCAGCGCGACGATCTCCACCGGGGCCGAGATCGTCGCGGGCGGTTCCGGCATGGCTCTCCTCACTCGCCCCGGCGCGCGAACCGGAGTTCGCGCGCCGGGGACCTCACTTGCCGTCGGTGTCGCTCGTGAACAGGGTGCGGTAGTCGCCGTAGCCCGCCGCCTCCAGGTCGTCGAGGTGGATGAACCGCAACGACGCGGAGTTGATGCAGTAGCGCATGCCGCCCTTGTCCAGCGGGCCGTCGTCGAAGACGTGGCCGAGGTGGCTGTCCGCGTGCAGCGAACGGACCTCCGCCCGGATCATCCCGTGGCCGAAGTCGTCCCGCTCGACGACGTTCGCCTTGACGATCGGCTTGGTGAAGCTCGGCCACCCGGACCGGCTGTCGTACTTGTCGACCGAAGCGAACAGCGGCTCGCCGGACACGACGTCGACGTAGATGCCCGGCTCGTGGTTGTCCCAGTACGCGTTCGCGAACGGACGTTCCGTGCCGTCCTGCTGGGTCACGCGGTACTGCTCCGGATCCAGTCGCGTCACGGCTTCCGGGCTCTTGTGGTAGTCGGCCTGCTGAGGCACAGCTCTCCCTTCCTTGGACGTGCAGGGGTACAGACGTGCGGCGCACCCGCGCTATTCCGTCGGACGGCCGGTCGGCGCGGGCGTTCTTCTTTCGTAAGGACTGGCGTCGACGTCTCGTTCAATATGGACTAAATAGTCCAAGCAAGCTAGGGTCACCGGGAACGAAGCGGCGGACCGAATGCGAGAACCCATGAGTGACGACTCCGACGACTACGACGGCGGTTTCGACCTGGACAACGGTCTGCTGGAACCCGAGGACAGCCTCGTGGACCGCGGCGTGGTGGACGTGCTGGACGAGGGCTACACGCCGCCGGACCACCCCATCGCGGTCTTCGACTGGGGCACGACGGCGCGCGAAGCCGCCGGCCACGAAGAGCTCGGCAAACGGCTCGCGCGCGAGTTGCCGGACGTCTTCGACGTCGCGGACCGGGGCGACGGGCTCGGTGACGCGTCCGACACTGACGGCGAACCGTACGACGACCAGGTCGGCGTGGCGCGGGCCGGACGGCTGGTCGAAGACCCGGACGCGGACGAGGCGTACCCCTACGTGTTCGCCTCCGACGTCGGCCTGGACGGCGCCGCGGCGTCCGCCGAAGAAGCGGCCGTCCACATCGTCCCGGAATGACCGCCGGAACACCGGAAAGGCACAGGCAGATGGTGATCACCAGAGGCTTCGTCGGGCGCGGGCGCGCCGGCCACGACCCCCGGCTGCCACCCGGGCAGTACGACGCGGGCGACGACTGGCCGGTCCTGCACGCGGAAGCGACGCCGTCGATCGACACCGAGACGTGGACCTTCACCGTCGACGGCCTCGTCGACACGCCGACCACCTGGACGTGGGACGAGATTCGAGCGCTCCCGGGTGACCGGTACGAGGGCGCGATCCACTGCGTCACGACGTGGTCCAAGTTCGGCATGAGGTTCGACGGCGTCTCCGTCGACACTCTGCTCGAAGTCACCGGGGTGCGCGACGACGCGGCCTACGTCCTGGCGCGGTCACACACCGGCTACACGACCAACCTGCCGATCGAGGACGTGGTCGACGGCCGCGCCTGGGTGGTGTGGGACGTCGACGGCGCACCGCTGGACGACATCCACGGCGGCCCGGCCCGGCTGCTGGTGCCGCACCTGTACTTCTGGAAGAGCGCGAAATGGGTGTCCGGGCTGAACTTCACGGCCGAGGACCAGCAGGGCTTCTGGGAACGCAACGGCTACCACGACCACGGCGACCCGTGGCTCGAGCAGCGTTACCAGGGCGACTGATGGCCACGGCTTCGTCCTGGCAGACCGGCGTCGTGACCGCTATCGGCGAGGAGACCCCGCACGCGAAGACGTTCCGGTTGCGGCTCACCGAACCCCGGACGCACCGGCCCGGCCAGTTCTACGTCGTCCGGCTGACCGCCCCGGACGGCTACCACGCCCAGCGCGACTACTCGGTGGCCGGTGCGCCCGGCGGCGAGGACATCGAGCTCACGGTCGAGAAGCTGCCGGACGGCGAAGTGTCGGCTTTCCTGCACGACGTGGTCGAAGTCGGGGACACGCTGCAGGTCCGCGGCCCGATCGGCCGGTTCTTCTCCTGGGACGGTGACGCGCCGATCCTGGGCGTCGCCGGGGGTTCCGGGGTGGTCCCGCTCATGTCCATGCTGCGGTCGGCGCGTAGCTCGGGCCGGGCCGGCCTGATGCGGTTGGTCGTGTCCGTCCGGTCACCCGAAGAGCTGTACTACGCGGACGAAATAGCCGGACCGGAGACGACGGTCGTCTACACGCGCCGAGGTCCCGCGGGCGGTGCCCGGCCCGTGGGCCGCCTCACGGCCGACGACCTCCGGCCGCTGGCCGACGCCGACCGCGATGTCTACGTCTGCGGTTCGCAAGGTTTCTGCGACGCGGCAACCGGTCTGCTCGCCGACGTCGGAGTCGAAGCGAAGCGGATCCGCGTGAGCCGGTTCGGGCCGACCGGCTGAGCCGGTCGTTCTGGCTGTGACCCATCGATGCAGGAAGGTGCGGGATGAAGGCGATCGTGGTGACGGACCAGGCCGCGGGAACGGCCGGGATGACGGTGGCGGAGCGGCCGCGACCGGAGGCGGCGGGCAACGACGTCCTCGTCGAGGTGCACGCGTCGGGGTTCACCCCGGGTGAGCTGACGTGGCCCTCGGCCTGGGCCGACCGGCTCGGCCGCGACCGGACGCCGTCGGTGCCCGGGCACGAGCTGGCCGGCGTGGTCAGCGCGCTCGGGTACGGCACGCGGAGGTTGTCGGTGGGGCAGCGGGTGTTCGGCCTGACCGACTGGACCCGCGACGGCACGCTGGCGGAGTACGCGGCCGTCGAGGCGCGGAACCTCGCGCCACTGCCGGGTGACGTCGACTTCACGGTCGGGGCGAGCCTGCCGATCTCGGGCCTGACCGCGTGGCAGGGGCTGTTCGTGCACGGCCGCGTCGAGGCGGGGCAGAGCGTCCTGGTGCACGGGGCGGCCGGCGGGGTCGGCTCGATGGTGGCGCAGCTCGCGCACGAGGCGGGCGCGTACGTCATCGGCACCGGGCGCGCCGCCGACCGTGAGGCGGCGCTCGACTTCGGGGTGCGGGAGTTCGTCGACCTCGAGCACGACTCGCTGGAAGAGATCGGCGGAGTGGACCTCGTCTTCGACGTCTTCGGCGGGGACATCCAGAAGCGCTCCGCGGACCTGGTCCGGGCCGGGGGAACGCTGGTGACGATCGCCGGTCCGCCGGAGGCGCGGCCCGCCGACGGCCGGGCGGTCGACTTCGTCGTCGAAGCCGACCGCGCTCAGCTGGGCGAGATCGTCCGGCGGGTTCGGGAGGGCCGGCTGAAGCCGAACATCGGCCGGGTTGCCGGCCTCGACGACGCCGTCGCCGCCTTCAACCCGGCGGAGCGGGTCAAGGGCAAGACGATCATCCGCATTCGTCCGTAGCGGTCATCCAGGGCATACCCCGAGGTACGTGCACAGCTCCACCCCGGTCCCGGCACGCTCACCGGACGGCGAACGTGCCGGGAACCCGCCCCCGCGCTAGTTCGCGCAGACCGTCACCCAGCCATCGGTGGTCGGGAGCCGGTGGGCGACCCCGTTCACCGTGACCTCCCCGTAGACGCGCGTGCAGTCGGTGTTCGCACCGGAGACGTAGATGCCGCCCGCGTAGGTCGAATACGTCCCCGAGTCGTACCAACGGGTCTGCCAGCCCACCCGCTGGAGGACGATCTCGGTGTGGTGGTCGCCCGCGAGGTTGTCGAAGGTCTTCGCGCACCACGTGCCGCTGCCGGACCGGTCGAGCCAGAGCTGGACGTAGCCGGGCGTCCCGGACAGCTGCAGGGGCGGGAGCGCCACGCCGTTGCACGTCGCGTACGGCCCGGCGTACCCGGGTGGGGCGTCGGCCGGGTCGGTCGCCGACGCGGTGGCCGCCCCGCCGAGCACCGCGGTCGCCACGATCCCGGAGACCGCCATCGCCGACGCGAGCCGTCGCTTCAGTCTGTTCATCGTCATGCTCCCCTTCCGTGCCGGCTGGGGCCGGCATCGCCGATGATCGTGTCCGGGCGTTCGTCAGGATTTCTGCAGGCGAGCTTGTAACGCCTGGTCGGCTACCCTGGGACGGGGACTTGCCGAGGGGGGACGGCCCGTGGGCACGGTGGTGCGGTTGCTGGGCCAGGTCGACGTGCTCGTGGACGGGCGTCCGATCGACCTCGGCACCCCGCGGCAGCGATGCGTCCTCGCGGTGCTGGCCCTCGAAGCGGGTCAGGTGGTGCGCGCGGACCGGCTGATCGAGCGCGTCTGGGGCGCCGACGCGACGTCGCGGACACGGACCACCCTCCACGGCTACATCTCGCGGTTGCGGGCGGCGCTGGCCGACGCCGACGGAGTCACCCTCGCCCGCCGCTCCGGCGGCTACGTCCTGGTGACCGAACCCGAAGTGTCCACAGTGGACCTACTTCGGTGTCGCGAGCTGCGGGCGAACGCCCGCGCCGACGAGGAGCGCGCGACGGCGTTGCTGACCGAAGCAGTGGGCCTGTGGCAGGGAGAAGCGCTGATCGGGCTCGCGGGCGACTGGGCCGAAGCCGAACGCGAGCAGCTGGAACGGGAACGGCTGGCCACGGCGCGGGATCTCGCCGATGCCCAGCTCCGGCTGGGGCTGGGGGAGGACGTCGTGGACGAGCTGGCGGCGCGCGCCGAGGCGCACCCGCTGGACGAACGCATCGCGGGCCAGTTCCTGCTGGCGCTGCACCAGGCCGGGCGGACCGCCGAGGCGCTGGACCACTACCGGCGGGTGCGTGCCCGCTTCGTCGAGGAGCTGGGCGCCGACCCCGGCGCCGCGCTGCAGGAGCTGCACCGCCGGCTCCTGACCACCGGCGCCGGCAAGCCGGGCCCACCGCCGCGCTCGGCGGTGCCGCGTGAGCTCCGGGCCGCGCCCGCGTCGTTCGTGGGCCGTGCCGGCGATCTTCACCGGCTCGACGCCACGCTGAACTCCGCGAGGGCCGGCGGAACGATGATGCTCGCCGTCGTCCGGGGCACCGGCGGGCTCGGCAAGACCTGGCTGGTCCTGCACTGGGCGCACCGCCGGGCCGACCGGTTCCCGGACGGCCAGCTCTTCGCCGACCTCGGCGGCTTCGGCGCCGGCGCACCGATGACCCCGGCCGCGGCGCTCTTCGGCTTCCTCACCGCGCTCGGAGTCGAGCCGGAGTCGATTCCGCCGGACCCGCACGGCCGGTCGGCGTTGTTCCGCACCTTGACCGCGGGCAAGCGGCTGCTGGTGGTGCTCGACAACGCCGCCGGCACCGACCAGGTCGTGCCGCTGCTGCCCGGAGGTGCGTCCTGCGCCGTGGTCGTGACCAGCCGCAACGGGCTCGCGGGCCTCGTCGCGGCGCACGACGCCCGCAGCGTCGCGCTGGGCGTCCTCCCCGCGGCGGACGCCCGCGAGCTGCTGGCTGCCCGGCTCGGTGCCGCCCGGGTCGACGCCGAGCGCGAGGCGGTCGACGAGCTGGTGGGCGTCTGCGGTGGCCTGCCGCTGGCGTTGAGCGTGCTCGCCGGCCGGGCCGGGACGAGGCTGTCCGCCCTGGCCGGAGAGCTGCGGGAGTCGGGCCTCGACGGCCTGGCCGACGACGACCCGGCCGCGAGCCTGTCCGCGGTGCTGTCCTCGTCGTACGACGCGCTGACCGAGGACCAGGCCACCGCGTTCGGCTTGCTGGCCCTCGCGCCGGGGCCGGACGCCGCCCTGGCCACCGCGGCGAACCTGACCGGGCTGCCGCCGGCGCGCGCCCGGGCCGTGCTGCGCGGTCTCGAGCAGATGTCGCTGCTCGAGCACGACCCGGACGGCCGCTACCGGATGCACGACCTGGTCCGCGCCTACGCGGCCGGAATCGCACGGAAGCTGCCCGAAGACGTCCGGGACGCCGCGGTGCGCCGGGTTCTCGACTTCTGCGCCCACACCGCCTACCACGCCGGTCTGGTACTGGACACGCATCGCGGCCCCGTCGGCCTCCGCCCGCCCGAGCCCGGTCCGCACGTCCTCGAGGTGCCCGATGCCGAGGCCGCCATGGTGTGGTTCGAAGCCGAGCGCGCCACCCTGCTCGCGGCCCAGGACGCCGCCGCGAGCCGGGACCGGCACGACATCGTGTGGTGGCTGGCCCTGTCGGCCGACACGGCCCGCCAGCGGCGAGGCCACCGCCACGATCGTCTCGCGGGATGGCGGGCCGCGGTCCACGCGGCGACGTCGCTGCCGGGCCGGGCTCCCGCGCTCGTCGCCCGCCGGCACCTCGGGCGCGCCTGCGCCGCGTCGGGACTGCGCGAGGAGGCGGCCCGGCAGCTGCGGCACGCCATCGGCCTCGCCGGAGACCACGACGACCGCTACGAACTGGGCCACGTCCACCAGGCACTCGCCCGGACGCTGGAGCGGCACGACGACGAGCTGGCGCTGACCCACGCCCGCCGCGCGTTGCGCCTGTTCGAGGACCTCGGCCTGCCGGTGTGCACGGCCCACGGGCACAACGCGGTCGGCCGGCACGCCGCCCGGCTCGGTGACCACGACGCCGCCCGAGACCACTTCGACGCCGCCCTGACCCTGCATCGCGACCACGACAACGCGGCGGGGGAGGCCGACAGCCTCGACCGGCTGGCCCGCCTCGAACAGGACGCGGGCAACCACGACGAGGCCATCCACCTCCACCGCCGGGCGCTCACCCTCCGACGCGGTCTCGGCCACCTCCCGGCGTCCGCCGAAACGCTCGACCACCTCGGCCTTTCCCACGCAGCCCTCGGCCGGACCGGCGAAGCGCGCGAAGCGTGGCAGGAAGCCCTGGAGCTGTACCGGAGTCAGGGCCGGGTCGAAGAGGGCGAACGGGTCGAGCACCAGCTCGGCCGGCTGCGCGCCGCCCGGGCCGGGCGTACTCGAGTTTCCGCTGTTCACCACAAGGGGGAGAAATGAAGAAGATCCTCACGCTCGCCGGCCTCGCGGTCGTCGCGGCGGTCCTGGCGGTCGCCCCGGCGGCCGCGGCACAGCCGGCCGGGCCGGTGGCCCGCCCCGACTGCATCGGGTGCTGGGAGTAGCCCGGCCGCGGCCGTCGAACACGTGAGACCCCGGCCGGGCCGCGTCACCAGCTGATCGGCAACGCGATCGGCCCGCGCAGTGCCATGCCGGTCCTCCACTCGATCTCGTCGTCGGGCACCGCCGTCCGCAGTCCGGGGAACCGTGCCAGTACCGCCGTCAACGCCACCTGGATGTCCATGCGCGCCAGCTGGGCCCCGATGCAGTGGTGCGGCCCGTGGCCGAAGGCCAGGTGTCCCTTGGCGTTCCTGGTCACGTCCAGCCGGTCGGGATCGGGGAAGTGGCGCGGGTCGCGGTTGGCCGCGTGCTTGGCCAGCAGCACGGGTTCGCCCGCGCGCACGGTGCCGCCGCTCAGCTCCACGTCCTCCAGCGCGTACCGGGGGAGGATGTCGGAGACCTCCTGCGCCGGGATTCAGCGCAGCAGTTCCTCGACGGCGCCGGGCATCAGCTCGGGCCGGGAGCGCAGCAGCTCCAGCTGGTCGGGGAACCGCAGCAGGGCGTAGACGGAGTTCGCGATCTGGCTCGCCGTGGAGTCGTAGCCGGCGCCGAGCAGCATCACCGTCAGCTGCACGAGCTCGTCGGCGGTGAGCCGGTCGCCGTCCTCCTGTGCCACCACGAGTGCGCTGATCAGGTCGTCTTCCTGGCGTTTGCGACGCAGGTCGGCGAGCCCGGCCAAATAGCCGCCGAGCTCACCCAGCCGGGCCAGCTTCTCGTCGTCGGTCAGTGCCGTGACGGACATGAACGCCGCGGCCAGCTCCTGGAAGTGGTCACGGTCTTCGTACGGAACGCCGAGCAGTTCGCAGACCATGAGGCCGGGCAACGGGACCGCCAGCGCCGTCAGCAGATCGACGGGCGGACCGGTCTTCTCCATCTCGTCCACCAGCTCGCCCGCCAGGCGTTCCGCGCCCGCGCGCAGCTGTTCGACGCGGCGCACGGTGAACGCGTGCGCCAGCAGCCGCCGCAGCCGGGTGTGGTCCGGCGGGTCGAGGTCGGTCAGGATCGCGCCCATCCGCTGCGGGCCCAGCCGCGGGGTGTCCCGCACGGCCGCCTGGGCGAGGCTGAACCTGGTGTCGCCGAGCGCGATGCGGACGTCGTCGTACCGGGTGAGCAACCAGCCCTCCTCACCGTGGGGGAGCTTCACGCGGGCCAGCGGTTCGTCGTCGCGCAGCCGGCCGTATGCCGGGTCGATCTCCAGCCCGGCCACCGGACCGAACGGGTAGGAACGCACGTTCATGACACCCTCCAGGACGGACCGTACCGCCTGGAGGGGCTCGACTCCATCCTCGCGGGCACGACGTCCCGCCGCACCGGAGTCGGTCCACTTAGGACAGTGGCTGGGCGACGCTTGGGTGTACCGGGGGCGGTCAGGGCGAAACGGAGTCCCGGTGCAGGGTGAGGTAGACGGCGCGGACGGCGAGGGTGCGTTCGATTTCGTCGATGAGGGGGGCGAAGAACTGCTTGCGGTGCTCGGTGTCGCTCATCGAGGTGACCGCGAAGTACATGCTGCCGAACCCGGCGAGCAGGGTGGCGTTGCGCAGCAGGGCGACCGGGACGCCGGGCAGCAGCGGGGAGATCGCCGGTTTCGCGCCGATCCACTGCTCGGCGGCGGCGGGGGTCACGATGATCACGCCGAGGAGGACGAAGAAGGCGAACAGGGCGAGCCCGATGACCGCGGCCTGGACCAGCTGGCGGGTGGCGAGCACCAGCAGCAGGTTGCGCTTCTGGCGTCCGCTGAGGCTGACCGCGCGGATGGGCCCGTCGAGGGTGACGGCGGACAGCGGCGTGCCGGCGCAGGCGGCGGTCAGCATGGGCGGGCTGAAGTCCTGTTCGACGCGGCCGATCTCCTCGCGCAGGCGGGCGGCCGCGGCGAGGACGGTGACGGCGCCGAAGAGGGCGACGACGAGGGCGAGGCGCCACCAGTCGAGCTGGTTCATCAGCTGCCAGAGCTCGCCGGTGAAGAAGAGGAACAGGGTGACGAAGAGTAGGACGGGCAGGGCGCGCCCGAGGACTTGGACGCTGTTGCGGAGATCGGTGACGGCTTGCCGGATGGCTTGGCGCAGGAGGGTGCCGAAGCCGTAGGTGGTGCCGAGGTAGGTGGCGGCGAAGGCGGCGGCGAAGAAGACGAGGAAGGCGAGAACGCCGAGCGCGCGGGCGCCGGGAAGGGTGATGGCGCCGTCGAAGGCGAGCTGCAGCAGCGGGACGGCGACCGGCATCGCGGCGTAGGTGGTGAGGACGGCGATGGTCGCGGCGCGCGAGAAGCGGGGGAGGCGCCGGACGAACAGCGAGATCGTGACCCAGGCGGCGATGGTCACGGCGATGACGACGCCGAGCAGGACCCACCGGCCGGAGCCGGCGGTTTTGAGCGGCACGAGCCAGGCGAGGCTGGCGAGCATGACGAAGGCGAGTGCGGGCAGCATCCGCGGCAGGATGTGTTCGGCGAAGCCGTAGCCGGCGATCATCGTCGGGGTCCCGCGTCGGAGGAACCAGCGTTCGGTCCGCTGGACCCGCGCCCGCGGTGATGATGTCGGCATGGACAGATGATCCCCGGTGGCGGCGGCGTTGGCCCGATCGGGTCAGGTCGTCGCCATCGACGGTGAGGACGAACACCGGCCGTGCGTTTCCCGGATCCGAAACGCAGCCGTCGGCTATCGTCTGACATCGAACGCCTTTCCCTGGACGGTTTCCTGATGCTGACTCGCTTTGCGGTAGTACTCAAGAGTCTCGACGAGTGATGGCTGACCACGTGGTGCGGCAGGCTCGACCCGCTGATCGCGACCGCGTCTGGTCCTTGGTGCGGGAGTTCGCCACGTCGTTCCGGCCGGAACGCGCTGCCTTCGACGCGTCGTTCGGCATCCTGCTCACCACGCCGGGAAGCCTCGTCCTGGTCGCGGACACGCCGGCGACGGACGTGGCGGGGTACCTGCTCGCCCACAACCACACCACGCTGTTCGCGAACGGGCCGGTGGCCTGGGTCGAAGAACTCATGGTCGACGAACGGGCCCGAGGCGCCGGCGTCGGTCGTGAACTCATGCAACGGGCGGAGGCATGGGCCGCCGAGGCCGGCGCCGCCTACCTCGCCCTCGCGACCCGGCGCGCCGGCGACTTCTATCGCGCCCTCGGCTACGACGACTCGGCGGTCTTCTTCAAGAAGACTCTTTCCCGCCGCGAGTAACGGCTTCGTCAGCGGACCAGGCGGGCACCGCAACTACCACCGTAGTCTGAAAGACAGTATTTGCTGTTAGAGGTACTACCATTGTAGTATCGCGGCATGGTCAACCGCCGTCAGCAGCTTCTCGATGCCGCGATCGCCGTACTCGGCGGCTCCGGGATCCACGGGCTCACCCACCGGGCCGTGGACGCCGCCGCCGGGCTGGCGGCGGGTTCCACCTCCAACCACTTCCGCAGCCGGGACGTGCTGCTGGAGGCCGTCACCGAACGGATCATGGAGCGGGAGCGGGCCATCTGGGAGGAGATCGCCACGACCACCGCGCCCACCACTCCGGCCAAGCTGGCCGAGACGCTGGTCGAGGCGGCCCGCGAAGCGGCCGGCCGGCACCGGGACCTGACCGTGGCGCGGTACGCGATCCTCCTCGAGGCGGCGAACCACCCGCCACTGCGACGGAAGCTCACCGACGGCGGCGCCCGTGTCCTCGCCTGGTTCCTGAACTGGATGCGCATCGCCGGCTCCACCGACCCGGAACGCGAGGCCCCGCTCATCATGAACCACTTCACCGGCCTGGTGCTGCACCAGCTCGCCAACCCTGACCCCGAGTTCGGCCCGACGGCGGAGATCACCGAACTCGTCCCCCGCGTCATCCGGCCACCGGGAACGGAGGAACGGTCATGACCCGCAAAACTTCTGCCGGACTCGGCCACGAGCGGGTCTGGCAGGTCATCGGCGACCAACGGCGAAGTCTCGCCGGCCTGCTCGACGAGCTGTCCGACGAGCAGTGGCAGCACCCGTCGCTGTGTGCCGGATGGACGGTGAAAGACGTGGCCGCACACCTGACCCTGCAACAGCTCGGCCCGCGCGACGTGCTCGGCACGATGGTGCACTGGCGCGGCACGATGGACCGCACGATCCAGCACGCCGCCCGCCGTCGCGCCACGTCCTGGACCACCGGCCGGCTCACGGCGGAGCTCCGCACCATGGCCGGCTCACGCCGGAAGACCCTGGGCGTCACCGAGCTGGAACCGCTCACGGACGTCATGGTGCACAGTCAGGACATCGCCCTGCCGCTGGGCTTCCGGCTGGACATGCCCCCGGACGCCGCAGCGGCCTCGGCGGGACGCACACTGGCCATGCGCTGGCCGCCGCCGTTGCCGACGGTGCGGATCGTGCGCGGGTTCGGGCTGGTCGCCACGGACGTGGACTGGTCGGCGGGCACCGGTCCGCGGGTGACCGGACCGATCAGCGCCTTGCTGCTGATCGCCACCGGCCGCACCGCGGCGCTGCCGCAGCTGTCCGGCGAGGGAGTCCCGCAGCTCGCCGCCGCCCTTTCCTGAACCCCGGCGATCGATCGCCGGGAGCCGTCCGGTCGTCAGCGTGACCGCCGGCGAGCTTCTCGCGTTACGCGAAGTGGTGTTCGCACCAGCAAAGAGCTCCGTGTCGTTTCGGCGGGTCCGGGCTTACCTTCGGGCGGTGGCGAACGAACTGACCATTCCGCTCCTGCCCTGTCCTTCCATCGACGAGATCGCGTCGTTCTACGAGATGCTCGGCTTCGAGATCACCTACCGGCAGACGCGGCCGAACCCGCACGTCGCGCTGCGGCGGGAAGATCTCAACCTGCACTTCTTCGGCATGGACGACTACGACCCGGCGCAGTCGTACAGCACGTGCCTGGTCGTCGTGGCCGACACCGGCGAGCTGTTCGAGGCCTTCGCGGCGGGGATGCGTTCCGTGCACGGAAAACTGCTCGTCTCCGGTATCCCGCGCGTGACCCGGCCGCGGCTGCGCAACGACCGGTACACCGGGTTCACCGTCGTCGACCCGGGCGGCAACTGGATCCGGATCCACCAGGCCGCCGAGGAACCCGAGGCGCGGACCAAGCTCGCCAAAGCCATGGAGAACGCCGCGAGGCAGGCGGACGCGCGCGGCGACGAACGCCAGGGGCTGAAGATCCTGGAAGGCGCGTTGAAGCGGGCGACCGGCGACGAACCGGAGCTTCAGGCGGTGCGGGAGTACCGCGACGAGCTCGTCGAACGGATCAAGGGGTCGGAGCCGCGTCCAGGCGCTTGAGCGCGGGCCCGACCGCTTCGAGCCCGATCGTGCGCGTGCTCAGCTCTTCGGCGTGCGCGGCCGGAGGAACTCCTCCAGGTTGGCCCGGGCGACCTGCTTGAGGAACTGCCCGCGGTAGGACGCGTCACCGGAGTCGTGCATCGTGTCGGTCATCGCGACCGCGGCCGCCTGACGGTCCCAGACGTGGGTCAGGCAGGTGTCCGAGTAGCTCTCCAGCAGGCTCGAATCGTCCTTCTCGACCTGCTGGACGACCGCGCGGGCGAGGACCTCGGCGTCGTGCAGCGCGAGGCTCATCCCCTCCGCGCTCATCGGGGAAATCAGGTGCGCCGCGTCCCCGAGGAGGTAGAGCCTGCCGTAGCCCATGGGGCTGAACACCACACCGCGCAGCGGCACGACCTGCTTGACGGTGATCGGCCCCTTCCGCACGGGTGTGCCGAACCGTGCTCCCAGTTCGCTCCAGATGCGGTCGTCCGGCCAGTCGTCGACGGTGTCGGTGACCGGGCACTGCAGGTAGACGCGGCTCGCGTCCGGTCCGCGGGTGATCTGTGCGGCGAAACCCCGGGAGTGCACCGCCATCACGGCCGGCGGGTCGGCCGGCACGGCCGTCATGACGGTCAGCCAGGCGTACCCGAACTCGTGGGTGTGGCAGGTGAGGAAGCCGTCGGGGATGGCCGTCCTGCTGACGCCCTGGTAGCCGTCGCTGCCGGCGACGAAGTCGCAGCCGATCACCCTGGCCGTGCCCGCGGCGTCCCGGTAGCGGACCTGCGGGTTCTCGGTGTCGAGGTCGTCCAGTGAAATGTCCTCGGCTTCGAAACGGAGGTCGCCGCCGTCGCGGAGGAATGTCCTGATGAGGTTGCGGACGAGGATCTGCTGGGGGATGAAAGCCCCTTCGGCGTCCTCGTAGTCGTCCATTTTCCATTCGCGCTTCTCGCCGTCGATGAACAGCGGCATCGCGGCGTCGGAGGAATCGTGGCCGGGTCCTTCGACGACCTCTCCCACCCCCCATTCGTGCAGCATGCGCACGCCGCGGGCGTCGAGGGAGCCGGCCCGTTGCCGGTGCTCGACGTATTCACGGCTGTGCTTTTCCAAGATGACGCAACCGATTCCGCTGCGCAGGAGGAAGGTGCCGAGCGCGAGCCCGGCGACCCCGCCGCCCACGACGACCACGGTGGTGTTCTCGTCTGCCTGTGTCATTGTTTTCCCCGTGAAGAATGATCGTTGACGCGTGAAACTGTCGATCTCCACTGTGGACGTGCGGACGATTGCCGTCTACCGATAACCGGACGGTCGATAACGGAAACCCGCCAACCTGGTCCTACCGGCCTCGCTCGCGCAGATCGGCTTGGTAGCGCCCGGGGGTCTGCCCGATGACGGCGGTGAACGCCTCGATGAAGGTCGACGGGTTCGACCACCCGCAGGTGATCGCCGTGTCGGTGACGGAGACACCCTCGGTGAGCCGGATCAGGGCGTGGTGGATGCGCAGGATGGTGCGCCAGCGGTGAAAGCTCATGTCGAGGTCGGTGTGGAACAGGCGGCTGAGGGTGCGTTCGCTCGCCCCGACGGCCCGCCCCAGCTCGGCCAACGTCGTGTTCCGGCCGGGATCGGCGTGCAGGAGATCGGTGACGGCGCGCAGCCGGTCGTCGCGAGGCTCGGGCAGGTGCAGCGACCGCTCGGGAATCTCGCCGAGTTCGTCGACCACCACCGCCCGCAGCCGCCGGTCGGCGTCGGCGGATTTCGCCCGGCGACCCGTCAGCGCCAGAATGCCCTCCCGCAGCAGCGGCGACACCGCGAACACGCACGGGTATGCCACGAGCTCATCGCACTCGCCGGACGGGACGGCGACGATGCGGGCGTCGGTCCGGCCGTAGAAACGGTGCGAGTGCTCGAAACCCGGCGGCGTCCACGTGACCCGGTCGGCGGGAGCCACCCACGTCCCGTACTCGGTCGTGGTGGCGAAGGCTCCGGCCGCCGCGTACACCAGCTGCCCATCGGGGTGGGAGTGGCTTTCCAGGTGATAGCCGTGCGGGAGCCAGCCTCCGCCCTGCGGTGTCGTCCCGGACGGGACGGAGTGGTGGCGGGTTTCCCGCATCGGTGTCAACCGGCCTCGAGCACCGCGAGGTCGCGCACCGCGTAACGGTGGTGCTCGGCTTCTTCCTTCAGCACTACCTTGAGGCAGCGGCGCACGACGTATTCCTGCTCGGGATACGGGTCGGCGGGCTTGCGGCCGCACACCCGGTCGAGCTCGGCCGTGGTGAGCCCGTCGACGACCCGTCGCATCGCGGCCATGCGGGCGAGCCGCGGCGCGAGCACCTCGTCGAGTGTCGGGGTGGCTTCGAGGGTGAGGCCGAGTTTCGCCGCCTCTTCGGGCGGTGTCCCGCCGGCGGGGAAGCCCAGCGGGTGGTAGGGCGCGTCCTCCTCGAGCACGGAGTTGCCGAGCCAGGCGTCGCAGGCGAACAGCAGATGCCGTTGTGTCTCGACGAAGGACCACTCGCCGTCGACCCGCTCGTGGAGTTTGGCTTCGGGCAACAGCCTCGCCCGGTCGAGCGTCGCGCTCCACTGGGTCTCGATGGCGTCCAGGGCGGCCCGGTAGTCCTCGGGGGACGCCGCATTCCGCGCCAGCGCCCGTGCGGGGTGCCGGCGGTCGAGCTCGGCCTCGACGTAGGCGGTCACGTCGACGTCGTTGACGACGAGGCGCTCGAAGGCGCCACCCAGGTAGACGTCGCTGCCGTAACAGTCGACGATCTTCAGGCCGGTCACTTCGCAATCGCGGATCTCGAGGCCGGTGAGGTCGCACAGGTGGATACGGGCACCGCGGAACTGCTCGCTCTGGGTGTATTCGGAAGCCATCGAGGCAGTCTCGCGGACTTGTCCCGCACGCGCTACGTCGATCATCGAGCGCGCCGCACATCGCGTGTGAGCCCGTCCAGAAGAGCGACGAGGCCGTGCTCGAACTGGACCGTGAGCGGGTCCGCTGCCGCGATGTCGCTGTTCCGGTCGGTCCCTGACTGCTGCTGGTAGAGAGCCGCGAGGCGCGGGAACTGCCCGGTGGCGAGCTGCTGCTGCCCGTAGGTGAGGGCGTCGGCGAGCAGCCGGGGATTGTGCTCGGCCTGGGCCATGCGGGTACGCGTCTCGATGGTGTGCAGGGCGCTGCCGAACACGTAGTCGTCCACGATCCCCCAGAGCGACAGCTTCGCCGCGGGGTCCAGCTCGAGCCGGTCGAGCGCGGCCAGCGACTGCTCGATGTGGCGCATGGCGTTCGGGCCGAACTGGGCGTCGTCGAGCGACGCGATGGACCACGGGTGGGCGAGCAGGACGTCACGGGTGCGCCGGGCGATGACAGTGACGGCCTCGCGCCAGTCCGCGGGCAGCTCGTCGTCGGGGATGAGGAGGTCGGCGAGGATCGAGTCCTGCATCAGTGCGACCAGGTCGGCCTTGGTGCGGATGTAGTAGTAGAGGCTCATCGTGCCCGCCCCGAGCTCGGCGGCGACGCGCTTCATCGTGACGGCCCCGAAGCCTTCGGCGTCCGCGACCCGCACCGCGGCGGCGGTGATCTGCTCGCGGGTGAACCGCGGCCGGCGCTCGTGGGGCTGCGGTCGCAGCCAGATCAAGTCGCTGCCGTCCGTCTTCGCCATTTTTCCTGTCCTCGCCTTGTTCGTGCGTGATACGATTATGCTGTTCGTACGTGATACGAACAAGCGACCACGAGGAGGACTTCATGTCGGCATCGATCACCGAACGGCTCCACGGGCACCTGCACAAGCTGCCTGGGATGCCCCCGCACTCCGAAGCGGGCCGCCGGAACCGGCACCACCACGGCGGGCACCACCGGTCGCTGTCCACCCCGAACGGGCAGCACGCCCGACCGCCGCGGGTCCTGGTGGCGTGGCAGAACTGGATCGGCGGCCTGTTGGCGCGGCGGGGTGATCAGCGGTGAAAGCGGCGGTCCTGCACGAGTTCGGGGCCGTGCCGCGGTACGAGGACTTCCCCGATCCGGTAGCGGGCGAAGGCGAGGTCGTGGTGGAGGTGAACGCCGTCGCGGTGGAGAACGTCGACAAGGCCGTCGCGGCGGGCACCCACTTCGCCGCCCGCCACTTCCTCCCCGAGCTTCCCGCGGTCGTCGTGTTCGACGGGATCGGGACCCTGCCCGACGGCACCCTCGTCGGCTTCAGCCAGCCGCGCCCGCCCTTCGGCGCGCTGGCCGAGCGCACCGTCGTCCCGGTGGAGAACACGACCCCGACGCCCGAGGGGATCGACCCGGCTGTCGCCGTCGTGATCTCCTCCGCCGTGACCGGTTTCGCGATCAGGACCGCCGCCGGTTTCACCCCTGGCGAGACCGTCCTGGTCCAGGGCGCGACCGGCGTCGCGGGACGGCTGGCCGTGCAGGTCGCCTGGCTGCTCGGCGCGGGACGCGTCGTGGCGACCGGCCGCGACGACGACGCGCTGGCCGAAGTCATCGGTCTCGGTGCGGACGCGGTGATCAACACCGCGGTGGCCGACGACGAGCTCACGGACGCGTTCGCAGCTGAAGCCGGCGACGGCTATGACGTGGTGCTCGACTTCCTGTGGGGGCGCCCGACGGAACTGTTGCTCAAGGCGCTGGTGCCGAGCCGGATCGGCCGGCCGAAAGCCACCCGTCTCGTCCAGGCCGGGGAGTCGGCCGGAGCCCGGATCGCGCTTACGGCAGACAGCGTCCGTACCTCCGGGGTGGAGGTCTACGGCGTCGGCAAGGGCTTGGACGGACAGGCCGTGGCCGAGGCGTACGGCCAGATCGTGCGGTGGACGCGCGCGGGGGAACTCGTCGTCGGGATCGAGCGCGTCCCGCTCGGCGACATCGAGACAGCCTGGCAACGAACCGACCTGCGCGGCAGGAGGCTCGTCGTCACCGGATGAGACCGGGGCGATCGCCCGGGCCTAACGTCACCGCATTCCCGCTGAGCCGGGCGCGGCCACCGTGTCGAGCAGTTCGGTGGCCGTCGCGCAGGCCTCGTCGGTGATGATGTGGTCGGTGCCCGGGTCGATGCGCAGGTCCACCTCCGCTCCCGCCCGCCGCAGCAGCGCGGCCGTCTCCTCGACCCGGTGCCGGGGGACCCACGGGTCGTCCTCGATGCTCCGCAGCACCACGGGAACTCCGCGCAGGGCCCGGTCGTCCGGCGCCGGCTGCACCGTGCCGAGGTAGCCGCCGGTGAACAGGACGAGTCCGGCCACCGGCCGCGGGGCGCTCAGCACCAGGTGCGACAGCAGGCAGGCGCCCTGGGAAAAGCCCCACAGCACCACCCGTTCACGGCCGAAACCGGCCTCGGCGAGCCGGTCGAGGCACGCTTCCAGCACCCGCACCGACCGGTCCAGCGCCGGCTGGTTGCGCTCGACCGGTTCCAGGAACGACAGCGGGTACCACGTGTTGCCCTCGGCTTCCGGCGCGAAGAACCGCGCTGACGCCGTGCCGAGCCGCTCAGCCGTCGCCCGCATGAACGCCGGGTCCTGGCCGCGGCCGTGCACGGCGAGCACGGCCACGGCCGCCCGGTCCGCCGGAGCGCCCCACTCGGTGAGCGAAGGGGTCACGGCGCTTCCCGGAGATCGAGGAACACCCACCGCGCGCCGGGTGCCAGGCCGCTGAGCAGCTTTCCGCAGTTCTGCAGCACGACCGGGCTGGACGTGATGTGCTGGGTGCCGGCGTGCAGGTCGCGGAAGAACCGTTGCAGGACACCGTGGCGCAGGGCCGCCGTCGCCGCCCACTTGTAGACGGTCTGGCCCACGGCGTGCACCGACCACGTGGTGTTGTTGAGCATCAGCCGCGTCAGCGTCTCCTGGTCGGTGTCCAGCGGCTCGCCGCGGTCCAGGGTGGCTTCGTTGTCCGCCCAGACCTCCGTCGCCCACGCCCGCGCCGCACGCAGTTTCGCCTCGGCCTGGGCGTACTCGGCGTAGAACTGCTGCGTGTCCACCGACGCGCCCCGGCCGCCGGTCTTCTTGGCCACCAGCACCTTCATCTCATCGAGCATCCGGCGGCCGACGCCGAGCGCCCAGCCCGTGTGGCAGACGCCGGCCATGTTCGCCAGTCCCATGCGGTAGATCGCGCCGCCGTGCCGGACGTCGGTGGTCGCGATGCCGTAGACGTGGCTCTCCGGCACGAACACGTCTTCGCACACGTAGTCGTGGCTGCTGGTCGCGCGCAGGCCCATGACGTCCCAGTTGTCGATCACGGTGGCCTGCTCCTTGGGCAGCGTGAAGACCAGTGCCTCGCCGGTTTCCTCGCAGAGCGCGGCGGTGTGGATGTGGGTCGCCATCGAGATCCCGGACGCGAAGTGCCAGTGCCCGCTGATGCGGTAGCCGCCGTCGGTGCGCACGGCCGTGCCGAGCTTGGTGCCCTGGCCCGCGATGAGCGTGTGGTCGCCGTGGCCGGCGTCCGGGTACAGGTCCGCGACGGCCTCCGGGCCGAGGTAGGCGGCCGTCGTGCCGGTGACCATCTGCACGGCCATGAAGGCCCAGCCCACCGAAGCGTCCGCCGAGGACAGTTTGGCGATCGTGTCGATCACCTGGCGTGGCGAGAACTCGTAGCCGCCGAGTTCGCGGGGGATGCCGACCTTGAACGCGCCGGTCCCGGTCAGGGCCTTCGCGGTCTCGTCGGGGACGCGGCCGAGTGTCTCGCCCTGGTCGGCGGTTTCCTCGATGAGCGGCGTGATCGCGTCGAGCCGCGCCATGACCGCGTCGAATTCGTCGCTGACGTGCAGGTGGTTCATGACGTCCCTCCTCGGGTGCTCAGCGTGGCCAGGATCCAGTCGATGACGGGCTTCACGGTCTCGTCCGAGTTCGCCTCGAAGATCAGCCCGTGCCCGTTGCCGGTGATGCCGAAGTCCGGCAGGTGCAGCTGCTGGGCGTCGGCGCCGGCGGTGGTCAGGAACTCCACGACCCGCGGGGCGAACCCGGCGAACGCCGACGCCCCGCCGGTCACCACCGCGATGGGCTTGCCCGCCAGCGCCGGGATGCGCCGCCCGACGGCCTCGGCCGGGTCACCGGCCGGCGGGTCGTAGGTGATCTCGGCGCTGGTGAGTCCCCAGGTCAGCGTGCCGAGCCCGGGGAACCGCGCGAACGGGGGACCCATCGGCTCGATCGCCGCGATGGCCGCGACCCGGTCCGGCCGCGCGTCGGCGGTCAGCCAGCCGACCGGGCCGCCGGCCGAATGGGTCACCAGCACGGCCTCACCCACGAGGTCGAGCAGCCTGCCCAGGCGGTCCGCGTCGAGGCGCTGCGACTCGGCCAGGTCGGCGGGCAGTGGTCCCATCGGGCAGAGGAGCTGGTCGACGTGCTCGGGCCCGTACGTCCATTGCGTCTGCGCGTCGCGCAATTCCTCGGGGAGGAAGAGCGCCTGCGCCGCCTCGTACGGGAACGGCGCGCCCATCGGGCCGACGACGTCGGGGTGGTACGGCGAGCGTCCGTGCCCGCAGCGATCGACGACGTAGACCGCGAAGCCCGCCTCGACGAACCGGGTCGCCCACCCCGGCCTGCCGTCGGGGGTGCCCGTCCAGTCGGTGCCCTGACCGCCGCCCCCGTGCACGAGCACGAGCGGAACGGGATGGGCGTCGCCCGGCGGCGCCTCCCACTGCACGAACAGTGGGGCCCGCTGCACCGTCCCGTGCTCCGTGCGCACCCGCTCGCCGGGTATCCAGAACTGTCCACGCCGGACGGTGATCTCGTGCCCGCCGGCGACGTGCGGTGCCGTCATGGCCGCCGCCCTCAGATGTCGATCGGTTCCAGCCGTCCCAGGATTTCGTCGCGGCGGTGCTCGAACTGTTCCGGCAGCTGGAAGCGCGTCCCGAGCTCGTGCGGGGACTCGTCGCAGGTCCAGCCACCGTCGGCGTGGGTGACGGCGAGCTCGAACAGCGCGCCGCTCGGGGTGCGCACGTAGACGCTCTTGAAGTACTTGCGGTCCTTCAGCTCCGAGATGTCGGTGTAGCCGCGTCCTTCGATCGAGAACTTCAGCGCGTCCTGGTTCTCCAGGGTGTCGGCGTTCCACGCGAAGTGGTGGTAGGTGCCGGCGCCGTAGCCCCAGGTGCCCTGGTCGTCGGTGCGGTTGACGGTGATCTCGAGGTGGTTGCCGTGCTTGGCGTCGCCGATCCGCAGCCCGATGACGTCGCCCTCCTCGGCGAGGCCGTCCTGGGCGAAGAACGACTCGCCGGCGAACTCCACCATGCGGTCGGGCGTGGCCATGTGCACCCCGATGCCGTGGATGCCGTGGATCGCGTGCTCCGGCGGCACCCCGTGGCCCGGGTGGCCCTCACGCTCGTCGCCGCTGTTCCCGACGAACAGGTATTCGATGCCCGACGGGTGCCGGAACGCGAGCCGGCGCTTGCCGAACCGTTCGACGTCGGTGACCTCGACGTCGTGGTCGGTCAGCCGGCCGTGCCAGAAGTCCAGCGAGTGCTCCGGGACCGACAGCAGGACCTCGCGGGCCTGGTTGGTGCCGCGCTTGCCGAAGAACCCGGCCTGCGCCCACGGGAAGGTCGTGACGACGCTCGACGGGTCGCCCGCGGCGTTGGAGTAGTACAGGTGGTAGATCGGCAGGGAGCCGTCGAACAGGACGGTGCGCTTGATGAAGCGCATCCCGAGGATCTTGACGTGGAAGTCGACGTCTTCCTGGGCGTCGGCCACGGAGAGCGTCACGTGGTGCGAACCTTGCACGTAGGTCATGGGTGGCTCCTCCACACTGAGATGTCCGCCGAGGCGAACTGTAGGAACGCGGCCGGCCGGCGTGTGGCGCGAGAGCGCACGGCGATGTCGAACCAGCGCACTGGTCCGCGGCGGGGCCCCTGGGTACCGTGGGCGGACCGACCGTGGAGATGACGATGACGTCATTCACATCGCTACCAGCGCAGTTCACCGGCGTGGCGCCGCGACCGATCACGCTCACGTCGTGGGCGGACGCCGTCCGGCGCAGCGTGCTGACCTTCGAGTTCGACTGCGACCGGCCGGAGCAGTTCACCGGCCGCGTCCGCGACCGGCACCTGCACGGCGTCAGCTTCGTCGACATGGCCTCCGGACGGCACGCGGCCTACCGCGACCACCGCACGATCCGCGCCGCCGACGCCGGGTTCTACGTGCTCACCCTGCAGCTCGCCGGCGAGATCCGCATCGCGCAGGACGGCCGCGTCGCGCTGTTGAAACCCGGCCTGTTCGCGTTGTACGACTCGGGCAAACCGGCCACGCTGACCGTCGGCGACGGCTACCGCTCGACCTGCATCCGGTTCCCCAAGACCGCGATCACGCCCCGCCAGGACGATCCGCTGGCCGAGATCACGGCGACGCCGTTCGCCTGCGCACCGGGTCTCACCGACACGGTGTGGAGCACGGTGCTCAGCGTCAACCGCAACCTCGAGGCGCTCGGCCCGCACGGGCCCACCACCATCCGGTCGCTGATGACCCTCGTCGGCACGATGCTGCGCGGCGAACTCGGCAACCACGTCCCGGCGCGGCCACCGCAGGAGGACCTGCTCGAACGCATCCTCGCCCACATCGACGCCCACCTCGCCGAAGCCGACCTCGACCCGCGCGGGATCGCGGCCGCGCACTTCGTCTCACCCCGGGCGCTGCACACCCTGTTCGAGCGAACCGGCACGACGGTGTCCCGCCACATCCGCGAGCGCAGGCTCGAACGCTGCCGCCTCGACCTGGCCGACCCGGCACTGGCACACGTGCCGGCGTCCGCCATCGGCGCGCGGTGGGGATTTCCGGGAGCGTCGCATTTCGGGCAGGTTTTCAAGCGGGAGACGGGCCCGGCACCCGCCGAGTTCCGCCGGCAGATGCTGGCGGCGCAGCCGAGTTCGGACCGGTAGGCCACCGTCTCGGCGCGCCCGGGTCTGTCGCTCGTTCGCCGGCACCGTCCGGGTCGGTACGAAGCCCACGCCGGACGCCGTTGATCACCCTCATCGCGCTGCCGCTGCTCACCGCCTGCTCATCTGACCGCGACGGCTACCCGCCCAACGCGACGTGGAAGATCCGCTCGTCGCTGTTGTCCGGGATGCTGTCCTTGTCGCCGTTGTTGGTCGTGGTCAGCCACAGGCCGCCGTCAGGGGCGGGTTCGACCGTGCGCAGCCGTCCGTAGGTGCCGTTGAAGTACGCCTGGACGTTCGTCAGGTCGCTGCCGCTGATCACTTCGCGGTACATCCGGGTGCCGCGTTCGCAGGCGACGTAGAGCACGTCGCGGACGATGGCGATGCCCGAGCAGGAGCCGTCCGCCGTCGAGTACGTCCGCTTCGGGGGGATGAACCCCGCGGTGCCGCACGTCCCGGAGGTGCCTTCGCACGCCGGCCAGCCGTAGTTGCCGCCCTTGGTGATCAGGTTGGTCTCGTCCATCACCGCGTTGCCGAACTCCTGCTCCCACAACCGGCCCTGCGAGTCGAACGCCAGGCCCTGCGGGTTGCGGTGGCCGTAGCTCCACACCGCGTTGCCGAACGGGTTGTCCGACGGCACGGTGCCGTCCGGGTTGAGCCGCAGGACCTTGCCGTTGAGGCTGGCCTTGTTCTGCGCGTTGTCGCCGTTCTGCGCGTCGCCGGTGCTGGCGTACAGCTTGCCGTCGGGGCCGAAGCGCAGCCGGCCGCCGTTGTGGAACTTGTTGCGCAGCAACCCGCTGAGCAGGACCTGCTCGGTGCCGAGCCGGTCGTTCTCCAGCTTGATCCGCACGATCCGGTTGTCGGTCGGCGACGTGTGCATGACGTAGAGCCAGTGGTCGCCGGAGAACCCGGCCGAGACGGCCAGGCCGAGCAGCCCGCCTTCACCGTCGGTGTTGTCCACGCCGGGGACCGTGCCCACCGACGTCTTCGCCCCGGTGGCCGGGTTCAGGTGGACGATGTCGTGCGCGTCGCGCCTGCTGTAGAGGATCGTGCCGTCCGGCAGGGTCACCAGGCCCCACGGGATGTCGGTGTCGGTGGCGATCTGCGTCACCGCGCACACGGAGTCGCCGCAGGCCGCGCCGGTGGTCACCGTCGTGGCCGCGCTGGGCGCCGACACGTTCGCCTGGGCATCTCGCGCGACGACGTAGTAGGAGTAGCTCGTGTTCGCGGCCAGCCCGCTGTCGACGAAGGTGGTCGCGGGCGGCGCGGTGGCTGTCCCGGTGACCGCGCCGACCTTGGCCCCGCCGCGGTAGACGTCGTAGGCGCGGACGCCGATGTTGTCGGTGGCCGCGGTCCAGTTCAGGGTCACCGTCGTGCCGGACGCGCTGCCGGCGAGGTTCGCCGGCGCGCTCGGCGCCTGGGTGTCCGGCTGGCACTGCGGCGGCGTGACCGGCACCGTGGCGCTGGCCTGTGAGACGTTGCCCGCGGCGTCCCGCGCGTTGACGTACAGGCCCCAGGTCACGCCCCCGACCACGGTCAGGCTGGTCGAGAGGGTGTTCACCGACTTCATCAGCTGGCCGTCGTGGTAGACGTCGTAGAACGCGACACCCACGTTGTCGGTGGCGGCGTCCCACGAGAACGTCACGGCGTCGCAGACCAGGTCGCTCACCCGGGGGTTGCCCGGCACGCCCGGCGGCTGGGTGTCACCGAGGGCGGTCCGCCACTTCTGGTTGCCGCCGCCGTTGCAGGTGTACAACCCGACCAGGGTGCTGTTCGCGGTGCCCGCGCCGGTGACGTCCAGGCAGAGGCCGGACTGGACACCGGTGATGGTGCCGTCGGCGTTGATCCGCCACTTCTGGTTGGCGCCGCCGTTACACGGGTAGATCTGCGCGTCGGCCGGGGAGGTGGTGCTCGCGCCGGCGACGTCGAGGCACATCGTGCCGTCGTACACGCGCAGCTCGCCGGCCGCCGTGAACGTCCAGGCCTGGTTGGCCTGCCCGACGCAGTCGTAGATGTTGACGCGCGTCTTCGCCGCGGTGCCGGCGCCGACGACGTCCAGGCACCGCCCGGAAGCCACGCCGACCACGGTCGAGCCGGTGGCGGCGGTCGCGGGCGCGACCACGACTGCAGCGGCGGCGATCACCGCGGTCAGGACACCGAGGAGCAGCCGGCGGTGGACGTTCGAAGGGGACATGCTCTTACCTTTCGCAGGCCCGCGGCCGGCCGTCAAGACTTGTCCGGCTGCTTGTCCGCTCAGTGAGTGTCTCCCGTTGTACGGTGTGTCATATATCAGATTAGATCTGGGAGGCCTGGTGGAACTCACCCGTCGTCAGGCTCTGGCGATCAGCGCGGCCGGCGTGGCCGCGGCGGGACTGCCCGTGTCCGGAGTCGCCGCGGCGGCCGGAACCGGCCCGGCGACCGAAACGCTGCTCCTCACCGGCAGCGACGCCGACCACACCGTCGACTGGGACTTCCAGGTCACGGCCGGTCGGCGCGCGGGGGAGTGGACCACGATCCCGACACCGTCCAACTGGGAATGCCACGGCTTCGGCAGCTACCACTACGGCGGCGATCTCGTCCCGGCGGAGAAGGGCGACTACCGGCACTCGTTCACGCCGCCGGCGTCCTGGGCCGGCCGCCGGATCTTCCTGGTGTTCGAGGCCGCCATGACCGACGCCGACGTGCGGGTCAACGGCGTCTCGGCGGGACCGGTGCACCAGGGCGGCTTCTACCGCTTCCGCCACGACGTCACGGCCCTGCTGCGCCTCGGCGGGCCGAACCTGCTCGAAGTGACCGTCAGCAAGGAATCGGCCGACAACTCCGTGAACGACGCCGAGCGCCGCGGCGACTTCTGGAACTTCGGCGGGATCTTCCGGCCGGTGTCGCTGGTGGCGTACCCGGCCGCCCGGATCGACCGCGTCGCGCTCGACGCCCGCGCCGACGGGACATTCGCCGCCCAGGTCACGCTCGCGGGGGTGGCCGCGGCGGCCCGGCTGACCGCTCAGCTGCGCCGGCTCGACGGCACGGCCATCGGCGGGGCCTTTTCGGTCGCCGTCGCGAGCGGCGCGACCAGTGCGACCCTGACCACCACCGCTGACCGGCCTCCTTTGTGGACGGCCGAGACGCCGAACCTCCACCAGGTCGAGCTGACGCTCGCGAGTTCCGCCGGCGTGCCGTGGCACAGCACCGTCGAGCGCTTCGGGTTCCGCACGATCGAGGTCCGGACCGGCGACGGCGTCTACGTCAACGGGAAGCGGATCGTCCTCAAAGGAGCGAACCGGCACACCTTCTGGCCGACGCTCGGCCGGGCGTCGAGCCCGCGGCTCGCCCGGCTGGACATCGGGCTGATGAAGGACATGAACATGAACGCCGTCCGGATGTCGCACTACCCGCCGGACGCGTACTTCCTCGACCTCTGCGACGAGCTCGGGCTCTACGTCCTGGACGAGCTGACCGGCTGGCAGCGCCGCTACGACGAGGGCGTCGGCGCGCCGCTGGTCAAGGCCCTGGTCGAGCGCGACGTCAACCACCCGTCGATCCTGTTCTGGGACAACGGGAACGAGGGCGGCTGGAACACCGCGCTGGACGACGACTTCGCGCAGTACGACCCGCAGCGGCGCGCGGTGCTGCACCCGTGGACGACGTTCAGCGGCGTCGACACGAGTCACTACCAGACCTACAGCAGTACCGCGAGCAAGGCCGCCGGCACCACGATCTTCATGCCGACCGAATTCCTGCACGGGCTCTACGACGGTGGCGCCGGTGCCGGCCTGAACGACTACTGGAAGCTCATGGGCGGTACCCAGCGCTCGGCGGGTGGGTTCATCTGGGCGCTCGTCGACGAAAGCGTCGCGCGCGACGACCGCGGCGGCGCCCTCGACACCAACGGCAGCCGCGCTCCCGACGGCATCCTCGGCCCGTACCGTGAAAAGGAAGCGAGTTACTTCACGATCAAGGACATCTGGTCACCGGTCCAGCTGGCCAGTCCGTCCTATTACGACTCGGTTTTCCCGGCGTCGTTCGACAAGACCGTGAAGCTCGTCAACCGGTACGACTTCACGAACCTCCGCACGTGCCGGTTCACCTGGCAGCTGCTGGTTTTCCCGGTGCCCGGCGCGGGAACCGGCCACCAGGTCCTGTCCCAAGGCCAGGCCGGCGCGCCGGACGTCGCCCCGGGCGCCACCGGCGCGGTGACGCTCGGCCTGCCCGCCGACTGGACCACCGCCGACGCGCTGCGGCTGAGCGTCACCGACCCGACCGGCCGGGAGATCACCGGCTGGACGTGGCGCATCCGCAAGGCAGCGGACTTCGCCGCGCGCCTGGTCAAGCCGGCGACGACGGGCAGCGTCACCGCGACCGAGACGGCCACCGACGTCGTGCTCGTCGCCGGTGCCACCCGGGTCACCATCGCCAAGGCCGACGGACGGCTGACCGGCGTGCGCCGCGGCAGTACGCCGGTGTCGCTGGCCAACGGCCCCGCGCCGGCGGGCGGGGAGGCGACGCTCACCGTGTTCAGCCACTTCCGCGACGGCACCGGCTGGGTCGTGCAGTGCGACTACAGCGGCGACCTGACGTCGGTGCGCTGGCGCCTGGACGCCACCGGCTGGCTGCGGCTGGAGTACCGCTACCACGCCACCGGTGACCACGACCACCTCGGCGTGAACTTCGACTACCCGGAGGGACGCGTCCGGGGCCTGACGTGGCTCGGCGACGGGCCCTACCGCGTCTACAAGAACCGGCTGCGCGGGGTGGCTCCCGACGTCTGGAGCAAGCCGTTCAACGACACCGCGACCGGGGCGAGCGGGTTCGCGTACCCGGAGTTCAAGGGCTACCACGCTCGGACCTGCTGGGCGGTGCTGGACACGACCGAGGGCGCGGTCACGGTGGTCGCGGCGGAGGAGGGCCTGTTCCTGCGGTTGTTCACCCCGGCGGTGGGCCCGGACCCGCAGAACGCGGTGGTCAGCTACCCGGCGGGCACCCTCTCGCTGCTGGACGGGATCGCGCCGATCGGCAACAAGTTCCACGGAGTCGCGTCGCTGGGCCCGGAGAGCCGCCCGAACACCGGAACGGGCGACTACCACCGCACGGTGTTCTTCCGTTTCGACGGGTGAAATCCCTGCGGGAAACGCCCGGTGGCTCAGCCGCCGGCGACGAAGTCCACGACCGCCTCGCCGAACAGGCCGGGCTCTTCCAGGTGACCGAAGTGACCGCTGTGCTCCAGCACCACGAGGCGGGACCCGGGGATCAGGGCGGCCAGCTCGCGCGCCCAGCGGGGACCGCAGATCACGTCGTACCGGCCGACGATCACCAGTGCCGGCACGGCCAGCGAGCCGAGCGTCGCGCGGTCGTCGATCGTGTCCGGGGCCAGCTGCGCGTCCAGTCCGGAGATGTGGGTGCCGCTCACCGTCTTTCGCAGCGGCGCGAACTCCTTCTCCCGGCCCCAGTAGTCGGCGAAGTACGCCGGCAGCAGGCCCCGCAGGGCGGCGTTCATCTCGTCGTCGTCCGAAATCGACGCGGTCGCCTGCAGAGCGGCCAGCACCTGGGGCAGGTCCGGCCGGTCGGCGTTGCGGTGTGCGAACTCCTCGACGCGGAGCTGGGCTTCGGCGCCGTGCTCCGGGCCGGTGACCGGGGCGCTGTCGTACAGCACGATCCCGGCGACGCGGTCCGGGTGGTGCAGCGCGAAGTACTGCACGACGAACCCGCCGTGGGAATGCCCGAGGAGGACGGCCGTGTCCAGGCCGAGGTGGTCGAGCAGCGCGAGCAGGGCGCGGGCGTAGCGGTCGCGGGTGTAGCCGTGCGGGTGCGACGCCAGCCGCCCGGAGCCGCCGGTGCCGATCGGCTCGACGTAGACCATGGTCAGGTGCGGTTCGAGCGCCGGCATCCGCAGGTACTCCCAGTCCACTCCGGGGCCGCCGGGGTGCACGACGCACACCGGCCCGCGGCCGTGCACGTGGTAGCGCTGCGGGATGCCGTCGAGCTCGACGGTGTGGGTGCCGATGTCCATGGAACTCCGATCGTGGGGTGCGGGGACACGGGCAAGATGGGGTCGTCGGCGGGAAGTTCGACCCGGCCGGCATGACGTGCGTCACATCGTCGATCATCAGTGGAGACGCAGACCGGGAGGATGAGTCCGTGACCGACCCCGAGATCGAGCTGGCGCGCGGCGCTCGGGCGGGCAGCGTCGGTGCTCTCGGGACCTTGCTCGCCCGGCACGAGGCCGGCATGCGCGCCGTGGCGCTGAGCATCCTGGGGCACGGACCGGACGCCGAAGACGCCCTGCAGGACGCCGCGCTGCTCGCGTTGCGCCGGATCGGGACCCTGCGCGACCCGGCCGCGGCCGGTCCGTGGCTGCGGGCGATCGTCCGCAACGCCTGCCGCGCACGCCTGCGCGCCGCCCGCCGGCTCGTGCCGGTCGCGGACCCGCACCTGCCCGCCGATCCCGTGACGCCCGAAGGCGTCCTCGACGACCACGTGTCGCGTGACTGGATCTGGCACGCGGTCGACCGGCTGTCGCCCGCGCTGCGGGAGGTGGTGATGTTGCGCCACTTCAGCGATGTCACGTCGTACGAGCAGATCGCCGCCGCCTGCGAGCTCCCAGTCGGCACGGTCCGCAGCCGGCTGAACCAGGCCCGGGCGAAGTTGTCCGAAGCGCTGCTGGCCACCGCCGACCAGGCCTACGACGACGCGGCCGCGCGCAACGCCGCGAGCGCCCGGGAGGCGAACGACACGCTGTCCGCCGCGGGGCGCGGCGAGTTCGCCGACGTCGTCGCCGACCGCTGGACGCCCGGCATGAGCATGATCAGCGGCCAGGGCTACCGGGGCGGCGCGGACATGGCGGTGGCCGGAATGGAGACGGACCTGGCCCACGGCGTGCGGCAGCACCTCCGCCAGGCGGTGACCAGCCGCGACTTCACGGTGTGGGAGATGGAGATGATCAGCCCGGCCCACGACCCGCACCACTGCCCGCCGGCGGTGGTCTGGCTGATGTCCCACCCGCAGGGCCGGGTGAACCGCCTGCGGCTGTTCTTCCCGTAAAGCCGCCCGGGTCTCCCGAGGTGAGGTGCCGCTTGGGCGCATGATCAGGAGTAGCCTCGGCAGCCATGAGCTGGCTGCCCGACGATTTCGTCCACCCGGTCTACACGCCCGTGCCCGACACCGGGCTTCATCTGCGGCCGATCCGTGAGTCGGACACCGCTCTCGATTACCCGGCTGTGATGGGCTCTCGGGAGCGGTTGTGGGGAATCTTCGGTCCGGCCTGGTCCTGGCCCAGGGAGACGATGACGTTCGAGGAGGACCGCCTCGACCTGCTGCGGCACGAGAAGGAGATAGCCGCGCATCAGTCGTTCAACTACGCGCTGCTGGACGAAGAGGAGACAGCGATCCTCGGCTGCGTGTACATCGACCCACCCGAGCGCACCGGTTCCGACGGCGAGGTGGCATGGTGGGTGGTGGACGACCTCGTCGGCAGCGAAGTGGAGCAGGCGCTCGACGAGCTGGTACCGAAGTGGATCGCCGCCGACTGGCCCTTCCGCCAGCCCCGCTATCTGGGCCGCGACATCGCGTGGCAGGAGTGGCTCGCGCTGCCGCCCGTCTCGTGACACATGCGAAGCGGTAGCTGGTTGAAGGTCTTCTCATCGTTGTGTGGTCGTGCCGCTGCAGACGTCACCAGCATTTGACGGCCGTAGTGGCGGACCTCCGGCGGCAGTGACGAAAACGCCGCGCTCATCGCAGAAGAGGACGTTCGAATCCTCCGTTCAGTATTCCGCGGCCCAGCCGGCGGACGGTGAACCGGCCGCCGACTCGGCGGACTTCGGCCGCGCGGGTCCGCCGCAGTGCGCTGTGCTCGATGCGTGGACAGCGGTCGCCGACGTCAAACGTGACCGGCAAGTCGTAACGCCGCGAGGGGAAATGCGCAGGTGATCGACGATGTTTGGTGAGCTTGGCCGCGACCGGGATCAGCCCCGGCAGCGCGAGCCCGACGCACGCGACCGTCCACGTGCCGCCCTCGCCACGCGACCGCGTCACGAGCGCGGTCCACACCGCGTCCCGCGTCTCTTGTGGACAGCCCTTGGCGATCAGCGCGGCGCCGACGTCGTCGAGGGCGGGGCGGTGACGAGCCAGGTGAAGGCGGTGCGGGGGGCGTCGAATACGCCGGGCTCGGTACGACGACCGCGAACTGACGGTGTCCGGGATTCGGAATTCGGTGAAGTGGGCAAGTCCATGACGGCACTCCTGAGCGAGCGGAAGGTAACGTCGCCAGGAAGTCAGCCCGACCGCCGCCACAGAACTCGCGCTGACGGGACACGTCGCGCAGGCGGCGTCCGCGGAAGGGCTCGCCGCCGCGCGTGCCCAGGACGGCACAGCAGAGGCAGGCCGCGCCGCTGCTCAGCGGCTGCTCGACGACCTCGCGCAGGGGCCGCTGCGGTCTTCGCAGGTCGACGTGGCGCGGACGGCGACCTCGGCGTCGGTGAGTGTGCAGGGCGAGGTCGTCGCTGTCCTGCCCGGTGTGCACTTGCACGTGCACGCCGAAGCTGCGGGCGAGGTCGGACGGTTCGTTCCGGACGTCTGATCGAGAGGGGAGAAGTCATTTCTCTGCTGGAAAAGCCGGATGTCGTGACGGTCGGCGATTTCGCCGACGGCCCGGACATCATGCTGTGGAATCCAGCTCTCACAAAGAAACACTGGCGCTACGAGATGCTGCGCGCGTTTCTCCCGCGAGCTGCCTCGTTTCGCTGTGCGACCGGACTGCTGGCTCTCGCCACGGTGCTGAGTCTCGACTACGCGGAGACGCTCGCGCTGGTGATCGGCGGTGCTATCGCGCTCGTGCTGAGCGGCCTGCTCGACGCGGTCGTCACCGCGGTCGGCCTGGCGAGCGACCACCAGCATGGACGCGGCTGCCGTCTGAAGCGACCGCACCGCGAGTTCTTCCTCCGCAGCCACGACTTCGTCGACCTGGGCGAGGCAGCGCTACAGGCGGCCGGAATCCTCGTCGACCTCACCGGGGAACTGCACGACACAACGCCACGCGGCTGGCTCGACCCGGAGCTACCCGGCCAAGTCCACCAGGTCGTCTGGGACGCGCTGACCTGCCTGGTCCGCACCGGAACCGCTCGCCGGCACGCCGCGCGGCGACGTCAGGGGAGACCGACCTCGCGGCTACGACCGCGGCCGCGATCGCCGACTTCGACGCCTCGCTCGGCGAGCTCGTCTTGCACCTGCAAGGCTGCGTCGTCCTCGCCCGGGAGTGGGAAGCCAAGCTCCGCCACACCGAGTTGCTCGAGCACACCAGCACGATCTGCGCCGAGCTGGGCTCGGTGCCGATCCGCCCGGTGGTCGAGGTCGCCGAGGAGCTGGCGAGGTCGGTCTTCGCGTACGTCACCGCGGCTCGTGATCTGACCGGCACCCGACCGTTCCCGTGGGAACTACCGATCGCGGAGCGAGCCCGGTGACCGCAGCGCGGGCCCGCCGGGTGGGCGGCTGGTGGCGTGCCGAGCGCGTGTCGGTGACCGCCGAGGCCGTCCTGATCGCACCGGTCCTGGTCATGCTGCTGGTGTTCGTCGCCGTGATCGTCGACCGCGGCGTCGACGCGAGACTGCGGCTCGACGACACCGTCCACCAGGCCGCGCGTGCCGCGAGCCTCCAGCGCACCCCGGCATCCGCCGGCACCGCAGCGGAAGCGGCTGTCACCTCGGCGCTCGCGCACGCCGGGCTGGTCTGCCGCAGCGCCGCAGTCAGCACGACGACCTCGTCGAGCCCGGGCAGCACCGTCGTCGTCAGCGTCCGCTGCACCGTCGACTTCGGCCAAGCGCTCGTGTTCGGCGTCCCCGGCGCCCGGACGCTCAGCGCCACCGCCAGCGAAGTCATCGACACCTATCGATCCGGGGCAACCGGCGATGCGAACTTGCCGGCCGAGGCACTTGGAGGAGGTGACCTTCATGGATTGTGATGGCGAACTGCACCGTCGACCCGGCCACCGTGCACCCTCCCTCGCGGATCGGCCGGGCTTACGGGGGTGGCTCGGTTTCGGTGGCTTCGCGGACGTCGGGAGGAGCTTGGGTTTCACTGAGCACCGTACGTCCGGTCGGGACCGCCGACAGCGGCTTCCTGGAGTTCACGATGTGCGCACGAACGGCGTTCACGAACTGCAGCCGATCAGCGTCCATCGCGTCGAGCACCGGTGTCCAGGTGGCGTCATCCGTGATCTCGCCCCGATTGATCCGAGCGTTCTGAATCCAGAAGGTCTTGTCGATGTTCAGCGCCGTCTCCACGACTTCCGGCTCGCCAATCAGCCACACGGCCGCGAGAGCTTGGTTCCAGATCACCCACTCGATCGGTTCGCCGCGTCGCCATTTCGCCGCGAGAGCGTGGCTGATCCGGGTGGCTTCAGCGAGGATTGTGGCGCAGGTATCAATTTGCTTCGTTCGGTTCCACAGCCGTCGCTGAGTCCGGCCGGTCAGCGCGGCACCGGCGAAGACGCCGATGAGAGTGATCAACGCGCCCGCCGCACTCGAAGTCGCGATTTGCCACTGAAACGGCATGTTCTCCCCTTCGCATCCGATCGCAACGACCGCGCACCGACCGGTCAGCCAGGCCTGAGCCGCCGACGCCTGCTACCTGATCCTCGCTCTGAACAGTTTGCCGCAGAGCTGGGAGAACCGGCGATTCACCGAACGGCCGCCTGGTGGCGAACGGAGGAGGGCCGCGTATCGGCCTTCGTCGTCGTGCTGGTGCTCGGGTTGCTGGCCTTGGCCGGCGTCGGACTGGACGGCGGACTCGCGCTCGCAGCCAAAGTCCGCGTCACCGGCCAGGCCGAATCCGCCGCTTGCGCAGGCGCGCAAGCGATCGACCTCGCCGCCTACCGGGCGACCGGCGCACTCCGGCGGATATCCGGGGACGCCGACAAGCTCGCCCGCCGCTACCTCGCCGGAATCAGCGCCAGCGGGGCGGTGACCGCGACCGTCGACACCGTCACCGTCACGACCAGCCAGCGCACCCAGCTGCTGTCGCTCATCGGCATTTCGATGATCGGAGCCCATGGCAGTGGCGCTGCCCATCCGCAACGTGGAGTTGCCACGCTGGAGCCCTGAGAGAGTGAAGCTATGATCACGACCGATGAAATCGAACGGCGCGTAGAGAAGGCTGACGCGGACAAGAGCGCGAGGAGGACGGCCGCTGCCCGCGAGGTCGGCGAACTCGCACACCGCCGAGCCGCACTCGTCGATGAGCTGGCAGATGTCGAACGCCAGCTCGGCACCGTACTCGCCGCGGCGGCAGACATCGTCAGCGTCGACGAGCTGGCCGAGTTCACCGACATCCCGCCCACTGACCTCACCGGGTGGCTCACTGCTGGCAAGTCCCGCGCTCGGCGCGGCCGTCCGCCCGGCAGCCGGCGGCCGAAACCGGACACCCGCCACGTCGATTCGCTGGCACCCGCGCAGCCGGAGTCGCAAGTTGCCTCGGTTGCGCAAGGCCCTCGAAGCTGAGCCGGGGACGCAGCGTTCCGGCAGGTCCCGCCACGCCACCCCGGGTCTTGGCCTTGAACAAAATTCCGTTGATCACCCGCCGGTCACCCTCCCGCGGGCGACCTTTCGTGCCCGATACGGGCAGCAACGGCTGGATGACCTGCCACTGCTCATCCGTCAGTTCATGCCTGCGAATCACAACCGAAGATCAATGCAGATCACCGCACCAGCTTTGAGGACAGGTTCTAGCGCGCCGGGGATGCCGGTGGGGTTCCTTTCAACCAGACCCGTGACGCTGAGCACGAAGCACTCGTCGACCGGTGGGTGATTCACTCTCGGCACGAACGGGCTTCTCGGCTCGCGCCGGCGTAGGCACAGCACATCGCCGGATACACTCGTTCGGGGCACGACGGGGGATGCGTTGAGCGGTTTGGCGCATTTCCGGTCTCAGTCGTCTCAAGGGTGCCTCTGGGGGACGTGCGGCAAGTGTTCGGTGGGGCCTGTCGGTCGGCTCAGCAGCGGTGGTGTACTCCGAACGGCCGCGACCGGCGTCCTTCGACAACTGGCACCGCGACGCCGGCACTTCAGTGCGTCACGGTGCGCGGACACGAACTCGACGCGGTCGGGTCCGCCGATCACCGCGGCACCACGAACGCTGCCGCGATCGCCGCTTCGTCAGTCACGCTGTCATCGGTCACGTTCGTCTACGTCGTCGGAACTGGCCAGGATGTTGCAGTTCACTACCAGCCGGTGTGAGTCTCGCTCCGGCTCCGACTATCTTGTCCGCTGAAGATCGACTGCCTGCACGATCCGCCGAATGCCAGGTCAACAGGCTGTCGACACGCGCGACGTAGTCGGATCGCCGACGGTTGTGAGTTGTGTGTTGCTGCCGGGTGAATCCGACCTATCACCCGATCGTGCGAACCGCGAGAAGGATCGTGTTGTGGGTGCGACGCCGCGCGCTCGCAGCGGCTGCGAGGCATCCGGAGTTGACATCGGCAGGAGCACCGTGAAGATGGAGAAGGGTACGACCGACTCCGGACGAACGGGTGGGCATCGTGAATGATTCCGCGGATTCGGCCCGTCCCGACATCGTCGGATTCGGCGCCCTGAACGTCGACTACATCGCCAGCGCATCAAGGTTGTCGCAGCGCACAGCCGAGCGCGTCACCGAGGCCACCGCGCGGTTCGACTGGAATCTCGAGGGCCCGGTCGACCAGACGACCATCATCGAGGCAATCGGCCGGCTCGGTGCGGCGTCGTTGAGTTACTCCCTGGGTGGTTCGGCCTGGCTCACCACCTTCGCCCTGGCGCAGATGCGTGTCGGCATCCGACTGGGCTACGTTGGTGTGGTCGGGCGAGTCGAAGCTCCGGGTTTGTCCTTCGTCGGTCAGATGGACGAACTGGACGTCGATCGCAAGTGGGTCGGTCGGCGACCGGATCGCATATGCGGACTGTGCCTTTCCTATATTGACGACACGGACCGTGTGATGCTCACACATCCGGGTGCCAATTTTGAAATGTGTGACCACATTCAGCAGAACTTTAATGAGATCGCCGCTTATCTGGCGTCGGCGCGGTACGTCCACTTGACGTCCTTTCTTGATGATGAGACACCGCTGGAAGTTCTGCGAGTGCTCACCCGTGCCAAGGAGATCAATCCTGCGCTGCGACTCAGTTTCGATCCGGGCTTCGATTGGGCTGAGCATCCAAGTGTGGCGGTTGAGGGACTTCTCAGTCGTGCGGATCTCGTATTTGCGAACTATCGCGAGTTCAAGGCGCTGGGGCGGTACGCTCACGGCGAATCTGACGACGCTGTCGCGCGGAAGGTATTGGCGCGCTGCGCTTCCGGATGTTCGCTGTATGTAACCAAGCGCTATGATCTCATCGAAGTCTTTCGGGGCCTATCGCAGGGCATGGTGGCCTATCGTTTCCAGTTGGAGCGACCGGTTAATGAGACCGAGTTGGAAGATGCGACCGGGGCCGGTGATGTCTTCTCGGCCGCGGTGCTGGCCTCGCTGACTTCAAATCAGCTGAAGGTCGAACTGGGGGCTTTCCTCGGATTGAGCTTGGCGCGCTACAAGATGCGTCAGGGGCCTCGGGTTCCGCGAAATCAAGGTTGGGACCTCAGTAAAGGATTTCTGCAGCAGAGTGAAAAATTCTCGGATCTAAATGAGAAGCCAAACGCCGTGTTGATCGTTCACGGCGAAGATTTGCAATGGACTCAGGTAAAGAACTTCATTGAAGACACTTGCAAGCTGGAAGTGTTTGAAATCGACTCGCGCAATGTCAACAACTGCAATTTGGCGGAGGTGATGTCTGAGCAGCTTGGCCGGTGCAGCTTCGCTGTATGCCTGATGGACGGGTGTGCCGGCCAGGAAATAGTACACCAGGCCGGAATCTTCCAGGGCAGGTACGGGTTTGGTCGTGTCGCTTTGATGGTCGAGCAGGGGTACAGCGCATTCTCGAACGTGGCCGGCCTGATCCGACTCGATTTTCCGCATGGCCGCATTGACGTGAAACTCTTCGAGTTGGAACGAATGTTGCGACGTGAAGGCCTTCTTAGGTCGGGAGGGAATTACCATGATCGAGCTCGGCGCAGGGATTGAGACGGTGAACCAAGATAGGTTTTCTTTCGATGTTGTCGGCATCGGGGCATTGAATCTTGACTACGTTGCCACGGCTTCGCAACTTCGGGGGCGCATGGGGGCACAGTCCATGGTCGATCGTATCTTGGAACTGGCGGGCGGAAATGGTCCGAAAGTGGAGTGGGGCGTTGAACACCACGTCGACGAGCAAATGATCCATGCCGCGATCGAAGCGGCTAGTTCTGCACAGCTCGAGACCACTTTCGGGGGATCTGCGTTCAATGCGATCCAGGCAATCGCTCAGACTCAGGTCGGATTGCGTCTGGGATATGTGGGCGTCGCGGGACGGGTTCCTGTGCTTGGCATGTCGATCGTCCAGCAGCTCGAAGTGCTCGGTGTCGACAGTCGATTTGTGTTCAATGAAGATGAGCGCTTGTGTGGAATATGTCTGTCGTTCATCGAGGATGGCGACAGGACTCTTTTGACTCATATGGGTGCGAACAAAAATCTCGTCGACTATATCGAGAAAAACTTTGACGATCTGGTCGAATACGTGGCGAGCGCCAGGGTTGTGCACGTGACGTCTTTTCTTGACGACCGGACGGCAGATTGCCTTCTGCCGCTTTTGCACAAGGTCAAACAATGCAACGAGGAAACCCTGATCAGCTTCGATCCGGGGCATGTATGGAGCACGACGCGGAGTACTGGGGTCGACGGAATCATTCGGATCAGCGACTATTTGCTGGTCAACTACCGTGAGTTTCAGGAGCTTGGGCGTAGTAAGCCAGGTGAATCACGGGATCAGGTGGCGGCGCGGCTCCACAGGAGATTTGACAGCAAGCAAAGTGTATTGGTCGTAAAACGGTCTGCCGGAATCTGGTCCTATCGTCGAAAAGGTGACGAACTTCTAGGCGAATTTTACGCTCAAGCGCCACTTGCCGACGATGAAATCGAGGATTCGACGGGTGCGGGGGATGTTTTCGCGGCCGGACTGCTCACGGTGCTCACCTGTGATCGGCTGCAGATCGAGCTGGGTTCCGTTCTGGGTATGAGCCTGGCAAGGCACAAACTTCGTTACGTCGGGAGCTCGGGACATGCGCAGTTCGCCGAAGTGACCAGGAACTTCATTGCAACCCTTGATGCAGAGCGGCGGGGGAGCAGTCTGCCGAGGGGTGTGTTCATTGCTCACGGAGCGAATCCCGAATGGCTCGCAGTTCAACGATTTATTGAAGCCCGTTTCCAGATTCCGGTATATTCCTTCGAAAGTGGATCGTGGGGTGGCCGGCAAGTGACCGAAGCCTTGTCCAATTACCTTGAGAGATGCAGTTTTGCAATCTGTGTTCTGACGGCGGAAAACTTTGGTGAAGACGGGCTTCGGCAAGCTCGGCAAAATGTCATCCACGAAGTGGGGTTGTTTCAGGGGAGACATGGTTTCGATCGAGTGATGATGCTGGTGGAAGAAGGATGCGGATTTTCCCCGGGAGCAGTGGATGCGTACACTGTATTCTTCCCGAGTAATGGAATAAGTGAGACATTCTATCGTCTCGACAAAATGATCCGGCAAGGGTTCGATGTAATGGATTCGACTCAGGTGCTCAAGTAGGCTTGGTTCAAGGCGTGCGACTGCGCGCAGTGACTAGGGGATGACGCATGAGGATTGTCGGAATTACCGGGCATCGTCAGTTGACGGAGCAGGTTCGTGCTTACGTTCGGGTCAAGATTATCGAGCTTCTCGGTCATTGGCCGGTACTCGGTTTGAGCTGTCTCGCAGACGGTGCGGATCAGGTTTTCGCCGACCTGGTTCTGAGCAAAGGGGGAAGCCTGCATGCCGTCATTCCTGCCGCGGAATATGAAAGAACCGTTGTAGACGGTGAGACTTACCGGCGGTTGCTGAAAGCTTCCTCGCGGACGACCGTGCTCAACTTCGTCGAAGCCGGGCCCGAGGCGTACGGAGCGGCCGGGCGCTTCATCGTCGAACGCTGTGACCTGCTGATCGCAGTCTGGGACGGTCGCTTCGCTCGTGGTCCTGGCGGGACCCTTTCCACGCTCAGCTACGCTCGAAGCGTCGGACGCGAAGTTGCTGTTTGCTGGCCGGAAGGCGCCATCCGGCCCTGAAGGCTCATGGTGAAGTGCTCAAGAGGGGCCGGCGACGAGGTCGGCGTGCACCCGTAAGATCTGGAAGCCGGCGCCCGCGAGTATCCTTGGCAAGGCTCGGACGAACACGCGATTTTTCTCGCGTGCCGGGTCCGAAAGCTGATCCCAGTCGATCAGGCTGGGGTGCTCGAATCCACGTTTGATCGGTCCGTACTCGTATCCCTTGAGTATGCGCTCGTCGACCCAGCGTTGGTGCTCCAGTCGCGCCAGTTGTTCCACTTCGTCAGGGTTCTTGCGGAACGCAAAGGGAGTGGCTCCGTCGAAGCTTGGTACCACCACACACCTGATCGCGAGCAGTTTCTCGCCCAGCTGGCTCGCCTGTGCACGATTGGCTTTTTTGAGGTCGCTGGGTAGCGCGTCCCATGGCTGCATCGCTGGATTGGTCAGGAGCGAGTCCCCATTGCGAACGCACTGTATGATGTATTCGTCGTGCAGGGCGCGAGCGATGTCCTCCTGAAGAATTCCTTCGCGGATCGCGTCCGGGTGACACGCCGAATCCAACGTCCCGAAGACTTGCAGGGAGCCCGATGCGTCGTCGAACAGCCGCCCGCTCGCACCGTGGAAGGCCTCGTTCAGCTCTGCTCCTCGATCGGTTACCCGCACCGTGATGTGGACCGACCTGTCGCGGAGCATTCGAAGCATGGCGAGCCCGATCTTCACCCCTTCGGTGTCATCTTCCGCGCATACGTAGACGCGATCGGCGGACTCAAGCAATGCGGTGTGCGAGTCGAGCAGCGCCTTGACTTCGGAGGTTACGAACGTCAATTCGCAGATAGCGTCGAATGTGGGGAAGCGTCGATGAAGTACGGCGCTCAGTGCCGCCGCGTCGGATCCGACGAGAGTCACCTTCAGTCGTGGGTGACCGAGGTTGACGCGGACGTGCCAGCGCCGGGCCAATTCAAGGGCTAGAGTTTGCCCGAAGTCATCAAGCCCGGCAACGACGATATGTTGTTCGGCTATGTCGGCCGTCGGAGCCGACGGCATGTGCCGGCTCAGTACGCGCGCCGCAATCTCATCGGTGCTGAACAGCACGAGGCTGAAATTGTTTTCCGCCCGGCCCATGCCGCGGGCCAGCAGCGCCGCGCGGAGATCACGGTCCGGCATGAGTGCAAAACAGTTCAAAGGGTTGCGACGGCTCCTCTTGACCGCGTGTGCGGCAACAGCTATCGCAGTGTTGACGGCGCCGCTCGAGGAGAGTGCGTAGACCGAGCCGGCATTGGCGATTCCGGCATTGCGTAGGACCACCTGGTCGGTTGGATCACCGGTGATCAGCGATGCTCTGCTGAGACGGCAAGCGTGGACTACGTCGTTCGTCGGCCGTGGCTCTACCAGTACAACGCTGGTGCCCGCAGATCGAAGTCGTTGTATCAGCAGCAAGGCATCACGCCCACTGCCGCAGACAACGGCATGTTGCCGGGAGAAGCGAGCGCGCCACAATTGACGTTGAGTGGTGAACACCGCCGCGGCGACCTCGATGAGCGCCGAGGCGGTGACCAAAGGGCCGGAAAACCGGGCAATCTCCAGCGCCATCGGCATTGGACTACCGTTTTTGACTGGCTCTGACGCGAGAAAAAATAGCTGGATACTGTAGTATAGCTGATCCAGTAGAGTTCGCCCAAATTCGGGTCTTGACGGTAGGTACGCGGCAAATCCGTACGTTCCGAGAATCAAGGTTGCCACAGCTAGCAGGCCGAAACCGAGCAGGCGAGCAGCGGTAGCGGTCGACAAAGATCCGCCCGAACTGGCCATGGTCTTCTTTCTGCTCCGACTGGTCACCAGGGTTCCTTGATGTTCGACTGCCCGACCGTTGCCGGTCGTGCGAGTTACGTGATTTTACGCGGAGGTCACCTCTGCTCAGTACCGACGGACGGGGCAAGGCACCTGCGAATCAGGCCGGTCGCCGGGCTCGTGCCGCAGCCGCCGATAAGTGTGGCGCCTGTTGCGGAAGTAGGTGTTCGCGCGGTCTTCAGGCGCCGGTGGCAGCCGCTCGCACTTACCCGACCGCGGCCCGGGCGAGGTTGCTACCTGCTCGCCGGTGTCGTCGGAGCGAGGGTGGTGAAGGCCCTTCGTGGCAGAGCTGAGTACCATAATTCCCTCCCTGTAACAGACCGAGTACGATAAGCCACCAGAATGTCGGAGGCAATATGAGTGGCCCCAGCTGGCGTGAGTTGCCCGACTTTTGTCCAGTTCCGTCGATCGAGCGCGAATACTCCGAACGCCTGCTCCATGCGCGGGATCCTCTCGCGGTCATCGGCAGCTGGCTCAGGCAGTGGGATCCCTCTGATCGACATCGGGGAGATTATCTGCGTCGGCCCCGGCGAAGAAACGTCGTGACCGGCGGCCCTGGCGTCGGATTTCGCAGAATCGTCTGCGGGAAGAGTTCGGTCTCTCCGCACCCTGCGTTGGCGCTTGCGACTAGTCGAGCAGATGGCCTTCAGTCTGCCGGCTTAGGCCACGCTCAGGAGCAATCGAACTTGCCGGACGCAGCGGGGCGACCGCCACCGAACCGCCACGCTCGGGTTCTCCTAACAGGCATTGCCGTACCTGGCAATGGGGCGCCGTCCCACGGTGGGAGGCTGGTCAGCCGGATGGTTCCGGTCCTCGCGGGCCGAGATTCTGGCCACGTCAGAACATCGGATCCCAACAAGGAAATCCCACTATGACGAAGTCCCAGCAGCAAGCACATCTCACCCGCAGGCGGGTCGTGTCGCGCCGAGGTCGGCGGCGAGCCGTTCGCAATCCGCTTTCCGCGTCGACAGCTTCGCCTTGAGCTGGGCGACCTCGTTCGCCGTCGCCTCGAGCTCGGCGGCCTTGTCCGGAGTCGGCGCCGGTTCGTCCTTGGCCAGCTCGCGGAACATGTGCTCGACGAGCCCGACCCACAGGTGGTCGTCGCTGTAGTGCCAGGCGTTGAACGTCACCTGCTTCACGTTCGAGACGTACGCGCTGCCAGGCCGGGCGCGAGCCTTGCTCGCGGTGTCCTCCAGCCAGGCCCGCAGCTGGCACATGAACGTGGACTTGCCCGTGCCCCAGTCGCCCAGGAGCGCGACCGACAGCGGCGGCTGGACCGCCACCGCGGCGAGCATGGCGCCGACGCGGCGGACGTCCTCCGCGATGTCGAGCCGGTCGACGCTGCTCTCGAGATCGCTCTGGACGTCGGGGAGCGTCTCGACGACGACGGCCGACTCGGTTTCGGCGGCCAGCTGGGTGCCGGAGGAGAGATCCCATTTGCGGACCGTGCCGTCCGCCGAGCCCGAGAGCAGCACGGTGCCGGCGTCGTCGAGGAACGCCAGCGAAGTGATCGTGCCGTCGTGGCCACGAAGCGGCTCACCTGCGGAAGCCCCGGTTTCGGCATTCCACTGCCGCACGAGGCGGTCGGTTCCGCCGCTGTAGATTCGCCGCCCGTCCGGGCTGAACCGCACGACGGTCACCGAGCCCTTGTGACGTTCCTCCGACGTCAAGTCGTGCTCGCCGGTGTCGGCGTCCCATACGCGGACCCTGCCGTCGCCGCCGCCGCTGACGAGCCGCCGCCCGGCGCCGTCCACCGAGACCGTCAGCGCTGCTCGCGGGTGGGCCGCGATCGGCTCGCCCAGGCGGCTTCCGGTGTCCGCGTCCCAGCGGATGAGCCGGCCGTCGTCGCTGCACGCCGCGACGATCTGTTTTCCGTCGGGCGTCACGACGACCGAGTTGATCACGCCGCGGTGGCGCTTGAGCGGAGGACCGATCTGGTCGCCGCTGTCGCGATCCCAACGGCGGACCGTCCCGTCGGTACCAGCGCTGACGATCCGGCGGCCGTCCGGCGTGAACGCAACCGCGCGCACACCGCCCTCGTGCCCGGTGATCGACTGACCGGCGGGATCGCCCGCGACGGCGCTCCACCGGACAATCTGGCCGTCTTCGCCGACCCGGACGAGCAGTTCGCCATCCGGCGAGACCGCGAGTGCGTTGACCCAGCCGTCGGGGGAACGCAGCCGTCCGAGTGCCCGGCCGGTCCGGCCGTCCCAGCGGCGCACAGACCCGTCGATGCTCGCGCTGAAGACCGTGCCGGTCCCGTGGTGCACCGCGAGGGCGTTGACCGCGACGGCCGGTCCCTCGAAGAACTCGCCGGTGCTGATGCCGCCGGGGAGCGACAGAACGCCGATCGTGCCGTCGTTGCTACAGCTGACGACCCGCTCGCCACCCGCGCTGACCTGGACGGAGCGAACCCAGTCGGTGTGCCCGGACAGCGCGCCGATCGCCGTTCCGTCGGCGAAATCCCAGGTGCGGACAGTGCCGTCACTGCCTCCGCTGACGATCCGCTTCCCGTCTGGCGTCACGGCCACGGTGAACACGGTGCCGTCGTGGCCGAGCAAGGGGGCGCCGATCGCCCGTCCGGTGCGGAGGTCCCAGCGGCGGAGGGTGCCGTCGCTGCCGCCGCTGACGAGCCCGGTCCCGTCCGGGGTCAGGGCCAGCGCTTGCACCCACCCGTCGTGGCCGGCCAGGTCGGGCCGGTCGCCGGTGCGGCGGATGACGCTGTCCGTGCCACTGAGGACGAGCTCCGCGCCGTCCGGCGACACCGCCACGGCCCGTACCGACTGCTCGGTCCGGATGATCGTGATGGCGTTGCCGGTGCGGAGATCCCACTCACTGAGCGTCCCGTCGTCGCCGCCGCTGATGACCCGGGTGCCGTCCGAGCTGACTGCCAGGGTCCAGATCAGGCCGACGTGGCTGGACGCCTCGCGGATCAGCTCGCCGGTGTCTACGTCCCACAGGCGGACGACGCCGTCGCCCCCGCCGCTGACGATCTGCCGCCCGTCCGGCGTGACGGCCACCGCGAGCACCCAGCGCGAGTCCGCCGCGATGGGTGTCCCCAGCTCCCGCCGTTCGAGCAGGTCCCAGCGCCGGAGGGAACCGTCACCGCCGCCGGTGACGATCCAGCCGTTCGCCGGCGCCATGGCCATCGCGAAGAACGGCCAGAAGTGCCGCGCGAACGGCTTGCTGTCCACCACGTGCAGGTAGTCGCGGCCGTCACCCGGAACGTGACAGTGTGCGGTGGAAAAGTGGCGTTTCGACGGCGGTCGCCGTCGACGCACCGGCGGTCGCGCGAGCGACACGGCTGCGGCTGGCGGCTCGATGAGGTTCTACCTGGCCGCCGAGCCGACGCTCACCTGCCCGTAACAGGGGCTCCTCGGCACCGGGCCGGTCGCCCGGTGCCGAGGCCTCAACCGCCGGCGAACAGCTTGCCGATGCGCGTGATCCCCTCGACCAGATCCTCGTCACCCAAGGCGTAGGACAGCCGAAGGTAACCCGGCGTGCCGAAAGCCTCGCCAGGTACGACGGCCACTTCCGCTTCGTCGAGCAGTACGGATGCCAGCTCGGCCGTCGTCTCCGGACGTCTGTCGCCGATCCGTCTGCCCAGTACGTCTTTCGCCGACGCATAGACGTAGAACGCGCCCTCCGGAGCGAGGCAGCGGATGCCGTCGATCTCGTCGAGCATGCGGACCATCGTGCGGCGGCGGCGGTCGAAGGCCGCTCGCATGCGTTCGATCTCCCCGGTTCCGCCCGACAACGCCGCGATCGCGGCGACCTGCGCGACGTTGCCCACGTTCGACGAGACGTGAGACTGCAGCCTCGTCATGGCCGCGGTGACGTCGGCCGGAGCCAGCGCCCAGCCGACTCGCCAGCCGGTCATCGCGTAGGCCTTGGCGACCCCGTTGACGACGACGCACCGGTCGCGCGCCTCCGGCACCACGACGGGCAGCGAGTGGAACGCCGCCGTCCCGTAGACCAGGTGCTCGTAGATCTCGTCGGTCAGGATCCACAGATCGTTCGCGGTCGCCCACCGGCCGATCGCCTCGACCTGCGCGCGGGTGTACACCGTGCCGGTCGGGTTGGCCGGAGAGCAGAAGACCAGCATTGTGGTCTTCGCCGTCCGGGCCGCTTCCAGGTGGTCCACGGTGACGCGCAGGCCGTCGCGTTCGTCGCCGGGGACCGCGACCGGCCTGCTGCCCGCGAGCGAGATCGCGGCCGGGTACGTCGGCCAGTACGGCGCCGGCACCAGCACTTCGTCGCCGGGATCCACCAGAGCCGCGAACGCCTGGTAGATGGCTTGCTTCCCGCCGTTGGTGACCAGCACCTGGCCGGCGTCGACGTCGAGACCGGTGTCGCGGCGCGTCTTGGCCGCGATCGCCGCTTTCAGCTCCGGCAGCCCGCCGGTGGGGGAGTACCGGTGGTAGCGGGGCTCACGGCACGCCGCTGCGGCGGCCTCGACGATGTACGCCGGAGTCGGGAAATCCGGCTCACCGGAGGCGAATCCGATGACCGGCCGCCCGGCCCGGACCAGCTCTTTGGCCCTGGCGTCGACGGCCAGCGTGGCGGATTCCTCGATTCCCGTTACACGGGCGGAAATTCGCATCAGCCGGCCACGTAGTTGCTCAGCTCGATGAGGTTCCCGTCCGGGTCGCGGACGTAGACGCTCGTGATCGGCCCGAGCGCGCCGGCGCGCTCGACCGGCCCGTCCTCGACCTCGAGACCGGCCGCGCGCAGGTGCTCGGCCACTCCTTCGACGGGGTCCTTCACGATGAAGCACAGGTGTTCCGTGCCGGGCCCGGGGTTCGCGGCGGTCGGCTGGATCTCCTTGCCCGCCTCGTGCAGGTTGATCTTGCTGTCGCCGAAGCGCAGCGCCTTGCGGTTGGCGACGAGGCTGCTGAAGGTCACCACTTCCATGCCGAGGACGCGGCCGTAGAAGTCGACCGTCGCGTCGAGGTCGGCGACGGTGAGCACGGTGTGGTCGAGACGTTCGTAGTGCACGGGTTCCTCCCGGATAGCGGTCAACGCGGTGCGGTCACCGCGGGGATGTCGTAGTTGGCCGGCGACGGCGGCCGGATGCCGAGCCGCGCGGCGATGTCCCGGAGCTCGGTCAGGACGGACTCGAGGACGGGCACGCCGTAGGTCCGGCGCCGGTCGGCGAGCCGGCGTCGTCGGTCGCCGGGCAGCCGCGGTGGGTTCCCGGCGTCGACCGGGCTGCCTTCCCGGATTTCGCGGCCCAGCTCCGCGAGGTGCGCGTCGACCACCGCCGGATCGCCGACGGCGTCGAGACGGAGGCAGAGCACGAAATGGCCGACGCCTGCTTCGCCGTCTTCGTAGGTGTGCCTGCTCCACCGCGCTCCGGCGAGCGGGCCGCAGAGAAGCTCGACGAGCAGGGCGAACCCGGAACCCTTGTGCCCGCCGTGGTCCTGGCTGCCGCCGCCGAGGGGCAGCAGCGCGTGCCCGCTCCGGCCGATGAGGCCGTCGACGGTCCCGTGGACGTCGGTGGCCGGACGGCCGGCGGGATCCAGCGCCCAGCCGGCCCGCATCGCCCCGCCCGTGCGGCCGAGCTGCTCGAGCTTCCCGCGGGACACGACGCTGGTGGCGCCGTCGAAGCAGATCGGCCCCTGGCTCGTCGGCACGGCGTAGCACAGCGGGTTGGTGCCGAACATGGGTTCGCGGACACCCATCGGCGCGACCTGCGGCACGGCGTTGGTGGTCACGACCGCGAGCACGCCCGTGCGGGCGGCCCGTTCGGCGAACCAGCCCGCGATGCCCATGTGGTTGGACCGCCGCACCAGCGCGACGGAGACACCGGTGGCGCGGGCGCGGTCGGCGGCGAGATCGACGGCCGTGCACAGCGCCGGCTGCCCGAGGCCGTTGTGAGCGTCCACAACGCACACCCCGCCGTTGTCCTGGACGACCTCCGGGACGGCACCGGCGTCGATCATGCCGTCCCGGAGGCCTTCGACGTAGCGCCGCAACCGGGCGACGCCGTGGCTTTCGACCCCGCCGAGGTCGGCGGAGACCAGGACGTCCGCGGTGACCTCGGCGTCCGCGCGCCGGGCTCCCGCCGCGCGCAGGGCGGTGGCGGTGAAACCGGTCAGTTCACCGGCGCCGACGAGACGCCGGGCCGTTTCGTGGCGGGTCATGACGCACTCCTCGGTGAGCGGCGCGGGATGAGCAGGGGCACGGTCACGACGACCGAGACGGCCGCGAGGCCTGCCCAGTACAGCCGGTCCAGCCCGCGGGCGCCGAGCACCAGGAAGAGCGTGCCGCCGCACAGCGACCCCAGTGCCTCGCCCGCCGTCCAGCAGACCTGCCGGAAGTTGAGCCGCTCGAGCGAAGTCGGGAACGGAAGGGCCGCGAACGCGGTGTTGAGCATGGGGGTGAAGACCATCTCGGCCAGCGCGAAGAGCGCGACGGCCAGCAGACAGGCCGACAGCACCGGGAGACTCGAACCCAGCGAGACCATGGAGACGCCGAAGACCACGGTGGCCCCGCCGAGCAGCGGCATCGGCCGTGCGCCACGTCGCAGGAGCGCGGCGACCACCGCGGTGACCGACGACTGGAGGACGACGATCGCGACGGCCGGGCCCGACAGCAGGGCCGCCCGCATCAGCGGTGTCGTGATCCGGTCGGCGACCAGCAGCGCGAACGCCGAGTAGAACTGCGCGTAGAGGAAGGTCGCGAGCGTCGCGATGACGACTGTGCGCCAGGCCACCGGCTGCCGCAGGACCGACTTCAGCCCGGCCCGGTTGAGCGGCCAGGCCGTCGGCGTCGGGGTCGGTCGGAGCCCGGCGGGCAGCCACCGGATCAGGACAGCCGAGGCGAGCAGGTAGCAGGCGGCTACGGCGACCATCAGGGGACGCGCGTCGCCGGCGACGTAGAGCAGGCTCGCGATGAACGGACCGGCCGCGCCGCCGACGTTGAGCGCGACGTTCATCCACGAGTACGCCCGGTTCCGCTCGACGTCCCCGGTGGTGCGTTCGGCGATGAGGACGCGCGCCAGCACGTGGTGCACGCTCACGCCGAACCCGGCGATCAGCAGCGCGACCATGAGCAGGGCGAAAGTGTGCAGCAGCGCCAGCAGCGCGAAGCCCACCGTGGCCAGCAGCCAGCTCGCCCAGAGGATCGTGCGGTAGCGGAACCGGGGGAGCCAGTGGTTGACCGCGAGCGAGGCGAGGCCGACGGTCGCGAAGTAGAGGAAGAGTCCCCCGCCCACCGCGCCGGGCCCGGCTCCCGGGTCCTGGGTCGCGATCAGGACCCCGAGGGCCGGCACTACGCTGTACTGGCCAAGGCTGCCCAGCAGGTTGTCCCAGGCCAGCACCTTGACCACCGGTTCGCCGCGGCTCTTCTCCGCGGTCACCGGAGGGACTTCGGACAGTCCCGTCATCGACCCGGCTCGGTCTCGATCGTGACCGACCGGCGCACCCCGGCTCCGACAGCGTCGATGTCGGCGTCGAGCGGTGCGTCGAAGATGGCCGTGACCGCCCGGTTCGACGACTCGGTGATCGGCAGGAGCCGGTCGCCGCGCTTCTTGAGCACGAGCAGCTCGTGCAGCGTGGGCGGCGCGTGCTCCTCGACCGGTCGCAGCGGCGGCCAGATGCCGGTGGTGTCGGCGAGCCAGCGTGGCCGTACCTCGCCGGTCCCTTCCGCGTGGACGTCGAGCAGCGTTCCCGGGACGTGCTCGAAGTAGACCTGACGGCCTCGCCGCCGGAACGCCGGCTGGTAGCCGGTCGGACGGCCCATGGCCGCGTCGATCAGCACCGGCTCGACGGCCTGGCCGGTCGCGAGGTGGTACAGGGGCAGGCAGGCGTCGCCCGGGGCGCGGGCCGCGATCTCCATCAGCACCACGCGGCCCTCGTCGGTGATCCGGTATTCGGCGTGGGCGAAGCCGGTTTCGAAGGCGAGCCGGTCGACGACGCCGTGCTGGGCATCGGTGATGAGACCGGCCTGCCGCTCGTCGAGGTTGGCCGGTGGAGTCGTGTGGACCAGTTCGACGAAGAACTCGGTCGACTCCTCGTTGGTCCCCTTCTGGGTCAGCAGCGTCACGATCGGTTTGCCGTCGAGCACGATGGAGTCCACGTTGTACTCCCGGCCTGGCACGCGTTCCTCGACGAGGATCCGGCTACCCGGTTCGAGGTTCTCGACGATCCCGGCGAGTGCGGCCGCGTCGTCGACCAGGCGGACGCCGATGCTGGACTCGCGGTCGAGCGGCTTGACCGCGGCGGGGAACGGCCCGTCGTAGGTCGCCATGCCCGCCGGTCCGCTGACGAGCACCGACTTCGGGCTCCACTCGGCGAGGTAGCGGCGTTGCAGGAGCTTGTTGCGGCAGACCCGCGCCGCCCGCATGCCCGGACCGGGCAGGCTGAACAGGTCGCTGATGACCTGGCCGGCCTCGACGTAGACCTCGGCGGCGACCAGCACGCCGGTGATGTCGTAGGCCGCCGCCCAGCGGGTCGCCCGGTCGACGATGCCGCTCAGGTCGCCGCCGTCGTGCAGTGCGACGTCGGCGAGGCCGGCGAAGGGGTGGCCGGCGGTGCCGAGCAGCTCGAGACCGCGGTGGACCATTGCCGATCCCCGTGGCTGGGAGACGGCCAGGACGGCGACGCCTCGAGCGCGCAGCTCCGTCAGGTACGGGCCGATCTTGGACAGGTCGCTCAGGACGATGAAACCCGGAGTCTTCCCGGTGGTACCCATGAATTTCCGCTCCGTCGTCGTGGGGTGGGTCAGTCGTGCCGGTCGGTGTCGGAGGCCGCGCGGAAGATGGCCAGCCCTTCGGCCAGCTCCGCCTCGGTCGTGGTGAGCGGGGGCATGATCTTGGCCATCGCTCCGCCCAAGGTGGACGGGACGCACATCAGCAGGCCGTGGTCGACGCACTCGGTCACCACGCGACGGGCCGTCGGCGGGTCGAAGGCACCGTCCGGCGTGGTGAACGCGATGCCGGCCACCATGCCGATGGCGCCGACGACCCGGCGCCGGTCCGGTCGTCGCGCCGCCCAGCCGGACAGCCCCGCGGCGAGCTGCCGGCCGCGCTCGGCGGCGTGGGCGACGAGGCGCCCGTCGGCGAAGAGCGCGAGGTTGGCCTCGGTGGCGGCGAGCGCGACGGGGTTGCCGCTGTGGGTGCTCGTGAGCTCGCCCAGCCGGAGACCTTCGGTGAAGCGCGGGTCCCCGACGAGGACCGCCGACACCGGCAGCGAACCGGAAAGACCCTTGGCGCACAGCAGGAGATCGGGGCGGACCCCGGCCTGCTCGCAGGCGAAGAGCGTGCCGGTCCGGCCGAAGCCCGACTGGATCTCGTCGAACACCAGCAGCGCCCCCACCCGGGTGCACCAGTCGCGCAGCTTCACCGCGGCCGCCGGGTCCAGCACGCGCAACGTCGAGCCCTGGTACAGCTCGCCCAGCACGCAGGCGACGTCTTCGGGGCGCGCGCCGACCGCGTGCAACTCCGCCTCGAGCGACGCCGGCGTCCACGGCTCGCCGAGGGCGGGGAAGGGAACCCGGACGAACACGTCGTCGCACTCCGGTGCCCAGTCGCGCTGGGCGGGGAGCCCGCCGGCGAGCTGGGCGCCCAGGGTCCGGCCGTGGAAGGCGCCGTCGAAGGTGACGATGACGGCGCGCCGCCCCCGCGCCCGGGCGTAGCGGCGGGCGATCTTCAACGACCCTTCGACCGCCTCCGCTCCCGTGGTGTACAGGACGCACTGCGGGAACCCGGTGAGCTCGCTCAGCGCGCGGACCACGCGGGCGCGCACCTCGGTGGGGAACATGTAGGCGTGCAACAGGCCTTGGCGAGCCTGTTCGGCGATCGCGTCGGCCACTTCGGCTCGTCCGTGTCCCGCGTTGGCGGTGAGGATCCCGCTCGTCCAGTCGAGCCACGACCGGCCGTGCCGGTCGAAGACGCGGCTGCCGTGGGCGTGGTGCCACACCACGGGGTGCTGCGTGTGCATCGTCGCGGGTTCGTGGCGGCGCAGGGTATCGAGCACCCACGCGTCGTCGATGTCCGTGGCGGTGCCGGCGCCCGGCATGGCGTGCCCGGTCACGAGGCCCGCACCGTCCACGAAGTCCCGCTGGTGTCCGAGGCGGTCACCGTGACGGCCACGAGGACGTCGTCCCCGGTGTTGACCAGCCCGTAGTAGAGCCCGGCGGGGGCCACGCCGACGGACCCGGGGCCGATGTCGTGCCGGGTGGGCTCGGGCAGTGGACGCTTGGGCGGTGCGTCGAGGGGGTAGTGGGCGGACGGGACGTAGCAGCCCGCCGGGGCCGGCTCGGTCTCGTCGAAGACCTGGAACTCGCCCCGGCCCTGCAGCACCACGACCATCCCGTCGGCCCGGGGGTGCATCCGCGCGGAAATGTCCTGGCCGGGCGCCAGCCGCCAGGCCGCCGCCTGCATGCGTTCGCTGGCGAAGAGCCCGAGCTTGCGGGCCACGCTGTCGGTACACGGCGTGGTGGGCACGGTGAACGTGCGCAACGTCATCTGAACACCTCTTCCGGTCGTGGTCACGCTTCGAGGAACTGCACCTGCATGAGCTGCGTGAAGTACTTGCCGCTGGGCCGGATCGCCACCCCGGAGGTCTCCAGCCGCACCCGGCGCGTCGCGACCGGCTCGAGCTCTCTGTCGAACCAGGCGCCCGCGTCGACGTCGACGTCGTCGGCGACCAGCACCGTCTTCTCGCCGCCCTCGTCGGGGAGCGCGATCACGCGGATCGACCGCGGGAACCCGGTGCGGATCACGGGTACGGGCCGCCGCTGGAGCCGGATGCGCGTGGGCACGCGGAGTCCGCCGAGGTCGAAGTCGAGGTGCTCGGGACGCGATTCGTTGCGGCTGGGCGAGCTCCACCCGGTGTGCGGGCTGCCGTCGAGGAGGAACTGCTCGTTCCAGAAGTCGTAGCGGTGGCAGCCGGAAGAATCCGTTACGCGGCAGGTTTCGATGAGGGGCATGTCGGCTTTCCCTTCTAGACGGTGCTGACCGTGGCGAGGACGGCGTCGACGTCGGCGAGGTCGCGGACGACGAAGTCGGCGTGGGCGCGGGCCGCCTCGGTGTGCGGCAGCCGGCGATCGACGAGCACGGTGGTCAAGCCGCTTTCGCGGGCTCCGCGCAGTTCGTCGTGCTGGCCGTCGCCGACGAACGCGCAGTGCGAAGCGGCGATGCCGAGCCGGTCGATCGCGCGCCGGTACATCTCCGGGTGTGGCTTCAGGCGTCCGACGCGGTGGGAGAACACGGTGACGTCGAACCATTCGCGCAGGCCGAGCCGGTCGAACAGCCACTCGGCGTGGTCGGAGGCGTTCGTCACCAGCGCCAGTGACGTGCCTCCCGTGCGGAGCCGGTCGAGCAGCGGTACCGCCTGCGGGTCGACCTGCATGCTCGCCACGAAGGCGGCGAAGTGGCGTTCGACGGCGGCGCCAGCCGCGTCCGGTGACACCCGGACCCCGGTGGTCTTGGCGGACAGCACGATGCGCGCCACGATGCCCGGAACGATCGACGCCATGGTTTCGTCGTGGAGCTCGTCGTAGGCGGGCTTCCACCGAGCGAGGTCCAGGCCGAGGTCGGCGGCCACCCGCCCGAAGAACGGGTTGCCCGGTTTCTTGTGGACCAGGGTCGAGAACAGGTCGAAGCAGATCCCGTCGATTTCAGCCATGAACGCTCTCCTCTGTCCGATCAGGACGAACGCGCGCCGCGACCATCGGCTGGTAGTGGCCGCTCTCGTCCGGGAAGTACCAGCGGATGTCGCCGAAGCCGGTCGCGGCCAGCGCGGCGTCGAACTCGGCGCGCCGCAGCACGCGGTAGTCGGTGGTCCGGACGGTCGTGTCCCAGCCCGGCCGGCCGCGGTTCTTGAGGGTGAGGATGTGGATGGTGGTCAAGGTCCGCCGGTCCTCGGCCCAGTCCCAGGCCTGGGTGATGACGCTGCGGTCGTCGCCCTTGCCGAACAGCTCCGGCATCAGCCCTGGTGCCTCGTCCCGGAGGACCTCGTCGTAGTCGCGGATGGTGGCGACGAAAACGCCCGACGGGCGCAGGCACCGGCGGACGGCCGTCAGCGCCTGCCGCAGGTCTTCGTCGGTGAGCAGGTGCGTGAGGGAGTTCGCGCCCGAGATCGCGGCGTCGAACGTCCCGCCCACGTGCTCGTCGACGTGGCGGACGTCGCCGGTCACGAACCGCGCGTCGAGCTCGCGGGCCGCGGCCTCCCGGCCGGCCCGTTCGACGGCGCGGCCGCTGAGGTCGGAACCCGTGACCCGGTAGCCCCGGCCGGCGAGAGGCAGTGCTTGCGTCCCGATGCCGCAGGTGCAGTCGAGAACCTCGGCGGGAGGCTCGATCCCCGCTCCGGCGAGCGCCGTCGCGATGGGTTCGGTGTAGCGCACGGCGAAGCTCCACCAGTCCTCGTACATCCGGTGGTAGGTGTCGGCGAGGTCGTCGTAGAACTCCGGGTCGTAAAAGGGCATGACCGGTCCGGCTTTCCTTTCCGGGGACGGGAAACGGTTCAGGCGAACTGGAGCGGCCGGTCCACCGGCCGGCCGAGCGGGCGGCGCCGCTGCTCGCGCAGGACGCTCTGGCTGATCCAGTTCAAGCCCAGCCGCTCGGCGACCGCCTGGGTGCCGGTTTCGACCCGGGCACCGTTGATCGCCAGCTCATGAAGCAGTATTTCGGCCAGCTCGGTGTTCCCCGCCAGGCGGACTTCGCCGTCGCCGTCCACCGCGTAGGGGCTGTCTTCCATGCCGAACCGCAGGATGTCCACGTCGCTGTCCGGTTGACACGCGTAGGTGGCCAGCCTGCGCAGCGCGCAAGCCCGTTGGCCGGCGCGAGGGCCGACGTCGAGCGGTGCAAAGTGACCGGCGGCCTGCTGGGGCAGGACCGCCGCGCCCACTGTGACCGTCACGTGGCGTTTCTGGGCGCCGGGTTCGGCGAGGTCGTGTTCGAGGCTCTTCGCGGCGGCCACGACTCGTTTGAACTCCACGTAGCTGTCCGGGAACGGCAGCCGCGGGGAGAACCCGAAGAGGATGGTCACGTTGAGCTGGCCGCTGCTTCCCAGGCGCAGCAAAGGGTGTTCCACGGCGTACCGCGACATGGCGTGGCTGCGCGGGAACTGCACCCACTCCACCTCGTGGAACAGGCCCAGCCGGCACCGCGCCTCGATCGCGCTCCGGTAGACCTCGAACTGGATGGCCGGCGAAGTCCGGCCGTAGTCGGCGCCCTTGCTCGTCGAATAGGTGTCGAGATCGGACGACGTCAGCTGATCCGACGGCCGGTAAGCGAGGACCGCCTCGGCGAACCGCGCACTGTCGACCGCGCCGGCCGGCCCATCACCGAACTGACGCTCCAGTTCGCACATCAGCTGGAGTTCGACCGCGGATTGAATGGTGACGAAGTGCGCTCCGCCGAGGTGCAGCGGAAGCCCGCACTGGCTGACGCGTTCCCATTCCCCGAAGCGGGCGATGCTTTCCCGCACCTCGGCACCGTTGCGGCTCGCGCCGAAACTGATCAGGAGGTCGGGGCAGCGGCGCTGGAGCTCGCGGCTGATCTCCCGGTAGACCTCGTTGCTGGTGGTCTGCTCGTGCGTCCTCCGATTCCTCGCGTGGTAGTGATAGTACCGGCATCCCATGCCGTGCAACGCTTCCGCTTCGGCGAGCAACGCCGAGGGCGACGTCTTGATCGTGCCGCCGCTGCAGATTTCGTCCAGGAGAGCGTCCCCGGTGAGCCGGTGGTTGGCCGGCGTGAACTTGGCGCCGGTCGACGCGCAGCCCAGAACCAGGGACTTCCCATCCGTGGTGGATTCCACTATTCGCCCCCAAGCGTCCGGCGAATACCCGGACGCCGCTAGTAATGGTCAAATGGCGATGAGGAAACCCTACGACGGATCCGAACGGGCGTGCGACTGCACGTGCGGCAGTTTGTCAGGTCAACCGCGTCCGGGACCGGACATCCCGGTGCCCGCACCGGTGGCGGGCCGGGACATCAGGTCGCGTATGCGCTGGATCCGCAGGGCCAGTTGCAGGTCGACCGCTCGCTCCGGCTTCTGCCAGTCGTCGCCGAGCAGCTCCGCCACGCGCTCGAGGCGCCGGGCCACCGTGTTCGGGTGGACGTAGAGCCGGTCGGCGGCATAGGTGGGGCTGCCTCCGGCGTCGAAGTACGCGGTGATCGTCTCGAGCAGGTGGGTGTGGCGCTCGGCGTCGTAGCGCACCACCGGCCCGATCGTCCGCCGGACGAAATCGCCGACGTCCGGCGTGTCGGAGAGCAGGAGACCGACGAAACCGAGCTGGCCGGTCGAGGCGGCGTTGCCCGCGCCGCCGAGCGCGGTGATCGCATCGAGGCACCGGCTCGCTTGCCGGTACTCGGACAGGATCGAGCCGGGTTCCGACGCGGGCCCGGCCGCACCGACGGTCACCGGCGTGTCGAGCAGGGCGGTCAGCTCGTCGCGGACCACGCGTGCGGTCGCGCTCGCGTCGGTGCCGGGGACCACCAGCACCGCCGCGCCGTCGCGCATGCTCCGCAGGCCACCCGCGCGATGGGTGAACGACGACGCCCAGATCAGCATCCGGCCGTGCGACTTCTCCTCCGGCCGGGCGATCACCACGAGGTAGGGCTCGCGCAGGTTCATCCCGAGCCGCCGTGCGCGACGGTCGAGCTGACCCGGTGGGATGGGCGAGCCGCCCAGTACCTCGTCGAGCAGTTCGTCCCGATCCGGGCCGCCGGTGGCGCCGGTCCGCCGCTGCACCAGGAACGCCACCGCGGCCGCCTGGGCGAACATGCGCAGGCGTTCCCGGTCGATCTCCTCGGTGCCACCCGGCCGGGCGACGATGGTGCCGACGCCTTCGTTCCCCGCGACGACCGGAATCGTCACCCGGGCGTCGGCCAGCCACACGGGCGCCCGGTCGGTGTGCGCGGCCACCGCCCCGGCCGCGACGGCTTTCTCGACCTCGGGCAGCCGCTCACCCGACGCCGACAGGACGGCACCGTCGGGCCCGCAGATCACGACATCCCCGTGAATCCTCCGCGCCACCTGCTTGGCGACGCCGTCCAGGTCCGGCTCGGCGAGCACTTCGTCGAGCAGTTCGGCGTGCTCCTCGTTCAGCTGACGGGCTCGGCGGAGCCCGTTTTCCAGCGCGGTGAGCCGATCATTCAATTCCACCGCCGTCGCGGTGATGTTTTCGAGATTTCGGACATTCTCTCCGGCAATTCCGGTGAGATCACCCAGCGAGTTCAGCACACTCCGTTCCGGGGGCGTGTGCTGAATCCGGCGATCCCCGGTCGCGTCCCGATCACCCTCGTTTCGGTCGGCAGACATCAGTGTGCCGTTCCCCCAAATCCCGTGCCCGGCCGAGCCTGCGCGACGGCTCCGGCGCTTGAGCCCACCCCGCTCGCGCTCCCCGGCGTTCCATGCTACACCGGGAATAATGGCCCATTCGGGTGGCAGATCTGGTCGGTTCGGTGGTATCGGGCTATTTCCGGCCGGCCGAACGAAATCAACGGGCGGGGCAGGGAAGCGCGACGTCCGCGCCGAGCGAACGGATCGCGTGGGCGATCGAAACGAGCGTGGCGTGGCGGTGCCAGCCCGCGAAGGACCGGCCGGCGTAGTCGCGGATGCCGACCGGCGCGGCGATGGCCGAGACGTCGCGGTCGACGCGCTCGACGAGACGCGACAGGTACAGGAGGTCGGCGGTCGGGGCGGCGATCCGGTCGGTCAGCCACACCTGCACCAGCCGGCCGGTGGGCTCCGAGATCCCGAACAGCAGCAAGTCGTCCCCGTGGACCGGCGGTCGCACCCGCACCCTCGTGGTGACGAGCCGGCTCCGGGCCGGAACGCCGCGGCCCAGGTGCGCGGCGGAAGCGAGGATGTCGCGCGCGGAGATCGGCTCGGGGCTGTGTGCGGTCATCGCGGCGTCCGTGACGACGAACGGCAGGTCCTCACCGACCCGGGCCAGCAAGGGCCGGCCGAGGGCGCGCAGCCGCCGGATCGTGGCGCCGGCGTCCGCTTGCCAGGCGTCGAGGACGACGGGCAGGTCCGGCAAGGACCACTGCTTCGCGACGGCGGTGAAAGCGCTGACCGTGCAGCCGGAGAGCGTTTCCACGCAGGTGCTCTCCGGGATGCTCGCCCGGGCTCGGCGGCCGCTGTCCTCCACCCAGGCTTTCGGCAGGTGGAGCCGCCAGTTGACCGGCGCGGTGAAGCCGTCCGAAGCCGCCCAGACACCGGCCGCGTGCTGACCCGCCAGCACCTGCCCGGCCGTCGGCTCGAACCGGCGGCCCACCCCGACGGAGTGCCGGCCGCTCTTCGGGATCGTGACCGGCCGCAGTACCCAGGCTCGCGGGGTGGCGCGCCGCAGCACGTGCTCGGCGAGGGCGTGGCGGACCGGCTCCCAGTTCCAGGTGGAGTCACTGATGAAGTGGTGGATGTTCTGCTCGGTGGCGTCGCCGCCGAGCTCGGCCGCGATGTTCCGCATCGTCTTGCGACCGGGTGTGCGCAGCAGCCCGTGGACGTATCGAGTGCCTTTCGCGCGCTGATCGGTTCTCGGCAACGACCGCAGCAGCTCCACGCACAGCTCGTCGACGGCGGCCTCATCCCACGCCGGTCTGTCGTTCGTTCTCCGTTCGATGTGCTGACTGGCCCGCATCTCCACCCTCGTCTCCCGGCTCCCCATTCCCGTCACCCCACCGTCGTGGAGTGGAGGATGAGGAGCCAGGTGGGGCCGGGACCGAAGTGGGGAACCGGCAGGTGGAGACGCCACCATGAGTGAAATTCGCGTTCGGCCGATCACGCGGTGTGGGCCACCACCGAGTGTGGCCCGGCCACCGGTCAGGCATGCCGAAACTTCGGCGGCCGCTTCTCGGGTGAACGCCGCCATGTCCGCGGCTACCCGGAGGTCCGGGCGACCCTGGCCAACCTGGTGGCGGCCACCGGGCAGCTGAGGGCGCGGGCGTGACCAGCGTTTCGCCGCGGCGGGCGGGCGCGGCGGGAGCCCGCCGCGGTACCCGCGCCGCGCGCCGGCCGCCCGCGCACGGTCCGGCAGCGCTTGGCTGCGGGAACGCCGGTGCTCTCGCTCGAGTTCATGCCGCCCCGGCCCACCGACGACGCGGGCCGGATCTGGCAGAACGTCCGCAAGCTGGAGTCGCTGCACCCCGGTTTCGTATCGGTCACCTCCGGCGCCGGCGGCTCGACCCGGGACAACACCATCTCCGTCGCGGCGCGGATCGCCCGGGAGACCACGATGCTGCCGGTCGTCCACCTCACCGCGGTCGATCACTCGGTCCGTGAGCTGCGGTCGTTCGTCGGTGCGCTCGCCGACGCGGGGGTCGTCAACGTCCTCGCGCTGCGCGGCGATCCACCCGGCGACATCGACGGTGATTGGGCCCGCCACCCGGAAGGGGCTCGAGTACGCGAGCGAGCTGGTGACGTTGCTGCGCGAGCACGGCGACTTCTGCGTAGGCGTGGCCGCGTTCCCCTTCGGCCACCCGCGTTCGGGTTCGGTGGCCGAGGACACCGAGCATTTCGTGGCGAAGTGCCCAGCGGGCGCGGACTACGCGATCACGCAGATGGTCTTCGACGCGGACGATTACCTCCGGCTGCGGGACCGAGCCGTGGCGGCGGGCTGCGACACGCCGATCATCCTCGCGCTGATGCCGGTGACGACGATGAAGACCATCGCCCGCTCGGAGCAGCTGTCCGGCGCGCCGTTCCCGCCGCACCTGGCGGAGCGGTTCGCCGCGGTCGCCGACGATCCCGCGGCGGTGCGGGCGTTGGGCATCGAGGCCGAGTGTGCCCGTGATGCGCTGCTCGCCGCGCCGGCCGATCGTCCACATCAGACAGGACCCGATGAGCCTCATCCGATCGCCCTTGCCCGGCCAGGCGCCGCGTAACGCTGTGACCAGACCGGACGTCGGTCCGCTCAAGGTGATGGGCGTCCTCGACGCCACCCCTGATTCGTGCTGGCCGGGCAGCCGGTTCGAACACCTCCAGGAAGCGGCCGATGCGTTCCTCTGGGGCAGAGACGGCGTCGAGCTCCGTCCACACGCGCGGGCCGGCTTCGGGCTTCTGCCTGTTGAAAGCGTCCTTCGCGACAGCGAAGTTCGCGGGCCCCGCGCGCAGTAGTTCGGGCTCCAGGGTGGGGTCCGCGACGAACACTTCGAGCCGATCCTTCGCCCCGAGCCTCGCGGCCAGGTCCATAAGATTGGTCCGCCGGTCGTACGTCAGCCCTGGATCTTTGTCGGTGATCATCGTGACGATTGTCGTACCGACGAATCGCGCCCACCTCGCCCATTCAAGGTTCGCCTGCCTGACTTCGGCTGCTGGCGCCTTCGCCGCGCGGAACAGCGGCGAAGCGGCGGGACGAGGCAGGACCCTTCGGGCGAATACCGGCAGAAGCAGGGACTCGGCGACACCCTCGACCAGGACGACCCGGGGGCCGAACAGCATGGCGCTGCGCGTCGCGTCGAGGTAGCGCTTCAGCCTTCCGGCGCCGTCGGCGAGGTCGAGGTCGGCCAGAGCGATCGCTTTGGACTCGTAACGACTCTCGGCGGTCACCGGCTCATCGCTCTGGCCCGAACCCACGGGAATGGCTTCGGCTTGCGTGGCCAGCTGAAGCCGGTGACGTTTGAGGACCACGAGGTCTTCGATCTCCGCCGAGGCGGCGATCAACGGTCAGTGAGTTGTCACGATGACCTGGATGCGGCCCTCGTAGTCCGCGGAGGCCGGTGTGCTGGCCGATGGGGAAGCTGGAAGGTCGGTGGCGGCGTCGCGGCCTGCAACGGCCCGTGGACCGATCATGATCCCGCCAAGGCGGCGGACGGTGTCGGATGCTTTTCAGCCCTTGGCCAGACCCTCGAGCAGCGCCGCCGAGAACTCCTTCGGCTTCTCGATGTGCGGGCTGTGCCCGGTGTCGGCGATGACCACCTCGCGGTAGTCGCCGCCCGCCGCGGCGTAGCGGTCGAGGACGGCTCTGGTCTGGGTGACCATCGGCTGCGCGGGATGGGTGGCCTCGCCCGGCCAGCCGGGCACCGCGCCGAGCCGGCCGAGGTGGGCGAGGTCGAACATGGAGGTGTCGGACACGATCTGGTCGTCCGCTCCCCGGACCCAGAGGATCGGGGGCTTGCGCTCGATCGCGTCGAGGTCGTCGAGGCGGAAATGGCCGGGCGCCATGGTGTTGAGCACGCCACGGGTGCCCGGCGCGACGCCCGGCCACGCGTCGGTCGTGGTGAAGTCGCCGGGGTAGTGGTCGTCGCCGACCCGGGTGGTGAGCATCGACTCGACGAGGTCGTCGAGGCGGGCGGGGTGGAACGGCGGTTTGACGTAGAAGGCCAGCAGCACCTGTCGCGGGGAGAACGGCGACTCGTCCGAGGTGTCACCGTCCTCGAGCCGGGCGACGAAGTCCGGGTTGCCGCCACCGCCACCCGAGCCGGCGCCCGCCGCGTCGACCAGCTCGCCGTCCGCGCCCTTGGTGCCGCCGAAGCCGTAGGGCGAGACCGGGTTGACCAGCGTCACGGTGCGCGCGAGCGCGGGGTGCTCGCGCAGCAGCTGCAGCACCACGCCGCCGCCCATGCTCCAGCCGACCAGGTGCGCGGCGTCGATGCTCAGCGCGGCCAGCGTGGCGGCCACGTCGTCGGCGTAGTCGCGCACGCCCCGCGTCGCGTCGACCGGCAACGGGTCGGTGCCGCCGAATCCGCGCAGGTCCACCGCGATCGGGCGGTACCGCTCCGGCAGGTCGAGCATCGGCTCCTGCCAGAAGGCCGAGGACGAGACGTTGCCGTGGACGAACACGACCGGTTCGCCGTGCTCCCGGCCGGCCACCTCCAGCACGTGTGTGGTCAGCCGCTTGGTCGGCACCTTCGCCGAAGTGATTCCGTCGAGGAGTGTGGTCACTGTCGTCCCTTTCACGCCAGCCAGCTCGTCACCTGGGACATCGACGCCGACGCCCAGCCCAGCTGCAAGTGGTTCACCGAACCGACCAGCGCGGTCGCGGCGAGGTGGCCGATGCCCGTGCTGTCCAATGCGCTGGCCACGAACACGATGCCGTCGCTCGGGCCCCGGTTCTCGTTGAACACGCCGACGATGCTCGGCGAGCCGCCGGCCAGCAGGTACACCGAGACGCTTGCCGGGATTCCGGCGGACTGGATGGCGGAGATCATCGACCCGGCGTTGATCGCGGCCTGGATGCCCGTCCCGTCGGTGTAGAAACCCTGGCCGCCGTAGTAGGTCGTGTACCAGTCCTGCTGCGAGCCGTCCACGCCGAACGCGCTGTCGAAGCGGGCCAGCATCTGCCGCTGCCCGGGGTAGGTGTCCCAGCCGGCGGTGGGGGTGATCGACAGTTCCGGGTGGTAGGTGTACGCGCCGTAGCAGGTCATCCTGGTGTGCGGGCTCGGCGCGTTGATGTTGACGCCGCACTCCGGCCAGATCGACAGGTCGTGCGCGTAACCGTGCGCGAACGGGTAGTCGTAGCCACCGTTCGGGCCGCCGAGGGTGATCAGCTTGCGCACGTCGCCGGCGTAGGCCCGGCCCCACGGGGGCTTCACCGAGGACACGTACATCCGGGTGGACAGCTCACCCTTGCTCCAGCCGACCAGATCGACCTGGCCCACACCCAGCCGCGACTTGATCAGCGCGACCGCGTCACCGACCTGCTGTGCCTGCTGGCGGTTCTCGCCCTGCTTGTGCGCGAAGCCGATGGCGAACACCCGGTACCCGCGCGAGCTGAGGTACTGCATCAGCCCGGTCGAAGGGCACGTCGCCGAGCCGCACCCGAAGCCGCCGGACTCGTTCGGATTGGCCCAGGCCCGGTCGGGATTGTCGTTGGCGCCGTGCACCAGCAGCACCGGCGTGGCCTTCGCGCCGGTCGACCAGCCGGGTGCGGAGTAGAGCAGGAACCGCGACGAGGACGGCTGCGCCACCCCGCCGAAGAAGGTCAGCCGCTGGCCGTCCTGGTTGCCCCGTCCGTCCGGCGGGTACTGCTCGTCGGCGAAGCCCGCTGTGGTGTCGCGGTACCGCTCCACCTTGTCCCACCCGTTGGCGACGGTGCCGAACGTCGCCTCCTTGGTCAGGTAGGCGGGATCGGCGGCGGCAACCGGCAAGGCCGGCGCGGCGACCTCCACACCGGCGACGATGGCCGCAGCGACCACCAGGCTGAGCAGGCGCACGACGGGCTCCTCACGACATCGGGAGAACTCAGCAACTATCGGCCACCGGGCGAGCCGGGGCAATGTGCGCCGGCCACGTCCCGCACGCCTCGGACATGGTCGCGGTCACCACATCGAGGGGTGCGGTCACGGGTCGTCGAAGCTGCTCGGTCCGGGGCACCTCGGGAGAGGGCGTCCGATGAGGACGCTGCCGAACCCACGGCGCCGGTAAGCCTGATCAACCCGAACCGGGTCCGATGTGCAGCCCGGCGGCTTCCTGGTGCGGACATGGGCCCGCCGGCGTGCGCGGCGCTCCGACCCGAGCCGAGAACGCCGCCGCGCCGGACTTGTCGGGCAGGTTGGCGCTCCAGCTGAACCGCCGCCAGCGGTCAGGACCGGAAGCCGGCTCCGGGCTCGACGGCCGCGAATCAGGCGTCGCGGTTTTTCGCCACGGTGATCGCGACTGCGAGCAGGCCGAAAGCGACCGCGGCGAAGTAGGCCAGCGCCCAGCCCTGATCCAGCGGCGCGGTGGACAACGACACCGGCCCCGCTCCATGGGCGCGCGCATTCGACCCTCCGGTGCCGGTGAGGAACTTCCGGGCCACGTTGAGCGGCAGCCACTGGTGGATGTTCTCACCCACACCGGGGACGATCCGGACCAGTTTTTCGGCGGCGAACGCGTAAACCAGCAGCAACGCGATCGTCCCGGCGCCGTGGCGGAGCAAGGTGGCCACCGCGACCGCGATGACGGCGGCCAGTGCGTACAGAACGCCGACACCGCTCACGGTGATCCAGTCCGCGCCGCTGTCCAGTGCGAGATCGGCCCGGGGTTGCAGCAACGTGGCCGCGAACCACGAGCCGAACGCGCTGACCTCGCCGATGGCCAGGGCGAGCAGGGCCACCACCGCGGTCTTGGCGAGCAGTGCCGGGGTGCGCCGCGGTACCGCCTGGAAGGTCGTACGCATCGTGCCGAAGCGGTATTCGGTGGTCACCGACAACGCGGCCAGCACCATGATCACGGCCACGCCGAAGTCGTAGCCGTACTGGGTCGAGGCCACGGTGGCGGTGAACTCGGCGTCTTCCCGGGTGCCGGCGATGAGGGCCGCGAAGCCGACGCTCACGACCGTGGCGGCCAGCGCACACCACCAGGGCGAACGCGTGGAGCGCAACTTGATGCGCTCGACGGCGAGCAGGGTCATGGGTTTCCTTGTCCGCAGAAGACTTCGTCGACGAGTTCGTGGTAGCCCTGCAGCGGTATCTGCCGGGTCGCGGTGGTCAAGGACAGCTGCAGGCGGGTTTTGCCATCAGGGGTGGTGGCCAGCAGGGTGTCGTAGCCGGGCACGTCGCCGGTGTGGCCCCACACCCGCAAGCCGCAGGGGAGCACGTTGGTGCTCAGGCCCAGGCCGTAGGCGCCGACCGGGGACACCGTGGTCATGTCGGTGAGCTGTGCGGGTGCGAGCAGCCGGCCGCCGAACAGGGCTTCGGTGAAGGTGTCCAGGTCGGCGGTGGTGGAGATGATTTCGCCGGCGGCCCAGCCGACGGACGGGTTCATCGCGGTGACGTCGACGAGTGCGCCGTCGCGGGGTGCGTAGCCGTGGGCGTGCGGGCCGGGGATGGTGGTGCGGTCGCCGGGCAGGGTGGTGTCGTGGAGGCCGAGCGGGCGGAGGACCCGGTCCCGGACGGCAGTCGCCCAGTGCCGGCCGGTGAGGTGTTCGACCAGCAGCCCGGCGACGATGTAGTCGGTGTTGGAGTACCTCGACGCGGTGCCGGGCGGGAAGTTCAGGGGATGAGCGGTGGCCATGGCCACCAGGTCGCGGGGGTCCCAGTGCCGCTGGAGCTCGGCCGGGTCGCCGGTGAGGTCGTCGGAGTAGTCGCGGAGGCCGCTGCTGTGCTGCAGCAGCATGCGGACGGTGATCCGGTCGCCGTCGGGCAGCAGGCCGGGCAGGTGCCGGGACACGGGGTCGTCGAGGGTGAGCCGTCGCTCGCCGGCGAGCTGGAGGATGACGGTGGCGGTGAAGGTCTTGGTGACGCTGGCGATCCGGAACCGCCCGTTCACGGGAACGCCCTCCGGCGACCCCAGCTGGGCGACGCCGCTGCGTGCGGTGAACTCCCGGCCGCCGGCGGCGATCCTGACCTGGGCGCCCGCGGCTCCCGTCGTGGTCATCAGATCCAGTGCCCGGACGATCCGGTGCCGGTCGGGACCGCCGCCCGCGACTGCGGTCCCGGTCATGGTGAGCGACAGACCTGTGATGCCGGCGAGAGCCAGCGCGCTGAACCTGATTCCTGGCTGTCTCAAGTGATTCGTCCTCGGGTCGGTGTGGCAACCAGTGTCTTGGCGGGACCCGGCCCGGGACATCCGGGATGATCCCTACCGGACCTCCCGGAGCCGGTCGGCTCCGGCACCGTCGGCACCGGCAGGTTCCACTTCACCGGGTCGGCGTGACAGATCCAGAGCGCGTAGCAGACCGCCGAGTTCGCCACCGACCCTCCGGCCCGGGGAGGGGCGAGCTGCTTGATGACGTCCAGCTCGGGTCGCCATGGGGGAAGACAGCGACAGAGCACTGAGCTTGGCCGTCGCATCGGACCCGAATCCACAGCGGACGGTCGAGGGGGCCTACGACTGACCCGGCCCGAAATCTCCGATGGACTGCACCCCCTTTGGTCGGCTGCCTGAGGTTTGCTCCGTTGCGTGGCCGGCTTCTTGACACTGAACGGCGGAACAGGCAGTCGGTTTCATGCGCGACGGCGGGCTCGCATGAAGGAAACTTGCGATATCCATGGTCGGTGGGAACGTCGCCGTAGCGTTCGGGATCATGAACTTGGACCGCACAGCGGCACTGAGGGTGCACAACGTCAGTCTCGTTGACGGTGTGGAGGACACCGCAGTGCCCGACGCCGTGCTGCAGGCCGATGAAGACGGACGGATCACCTATGCCGGCCCGGCGAGCGAGGCACCGCCGCCGCCACTGGGTGTTCCGGTCATCGACGGCCGGGGTGGCACGCTGTTGCCCGGGTTCTTCGATTGCCACGTCCACCTCGGAATGCCGTCGGAGCAGTCGGTGGTGGAACAGGCGCTCACGACGAACGACGTGATGCGGGTGCTCGGGACCGTGCGGCGGATGCGGCTGACGCTGGATGCGGGCATCACCTCGGCGCGTGACCTGGGAGCCTTGCCCGCGGCCTACCGCGACGCCGTCTCCGGCGGCGAACTGGCCGGGCCGCGGCTGCAGGTGTCGGTCGGCATCATCAGCCACACCGGTGGCCACGCGGACAGCACGCTGCCCAGCGGCCTGCATCTCGACTTCGACTTCTGCGTGCTGGCCGACGACGTGTCCGAGGTGCGGCTCGCGGCGCGTCGGATGCTGCGCGCCGGCGCCGACGTCGTCAAGATCTGCACCACCGGCGGCATCAGCAGCGCGACGGACGACCCCGACGACGAGGATCTTCTGGAGGAGGAAGTCGCCGCCGTCGTGGACGAAGCACGCCGGCACCGGGGCCGCGTGGTCGCGGCGCACGCGCAGGGGCGGGCCGGAGTTCTCGCCGCGATCCGCGGTGGTGTCCGCTCGGTCGAACACGGTTTCGGCATCGACGACCAGGGCTGTGACCTGCTGGGCGAGCGCGGGGCGTTCCTCGTCCCCACTCTGGAAACAGTCTTCCGGCCGCTGGAACGGGGCACGACTTCGCCGTGGCGCTACGAGAAGAAGCGGCGCTGGAACGAGATCGCCAAGGAAAACATTGCCGCTGCCATCGAACGGAAGGTGAACATCGCAGCGGGCACTGATGCGGGAATCGCCCCGCACGGGAACAACCTCGCCGAGCTGGCGCATCTGGTCGAGCTCGGCATGAGCCCGATGGACGCCGTCCGCGCCGCGACGGTGAACAGTGCCCGGCTGCTCGGGGTCGATGACCGGCTGGGCACTCTGCGCCCCGGCATGCTCGCCGATCTGGTGCTCTGCGCGGGCGACCCGCTGCGGGACATCACCGTGCTGTCGGTGCCGGAAAACATCGTCGTCGTCGCCCAGCAGGGAGTCGTACGCAAGAACCTTCTGTCGGTGCAGCCTCTCGCAGCTTCACCGCTTCTGGAAAGGACCTAATGACCGAGCACCCGAGCATCGACGTCATCGTCATCGGAGCCGGGCCCACCGGGCTCACCCTCACGTGCGACCTGACCCGCCGCGGCTTCGCGGTCCGGATCCTCGAGCAGGCCCAGGTGCCCAACCGCGCCAGCCGGGCCAAGACCATCCAGCCGCGCTCGCTGGAGGTGCTCGACGACCTGGGGGCGGTGGACCACGTCCTGCGCCACGGTGTCGCCAAGCTGCCGATGCGGTTCCACGAGCCCTCCGGCGCGGTCGTGGACAAGCCGCCGATCTCGGTCCCGGCGGACGACTCCGCGCACACTCCCTACCCGGATCCGTTGTGGATCGGGCAGTTCCACGTCGAGCACGCGCTGCGGCAGCGGCTCGAAGAGCTCGGCGGAGCCGTCGAGTTCGGGAGTGAGGTGACCGGGTTCGAGCAGGACGACGACGGGGTCACCGTCGCGCTGCACACCGGTGACGGCGCGCGGACCGCGCGAGCCCGCTACGTCGTGGGCGCCGACGGCGGCAAGAGCAGCACCCGCAAGTACGCCGGGCTTCCCCTGCTGGGCAAGACCTACGACGAACAGCGTTGGTACCTCGGCGATGTCACCGTGGGCTCGGACCTCGACCGAGGCCGCATGCACATCTGGCCCTCCGAGCGGGGGATGCTCGGCCTCACTCCGCTCGGCGACGATGTGTGGCAGTTCCAGAGCCCCATCCTGCCCGGGGATGTTCCCGGCGTGCCGTCGCTGGAGTTCTACCAGCAGCTGTTCGACGACCGGGCCGGAACGGGCACCGTCGTCCTCACCAGCGCCAGCTGGCTGTCGGTGTACCTGATCAACGTCCGCATGGTGCAGACCTACCGCAAGGGCCGCGTTCTGCTCGCCGGCGATGCCGCCCACGTGCATTCCGCCGCCGGCGGCCAGGGCATGAACACCGGCATCCAGGACGCCTACAACCTCGGCTTCAAAATGGACAGCATTCTCAACGGTGCGTTGTCGACGCTGCTGGACACCTACAGCGAAGAACGGGTCCCGGTTGCCCGCCGAGTGCTCGCCATGAGCACGGACAAGATGGCCAAGGCCATGGCGGCGGCCGGCGGCGGCGAGGAGGAACTCGGTTCCGCGCTCGCCGGCATCGGAGACGGGAAGATGAACACCGGCCTGGGCATCCACTACCGCGACAGCCGGATGACCTTTCGCGGCGGCAGCGAAGTCATCTCCGGCCCTCAGCCCGGCGACCGGGCGCCCAACGTGACGGGCCTGGAGGGCGGAGAGGGCCGTGGCGGTCTGTTCGACCTCCTGCGCGGCATGCACTACTCGCTGTTCGTGTGGGACCACACCGCACCGGTCATCTTCGACAACGCCAAACCGACCCACCTGCACGTGCACCGGATCGGCCCGGGCCCCGGCAGCCCGATCGTCGACGCCAAGGGGGAGTTCGAGTGCGTCTACCAGCCCTACGCCGGAGAGCTGATCCTCGTGCGGCCCGACGGCTATCTGCTGGCTCGTATTCCCGCGGACCGGGAAATGGACCTCATCAACCATCTGGCGCCGTTCCGCTCGATCGGCACCACCGTCCGGCCCGACTAGGAGCCCACCGTGGAAGAAACCAGTACCGCCACCGCGGCGCCGGGCAGCCGGCTGCACCTGCGATGGACCCGGTTGCTCGTCGGCCAGACGGCGGTCTTGCTGCTGGTGAACGTCATGGTGGACACCGTGATCACCGCGCCGATCGTCGTGCTGCCCCAGATGCTCGGCCATTTCGGGACCGACGAGCCGGCGTGGCTGAACTCGAGCGCGATGCTGGCGGGAGCGATGTGGTCACCGCTGCTGGGGAAGATCGCCGACCGCTCCGGCAAACGCCGGACCCTGGTCCTGACCTTGGTCGTCGCGGCGGTGGGTGCCCTCGTGTGCCTGCTCGCGCCGACCATCTGGGTGTTCGTCGTCGGGCGGATGATCCAGGGAGCCGCGGTCGCGTCGTTGTTCCTCACCGTCGGCATCGTCAAGGACATCTGCGCGCCGCGGCTCGGGATGGTCGTCACCGGAGTCGTGACGACCGGTAACGCGATCTTCAGCATCGGGACGACGTTCCTGTTCCACTACCTCGGCGACGAGTACGGCTACCAGGTGGTCTTCGTCGTGGCCGGGATCCTGGCCGTCGTCACGGCGGTTCTGGTCCGCTTCCTGCTCCCGGAGTCGCTGATCCGGACCCCGGGCCGGATCGACGTGCGCGGGGCGCTGCTGCTCGGCGGTGGCCTGGCGCTGACGGTCGCCTACATCAGCTTCGGGTCGGAGTACGGCTGGGTCGGCGCGCTGCCGCTCCTGCTGGCCGGACTCGCGGCGCTCGGCGTCTGGTACCCGCTGTCGCGGCGGGTGCCCGAGCCCGTGGTCGACGTCCACCACCTCGGTCGCCCGCTGATCCTCACGCTGCTGGTGGTCGTCCTCGGAACCGGCGCCTACCAAAGCATGCTGCAGCTGTTCAGCCTGCTCAGTGACGTGTCGCCGGACCAGGGACTCGGCTACGGGCTCGCCGGCGCCGGAGGCGCGGCGATCGGGCTGCTGCTCGGGCTGCCGTCGATCGGGATCGTGCTCGGGGGCACGCTGGCGGGAGCGATCTCGACCCGGACCGGCCCGGCGCCGGTACTGGCCGCGGGGGTGGCCCTCGGGACGGTCGCGACCCTGGGGTTGTTCGTCGGAGCGGACTCGCTGCCGCTCGCCGTCGTCTGCTCCTTCATGCTGAGCCTCACCGCGGGGACCCTTGTGACGTCGGGCTTCAACATGGCGGGCATCTTGGTGCCGGCCGATCGCCAGGCCACCGTGTCCAGCCAGGTCATGGTCATGGTCGCGCTCGGCTCGGTGTTCCTCAACTTCATCGGCGCGGCGGTCCTGAAGTCCCACCGGGTGACCGTCGGCGGGGTTTCGCTGAACTCGGCCACGGGCGTGTTCACCTACGTCGGGATCGGGCTGGCCGCGTTCGTGATCGCCGGGGTACCGGCCGTGCTGCTGGTGCGGACCCAACGGGGAACCGGGCGCCGTGACGTTCAGCTCCGGTAGGCGCGGAGGAAGGCGTCGACTCCATCGGCGATGATCGCCGGGATCTCCGCCTCCGCTTCCTCCGGGGTGTCCCGAAGTGCTTCCAGCGCCAGAAGAATCGTCAGGGCGGTGAAGTGCTTCGTGGCACGTCGCGGGTCGGGGACCCGGAGCGTGCCGGCGGCGGCGAGCTGGGCGAACCGCTCGGCCAGCAAGCGTTCGGGTTGCTCGTCCACGGCCTCGGGCAATCGCGGCGCCGACGGGCCTTGCGAGGTCAGTCGCCGGTGGGCGACGTAGCTCGAGGAGGGGAAAGCCCGCGTCACCACGCGCATCGCGAAAGCGGTCAGCGCCTCGCTCAGGTCTCGGTCGTCGGTGAGTTCCTGGTCGACAGCCTCGCGCACGGTCGCGGTGACGTTCTCGTGCACCCGCGCCAGGACGCTCTCGAACAGCGCCGCCTTGTCGCCGAAGTGGTCGTAGACGGTGCGTTTGGACACCTGGGCCCGCGCGGCGATGGCGTCGACACTGGTGGGTTCGTAGCCATCGGCGACGAAGAGCCGCTCGGCGGCGTCGAGGATGGCGGCCTGCTTGCTTTCGGATCGCCGCCGTCGGCCCGGGGTCTGCTCGGTCGTCTTCATCGAGGTCATCTTCTCACCGTCTTCTCAGCCCATTGAAAACTACACCGTGTAGTGTGAATTTTGACGAAGGGAGCACTCGCATGGCTGAATCCACCAGGGTGCAGAGGGGTGGCGTCGCCATCCGGGCGAGCGGCCTGACCAAGCGGTACGGCAGCGCGACCGTGGTCGACGACCTGTCGTTCACCGCCGAACCGGGGGCCGTCACCGGCTTCCTCGGGCCGAACGGAGCCGGCAAGAGCACGACGATGCGGATGCTGCTGGGGCTGACCGAACCCACCGCGGGCACGATCACGATCGGCGGCCGTCGGATCACCGAGCTCGACGACCCGCCGCGCACCATCGGTGCGCTGCTCGACGCACGGGCCGTTCATCCCCAGCGCACAGCTTTCGATCACCTCCTCGCGTTCGCCCAGGCGGCGGGCCTCGGCCGGCCGCGGGTGGCCGAGGTGCTCGACCTCGTGGGGCTGACCGGCGCGGCCCAGCGCCGGGCGGGGGAGTTCTCGCTGGGGATGAACCAGCGTCTCGGCATCGCGACGGCCCTGCTCGGCGACCCGGCCGTCCTGGTCTTCGACGAGCCGCTCAACGGCCTGGACCCCGAAGGCGTCCGGTGGGCCCGCACCCTGCTGCGGAACCTGGCGGCGGAGGGCCGCACGATCCTCTTCTCCAGCCACCTGATGTCCGAAATGGAGCTGACCGCGGACAACCTTGTCGTGATCGCTCAGGGCAGGCTCGTCGCCGAGTCGACGCTCGACGACTTCGTCCTCGCGCACACGACGCGGACGGTCACGGTCTCTTCGCCCACGCTCGACGAGCTCGGGCGCGCACTGAACCGGGCGGAGATCGCGTTCGAGCGGAGTGAGAAGGGAAACCTGCTCGTCGCCGGCGCCGACCCGGCCCTCGTCGGCAAGATCGCCGCGGCTGACGGGATCGCGCTCGACGAGCTTGCCTGGGTACGCGAGTCCCTCGAGGACGTGTTCCTCCGGCTCACCCACGACGTCACCGAGTTCGAAAGCCAGGCCGCATGAAAACCATGACTCTCCGCCGGACGAAAGCGAACACCTCTCGCGGCACGCGTATCAACTGGGGCTTCTGGCCCACCGCGAACATGCTCCGCTCCGAGTGGACCAAGCTTCGCAGCGTCCGCACCACGTGGATCATCGCGTTCAGCGCCATCGCCTCGGGGGTCGCGCTCAGCACGCTCGGCGTTTCCGACCTCCTCGGGGGCGAACCGTCGGACCTGCCCGCCGGCTGGGATCCGACCGCGAGCAGCCTGAAGGGATTCCTCTTCGCGCAGCTGCTCATCGGCATGCTCGGCGCGTTCAGCATCACGCCCGAACACAGCAGCGGAATGATCGGCAGCAGCATCGCCATGGTGCCGGCGCGGTCCCGTCTCCTCGCCGCGAAGACGTTCGTCGTGGCGGCAGTCGCGCTGGTCACCAGTCTGCTCACCACGCTGATCAGCTTCGGCGTGGTCCAGCTGATGCTGCACGGAGCCGGGCTGCCTGCTGCAGGACTCGGCGATCCGGGCGTGCTCGGCGCCCTCGGCGCGGCCACGCTCTATCTGACCGCGGTCGCCCTCGCCGGGGTGGCCGTCGGCGTGCTGACGCGGTCGAGTACGGGCAGCCTCGCCGTGCTCGTCGGCGCCCTCCTCCTCGTGCCCGCCCTCGCCCCCGGCATCCCGGGAGCCATCGGTGAGGCGTTCGGGCGGTTCTGGCCGTTCATCGCCGGCCAGGCCGCCTACGCGGTGGTCCCGGCCGACGGTGCGGTCGCACCCGGCCTCGGGATCTCGATCCTGCTCGTGGCGACGGCGGCCGTCAGCGTCGCCGCCCACTGGGTGATCCGTACCCGGGACGTGTGATCGCCGTGCGGATGCCCCCGATCAAACCCGGTGACCTGTCCGACGAGCAGCGTTCGCTGGATCAGCACGTGCGCGGGATGCTGGCGGGACTCCACCCGCCGTTCACCACGACGGATGACAGCGGGGCGCTGATCGGCCCCTTTCCCGTGATGCTTCGCTTTCCCGAACTCGCCAAGCCGTTGCTGGAGTGGTTCACCTCGGTCACCGGCGGCAGCGTGCTGCCGGCGCGGGCGCGCGAGGTCGCCACCCTCGCCATCGGAGCCCGTTACGGTGCGGCGTACGAGGTCTATTCACACAGCAGGATCGCGCTGGCGGTCGGGCTTTCCGGCCACGTTGTCGCCACCCTGGTCGCCGGACGACGTCCGACCGATCTGACGCCGGAGGAGACCGTGGCGCACGACGTGGCGGCTCACCTTCACACCGGCGGCCCGATGCCGGAAGAGCTGTACCGAGCCGCCGTCGATTGCTTCGGTGAACTCGGTACCGCTGAACTCGTCTTCCTGATCGCGCAGTATGCGAGCATTTCGATGGTTCTCAATGCCTACGACGTCCCGGTACCGGTCGACGCCGAACGTGAACGGGAGTCCAGTGTCTGACTTCGTCGGAAGTGCTGCAGGTCGTATTCGCGACTTTCCGGTGAACCGAGGGTGTCCGTTCACCGTGCCGCGGGAATACGAGGAGATCCGGGATGGTGAGCGGGTCTCGAAGGTCCGGTTGCCTGATGGCGGGTGGGCGTGGGTGATCAGCCGGCACGAGGATGTCCGGATGGTGCTGAACGATCGCCGGTTCAGTGCCGACCGGCAGCACCCGGACTTTCCGCAGCGGGTCAAAGGCGGAGGGGCGGTCCGGCAGCAGGGTGAGCGCACGATGGTCGCGATGGACGCGCCCGAGCACGGGGCGGCGCGCAGGGCCGTGCTCGGCGAGTTCACGGTGCGCCGGATGGAGGCGTTGCGGCCGCGGGTTCAGCGGATCGTCGACGACCGGATCGATGTGCTGCTGGCCGGGCCGAGGCCGGCTGATTTGGTCGAGTCGCTGTCGCTGCCGGTGCCGTCGCTGGTGATTTGCGAGCTTCTCGGAGTGCCGTATGCGGATCACGGTTTTTTCGAAGAGAGCACCGCGAAGCTGATCAACCGCGATACCGCCGCGGCGGACCGACGGCTGGCGCTGGAGACCGTGCACGGCTATCTGATCGGTCTCATCGCGGAGAAGGAAAAGAATCCGCCGGACGACCTGCTCGGGCGGCAGATCGTCAAGCTCCGCGCGGACGGTGGCTACCGGCGAGCTTCGCTGGCGGCGACGGGCTTTCTGCTGCTCGCCGCCGGGCACGAGACGACCGCGAACATGATCTCGTTGTCAACACTGGCTTTTCTGCGGCACCCGGAGCAGCTCGCGGCGATCAGGGCCGAGCCGGGCCTGACGCTCGAGGCGGTGGAGGAGTTGCTGCGCTACTGGACGATCGGCGACAGCATGGCGCGGCTGTGCGTGGAGGACGTCGAGGTCGGCGGGCAGCGGATCCGTGCGGGGGAGGGGGTGCTGGCGCTCGGTTTCTCGGCCAACCGCGACCCGCGGGCGTTCGCCAATCCCGACGAGCTGGACGTTGCGCGCGGCGCGCGTCACCATGTCGCGTTCGGTTTCGGCCCGCACCAGTGCCTCGGCCAGAACCTCGCCCGGATGGAACTGCAGATCGTGTTCGACACGCTGTTCCGGCGTATGCCGACGCTGGCGCTGGCCGCGGAGGTGGACGAGCTGCCGTTCAAGGACGATGCGAACATCTACGGCCTGTACCGGCTGCCGGTGACCTGGTGACGATGTCGATGAGGGTGTGACCGCCCCCTACTCGGCCGCCTCGGCCAGCAAGGGCACGGACCGGACCGACCTGCCGTCGGCATCCAGAACCCGACCGAGGAGCTTGATCATGCGCAGGACCATCACCCGATCGTGGACACGCAACGCCGGCAGCGCCTGGCTCATCTGGCGCTCGAGGTCGTGAGCCTCGGAGATCGAGCGCAACGACGCGTCGACGACCAGGTTGCACGGCCCGGAAACGACATTGCAGGATCGGACACCCTGCAACTCCCGGATGCACTGCTCGGCCTCGGCGAGCTTGGTCACCCCGATCGAGCAGAAAAAGACGGTGTGCACCGTGCGCCCGGACAGGTGCGGGGAAATGTCGCATCGGTAGGTCACGAGCCCGGCGCCTTCCATGCGGGCCAGCCGTCGGCGGACGGCGACCGGGCCGATGCCCGCGTAGGTGGCCAGCTGTTCGAACGCCGCGCGGCCGTCGAGGCTGAGCGCGCGCAGGATTCGGTGGTCGGTCGGATCGAGGGCCGCTCGCCGCACCGTCCCGGTCGGCGGCGGCGAGTGCAGCTGCCGCCGCTGATCGAGGTCGAGTGCACCCTCCCGCCACTGGCTCGCGTCGACGGCAGAGTGCATCACCATGTGGCTGCGGACGTCTCGCACCCCGGCAACGTGACCGACCCGGTCGAGCAGGTAGCCGGCCAGCGCCTCGAAATCCGGGGCCTGGGCCAGCACCACCAGGTCCCGGGCCCCGGCCGTCAGCTTCACCGTCGCCGCCTCGGCGTCCTCGGCCAGTGCGGCCGCCACGTCGGTCGAATGCTGGGTGAGACAGCTGATCTCGACCGTCGCGACCGACGGCGTCAGGTGGCCGCCGAGGTGGGCGGTCACCCAGGCGACCCCGTCGGCCTGCATGCGCGACCACCGGCGGCTCACGGTCGCGGGGTCGACTCCGAGGACGGGCGCGAGGTCCCGCCAGCTCGCGCGGGGGGCGGTCCGCACGGCGTCCACAATGGCCAGATCCAGTTCGTCGTAGGCCGGCACCGACTGACACCTTTCATGTGCCATGAGTTTCAGGACGAAGGGAAATGAGAAGTCGCCGAACTGTGCCCCGTGCCCGTGATAAGAATCATGGGAATTCCTGGACTGACTTCGAGCAAACCCTCCAGGTCAATGGCCCTGATTTGCTGTGGCCCCGATCCCGGCGAGTACGACGTCGGTGAGGCGCTCCGCCTCGGCGTGACCGAACGGGACGTCGGTCCGGCTTGGAAAGGGGTGCATCGGGCCGGAAATCAGCTGGGCGAAGAAGAGCGGGTCGACCGGCGGTAGCTCGCCGCGTTCGGCAGCTCGTTCGAGCCGGACCCGCACCAGTTCCAGACGGCGTTCGTACACGCCGCGCACGGTCTGAGTCACCGCCTCGTGTTCGCGGCTCTGCGCCGCGATCGCCAGAGCTCGACCGAGGGGTGTGTCCAGTTCGGCCGCCAAGGTCACCAGGAACTGTATGAGGTCGGCGCGCAGGTCGCCCGTGTCGGCGAACGGGACCTGCTGGTCGGCGCGGTGGCTCAGCGCTTCGATGGCCAACTCGCTGCGCTGGGGCCAGTTGCGGTACACGCTCGCCTTGTTCACGCCGGCGCGATCGGCCACCTCTTCGTATCGAAACCCCATGACCCCGTCGCGTGCGATCAGCTCGACGGTCGCCTGGAGGACCTGTGCGCGCACGCGGGCGGTTCGCCCGCCGGGCCGCCGGGTGTCGGTCATGCGTGTCACCTTCCCGTTCGGTGTCCCTCCCAGCTGCTCACTGGTCAGCTACTTTATCACTAAAGCGACGGATAGTCGCTTTAGGCGGAGGGATCATCATGGACATCCTCATCTCCGGAGCCGGGCTCGCCGATCGATGTCCGCGGTGACGCGATCGCCGCTGCGGAAAACATGGGCCTGCTGGCGAAGATTCGCGACCGGCGGCTGCGGATGACCGAGAACAGCGTCTTCGTCGACGTCGATGGCACTGTTCTCGCCGCACTGCCGCTCGCGGAAACGAGCGACTCCGACGACGACATCGAAATCGCACGCGAGGACCTGGCGACCGTGCTCACCGAGGCACTGCCTGCCGAGCAGCTCTCCAACGGCTCGACGGTGTACGGCTGGACGTCGACCCACTATGACAAGATCCAACGGTTCAGCGCGCCACACTTCCCTGATTCGGGCAGGAACTGAGGAGTCGGCAGCGGTCGTGCGCGTCCAGCGGTGACGGGAAGGGGGAGTCAGGTGGAGTCCGTTGAGAGTGGTGCGCTGTACCGCCTGGTCGACGGGAGCGGGGGCAACCTGCTCGTCGGGGCCGAAGAGCTGGACGGTTTCTTCGTCTCTCCGGGCGACGACTCGTCGGAAGTCGCGTTCTTACGGGCGCGCCTCGGTGAGAGACCTCCGCGGCGCCTCGAGGACGCGGTCCTCGAGGTAGTGAACACACAGCGCGAAAGAATAGGTGAGTACCTCGTCGGAGGGGTGATTTTCGGTGAGTCCGGTACTGCGGACGCGCGGGGCGAAGTTCCCCGCGTTTCGTTCCGGTACTTCGGCGACCGGTGTGAGTATCCGGAAGCAGCCGGGATTTGGCTGCGGTGGGCGTCGGGACGGCCGCTGCGGACGGGCGAGTGGCTTCAACGCCCGGCCGGCCACCACCAGGCTTGGCTGCACGTCGTGCGGAACTCGTGGTTCGCCACCGGTCACGGTGCTGTCAGGTACGGGAACGCGGAGGTGATGACCCTCGACGGTGTATCGACTGTGACGAAGGCCGGCTTTTACTGTGCGCTGGGCGAAGCTGCTAACGGTCCGGGCGGCTACTTCGGTTCGAATGTCGACGCCCTCGCCGATTGCCTCCGCTCGAGTCCGGTAGGGACGCGACCGGTCAGGCTCTTGTGGAAAGACTTCTCCTCCTCTGAAGAGGCGCTGGGGAAGCAGTTCGTGAGCGCGATCACGGCTGTCTTGGGTGAGTTCGGCGTGGTCGTCGAGGTTCGATGACTCCGGACGACGTGATCCCGGGCGACTTGCTGCCTCGGAGGAGATCGCGCTGCTGGACCGGGCGCTGGTGGAGTGGGGTGGTCCCGCCCGATGTGGTGACGAGTTTGCGGTCGGCATGGGGTTCGCGGGTCTCGATGACCTGGTCGTCCAGTGTGAACGGCTGCGAGCCGCGTTGAGGGCGGGGAGTCCGTTGGCCGCTGCATGAGGACTATGCCGAGTCGTCGGTGTCGTCGTACTTCGCGTTGTTCTGGACCATCCTCAACGGCGCGGTGCGGGCGCGGATGATCCCGGCCAACCGTGCAACGGTGTCCGAGTGTCCAAAGGCGAGTACGACACCGAACGGCTGGTAGGCACTCCGGCGCAGGCGCTGCGGGCGGCGATGCGGCTCTACGAGCTTGGTCTGGGGATGTCGGGGTTCGTGCTGTGCCTGATGGATTTCTATACCGGCGCCCGATGGGGTGAGCTCGTCGGGCAGCAGCGGCACGAGTACGACTCCGAGCGACGTGGCATCGAGATCCGGACGCTGCTCAAGGAAGTTGGCGGGAAAGTCTACAAAGGAGGCCGGAAGAGTGATGATCATCACTTGGACGGTCGCCAGCGGCCGCCGACGCGGCGGGGGAACTCGCGGCCGAAGAAGGGGCGGACGAAAACCCCTGCGGGAACTCGGTTCGTGGCGCTGCCGCCGGGGATCGCGGTGCTCTACGAGGAGCTGATGGACAGCCACCGGGAGCCGTTTGTGATGTGCACTCCGGAGGCGCATCCGTGGCGGCGGTCGAACTTCCGGATCCGGTCTTGGTGGCCGGCGTGGGACGGTGTCGAGCTGGAGGACGCCGGGGCGGGGGAGCGGCGCCCGCCGATCCTGCCGACTTTCACCTTCCATGAGGGACGGCATACGCACGCCACGTGGCTGACGGAGGACGGGATCCCGGAGGTCGCCCCGCGGGCGCGGCTGGGTCAGCAGATGAAGGGGAGCGCTGGCTGCGGTCTCTGGCCGCGCTGTATCCGGGGGAGCGGTCCAAGCTCGTGTCCTGGTTCCCGCACCTGCGGTCCCGGCGGGGGCTGGAGCCCGGCCCTGGACCCATCGCCATTTCATCGCCATCTGACGACTGAAGCCCTGCCCCTCCGGGGAGGGACAGGGCTTCTGACCTGCTAAAACATTTGGTGCGCGATACTGGGATTGAACCAGTGACCTCTTCCGTGTCAGGGAAGCGCTCTCCCGCTGAGCTAATCGCGCGAGGTGGAGACGGGATTCGAACCCGTGTACACGGCTTTGCAGGCCGTTGCCTCGCCTCTCGGCCACTCCACCGTGCCAGGCTGCGAGAGCCTACCGAGCGGATGACGGGATTCGAACCCGCGACCCTCACCTTGGCAAGGTGATGCGCTACCAGCTGCGCTACATCCGCACTCCGCAGCTCCAGGGGGTCGAATCCCCGTCGCCGTGGTGTGAGAAAACCATATCGGACCCCGAAAACGGGTTCGACACCGGGGTGTCACTCCGCTGTTGCGAAGCCGTCATCAGGCCAGATCGTGGGGGATCAGGTGGGTGAGCGCGTCGTCCACGTCGACCCACAGGTGCTCGTTGCCCGGGAGCACCACGTCGTAGGTGCGGTCGAGGAAGTCGGCCAGCTCCTGGGCGGACGCCTCGAACATGGCGTGCCCGGACGGCGAGTTCAGCTCGATCAGCACGGATTCGGGGTCTTCGACGGAGGGGCGGATGCGGACGTCCCCGTCACCCGCGTCGGCCAGCAGGCCGTCCGCGAGGAGGTCGCGTGCGTACACCCATTCGACCCAGCCGGCGCGGCCCGTGCGGAACGCGGCGACGACCGCATACGGGTCGCGTGTGTCGTAGCGCAGCTCCACCTTGACCGGAACCGCGGGCGTCCGCGGCGCCAGCAGGTCGAAGACCGCCGTCGAGCGGAGCGTCACGTGATCGTTGCGCATCGTCCTACCCTTCGTCTCCCTTCCCGGCCCGGCCCGGCCGAGGGCGTCACCACTGGGACGCATCGGGAGGCCGATTCCGTCGCAGGTGAGCCGCATATCACCCGTACGGGCCCATCAGCCCCCGTTCGCGCCCGTGATCACCCCACGACGCGCGATCGACCGGCGCGCCCCGTGTGGGCCCACTCCTCCATACTGCGCGGTTTAGTCGCCGGGCGATAGCACCGTCGCACGGATGTCGAACGTGGCGTCGGGCGGCCCCCACCTGCCACGACCCCGGCTAGCTCGGGTTTGTTCGTTCCGTACTCGCCGGTAAGCGGAGTGTGGTCGCCGGAGACCACCCATTTGCAGGCGCCCGGAAGTCGTGCGGTACAGTTCTCCCACCACCGCGAGCGGGCGATTAGCTCAGGGGGAGAGCGCTTCGTTCACACCGAAGAGGTCACTGGTTCGATCCCAGTATCGCCCACGAGATTCGCTGGAAGAGCCCTGTCTGCCGAATGCGCAGACGGGGCTCTTCTCGTTGTGTCCTGTGGGGGTCGAACCCCCACGCCCCCGCCGGGGGTGAGCCCCCGGACCCCCGTGGCTGGTTGCGTTGTGATGTCGGCCACGGCCTAAGTGGAGTGAACGATCCGTTCGGATCTTCCGTATCTGCTGATGAGCGCGGTTCCAGACCCGTCGTGCGGGAAAGTCGGGATCTGCCTCTGAGGCCTGTCGTTGCGGCGGTCTTCTGTCGAACCGGCCCTGCGGGAGGCGTGCTTGTGATCTTCGGTTTCCATGGCCCGGCCACGGCGGGGCGACTTGTGACGGAAACCCGCCCGTGTGACGATGCGGCGACGAACGTCACGGAGTGATCGTCCGGCGCCCGCGCGGCGGTGCCCGCGGCCCCGGCTGGTCCACAGTGGACCGGCGGCCTGCCGCAGTGTCCACAGTAGAGCCCGAAGGCCGGTTCGGCCGTTCGGAAGAGCGCGGGTCCACCCGGGTGCGGGTATCGCTCCATTGGCTACATTCCGTAGTTTTTGTGGGGATACGCCCTATCACGCATCGTCATCGTCTTGTTATCTTGCGGCCATTTTCTGGCGGGAAAGACGCGCTGCATGTGGCTGGAAATCCTTGTAACGATGCTGAGAGGGTCGCCGATACCTTGCCGTGTGAAGCCCTCCGCGGGCACAGCGCGATGTTCCAGCCGTGGTGACTGTACGAAATCACCGCCGGTGACGCAGCGTGCTTGCGGACTCATTCGATCCCTGGTCCCGGGAGGACAGATGGAAGAGTCGGTGCGGCCGTCTTACACGGTGAGCCAGCCACCGCCGCACATCGACCTCCAGGCCATTCCCCGCCCCACCCCGCGGGACGGCAAGCCGGCGGAAACGGCCGGAACGCCGTCTCCCAAGGCATTGCCGGCGGCCTGGGAAGCGAGATACAGAGCCTGGGTCATCGGCAGCGACGTCTTCATCACGCTGCTGGTGATCGCGATCAGCGCGTTCGTCATCGATCGCGTTGCCCCGCACGACATGCACGCCTTCGGCACGATCCTCGCCGTCTTCGTCTCGCTGCCGGTCAGCCGGGCGTGGAGCTCGCGGGTGCTGGGCGAAGGCGCGGAGGAGTACCGCACGCTGGGCCGCGGCTTCATCACCGCGGCCGTCCTGGTCGCACTGGGCGGCCTGCTGTTCGGCGCGCTCGAGGTCCAGGTCTGGGTGTTCGTCGTGGTCCCGGCGATCGCGCTCGTCGCGTTCCCGCAGCGGTACCTGCTGCGCCAGGTCCTGCACCGCAAGCGCGCCAAGGGACTCTGCCTGCTGCCGGTGATGGCCGCGGGCAGCCCGGAAACCGTCGCCGACCTGATCGCGCGCACCAAGTCCGAGGTCCACGTCGGCTGGCGCGTCGAGGCGGCGTGCACGTTCACGGGCCACGGCGCCGAGCGCGACAGCGGCGAGATCGACGGCGTCCCGGTGGTCGGGAGGCTGGAAGAACTTTCGCGGTACGTGCGGCGCGGCGGGTACCGGGTCGTGGCGATCACCGCCGACCAGTACTGGACGCCGAAGCGGTTGCAGCGGCTGGCCTGGGACATGGAGGGCACCGGCGCGGAGATGGTCGTGGCCCCCGTGCTGATGGAGGTCGCCGGGCCCCGGCTCAACGTCACCGGCGTGCTGGGGATGCCGCTGCTGCGGGTCACGGCGCCGATGTTCACCGGCGGCCGCCGCGTGGTGAAGGAGATCGTGGACCGGGCGGGCTCGGCGTTCCTGCTGACCATGCTTTCCCCGCTCCTGCTGGTGATCGCGCTGGCCATCAAGCTCAACGACCGCGGCCCGGTGATCTACCGCCAGCAGCGCGTAGGCCGCGACGGCGCGACGTTCACCATGCTGAAGTTCCGCACGATGGTCACCAACGCCGACGAAATCCGGAAGACCCTCGCCCAGGACAACGAAGGAGCGGGTCCGCTCTTCAAGATGAAGCGCGATCCGCGGATCACCCGCGTGGGTGGTTTCCTCCGCCGATATTCGCTCGACGAGGTGCCCCAGCTGTTCAACGTCGTGTCCGGGAAGATGTCGCTCGTCGGCCCGCGGCCCCCGCTGCCGGAGGAGACCGCGCAGTACGCGCCGGACGCCCGTCGCCGGCTGCTGGTGAAGCCGGGCCTGACCGGTCTCTGGCAGGTGAGCGGGCGCAGCGACCTCACGTGGGCGGAGAGCATCCGGCTCGACCTGCGCTACGTGGAGGACTGGTCGCTGGCCCTGGACCTGGTGATCCTCTGGAAGACGTTCCGCGCGGTGATGGGCGGTCAGGGCGCCTACTGACCCCGTCCGACGAGCCGCGCACGCGCACCACGGCCGCCGATCCCCGCCGAGGGGGTCGGCGGTCGTGTTCGTGTACCCGGTCGGGTGAGGGTCCGTCGCGACTCGTGTGCGGCGCTGTGATCCACACAACTGGTTGAACGTGAAATAGTTCAACGCTCAACCTCGTTGGAGCGGGTAACCGACCCAACGGAAGGAACCCAGCCCCATGACCACCTTTGCCGAGCAGACCGAGGCCCTCGAGCTTCCCGCGGACGTCCAGAACCTCCTCTTCCGCGAGGCGCGCACGGCCAACAGTTTCAGCTCTGAGCCGGTGACCGAGGAGCAGGTCCGCGCGATCTACGACCTCGTCAAGTGGGCCCCGACGTCGATGAACACCCAGCCGCTGCGTGCGCTGGTGCTGCGCACCGCCGAGGCGAAGGCCCGTCTGCTCCCGCACATGGCCCCGGGCAACCGGGACAAGACCGAAGCCGCTCCGCTGACCGTCGTGCTCGCCGCGGACGTCGACTTCCACGAGAACATCCCGCAGGTCTTCCCGCACGCCCCGCAGGTGAAGGACAACTTCTCCGACGAGCAGGGCCGCGTCGAGTTCTCGAAGCTCAACTCGCTGCTGCAGGTCGGCTACTTCATCATCGGCGTCCGCGCCGCCGGCCTGGCCGCCGGGCCGATGACCGGCTTCGACGCCGCCGGGGTGGACGACGAGTTCTTCGCGGACAAGAAGTGGCGCTCGCTGGTCGTCGTCAACGTCGGCAAGCCGGGCGAGAACCCCTGGTTCGACCGCCTGCCGCGGCTGGACTTCGAGCAGGTCGTCGAAACCCTCTGACGCCCTGGTCCCCGATCGGGCAGGCCGCTTCCGGACCCGGAGGCGGCCTGCCCGATCGTTCGCGGACGCGCGTGAGGCCCGCGCGAGCCGACGACTAGCATCGTCGGAGTCATCTCCGTCACCCCAGTCCGAGGAGCCATCGTGTCGCAGTCGCCCCCCGTTTCCCCCGTGGCCACCTCCCGTGTGGTGGTACCGGCGGGCACTACGGCGGGCGCGGCGGTCCGCGAGGCCGGCCTGCCGACCAAGGGCCCGGACACGGTCGTCGTCGTGCGCGACGCCGAGGGCAAGCTGCGCGACCTCGCGTGGGCGCCGGAATCCGACGCCGAAGTCGAGCCGGTCGCCGCGGACACCGAAGACGGCCGCAGCGTCATCCGCCATTCGGCGGCCCACGTGCTCGCCCAGGCCGTCCAGCAGCAGTTCCCGAATGCCAAGCTGGGCATCGGCCCGCCGGTGAAGGACGGCTTCTACTACGACTTCGCCGTCGACACTCCGTTCACCCCGGAGGACCTGCAGGCGCTCGAAAAGCGCATGAAGCAGATCGTCAAGGGCGCCCAGCAGTTCTCGCGGCGTGTTTTCGACTCCGTCGACGAGGCCAAGAAGGAACTGGCGGACGAGCCGTTCAAGCTCGAGCTGGTCGACCTCAAGTCCGAAGTGGACACCTCCGAGGTGATGGAGGTGGGCGAGGGCGAGCTCACCATCTACGACAATCTCGACCCGCGCACCAAGGAACGTGTCTGGAGTGACCTCTGCCGCGGTCCGCACGTGCCGACCACGAAGTTCATCCCCGCGTTCAAGCTGACCCGCGTCGCCGCCGCGTACTGGCGGGGGAGCGAGAAGAACCCGCAGCTGCAGCGGATCTACGGCACCGCGTGGGAGTCCGCCGAGGCGCAGGACGCCTACCTCGAGCGCATCGCCGAGGCCGAGCGCCGCGACCACCGCAAGCTCGGCGCCGAGCTGGACCTGTTCTCCTTCCCCGAGGAGATCGGCTCCGGCCTGCCGGTGTTCCACCCCAAGGGCGGCATCATCCGCCGGGAGCTGGAGAACTACTCGCGCCGCCGCCACGAAGAGGCCGGCTACGAGTTCGTGAACACCCCGCACATCAGCAAGGGCGAGCTGTTCCACACCTCCGGCCACCTGCCGTACTACGCGGACACGATGTTCCCGCCGGTGCAGTTCGATGAGGAGAACTACTACCTCAAGGCCATGAACTGCCCGATGCACAACCTGATCTTCCGCTCGCGCGGGCGGTCCTACCGCGAGCTGCCGCTGCGGCTGTTCGAGTTCGGCACGGTCTACCGCTACGAGAAGTCGGGCGTCGTGCACGGCCTCACCCGCGTGCGCGGCCTGACGATGGACGACTCGCACATCTACTGCACCAAGGAGCAGATGCCGGGCGAGCTCCGGTCGCTGCTGAAGTTCGTGCTCGACCTGCTGGCCGACTACGGCCTCTCCGACTTCTACCTCGAGCTGTCCACCCGCGGTGACTCCGAGAAGTTCATCGGCGAGGACTGGGAGTGGGAGGAGGCCACCGAGACGTTGCGGCAGGCCGCCGTCGACTCCGGCCTCGAGCTGGTCCCGGACCCGGGCGGCGCGGCCTTCTACGGCCCCAAGATCTCGGTGCAGGCCAAGGACGCCATCGGCCGCACCTGGCAGATGTCGACCATCCAGCTGGACTTCAACCAGAACAAGCGGTTCGAGCTCGAGTACACCGCGCCCGACGGTTCGCGCCAGACGCCGGTGATGATCCACCGCGCGCTGTTCGGGTCGATCGAGCGGTTCTTCGGCGTGCTGACCGAGCACTACGCGGGCGCGTTCCCGGCGTGGCTCGCGCCGGTGCAGGTGGTCGGCATCCCGATCACCGCCGACCAGGTCGAGCACCTGCAGGACATCGAAAAGGCGTTGCGCGCCAAGGGGATCCGCGCCGAGGTCGACGCGAGCGACGACCGCATGCAGAAGAAGATCCGCACGCACACCACGCAGAAGGTGCCCTTCATGCTGCTCGCCGGCGCGAAGGACGTCGAGGCGGGCGCGGTGTCGTTCCGCTTCCGCGACGGCGGCCAGATCAACGGCGTGCCGGTGGCCGACGCCGTCGCCGCCATCGCCGGCTGGATCGAGCGCCGTGAGAACGCGTCGCCGTCGGCCGAGGCGCTGGAGACGGTCGTTCGGTGAGTGACGGTCCCGAGCTCGTCGAGCAGCAGGGCACCGGGGTCCAGGACGCGTTCCAGCGCCTCTGGACCCCGCACCGGATGGCCTACATCAAGGGCCAGGACAAGCCGGACGGCGATGAGGACACCGGCTGCCCGTTCTGCCGCATCCCGTCCCTGGACGACAAGACGGGGCTGATCGCCGCGCGCGGCGAAGCGGTGTACGCGGTGCTGAACCTGTACCCGTACAACCCGGGGCACCTGATGGTCGTGCCGTACCGGCACGTCGCGGACTACACCGAGCTGACGGTGGAAGAGACGCGCGAGGTCGCGGAGTTCACCCAGCACGCGATGAAGGTGATCCGCGCGGTGTCCGGTGCGCACGGGTTCAACATCGGCCTGAACCAGGGCGTGATCGCGGGTGCGGGGATCGCCGCGCACCTGCACCAGCACCTGGTGCCGCGCTGGGGTGGCGACGCGAACTTCATGCCGATCATCGGTCAGACGAAGGTGCTCCCGCAATTGCTCGGCGAAACGCGGGATCTGCTCGCCGACGCTTGGTGAAACGCTCGAATGCCGTAACCGGCAAAGCCTGATTGAGTGTTCAACCGAGGGTATGATGGGGGTATGTCCGAAACCCGATGGCTCAGCGACGACGAGCAGCGCGTCTGGCGTGAGTTCAACGCGGCCACCCGCATGCTCAGCGCGCACCTCGAGGGCCAGCTGCAGCACGACTCGGGCATGCCGCACACCTATTACGAAGTCCTCGTCGCGCTCTCGGAAGCGCCCGGCCGCCGGCTGCGGATGAGCGAGCTCGCCGACGCGCGTCAGGCGTCGCGGAGCCGCCTCTCGCACGCGGTCGCGCGCCTGGAAGCCAACGGCTGGGTGCGCCGCGAGGCCTGCCCGACCGACAAGCGCGGCGCGTGGGCGGTGCTGACGGACGCCGGCTTCACCGCGCTCGAGGCGGCCGCGCCCGGGCACGTCGAGGCCGTCCGCGAGAGCCTCTTCGACCCGCTGACGCCCGAGCAGGTCGCCGCGCTCGGCGAGATCAGCGCCGCGATCCGGCAGCGGCTCTCGCCGAAGTGCGCCGCCGCGCAGGCCGCCGAAGAGGCGCGGGAGTACCCCGGCGAGGTCGTCCGGCTGCCGAAATCGGGCTGACCCGGGGCGGCGCGTCGGGTTCACCGGAGCGGGTCGATAGGCTGCCATCGCCCACCCGATCCTCGTAGCCAGGTGTCTCAGACGAACCGATGCTCAATATCTTCGCGCGTGCCTCCGTTTCCCGCGTCACCGATCCGATCGGCCAGGCGCTGGTCCGCGTCGGGCTGACCCCGAACGCGATGACCGTGATCGGCACCGCCGGCGCGGTCATCAGCGCTCTCGCCTTCTTCCCGAACGGCTACCTGCTCTGGGGCACCTTCACGGTGTGGGGCTTCGCCATGCTCGACCTCCTCGACGGCGCCATGGCCCGCGCCCGCGGCTACGGCACCCCGTTCGGCGCGGTGCTCGACGCCACCTGCGACAGGCTGGTCGACGGCGCCCTGTTCGCCGCGATCGCGTGGTGGTGCTTCGTCGTCGACGACAACCACCCGGCGGCCGCCGCGGCCCTGCTGTGCCTGGTGCTCGCCCAGGTCATCTCCTACGTCAAGGCTCGTGCCGACGCGTCCGGCCTGCCGGTCGACGGCGGGCTCGTCGAACGCGCCGAGCGGCTGATCATCGCCCTGGTCGGCACCGGCCTGCACGGCTTCGGCATCCCGTACACCGTGGACGTGACGCTCTGGCTGCTGGCCGTCCTGTCGGTCATCACCCTGCTGCAGCGCTTCGCCGGCGTCGCGAAGGCCGCGCGTGAGGCAGCCGCCGGGGAGCAACCCGCATGAGCGCGCTGTCGGAACGGCTGAGCGCCTTCGGCTACGCCGCCGGGTGGCGGCTGGCCGGCTGGCTGCCCGCCGGGTTCGGCAGCACGGTGTTCTCGCTCGGCGCGGACCTCGCCGTCCGCCGCGACGCCGGGGGCGTGCGGCAGCTGCGCACCAACCTCGCCCGCGTCGTCCCGCAGGCCGACGAGGTCGAGATGGACGAGCTGACCCGGCGCGCGATGCGCTCGTACGCCCGGTACTGGCACGAGACGTTCCGGCTGCCGTCGATGGACCAGAAGGAGGTCAGCGGCAAGGTCGCGGCCTCCATCACCGGAGTCGAGAACCTCGACGCGGCGCTCGCCGAGGGCAACGGCGCGGTGATGGCGCTGCCGCACAGCGGCAACTGGGACATCGCCGGCGTCTGGCTGGCCGACTACCTCGGCGGGTTCACCACCGTGGCCGAGCGGCTGAAGCCCGAGTCGCTCTACCGCCGGTTCGTCGAGTACCGCGAGTCGCTCGGCTTCGAGATCGTGCCGCTGACCGGCGACAGCTCCGCGATGCGCGTGCTGCTGAAGCGGCTGCGCGAGAACAAGGCCGTCTGCCTGGTCGGCGACCGCGACCTCACCACCAGCGGCATCCCGGTGAAGTTCTTCGGCGAGCAGGCCCGCTTCCCCGGCGGCCCGGCGCGGCTGGCCGCCACCACCGGCGCCGCCCTGATCCCGGCCGGCTGCTGGTTCACCGAGGACGGCTGGCAGATCCGCCTGCACCCGCGCATCCGCGTCACCGCGCGCGCCGAGGTCGCGGCGGCGACCCAGGCACTGGCGGACATCTTCGCCGGCGACATCGCCGCGCACCCGGCCGACTGGCACATGGTGCAGAAGTTCTGGCCGGCCGACCTCGAGGCCGCCGAGCAGGCAAACCTCGAAGAAGCGAGCTGACCGCGTGACCGCGCGTCCGATGCGGGTCGGGATCGTCTGCCCCTACTCCTTCGACGTGCCCGGCGGGGTCCAGGGGCACGTGATCGACCTGACGAAGGCGCTGCTGGCGCGCGGGCACCAGGTGTCGGTGCTCGCGCCCGCCGACGAGGACGCCGACCTGCCGCCGTTCGTCCACCCGGCCGGCAAGGCACTCGGCATCCGGTACAACGGCTCGGTCGCGCGGCTGCAGTTCGGCCCGGTGTCCTACGCCCGGGTGCGCCGCTGGATCCGCGACGGCGACTTCGACGTCCTGCACCTGCACGAACCGGCCGCGCCGAGCCTTTCGCTGCTGGCGCTGCTCATCGCGGACGGCCCGATCGTCGCAACGTTCCACACGGCGACCACGCGCTCGCGCACGCTGTCGGCGTTCCAGCCGGTGCTGCGGCCGCTGCTGGAGAAGATCACCGCGCGGATCGCGGTGTCCGCGCTCGCCCGCCGGGTGCAGGTGGAGCACGCGGGCGGCGACGCCGTGGAGATCCCCAACGGCGTCGACGTCGGCTTCTTCTCCTCGGCGACGCCGCTGCCGGGCTATCCGCGGGCCGGCGGCACGGTCGGGTTCGTCGGCCGCTTCGGCGAGCCGCGCAAGGGCATGGGCGTTCTGCTGGAGGCGCTGCGGCGGATCCTGCCGGAGTTCGAGGACCTGCGGCTGGTCGTCGTCGGCCGCGGCGACGAGGACCAGCTGCGCCGCGACGCCGGTCCCGAGCTGGCGCCGCACCTGGAGCTGCTCGGGCAGGCCGACAACGACGTGAAGGCCCAGGCGCTGCGCAGCGTCGACGTCTACTGCGCGCCCAACACCGGCGGCGAGAGCTTCGGGATGATCCTCACCGAGGCGATGGCCGCGGGGACGCCGGTGCTGGCCAGTGGCCTCGACTCGTTCCGGCGGGTGCTCGACGACGGCCACGCCGGGATGCTCGTCGACACCGGCGACCCGGCGGCCCTCGCGGACGGGCTGCGCGAGCTGCTCGGCGACCCGGCGCGGCGGGCGTCGCTGGCCGCGGCGGCGGGGGAGCGGGTGACGATGTTCGACTGGTCGGTCGTGGCGACGCAGGTGCTGCGCGTCTACGAGACGGCCGTCGCCGCCGACCCGCGGCGCGTCGCGGCGCCGGAGCGGGAGCCGGCCCGGTGAGCGTGCTCGGCTGGCTGCTGCCGGTGCTGGCGCTGGTCGTCGTGCTGGGCGGGCTCTTCCTGGTGGCGACGGCGAACCGGCTCGACCGGCTGCACGTCCGGATGGACGCGGGCTGGGCGGCGCTCGACGCGGCGCTGGCGCGGCGCGCGGTCGTCGCCCGCGCGGTCGCGGTGGTGCTGGGCGATACGGGCCTGCGGACGCTGGCCGAGGAGGCCGAAGCGGCACCACGGGCGGATCGCGAAGGTTCCGAGAACGAGTTGACGCTGCAGCTGAGCCGCGTCGACCGGGCCGGCCTGCCGGCCGAGCTGGCCGAGGAGCTGACCGACGCGGAGCACCGCGTGGTGATCGCCCGCCGCGTCCACAACGACGCCGTCCGCGACACGCTGCGCCTGCGGCGGCGGCGGAAGGTGCGGTACTTCCGGCTCGCGGGCACGGCGCCGCTGCCGGAGTACTTCGAGTTCGCCGAGCCGGAGGTCTGACGTGTGGTGGGTGGTCGTCGAGGAGCAACGCGGCTCGGGTGACAGCCGCAGCTGGTCGCTGTCGGAGACGTTCTCCTTCGCCGACCAGGCGACCGCCGAAGCCGCGGCGGAGCAGCTCGCGCGGGAGTTCGAGCCCGCCCACCCGTGGTCGCCGAAGTCGCGGAGGGTGCTGCGCGGCCCCGGCGGCTACCTGGTGATCGTGGAAGGCCAGATGTCGACGTTCCACTTCCGGCTCAGCGTGCTCGAAGAGCTCTGAAACCTTTCGGCCCCCGCCCGCGTCGGACCGGGCATGAGTCCGACGTGGTGGGTGGTCATCGAAGAGCAGGGCGGCATGGGCGACGGCCGCGGCTGGGGCGTCGCGGAGGCGACGCCGTACCCGGACCGCCAGAGCGCGGACGACGACGCGTACCTGCTCGCCAAGCAGCACCGGCCGCCGCGGCCGTCGTCGCCGCAGAAACGGGTGGTGCTGCGCGTGACCGACGGGTACTTGGTGCTGGTGAAGGGCAAGACCGACCTGTGGCAGTTTCGCGTGACTGTCGGCGAGCAGGCCTGACAGACTGGGCGGCATGACGGAGCCCGATGCTTGCGAGGTCGCCCACGGCACGGTCGCGGCCGATCCGGCCGTGCGGACGCTGGTCGCCGTGTTCGCGTCGCCGGTGTCGCGGTACCTGCTGAAGTTCGCGAAGGACCTCGGTTACCACGTCGCGTTGTTCGAGCCGGACCTCGCGCGGGCCACCGACGGGCCGGACGGCGTCGACGCGGAGACGACGATGCCGCCGCTGGACGCGTCGGCGGACGTGGTCGTCACCGACCACCACCGGCTCGAGCTGGGCGTGGTGCTGAAGGCCGCGCTCGACCAGGCGCCCCGGTGGATCGGGGTGCTCGGCAACCCGCGGCACGCCGGTCCGCACGAGGCCGCGCTGCGCGGTCTCGGCGTCGCGGAGGCCGAGATCGCCCGCGTGCACCGGCCGGTGGGCCTGAACATCGGCTCCCGCACGCCGCCGGAGATCGCGATCGCCACGCTGGCCGGCCTGCTGGCCGACCGCAACGACCGCCCCGGCGGCTTCACCTTCTGACGCGCGCCGGCCGACACGCGTACACAGCCGGCCGACACGCGTACCCAGACGGCCGACTCGCGTACGCAGCTGGACGACACGGCGCGCGCGGTCCGGCGTTCGCCGTGTCGTCCATCCAGGTGCGCGTGTCGTCCACCTGGGTACGCGTGTCGTCCGTTCCGGGCGCTAGTGGACAGCCATTCCTTCCGGCATCGGCTCGAACCTCGCGTGGCGGCGGGTGAACGTCGCCGTGCCGGAGCTCATCGAGCGCAGGTCGATCAGGTAGCGCAGGAGCTCCGTCGCCGGGACCTCCGCGCGGATCACCGTCCGCCCGCCGTCGCCGGCTTCGGTGCCCAGCACCCGGCCGCGGCGGGACGACAGGTCGCCGAGCACCGTGCCGAGGTGCTCGTCCGGGAGCCGGATCGCCACCTCCTCGAGGGGCTCCAGCATCGTGATGTGCCCGCTCGCCGCGGCCTCGCGCAACGCGAGCGCGCCCGCAGTCTGGAACGCCGCGTCCGACGAGTCCACGCTGTGCGCCTTGCCGTCGACCAGCGTGACCTTCACGTCCACGACCGGGTGCCCGTCGGACAGCCCGCGCGCCAGCTGGGCCCGCACGCCCTTCTCCACGCTCGGGATGAACTGGTGCGGCACCGACCCGCCGACGACCTTGTCCACGAACTGGAACCCGCCGCCGCGGGGGAGCGGCTCGACCTCGATGTCGCAGACGGCGAACTGGCCGTGGCCGCCGGACTGCTTCACGTGCCGCCCGTGTCCCTTGGCCGGCTTGCTGAAGGTCGCGCGCAGGCTGATCTTCACCGGTTCGGTGTCGACGTCCGCGCCGCCCGCCCGCAGTCGCGAGAGGACGACGTCCGCGTGGGCCTCGCCCATGCACCACAGCACCAGCTGGTTGGTCTCGGCGTTGCGGTCCAGCCGCAGCGTCGGGTCGCCGGCGACGAGGCGGGAAAGGTTGCGCGCCAACGTGTCCTCGTCGCTGCGGGTCTTCGCGACCACCGCCACCGGCAGCAGTGGCTCGGGCATCGCCCACGGCTCCATCAGCAACGGCTCTTCCGGCGAGGAGACGGTGTCACCGGTCTCGGCCGAGCCGACCTTCGTCAGCGCGCAGAGGTCGCCCGCGACGCAGTAGGGCACCTCCCGCAGGTTCGCGCCGAGCGGGGAGTAGAGGTGCGCGACGCGCTCGTCGGCGTCGTGGTCCTCGTGCCCGCGTTCGGCGAGGCCGTGCCCGGACACGTGCACCGGCCGCTCCGGCCGCAGCGTCCCGGAGAACACCCGGACGAGGGACACCCGGCCGACGTAGGAGTCGACGGCCGTCCGGACGACCTCCGCGGCGAGGGGGCCCTCGGGGTCGGCGGTGATGGCGGTGTGCGCGGCGCCGTCCGGCGTCGTGACGTCGGGTGGCTGGTGCTCGAGCGGGGAGGGGAACGCGCGGACGATCCCGTCCAGCACCTCGGCCAGGCCGATCCCGCTGGTCGCGCAGACCGGGATGACGGGGTGGAACGACCCGCGCGCGACGGCGGTTTCGAGGTCGGCGATCAGGACCTCCTCGGCGATCTCTTCGCCGCCGAGGTAGCGCTCCATCAGGGACTCGTCCTCGCTCTCGGCGATGATCCCTTCGATCAGCTCGTTGCGGGCCTCGGCCATCCGCTCCAGGTCGGCCGGGTCGGGTGCGCCGATCTTCGGCGGGTGCCCGGCGGAGTAGTCGAAGTACCGCTGGGTGATCAGCCCGACCAGGCCGTCGCCGGCGGGCAGGTACAGCGGCAGGACGCCGGCGCCGAACGCGGCCTGGCAGGCGGCGATCTCGGCCATCGCGTCGGCCCGGTGGTGGTCGAGCCGGGAGACGACGACCGCGCGCGGCATGCCGACGGCGGCGCACTCCTCCCACACCGCGACCGTCGCCGCGTCGACGCCCTCGGCGGCACAGACGACGAACAGCGCCGCGTCGGCGGCGCGCAGCCCGGCCCGCAGCTCCCCGACGAAGTCGGCGTACCCGGGCGTGTCGATCAGGTTGATCTTGTGGCCCTGGTGCAGCACCGGCGCGACCGAGAGGCCGACCGAACGCTGCTGCCGGACCGCCGCGGGGTCGTGGTCGCACACCGTCGTCCCCTCGACCACCGAGCCCGCGCGCGGCACCGTGCCGGACGCCGCGAGGAGGGCCTCCGTGAGGGTCGTCTTCCCCGAGCCGGACGGGCCGACGAGCACGACGTTGCGGACCTTCGCGGGGTCGTCCACAGCGACGGCGGCCCCGGTGTCGGCGTTCTTGGCTTGTTTGTCGGCCATGACGACTCCTCGGCGAACGGCTGGTGTACGTGGTGTGTCCTCGATCACACACCCGCTACCCTGGTCACGGCAAGGCAGTGCCCTCGGGACCAGCCGAATGCCCGGGGGAGCGGCGGGGCAGGGGGAGCGTGTGGACAGGCGGACTTTCTTGCGGGTTTCCGGAGCGGTGCCGGTGGCGGGCCTGGCGGGGTGGCCGCCGCCGGACGACTGGGAGCGGCTCCGGAAGCGGCTTTCCGGCCCGCTGTTCCGGCCGGGCGACCCCGGCTATCCGGAGGCAAAGCAGGCGTTCTTCACGATGTACGACGACCGGATGCCGGCGGCGGTCGTCGGCGCGGCGCGCGTCGAGGACGTCCAGGAGGCCATCGGGTTCGCGGCCCGGCACCGGCTGCCGGTGGCCGCCCGCAGTGGCGGGCACAGCTATCCCGGCTATTCCACTGTGGACGGCGGCATCGTGGTGGACCTGAGCCGGTTCCACGGCATCGAAGTGCGACCGGACGGCCGCGCGGTGATCGGCGCCGGCGCCCGGCTGGGCCCGATCGCGGCGACGCTCGCCGCCCGCGGCCGGGTGCTGCCCGCCGGCACCTGCGAGACGGTCGGCATCGCCGGGCTCACCCTCGGCGGCGGGCTCGGCCTCGTCGACCGGAAGTACGGGCTGACCTGCGACCACCTGGAGGCGGCGCGGATCGTCACGGCCGACGGCCGGGCGCGCACGGTGTCAGCGACGGCGGAGCCGGACCTGTTCTGGGCGCTGCGCGGCGGGGGCGGCGGGAACTTCGGCATCGTCACGGGGTTCACGTTCCGGACGGTGCCGGCGGCGGACGTCGCGACCTTCGCGCTGGACTTCCCGGACGGGACGCAGGCCGCGCTGCTCGGCGCGTGGCAGGAGTGGGTGCCGGGCCTGCCGGACGAACTGTGGTCGGGGATGGGCCTCGCGGCCGGGCGCGCCGGGACCAGCGGGACGTTCCTCGGTCCCGAGAAGCGGTTGAACGAGCTGCTTGACGACCTCGTCCGCCGCGTGGGCACCCCGCCTGGCGAACGGCGAATCCGCGTCACCGACCACCTGAGCGCGATGCGGTCCTTCGACACCCGCGAGGCCACCGTCCGGGAGGCGTACGTCGGCACGTCGCGGATGCTGCGGCGGCCGGCTCCCGACCCGGCCGCGGTCGTCGAGGTGCTGACCCGGGATCCGCGCGTCGACACGCTCGTCGACTCGGCCGGCGGCGCGATCGCCCGCGTCGGCGTGGGGGAGACGGCGTTCCCGCACCGCACCGCGCTGGCGAGCTTCCAGTTCCTGCACGGCGCGACGCCCGCGGAGGGCGGCGAGGCCGGAGCGCGGCGTTCGCTCGCCGCCGTGCGCGACGGGCTCGGGCCGGAGTTCGGCACCACCGGCTACGTCAACTACCTCGACCCGGAGCTGCCGGACTGGGCCGAGGCGTACTACGGACCGAACCTGCCGCGGCTGCGCGGTGTCGCCCGAAAGTATGACGCACGAGGAATTTTCGCTTTCCCGCAAGGACTTTCGGCGCCCCGCTCGACTGTCCACTTGGGATAGACTTAGACTGCGCGGCACGTCGGCAGAGAGGCAGCGCGTGCTCGACCTGGCATTCTCCACAGAGGACCTGGCGCACACCCGGTTCGCGTTCTCCCCGGCGTGGGAGGTCGTGGCGAGCGTCCGCGTCCTGAACCGGCCGGGGGAGCACGCCCTGCACCTGCCGTGGGTCAAGCGCGCGACCGCGGCGATCGAGGAGGCCGGGCTCGACATCGGACTGCTGCGCGAGCTCGTCCCGCTGCGGCACCTGCCCGGGTTCCTGGCCGGCACGCCGTCGACCCCGCTGCCCGAGCTGGCCGACGAGCTCGCCGACCTGCGTGACGTGCCCGCCCGCGTCGTCCGGCGCGAGCTGGACGCGATGACCGGGCCGCGCACGCCCGCGCTGAACCGCTTCCACCGCGACCCCGAAGCCGGCCTCGACCGGCTGGCGGCGTTGATGGAGCGGTACTGGGACCTGGTGCTCGCCCCGGACTGGCCCCGGATCCGCGCGCTGCTCGAGGCCGACGTGCTGCACCGGTCGCGGCTGCTGGCCCAGGGCGGTGCCGCCGAGCTGTTCAACGACCTCACCCCGCTGGTCCGCTGGCAGGGCGGCACGCTCACGGTCGCGCACCGCCACCTGCACGCGGCCGTGCCGCTCGACGGGCGCGGCTTGGTGCTGGTGCCTTCGGCGTTCGTCTGGCCGCGGGTGTTCTCCAAGACCGACCCGCGGTGGCAGCCGGTGCTGCGCTACCCGCCGCGCGGGATCGCGACGCTCTGGGAGACCGGCACCGCCGTCGCGCCCGGCGCGCTGGCCGCCGTGGTGGGCCGCGGCCGGGCCATGCTGCTGGCCGAGCTGACCGCGCCGGCGTCCACCGCCGAGCTCGCCCGCCGGACCGGGCTGAGCGCCGGGGCCGTGTCGCAGCACCTGGGCGTCCTGAAGGCCGCGGGCCTGGTCAGCGGGCACCGTGCCGGACGTCACGTGCTGTACGCGCGCACCCGGGCCGCGGAAGTCCTGGTCGCGGGCGTCCCCGAAGTGGACTCCTGAGATAGCCGCGTACTGGCCTGCTTGAAGGGTCCACCGCCGACCTACGCTCGAACTGTCACCCCCTGTTGTCTTTGTGGAAAGGCCCCGTCGTGTCCGAGCAGCAGACCACCCCCAGTGGCACCGTCCAGTCCGTCACCGGCACCGCCAAGGTGAAGCGCGGCATGGCCGAGATGCTCAAGGGCGGCGTGATCATGGACGTGGTCACCGCCGAGCAGGCCAAGATCGCCGAAGACGCCGGCGCGGTCGCGGTGATGGCGCTGGAGCGCGTGCCCGCCGACATCCGCGCGCAGGGCGGCGTCGCGCGGATGAGCGACCCCGACCTGATCGACGGCATCATCGAGGCCGTCTCGATCCCGGTGATGGCGAAGGCCCGCATCGGCCACTTCGTCGAGGCGCAGGTGCTGCAGTCCCTCGGGGTCGACTACGTGGACGAGTCCGAGGTGCTCACCCCGGCCGACTACGCCAACCACATCGACAAGTGGGCGTTCACGGTGCCCTTCGTCTGCGGCGCGACCAACCTGGGCGAGGCCCTGCGCCGGATCACCGAGGGCGCGGCGATGATCCGCTCCAAGGGCGAGGCCGGCACCGGCGACGTCTCCAACGCGACCACGCACATGCGCCAGATCCGCGGCGAGATCCGCAAGCTGACGTCGCTGCCGGAGGACGAGCTGTTCGTCGCGGCGAAGGAGCTGCAGGCGCCGTACGAGCTGGTCCGCGAGGTGGCGCGGGCGGGCAAGCTGCCGGTGGTGCTGTTCACCGCGGGCGGCATCGCCACCCCGGCCGACGCGGCGATGATGATGCAGCTCGGCGCGGAGGGCGTGTTCGTCGGATCGGGCATCTTCAAGTCCGGCAACCCGGCCCAGCGCGCGGCGGCGATCGTCAAGGCGACGACGTTCCACGACGACCCGGACGTCCTCGCGAAGATCTCGCGCGGCTTGGGGGAGGCCATGGTCGGCATCAACGTCGAGGAGCTCCCGGAGCCGCACCGCCTCGCCGAGCGCGGCTGGTGACTTCCTAGATGTATTCGGAGATCTCGACGCCGTAGGTACCCGGCTCGAGGGCTTCGAAGAGGTGCGGGACGTCGCCCGGGTAGGAGATGTAGTCGCCGGGGAGGAGCTCCTCCGGTGCGTCCAGCATGCCCACCCGGGCGCGTCCCGCGCACAGCACGATGTGCTCCATCACGCCCGTCATGTGCGGGTCGGACCGCCGCGGGGTGCCCGGCTCGCCGCGCACGACGTAGATGTCGCGGCGGGCTCCGGTCGGACAGGCCGACAGCAGCGTGCACGCGTAGTCGGCGTGCTCGGCGAAGACCGTCGGGCCCTTGCCGGCGCGGATGACGCGGACCTTCGGCCGCTCCGGCTCGACGAGCCGTGAGAACGGCACGTCGAGGGCGACGCCGAGGGCCCACAGCGTCTCGACGCTGGGGTTGCCCGTGCCGGACTCGAGCTGGGAGAGCGTCGACTTGGCCAGGCCGGCGCGGCGCGCGACCTCGGTCAGGGACAAGCCCGCGCGGGTGCGTTCCCGGCGCAGGGACGCCGCGATGATCTCCAGGGGCGCGCCGGTCGTTTCCTGCGGCATCTGCTGTTCGCTCCATCGGTCGTTCTGTTCGCCTTGACGAACGCGGGGTCTTGTGTTCACCATAGAACACATGCGTTCGATATGGCGAACACTCGATCGGGGCCTCGCCCGTGACATCGGCCTGGTCTGCCTGGCCGATTGTCTCGTGGGGGTGTCCTACGGTGCCATCGCGGTGAGTTCGGGCTTCCCCTTCTGGCTGCCGATGCTGATGTCGCTGCTGGTCTTCGCCGGTGCGTCGCAGTTCATGTTCATCGGGATCGTGGCCGCGGGCGGCAACCCGTTCGCGGCGGTGCTGGCGGGGCTGCTGGCCAACGCGCGGCACCTGCCGTTCGGCTTCGCGATCGGCGACGTCCTGGGCAAGCGGTGGCCGGCCCGGCTGGCGGGCAGCCACCTGATGATCGACGAGTCGGTGGCGTTCGCGCTGGCCCAGCGCGAGGCGCACCGGCGGCGCGCGGCGTACTGGGCGTGCGGGATCGGCCTGTTCGCCTGCTGGAACCTCGGCGTGGTCGCCGGGGCGTTCGCGGGGTCGGTCATCAGCGACACCGACGTGTTCGGCCTCGACGCCGCGTTCCCGGCGGTGCTGCTGGCCCTGGTGCTCCCGTCCCTGCGCGACCGCGCGGCCCGGCTGCCGGTGCTGGTGGGCGTGGTGGTCGCACTGGCCGCGACACCGTTCCTGCCCGCCGGGCTCCCGGTGCTGCTGGCGCTGGCCGGCGTCGTGGTGGGCGTGGTGGCGAAGGAACCGGAACCGCAGGAGGTGGGCTGATGGACGGGGTGGAGCTGCTGGTCGGCACGGTGGTGCTGGCACTGGGGACGTTCGCGTTCCGCTTCGCCGGGCCGGTGCTGCGCAGCCGCGTGAAGCTGTCCCCTCGGGCGGAGCGGCTGATGGCGCTGGCGGCGGTGGTGCTGCTGGCGGCGCTGGTCGCGGTGAGCGCGTTGACGGAGGGCCACGGGTTCGCCGGCTTCGCCCGGCCGGCGGGGGTGCTGGTCGCGGGGGTGCTGGCGTGGCGGAAGGCGCCGTTCGTGCTGGTCGTGGTGGCCGCCGCGGCGACGGCTGCGCTGCTGAGGCTGGCCGGGGTGCCCTGACGGCTCGGCTCCGGACCGCGCCGACGTGCACAAGGAGGCATCACGCGTGACCCGGCGGGCATCACCTGTGATCGGACGGGCATCACGCGTGATCGAGGGGGCATCACCGCGATGCCCCCTCAATCACGCGTGATGCCTCTCGGCGCACGGGTGCTGACCGGGGCTGACCTGCCGGGACGGTGGCGGGGGAGTGCGTCTAGGCTGGTGGGAAGGTCTTTCGGGAGGTCGGGTGTCGTCGGAGCCGGTCATCGGTGTGCTCGCCATGCAGGGTGCCGTGCGGGAGCACGTCGCCATGCTGGCCGAAGCCGGCGCGCGGGCCGTGCCGGTGCGGCGCGCCGCCGAGCTGTCCGAAGTGGACGGTTTGGTGCTGCCCGGTGGCGAATCGACCGCGATGTCGAAGCTGCTCGAGACCTTCGAGCTGCTGGAACCGCTCAAAGCGCGGATCGCCGGTGGTATGCCCGCCTTCGGCTCGTGCGCCGGGATGATCCTGCTGGCCCGGCAGACCCTCGACGGGCGGCCGGACCAGCAGCAGCTCGGCGGGCTCGACGTCGTCGTCCGGCGCAACGCCTTCGGCAGGCAGGTCGACTCCTTCGAGGCCGACCTCGACTTCGCCGAGGTGGCCGGCGGGCCGGTGCACGCGGTGTTCATCCGCGCCCCGTGGGTCGAGAAGGCCGGTGACGGCGTCGAGGTGCTGGCCACGGTCAGCGGCGTGCCCGGCGTGGAAGACGACACCGCTAGGATCGTCGCGGTCCGGCAAGGGGCGGTGCTGGCGACCGCGTTCCACCCGGAACTGACGCCCGACGTGCGGGTGCACCGGCTGTTCGTCGACCTCGTGCGGAAGGCAGCCTGAGACGCGGTGCCCGGCCGGGGTACGGAACAGATGGAGGAGAGATGAGCGGCCACTCCAAGTGGGCCACCACGAAGCACAAGAAGGCCAACCTCGACGCGAAGCGCGGCAAGCTCTTCGCGCGGTTGATCAAGAACATCGAGGTGGCGGCGCGGACCGGCACCGGTGGTGGCGACCCGGATGGCAACCCGACGCTCTACGACGCCATCCAGAAGGCGAAGAAGAACTCGGTCCCGCAGGACAACATCGAGCGCGCCCGCAAGCGCGGTGCCGGTGAAGAGGCCGGCGGCGCCGACTGGCAGAACATCACGTACGAGGGCTACGGCCCCAACGGCGTGGCGGTGCTGATCGAGTGCCTCACCGACAACAAGAACCGCGCCGCGATGGAGGTCCGCACCGCGCTCACGCGCAACGGCGGCTCTCTCGCCGACCCGGGCTCGGTCGCCTACATGTTCACCCGCAAGGGCGTCGTGATCATGCCGAAGGGCGACGCGTCCGAGGACGACGTCCTGATGGCGGTCCTCGACGCGGGCGCCGAAGAGGTCAACGACCTCGACGACACCTTCGAGATCGTCTCCGAGGGCGGCGACCTGGTCCCGGTGCGCAAGGCGCTGCAGGCGGCCGGCTTCGAGTACGAGTCGGCGGAGCTGACGTTCCTCCCGTCGGTCAGCGTCCCCTTGGAAGTCGACGGCGCGAAGAAGGTCTTCAAGCTGATCGACGCCCTCGAAGACTGCGACGACGTCCAGAACGTCTACGCGAACTTCGATGTCTCGGACGATGTCCTCGCCGAAGTCGACTGAGTTTTCCTCCGCACCGCAACGCTTTCGTGCCCGGGCCGGAAACTTTCCGGCCCGGGCACTGGGCTCTCGGGGGCTCGTCAGGCAGAATGTGCGCCGTGACCTCGACGACCCCCGCCACCTCCGCCGACCTCGCCGCCGACATCACCGCCGAACTCTCCGCGGACGAACTGCGCCTGATCGAGTGGATCGAGACGCAGGCGAAGGAACGCGGCAACGCGGTCATCACGGTCGCCGGGGACGACGAGGGCGCCGGCTACTGCTTCACCGCCTGCGCGTGGGCGCTGCACCACGTGCCCGAGGCCGTCGTCGTCGGCCTGCCCGACCAGATGGGCCAGGTGCTGCTCGACGCCTACGTCGACCGCGCGGCCAACGGGGAGATCTTCGAGGTCGGCAAGCGCTACGACGACTTCTTCGAGGGCGTCCCGGTCGTCCTCGAGCGGGTCAACAAGGGGCACTACCCCGAGTACTTCGGCACGGCGTTCCTCATCTACCCCGACGGCGACTTCCCGGCGCTGCAGCTGATCGTCGCGACGCCGGAGGGCAAGTTCCCCTGGCACCCGGACGCGCCCGAGGGCTTCGCCCGGTGGCAGCTCGTGCTCACCGAGAGCGGTGACCCGGAAAGCTGGACCCCCGGCGTCGACGGCCCCTAGAACTTCGCCAGGTCGGCGGCCGCTTCCGGGTAGCGCACGGCCAGGTCCGCGGCGGGGGCGAACTCCACGCAACCGTCCGTGTAGGGCGGCACGACGACGGTGCCGAGCAGGCTCCACTCCCCGCGCGTGACCGTGGCCTGCCACGTCCCGGCGGGCACGACGACCTGCGGCCGCTCGCCGGCCGCGACGTCCGTCCCCAGCACCGGCCGCTCGACCGAGCCGTCCGGGTGCAGCAGCAGCATCGCGGCGGGCGCGCCCGCGTGGTGGGCGTAGACCTCGACGCGGTCCAGCCGGTGCGGCGCGGAGAACTCCGGCGCGACGAGCAGGTAGTAGATCGCGGACCCGGTCTCCGAACGCCAGCTCTGCGCCCACCGCCCGCCTTCGACGGGCAGCGGCTCAAGACCCAGGTGAGTGACGAAATCCGACGGCTCCGGCATGTCTGCCATCCTGCCGCAGACGCGCCCAGTAGCCTGCTAGCTCGAACTGGTGTTCGCGGCGGGAAGGAAAACGGGTGCGGGTGCTCGGGGTCGACCCCGGTCTGACCAGGTGCGGCCTGGGGGTGGTCGACGGCGGTAAAGGCCGCGCCGTCCGCTGCGTCGCCGTCGACGTCGTGCGGACGCCGGCCGACGCCGATCTGGCGCACCGGCTGCTCGGCATCTCCGACGAGGTCGAGCGGTGGATGGACAAGTACAAGCCCGAGGCCGTGGCCGTCGAGCGCGTCTTCGCCCAGCACAACGTCCGGACCGCGATGGGCACCGCGCAGGCGGGCGGGGTGGTCGCCCTGGCCGCCGCGCGCCGGGGACTGCCCGTCGTCTTCCACACGCCGAGCGAGGTGAAGGCCGCGGTCAGCGGCTCGGGCCGGGCGGACAAGGCGCAGGTCACCGCCATGGTGACGCGCCTGCTCAACCTCGAGGTCGCGCCGCACCCCGCCGACGCCGCGGACGCGCTGGCCCTGGCCATCTGCCACCTCTGGCGGGAGCCGATGCGCGCGCGGCTCGCCGAAGCCGAGGCCCGCGCGGCCGAGATGGCCCGCACCCACAAAGCCCGGCTCGCGGCCGCCGCGAAGCAAGCCACGATGAACAAGACGAAGAAGCCTGGAGCAGCACGATGATCTCGTCGGTACGCGGAGAAGTCCTTGCGGTCGCTTTGGACCACGTCGTGGTCGAGGTCGGCGGAGTGGGCTTCGCCGTGCAGGCCACCCCGGCGACGCTGGCCACGCTGCGCCGCGGTGAGGAGGTGCGGCTGCACACCGCGCTGGTCGTGCGCGAGGACTCGCTGACGCTGTTCGGTTTCGCCGACGCCGACGCGCGGGAGCTGTTCGGACTGCTGCAGACCGTGTCCGGGATCGGGCCGCGGCTCGCGCTGGCCACCCTCGCCGTGCTCGACCCCGACAAGCTGCGGGGCGCGCTGGTCGAAGGCAACATCACCGTGCTGACCTCGGTGCCCGGCATCGGCCGCAAGGGCGCCGAACGGCTCACCCTGGAGCTGCGCGACAAGGTCACCGCGCTCGGCTCCGGCGACGCTCCGGCCATCACGGCGCCCGGCGCGCTGCGGGCCGAGGTCGTCGAAGCGCTGGCCGGGCTCGGGTTCCCGGCCAAGCAGGCCGAGCAGGCGGTGGACAAGGTCCTCGCCGACGGCGACGGCCACACGACGGCCAGCGTGCTGCGTGCTTCGCTGGCCACCCTCGGCCGGAAGCGGTAGGGCGCGGCCGTGGAGTATGAAGCCGTGGAGGAAGACGAAGCCCTCTCGGCGTGGGCCCAGACCGGCGACAACGACGTCGAGGGGACGCTGCGGCCGCGCAAGCTCGACGAGTTCGTCGGTCAGCCGCGCGTGCGCGAGCAGCTGGAGCTGGTGCTGGAGAGCGCGCGCCGCCGCGGGGTGCCGCCCGACCACGTCCTGCTGTCCGGCCCGCCCGGGCTGGGCAAGACGTCGATGGCGATGATCGTGGCGGCCGAGCTGGGCGCGGCCATCCGGATCACCTCCGGCCCGGCGCTGGAACGCGCGGGCGACCTCGCCGCGATGCTGTCCAACCTGGCGCCCGGCGACGTCCTCTTCATCGACGAGATCCACCGGATCGCCCGCCCCGCCGAGGAGATGCTCTACCTCGCGATGGAGGACTTCCGGGTCGACGTCGTCGTCGGCAAGGGCCCCGGCGCCACCAGCATCCCGCTGGAGATCGCGCCGTTCACGCTGGTCGGGGCCACTACGCGTTCGGGTTCGCTGACCGGCCCGCTGCGCGACCGGTTCGGCTTCACCGGCCAGATGGAGTTCTACACCGACACCGAGCTGGAGCTGGTCGTCCGCCGCGCGGCGACCATCCTCGACATCCCGATCGACCGCGACGCCTGCCAGGAGATCGCCGGCCGCTCGCGGGGCACGCCCCGGATCGCGAACCGGCTGCTGCGACGCGTCCGCGACTACGCCGAGGTCCGCGCCGACGGCAAGGTGACCGTGGCGGTCGCCCGCGCGGCGCTGGCCGTCTACGACGTCGACGAGCTGGGGCTCGACCGGCTCGACCGCGCCGTGCTCACCGCGCTGACCAAGTCTTTCGGCGGCGGGCCGGTCGGCATTTCGACGCTGGCGGTCGCCGTGGGGGAGGAGTCGACCACCGTGGAAGAGGTGTGCGAGCCCTACCTGGTGCGCGCCGGTATGCTCGCCCGCACCCCGCGGGGCCGGGTCGCCACGGCGGCCGCCTGGGAGCACCTCGGTCTGGTGCCGCCCGCCGACCACCCGGGGCGCCCCGACCCGGGCGGGCTCTCGTCGTTCGAGCAGGACTGAGCGGCCGGAACCGGCGGGTGGGTGCTGGCGTCCGCGCTGGTACCTGGCACACTTGACCGGAGCACATACCCAAAAACCGGACATTTCGGCTGGGCCCGGAGTCCGTCGAACGGAGAACCATGCAACAGCTATTGCTGCCCCTGCTGCTCGTGCTCGTCCTCGCCGTCCCGCTGGTGATGAGCACCCGCAAGCAGAAGAAGCAGCAGGCCGCGCAGCAGGACCTGCAGAGCAGCCTGTCCGCCGGTGACCGCGTGATGACCACCTCGGGTCTCTACGGCACCGTCGCCGACGCCTCCGGCGACAACACGATCGACATCGAGATCGCCCCCGGCGTCGTCACGACCTGGCTGCGGCTCGCCGTCCGCGAGAAGGTCGAGCCGGTCGTCGAGACCGACGAGGACACCGCCGACGAGGTGTCGGACGCTCCCGCCGAGGAGTCGATCATCGAGTCGAGCTCCGGCATCAAGAACGACGACGAGCCGCAGACCACCGCTCAGGTGGCGCCGCCGCTGGAGCACGGCAAGAAGTAACCCCCGCGGCACCCTGGGGCGGGGCGCGAAAACCTCCGACGAAAGTCGGTGTGGCCTCGCACGCCGGGCTCACGCAGCACCGAGTACTGTCTCGGTGCTGCGTGCGTGTCCGCCGTCATACCCGTGCCCGGGAGTGAATCGCACACAGTCCCTCCCGGTAACCCTCCGGGCGGGCACCGCAACTTTGGGGTCCACCCCGTCCGAGGAGACCGAAGCACCGTGGCAGCTTCAGCCGGGCATCTCCGCCCGGGACGCTATCTCGCCCTGTTCGCCTTGATCGTGATCGTGCTGTACGCGCTGGTGTTCCTCACCGGCAACCACAAGCCGACCCCGAAGCTGGGCATCGACCTGCAGGGCGGCACCCGCGTCACGCTCACCGCCCGCACCCCCGACGGCGGTCAGCCGACCCGCGAGTCCCTGAACCAGGCCCGCCAGATCATCGAGCGGCGCGTCAACGGGATCGGCGTCAGCGGCACCGAGGTCCTCCTGGACGGCAACAACGTCGTCATCACGGTCCCCGGCGAGCAGGGTGACCAGGCGAAGAACCTGGGCAAGACCGCGAAGCTGGGCTTCCGGAAGGTCGTCGCGAACGCGACGCAGCCGGTCGTGCCGCCGCAGACCACGACGCCGCCGCCGGCCACCGGTACGCCGACCTCGGGGGCCCCGAGCAGCTCGGCCCCGCCGTCCAGCTCGGGCGCGCCGAAGGCCAGCTCCAGCGCCCCGCCGTCGAGCCCGGCCGCCGGTGGTGGCGGTGCCCCCGCCGCGGCGCCCGCGCAGCAGCAGAGCACCACGCCGGCCCCGCCGAGTAGCACCACGCCGCCGCCCGCGTCGAGCCAGGCTCCGGCCCCCACGGACGGCTCCGTGGACGCCGACACGGCGAAGGAGATCCAGGCCGCGAAGGCGATCCGGCAGAACAAGGACCTGATCGGCGCCGACGGCCAGCCGAACCAGGAGCTCGTCGCCCAGGCGATGGCGACGCTCACCTGCGCGCCCAACGCCAAGGACCCGCTCGAGGGCAACGACGACCCGAAGCTGCCGCTGGTCGCCTGCGGTGACCACGACACGTACAAGTACCTGCTGGAGCCGGAGTTCCTGCCGGGCACCGAGATCGCCGACGCGAACTCGACCTACAACACGCAGAACGGCCAGTGGGTGGTGAACCTCAGCTTCAAGCCCGAGGGCACCAAGATCTGGGCCGACTTCACGTCGAAGAACGTCAGCCAGCAGGCCCAGGCCGCGTTCGTGCTCGACACGCAGGTCGTCTCGGCACCGGCCATCCAGGCCGCGATCCTGGACGGCAACACCCAGATCACCGGCAAGTTCACGCAGGCCGAGGCGAAGGACCTCTCGGACATCCTCAAGTACGGCTCGCTGCCGCTGTCGTTCTCGTCCTCGGACGCGACCACGGTGTCGGCGACCCTCGGCCTGGCTTCGCTGCAGGCCGGGCTCATCGCCGGCGGCATCGGCCTGCTGGTGGTGTTCATCTACTGCCTGTTCTACTACCGCCTGCTCGGCGTGCTCACCATCCTGTCGCTGGCCCTGTCCGGCGCGCTGGTGTTCGCCGTGCTGATCCTGCTCGGCCGCTGGATCGGCTACACGCTGGACCTCGCGGGCATCGCCGGCCTGATCATCGCGATCGGCATCACGGCGGACTCGTTCGTCATCTACTTCGAACGGCTGAAAGACGAGATCCGGGAGGGCCGGACGTTCCGGTCCGCGGTGCCACGCGGCTGGGTCCGCGCCCGGCGCACCATCCTGGCCTCCGACGGCGTGAGCTTCCTGGCCGCGGCCATCCTGTACATCATCGCGGTCGGCGACGTGCAGGGCTTCGCGTTCACCCTCGGTATGTCCACGGTGCTCGACCTCGTGGTCGTGTACCTGGTGACGCACCCGCTGGTGGCCATCGTGTCCACGTCGAAGTCGTCGTTCCTGTCCAATCCGAGGAACCTGGGCCTCGGCGCCGTGCAGCAAGTGGGTTCGCAGCGTAGGAAGTCGACCACGGTCGGCCGCGCGAACGTGAAGGAGGCCTGACGTGGCGGTCGAGAATTCGGGCACGGACGCCGACGGCGACGTCAAGGTGGCGGCCAAGCCCGGCAAGAAGGAAAGCGTCTTCCACCGGCTCTACGTCGGCACCGGCGCGTTCGACGTCGTCGGCAAGCGCAAGCGCTGGTACCTGTTCTTCTCCGGCCTGGTGCTGGTCTGCCTCGCGTCGATGGTCTTCCGGGGCTTCAACCTCGGCATCGAGTTCGAGGGCGGCACGCAGATCCAGATGCCGGCCAACGGCATCCACGGCGTGATCACCGAGGAGCAGGCGAAGGAGTCGTTCCAGAAGGCGCTCGGCCGCCCGGCCGCGGAGGCGCAGAAGGTCGGCTCCGGTGCGGCGTCGACCATCCAGATCCGCACCGACACGCTGGACGCGGCCGACGTCGCGAAGGTCAAGCAGACCCTGTTCCAGGACCTGGGCCCGATCGGCAGCAACAAGCAGCCGAGCGTGCAGGCGATCAGTGACAGCGCGGTGAGCGCGTCCTGGGGCGGCGAGATCTCTCAGAAGGCGTTGCTGGCGCTCGCGGTGTTCCTCGTCGCGGTCGTCATCTTCCTGGCGATCTACTTCGACGCGCGGATGGCCGCGGCGGCGCTCATCTCGCTGCTGCACGACATCCTGGTCACGGCCGGCGTCTACTCGCTGGTCGGCTTCGAGGTCACGCCGGCGACGGTCATCGGCCTGCTGACGATCCTCGGGTTCTCGCTGTACGACACGGTGGTGGTGTTCGACAAGGTCCGCGAGAACACGCGCGGCCTGCTCGGCCTGACCCGCCGCACCTACGGCGAGGCCGCGAACCTGGCGCTGAACCAGACCCTGATGCGGTCGTTCAACACCGCGTTCATCGCGCTGCTGCCGATCCTGGGCCTGCTGATCGTCGGGTACGTCCTGCTCGGCTCGGGCACGCTGCAGGACCTGGCCCTGGTGCAGCTGACCGGTACCCTCGTCGGCGTCCTGTCGTCGGTGGCACTGGCGACGCCGCTGCTGGTCGACTTCAAGATGCGCGACCCGAAGTACCGGCAGCAGGCCGAGCGGGTCCAGCAGCGCCGGATCAGCCAGGAGCGCAAGGCGGCCGGCGCGGAGGACTTCGACGCGTCGGACGACGACTCCCTGGCGGCGGAGCTGCGCAAGGAGAAGGCGTACGCGGCCGCGGCCAGCGTCCCCGCCCGGATCCAGAAGCAGCGCCCGTCCGGCAAGCCCGCGGGCAAGCGGAAGCGCTGACGTGCGGCTGGACGACGCCCTCGGCCTGATCGCCGAGGTGCCGGACTTCCCGGAGCCCGGCGTGCTGTTCCGCGACCTGAGTCCGCTGTTCGCGGACGCGGGCGCGTTCAAAGCGGTGACCGACGCGCTGGCGGGCACCCTCGACGATGGCGTCGAGGCGCTCGCCGGCGTGGAGGCCCGCGGGTTCCTCCTCGCCGCGGCCGTCGGGTACGCCCGCGGCCTCGGCGTGGTGCTGGTCCGCAAGCCGGGCAAGCTCCCGCGGGTGGCGGGCCGGGTGGACTACGCGCTGGAGTACGGCACGGCGACGGTCGAGCTCCCGGCCGGCGTCGTGAAGCCCGGCCAGCGCATCGCGATCCTGGACGACGTCCTCGCGACGGGCGGCACGGTCGCGGCCACGGGCAAGCTCCTGGAGGACGTGGGAGCCGTCGTGGACAGCGTGTCGGTGGTGCTGGAGCTGGGTGCCCTGCGGGGCCGCGAGGTCCTCGGCGGCCGGAAGATCCACGCGTTGCAGACCTGCTGAGAGGGGTGCCGGACAGCCGTCCCGCACCGCACCCCACCCAGGCCGCCCCCGGCACCCCGATCCGAAGCCAGAACGCGGACGGTGGTGCCGGGTCAAGGCACGCTTTCCCGCCTTGACGCGGTACCACCGTCCGTAGTCACAATCCGGCTTCGGGGTGATGGGCCCCATCGCGGGGTGAAGCCCCTGGTCGCGGGCGTCATATCCCCCTGAACGGGCGCACCCGAGAGGGCCGCGAGGCGCAACGGCTACCCTGGTGGTTCGAAAGGCCGCACGAGCAGCAGGAGGTGCGGGTGAGCCAGGAGCTCGACGCCGCAGTGCCCTCGAAAGAGGGCGCCCAGCAGAACGGGCAGGCGGCGGCCCAGCCGCCGAAGCCGAACGGTGCGGCGCCGAACCCGTCCGCGACCCGGCGGGTCCGGGCGCGCCTGGCCCGGCGGATCACCGCGCAGCGCGCGGCCCCGGTCAAGCAGGTCCTCGAACCGCTGGCCGTCATCCACCGCGAGCTCCACCCCAACGCCGACCTCGGGCTGCTGCAGCGCGCCTACGACGTCGCCGAGGAACTGCACCGGAACCAGCGGCGCAAGTCCGGCGACCCGTACATCACCCACCCGCTCGCCGTCGCGACCATCCTCGCCGAGCTGGGCATGGACACCACGACCCTCGTCGCGGCGCTGCTGCACGACACCGTCGAGGACACCGGCTACGCCGTCGAGAGCCTGAAGGCCGACTTCGGCGAGAAGGTCGCCGAGCTCGTCGACGGCGTCACCAAGCTGGACAAGGTCAAGCTCGGCACCTCCGCCGAGGCCGAGACCATCCGCAAGATGGTCATCGCGATGGCCAAGGACCCGCGCGTCCTGGTCATCAAGCTCGCCGACCGGCTGCACAACATGCGCACCATGCGCTTCCTGCCGCCGGAGAAGCAGGCCCGCAAGGCCCGCGAAACGCTCGAAGTCCTCGCCCCGCTCGCGCACCGGCTCGGCATGGCCACGGTCAAGTGGGAGCTGGAGGACCTCGCGTTCGCCATCCTGCAGCCCAAGAAGTACGACGAGATCGTGCGCCTGGTCGCCGACCGCGCGCCCTCGCGCGACATCTACCTGCGGTCGGTCATCACCGACCTGACCAGCAACCTCGTGTCGTCGCGGATCACCGCGAAGGTCGAGGGCCGGCCGAAGCACTACTACTCGATCCACCAGAAGATGATCGTCCGCGGCCGCGACCTGGACGACATCCACGACCTCGTCGGCGTGCGGATCCTGGTCGAGGACGTCCGCGACTGCTACGCGGCGATGGGCGTCGTCCACGCGCTGTGGCAGCCCGTCCCCGGACGCTTCAAGGACTACATCGCCCAGCCGCGGTTCGGCGTCTACCAGTCGCTGCACACCACGGTGATCGGCCCGGACGGCAAGCCCCTCGAGGTGCAGATCCGCACCTACGAGATGCACCGCACCGCCGAGTACGGCATCGCCGCGCACTGGCGCTACAAGGAAACCAAGGGCACGCACAACGGCAACTCCGTGGACGTCGACGAGATGGCGTGGATGCGCCAGCTCCTCGACTGGCAGCGTGAGGCGGCGGACCCGGGCGACTTCCTCGAGTCGCTGCGCTACGAGCTGGCCTCGCGCGAGATCTTCGTGTTCACGCCGAAGGGTGACGTCATCACGTTGCCCGTCGAGTCGACGCCGGTCGACTTCGCCTACGCCGTGCACACCGAGGTCGGGCACCGCTGCATCGGGGCGCGCGTCAACGGCCGCCTGGTGGCGCTGGAACGCAAGCTGGAAAACGGCGAAGTCGTCGAGATCTTCACCTCGAAGGCGGAGAGCGCCGGCCCGAGCCGCGACTGGCTGCAGTTCGCCGGGTCCCCGAAGGCGCGCGCGAAGATCCGGCAGTGGTTCGCCAAGGAACGCCGCGACGAGGCGATCGAAGGCGGCAAGGAAGCCATCACCAAGGAGATCCGCAAGGTCGGCCTGCCGATCCAGCGGCTGGTCTCCGCGGAGTCGATGGGCGCGGTCGCCACCGAGCTGCGCCACGCCGACATCTCGTCGCTCTACGCGGCGGTCGGCGAGGGCCACACGAGCGCGAAGCACGTCGTGCAGCGGCTCGTCGCGCTGATCGGCGGGGTCGACGCGGCGGAGGAGGAGCTCGCCGAGCGCGCGACGCCCTCGACCGTCACCCGGCGCCGCGGCTCCAACGACGTCGGCGTGGTGGTCAAGGGCGCCAGCGACGTCTGGGCCAAGCTCGCCCGCTGCTGCACCCCGGTGCCGGGCGACGAGATCCTCGGCTTCGTGACCCGCGGCGGCGGCGTTTCGGTGCACCGCACCGACTGCACGAACGCCGGCGACCTGCAGTCCCAGCCCGAGCGGCTGGTCGAGGTCGAATGGGCGCCGTCGGCGTCCTCGGTGTTCCTGGTGGCCATCCAGGTCGAGGCGCTCGACCGCCACCGGCTCCTGTCGGACGTGACGAAGGTGCTGGCCGACGAGAAGGTCAACATCCTCTCCGCATCGGTGACGACGTCCCGCGACCGGGTCGCGGTCAGCCGCTTCTCGTTCGAGATGGGCGACCCGAAGCACCTCGGCCACGTCCTCAAGGTGGTCCGCGGCGTGGAAGGCGTCTACGACGTCTACCGCGTGACGTCGGCTTCCTAGGGCGTCCACGACCCGTCGACGGCGATGCCGGCGGCCGCGGCGATGCGCTCGCGTGACTCCAGGAGCCGCGCGCGCAAAGACGGTAAGTCGACGTCGAGCAGGCGCCCGTGCCGTTTGACCGCCTTGCCGGCGACGTAGACGCTGTCCACCAGCCCGGGGTGACCGGCGCTGACGATGGTGCGGACCGGGTCGCCGACGGGGAAGACCGAGAGGTCCTCGGCGTCCAGCAGGACCAGGTCCGCGTCGCGGCCGACGGCGAGGCGGCCGCCGTTGCGCCCGCAGGCCCGGGCGCCGTCCACCGTGGCGAACTCGAGGACGTCGCGCGCCGTGACGCCGCCGCGCTCGGCGGCCAGTGCCGTGCGCATGGCGCCGAACAGGTCGCCGCCGGCGGACAGGCAGTCGTCGACCGACAGCGTCGGGCGGAGGCCGGCGGCGAGCGCCCGGCCGGTCACCGGCGGCGCGAAGCCCATCTTCAGCTCGACGTCCGGGCTGACCGACACCGAACACCCCGCCTCGGCCAGCATCACGAGCTGGTCGTCGGACAGGTCGTTGCCGTGCACGACGGTCGTGCGCTCGTCGAGCAGCCCGCGGTCTCGCATCCCGGCGATCGGCCGGTCGCCGTGCCGCCAGCCGCCGGTGCCGTGGACGTGCGTGCTCACCCGCAGCCCGAGTTCCCGTGCCAGCGCGACATCGGCGGCGGTCTCGTCCATTGTGGACACGACTGGGCCGCGCAGGCCGAGTGCCATGTCGTCGCCCGGCAGCAGGGCCCGCACCCGCCGGATCTCCGGCGCGATGTCCGGCCCGTCGGCGCCGTAGCAGAAGATCGAGTGGCCGGGTGCGTCGTGCAGCCCGGCGATCGCGGCGTCGGCGTTCTCCGGGTGGAGGGCGCAGTGGAACCAGTCGAGCATGGTCGTGACGCCGGAGTTCAGCGCTTCGAGGCGGCCGAGGAGGTTGCCCAGGTAGACGTCGTCGGCCCGGTAGTGCGGTTTGAGCGTGCCGTGCGCGGCGACGCGGTACTGGTCGAACGTCCAGTCCGCGCCGAGGCCGCGGAACGCCGTCTGCCAGGTGTGCCGGTGCGTGTCGACGAACCCGGGCAGCACGATCTTCCCCGTCGCGTCGACGATCTCGGCGTCGGCGATCTCGGTGTCGGCGTCGAGCGTGGCGCCGATGGCGGCGATCCGGCCGTCCTCGATGAGCACGTCGCCACGGGGAAGGTCCCCGAGCGCCGGATCCATGCTGACCACCATGCCGCCGCGAAGCAGTGTCTTCATCGGTCTCCTCCAAGAGTTGACGCGTCAACTCTGTATGCTACTCCCATGTTGGAGCCGGCGGAGTGGGCGTTCTGGGACACCTGGATGCGCGCGCAGCGGCTGCTCGCCCGGGAGCTCGACCGCGGCCTGCAGCGCGACTGCGGCATTTCGAAGGCCGAGTTCAGCGTCCTGATGACGCTGCGGAAGCCGATGCGCGTCGGCGAGCTGGCCGACGCGCTCGACTGGGAGAAGAGCCGCGTCGCACACCTGCTGACGCGCATGGAGAACCGCGGCCTGGTGGCGCGGACCGAAGACGGCGCCACCGGCCGTCGCACCGGCGTCGAGCTGACCGCCGAAGGGCACCGGACGGCGGAGAGCGCCACCCGGGCCCACGGCGCCAACATCCGCCGGCTCGTCCTCGACCGCCTCGCGCCCGAGCAGGCCGCGGCCATCCGGGCCTGGAGCGAGCAGCTGATCGAGCCCGGCTAGAACAGCGCCGCGACCAGGGCGACGAGCGGTGGCACGGCCTGCGCGAGCGCGCCGCCGCGGCCGCTGCCCCGGGGACGGCTGAGCGCCAGCAGGTCCGACACCCCGAGGGCGACGCCCGCCAGCGCCATGAACCCGCAGCAGTACAGCACCAGCGCTTGCCCGGCCGCGGTGTTTCCCGTGTGCAGCAGGATCAGCCCGGTGATCGGGCCGGCGGCGAGGAACAGGTTGTAGAACCCGACGTTGAACGACCACAGCCGCGTGGCGGGCAGGTTCTCGGTCGGGATGCGGAAGATGTCCCGGTGCACGCCCGGCCGTTCGAACAGCACGACCTCCCAGGTGAACGCGAGCAGGTGCACCAGCGCCGCGATCCCGGCGAAGACCTGGACGACGGCGTTCACGGCCGGGCCATTTCGATGCCGTGCCGGCTCGCGATCTCCGGGATCCGCTCCGGTGGGGCCTGGTCGACGTCGCGGAAGAAGCGTCCCATCGCGGCGGTCAGGCCCACCGCGAGGAACTGCGCCGACGGCGTGTGCACGGTGAACGTGTTGACCGCGCCCGCCGGGATGCTGATCGACGCGCCGGGGCCGAGGTCGTGCAGCTCGCCGTCGACGTAGACCGTGATGCGCCCGTGCAGCACGTAGAAGCTCTTCGCCCACGGCTCGGCGTGCGGCGGGACCGACGGCCCGCGGGGCGCGTCGACCTCGAACAGCTCATAGGCGCCGCCGGTGTGCTCGGCGCCGACCTTGACGGTGATCCGCGCGTCCTTCGAATCGAGTTCCGGGCCTTCGCCCGGTGCGCTGAAATGGGTCATGCCGCCGAGTGTGGAAACCGGGGGAGCCGGCGGCCATCCCGGAATCGTGGGATACCCCGAGGTCACGGCGCGGCGCATACTGCGTCCATGTGGGAGGGACTCGCGCAGGGCGCGCGGCGTGACATCGCCGCGCTCGCGACGGCGGGCCTCGGGGTCGCCGAGCTGCACGCCGCCGCGATCGAGCTCGTCGAGCGCGTGGTGCCCGCGGAGCTCACGTGCTGGGCGTCGCTGGACCCGGACACCGCCGTGATCAGCTCGATGACCAGCGGGCGCGCCCGGATCCCGGGGGAGTACGAGCCGCTGCTGGCGACCTACGAGTACGACGGCGCCCAGCCCCACACGTTCGCCGAGCTGGCCGCCCGGCCGGTCCCGGTCGCCCGGCTCTCGGACCTGCCGCACCGGGACGTCGAGCGCAGCGGGCGGCTCAACGAGGTCTGGCGGCCGCTGGGCCTGCGTCACGAGCTGCGGGTGGTGTTCCGGGTCGACGGCACGTCGTGGGGCGCGGCCGGTCTGGCGCGCAGCGGCGAGTTCAGCGACCGTGAAGTCGAGTTCCTGACGGCGATCGCGCCGGCGGTGGCGGCGGCGACGCGGGTGGCCGCGCGCACGCGGGACGCGGGGGAGCGGGCGGACCCGGCGATCGTCGTGGCCGGCCCGGACGGCCGGCAGCGGGCGGCCACCGCGGCGGCCGCGGGCTGGCGGTCCGAACTGGACGCGATCGCCCCCGGCCGGTTCGCGGTGCTGCTGCGCGCGGTGGTGACCGGCGCGCGGGCGGCGGCGACCGGAACCTTCCGCGCGCGGGTCCGCGACGCCCGCGGCGGCTGGATCGTGCTGCACGCGAGCCGGCTGGTCACCGGTTCCGACGACGAGACGGTGGTGACGGTCGGCCGCGCGTCGGGAGCCGAGCTGCTGAGCGTGCTGCTCGCCGCGTACGGCCTGACCGCGCGCGAACGCGACGTCTGCCGCGAGGTCTTGGCGGGGCGGTCCACTTCGGACATCGCCGGCCGGCTCGGCATCTCCGCGCACACCGTGGGGGACCACCTCAAGTCCGTGTTCGGGAAGGTGGACGTCCGCAGCCGCGGGGAACTGACCGCGAAACTGCTGGCGTAACCGGTGCCCGAAATGCCGTCCCGTGTCCGGGATGTGCATGCTACGGTCGGCAAATTGCAGGGTGGGTCTTTCCGGAATTTCCCCGAGGGAGCGCGCATGTCCCCTGGCACGGCCGACGACACCACGCGCTACCTCTGCGCGGCTTCCTACCTCGACCCCCGGTACAGCAAGCGGGCGATCACCGAGTTCCTCGTCGAGCCGACCCGGCCGGTGCCGCCGTCGCCCGGCCTCGACGCGGGCCGCGTGCTCACCGAGGCGGTGCGGGCGCGGGCGCGCCGGAAGAACTACGACGGCGTGCTGGTGCTGCTCATGGCCGTCGTGATCGGGCTGTCGTGGGACAACCCGTTGCTGTACGGGTGGATCGTGCTTTCGATCGTGCTGATGATCGCGCGGACGGGCCGGAACGCGCCGCCGACCGAACGGCAGCTCAACCCGAGGGTGCTCGCCCTGCTGGCCGTCGCCGTCGTGGTCGTCTGGCTGCTGCTCTCCTACTCGGACGAGATCTTCGGTTCCGGCAGCCGGTACTCCTCGTCGCGCTACTACGCCGACGTCGAGTACGGCGACACCTCGGGCGGCGACACCGCCCGGTTCGTCCTCGGGATCGTGCTCGCCGCGGTCGTGCTGATGGTCGTGACGTTCGAGCGCTGGTCGCTGTGGAACCTGCTGACGACGCGCTTCAAGCGCTTCGCGCCGCCCGCCCCCGACAGTGGCAGCCTCACCGGGCTGTTCACCGAAGACTTCCGCGCGCAGCTCGGCCGCTACCAGCGCGGCGACGAGTTCGCCGGGACGCCCGGCGCGCCCCTGGTCGTGTACCGCGGCTACAAACCCTTCGTGGGCGCGGGTTTCCGGCGCGGCGCCTGGTCCATGGCCATCCCGCTGGAGCGCGTCGACGACGACGGAACCGAACCGGAAGAGCGCCGCGAGCTCACCACCGAGACGTTGTACGAGGAGATCCGCGGGGCGATCGGTGACCTCCGCCGCTCGGCCGCGCTGTCCCCGGACCGCCGGCTCGGCGGGCTGACCGTGACCGAGGCGGTGTTCACCCCGGCCGCCGAGCTCGTCGACCACCTGGGGGAGAGCGAGACCGCGGCCTTCCTGCCGGACATCGAGTACCCGCCGCACACCCGGCTGACCGAGGCCGACGTCGAGCGGATCCGCCGGGAACCGAAGGAGTGGGCGCGCTACTACCTGTGCTTCCAGGTGGAGACCTGGGACCGGGACCTGGTGCTCACGACGTTCCTGCACCTGGCGGTGGACGACACGACGCTGTACGTCGAGTGGACGCCGTTCATGCTGCCGCCGATCCGGGCCGAGTACCGGGTGGTGGACAGGATGCGCCAGGAGTCCCTGCGCCCGTACGGCCAGGGGCTGCTCGCGTGGCTGGAGCTGCCGGCGAGCCTGCCCGGCCGGATCGGCAACCTGGCGTCGTGGATCCGGCAGCCCAAGCGCGAGGCCGGCGTCCTCGACCCGGAGCGCTACGGCGCCGCGAACACCCTGCGCGAGCTAGCGTCGGTGAACCTGTTCACCGACTACTTCCAGCTCGTCGACGTCGAACGGTACGAGAAGATCATCGAGAGCAGGCTCCTGCCGACGATCGGCGGGCTGCTCGGCGACGCCGGGTTCTCGACGGCGAAGTTCGACGAGCAGGCGGCGGTCGTCATCAACAACGACATCACCATCGGCGGCGACAACCGCGCCCCGATCACCCAGACCGGGCTGCGCGGCCCCCGCGCGCCCCGGACGACCGGCCGCCCGGCCGGAACGGAGGCCTGATGGCGCGGGGACACCGGATCACGAACAAGGTCAGCATCGGCGGCGACAACTCGGGCCGGATCACCCAGACCGGCATCGCGGGCGGCGACGCCGACGCCACGGTCTCCTCGCTGCTCGACCTGGTCGAGCGGCTGACGGCCGAGGTGCGCGGGAAGGACCTCGCGAAGCAGGAGGTGCTGGAGGACACGCTGACCGACCTGGCCGGCGACCTGCGCGCCGGCGACGCGGCGGAGCCCGCGGTGGTGCGCACCCGGTGGGAGAAGGTCAAGGGCCTGCTGGGCGGGGTGGTGCAGTTCTCCGAGCTGGTCGCGAAGATCTCCGACCAGGTGCAGAAGATCTTCAGCTGAAGACCTTCCGCAGCAAAGCGTTGACGTCGTCGGGTCGTTCCATCGAGGGAAGGTGGCCGGTGTCGGGCAGCTCGACCAGTTCGGCGTTCGGCAGTGACTCCGCGAGGTGGTGGGAAAGCTCGATGAGCCCGAGCGCGTCCGCCGTCCCGATCACGACCAGGGCGGGCGTCGTGATCTCGCCCAGCCGGTGCCGCGTGTCGGGGATCCGCTCCGTCCACTGTGGAGCCGTCCAGTCGTGCCGGTAGACCTGCGCGCACATTTCCCTGACCAGTGCGAGCATGCCGGCCGGCAGCACGGAGACGTCCCGCCCCGGGCCGGCGACGAGGTAGCGGATGTTGGCTTCCGCCATGGCCCGCACGTCGGCCTCGTCGACGGCGATTTCGCGGGCGGCGTAACGGGCGAGGCGCCCGGCCGGGTCCACCTCCGCGGTCAGCTCCGCGATGTCCCGCTGCATGTGGTCCGGCCAGGCGTGCCCGGTCAGGCCCGAGCCGAGCAGCACGAGCCGGGTGACCCGCTCCGGCGCGGCGAGGGCGGCGTCCAGCGCGCACGCCCCGCCCATCGACGCCCCGACCAGCGTGGCCTGCTCGATCCCCCGGGCATCGAGCAGGGCCAGCAGGTCCTCGTAGTGGGCGTACTCGCCGGGGCCGTCGGCGGTTTCGCCGAAGCCGCGGCGGTCGTAGCGGATCACCCGGTTCGTGGCGGCGAGCGAGGCGAACTGGGCGTCCCACATCCGGCGGTCGCCGATCGCGGCGTGCAGCAGCACGACCGCGGGCCCCTCACCCGCTTCGTCGTACCCGAACGCCGTTCCCGCCACCTCGATCATCGCCATGGCCCCAAGCTAGCGACACGACCGTGTCACACACCGCACTTTTCGCTCAGGGCGAGAAGCTAGGGTGCGGTTCATGACCGACGGATTCGACCTGACGCGCGACGGCGAAGTCGCCCGGCTGACGCTGACCCGCCCGGAGAAGATGAACGCGATCACCTACGGCATGTGGTCGGCGATCCCGGACGTGGTGGCCGAGGTGGAGGCCGACCAGGCGCTGAAGGTGCTCGTGATCGCGGGCGCGGGGAAGCACTTCTCGGCCGGCGCGGACATCAGCGAGTTCGGCGAGCTGCGCACGACGGCGGACGGCGCGGCGAGCTACGACAAGGCGGTCGAGGGCGCGGTCGCGGCGTTGACCGCGATGCGCAAGCCGTCGGTGGCGATGATCCAGGGCAACTGCATCGGCGGCGGCTGCCAGGTGTCGGTCGCGTGCGACTTCCGCTTCGCGGCCGAGGGGTCCCGGTTCGGCATCACCCCGGCGAAGCTCGGCATCGTCTACCACTTCGACTCGACGCGCCAGCTGGTGTCGCTGGTCGGCCCGGCGCACGCGAAGTACTTCCTGCTGTCGGGCGAGCTGATCACGGCCGGCCGGGCGCGCGGGATCGGGCTGCTCAACGACGTCTTCCCGGCCGAAGACCTGGAGACTTCGACGCTGGAGTTCGTCTCGACGCTCTGCTCGCGCTCGCAGGCCTCGATCCGCGGGATGAACCGGATCATCGAGAAAATCGTGGCGGGACAAGAGTCTTCGGACGCGGAGGTCGAGGAGATCCGGTCCGAAGCACTGCACGGCGTGGACTACGCGGAGGGCGTCGCCGCGTTCCTCGAGCGGCGTCCGCCGCGCTTCACGCACCGCTGACGCTCATATGTCCACATAGGACACAGAGGCGTCAGACGTCGAGGTATGCGCGGAAATGCTCGGCCACCACGTCGGTGACGCCGGCCGGATCGAGCCTGCCGTCGATCTCGATGACGCGGATGCCGAGCTCCCGCGCCGACCGCACGGCCTGGGCGGCGAGCATCCGGTCGCGCGTCAGGCGGGTCCGCTGGCGCGGGATCGCCGGCGCGTCCGGCTGGTGCCGCAGCTGGTGCTGGCGGAACAGCTCGGTCGGCACCAGCACGACCATCCGGCTCGGCGAGTCCACCAGCGGGGCGACCAGCTCCGGGCGCAGCCCGCGGCCCTCGGCGACGATCGGCCGCGGCGACTCCCACGCGCGCAGCTCGTCCAGCGCGTACTCGAACCGCTGCCGGAACTCGGCCAGCACCGCGGTCAGCTGGTCGCCGGCCGGGCCGTCGTCGGCAGAGGTGGTGTCGGCCGGGGTGGTGTCGGCCGGGGTGGCGGGGCGGGTCCGATCGTCGTGGTGGTAGGCCGTCAGCCCGTGGCGCGCGGCCAGCAGCCGGGCGACGGTGGACTTGCCCGTCCACGGGGCCCCACCGATCCAGAGCGTCTTCCGCAGCGTCCCGAACGGATCCGAGGTCATCGTTCGACTATCGCGGCACCGGCGGGCCGATGGCCAGTGTTCCGGCGCCGGTTGAGCCGTTCAGCTCAGGGCTGGTCGTCTTCGCCGTCGACGACGAGCACGGTGGAGCTGTCGGCGAAGTCCGGTTTCCCGCCGATCCGGAAGTGGAACCGCGAGCCGGGCCGGACCGCGGCGACCACCTGCGTCTCGGCCGTGTCGAGCACGATGATCGAGAGCTCGGTGGTGATCGGTTCCGGGTACAGCACCTCGGGCGGCACGATCGGGATCGGCAGGGTGCCGCTGACCGAGCCGGCGCCGGTGTCGTCCTCGTCGTCGACGGTTTCGAACGGCGGCGGCGGGAGGATCCGCGGCCGGCGTCGCCACCAGAGCCCGGCGATCAGGCCGGTCAGCAGACCCCCGGTGCCGCTGACCGCCGAGGCGAGCCCGACGCTGAGACCGGACGGTTCTTCGGCGGGTTTCGCCTGCGGAACGGCCGGGGGAGCGGTCGGCAGCGGGCCGAACCGCACGGCGGGGTCCTTGGCGTCGTCGGGCAGCTGCAGCACCTGGCCGGGTTCGATCGCGGTGGGATCCGTGAACGGCGTCCCGTCCGGGCGCGGCCGGCCCTGGTTGAGCCGGAAGATCTCGGGGAACCGGTTCCCGTCGCCGAGGGCCCGCTCCGCGATCCTGAACAGCGTGATGTCGTCGGGGTTGTCGGCGTGCGGGACGATGTAGTACTTGACCGGGGGCGGCGGGGTGGCCTGCGCGAGCGCGGGCCCGCCGGCGAGCACGGCGAAGAGGACGCCGGCGGCTCCGGCCTGCCCGGCCCGTCCGAGAACGCGGCGCACCGCGGGAACCCGGTTTTCGGCCATGGTTCTCCCACCCTCTCCCCGGCGACCCCGGCGGGTCCCGGTGTTGCCCCTTAACACGGGGCCGGAGCGGGCGCGGTTCAGATCTTGCGGTGGGGAGGGGGCGAGCGGCGGTTCAGATCTCGTCCCAGGGCACGGTTTCGTACGCCTTCGCGAGCAGCTCCACCGCGCGGTCCGCGGGCGGCAGCACGAGGTCGTCGACCGAGGTCACCGCCCGTCCGGGCGTCTCGGAGTTCGTCACGAACATCGCGTCGAAGCCGCGGAGGTCGGCGGGCCGGACTTCGCGCGTCTCCTGCGGGACACCCAGGCGGTGCAGGGCTTCCTTCTGCGCCAGCATCGTGATCCCCGGCAGTACTGCGGCCTCTGGCCACACGATCGTGTCGCCGGCCAGGAAACCGGCGTTCCAGACCGATGCCTCGCTGATCCGGCCCGCGGGATCGACGAACAGCGCGTCGTCGTACCCGGCCAGCTCGGCCTGGCGGGCGTGGTAGATCAAGCCGAACGTGCCGAGGTGCTTCACCTGCGGCAGATCCCGTTGGTAGCGCACGGTCCCCAGGCGCAGCGGCGCCGGGTCGGGCGGGTGCGGCGGGAGCGTCCGGACGAGGATCTCCGGCCGCATCGGCTCGTCGAACGAGCGCGTGAGCACCAGGACCCGGACCGAAAGGGCGGGTTCGCCGGCGATCGCCTGCCGGACGTGGGACCGCACCAGGTCGACGTCGAGGTCGGAGCCGAACAGCAGGCGGGTGCTCGTGGCCAGCCGTTCGAGGTGGAGCGCGAGCCCGCGGACCCGCCCGTCCCGGACCTGCATCGCGGTGAAGTGACCGTAGGAGGTCATTCCCGCGACGAAGGCGTCCGGGCCGAGCGGGTCCCCGTTCAGCTCGATGCGCCGTGTCACTACGAGACGGTGACGCCAGTGAACTTGACCTGCTTGGTCGGCGCCCCGGTGCCGTCCTGCGGGTTCGGGTTCGCGATGCCCGCCTTGGCGACCGCGTCGAGCACCTTCAGGCCCTCGTCGCTGATGCTGCCGAACACCGAGTAGTCCGCCGGAAGGCCTTCGGCGCTGCCGTAGACCATGAAGAACTGGCTGCCGCCGGAGTTCGGGGCGGACGTCTTCGCCATCGCGAGGATGCCGCGGCCGTACTTGATCTCCGGGAACGCCTCGTCCGGCATCGTGTAGCCGGGGCCACCCTGGCCGTCCTGGGTCGGGTCGCCGGTCGCCGACGGGTCACCGCACTGCAGCATCTGCAGGCCCTCGGTGCCCAGCCGGTGGCACATGGTGTCGTTGTAGAAGTTCTGCTTCGCGAGGCTGATGAAGCTCTGCACCGCGCAGGGCGCGAGCGCCCGGTCGAGCGTCAGCGGGATGTCGCCCGCCGTGCTCTTCAGCGTCACGTTCACCGTGCCGGTCGACGCGACGTTCTTGCCGTCGGGCAGGTTCACCTTCTTCGGCGCCTTGCCCGTCGTGTCGGCCTTGAAGTCGCACGTCGTCGGGTTCGGCAGCGCGGTCGTCCGCTTCGGCAGCGCCGTGCGCTGCGTCGGGATCTGGAGGTCGGTCGGCGGCGGCGCGGCCGACGACGACGCCGCGGTGTCGGTGCTGTCACCGCCGTTGGCGCTCACGATCCACACCACCACGCCCGCGACGACGAGCACGGCCACGCCGACGACACCAGCGCCGATCCTCCTGCGTCGCTTCTGCTGCTCCAATCGGCGCTCGAGCTGCCTCTCGAGCTTGCGCTTCGCAGCTTCGCGGCGCTGCTGGTTGGTCGCCACCCCGTACCCTCCAGGTTTCCGCTTGTGTCACACGTCTGAGGTAGCGGCAGTGTATGGGCACAGCCTGTGAGGACCATGTACAGGGCCCGCTAGTCTCAACCCGATCGTGATCGGCGCCATCCGGCGCGGATGTCCGGGAGGCGTTCGGTGCTCGTCGTCGGGTTCGGCAGCGGCCCGCTGCAGGCCAACTGCTACCTGCTGGCGGAGGCCGCCGGCGGGCCGTGCGTGGTCGTGGATCCGGGGCAGGAGGTGGCCGCTCCGCTGGCCGGAGCGCTCGCGGAACACCGGCTGGTCCCGGCGGCGCTCGTCGCCACCCACGGGCACCCCGACCACGTCGCTTCGGCCGCGTCGCTGTCGGCCGAGCACGGCGTCCCGCTGCACCTGCACCCCGCCGACGCTGCGCTGTACGACGGCGAGAGCGTGCCGCTCGGTTCGGGCACTTTCGCCGGTTTGGCCGTCGATGTCCGGCACCTGCCCGGGCACACGCCCGGCTCGGTGGTGCTGGGCCTGGAGACCTCGGAGGGCGGCCGGCTCGCGCTGACCGGCGACACGCTGTTCGCCGGGTCGGTCGGCCGCGGCGCCGACCCGGAGGCGGTGCTCGCACTGCTGGAGGGCCTGCCGGACGACACGGTGGTGCTGCCGGGCCACGGCCCGGCGACGACGATCGGCCGGGAACGCGCGGGCAACCCGTTCCTCGCCGGGACGGGGGCGTGAGCATGGCCGAGGAGCAGCCGGAACGGGTGGCGCTGTTCGAGGAGGACCCGCGCGGCCGCCGTCGCCGCGGGACCTCGGGCGTCATCGGCGTGGTGATCGTCGCCGCGGCGTTCGGCGGCGTCGCGGGCCTCATCGGCGGGACCCTGATCGGGTTGATCGTCGCGCTGGTGATCGCGCTGCCGCTGCTGTACGTGATGGCGGTCAGCATCCGCCGCCGCGTCTGGCTGGAGGGCTCCACGCTGCTCGTGCGCACCTGGGGGCTGCGCCGGGTCGACCTGGTCGCCGCGACGCGCCTCGACCTGGTGATCGGCGACGTCCGGGGCTCCCGCACGGTCAGCCTGCTGGTCAACGCCGGCCAGCGGGGCAAGGTGGGGAAGGTGGACCTCGCCGTGTTCTCCGGGACGGGCGGGCGCGAGCTGGGCATCCTGCAGCTGCGGAAGCTGGCGAACGCGCTGATGAACAACGTCGAGGCGAACGGCCTCGTGTTCGGCGAGCTGCTGGTCGCCGAGCTGAAGGCCGAAGCGCGCGGCTCCGGTGTGGCCGACCGCCCGCTCTACCGGCTGGCGTCGGTGGCGCCGTCGGGCAAGTACGTGCAGCGGTTCACGATGGAGGCCGTCAGCCGGTTCGTGGCGACTCTCGACTGAGCTCTTCGTCGGCCTCGCGGAGCTGTTCGAGCTGGTAGACGAGCTCCGGCACCTCCTGCGCGATGTACGCGGCCAGGCGCTCGACGTGGTGCAGGGTGGCGCGGACGTCGTCGAGGGCGGCCGCGATCCGGGGCAGGGACTCGACGGCCTGGACGGTGGCCGTGACCACCCGCAGCGCGCCCCGCACGAGGCACCGCGGTCCGGCGAGCAGGAACATGGCGCCTCCCGGGTCGGCTGCCGCCTTCCTACCGCGTTCTCGCTGGTCGGCCGCGCTCGGGGTGCGCCGGTGTTACGGGTGGGACGGAACGGCCTTCTTGGTGCTGCTGAGGTACCCGGCGGGCTCGCGTGAGGCGATCAGCGCGGCCAGGACCGTCGTCACCGGGACGGCCGCCACGATGCCGACGCTGCCGGCGAGCGTCCGGATGATCTCCTGCGCGATCTCCTCGCTGCCGAGCAGCGCACCCAGCCCGACGCCGGAGATCGACGAGTACAGCAGCACCGGCAGCGCGGCCCCGGCGTAGGCCATCACGAGCGTGTTGACCGCCGAACCGACGTGGTCGCGGCCGATCCGCAGGCCCGAGCGGTACAGCTCCTGCCAGCTCAGGTCCGGGTTGGCCCGGCGCAGCTCCCAGACGGCGCTGGTCTGGGTGACGGTGACGTCGTCGAGCACGCCGAGCGCACCGATCACGACGCCGGCGAGCAGCAGGCCGCGCGAGTCGATGCCGTGGCCCAGTGAGCCGATCAGGGTCGACGTGCTGTCGTCGAGCCCGGTCAGCGACGCCGCGGCGGAGAAGATCGCCGACAGGACGCCGATGAGGGCGAGGCTGGCGAGCGTGCCGAGGACCGCCGCGGACGTTCTCGCCGTCAGCCCGTGGGTCAGGTAGAGCGCGATGAACATGATCGCGCCGGAGCCGGCGATGGCCACGACCAGCGGGTTCTCGCCGGCGAGGATGGCCGGGAGGATGAACAGCGCGATCACGAGGAAGGACAGGCCGAGCGCGACGAGCGCGGCGAGGCCCTGCCAGCGGCCGAGCACCAGCACCGCGACCGCGAAGAGCGCGGCGAGCAGGAGCAGCGGGGTGCCGCGCTGGAAGTCGACCAGCTGGAAGCTCGCCGGGTCGTTCGCGTTCCCGCCGTTGTAGGCGAGCACGACGGCGTCGCCCGCGCTGAACCGCGGGGTGCTCGGCTCGATCGGCACGGTCAGCTTGAGCTGCTTCCCGCTCGCCGGGCCGTCGGTCATGGTGAGGTCGGCGGTCAGGCAGGGTTTCGCGTTCGGGTCCGTCTGGTCGCCGACCTGCACCTGGCCCTGGGCGAGGCACGGGCCCGTATTGGTGGCGGTGATGTTCGCGGCCACGGGCGTGCCCTGCGGGACGACGCTCGTCGGGTCCGGTTTGCCCCAGGGGTAGAGCACGATCATGCCGACGACGGTCGCCAGCGCGAGGGGCGCGAGCATCCAGATCAGCAGGAGCCGGACCCGTTTCGACGCCGGGGCGGCGGGTCCGTGGCCGTGCCCATGGCCGTGCCCGTGTCCGGTCTCGGGTTCGGGCTTTTTCGCGGGGCGCGGCTTGGCCGGGACCCGCTGGGGTCCGGTGTCGCCGCGGCGAGCTGCGCGCTGGGGCCCGGTGTCGGTCCGCTTGTCGCCGGTGGGGACGCGCTGGGCGCCGGTGTTCGGGACCCGCTGCGGTCCGGTGTCGGTGCGGCGGCGCGCGCCCTCGGGCGGCGTCCGGCGGACGGGTTTCCGGGGCGTTCCGCCCGGCGAAGCGGACACGTCGTCCGTGATCCGGCGAATCGGGCCGGTTGCGTCGTCGTCCAGGTCGGGGCGGTCCACGCGCACATCCTGACAGCGGGATCCGCCGTCCCGCGCGAGGGGCCGCCGACGGCCCGGTTCGTCCGGATGCGCCGTGTCGTCCATCCGGATACGCGTGTCGTCCGTCCAGGTACGCGTGTCGGCCATCGCGGTCCGGGTACGGGAACGGACGACACGCGTACTCAGCCGGACGACACGCGTACGCCGATGGACGACACGGCGTCAGCTGTGGGTCTGGCGGACGTGGACCCGGCGGTAGGCCGACGGTGGGGTGTCGAAGTGGTCGAGGAAGGCCTGCCGCAGGGTCTCCGTCGAGCCGAAGCCGCAGCGGCGGGCGATCGTCGCCAGCGGGAGGTCGCTGCCGGACAGGAGCCGGGCCGCGTGCTCGGTGCGGATCGTGCGGACGTACTTGCCCGGCGTCGTACCGAGGTGCGCGTCGAACAGGCGGGTCAGCTGGCGGGTGCTGATCCCCGCGCGGGCCGCCAGCGCCGGTGTGCCGAGGTCTTCGTCGAGGTGCTCGGCGATGTACGCGGTCAGGTCGCGGACCTCGCGGTGCTCCGGCGGCGGGCCGGCCAGGAACAGGCTGACCTGGGCCTGGTTCCCCGGCCGCTGCAGGTACGTCACCAGCGAACGGGCCACCTCGCGGGCCAGCGTCGGCCCGTGGTCGGCCTCGACGAGCGCCATGGTCAGGTCGAGCCCGCTGGTGACCCCGGCGGCCGTGTAGACGTTGCCGTGCCGGATGTAGAGCGGCACCGGATCCACCGTCACCGCCGGGTAGGCCTCCGCCAGCTTCGCCGCCCAGCGCCAGTGGGTCGTCGCGCGGCGGCCGTTGAGCAGGCCCGCCGCGGCGAGCACCTCCGCGCCCGTGCAGACCGACGCCACCCGCCGGCTGCTCTGGGCGAGCCGTCGGATGTGGGCCAGCACGCGCTCGTCGGACGCCGCCGTCGTGCTGCCCCAGCCGCCCGCGACGACCAGGGTGTCGAGCTCGCCCGCCACCTGGTCGAGCCGCAGGTGCGGCTGCAGGATCAGGCCGGAGCAGGTGGGGATGGCCTGGCCGTCGATGGTGGCCAGCCGGATCTCGTACGGCGGGCGGGCGCCGTGGCGGTTGGCGGCGTCGAGGACGTCCGCCGGGCAGGCGACGTCCAGCAGCTCCACGTCGGGAAATCCGACGATCGTGACCCGTCTGGGTGAACCTGCCATGATCGCACGCTAGCAGCCGGACCGGCCTTCGGACGCGGTTCGCAGGATTCCGGACATCCGCGTCCGCCGCGCCGGCGGCCCCCGCCAGGGTGAGGGCCATGACCGCTGAGCAGAAGACCCTCGCCTTCGTCGTCTACCCGGGCCTGACGCCGCTGGACCTGGTGGGCCCGCTCCAGGTGCTGAGTGCCCTGGCCCAGCTGGACGCGACCTACCGGACCGTCGTCGTGGGCGCCACGAAGGACACCGTCGGCACCGACACGCCGCTGAGCGTCGCGCCGAGCCACACCTTCGACGAGGTGCCGTCGCCGTACGCGGTGCTGGTGCCCGGCGGCACCGTGCCGACGCTTCAGGCGATGTCCGACGAGCGCCTCCTCGCCTGGCTGCGGACCGCGGCCGCCGGCGCCGAGCTGGTGACGTCGGTCTGTACCGGCTCGATGATCCTCGGCGCGGCCGGGCTCCTCGAGGGCAAGCGGGCGACGACGCACTGGATGTTCCGAGACCTGCTGACCGGGCTGGGCGCGACGCCGGTCGCCCGGCGCTGGGTCGAGGACGGCCGGGTGATCACCGCGGCGGGCGTCTCGGCCGGCATCGACCTGGCGCTGCACCTGGTCGAACGGCTGGCCGGGCGGCAGATCGCGACGAACGTCCAGTTCGCCATCGAGTACGACCCGGAACCGCCGCAGGGCGGCCTGGACTGGGCGAACCAGCCCTACGGCGACCTCAAGCCGCTGCGCGAGCACACGCTGCGGGCCGGGCTCGCGGACAACCCGGAGCTCCTGGGCAAACTGCTCGCGCACACCTGAACCAACGTCGTCGGCCATCCGGGTGATCGGGCGGAATGCCAGGCATCCGAGGGCTACATTCACCCCCGCTCGATCAGGTGATCTCGCGGGTGAGGTGTAGCCGTGCGGTTCCAGGTCCTCGGCCCGATGACGGCCTCCGTCGTGCTGCCGTCGGCGGCCCAGCCGCGGCGGCTGCTCGCCGTCCTGCTCGCGCGCGCCGGTCAGTACGTCGGCCGCGACACCCTGGTCGACGAGCTGTGGCCGGACGGCGCGCCGTCCAGCGCCGCGGCGATCGTGCAGGTCACCGTGTCGAAGCTGCGCAAGACGCTCTCGCCGGGGCTCGGGACCGCCGAGGCCGGGCAGCGCCTGCTCTCGGGGCCGCGGGGCTACGCGCTGGCCGTCGAGCCGGGGGAGCTGGACGCGGACGACTTCGTGACGCTGCTGGCCTCGGGCGCCGACGACCGGGCGCAGCGCCGGCGCGCGCTCGAACGGGCGCTGGCGTGCTGGCGGGGTGACGCCTTCGCCGACGTCGCGGGCGGGCCGCTGCTGGAGGCGCACAAGCTGTGGCTGGAGGACCGGCGCTCGGCGGCGTTGCTGCAGCTGGTGGAGCTGGAGCTCGCCGACGGGGACGGCCGGGCCGTCGTCGAGCGGCTCGACCCGGTCGTCGCGGCCCGCCCCGCCGACGAGCGGTTCGCCGCCCGGCTCGCGTCCGCGCTCGGCGCCGTCGGCCGTCGCGAGTCGGCGCTGGAGGTGCTCCGGCGGACGCGGCGGGCGCTCTGGGAAGAGGCGGGCGTCTGGCCGGGCGACGACCTCGTCGCGGTGTACCGCCGGATCGCCGGCACCGACTGGACGACGCCGGGGCCGCCCGCCCAGCTGCCGCCGGCCGTGCCCGACTTCACCGGCCGCGCGGGCGAGCTCGCCGACGTCGGCCGGGCCCTGCGCGGCCCGGGCCCGGTGGTGCTGCACGGGGCCGCCGGCGCGGGGAAGTCCGCGCTGGCCGTCCAGGCGGCGTGGCGGGCGCGCCGCCGGTTCCCCGACGGCCAGCTGACGGCGTCGCTGCGGGACGCGGACCCGGCGACCGTGCTGGCCGGCTTCCTGCGCCTGCTCGGCGCGACGCCCGCGGAGCTGGCCGACCGCGCGGGCCTGACCGGGCTGTGGCGCGGCTACACCGCGGACCGGCGGCTGCTGGTGCTGCTGGAGGACGTGACCAGCGAGGCCCAGGTGCGGGCGCTGCTGCCGAGCGGACCCGGCTGCGCGACGCTGGTCACGGCGCGCCGTGAGCTGCCGGGCTTGTGTGGAGCGCGGCCGGTTCCGGTCGTCGGACTGTCTACAGAGGACGCCTGGGCGTTGCTCGCGGCGATCGCGGGCGAGGCGCGTCTGCGGGCGGAACCCGAAGCGGCGCAACGACTTCTCGGCCACTGTGCCGGGCTGGCGCTGGCGGTCCGGATCGCCGGGGCGAAACTGGCGGCGCGGCCGAACCTGCGCGTGGCCGACCTCGCGGCCCGCCTCGCCGACGACCGCCGCCGGCTCGACGAGCTGTCCACGGGCGATCTCGCGGTGCGGACCGTGGTGACGTCGTCGCTGCGGGAAAGGCCGGCGCCGGACCGGTATCTGCTGCGTTTGCTGGCGGCTTTCGCCGGTCCGGTACCGGATTGGTGCGCCGCGGCGCTGCTGGACTGCCCTCTGGACGAGGCCCGCGCCCGGCTCGACACGCTGGCCGGCGCCCACCTGCTGGACCCGGCCGGGACGCACTGGGCGGTGGCCCCGTTCGCCCGGCTGGTGCTGACGGAGGGGGCGGCGCCGGAGACGGACGGGGTCGCGCTGCGCCGTGCGTGCGAGGTCACGCTCGCCCTCGCGGAGCGCACGCGGGGGGAGGCCGGTGGTGGCCTGGTGGGGGAAGGGACCGCGCGCGGGTCGTATGGTCCGGCCGGGCTTGCCCGGGGTGACGCCGGTGATGGCCCGGCAAGACCGGAGGTCGTGCGCGGGTCGCGTGGTGCCGCCGATCCCGTGGGCTGGGCCGCCGCGGAGACCGCGCACCTCGCCGCCGCCGCGAGGCTGGCCGGCGCCCACGGCTGGCACGACCTCACCGAACGCCTCGCCGACGCGTGCACCGCCCTGGCCGGCACCCCGTGGCTCGGCAACACCGCCCGCGCCGTGTCGGTCCTCGGCCTCGCCGCCGCCCGGCGCAGGCAAGACCCGCACGCCGAAGCCGAAAAGCTCTACAACCTCGGCTCGGTCCACCTCCAGCACGGCCGCGGACGGCAGGCGCGCAACTACTTCGTCATGGCCGAGAACCGCTTCCGGCAGCTGGACGACCCGCAAGGCACCGGCGCCGTGCTGGCCGCGCTCGCCGACGTCGACCTCGACGGGGGTGATCCGCGGGCCGCCGAAGCCGCGCTCGTCGAGGCACTCGACCTGCTGCGTCAGTGCGGCGATCGTCATGGGCAGGCTGCCGCGGCGGCGCAGCTGGGCTCGCTGGCCGAGGACGTCGGGGACGTGCGACGCGCCGTCGAGAGCTTCGAGGTCAGCATGCTGCTCGCGCGGGAATGCGACGACGGTCGCTGGCACGATCACGCCGCCAAGCGCTATGCCGATGTCCTGCGCCGGCACGGTGGCTGTGACCAGGCCGCCGACCTGCTCACCGGTGCTCTCGGCGGTGCCGTCCGGACCCGGGAGCGGCATTGGGAGGCCCACGTCCTGCGCAGCCTCGGCGACCTGCACACCGACGCGGGAGAGCTCGGCCACGGCGAACGCTGCCTGACGCGCTCGCTGGCGCTGTTCGAGCAGATCGGGCACCGGCACGCCGCCGCCTACACCCACCGCTCCCTCGCCGAGCTGCGCCGCCGCACCGGTGATCCGGCGGGCGCGCGGTGGCACCTGCGGGTCGCGATGGGGGTGTTCCGGGAGCTGCGGGACCGCCGCGGTGCCGGGTACACCCTGCTCAGCCTCGGCCGGACGCACGCCGACGAGGGGGCCGGACCGGAGGCCGCGCGGCTGCTGCGGACGTCGGCGGGGCTGTTCGAGGAGCTCGGGTTCCCGCTGTGGGAGCTGCGCGCGCTGCGGGAGCTCACCGCCGTCACCAGTGAATCCCCGGCACGGGACCGGACTCGTGAAGTCTTGACGAAGATCAGGACCTGACGCGCTCCCGCCGGGGTCCGCGGCGCCGCCGTTTGGCGAAGTTATGGCCGTCCCGATTTGGCTGCCGCCGTCTGAGATCGTCGCAGGAGAAGGAGCAAGGCATGCCGGGACAACGGATGCTCGCGCGCGTGGCGGTGGGGCTGACCGCTTCGGCCGCGATGGTGGTCGCGACCATCGGCACGGCGTCGGCGAGCGTCGAGGTCACCAAGCTCAGCCAGTCGGCCGCCGCGTCGCAGCTGTCCGCCGCCGGGGTCACGCACTCGTCGAGCGGGGGCTGCACCACGCGGTCGAACTCGACCTGCACGTCCTACGAGCAGATCAACCAGACCACGGTCACCGGGGTGATCACGCTGAAGCGGGCGAGCGGCTGCGCGGTCAACATCACCGGCGGCACCGAGGTCGGCCACGCGTCGGGCACCTACAGCCACTACAACGGCTACAAGGTCGACATCGCCCACAACAGCTGCATCGACAACTACATCAAGAACACCTTCAGCTACATCGGGCTGCGCGGCGACGGCTACCCGCAGTGGAAGGCCGGCTCCGGCAACCTCTACTGCGACGAGGGCAACCACTGGGACATCACGTACTACACCTGCGGCTGCTGACGTCCGGTGCCGGGGCCTGCCCGTCACGAGGGCTGCGGGCAGTTCCCGGTTACCGGCCGAGACCGCCGGGTACCTCTCCGGAGTGAAGACGACTTCGAGCGGCAGCCGGACGGCCGTGTCCGCGGGCCTCGTGGTGCTCGCCGGTGTCTACCTCGTGCTCGCGCCCTGGATCGCCGGGTTCGGCGGGGCTGGCGTGCTCGCGCTGAGCAACACCGTCGTCGGCCTGGTCCTGGTCGCGCTGGCGATCGCACGGCGCGCGCGGCTCCTGGGCTGGGTCGTGCCCGTGCTCGGCGCCTGGGCCGCGCTTTCGCCGTGGCTGCTGCGGTCCGCGGCGGAGACGCAGCCGTCGGCGGCCGCGTTCGCCGGCAACGTCGTCGCCGGCGCTGTGGTCGTCGTGGCGGGAGTCGTCGTGGTCCGCGGCGCCTGACCCCTTGCGCAGCAGGGGAGACGAGCCCACCGCTCCCCGGTTCGTACGGTCGTTCGCACGACCGGAACGAGCATGGGAGCACGATGACCCTGGCAGAATCGGCGCGGCCGGACTCGGCCGCCCGGCCCGCGGAACCCCGCCGCCTGGCGGCGCTGATCCTGCTCTGCGCGGCCAACTTCATGGTGATCCTCGACTCCCAGACCGTGATCATGGGCGTGCCGGTGATCGCGGCGGACCTCGGGCTCTCCCCGGTCGAAGCGCAGTGGATCCTCTCGGGCAACCTGCTGACGTTCGGCGGCCTGCTGCTGCTCGGCGGCCGGGCCGCGGACCTGCTCGGCCGCCGCAAGCTCTTCATGATCGGCACGGCGCTGTTCCTGCTGGTGTCCCTGCTTTCCGCGGTCGCCACCGGGGGTCCGCTGCTGCTGGCCGCGCGGTCGCTGCACGGGATTTCCGCGGCACTGATGGCACCGACGGCACTGGCGATCCTCACCGACACGTTCCCGGAGGGCCGCGCGCGCAACCGGGCGTTCGCCGCGTGGTCGGGGATCGCCGCGCTGGGCGCCACGATCGGCCTGCTGCTCGGCGGCGCGCTGCTCGACTGGTTCGGCTGGGAGAGCCTCTTCTACGTCAACGTCCCGGTCGCCGTGCTGATGCTGGTGCTGAGCCCGGTGCTGCTGCGGGAAAGCCGGGACCCCGCGGCGCACCGCACCTTCGACGTCGCGGGGGCGGTCCTCACCACCGCGGCACTGGGCCTGCTGGTGTACGTGCTGGTCGAAGCGCCCACCTGGGGCTGGACCAGCTTCCGCACGCTCGGCCTGGCGCTGGTCTTCGTGGCGCTGACCGCGGCGACCGTCGTCGTCGAGCGGCGGTCGGCGGCCCCGCTGCTGCCCGCCCGGTTGTTCCGGTCGGCCACCGTGGTCGGCGGCAACGTGCTGACGGCCCTGATGGCGATGCTCGCCTACGGGTTGTCGGTCATCCTTTCGCAGTACTCGCTGGGCGTGCTCGGCTACACGCCGATCGTGTTCGGGCTGAGCCAGTCCGCGATGCCGATCGCCGCGGTGATCGGCGCCTACGTCGGGCAGGCCGTACTGGCCCGGCGCGGCCTCCGCCCGGTCGCGGTGACCACCATGCTGCTGATGGGCGTCGGCAGCTTCCTGCTGACCGGGCTTTCGCCCGACTCCGGCTACCTGACGACCGTGCTGCCCGGCCTGGTCGTGTTCGGCCTGGGTCTCGGCATCGGCCCGGTCGTCCTGGCCTCGGCCGCGCTGAAGGGCGTCACCACGGCCGACGCGGGCATCGCCTCGGGGATCAACGTGGCGGCGTTCCAGGTCGGCGGCGCGCTCGGGGTCGCGGTGGTCTCGACGGTCGTCGCGACGAACATGGCGGCGAACCCCGGTCCGGCGGGCGCGCTCACCGGGTTCCACGCGGGGATGTTCGCCTGCGGCGGGATCGGGGCGGCCGGCGTGGTGGTCGCGTTCCTCCTGCTGAAGAACGCCCGGCGCGGGCAGCTCGTCGCCGTCCCGCGGATGCACTGACGGCGTCAGTTCCCGATGTACAGCCAGCTTCCGGAGTCGTCGCCGGGGCGGTACGCGCTGTCCGCCCGCTTCGCGACCACGCCCGGCAGGCCGTGCTGGCGGCTCGCGCCGAGCACGTCCTCGCCGCCGCCGAGGAAGTAGCGGGGGACCTGCCAGTGGCGGTCGGCCACCGGCAGGCCCTCCAGCAGCTCGCGGCGTTCGGTGTAGGGCAGCTCCAGCGTCGGCTTGCCGTCGAGGTGCAGGACGTCGCTGGCGAAGAAGAACACCGGGCAGTGCTTCTTGAGGCGCCTCGCCGCGTTGTCGTCGGCCCGGCGGCGTTCTTCGAGGCCTTCGGGGGAGGGCTTGCCGTCCTTGATCACGACCACTTCGCCGTCCAGCAGCACTTCCGTCGACCCGAGCTCTTCGCCCAGCTTGTGGAAGTCCGGGTAGCGGCTGGTGACGTCGGCACCGGTGTCGTCGTGCGCGGTGACGCGGCCGCCGGAGACCTGCAGCATCGTGCGCAGGCCGCCCCAGGCGAACTCGTAGGCCCACTCGCCGTCGTCCGCCGGGAGCTCGCCCGGGACCGCCGTCATCGGTTCGAGGAACTCCGGCGCGTCCTCGTGCCCCGGCTCGGCCGGGTCGAGGCGGCGCAGCGTCCAGTCGCGGTCGCCGTCGTCGCCGTGCCGGTTGAGGAAGACGTACTTGCCGCGCGCCCGCTCGCCGTGGAAGACGACCTCGACCTTGTGGTCGTTCCAGTGCAGGGTTTCGTACTTCCCGGTGTCCCACACGGTCATCCGGCCGCCGCCGTACTCGCCGGCCGGGATCTCCCCGGAGAACGTGAGGTACTCCATGGGATGGTCCTCGGTGTGTACCGCGAGCCGGTTCACCCCGGGCGCGAGCGGCAGGCCGCGTGGCACCGCCCACGACACGAGGACGCCGTCGCGTTCCAGCCGGAAGTCCCAGTGCAGCCGGGAGGCGTGGTGCTCCTGGATGACGAAGAGGTCGTCGTCCCCGGGCTCCGGCGGCCCGTCCGGCCAGGGTTCGGGGGTGCGGTCCTTCCCGCGTTTGCCGCGGTATTCGGTGAGCTTGTCCGCCATCGCCGCCCCGGTACCCCTTCCGCTCGACGAGCTTCCAGGGTACCGGGGCGCCGGTGTCAGTCCGTCTCGGCCATGGCTTCGGCGAACTGGGCCGCGTACAGCCGGGCGTAGGCGCCGCCGCTGCCCAGGAGCGTCTCGTGGTCGCCCTGCTCGACGATCTGCCCGTGCTCCATCACCAGGATCACGTCCGCGTCGCGGATCGTGGAGAGCCGGTGGGCGATGACGAAGCTGGTGCGGCCGCTGCGCAGCGAGTTCATCGCCCGCTGGATGAGCACCTCGGTGCGGGTGTCGACCGAGCTGGTCGCCTCGTCGAGGATGAGGATGACCGGCTTGGCCAGGAACGCCCGCGCCACCGTGATCAGCTGCTTCTCGCCCGCGCTGACCGTGCCGCCCTCGTCGTCCAGCAACGTCTCGTAGCCGTCCGGCAGCGTCCGGACGAAGCGGTCGACGTGGGTCGCCTTCGCCGCTTCGATGATCTCCTCGCGGCTCGGGTTGTCGGCGCCGTAGGCGATGTTGTCCGCGATCGTGCCGCCGAACAGCCACGCGTCCTGCAGCACCATGCCGGTCTGGTCGCGCAGCTCCTCGCGGTTCATCTTCGCGATGTCGACGCCGTCGAGCGTGATCCGCCCGCCGTCGAGCTCGTAGAACCGCATGAGCAGGTTGACCAGTGTCGTCTTGCCCGCGCCGGTCGGGCCGACGATCGCCACCGTCTGGCCGGGCTCGACGCTCAGCGACAGGTCGTCGATCAGCGGCTTGTCCGGCAGGTAGCGGAACGAGACGTCCTGGAACTCGACGCGCCCGCGGATCACGGCCGGCCGCTCCGGGTGCTCCGGCTCGGGCGCCTGCTCCTCGGCGTCGAGCAGCGCGAACACCCGCTCGGCCGACGCGACACCGGACTGCAGCAGGTTCGCCATGCTGGCGATCTGCGTGACCGGCTGGCTGAACTGGCGCGAGTACTGGATGAACGCCTGCACCTCGCCGAGCGTCAGGCTGCCCGACGCGACGCGCAGGGCGCCGATCACCGCTACCAGCACGTAGCTCAGGTTGCCGATGAACATCATCGCCGGCTGGATCATCCCGGAGATGAACTGCGCCCGGAAGCTCGCCTCGTACAGCGTTTCGTTCTGCTTGTCGAAGATCGCGGCGGCCTCGTCGCGGCGGCCGAACACCTTGACCAGCGAGTGCCCGGTGTACATTTCCTCGACGTGCGCGTTGAGCTTCCCGGTCGTCGACCACTGCTTGATGAAGTTCGGCTGCGCCCGCTTGCCGATCTTCGCCGCGACGACCGCCGAGAGCGGCACCGTGAGCAGCGCGATCAACGCCAGCAGCGGCGAGATCAGGAACATCATGATCAGCACGCCGATCACCGTCAGCAGCGACGCGACGATCTGCGACAGCGTCTGCTGCAGCGACATCGCCAGGTTGTCGATGTCGTTGGTGACACGGGAAAGGACCTCGCCGCGCGGCTGGCGGTCGAAGTACTTCAGCGGCAGCCGCGCGAACTTGTCCTCGACGTCCTGGCGCAGCCGGTAGACGGCGTTCTGCACCAGGGTCGTCGTCAGCCGGGCCTGGATGAGCCCGAAGAACGACGCGATGACGAACAGCGCCAGCACGGTCACCAGGATCTGGCCGACCTTGTCGAAGTCGATGCCGATGCCGGGCACGAGGTCGACGCGGCCGTAGATGTCGGCGAGCGTGCTGTTGCCGGCGGCGCGCAGCCCGGCGACGACCTGCTCCTTGGTGACGCCCGGCGGCACCTGCTTGCCGAGCACGCCGGCCAGGATCGCGTCGGTGGCCTGGCCGAGGATCTTCGGCCCGATCACGGTCAGCGCGACGCTCGCGGCGCCGAGCACGAGCACACCGATCAGGTAGAGCCGTTGCGGGGCCAGCATGCGCAGTAGCCGCTTGAGGGACCCCTTGAAGTCGAGGGCCTTCTCCGGCGGCGCGCCGCCGGCCATCCACCGGCCGGGCCCGACGGTGGCGGCCCCGGTGTTCTTCTGCCGTTCCGCGGTCGGCCGTTCGCCCGCTTCGGTGACGGCGGTCTTCGGCGATTCCGTGGTACTCACGCCGCCTCCTGCTCGGTCAGCTGGGACAGCACGATCTCGCGGTAGGTCTCGTTGCCGTCGAACAGTTCGTGGTGGGTGCCGGTGCCGACGACGCGGCCCTCGTCGAGGACGATGATGCGGTCGGCGCCCCGGATGGTGCTGACGCGCTGCGCGACGATGATCACCGTCGCGTCGGCGGTCTCCGACACCAGCGCGCGGCGCAGGGCCGCGTCGGTCGCGTAGTCCAGCGCCGAGAACGAGTCGTCGAAGAGGTAGATCTCCGGCTTGTGCACCAGCATCCGCGCGATCGCGAGCCGCTGCCGCTGGCCGCCGGAGACGTTCGTGCCGCCCTGGGAGATCGGTGCCTCCAGGCCTTCGGCCATCGCCTCGACGAAGTCCTTGCCCTGGGCCACTTCGAGGGCGTGCCACAGCTCTTCGTCGGTGGCGTCCGGGTTGCCGTAGCGCAGGTTGCTCGCCACGGTCCCGGCGAACAGGTACGGCTTCTGCGGCACCAGCCCGACCGCGCGGGCGAGCACCGCCTGGTCGAGGTCGCGCACGTCGACGCCGTCGACCTTCACCGTGCCCCGCGTCGCGTCCATCAGCCGCGGGATCAGGTTCAGCAGCGTCGTCTTGCCGGTACCCGTCGACCCGATCACCGCGGTCGTCTCTCCCGGCCGCCCGATCAGCGAGATGTCCTGCAGCACCGGCTTTTCCGCGCCGGGGTAGCGGAACTCGACGCCGGACAGCTCGAGGTGGCCGTGCAGCGTGCCGGGCTTGATCGGCGACACCGGCGGGCGGACGCTCGACTCGGTGTCGAGCACCTCGCTGATCCGCTCGGCGCTGACCTCCGCGCGCGGCACCATCATGAACATGAAGGTGGCCATCATGACCGACATCAGGATCTGCAGCAGGTAGGACAGGAACGCCGTGAGGGCCCCGATCTGCATGCTGCCGGAGTCGATGCGCTGCCCGCCGAACCACAGCACCGCGACGCTGGAGGCGTTCATCACCAGCATGACGATCGGGAACATCAGCGCCATCAGCCGCCCGACCCGCAGCGACACGGTGAGCAGCTGGTCGTTCGCGACGTCGAAGCGCTCGCGCTCGTGCTTGTCGCGGACGAACGCGCGGATGACGCGGATGCCCATGATCTGCTCGCGCAGCACCTGGTTGATCCGGTCGATCCGCTCCTGCATCAGGCGGAACGCCGGGCGCATCTTGGTGATGATCGTGCCGACCGCGACCGCGAGCACCGGCACGATCACCAGCAGCAACGAGGACAGCGGCACGTCGAGGTTCAGCGCCAGGATGATCCCGCCGACGCACATGATCGGCGCCGACACCATCAGCGTCAGCGTCATCACGACCAGCATCTGGATCTGCTGGACGTCGTTGGTGGTGCGGGTGATCAGCGACGGCGTGCCGAACTGGCCGACCTCGCGGGCCGAGAAGTCCTGCACCCGGTGGAAGACCCCGGAGCGGATGTCGCGGCCGACCGCCATCGCGGTGCGGGCGCCGTAGTAGACCGCGCCGATCGAGCCGGCGATCTGAGCCAGCGTCACGGCGAGCATCACGGCGCCGACGCGCAGGATGTAGGGCATGTCGCCCTTGATCAGCCCGTTGTCGACGATGTCGGCGTTGAGCGTCGGCAGGTAGAGCATGGCGATGGTCTGCACCAGCTGCAGCGCCACGATCACCCACAACGTGGTTTTGTACGGGCGCAGGTGACTGCGCAGGAGCTTGACTAGCACAACGGTTCCCCCAGTGATGTGGTGGTGGTGTTCGGTCCGGGTGACGGTGCGGTGCCCCCGGTCAGGCCGGGCATCCCGGTGGCCAGCTCGTCCAGCAGCCGTTCCAGGGTCGGGAGGAACGGCTCGCCCTCGGTCATGAACCAGTTGACGAAGGCGACGCGGACGGCGCTTTCCACCGTGGAGGCCATCAGCCGGCACAGCAGGTGGTCCGCCCCGCCCGCCCGTTTCGCGATGGTCTCGGCGAGGACGCGTTCGACCGCCGCGTGGGCGTTGAGGAACTCGCCGCGCAGCATGAGCTGACCCATCAGCTCCCGGATACGCGCAACATACGCGCGATCGGGTTCGCCCTCACGCGAATATTGCTCGATCACCGCCTGCTTCACGGACTCCCAGAGCGGCTCGCCCTCCGGCCGGGCGAGCAGGGCTTCGCGCATCCCCTCGTGGCGGTCGACGACCATCGAGCAGACCGCCTGCTCCTTGCTGGAGAAGTAGTTGTTGAATGTGCGGGGCGAGACCCCCACCTCGGCGGCGATGTCCTCGACCCGCACGTTCTCCAGCCCGCGGTCCATCGAGAGCCGCAACGCGGCCTGCGCGAGCGCCCGGCGGGCCTCGCGCTTCTTGCGTTCCCGCAGCGTCAGCTTCGGTGGTTCCTCCGGAGGCATGAACGGAGTGTAGCGAAAAAGTTGCGTGCCCCGCAAAAAAGTGCGCGGCCCGCAAAATTAGGGCGAACCGGACACGCTCGGGATTCCGTCGTGCGGACCCGCCCGGCCTGCGGTATCGGCCCCCGTGTGCGCTGTGTCGCGAACAGCAAATTGCAAAAATGAACCGAATGGCCTAACGCACTGCGCTCACCAGGAGCGACGCTCCCGATCGGCGCTCACTCGGCGCGATCGCGCGGGGACGGGTTGTGGACACGTCACGAGCCTTTCTGCTTGCATGTCGGTCGTCGCCGGGGGTCGGCAGAAGCACCGCGTCCGAACTGAGCAAGGAAGAAGTGGGACCACATGGCCAGCCGGGCCCGGGAACTCCTGGATCGATCACGCGTCCTGCTGGACCGCTCGCGGGTCGCGGCGGCGCAGTACCTCACCGCGCCGCCGAAGCACGGCGGGTACGAGCCCGCGGCCGGGCCGGCACTCACGCAGTTGCAGCCGCCCGTGCCCGTGGTGGCGCAGGCGGCGCCGGCGGACGACGCCGTGCTCGCCGAGATCTGCGCCAGCGTCGCCCTGCGTGACCTCAACCTCCTCGACCAGCTCCTCGCCCGGCTCGAGGAGCTGGAGGCGGGGGAGGAGGACCACCACCGCCTCGCCGAGCTCTACCAGCTCGACCACCTCGCGACGCGGCTGCGGCGCAACGCCGAGAACCTGCGCGTACTGGCCGGTCAGGAGACCGCCGACGACGCCGCCCGCGCGACGTCGGTGCTCGACGTCATGCGCGCGGCGATGTCCTCGATCGACCACTACGCGCGGATCACCATCGGCCGGGTCGTGAACCTCGGCGTCGTCGGCTTCGCCGCGGAGGACCTGGGCCGGGTGCTGGCGGAGCTGTTCGACAACGCCGCCAACCAGTCGTCGCCGAGCTCGCCGGTGAACGTCAGCGCGCACCTGACCGAGCAGGGCAGCGTGCTCGTCCGGATCGAGGACGAGGGCATCGGCATCCCCGCGGAGCGCGTCGACGGCCTCAACGCGCGGCTCGCCGCCGGCGGCGACCTCGACGACGCCGCGGCGCGCCACATGGGGCTCGCGGTGGTCTCGCGGCTCGCCGCCCGCCACGCCGTCACCGTGCGGCTCGACCGGCGCAGCCCGCACGGCACGGTGGCCACCGTGCTGCTGCCGACCGGCATCGTCACCGAGCTGGCCGAAAACGCCTGGTCGGGTACGCGCACGGTCACGGCCGAACCGGTCAAGGCACCGGCAGGCGAGCCGGCCACCGTCGGCGGGCTCCCGCGCCGCCGTCCGGGTGCCTTCCCCCGCGAGGAACCGACGCCGATCCCGCGCAAGCCCACTCCGCGCCCGCGGCCGGTCGAGCAGACCGGCGGCACCACGGCCAACGGCCTGCCGCGCCGGGTGCCCGGCAGCATCCGCGGTGCCGCGCCCGAACCGCCACCGCCACCCCCGGCGGCGGCGGCCGGCACGAACGGCCACGACCAGCTGCTCGCCGACCTCGGCGCCTTCGCCGACGGCGAGCGGGCGGCGCTCGCCGAGAACCGCCCCCAGCAGGACGAGACGCCCGGAGGAACCGCCTCGTGAGCGCCACCCACCCGGCACCGGCCAACTTCGCCTGGCTGCTCGACGACTTCGTGCGCAAGGTCCACGGGGTCAGCCACGCGCTGATCATGAGCGTGGACGGCTTCCCCCTCACCGCGTCCGACTCGGTCGGCGAGGCCGAAGCCGAGCAGCTCGCGGCGATCTCCAGCGGCCTGCTCTCGCTGGCCGGCAACAGCGCGGCGCTGTTCGGCAAGGGCAACTGCGAGCAGATCATCATCCGGCTCACCCACGGCTACTTCCTGTTCATGGGCATCGGTTCCGGTGCCGGGCTCGCGGTGCTGACCTCGGGCGAGGCGGACATGAAGGTGGTCGCCTACGAGATGACCCAGTTCATCACCAACGCCGGCCACGCGCTCACCCCCGAGGTACGCGCCGAACTGCGCCAGGTGCTCACCGCGCGCCGGCCGCGGGCGTGATGACGATGCCCGACAAGGATGTGATCTCAGTGTCCGAGAAGGACACCGCCTTGCCGCGGCGCAGCCGCCGGATCCGGGCGTACGCGCTCACCGGCGGCCGCACCAGCACCCGCCACCAGCTGCTGGTGGAGACGCTGGTCTCGGTCCCGCGGTACGACCCGGCGCTGAGCGGCACGCTCATGCCCGAGTCCCGCTCGCTCTACGAACGCGCCCGGGCGCGGTGCTCGATCGCCGAGCTGTCGGTCGGGCTCGACCTGCCGCTGGGCGTGGTGCGGGTGCTGATCGGCGACCTCGCGTCCCAGGGCGCGGTGTTCGTCCACCCCACCGCGCACGCCTACCACCACGACACCAACGTCCTCGAGAGGATCCTTGATGGGCTCAAGCGGCTCCCCGCCTGAGGGCGAACTGCTGACGATCTCCGCGAAGATCGTCGTCGCCGGGGGCTTCGGTGTCGGCAAGACCACGTTCGTCGGGTCGGTGTCGGAAGTGCCCCCGATGAGCAACGAGGCGTGGATGACCGAGGCCGGCGAAGGCGTCGACGACATCCCGCCCGGCGGCAAGTCGACGACGACCGTCGCGATGGACTTCGGCCGCATCACGCTGCGCCCGGACCTGCTGCTGTACCTGTTCGGCACGCCCGGCCAGGCGCGGTTCTGGTTCCTCTGGGACGACCTGAGCCGGGGTGCGCTCGGCGCGGTCGTGCTGGTCGACACCAGCCGGATCGACGAGTCGTTCGCGGCGATCAACTACTTCGAGAACGACTCGGAGCTGCCGTTCGTCGTCGCGGTCAACCAGTTCGAGGGCATGCCCGTGCACGACCTCGACGAGGTCCGGGACGCGCTCGCGCTCGACCCGAGCGTCCCGCTGGTCACCTGCGACGCCCGCGACCGCGCCTCGACGATCGCCACCCTGACCGAGCTGGTCGGCCACACGCTGTCGCTCGCCGTGCTGTCCGGCCCGCGTGAGCTGGCGACCAGCGCCCCGCACGCCTGAACGAGGAGAGAAGAGCTTCATGCGCAAGGTCCTGATCGTGGGCGCCGGGCAGTCCGGGCTGCAGCTGGCCCTCGGGCTGCTGGCGAAGGACTACGACGTCACGGTGATGTCCGCGCGGACGCCGGAGGAGATCCGGAACGGGCGCGTGATGTCGACGCAGTGCATGTTCCACGACGCGCTGCAGCACGAGCGGGACCTCGGCATCGACCAGTGGGAAGCCGACACGGTGAACGTCGAAGGCCTCGGCGTGTCCGTGGCCGCGCCGGACGGCGGTCGCGCGCTCGACTGGTTCGCCGGGCTGGACCACATCGCGCAGTCGGTCGACCAGCGGGTGAAGATGGCCGGCTGGCTGGAGCTGTTCGAGGACCGCGGCGGCAAGCTCGTCATCCACGGCGTGATGACGTCCGAGCTGGACGCCCTGGCCCGGCTGTACGACCTGGTGATCATCTCGGCCGGCAAGGGCGAGCTGGTCCAGCTGTTCGACCGGATCCCGGAGCGGTCGCCGTACACGAAGCCGATGCGCGCGCTGTCGCTGGCCTACGCCCACGGCGTGCGCCCGCGGCCGGAGCACCCGGACAAGATGGCGGTGCGGTTCAACATCGTCCCCGGTGTCGGCGAGCTGTTCATGATCCCCGCGTACACGCTGAGCGGGAACTGCGACATCCTCTTCTTCGAGGGCGTCCCCGGCGGGCCGCTGGACTGCTTCGACGACCGCCCGGGCCCGGCCGAGCACTTCGCGCGGATCCTGGACCTGATGAAGCAGTTCGTTCCGTGGGAGTACGAGCGCAGCCGCGACGCCGAGCTGACCGACGCGAAGGCGACGCTGGCCGGCGGCTACACGCCGGTGGTCCGCAACCCGGTCGGCGCGCTGCCCGGCGGGGCGATCGTGCTGGGCATGGCCGACGTCGTCGTGGCGAACGACCCGATCACCGGCCAGGGCTCCAACAACGCGAGCCACTGCGCCGCGACGTACCTGGACGCGATCGTCGAGCGCGGCGACCGGCCGTTCGACGCGGAGTGGATGGACGCCACGTTCGAGCGCTACTGGGAGTACGCCCGCCACGTCACCGAATGGACCAACGCGCTGCTCCTGCCGCCGCCCCCGCACGTGCTCCAGATCCTCGGCGTCGCGGGTCAGAACCCCGCCGTCGCGAGGCGGTTCGCGAACGGATTCACCGATCCGACGGACTTCCAGAACTGGTTCCTGGATCCGGCACTCTGGGAGAAGTACCTGGCAGAGGTCTAGCGCGCGGTGCGGCGCCTCTTGAGGAGGAACTGTCGCGGAGGGACGTTTCGGGCTACGGTTGTCACGTAGCGTGAAGACGATCTCCGAAAGGTGCGTGGCATGCGGGCGATGTGGAAGGGCTCGGTCTCGTTCGGGCTGGTGTCCATCCCGATCCAGATGTACGCGGCCACCGAGAACAAGAACGTCTCGCTCCGCCAGGTGCACGAGGCCGACGGCGGCCGCATCCAGTACAAGCGGTTCTGCACGATCGACGGCGCCGAGGTGCCCTACGCCGAGATCGCCAAGGGCTACGAGCTGCCCGACGGCGAGATGGTCGTGATCACCGACGCCGAGATGGCCGAGCTGCCGCTGTCCTCGCAGCGCACGATCGACGTCCTGGAGTTCGTGCCGCTCGAGTCGATCGACCCGATCCAGTACGACCGGACTTACTACCTGGAGCCGCAGAAGAACGCGGTGAAGCCGTACATCGTGCTGCGGGACGCGCTGCACAAGTCGAGCCAGGTGGCCATCGCCAAGGTCGCGGTGCGGCAGCGGGAGAGCATGGCGGTGCTGCGGGTGCACGCCGACGTGCTGGTGATGACGACCATGCTGTGGCCGGACGAGGTGCGCGAGCCCGACTTCCCCTTCCTGCGCGACGACCCGCCGCAGATCCGGCCGCAGGAGGTCACCATGGCCGGGTCGCTGATCGACTCGCTGGCCGAGCCGGTGTTCGAGCCGGAGAAGTACCACGACCACTACCGCGAGGCCCTCGAGGAGATGATCGAGGCCAAGGTGGCGGGGGAGGAGACGACCAAGCCGGCGGCGGTCACGGCGAAGGCCGACGTGGTCGACCTGATGGCGGCGCTGCAGGCCAGTGTGGACGCGGCGAAGAAGTCCCGCGGGGCGAAGTCCACTTCGGAGGAGTCCGATGAGGACGAGCCGCCGGCGGCGAAGAAGAAGCCGGCGGCGCGGAAGAAGGCGCCGAAGTCCGCCTGATCCCGTCCGGGTGGTCGGGCCGACACGCCGTCGCCGCCTTCCGCGTCCGCGTGCTTCCCGGTGGTACCAAGGGATTATGGAATGTGCTTCGTGTGACGCGGGCATCGACCACTGCCACGGCACGCTGGTGGTGCACCCGGAAGGCGGATTCGCCGAGTGCACCGAACCGGCCTGTGGGGACGGTGACCGTGCCCGGCACGGGTTGATCGTCGACTGCCAGGCGCTCGGCCGCGGGTGCGGCTGTGCGGCCGAACCGGGAAAACCCTGGCTGCGCCAAGCTTCCTGAGCCTCCCGCCAGGACCCGTGAAGGCCTTTCCAACCGGCTTCGCCGCCGGCTGGGGAGGCCTTCGCGGCGTCAGGAACGCGTCAAGCGCGTGACACGATCGTGTATGCAGCTGTGTACACGGGCGGGGCGATGTGCTAACACTAACGAGGTCCTTCGGCTCTCCCTCCCCCTCGGAGCCGGAGGACCCTTCACTTTCCGCGGTGTCCCGTGTGGATATGTCAGCGGCCGATGTACAGTTCACCGCATGGTGACCTGTGAGACGCGGGAGTCGGCGCTGGCCCGGATCGGGCGCGCCCTCGCCGATCCGACCCGCTGCCGGATCCTGACCGCGCTGCTCGACGGGCCCGCGTATCCCGGGCGGCTCGCCGTCGAGCTCGGGCTGAGCCGCTCGAACGTCTCGAACCACCTCTCGTGCCTGCGGGGCTGCGGGCTCGTCGTGGCGGGTTACGAGGGCCGTCAGGTGCGGTACGAGATCGCCGACGCGCACCTCGCCCGCGCGCTGAGTGAACTCGTCCAGGTCGTGCTCGCGGTAGAGCCGCGGGAAGAGTGCGAGCCGGCGTGACGGACTCTTGCGCCGACGGCTGCTGCGCGCCGGTCACCGTGGCCGGGGACCGCCGGATGGTGCTCGTTCGCCGCGTCCGGCTGCTCGTGGCGGCGACCATCACCTACAACGTCGTCGAAGCCGCCGTCGCGTTGACGGCCGGCACCGCGGCCTCGTCCGGCGCGCTGGTCGGGTTCGGCCTGGATTCGGTCGTCGAAGTCGCTTCGGCGGTCGCGGTCGCCTGGCAGTTCTCGGGCCGCGACCCGGAAGCCCGCGAACGGCGGGCGCTGCGGCTGATCGCCGTCTCGTTCTTCGCACTGGCCGCCTATGTCACGGCGGAGTCCGTGCGGACCTTCTTCGCCGCGGCGGCGCCGGAAAGCTCGCTCACCGGGGTCGTCCTCGCGGCGGTTTCGCTCGTCGTGATGCCCGCCTTGTCCGCCGCTCAGCGGCGAACCGGACGGGAGCTGGGATCCGCCAGCGCGGTCGCGGATTCGCGGCAGACTTTGCTCTGCACTTACCTTTCCGCGGTCCTGCTGGCGGGATTGCTGCTCAACACCCTCTGGGGCTGGTGGTGGGCCGATCCGCTCGTGGCCCTCGTCATCGCCTTCGTGGCGGTGAAGGAAGGCCGAACGGCCTGGCGCGGCGAGCATTGCTGCTGACGCCGTGCCAGGCCGTTCGCGAGTACTCGATCAGTACCAGTGCGCACGCCCACCGATCCGGCGGCCGGTGCCGCCCAGGATGGCCAGTGCAACACCGGCCACCGCGAGAATGATGCCGATGGTGTAAAGCACCGGGATACCGACGATAAACCCGATGATCAGAAGAATTACACCGAGAACGATCACTTTGACACACACTCCTTCGCATGGGACCTACCCGCCGCGCCGGCCGGGCAGATGCGCTGTCACGGGGAGGATGGCCACTTTCCCGATGCCGCAAACTGCGTCAAATGGAGCAATCTCGGATCAGTACCGGTAGTGATCGAGCTTGTACGGACCGGCGACGTCGACGCCGATGTACTCGGCCTGCTCCTTCGAGAGCCGGGTGAGCTTCACGCCGAGGGCGTCGAGGTGCAGCCGGGCGACCTTCTCGTCGAGGTGCTTCGGCAGCCGGTGGACGTCGGTGGCGTACTCGCCGGGCTTGGCGAACAGCTCGATCTGCGCGATGGCCTGGTTGGTGAACGAGTTCGACATCACGAACGACGGGTGGCCGGTCGCGTTGCCGAGGTTCATCAGGCGGCCTTCGGAGAGCACGATGATCGCGTGGCCGTCCGGGAACGTCCACTCGTGCACCTGCGGCTTGATCTCGTTCTTGACGATGCCCGGCAGCTTCGCGAGGCCGGCCATGTCGATCTCGTTGTCGAAGTGCCCGACGTTCGCGACGATCGCGTTGTGCTTCATCCGCGTCATCTGGGCGGCCGAGATGATGCCGAAGTTGCCGGTGGTGGTGATGAAGATGTCGGCCGTCTCGACGACGTCGTCGAGCTCCACGACGTCGAGCCCGTCCATCGCCGCCTGCAGCGCGCAGATCGGGTCGATCTCGGTGACCGCGACCCGGGCGCCCTGGCCGCGCAGCGCCTCGACCGCGCCCTTGCCGACGTCGCCGTAGCCGCAGACGACGACGCGCTTGCCGCCGATCATCACGTCGGTGGCCCGGTTCAGTCCGTCCACAAGGGAGTGCCGGATGCCGTACTTGTTGTCGAACTTGGACTTCGTCACGGAGTCGTTGACGTTCATCGCGGGGAAGAGCAGCTCGCCGTCCTTCGCGAGCTTGTAGAGCCGCTTGACGCCGTTGGTCGTCTCCTCGGTGACGCCGCGGATCTCCTTGGCCATGCGGGTGAAGCGGTCGCCGTCGGCCGCGAGGCTCGCGCGCAGCGTGTCGAGGACGATCCGGTACTCCTCCGGGTCCTCTTCGGACGGCTGCGGCACCGCACCCGCGGCTTCGAACTCGACTCCCTTGTGGACGAGCAGGGTGGCGTCGCCGCCGTCGTCGAGGATCATGTTCGGCGCCTGGCCGCCGGAGAAGGCGAAGAGCTGGTCGGTGCACCACCAGTACTCTTCGAGCGTCTCGCCCTTCCACGCGAACACCGGCGTGCCCGCCGGGGCGTCGACGGTGCCCTCGGGGCCGACGACGACGGCCGCGGCGGCCTCGTCCTGGGTGGAGAAGATGTTGCACGACACCCAGCGGACCTCGGCGCCGAGCGCGACGAGGGTCTCGATGAGCACGGCGGTCTGGACGGTCATGTGCAGTGACCCGGCGACCCGCGCGCCCTTCAGCGGCTGCGCGGCGGCGTACTCGCGGCGGATCGCCATCAGGCCGGGCATCTCGTGCTCGGCCAGGCGCAGCTGCGTGCGGCCGGCCCCGGCCAGGGAGAGGTCGGCGACGGCGAAGTCGAGACCGTTGCGGGTCTGCAGTTTGTCACTCATTCTTCGATGCACTCCGGAGCTCGTTTGCGGGACGCTCGGGAGGCGGGACGCGACACCACAGTGGACATCACAGTGGTCATCAAAAAAGAGCACCTCCCTCGCGGGAGGCGCCCTTGGAGTCGTGGTCCGGGCCGAGCGTGGCGGAAGGAGTTCCGTCGCAGCGCCTCTCGGCCCACGACCAGGATGGCAAAGCCGCCGGGAAGCTGTCAAGCGAGCGAGCGGGCCATGAGAACGTCGTCGACGTCGGCGCCGTCGACGCGGAATTCCGCCCGCAGCACGCCTTCGACGACGAACCCGCAGCTCTCGTAGACCCGCCGGGCGGCGGTGTTGTAACCCAGCACGCGCAACGTCACCTTGCGCGCGCCGCGCCGCCGCGCTTCGGCCACGGCGGCGTCGACGAGCCGGCGCGCGATGCCGAGCCGGCGCCGGTCCGGGTCGACGGCGAGCCCGCCGATCACCCGAACGTGGCGGTGGGCGGGGATCGGGAAGCCTTCGGCGACGCGGACGTAGCCGGCGACCGCGCCGTCGTGTTCGGCGACGAGGAAGTCTTCGGGGCGGGTGTCCTCGTCGAAGAACGGCGTGCCGGGCGGCGGCGGGGGAGCGGGCGACACCAGCGAGTCCCACGTGCGCTCGTCGAGCTTCGCCAGCACGGCCTCGTCGTCGGCGCGGGCCGTCCGGATGGTGATCACCCGAGCTCCCGCCAGGCCTGTTCGACGATCCCGGCGAGCTCCTGGGGGTCGTGGTTGCCCTCGGTCCCCAGGCTCCGCACCGCGACGGTCAAGCCGGGGCCGGTGCGCTGGCAGTTCAGGACGAAGGACTGGTCCGGGTCCGCGGTCGAGCCGGGCGCGGCCGGGGCGTTGTGCACCAGGCACTGCACGGCGCCGACGCGCACCAGTTCGGTGCCCGGCTTGGCCACGCCGAGGGCCTGGACGTCCTCGTAGGGCGCGAACAGCTCCGGCGACGGCGCGCGCACGGCGACCAGCTGGAACGACCGCAGCAGCCGCTCGTCCTGGTAGTCCTGGACCACCGCGCCAGCGCCGTCGTAGGCCGCCGACACGCGGGTGGCGGTCTCCTGGTCGGTCTTGGTGATGCGGTCGATCGTCGCCTTGCCGCGCGCGGCGTCGAGCTTCGCGATCGCGTCCTGGGCCTTGCCGAGCCCGCCGAGGTTCGCCGGCGCAGTCAGGGCCTGGCCGCTCGGGCCGCCGCCGAGCAGGCCCAGCACCAGCCACGGCACGCCGACCAGGAACGCGCCGACGACCACGCCGATCAGGCCGGTGGCGACGGGCCGCGCGAGAAAGGGGCGCGGCGCGGGCGCCGGCGCCCGCGGCGGCTGCGGCGGTGCGGGTTCGAGCGGCTGCGGCGGTGGGAATCCCTCGGTCACCGCCGAATCCTGGCGCAAGCCGGTCCCTCCCGGGAAGGGAAATTTCCCCTCCCGGGTCAAATCAGGTGCGCGCGCCGCCAAATGCCCTCGGACCGGCCGCCGATCAGCCCCGCCTCGCGCAGGAACGGCACGATCTTCTCCGCCATCCACCGGCGCGTCTCGTGGAAGTGCGGGTTCGCGAGCGCCGCGGCCCGGCCTTCGCGCGCGTCGATCCCGACGCTGCGGTAGACCCGCGGGTCGACCATGCTGTCGATCACGCCGAACGCGACGAGCGCGGTCCGCACCCGGTGGCGGTGCAGCGCCGCCTTCGACAGTTTCGGCGTCTCCCGCAGGACTTCCTCCTTGGCGAACCGGACGTGCCGGGCCTCCTCGACGACGTGGATGCGGTTGACCGAGCGGATCAGCGGCTGGATGCCGTTGTCGTCCATCATCGAACGCTGCAGCCGGTCGGTGGTCTCCTCGGCGACCAGGACGCTGGCGAACATCGACGGCCCGGCGGCGGTCGCGCCGAACACCTTCGCGGCGCGGTGCACGACCTTCGGGACGCCGTAGCGCGGCACGCCGAGCCGGTCGGCGGTGCGGGCGAACATCACAGAGTGCCGGGTCTCGTCGCCGATCTCGGTCATCGCGTACTGCGCGTGCTCGGTGCGCGCGTCGAGGTCGAAGACGTACCGGGCGAGCAGCTGCATCAGGACGATCTCGAACCAGAGGCCGACGCTCATGATGCTGGCGATCTCGTGCTTGGACAGCTCGATCCGCTGGTCTGGTGTCAGCTTCGCCCAGAGGTCGGTGCCGTAGAGGGAGACGCGCTCGAGCGGCATGTACGCCTTGCCCTCGGCGAGCGGCGCGGCCCAGTCGATGTCCACGTACGGGTCGTAGGAGTTCTTCGCGGAGCTCTTGAGCAGGCGGGCCGCGGTCACGTCCCGGTCCTGGGCCTCGACGCCCATGGCGGCCTCCGAAAGTAGGGGGTACACGCTGTACTAGCTAGTTTGGGAGCGTACACCGGCTCGCGGGCCGTGAGTAGGCTTCCGCCGTGACCAAGGTCGACGGACGGGCGGCGCGCTGGGCGGGCCAGCAGGAACGGCGCCGCGCCGAGTTCGTCGACGCGGCCCTGGAAGCGATCGCCGAGCACGGCCCCGACGTCTCGACCGAGCAGATCGCCGAGCGCGCCGGCGTCGCCCGGACGCGGCTGTACAAGCACTTCGACGACGCGGCGGACCTGCAGCGGGCCATCGCCCAGCGGGCGGCCGAGCTGGTGACGGCCGAGCTCGAGCCGCTCTGGCACCCCTCGGGCTCGCCGAACGAGATGATCTCGACGGTGATCGCGACGCACCTGCGCTGGCTGACCGAGCACGTCTCCCTGCACCGCTACCTGGCGCGCGCGGAACCGGGACCGGCGGACGTCCGCGGCACGATCGCCCGCCACCTGAGCAGCCTGTTCGCCGGCTACCTGACGGCGTTCGGCCGCGACCCGGCCCCGGCCGACACGATCGCGTTCGGCCTGGTCGGCTACGTCGAATCGGCGACGGCCCGCTGGCTCGACCACCCGGGCGCGCTCACCCTGGACCAGCTGACGGCCCAGCTCAGCGGCACGATCTGGGCGATGCTCGACCACACGCTCCAGGCGGTCGGCGTCGCACTGGACCCGGACCGGCCGCTGCCCCTGCCGGACGGGCTCTAGCCGGCCTAGTCTTCGCGGAGGAACTCCGCGCGCACGCCCAGCAGCCGCACCGCGCGGGTCAGCTCGAACATCCCCAGCACCTCCCGTGCCGCTCGCTCGATCTCGGCCGCGTCCGACGTCGGCTCCGGCAACGTGATGCTGTGGGTGTGGGTCATGAACGGCACGAACCGCACCTTCACCGCGACCCGCGCGGCCGGCCGGCCTTCGTCGAGGACGTCCTGCCACACGCGCTTGGCCAGCGCCGACACCTCCGCGGCCATCTCGGCGGGGTCCGTGAGGTCGCGCTGGAACGTCGTCTCGCGGCTGCGGGAGCGGGCCACGTACGGCGTCGCGCTCACCTCCGCGTCGCTGATGCCGCCGCCGAGCAGGCGCAGCCACGGGCCGGTCTTCGGGCCGAACCGCGTGGCCAGCGCCGCGGCGTCCGCGCCCGCGAGGTCGAGGACGGTGTGGACGCCCAGCTCGGCGAGCTTCTTGGTGGTCTTGCCGCCGATGCCCCACAGCGCGTCGGTCGGGCGCGCGGCCATCACGTCCCACCAGTTCTCCTGCGTCAGCCGGAAGATCCCGCCCGGCTTGCCGAAACCGGTGGCGAGCTTGGCGCGCAGCTTGTTGTCGCCGATCCCGACCGCGCACGACAGCCCGGTCTCGCGCAGCACGGCGTCCTTGATCGAGGCCGCCAGCGCCTCCGGGTCGTCGGTTTCGGCGCCGATGAACGCCTCGTCCCAGCCCAGCACCTCCACGACGACCGGCAGCTGCCGCACCGCCGCCATCACGTGCTCGGACACCTCGAGGTAGGCGGGCGGGTCACTGGGCAGGAAGACGGCGTCCGGGCAGCGCTTGGCGGCGATCCGCAGCGGCATGCCGGACTGGACGCCGAACTCGCGGGCTTCGTAGGACGCGGTCGCGACGACGGCGCGTTCGGTCGGGTCGCCGTTGCCGCCGACCACCACGGGCTTCCCGCGCAGCTCCGGACGGCGGGCGATCTCGACCGCGGCGATGAACTGGTCGAGGTCGACGTGCAGGACCCACTTCACGGGCCCAGTCTGCCCCAGAACGTCAGATCCGGTGGCGCGCCACGTGGGTCCAGACGGTGCCGGTGAGGGCGAGGATCCCGCAGAGGGTGACGCCGGGGTCGGGCAAGATCAACCCCAGGACCAGCAGGGTCACGGCGACGACGTCGACGGAGACCAACAGGGCGCTGCGCAGCGCGCGCGACTTCGGGCGCCGCCCTTCGCGCAGGGCTGTGGCCAGATCGGGGTCGGTGACCTCGAGGTTCCGCTCGATCTTCTCGAGCTCGGTGCGATCGTGGTGACTGAGCATCGGGGTACTCCTTCGGCGCCGAACCCGCCGTGTCGCCGTAGCGAATACCCAATCGTCCTCCCGGCTAACCGCCAAACGTCTTCTCATTTTGTGCTTTTTGCTGCTCCGACCGGGTGATCCGCGCTCCGTGACCGCCCGGGACCACGCTACGTTCGGGCGGACACGAGGCCGGCCAGGCCGGCTTCGCGCCGGTCAGAGGCCGGTCTGGACCTTCAAACCGCGGAGGACTCCATGACCCTGCCCACCGAACCGATCGGCAGCATCCCGCGCCCCGGGTACCTCATCGAGGGGCTCGGCGCGTTCGCCGCCGGACGGATCGACGCCGCCGCGCTCGCCGAGCTGGAGGGCCGGGCGCTGGCCGACACGATCAGCCGGTTCGAGGAGACCGGCTCGCCGGTCGTGTCGGACGGTGAGCAGGGCAAGCCGAGCTTCGCGACGTACCCGCTGGCCGGGCTGACCGCGCTGGCGCCCGACGGCGTCGTCATCCCGTTCGCCGACGGGCACACCCGGCAGCTGCCGCGGCTGACCGCGGGCCCGTTCCGCTACGCGACCCACGCCGACGAGTACCTGACGCGGGCGAAGGCGCTCACGGACCGGCCGGTCAAGCAGGCGGTGATCGCCGCGTCCGCGATCTCGCTGATCTACCCGGGCGACGGCATCGACGGGTACTCGCAGGAGGAGTTCGTCGCCGACCTCGTGAACGAAGCCGAGGCGGACATCCGGCGCAGCCTCGACGCCGGGGCCCACACCGTCCAGATCGACTTCACCGAAGGGCGGCTGTCGCTGAAGCTCGACCCGTCCGGTGGGCTGCTGCGGCAGTTCGTCGACCTCAACAACGCCGTCCTCGACCGGTTCACGGCGGAGGAGCGCGCGAAGATCGGCGTCCACACCTGCCCGGGCGGTGACCAGGACTCGGTGCACAGCCTCGACGTCGACTACGCGGGCCTGCTGCCGGCGTTGCTGTCGCTGAAGGCGGGCAACTTCTACGTCCAGCTCGCGAGCGAGGCCGAGCCGGCCGCGGCGCTGGAGGTGATCCGCGACAACCTCAAGGCGGACCAGCGGATCTTCGTCGGCGTGATCGACCCGATCGACCCGCGGGTGGAGACACCGGAGGAGGTCCGCGACCGCGTGCTCGCGGCGGCGAAGTACCTGCCGGCCGACCGGCTCGGCACGTGCGACGACTGCGGGTTCTCGCCGTTCGCGGACGACACGTCGACTTCGCGCGACATCGCGTTCGCGAAGATCCGGGCGCGGGTGGAGGGCACGGCGCTGGCGGCCGAAAAGCTGTGACGGCGGCGGCCCTCAGGCCGTTTCGGCGGCGACCTTGACCCCGAGCGCGACGAGCACGCTCCCGAGCACGGCGTCGAGGCCCCGCCGGACGCGGCCGTCGCTGAAGAACCGCTTCAGCGCGCCGACCACGAGGGCGAGGGCCGCGAACCAGAGGATGGTGCCGGCGGTCGCGATGGCGGCGAGTTCGAGCGTCTGCAGGGTGGCGCCGTCGGCGGGCAGGAACTGGGGGAGCAGGGCGAGGAAGTAGACGGCGACCTTGGGGTTGAGCAGGTTGGTGAAGAGCCCCTGCCGGAAGGCGGCGCCGGCCTTCAGGGACTTCCCTGGGCCGGTGTCGCCGAGGTCCCGGTACTCCCCGCGGCGCACGGCCAGCCAGGCCTTCACGCCGAGGAACACGAGGTAGGCGGCCCCGACGAGCTTGACGACGCCGAAGGCGACGGCCGAGGCGGTGAGCACGGCGGCGACCCCGAAGGCGATGGCGACGACCCACGCGAAGACCCCGAGCGAGATCCCGGCCCCGGCGGCGATGCCGGCGCGCCGCCCACCGGTGAGCGAGGACCGGGTGACGACGACGAAGTCGGGCCCGGGCGACATCGCCCCGAGGATGACGACGAGCAGGAACGACGCGGCGGTGGCACCGGGGATCATGCGCTGAGGATACGACGGGGATGCCACCGGTTTTCCGCCTCGACGGGGGTTACTTCACCTTCGAGAAGGTGCACCTGCCGGAGATCTCGACGTACTCGCCCTTCTTGGTGGTGAACCGCATCAGGCCACCGTTGGCCTTGAGATCGTTCGCGAGGGTGGTGGAGGCGCCCGCCCCGGGGCGCCATCCGATGGCGTCGTACGTGACCCGATCGTTGAACTGCGGGCACAGCGCGCCAGTCGCGAGTGACATCAGAAGTAGGAGTCGGCGATCCCGAGGAGGTCGACATCGGAAACAGTGGCGACCGCCGGGACCCGTGAACGCATCATGCCCGGCAGCGAGGACCGCGGGAGTCCTTCGGGACTGCTGCAGCCCGCCGAAGTGGTGGGTGCCGCGCCGGCGGGGGTGATTCGGGTGTGGTCACGCTCTGACTCCTGTTCAGTGCCTGAGCGAGGAGATGGCGAAGGCGCCCGCGCTGTTGCTCAAGTGAGGCTTGTGACACCCAACGGTGTTCGAACCGGGAAGAACCCCGCGCCTCGCGGTGTTCGATCAAGCGATGACCCGGCACACAACGCCGACTGTTCGAATTTGAACTTCCGGTAGGGTCGATCACGTGGGCGATCCCAGGGGAGAAGGCATGACGGCTGAGGTGCGGACGCGGGTGCGGATCCCGCTGCGACTCCACGGCGGCGTCGCCGTCGAGGCCGACGCCGTCACCTTCCGGGGCCTGGCCGACGGGGGTGAGCACCTCGCCCTCGTGCTCGGCACCCCCGGGGACGTGCCGCTCGTGCGGCCGCATTCCGAATGCCTCACCGGGGACGTCTTCGGGTCCGCGCGCTGCGACTGCGGGCCTCAGCTGGCCGAGGCCGTCGAACGGATCTCCGAGGCCGGCGGCTACCTGCTCTACCTGCGCCAGGAAGGCCGCGGGATCGGGCTCTACAACAAGCTCGACGCCTATGCGCTGCAAGACCAGGGCCTCGACACCTACGCCGCCAACGCCGCGCTCGGCCTGCCCGAGGACGCCCGCGACTACGCCGTCGCCGCGCAGATGCTCGAAGCGCTGGGTGTCACGGAGGTGGACCTGCTGTCGAACAACCCCGACAAGGCCGCTCAGCTGCGCAAAGCCGGGATCGCCGTGCGCGAGCAGGTGCCGACCGGGGTCTTCGCCACCGAGAACAACGTCCGGTACCTCCGCGCGAAGGCCGAGCAGACCGGGCACACCCTGCCCGGGCTGGCCAGCTAGGCCAGGCGCTGCGCCGCCGCGGCCACCGGGCTCGTGGTGAGCTTCTCGAGCAGTCCGATCAGGACCGTCTGCTCCGACGGCGTCAGCGACGCCGCCCACTCCCGTTCGCGCGCGTTGTGCGCCTGGTACGCGTCCGTCACCGCCGAGTGGCCCGCCTCGGTCAGCGCGAGCCGGACCGCCCGTCGATCGCGAGGGACCTGCGCGCGCGTCACCAGGCCGTCCCGCTCCAAGGTCTTGACCAGCGCCGACACCGCCGCGCGGCTCATCCCGGCCAGGCGCGCCGCGTGGCGGGACTCCAGCGGGCCGCCCAGCCACAGCACGAACAGCACCCGGAACCCGCCCCAGCTCAGGCCGCGAGGACGGTGCACCGTCGACTCCCAGTCGTAGACCAGCGCGCCGGCCAGCCGGTGCAGGGTGAGGCCGAGGCGCATCGCGACGGGGTCGGTGTCCGGCAGCTCCGCCTTCGTCTTCCCGATCGCGTAGTCGACGAACGAGAGGTAGTCGAGGTCTTCGGCCGGTCGGTCGGTCATGCGGCCCAGATTAGGCGAAGGGGTTCCGCGCGCCGCCCCGGCGGGTTACTGTGACCGGCGAGATAGTCAAAGCTTTGACGATCAGAAGGAGCGCTCGCCGTGACGAAGAAAGCCTTCGCCTCTTCGGCCGACCTGGCGGAGAAAGCGCAAACCCTGGAAGTCCTGGACGACGGCGTCTACGCGCTGACGGCCGAGGGAGACCCGAACATCGGCGCGATCGAGGGCGAGGACTTCCTCGTCTGCTTCGAAGCGCTGGCCACGCCGGTCGCCGCGGCCGAATGGCTCGCGAAACTCCGTGAGCACACAGACAAACCCGTGCGCTACCTGGTGCTGAGCCACTACCACGCGGTGCGCGTGCTCGGCGCGTCCGCGTTCGACGCCGAAGTCATCGTCGCGCACGAGAACACCCGGGCCCTGGTCGCCGAGCGCGGCAAGGAGGACTGGGCGAGCGAGTTCGGCCGGATGCCGCGGCTGGCGAAGGGCGCCGACTCGGTGCCCGGCCTGACCTGGCCGACGCTGACCTTCTCCGACCGGCTGACCATCGACCTCGGCGGCGACCGCGGCGACCTCGTCCTCCAGTACTGCGGCCGCGGCCACACCGAGGGCGACATCGTCGCCTGGCTGCCGCGCCAGAAGATCCTCTACGCGGGCGATCTCGTCGAAGCCGAGGCCGCGCTGTACACGGGTGACGCGTTCCACCGCGACTGGGCTTCGTCCACTTTGGACCGTGTCGGCGAGTTCGGGGCCGAGACGCTGATCGGCGGACGCGGCGGCGTGAGCCGAGGCCGCGACGCCGTCGGGGCGGCCATCGCGCAGACACGGCACTTCCTGGACACGATGATCCGCGAGGTCGGCGCGGCCCGCGAAGACGGCGGCACGCTGAAGGACGCCTTCGAACGCACGCACGCGGCCCTCGTCGGTCAGTACGGCCAGTGGCCGATCTTCGAGCACTGCCTGCCCTTCGACGTCTCGCGGCTGTGGGACGAGCTGGGCGGCATCGAGCGGCCGGTGGTGTGGACCGCCGAACGCGACCGCGAAGTCTGGGACCAGCTCCAGGGATGACGGTCGCGGTCCTCGGCAATGGCCCGGTCGGCCAGACGGCCGCGCTGCTGCTCGCGCGCTGGGGCGTACCCGTGGTGCTCGTCGACGAGCACGAGGTGCGCGACCCCGTGGGGTCCAAGGCCATCTGCCAGCAACGGGACACATTGGACGTCTGGGCGTCGCTCGGCGCGGGCTGCCTCGCCGAGGAAGGCCTCACCTGGACGACCGCCCGGACGTTCCACCGCGACACCGAGCTGTTCTCGCTGAAGCTGCCCGACGGCGGCTCGGCGCTGCCGCCGTTCGTGAACCTCTCGCAGGCCCGCGTCGAGGAGGTGCTCGACGAGCTGATCGCCGAGCAGCCGCTGATCGACGTCCGCTGCGGCCACCGCGTCACCGGAGTGACTCAGCCCGGCCGCGTCGTGGTCGAGTGCGAGACGAAGGACGGGCCGCGCCGGATCGAGGCCGACTACGCGATCGCCTGCGCCGGTTCGCGGGGCGACACCGTGCGGCGGGCGCTCGGTCAGCACCTGACCGGGTTCTCCTTCCGCGACCTGTTCCTCATCTGCGACATCCGCGCCGACCTGCCCGGCTGGGCGGCCGAGCGCCGCTTCCACTTCGACCCGCCGTGGAACCCGGGCCGCCAGGTGCTCATCCACCCGTGCCCGGACTCGCGGTTCCGCATCGACTGGCAGGTCCCGGACGACTACGACCTCGCGGCCGAGGAGACCGGCGGTGCCCTCGACGACCGGATCCGGGCGATCATCGGCGACCGGCCGTACGAGGTCGTCTGGCGTTCGGTGTACCGGTTCCACACGCGGCTCGTCGACCGGATGCGGGTCGGCCGCGTGCTGCTGGCCGGGGACTGCGCGCACCTGGTCGCGCCGTTCGGGGCGCGCGGGCTGAACTCCGGCGTCGCCGACGCGGAGAACGCGGCCTGGAAGCTCGCCTGGGTCCTGCGCGGCGACGCGGAAGAGGAGCTGCTGGAGAGCTACCACACCGAGCGGCACGCGGCGGCCGCCGAGAACGCGGCGGTGACCACGGCGACCATGGACTTCCTGGTGCCGCAGGACGACGGGCAGCGCGAACGCCGTCTGGACGTCCTCACCCGCGCGGCGACCGACCCGGCGGTGCACGAGCAGGTCGACTCGGGACGGCTGGCCGAACCGTTCTGGTACCCGGATTCACCGTTGACCACGCCGGACCCGGACCGGCCGTTCGCCGGTCGGCCCCCGCGGGGCGCGGTGCCGCCGCCGGGGCCGGGGGTGCTGCTGCCGGACGTCACCGTCGCGAGTGGACGGTTACGTGACCTGGCCCGGCAAGGGTTTCTCGTGCTGACGACCCCCGGGGTGCGAGCCGAGGGGGTGCGGTCCGCGGAGATCCCGGTGGGCGGAGCGCTCGGTGCGCGTCCGGGCGAAGCCTGGCTGGTCCGCCCGGACGCGTACGTCGCTGCCGTGTTACGGGTAGCTGACCAGCGGGCTCACCTGGTGCCCGGTGTTCGCGGCGTCACCCGAGTCGTTGATGACGTGCGCGATCGTGCCGACGCCGCCGAGTGACACCGAAACGAGGTTGTGGAACCGGACCCCGGAGGTGTTCGGCACCTCGAAGGAGTGACTGGCCACAATGGACGGGTTGGTGTTGAAGAAGCAGTAGCTGCCCAGTCCCCACCCTTCGTGGCTGGTCACCGAGTCGGCCACCTTGTACGCCGCCCAGCCCTGCCGGCCGCCGCCGCTGGACCAGGAGCCCTGGTCCGGCGGGTCGTACGGCATCTCGTTCTGGAAGAAGTACGTCCGGCCGCCGTTGCCGTTCCAGAGCACTTCGTACTGCTGGTAGTGCTCGACGAACAGGCCGTACATCGTCACGTTCGCGCCGTTGACCACCAGGCCGTTAGCCGCGGTGTTGACGTTCCAGCCGACGCCGTTCGAGTGGTCGCCGCGCCACAGCCACATGTGGTCGCCGATGACGTTGTTCGAGTTGACCACCAGTGTCTGCGTGGCCTTCCCGACGGCGGCGCCGCCGATCCGGAAGAACACGTCGTGCAGCGACGTCGGGTCCGCGGCGTGGTTGGCGTTCGACCCCGGCTGGCCGACCTGCACGAGCACCGGCGAGTTCACCGCGCCGGCGTCGATCAGCAGGCCCGCGATCTTCACACCGTCCACATCGGACGTCGTGATCGCCGCGGTGCCGTTGGTCGGCTGCAGCGTCGCCAAGCCGAGGCCGAGCACCACCGTGTCCGGGCGGGTGACGTTCAGCGCCTGGTCGAGGTGGTAGACGCCCGGCGTGACCAGGAGGTTCTTACCCGCCGCCAGAGCCGCGTTGATGGTCGCGGCCGAGTCGGACGGGTGCGCGACGTAGAACTCGCTGAGCGAGATCGACTGCCCGGCCGGCGCGCCGTGGCCCCAGCTGGTGCCCGAGGAGTTCTGCCGCAGGGCCGGGACGAACACGTTGTAGCTGCCCGAGCCGTCGACGTAGAGGAACGGCTTCTCGCGGATCACCGGGGTCTGGCCGACGACCGTCTCGGGCGGGTTCGGGAAGCTCGCCGGCGGGGTGCCGGTCGAGCCGACGAACACCATGTTCCACACGCCGCCCTGCCAGCCGCCGAGCTCGCTGTTGCGGGTGAGGAACTGCTGCTGCGAACCGGACACGGCCACGCCGTCGATCTTGCTGTCGGCGATCAGGCCACCGCTGGCCCAGCCGTCACCGCCGTTCCACAGCTGGATCTGGCTGCCCTTGAGATGCATCCGCCGGTAGGGCGCGGCCTGCGCGACGGCCCAGCGTTCGACCTGCCCGGCCGGCAGCGTCACCGACAGGTTCTCGGCGGAGCGCCAGAAGTTCTGCGTCGCGTTGCCCTTGTTGGCCGGGTTGTCACCCTGCTGCAGCCAGTCCGCCTCGACGCGGACGTGACCGTTGAGGTTGACGTCGTCGGGGGAGAGGCCCAGGCCCGCCACCTGCTCGTAGAAGCCGAGGTTGACGTCGGCGTTGTAGGTGCCCGGCTTGAACAGCACGGCGTAGCGCTCGTTGCCGAACTGGTTGGTGTGCTGCTGGTTCGCCAGCTGCGTCAGCCGGTTCTGGATGGTCGCGGCCGGGGTCGACGGGTCGAACACCGACACGTTCGGCCCGAGGTCCGGGTTGCGTGGGTCGGTCGGCGGGATGGTCGTCCCGCCGCCGGTGCCGTGCACGGCGACCTCCCAGAGGGAGTAGCCGTAGCCGGTCGCCCGCTGGGTGCCGTTGACCCGCAGGTAACGGGCCGTGCCGGTGAGGGCCACGGTCTGCGTGCCGCCGGTTCCGGTGGTGGTCGAGTACGCCGTCGTCCAGCTGTTCGCGTCACCGGACAGCTGGACGGTGAATGCTGTGGCGTACGCGGCTTCCCAGGTGAGGACCACGTCGCAGAGCTGCTGCGCGGAGCCCAGGTCGACCTGCAGCCACTGCGGGTCGCTGAACGCGCTGGACCAGCGCGTCCCGGCGTTGCCGTCGACCGCGGCCGAGGCGGGGGTCCCGCCGTTCTCGGTCGAGGACGCGGTCGCCGGGTGGCCCTGCGCGAGGTTGGTGGTGCCGCACGCGGCGGCTTGCGCCGGCGCGGAGCCGACCACCGCCGCGGTGGTGACCGCGGTGACGAACGTGGTGGCGATGACGAGGAGGCGGTGTACGGGGGAGAACGTCGTTGATCTCATCGGCCTGCCTGCTGATCGGGGGGAGGACGTGCGAAACGGACCGGGCGAGCCCCACAGCTCGCGCCGGCGTCGGGTGGTGCGGCGGGTCCGCCCCCAGGTCACCCGCCCGGCGCCGTGAGCCGGAGGAGCGGTACCGGGTGGTGCGAGGAGCGCGAACCAGTCAGCCCGAAGGGTGCGTGTCGCGGCGGAACGATCCCGGGTGGCGGTCACGGAACCGGTTCCGACAGCGGTTCGCAGTTAACATCGCGGGGTTCGGCGGAGTCAAGGATCCGGCGCGGATTCGTTCTCCCGGACCAATCCCCGGGGTGGTCCGCGACCGTCCGGCGCAGCGTCGTTGACATTTTACGGCTCTTTATTTATATCCTGAACTAAGAGCGTGCCGACGGGCGGGACCCACACCCGCGCCGAGGACCACGTGAGCCGATCCGCGCCGGGGCAAGGCCGTCCCGGCGCCGGTTCGCCGTGGAGGTGCCCCATGCAACGCCGCATGCCGAGAACCCGGGTTCTCGCCGTCCTCGCCCTGACCCTGGCCGCCCTGCTCCCCGCGCCGGTGGCCCAGGCCGCCCCCGTCCTGCTCTCCCAAGGCCGCCCGGTGACGGCGTCCTCGACCGAGTCCGCCGCGTTCCCGGCGTCGGCCGCGGTCGACGGTGACCCCGGCACCCGCTGGTCCAGCGCGTTCGGCGACCCGCAGACCCTGCAGGTCGACCTCGGCTCCACCCAGCAGCTGTCCCAGGTCGTGCTGAACTGGGAAGCCGCCTACGCCAAGGCGTTCACGATCCAGGCGTCCACCGACGGCGCCACCTGGACGCAGCTGTACTCGACCACCACCGCGACCGGGGGCACCCAGACGCTGACCGTGACCGGCAGCGGCCGGTACGTCCGGCTGACCGGCACCCAGCGCGCGACGCAGTACGGCTACTCGCTCTGGGAGTTCCAGGTCTATGGCGGGGGCGGCACGACCCAGCCCGGCGACGTCCTGCTCTCGTACGGCAAGTCCGGCACGGCCTCCTCGTACCAGGACGACGGCGCGTGCCCCGGCTGCCTCCCGGCGAAGGCGTTCGACCACGACCCGGCCACGCGCTGGGCGACCAGCGCGACCACCGGCTGGGTCGACCCGGGCTGGATCACCGTCGACCTCGGCGCCACCGCGGCCGTGCACCAGGTCGTCCTGCAGTGGGACCCGGCCTACGCCGTCGCGTACCAGCTCCAGGTGTCGAACGACAACGTGAACTGGACGTCGCTCTACTCGACCACCACCGGCAAGGGCTTCAAGGAGACGCTGACCGTCAACGGCAGCGGCCGGTACGTCCGGATGTACGGCACCGCCCGGTCCAACGGCTACGGCTACTCGCTGTGGGGCTTCGACGTCTACGGCACCGGCGGCAACCCGACGACTCCGCCGCCCGCGCCGCCGGCCCCGCACTTCCCGGGCACGCTGGTCTGGAGCGACGAGTTCAACGGCGCGTCGGGCGCGGGCCCGGACGCGAGCAAGTGGACGGCCGAGACCGGCCCCGGCGTCAACAACGAGCTCGAGTACTACACGAACAACAACAACGCCAAGCAGGACGGCCGCGGCAACCTCGTCATCCAGCTCCGCCGCGAGGCGACGCCGGGATCGGCGTGCCCGGTCGACCCGATCAGCGGCAGCGGCACCTGCCAGTACACCTCGGGCCGGATCAACACCGCGGGCAAGTTCAGCTTCACCTACGGCCACGTCGAGGCGAACATCAAGGTGTCCGGCACGCAGGGGCTCTGGCCCGCGTTCTGGCTGCTGGGCGCGAACTTCTTCACCGGCACGCCGTGGCCGAACTGCGGTGAGATCGACATCATGGAACACGTCGGGAAGTCGCCGAACCTGGCCTACTCGACCATCCACGCGCCCGCGTACAACGGCGCCGGCGGCATCGGCGCTCCGCTGGACCTCGGCCAGGACGTCGCCGCCGGGTTCCACAAGTTCGGCCTCGACTGGGACGCGAACCACATGACCTTCTCCGTCGACGGCAACGCCTTCGAGACGATCAACCGCGACACCGTGGAGAGCACGCGGGGGCCGTGGGTCTACGACCACCCGTTCTTCCTGATCCTCAACAACGCCATCGGCGGCGACTTCCCCGGCCCGCCGGGAGCGGGGACCGTGCTCCCGCAGGACATGGTGATCGACTACGTGCGGGTCTACCAGTGAGGCGGCTCGCCCTCGGTGCGGTGGTCGCGGTGGGACTGCTCACCGTGCCGCTCTTCACCGCCCAGGCCGCGCCGACGCTGCTCTCGCAGGGGCACGCCGTGACCGCGTCGTCCACGGAGAACGCGGCGTTCCCCGCTTCGGCCGCGGTGGACGGCGACCCGGGCACCCGCTGGTCGAGCCTGGCCGCCGACCCGCAGACGCTGCAGGTCGACCTCGGCTCGTCGCACACCCTGAACCAGGTGGTGCTCCAGTGGGAAGCGGCCTACGCCAAGGCGTTCACGCTCCAGGCGTCGGCCGACGGCAGCCAATGGTCCACTGTGTACTCGACGACCACGGGCACCGGGGGCACGCAGACGCTGCCGGTGTCCGGGACCGGCCGGTACGTCCGGTTGACGACCACCCAGCGCGCGACCCAATGGGGTGTCTCGCTCTGGGAGTTCCAGGTCTTCGGCGACGGGACAGCGCAGGCGTGCGGCAGCGCGAACGCGGCACTGCGGCAACCGGCGACGGCGTCGAGCGTGCAGTCGGACGCCTTTCCGGTGTCCGCGGCTTTCGACGGCGACGCCGGGACGCGCTGGTCGAGCCTGGCCGCGGACCCGCAGTGGATCCAGGTCGACCTCGGCAGCTCGCGGCCGGTCTGCGGCGTCGACCTGACGTGGGAAGCCGCGTACGCGAGCGCGTACACGATCCAGCTGTCCACCAACGGCTCGACGTGGACGACGGCGGCGACCGTGACCGGCGCCGGCGGCACCGAGCATCCCGCGGTGAGCGGCACCGCGAGATACGTGCGGCTCAACGCCACGGCACGGGCGACGCAGTGGGGCATCTCGCTGTGGGAGTTCGCGGTGCACACGAGCGACAGCGCTCCGCCGACGACCACGCCGACCAACCCCGGTGGCTGCCCGTGGGTGGGTTCTTCCGCGCCGGTCGCCGACCGCGTCACCCAGCTGATGGCGGTGATGACCGCGCAGCAGAAGATCAAGGTGCTGCACGGCAACGGCGCGACCGGGCCGTACATCGGCAACACCGACGCGGTGCCCGAGCTGTGCATCCCGGCGCTCGGCCTGCAGGACGGCCCGGCCGGGGTCGGTGACGGCCTCGACGGCGTCACCCAGTTCCCGGCGCCGGTGTCGGCCGCCGCGACCTGGGACACCGGCCTGATGAACCGGTACGGCTCCGCGATGGGTGCCGAGTTCGCGGGCAAGGGCGTCGACATCGCCCTCGGCCCGACGATCAACCTGGTCCGCGACCCCCGGTGGGGCCGCAACTTCGAGACCTACGCCGAAGACCCGTACCTCGCCGGGACGGCCGGGACCGCCACGATCCAGGGCATCCAGAGCCAGGGCGTGATGGCGCAGGCCAAGCACGCGGCCGCCTACAACGTCGAGGCCGGGGCGTCGCGCGGGACGCCGTCGGACAATGTGATCATCGACGACCGCACCCTGCACGAGCTGTACCTGCCGGCGTTCCAGCAGGTCGCGAGCCAGGGCCAGGTCGCGTCGATGATGTGCGCCTACAACCAGATCAACGGCGTCCCGGCATGCCAGAACGCCGGTGTGCTCACGACGGCGATCAAGCAGGACGCCAACTGGGGTGGCTTCGTCGGCTCCGACTGGGGCTCGGCGACCGGCGGCCCGCGGCAGCTGGCCAACGGCGGCCTCGACATGGAGATGCCCGGCGGCGCGTTCTTCGGCCAGGGCCTGCTCGACGCCGTCTCCCGCGGCGAGGTCACGCAGGCCCGGGTCGACGACATGGTCCGCCGGGTGCTCACGCAGATGGTCAAGTTCGGCGTCTTCGACCGGGCCCGGCGGGGGACACCCCAGTCGGTCGTGACGAACGCGGCGAACGTGACGACCGCCCGCGACGTCGCGGCGGCCGGGTCGGTGCTGCTGAAGAACACCGGTGTCCTGCCGCTGACCGCGTCGACGAAGTCGATCGCGCTCTCCGGTGGCGACGGGATCGACCCGCAGAACATCGGCGGCGGCAGCGCCAAGGTCAACCCGTCGCCGGCGTCGGTGAACCCGATCAACGGCATCAAGGCGCGGGCCGGGTCCGGCGTCACGGTGTCCTATGTGGACGGCGCCGGGGAGCACGTGCAGACGCCGAACATCCCGGGTGCGGTCACCGCCGCGAAAACCGCGGACGTCGCGGTCGTGTTCGCCAGCTACGGCGAGTCCGAGACGCAGGACCTCGACACGATCGACCTGCAGAACCAGCAGAACGACCTGATCGACGCGGTCGCGACGGCCAACCCGCGCACGATCGTCGTGCTCAACACCGGGTCGGCCGTGACGATGCCGTGGCTGTCGAAGGCGGCCGCGGTCATCGAGGGCTGGTACCCGGGCCAGGAGAACGGCAACGCGCTCGCGTCGCTGCTCTACGGCGACGTCAACCCGTCGGGCAAGCTGCCGGTCAGCTTCCCGAAGCAGATCGCCGACCTGCCGACGGCGAACGTCCAGCAGTTCCCGGGCGCCAACGACCGGATCGAGTACTCGGAGGGCCTCAACGTCGGGTACCGGTGGTACGACAGCCGGAACATCGAGCCGCTGTTCCCGTTCGGCTTCGGACTGTCGTACACGACGTTCGGGTTCTCGAACCTGGCCGTCACACCCCAGGGCGGAGGCGGCACCGCCACCGTGACGGCGACGGTGACCAACACCGGCACCCGCGCGGGCGCCGACGTCGTCCAGCTCTACCTCGGACAGCCCAGTGGGAACGGCGAGCCGCCCAAACAACTGAAGGGGTTCAAGAAGGTGCAGCTCAACCCGGGACAGAGCCAGCAGGTGTCGTTCCCGGTGACCCCGCGCGACCTCGCGCACTGGAGTGGATCGTGGACGACGAACGCGGGCCAGTACCGCGTCTACCTCGGCGACTCCTCGCGCAACGTCCCGCTTTCGGCGGCGCTGACCGTCTCCTGAGTCGACTCCCGGATCACCAGGGAGGTCGGGACGATCAGCGGCTCGTCCGGCTGGGGTGCCCCACCCAGCCGGTCGAGCAGCTGCCGGGCCGCCGTCTCGCCCATCTGCCGCAGGGGCTGGCGGATCGTCGTCAGCGGCGGCTGGGTGTGCGCGGCCAGGGGGATGTCGTCGAAGCCGACCACGGCGACGTCCCCGGGCACCGCGTGCCCGGCCTTGCGCAGCCCGGCCAGCACCCCGGCCGCGGTGAGGTCGTTGTGCGCGAAGACGGCGTCGAACTCCGGGCCGGTGGCGAGGAGCTGGAGGATCGCCGCCTCGCCGCTTTCACTCGTGAAATCGCCTTCGATGACGAGATTCGAGTCCAGTACGAGGCCCGCGTCGCGGATCACGTCGCGGAAGCCGTTGAGCCGGTCGCTCGTGCAGCCGAAGGCACGCGGCCCGGTGACGGTGGCGAGCCGGGTGCGGCCGGTTTCGAGCAGGTGGCGGGCCGCGGCCGCGCCGCCCTGCCGGTTGTCCGTGCCCACCGACGGGAACGCGGGTCGCCGGCCGCGGTCGTCGATCACCACCACCGGCAGCCCGGAGTCGTGCAGCACGCGCAGGTGCCGCACGGCGTCCGGCGGTTCGACGAGCAGCAGCCCGTCGAACGCCTTCGCCGACACCTGCCGGGAGAACTCGCCGAGGGAGTCCGCGCCGCGGTTGGCCGTGGACAGCAGCAGGCCGTAGCCCTTGGCCTCCACGACGTCGGCGACGCCTTGGAGCACCTCGCCCATCCACGGCCAGGTCAGCCCCGGCACCAGCATCCCGACCGTGCGGGTCACCCCGCGGGCCAGCCCGACCGCGCCGGCGCTCGGGATGTACCCGGTCGCCGCGATGACCTCGCGGACCCGGATCGCGGTCGCCGCGTCCACATCGGCCTTGTTGTTGAGGACCCGCGACACGGTCGTCTTGCTCACCCGCGCGCGGCGGGCGACCTCGGCGATCGTGACGCGCATCCGTCCTCCCGGGCAGAGGTGACCTGTGGTGTCAAGGTACTCGCCCCGGGGCCCGCCGCGAGAGGTGCGAGATCGATCAAGTCCGGACGGAAATCCGCACGAGGCTCGCGTCGCCGGACCGCCAGCCCGTCCGGACCGCCACGTACCGGGCCGGGCCGGTGTCCGCCGTCCGGTAGGTGCGGCCGTCGGTGCTGGTTTCGACGCTCGCCGTGGGACGGCGGCCGGGCGTCCAGGCCAGTTCGACCGCGGAAACCGCCGTCACCGTCCCGAGATCGACGACCATCCGGCCGCCGGGGCCGGGCCGCCACGCCGTCGCCGGGTCGTCGTCCACGGCCGCCGCCGGGCTCGACATGCCGGGCGGCAGCGGTTCGGCGGGGAACGTGGTCCGGCCGAGCGCGGCGTCGGCCAGCGGGTACGGCCGGACGTCACCGAACACCACCGGCACGCTCCGGCGCGGCGGCAGCACCACCGGCCGCGGGCGGCCACCGTCCGGCGTCACCGTGACGAGCACCGGCAGGAACCCGGACGGCAGCGTGAGGTCGACCCGGCTCGCGTCGCGCACGACCGCCTTCAGCCCGGCCGGGCCCCGCACGGTGAACCGCGGAGGTTCGATGCGGCCTTCCGCCGCGGCCAGCGTGTAGGAGACTTCGGTGCCGGTCCGGGTGATCGTCTGCTCGCCGCGGTAGAGCCGGTACGCGTCGCCGTCCTTCGGGAGGGTCGCCGTGCCGGTCGCCAGGGCGCCGGAAAGGTTGAGCAGCACGAGGAAGCCGTCGGTGCCGGTCACCCGGACCGCCGGTGCGGTGGAGGTAGCTCGGGCGGCCGGCTTGCGGGGCGCCGGGTACAGCTCGGCGAGCAGGGGCGCGGCGGGCCCGTCGGAGAGCGTGACGCGGTCACCGGTGACGGTGATCGGGTTCGGGCCGTCGACGAGGATCCCGGCCCGGCCGTCGATGTCGAGCCAGCCCTTCGTGCTGCTCAGCGCGGGCACGGGGTAGCTCGCCACCGGCGTCCAGGTGGCGCCGTCCGGTGACGTCTCGACGCGGTACTTGCGCCCGGCGGCCGCCTCCCAGCTCAGCCGGACACGGTCGATCGTCTGCGCGGAGCCCAGGTCGATCGCGAGCCAGCTGTCGGTGCGTGGCCGGTCCGATGTGGACACCGCCCAGCGCGTGGCCGCGTCGCCGTCGTTGGCGTACTTGGCCTCCTTGCCCGAGCTCGCCGAAGAGGCCGACGCCGTTCCGGCTCGCGCCAGGTCCGGGCCGTCGCCGTCGCGGACCTCGAAGGCCCAGAGCGAATAGCCGTACGTCGGGTCCGGCTGGACGCCGAGCATCCGGACGTGGCGGGCGGTGACCGGGGCGAACGTCAGGTCGTCGGTCCGGGCACCGGTCGGCGCGGCCGCGGCCTCGATCGTGACCTTGCCTTCGGCGGCGGTGTAGGTGCGGTCGCCGTCGAGGCCGGGGACGCCCGGCATGGTGAGGTTGTAGACGTTCAGGACGCCTTCGCTCTCGGCGACGCCGGTGCTGGCGTAGACCGCGGCGCCGGTGGGGAGGGTGGCGAGCGCGGCGTACCCGGCGTCGAAGCGCAGGACGCCGACCGTGCCGTCGAAGCCGTCCCGGACCCTGGTGTAGGTGGTGGCGTGGCGCTCCTTGACGGCGATGTTCGTGGCCGGCAGCAGCATCGGGTTGGCGCCGCCGAGCACGAACAGCCAGTCGTCGTGGTGCGGCTGCCAGGCGAACTTGACGAAGCCGGGCTTGGTCACGGTCGCGGCCCAGGCGGCGGGGGAGCGGTGGGCGAGAAGACCCGGCGCGGCACCGAAGTCGGCGACCCCGGCGGCGTGGGCGTCGAACTCGTTCCCGGTCGCCGGCTTGATCGGGCCACCGTGCTTCGCGCGCCACTCGTGGAGCAGGTAGCTGATGGCGAGCTCGGCGCGGGCCTCGGGCTCGTACTTCGGTTCGCCGGAGAACTTCGTGATCCGGTCGGCGGGCGCGTAGGCCTGGTAGGGCTCGAGCCGCGCGGCGAGGTCGGCCTCGGCGCGCGCGGCGTGGCGGTCGCCGAGGACCTGGGCGCGGAAGGCGAGCGGGATGACGTCGCGGCCGTAGAGGTGCTCGCGGTCGGCGACCATCGGCATCAGCGGCTCGCCGGCGTCGCTGGTCATCAGCAGCATGGTGCGCCAGAGGAGCTCGCCGTTCGGCTGGGCGGTGAGGACTTCGGGCAGCGGGACGCCGGCCGCGAGGAAGTGCATCGCGTTGCGGCCGGAGGTGCGCCAGAGCTCTTCCTGGTAGTGCGGGCCGAACGAGCCGTGGTTCTCGACCAGGAACGTGTCGTAGAGGTTGGTGGCGGTGTTGGAGCTGATTGGGACGCCGTCAACGAGCCGCGGGTTGGCGAGGTCGGCGGCCGGCAGCCCGGTCTCGTTGCGGCTCCACGCGCCGAAGGCTTCGCGCCAGTCCTTCGCACGCGGGTCGTTCGGCGCCCACGCGAGCGCGGGGGCGAGCGACTGGGCGTAGACACCCATTTCCTCGAGCTTGGTGTCGCCGACGAAGCCGCCGTCGAGGCCGTGGGGCGTCCAGGTCCCGGACGCCGGGTCGTCCTTGGTGCCGAGCGCGGTGGTGTAGGCGGCCTGTTCGGCGGTGATGCGCTCGACGTCGGTCTTGGTGGCCGCGTCGAGGTCCGTCCACAGGAGACGGGCGGCGAGCAGGAAGTACGACTGGAAGGTGGTGTCGAAGAACAGCCGCCGGCCCCATTCGGTGCCGCCGGTGAGCAGGTTCGACGCCGCGAAGTGCTTGATGGTGGCGAGGGTGTGGGCCTTCAGGGTCGGCTGGTCGACCCCGGCCGTCTCGGCGTCGTAGCCGGGACGGGTCAGCAGGAGGGCGTTGCCGAGGACGACGGCGAAGGTGAAGTCCTTCGCTGGGTAGATCCCGGCCGCGGCGTCGAACTGCTGCTCCGCCCAGCGGGTGTGGCGCAGCAGCACCCGCAGGTAGGTGGCGGCGACGGGGTCGGGCGGGCCGCCGGGTGCCTTGCCGGTCGCGGCCGCCGCGACCCCCGGCAGCAGTCCCGAGGCCAGGAGGGCCGCGACGCCGCCCGCGCCCACGAGGGCCTTCCGCCGGTTCAACTCGCCCATGGTCCGGTCTCCGCTCGCTGACAACCTTGTCAGCGCGGATTCTGTGACGGCCCGTCGCCGCGGGGCAAGCCCGGCGCCGGATCCCGTCCGGTTTCGGACAAGGCCTGGGTAATTCGTATAACGGCCTATACTGCGGCCTGCCCGAGGTCGTGAGTGAGAAACAGGGTTAGAACACTGTTTCTCACTCACGACGCCAGGTGGGAGCAATCTCACCGCGGGCCGCCGCCACGGCCGTGCTGAGATGACAACGTGATCACCGATCCCGGCGTCCTCCTCCTGCTCGTCCTGGCCGGGGTCGGTGCCGGCCTGACCGGGTCCATCGCCGGGCTCGCCTCGCTCGTCTCCTACCCCGCGCTCCTCGCCGCGGGACTTCCGCCCGTCACGGCCAACATCACCAACACCGTCGCCATGCTCGGGACGACCGCCGGCGGCGCCGCGGGTGCCCGGCCGGAGCTCGCCGGCCAGCAGGGGAAGATCGTCCCGCTCTGCGTCATCACCACCGTCGGCGGCGCGTGCGGCGGGCTCGTCCTGCTCCTGACCCCGTCCGGCGCGTTCACCGCGATCGTCCCGTGGCTGATCGGCGGCGCCTCGGTCGTCCTCATGGCGGGTCCGCGCCTGCGCCGGCTGGCCGAAAGCGCCGAGCACCACGGCCTGCGCCCGGCCACCGGCGTCGCCGCCTTCTTCATCGGCATCTACGGCGGCTACTTCGGCGCCGCGGCCGGCGTGCTCATGCTCGCCCTGCTCGTCTCCGTGTGGAGCCAGCCGCTCGCCCGGACGAACGCCGCGAAGAACCTGGTCACCGGCTCGGCGAACCTTCTCGCCGCGATCATCTTCGCCGTCACCGGCAAGGTCGACTGGCCGGCCGCCCTCGCCGTCTGCCTCGGCTCCCTCGCCGGCGCGTGGCTCGGCTCGACGCTCGTGCGCCACCTGCCCGCCACGCCACTGCGCATCGGGATCGGCATCGCCGGTCTGGGACTCGCGGTGGTGCTGACGTTCTCCTGAAAACAGGGCATGATCGGCGGGGTATCGGCGAGCAGGAGACCAGATGAGCATTGTCGGGACCCGGGTGGTCCGCCAGGAGGATCAGAACCTGATCACCGCGGGCGGCACCTACGTGGACGATCTACGGGAGGAAGCGCTTTCCGGCGCCGCGCATGCGGTGTTCGTGCGCAGTCCCGTCGCGCACGCGCGGATCGAAAGCATCGATGTCAGCGAGGCGAAGGCGGCGCCGGGGGTGCTCGGCGTGTTCACCGCCGCCGACCTCGGCCTCGACCCGCACGCCGCGGGGCCGGTGAAGGAACCGTGGCTGGCCGCGGACGTGGTGCGCTACGTCGGCGAGCCCGTCGCGCTCGTCCTCACCGAGGAGCGTTACCAGCTGGCCGACGCGGCCGAGCTCGTCGACATCGACTACGACCCCCTCGGCGCCGTCGCGAGCATCGACGCCGCGCTGACGGACGAGACGCTGCTGTACCCCGAGACCGGCAGCAACGTCATGCAGGTCAACGGGGCGCAGGAGTTCGACGACGGGATCTTCGCGGACTGCGACGTGGTCGTCTCGACGACCATCGTCAACCAGCGCGTCGCGCCCGCACCGCTGGAAGTCCGGGGCGCGTCCTGCGCCTGGGGCGAGGACGGCAGGCTGACGGTCTGGCTTTCCACGCAGAACGCCCAGATCGCCCGCACGCAGGTGGCGATGAGCCTCGGTGTCGGCGAAGAGAACGTCCGCGTCATCGCGCCGGACGTCGGCGGCGGGTTCGGCGCGAAGATCGGCGCCGACCCGGAGGCGACCGTCCTCGGCTGGGCGGCCAAGGAGATCGGCCGGCCGGTCCGCTGGGTCGAGTCGCGCAGCGAGAACCTCACCTCGATGACGCACGGCCGCGCGCAGCAGAACACCGTGACCATCGGCGGCAAGCGCGACGGCACCGTCCTCGCCTACCGCCTCGACGTCATCCAGGACGCCGGCGCGTACCCGCGGACGCTGTTCCTGCCGACGCTGACCGAGCTCATGGCCGTCGGCGTGTACCGGTTCCCGAAGGTGGAGACGCGCAGCCGCGCCGTCGTCACGAACACGACCCCGATCGCGGCCTACCGCGGCGCGGGCCGCCCGGAGGCGACGGCCGCGCTCGAGCGCGCGATGGACCGCTTCGCCGGCGAGCTCGGCCTGGACCCGGCCGAGGTCCGCCGGGTCAACTTCATCCGGCCCGAGGAGTTCCCGTACACGACGCCGACGGGCGCGTCGTACGACACGGGCGAGTATGCGGCGGCGCTGGACAAGGCCCTCGAAGCCGCCGGCTACGCCGAACTGCGCGCCGAGCAGCAGCGGCGCCGGGAGGCCGGCGACCCGATCGAGCTCGGCCTCGGGATCGCCGCCTACGTCGAGATCACCGGCGGCGACTCCGGTGGCGAGAGCGGCCGCGTCGACGTCCACCCGGACGGCTCGGTCGTCGCCTGGACCGGCAGCTCCCCGCACGGGCAGGGTCTCGGGACGTCGCTGGCGATGCTGCTGTCCGACCAGCTCGGCGTGCCGCTGGACAAGATCACCGTCCGCCACGGCGACACCGACGAGGTGCCCAAGGCCGTCGGCACGTTCGGCTCCCGGTCGCTGCAGCTGGGCGGCTCGGCGATCCGGCAGGCGGCCGACGAGGTGATCGCGCAGGCCCGCGAGCTGGCGGCCGACCTGCTGGAGGCGTCGGCGGACGACCTGGAGCTGGACGCCGAGCGCGGCGTCTGGCAGGTCCGCGGCGCGCCGTCGAGCTCCGTGCTCAGCTGGGCGCAGGTGGCCGCGGCCGCCGACGGCAAGCTCACCGCCGACGTCTGGTTCGGCGGCGGCAAGCCGACGTTCCCGTTCGGCGCGCACCTCGCGGTGGTCGAGGTCGACACCGAGACCGGCAAGGTCGACCTGCGCCGGATCGTCGCGGTCGACGACGCCGGCCCGATCGTCAACCCGCTGACCTTCCGCGGTCAGCGGCACGGCGGGCTCGGCCAGGGCGCGGCGCAGGCGTTGATGGAGGTCGTCACCTACGACGAAGACGGCAACCCGACGACCGCGACGTTGGCGGACTACTCGTTCATCACGGCCGTCGAGCTGCCGGACTTCGAGCTGGTCGACATGGCCACCCCGACCGACCGGAACCTGCTGGGGGTCAAGGGGATCGGCGAGGCCGCGACGATCGGCTCGACGCCCGCGGTGCACAACGCCGTGGTGGACGCTCTTTCGTCCCGCGGCGTGAAGCACCTGGACATGCCCACGACGCCGATCCGGGTCTGGGCCGCATTGGAAGAAGCTTCGAAGGGAAACGCGCAGTGAAGGTCTCGATCGAGGTCAACGGGCAGCCGGTGGCCGAGGAGGTGCCCGACCGGACGCTCCTGGTGCACTTCCTGCGTGACACGGCCGGGCTGACCGGCACGAACATCGGCTGCGACACGACGTCCTGCGGCGCGTGCACGGTGCTGCTCGACGGCGAGTCGGTCAAGTCCTGCACGGTGCTCGCCGCGCAGGCCGACGGCCACGCCGTCACGACCGTCGAGGGACTGTCCTCTTCGGACGGTGCGCTGCACCCCGTGCAGCGGGCGTTCCGCGAGCAGCACGGCCTGCAGTGCGGGTTCTGCACCCCGGGGATGATCATGGCGTCGGTGTCGCTGCTGGACGACAACCCCAAGCCGACCCGTGACGAAGTGCGGGCCGGCCTGGAGGGGAACCTCTGCCGCTGCACCGGTTACCACAACATCGTGAGCGCCGTGATCGACGCTTCGGGCCAGGAGGTGGGCTGGTGATCCCCGCCGAGTTCCGCTACGAGCGGGCGTCCACAGTGGACGAAGCGCTTTCGTTGCTCGCTTCGCACGGTGACGAGGCGAAGGTGCTGGCGGGCGGGCACTCGCTGCTGCCGCTGATGAAGCTGCGCCTGGCGGCACCGGAGTACCTGATCGACATCGGGCCGCTCGACGAGCTGCGGTACGTCCGCCTCGACGGCGAAGACGTCGTGATCGGCGCTCTGTCCCGGTACAGCGACCTGTCCCGGGACCCGGTGCTGCTGGAGCACGCGCCGCTGCTGGCCCACGTGTCCGGCGAGGTCGGCGACCGCCAGGTCCGCCACCGCGGCACGATCGGCGGTTCGCTGGTCCACGCGGACTCCGCGGCCGACCTGCCGGCGGCGGTGCTGGCGTCGGACGCGGTGCTGGTGGCGCGCGGCCCGGCGGGGGAGCGGCGCATTCCGGCGTCGGAGTTCTTCCTCGGTCCGTTCACGACGCCGCTGGAGCCGGACGAGCTGCTGACCGAGGTCCGGGTGCCCCGCCAGACCGGCGTCGAGTGGGGCTTCCAGAAGTTCACCCGCCGCGCGATCGACTGGGCGATGGTGGGCGTGGCGGTCGCCGGCGGCCGCGTCGGCCTGGTGAACATGGGCGGCGTACCCCTGCGCGCGACGGCGACGGAAGCGGCGCTGGCCGCGGGGGCGTCGGTCGTCGAGGCCGCCGAACTGGCAGCGGAGGGGACGTCACCTCCGGACGAGCCCCACGCGACGGCCGAGTACCGCCGTCACCTGGCGCGGGTCCTCACCCGGCGGGCTTTGACACACTGAGTCGTCGATCACCGGCGTCGTTGTCGGCGCCGGTGATCGCGACGGCCGATTCCCGCGAGTCTTCGTCCCGCGGCGACGGCAGGATCAAGGTGTGAAGACGGAAACCCTTGCGCACACGGCCATCGAGCCGGGCATCCTGTACTTCGGCACCCCGGTGGTCCTGATCTCCAGCGACAACGAGGACGGCTCGGCCAACCTCGCACCGATGTCCTCGGCGTTCTGGCTGGGGTGGCGAGCGATGCTCGGGCTCGGCGCCCGCTCCAAGACCGCCCAGAACCTCCTGCGTACGCGGGAGTGCGTGCTGAACCTGCCCTCGGACGCGCTTGCCTCGGCCGTCGACCGGCTGGCGTTGACCACGGGGTCGGATCCGGTTCCGCCGGGGAAGGTTTCCCGCGGGTATTTCCACGTCGCGGACAAGTTCTCGCGGGCCGGGTTGACGCCGGTTGTTTCCGAGACTGTTTCGCCGCCTCGGGTCGCCGAGTGTCCTGTTGCGATGGAGGCGGTTGTCGAGGCTGTGCACCCTGTCGCCGATGAGGATCCTTCGCAGCGTGGCGGGATTGTCGCCATCGAGGTGCGGGTTCAGCGGGTTTTCGTGCATGAGGACATCCGGGTTCCCGGGAGTCCCGATCGCATCGATCCCGATGCTTGGCGGCCTTTGATCATGAGTTTTCAGAAGCTTTACGGGTTGGGGTCGCAGGTTCATCCGTCGACGCTGGCCCGGATTCCGGAGCGGCTTTACCGGGGGCCGGATATCGAGCGGGCTCGTGCTGTTTCTCGTGGTTGAGGTTTGGTGATCCCGCCTCAAGACGCGTCGAGTCGGGTCAGCAGCGGTCCCAGCGTCTTGATCCCCGCTGTCACCGCTGCTCGCCCCTTCGCCGAACTCACCAGCGGCTGCTGCGTCAGCAACGCCACCACGTACCGCCCACCCACGACACCCGTCGTGTTCAGGACCACCGCGGTGCGCAGGATCATCCACCCCTGCTTGATCTGCCACGAGCGTCCCGGCAAGCCGTCCGGGATCCCGAAATACTGGTCCCACCCGTCGTCCGCCGGGTTGCGCGCATTCCCCAACGCCGCCAGCAATGGTGCCGCCACCTCGTCCGGGATCACGTCCTCCAGGTATTCGTACGTCGTCACCACGTCGTTCGCGCTCGTCTTGGCCATTCCCCACTGGGTCGGGTCGGTCGGCGGCGTCGTGTTCGACAGGCCGATCAGGGCCGCCGTGCGGGTCACGATCGCGTTGCCGCCGTTCTCTTCCCAGAACTGCGACGCGATCGCGTCGTTGCTGCCCTCCAGCATGTCCGTCAGGTCCTCGACCGCGTCCGCGTCCGGGAGCGCCCAGCCGTCGTTCGACCGGACCTCGTCGATCGCGATCAGGAGCTTGACCACCGATGCCGTGTAGAACGGCTGGTCCGCGTCGGACGAGGCCAGTGCCTTGCCCGACTCCCGGTCGTACAGGACGAACCCGACACTCGTGCCGCGCGAAGCCGCCGCCACCGCGTCGGTCACCTCGGTCGCCACCGACGACAAGTCCGGATACGGCACCTCGGACGTCGACGCCACCGGGCTAACGGCCGTGTCGTCAGGGGAGTCCGAGGAATCGGGCGAGGCCGCGGGCGCCGAGACGGCCGCCGGGGTCACCCGGTGCCCGTCCACCACGACCACCGTCCCTGCCGTCAACGCGGCCGCCGCCAGTCCCGCGCCCGCCAAAGTCCACCCGATCCGTCTTCCCATGCCTGGTCAACGCCCGGCGTTCCCGGATCGACCTGTCGTTTCGCTGTGTCTTGCTGTGGGAATACTGTGGCCGCCGCCCGGCGCTACGTCATGGTGTGAGCGACTTGAAGATTCTGGTGGTGGGCGCCGGCGCGACCGGCGGGTACTTCGGCGGACGGCTGCAGCAGGCGGGCCGCGACGTCACCTTCCTCGTACGGCCGGGCCGGGCGAAACTGCTCCGGGACCGCGGCCTGCGGATCACCGGCCTCGGTGAAGACACCGTTCTCACGCCGCGGCTCGTCGAGACCGGAAAACTCGACCGGACCTTCGACCTCGTCCTGGTGGCCGTCAAGGCGACCGGGTTGACCTCGGCCATCGACGATTTCGCCCCCGCGGTCGGGCCCGGCACGCTGGTTCTCCCGTTCCTCAACGGCCTCGCGCACCTCGACGCCCTCGACGCGCGGTTCGGCGAGGACGCCGTGCTCGGCGGCGTCGCCAAGGTGCAGACCACGATCGACGACGACGGTGCCATCCGGCGGCTCGGCCCGTTGCAGAGCCTGGCCTACGGCGCCCGTACGGCATCCGCGCCCGAGCGGCTCGCCGACGTCGATTCCGCGTTGCGGAACGCCGGGTTCGCCGCCGATCTCGACGCGCGGATCACCGAGTCGATGTGGTCGAAATGGGTGTTCATCGCGGCGATCGGCGCGGTGAACAGCCTGATGCGCGCCACGATCGGCGACGTCGTCGCCGTCCCGGGCGGCACGGAGTTCGCCGAAGCCGTCGTGGCCGAAGCGGCCGCCGTCGCCGAGGCCGCCGGGTACCCGGTGCCCGCCGCCGATCTCGCGGCCACGCGCAAGACCGTCACCGATCCCGGGATGGGTGGATCTTCGCTCTACCGTGACCTGGTCGGCGGTCACCCGGTCGAGGGGGACCAGATCTTCGGCGATCTCACCGCGCGTGCCCGTGAGCTGGGCGTTGCCGTGCCTCTTCTCGATCTCGTCACCCTGCAGCTGCGCGTGCACCAGCACCGCATCGGGTGACTCGGTCACCGAGCGCGCTTTGCCCGCACAGGCCGGGGATCGTGGTCTTTCGGGCATCGGCGTGGCGGCGTCAGCACCCCTTTCCGAGGCACTGCTACCCTTCGGCAGGAAAGTTGCTTGAGGGTTTGACAAAGAAGCAGCGAGGGGAAATGGCGGACAGGTTCGAGTTCGTCCTCGAGGTCGTCGAAGCCCTCGTCGTCGGCCGGGCGACCGGTGGCGACGTACGGCGCTACCCGTTGCGCGCGGGCAACCTCCCATCGGACCCGGTGCGGTTCGTGCGGGTCGCGCGCCAGGTCTACGACGCGCTCGAGGAGCGACGGCTTTCGGTGTCGGGCGAACTGCACCCGGGGGTGCGGACGGCGTTCGAGCTGCTGGCCGAGCCGCGCGTTTCGGTTGCGGTGAGCGGGATCGACGGCCTCGGCGCCGACGTCGCCGTGCTGGTGGTCACCGACGGCGCCCAGGCGCTCGGCATCACCCAGGCCCCGGACACCGACGAGCTGCTGTTCTCGCTGTTCGCCGACGAAGAGCTGGTCGAGGTCGTCACCGGCGTGCTGCCCCCGGCTCCGGCCGCGACCACCGGCAGGCACGTCGTGCACCGCGCCGCCGGGCGCGAGGTCTCGGCCATGACGGCGAAGCGGCTCGCGGACGCCGAGTTCGACGAGGAAGAGACCGACGCCTTCGGCATGATCGAGGTGAAGGCCGTGGTCCGCCCCGGCCGTCGCCCGCCGGCGCCGAAGCCGTCGGACGTCGCGACGCTCGAGCGGGTGCTGGCCGAACCGCGGCTGGGCGGCGGCCACATCGCCGTCACCGCGCAGAGCCGCCGCGGCGAGCGCCTCGCGGGCGAACCGCTGAGCTGGCTCGACACCGCTGACGGCCGCTACCTCGTGCGCACCAAGACCGGCGAGGCCGGCGACCTGACAGCCGAGTACGTACCGGCCGGACGGGCCGACCTCGCCCGCGCGATCCGCGACGCCATCGCCGCGGTGTACTGACCGGAAAGGGAACAGTCCTGATGACGGAAGAGACCGAGGCGGTTGCCCAGGCTCTCCAGGCGACGGCGCAGATGCAGACCGCGACCGAGCCCGCGCAGAAGGCGATGGCCGCGGTCCGCGTCGGGCTCGCCGGCGCCCAGCTGAAGCGGCTCGCGCAGACCGGCGGCTTCGCCATCGACGACACCACGGGCAACCAGCTGATCGAGGCGCTCGAAGGCGTGCTCGAGTCGCTGGAGCAGCGCTGGTCCAACCTCCAGCGGCTGCACGACGCGCCCGCGATGAGCCGGACCGCGACCGGCCAGTGGGTCTCCGCGCACATGGTCAGCACCGCGGCCGACGAACACGGCCTGGTCACCCAGCTGCAGGCCGCGCGGCAGGAGTTCCCGACCTACATCGAAGCCATCAAGCTGGCGAAGAGCAACTACAAGTCCCGGGAAGAGACCACGCGCACGACGCTGACCTCGCTCCCGACCGCCGATCAGAGCTGAGGGAGACCGAGACCGTGGCACCCACCGCCGAGTCCGTCTCGGACCCGTCGTCGCCGGACTACGACAAACGCAGTCCGCTCTACGACGTGACGGCCGATTCGTCGTCGAAGTACTACGTCGGGCCGATCAAGACCGACAACACGCCCTCGGGTGACGAGATCCGCGAGATGGCCACCCAGCAGATCGACGACGAGATCCGGGCCGGCTGGCTCGGCCCCGCCGTCGACCCGGTGCTGCGCGACAAGAAGATCCAGGAGCTGTACCAGCAGCACCTCGACAACGCCAAGCACGGCCTCGACGAGGGCCTCGCCATGCGCGAGAACGGCGGAGCGCCGCGCACGCTGTGGGCCAACGCGAGCCACGAGCAGATGAACGACGCCATCACGCAGGACGCCAACCCGGCGACGGTCGCGGAGACGTCGGAGGAGTGGGTCTCGGTCGGCAACGACCTGGGCACCCACCAGAAGACCCTCGGCGACGCGATCAACGCGAGCACCAACAACTGGCAGGGCGACGCCGGTGACGCCGTCCGCGAGCACCTCGCCGGCGTCGGCAAGTGGCTGGGCGCGACCGCGCAGGGCGCGACGCTCGCCGGGCGCCAGCAGGAGATCCACTCCCAGGCGCTCAACGAGACCCAGCGGCAGATGGCGGCCAACCCGCCGGTGCAGTTCGACCTCCAGAGCACCAACCAGAAGCTGATGGCGATGACCGACCCGGTGCAGTACGCCGCGGCGGCCGGCGAGGCCATGCAGACCTACCGGGCGCAGACGGCGGCCCGGGACCACGCGGCGCAGATCCTGACGCAGTACGACGACACCATCGGCGGCGCGGTCGCGACGCCGCGGTTCCCGGCTCCGCCGAAGCTCCCGACCGCCACGGCGCGGTCGGCGACCACCGCGGCGGGCGGCGCCGGTACCGGCGCGGACGGTTCCCAGCCGCTGACGGCCCGCACGGCCATGGACCCGCTTTCGGCGCGGATCCCGGGTGAGGGGACCACCGGCGGCATCGACGGCGCGAACGGTGCGGGTGGCGCGGGCGCCGGTGCGGGCGCGGGTGCGGGTGCCGGCATCCCCGGCGGTGGCTCGGGCGCGGGTGGCTCCGGCTTCTCCGGCAGCGGCATCCCCGGCGGCGGTTCCGGCGCGGGCGGTTCCGGGTTCTCCGGCGCGGGCATCCCGGCCGCGTCGGGCGGCGGTGGCGCGGGCGGCTCGGGCGCCGGTGGTTCGGGCTTCTCGGGAGCCGGCATCCCGGAGATCCCGGGCGGCAGCTTCACCGGCTCCGGTATCCCCGGTTCGTCGATGCCGGTCAGCGGCGACGGGACTACGTCCTCCGGCTTCTCACCGTCCGGGATCGGCGGCGGCGGTGGCGGCACCGGCGGCAGCGGCTTCAACCCGGGCTCGATCCCGGGCATTCCGGACACCTCGGGCGGCGGTGGCGGCGGTATCCGCGGCGGCGGCATCCCCGGGTTCACCCCGTCCGGCATCGACCCGATCACCGGCCTGCCCACCGGCTCCGGCCCGGGCGGCATCCCCGGCAGCGGCATCGGCGGCAAGATGCCGACGATCGGCCGCGGTGGCGGGATCAACGGCGAGAGCATCGCCAGCAGGCTCGGCGGCATCGGTGGCGGTGGCGCCGGCGGCGGCGGTTCGCTCGGCGGGATCGGCGGCTCGGGCTCGGGTGCCGGCGGTGCGGGCCTGCGCGGCGCGGGCAGCCTGAGCGGTGGCGCCGCGTCCGGCGCGGCCGCGGAGGCCGAGGCGGCCGCCATGCGGAACGCGGGCACGGCGGGTAAGGCCGGTGCGGCGGGCAGCCCGGGCATGGGCGGCATGGGTGCCGGTGCCAAGGGTGGCAAGGGCGACAACGACAAGGAACACAAGGCCGCCGACTACCTCGAGAGCGACGACCCGAACTTCTTCGCGGGCGAAGAAGCGGTGGCGCCTCCGGTGATCGGTGACTGGAAGAACCAGGATTGGAAGTGAGCGCATGACGGCCGCCGGCTTCGAAGTAGAGCCTGACGAGCTGATCGCGCACGCGAGCCACGTCGAGAGCCTGGTGGACCGGCTCAACACGGCGGCTTCGGCGGCGGACACGGCGATGTCGGACCACGCATACGGGCTGCTGTGCGCGTTCCTCCCGCCGATCATCCGGCCGACGGGTGAGAAGGCGAAGGAAGCGCTGGACGCGTCGACCGAAGGCGTGCGCGGCCTGGCGGACAACGTCAAGACGGCGGCGCAGTCCTACCGCGACGGCGAAGAGGGCAACGCCCAGCCGTTCGAGCGGCAGCTCACGGCCGCACCACGCACGGCGGAGAAGGCACAGGCATGACGAGCCCGAACAACGGCCTGGGCGACCTGATGCGGGACCCCGACGAGACGATCCGCCGGATGGACGACTGGGCGGCCGGGTTCGCGGCGAAGGCCGAGCGCTACCAGGCCGCGCAGGAGGAGACCGAACGGCTGCGGCTGACCGCGAGCAGCGGTGACGGCGCGGTCAGCGTCACCGTCGGTGCCGACGGCACGGTCACCGACCTGACGTTCAGCAACAAGATCAAGTCGTTCCCGCTGGACGAGCTGTCCCGGGCGATCCTCACGACGATGCGCCGGGCCCAGTCCGGCATCGCCGAGAAGGTCGCGGGCGTGATGTCCGAGCGGCTCGGCGACGAGGACCGCGAGACCCGGACGCTGCTGCTCGACAACCTGCGCGGCCGGTTCCCGGACCCGGACGAGCCGGACGACCCGCAGCCGCCCGCCGACCCGCCGCCCGCGCCGCCGCAGCCGCCGTCGGCCGCCGGTGGTGCTCCCGCCGGTGGTGCCGGCGCGCCTCCGGCCGGGCCGCCGCGCCGCGGGCGCACCGGTGACCCGGACGAGCAGGACAACAACCCCTGGTGACCGCGCACGCCGTGGCCGGGGGCTGAGACCCGGCCATCGGCGTGGCCCGGCCGGGCGGCACTGCTCGACAGACGGCGTCCGGGGGTCGACACTGGGCCGATGACCGGCCTGATCACCGGAAGCCGCGTCCGCCTGCGCCCCGCCGCAGCCGCGGACGCCGCCCGGTTCGAGGAGATCCTGTCGCATCCGGAGGTCGCCCGCTGGTGGGCGGACGCCGAGGTACCGGTGGCCACCCAGGTGTCCTACCTGCTGGACCCCGACGAGGGCACCACGACGTACGCCATCGAGCACGAGGGCGTCGTCGTGGGCATCGAACTGGCCTTCGAAGAGGCCGACCCGCAGTACCGGCACGCCGGGATCGACATCGCCGTCCACCCGGACTGGCAGGGCCGTGGTCTCGGCTCGGACGCGATCCGGACGCTGGCCGAGCACCTGTTCAGCGTGCGCGGGCACCACCGGGTGGTGATCGACCCCGCGGCGGACAACAAGTCCGCGATCCAGCTCTACCAGTCGCTCGGCTTCCAGCCGGTCGGCACCATGCGCTCCTACGAGCGCGGTCCGGACGGCAGCTGGCACGACGGGCTGCTGATGGACCTGCTGGCCGAAGACCTCCTCCCGGCGCTCGCGGGTTCGTGAGCACCCCGGCGCCGGCCGAGGCGGCTCGGCAGCTGCGACGGGTCGCCGTCGCGAGCGCGATCGGGACCACCATCGAGTGGTACGACTACTTCATCTACAGCACGGCGACGGCGCTCGTGTTCGGCAAGCTCTTCTTCACGTCGCTCTCGCCGGCGTCCGGGACGCTCGCCGCGTTCGCGACGCTCGGCGTCGGGTTCCTGGCCCGCCCGGTCGGCGGGATCCTGTGGGGCCACTTCGGCGACCGCGTCGGCCGCAAGGCGATGCTGGTGCTGTCCCTGCTCCTGATGGGCGTGGCGACGGTCGGCGTCGGCCTGCTGCCCACATACTCCGCGATCGGCGTCTGGGCCCCGATCCTGCTGCTGGTCCTGCGGCTGCTGCAGGGCCTGAGCGCGGGTGGTGAGTGGGGCGGTGCGGCGCTGATGGCGGTCGAACACGCGCCGGAAGGGCGTCGTGGCCAGTACGGCGCGTTCTCGCAGATCGGCGTCCCGGCCGGGCTGATCCTGGCCCAGCTGTTCTTCTTCGTCCTCGGCCGCACCATGACCGACGCGCAGTTCGCGGCGTGGGGCTGGCGGGTGCCGTTCCTGGCGAGCATCGTGCTCGTCGGCGTCGGCCTGGTGATCCGGCTGCGGATCGAGGAGTCGCCGGTGTTCGCGCGGCTGCGGGAGTCGGGCGCGCGCAGCAGCAAGCCGATGGTCGACGTCTTCCGCGAACGGCCCCGCGCGGTGCTCGTGGCGTCGGGCAGCTTCATCGCGAACACCGCGATCGGCTACATCTTCCTGGCGTACCTGCTGTCCTACGGCACATCGGTGCTGAAGATCGACCGCACCACCCTGCTGGTGGTGGTCATCGTCGGCAGCGTCACGTGGCTGGTGAGCATCCTGGTGACCGCGGCGTGGTCGGACCGCGTCGGCCGCAAACCGGTGTACCTGGCCGGGTCGATCCTGCTGGTCGTGTGGCCCATCCCGTTCTTCCTGCTGGTCGACACCAAGGCCACCGGCTGGCTGATCGTGGCCGTCGTGGTGCTGAACGTCGGCCTCGGCGCGACGTACGGGCCGCAGTCGGCGTTGTTCGCGGAGCTGTTCGAGCCGCGGTACCGCTACAGCGGCGCGTCGTTCTCCTACGCGGTCGGCGCGGTGCTGGGCGGTGCCTTCGCGCCGTTGATCGCGACGAAGTTGCAGGCGGTCACGGGGACTTCGTTCGCGGTGGCGCTCTACCTCGTCGGGGTGGCGGTGCTCAGCTTGGTCGCGGTGCTGTTCATCCCGCGCTCACAACCGGTCTAGGCGGACCGCGGCGGCCATCCGCTCGTAGCCCGCGTCGCCGGGGTGGAGGTGGTCGCCGGAGTCGTACGCCGGGAGCATCCGCAGCGGGTCGGCCGGGTCGCGGACCGCGGCGTCGAAGTCGACCACGCCGTCGAAGACGCCGCCGGTGCGGATGAACGTGTTCACCGCGGTGCGGGTCGCTTCGAGCGTTTCGTCGTAGACGCGCCAGCCCTTGAACGGTGTGAGCGTGCCGCCGAGGACGCGGATGCCGCGCGCGTGCGCCTGCGTGACCAGCTGCCGGTAGGCCGAGGTGATCGCGGCGGGGTCGGTCTGGTGCGGGTCCTGCTGGATGTCGTTGATGCCCTCCAGCACGATCAGCGTCCGCACGCCGCCGACGCTCAGCACGTCGCGGTCGAAGCGGGACAACGCGTTCTGGCCCGCGCCCGACCCGGGCACGTCGAGCAGCAGCCGGTTGGCGCTGATGCCCGCGTTGAGCACACCGAACCGGCCGTGCAGCCGGTCGGCGAGGTAGTCCGGCCAGCGGTGGTTGGCGCCGGCGACCGAGCCGACGCCGTCGGTGATCGAATCGCCGAGCGTCACGATCGAGGCTTCGGCCCCGCCCTGGACGTCGACGCCGGAAACGTAGTGCCACACCGACGTCTGCTCGGTGTAGGGCGCGCCCGACTCGCTGCCGGCGAAGTCGCCGGCGCGGGTGAAGTACGACGTCTGCGCCGCGGCCGGGTGGTAGGTGACGGGCCCGGACTTCGTGGGCACGTAGGTCGTGACGAGCAGGTTGGCGTCGGCCGGCACCCGCAGGCCCACCGGGTCGCTCAGCGCCTCGGCGCCGGCGGGGACGACGACGCTCGCCGCGCCGCCGAAGGTGAGGGACCGCAGCGTGCCGGGCACGGCGTCCGGGCCGGTGCCCTGGACGGCGATCGTGACGTGCCCGAAGGTCAGGGGAGCGGCGCCGAAGGCGTTCGAGAGGTGCACGCGCGTCCGGGTGCCGCCGGCGCTGCTGTGCACGACGTTGCGGATCGAGTAACCGGGGTAGCCGTCCGGGGTGTTGCCGACGGCGGACGCGGGCGACGCGGCCCACGTGCCGACCCAGCCGCCGACGGCGTGCTCGGCCGTGGCGGGGAGAGCGCTTTCCGGGTCCGCGCCGACGGGGTTCCCGGTGCCGGACGTCGTGAGGATGCCGAACCCCGCCAGCAGTGCCGCGCTGAGAGCCAGGAAGCGTCGCATGCACTCACCGTGGCGCGGCTACTCCAGGCCAGGGACCGCTGATCAGGTGATCGAATCGGACAAGATCCCGGACAGTCCGGGGCGGGCCCGTCCGGGATTCTGGGGATGCCGGACGGGCCCGCGCGAGGTGGCCGTTGCCGCGACGGCCGCTCGCCGGAGTTGCCCGGTCCCGATCGGGCGGAGGCTGGCCCGGATCGTTTCGTCGTAGCGACTCCGGAGGGCGTGTGCGAGACGCCCTCACCTCAGAGCACGGCCACCGGCCCGGGGCGGTTCAGTCCGTTCGCGAGGTTTTCTCGCGCCGCCGCAGGCCGGGGACGTGGAAAGCCGTGAAGGGCACACCGAAGGAACTCGGTGTGCCCTTCACGGCCTTCGAGCGGGAGGCTCAGGCTGCGGCGGCGGGAAGACCTGTGCCGAGCGCGCGGTGCCCGGCATCGGTCAGTTCCGCCGGTGCCCACTGGCCGACGACGGTGACGCCGACCGCGCGGATCAGCCCGGCGCGGGCGAGGTCGTGGGCGGTGTTCTGGTCACAGCAGGACAACCCGTCCACGCGGAGGTCGGGTTCACAGCTGCAGCGGAGCTCGGCACGCCCTTCGGCGACCGCCTTCAACATGGCGATGGCTCGGCGGCTCAACGCGTTCGGGTAGGTCGGCATCGGTCTGGCCTTTCGGTGCGCGGCTGGTTCTGGCGGCGAGTGCTGCAGCTCGTTACCCAAGACCACGAGCCTGACGTGAGCACGGTTCATAACGATCGCTCCGGTTGGCCCCTTGACAGCGGCAGGCGCAGCGACAATGGTCATTCATCGGATGAATCAGCTCCGCCATCGACAGATCGGCCAGCAAGGGGCGGACTCTGTCGTCATTCCGCCGTAGTCATCCGATCCCTGGAGGTTCAGTGACGACCTTCCCTCGCCGTCAAGCCCTCGGCATCGCCCTGGGTGGCGCCGTGGCACTCAGCGCGGCCGGCCGCACCCCCGCCGGTGCCGCCGTGCCCGTGGACGCCGCTCCGGACAGCCCCGACACCCCGATCGTGCCGCCCCCGCCGCCCGTCCCAGTCGCGCTCAACGCCTGGTTCTCGAACGACGGCATCGACAGCGCGTCGGCCACCGGGGGCGACTTCGACGGCTCCGGCTACACCTTCCCGGCCGAGCACCTGCCGGTGGGGCAGACCACGACCGTCGGCGGCGTCCCGTTCCGGCTCGGTTCCGCCGCGGCCGGCGCCAAGAACAACATCGCCGCCACCGGCCAGACGATCGACCTGCCGAAAGGCCGGTACTTCGTCGCGTACTTCCTGGTCGCCGCCAGCTACGGCACCACCGGGGGGACGGCGACCGTGCACTACGCCGACGGCACCACGAGCACCGGCTCCCTCTCCGGTCCCGACTGGTACACCGGCACCGGCGCCCTGGTTTCGCCGTTCCGCTACGCACCCGGCGGGGTCGTCGACGACAACCCCGTTTCCCTGGCCACCGGCCAGGTCTGGGTCGACCCGGCCCGCGAAGCCGTCGCGCTGACCCTGCCCGCCACGGCCACGCCGGCGCCGAACGTCTCCAGCCTGCACGTCTTCGCCCTCACCCTGCAGCCGGTGGCCGTGGGCCGCGCGGCCCTGATCCTCGACGGCCGCTCGTCGGCCAACCTGCTGGCCGACGGCGGTCCGCAGGCCGCCGAGGCGACCGTCGTCAACGCGGGAACGGTGTGGCTCGGCGCGCGCGACAAGATCACCGTCACCGTCGACGTCCCCGGTGGCCGCACGACCGTGCCGGCGACCATCCGCGCGCTGGCGCCGGGGGAGCAGGCGACGGTCCGGCTCGGGCTCGCGCCGAACGCGTCCGTGCCACCGGGGACCACCACGAACGGCCAGGTCCGCGTCACGGCCGGGCGCGGCACCCTCGCCACCCAGCAGGTCCCGATCACCCTCGGCGTCCCGGACTTCCGGCCGACGGACGCGTCGCTGTCGACGCACCGCGCGCCCTATTGGTTCACCGACAGCAAGTTCGGCATCTTCATCCACTGGGGTGTGTACGCCGTGCCGGCGTGGGCGCCGGTCGGGCAGCAGTACGCCGAGTGGTACTGGCAGAACCAGCAGGACCCGAACGGCGCGACCTACGCCTACCACAAGGAGAAGTACGGCGAGGACTTCGCCTACGACGACTTCATCCCGATGTTCACCGCGGCGAAGTTCGACCCGCGCACGTGGCTGAAGCTGATCGCGGACGCGGGCGCCGAGTACTACGTCCTGACGTCCAAGCACCACGACGGTTTCGCGTTGTGGGACACCGAGGTCAGCGACCGCAACTCCGTGAAGCTCGGCCCTCGCCGGAACATCATCGCCGAGCTGTTCGCGGCGTCGCGCAAGTACACGCCGCAGCTGCGCAACGGCCTGTACTTCTCGCTGCCGGAGTGGTTCAACCCGGACAACCCGTGGATGGGCCACGCGCCGCGCAACCCGTACACCGGCGCGCCGCTGCCCTACACCGGGTACACCGCGGGGAAGGACTTCGTCCGCGACTACCAGGCGCCGCAGGTGCTCGAGCTGATCTCGGACTTCGACCCGGACGTCCTGTGGTTCGACATCGGCGGCGTCAACGACAGCCGGAACGTCCTCACCGAGTACTTCAACCACGCGAAGAACCGCAAGCGCCCCAAGGACGTCACCTACAACGACCGCGGCGGCATCCCCGACCACGACTTCACGACGCCGGAGTACACGACGTACCCGAACACCGTGGTGGCGAAGTGGGAGGCGAGCCGCGGCCTCGACCCGTTCTCCTACGGCTACAACCGCGCGACCCCCGACGACCGGTACATGACGGCGGAGGAGGTCGTCCGGACGCTCGTCGACATCGTGTCGAAGAACGGCAACTTCCTGCTGGACATCGGCCCGGACTTCGACGGCACCATCCCCGACGTCATGCAGAAGCACCTGCGTGACGCGGGTGCGTGGCTGAAGGTCAACGGCGAAGCCATCTACGGCACGACGTACTGGTCGCGGATGGCCCAGCTCGGCGACCTGCGGTTCACGGTGAAGCAGAACGAGGCCTTCTACGTGCATTCGCTGGTGGCGCCGGGCAGCAGGCTGGTCGTCGACGCGCCCGTGCCGATCCGCTCCGGGGACCGCGTGACGCTCCTGGGCCACCGCGGGAACCTGCACTGGACGGTGGAGAACGGCTCGCTGGTGATCGACGTCCCGGCCGCGGCCCGGCAGGCGGGCCGCTTCGCCTGGGTGTTCAAGATCGCCTGGAGCTAGAGCTGTGTCCTCTTAAAGATCGGCGTTCTTGCCGATGTACAGCTCCGCGAACGCCGCCGCGGCCGCGGGTGAACCCAGCAGGCGACGCATCCGGGCCTCCGCGATGCGCGCCGCGAACGGGTTCTCGCCCGCGGCCGCGGTGTGGTGGAAGATGTCCGACAGCCACAGGGAGAACTCCTGGTACTGCCACACCAGCGGCAGGCACGCGGCGGAGTACCCGGCCAGCTTCGTGGGGTCGCCCGCGTAGTGCGCCTCGTACGCCTCCGCGAGGAGGAACGCGTCGTGCAGGGCGAGGTTCATGCCCTTCGCCGCGATCGGCGCGACCAGGTGCGCCGACTCGCCCGCCAGGTGCAGCCGGCCGTGCGCCATCGGCTCCACGACGTAGTTGTGCATGTCGAGGATCCGCTTCTCGATCAGCTTTCCCTCGGTGATCGGGCCGTCCGGCACCGCGAGCCGGGCCTGGAGCTCTTCCCAGACGCGCTCGTCGGGCCAGTCCGCTTCGGTTTCGCCCGCCGCGGTCTGCAGGTAGAACCGCGTCACGGTGGGGGTGCGCGCCATGTGCGCGCCGAACCCGCGCGGGTGGATGCCGAACAGCACGCCGGCGGCGGACGGCGGTGCCTCCGCGAGCAGAGCCAGCCAGCCGATTCCGTAGTCGTGGTGGGCTTTCACGGTCGATTCCGGGGGCAGATAGTCCTGGGAGACGCCGCGGGCGCCGTCGCAGCCGGCGATGAAATCGCAGTCGAGCCTGTGCTCTCCCTCGGCGGTCCGGAACGTGACGGCGGGGGAGTCCGACGTCAGGCCGTGCAGCCGGACGTCGGAGACTTCGAAGACGGCTTCGCCACCCGCGCCGGTGTACTGCGCGACCAGATCGGTGACCAGAAGCTGCTGCGGGTACACGAAATGCCGCTGCCCGGTGACGTCGCCGTAGCGGAAAACGTGGCGCTGCCCGGCGAACCGGAACTCGAACGCCTCGTGCCGGGGCGCCTTCGCGACGAGCTGCTCGCCGAGCCCGCGTCGTTCCAGGCCGCGCACGGCCCACTCCTCGATGAACCCGGCCCGCGGCCGCTGCTCGATGAACGCCCGGCTTTCCCGCTCCAGCAGCACACAGCCGATTCCCGCCCGCCGCAGGAGGTTCGCCACCGTGAGCCCGGCCGGGCCCGCCCCCACCACGGCCACCGCCGTGCGCCTCGCCACCATGCGCCCGAGGGTAGCGCGAACCCGTTCAGTAGTAGTGGCGCAAGAGCGGCCACGCCGTCGACCACGGCTCGGTCAGCGTGCACAGCGAGAGCATGACGCCGTCTTCGTCGTTGTCGAGGCCTTCGGCGTTGTGGAACTTGGTCACCACCCGGCACCCGGTGATCAGCCGCGTCGCGGGCGAGTCGCGCTCGAAGCTCCCGATCAGCAGCACCGGGCCGACCTGCCGGTCCGGCGGCGGACCCCAGTCGGCGTAGGACATGTGCGGCGAGTACGGCTGGGGCAGCCCGCGCTCGGGCCCGAAGTGCTCGAGCGCGCCCGCTTCCCCGTAGTTCCCGGCGAGGATCACCGCGGTGTCCCGCTCGGTGGCGGGGATCCGCGCCCACACGCCGGCGACGCTGTCGGCGAACTCCGGCCAGCCCACCTGCTCGCCGGGCTCCTTGTTGACCGCCAGCACCGGACCCAGCGCCGTGGCCGGCAGCACCGGGAGTCCGGTGAGGACGGACACCGCGACGCACACCGCCGCGGCCACGCCGGTCAGGGCCCGCGCCACCGTCCCGGCCCGGGCCAGCCACCCCAGTGCGGGTTCGGCACCGAGCGCCACCAGCGGCAGCAGCAGCGGCACGGCGTAGTACGGCTTCCCGCCCAGCGCCAGCAGGGCGACGCAGACCACGGGGTAGGCGATCGTGAGGGCGAGGGCCCAGCGCACGCGTTCGTCGAACAAGGGCCGCCGGAGCCCGGCGATCCACACCGGCACGAGCACCGGCGACAGGTAGACCAGCTGCATCGGCACGAACAGCACGCGGTTCTCGACGCCGTCGTCCTCGCTGATCCCGCCCGCGACGGTGAGCATCGGCCAGCCGTGCGAGGCCTGCCAGAGCACCGTCGGCGCGGCCAGCACGAGGGCGACGCCGATGCCCGCGGCGAGCCACCAGGTCCGGAACACCCGCCGTGGCCCGGCGACGGCCACGCCCACGCCGAGCCCGGCCAGCAGGAGCAGCACCAGCCACTTGTTCGCCAGGCCGAGTCCGGCCGCGGCGCCGACGGCGAGCCACCACCGGCCGTCCCCGGTGCGCAGCAGCCGAAGGCCGAAGAAGGTGACGAGCGACCACAGGAACGTGTCCGCGGTGTTCGTCGCGAGCATGTGCGTCACGGCCAGCACGTACGTCGAGAGCGCGGTCGCGAGCGCCGTGAACAGCTGCGCGCGGCGATCGCCGCCGAACTCGCGGGCCATCAGCACGACGACCACGACCGTCGCCATGCCCAGCAGGGTCGCGACGACCCGCAGTCCCATCGGGGTTTCGCCGAACACCGCCGTCGACGCGCGCGCGAGCCACGGCGTGATCGGCGGGTTGTCGACGTAGCCCCAGTCCGGCCGTTTCCCGGCGGCGACGAAGTACAGCTCGTCGCGGTGGAAGCCGTAGCGGCCGGACAGCACGGTCAGGATCACCGCCTGCGCGGCGACGACGATGCCCACTCCCGTCGCGGCGAACCGCGGCAGTTCCCGACCGGCCCCCATGGCAGTCCCCCCATCGGCGTGCCCGGATGCTACGCCGGTGATCACGCTTCCGGGAGCACTCCGACGAACTCGCCGCCCGCGTCCGCGACCAGTTCGGCGATCGACTGCGCGCGGCGGATCGGCGTGAACTCCACGTGTCCGCGTTCCGACACGGTGAAGCCGTGCACGGCCGGGCGCGGCAGCGTGTTGTAGGCGTAGTGCGCGCCGAAGTAGTAGGCGCCGGTGTCGTGCGCGACGACGAGGTCGCCCGGCTCCAGCAGCGGCAGCGGCCGTTCCTTCGCCAGGAGGTCGCCCGCGAAGCACAGCGGCCCGGCGACGTCCTGCGGCACCGCGGGTCCCGTCTTCGGGCGGCCCGCGGCGTCGAGCGCGGTCAGCCGCAGCGGCCAGTGCCCGGGCTGGAGCACCGTGCGGGCCGCGACCTGCGCGCCCGCGTGCGTCACGGCGATGTGCCGGCCGCCCGAGACCTTCGTGTACTCGACGGTGCTGACGAGGAAGCCGTTCTTCGCCAGCAGGGACCGGCCGAACTCCGTGACGAAGGAGTAGTGCCCGTCGGCCAGCGCCGGGACTTTCGCCAGCAGCGTCGCGACGTAGTCGGCGTGGGTCGGGCCGGGGTCCTCGGAGGCGAAGTTCACCGGCAGGCCGCCGCCGAGGTCGAGGCTGGTGACCTGCCGGCGTCCGGCCTCGGCGTTGATCTCCTCGGCGAGCGCGTGTACGGCGGCGACGCCGTCGGCCATCAGCTCGGGCGGGCAGCCTTGCGAGCCGACGTGGACGTGCAGCCGGGTCAGCCACGGCCGTCGCGCGAAAGCTTCTTTGACGAGGTTTCGGTTGTCCCGCAAGGGAATGCCGAACTTCGACGTCGAGGTGGCGGTGCTGGTGTCGCCGATCCGCCCCGCGCCGATCTGGGGGTTGATCCGCAGGCCGAGCACCGAGCGCGGGGTGTCCTCGACGAGCGCGTCGAGACGGGCGAGCTCCTGGAAGTTGTCGGCGTTGATCGCGGTGCCTTCGGCGAGGGCGTGCACGAGCTCGGCGGTGGTCTTGGCGGGGGAGTCGAGGACGAGCCGGGCACCGCGGACCCCGGCGGCTTCGGCGACCGCGGTCTCACCCGGGCTCGCGACCTCGGCGTCGACCCCGAGATCGGCGAGGTACCGCAGGACGGGCGCGAGGCCGCACGCCTTCGCGGCGACGGTGTGCTGGACCCGCCCGAGCGGCGCGAAGGCCTTCGTCAGGTCCTCGACGGCTTCACGGATCCCGGCGAGGTCGACGAAGCCGGCCATCGGGTCGAGGAGGTCGTTGCCCGCGGCGGCGGCGAGGGCGTGGAGCTTGCGATCGGTGCGGTTCACGTCCCCAGTCTTGGTCCAGGTCCGTGGGGCGGTCCAAGACTTCGTCCGTCCTGATCTATAGGCCCGGCCTATAGTGGCTGGGTGGACCTGCGCCGTTGGCACTACTTCGCCGTGCTCGCCGAGGAGATGCACTTCACTCGCGCGGCGGCGCGGCTGTTCGTGTCCCAGCCTTCGCTGAGCCAGCAGATCCGGGCGTTCGAAGCGGAGCTGGGGGTGGCGCTGCTCGACCGTTCGGGCCCGCGCTTCGCGCTGACGGAGGCCGGCCGCGTGGCGGCGACGGAGGCCCGGGAGCTGCTGGACCGCCTGGACCGGGCCCGCGGCGTGATCACGGCGGCCGGCCGCGGCGACGCGGGAAGGTTGCGGATCGCGTACACGCGTTCGGCACCGGGCCCCCTGGCCGGCGACCTGGTGGCGGCGTACCGCACCGCGTTCCCGGGAGTGGAGCTGGCGTTGGAGACGGGCTGGACGAGCCTGAACCTGGCGCGCCTCCTCGCGGGCGAGATCGACGTCGGGTTCGTCCGCCCACCGGTGGTGGCACCGGGTATCGAGATGGCGGTGGTGGGGTCGGAGGAGGTGCTGATCGCGCTGCCGTCCGGACACGCGCTGGCCCGCCGCCGCGGCCGCCTGCGCCGGGCGTGGATAGCGACGGAGCCGGCGGTGTTCTGGCCGCGGTCCAACGGGCCGGGCCAGTACGACGCGATCAGCGAGCAGGTCTGGCCGGGCGGAGTGCCGCGGATAGTCCGCGAGGAACCGGAGGACGAGCAGCTGCTGCGCGCGGTAGCGGAGGGAGCGGGGATCGCGGCGGTCCCGGAGCACCGGGCGCGGGGGTTGCGGCCGAAGGGGGTGGTGTTGCGGAGGTTGGAGGAGCCGGTGCCGGTGATCGACCTGGGGTTGGCTTGGCGGGCCGGGACGGTGGGGCCGGTGGTGCGGGCGTTCGTGGACTTGGCTCGGGGTGGGGAGGGGTAGGCGGGGGCGCTGAGGCTTGGTTCGGCGACCGGCGACTGCAGCCGCAGTCGCCGGTCGGAGCCGCAGCCCGCAGCCGCAGCCGAGTCCGGGGCCGCAGCCGCAGCTGGGAGCCCGGGAGCCGCAGCCGCCGGCCGCAAGCCGCAGCTGCCGGCCGGAGCCGGAGCAGCCGGCCGCAAGCCGCCGACCGGAGCTGCCGCCGCGAGCCCGCAGCCGGAGCGTGGCGCCCGCCCCAGCAACGTCGCGCGAGGTGCACCCTCCCGCGACCCACATCACTCGGGCGATTCCACCCGCGCGGCGTATGCTCGCGGGCGGACAGGAGGGGATTTCCCATGGCAGGCCACGAAATCACCGACCGCATCGCCGACCTGATCGACGAGGAGCACCGGCTGCGCAAGGGCGCCCTCCACCACGGTGGGCTCACTCCGGACGAACGCCTCCGGCTCAAGGACCTCGAACGGCAGCTCGACGAGGCCGTCGACCTGCTGCACCGCCGTCAAGCCCTGTCCGTCTTCGACGACGACTTACCGGCGTCGCCGCAGGGCTGAACGTCAGCGCCGGGGGAGCTCGGGGGAGTCGGTGTCGAGGGGCACCGCGCCGGAGCGGACGAGTCCCAGTTGGACGGTCTGGCGGCCGGTCAGCCGCTCCAGGATCCAGTCGACGGCCGTGCGGACGCGGTTGCCCGGCATCGCCATGAGGTGGTACGCGCGGGTTACCGCCTTCGCCGGGAGCCCGGAAAGCGGGATGTGCAACGGGTTCGCCGCGGCGGCACCGGCGCCGAGGTCGACGACGAAGCCGAGGTCGTGGTGCCGGTAGGTGCCGGTGCGGCCGTACCCCAGTGACGCCGCGACGTTGCGCCCGGCGAGCTTCCCCTGCCGCTCGGCGTGCTGCGCGGTCATCGCCGTGTACTGGCCGGGGCGGGTGAGGTCGGGCACCGCCGCCGCGTCGCCGCAAGCGAAGACGTCGTCGTGGCCGGGTACGACGAGCTGTTCGGTCACGCAGAGGCGGCCCTTCGCCGTCTCGAGCCCGAGGTCGGCCACCAGCGGGTCCGGCCGCACGCCGACGCACCACACGAGGGTCCGGGCCGGCACCGGCTCGCCGTTCGTCAGCGTGACGCCCTTGGCGTCCGCATGATCGACCGAGGTCTTCATGAGCACCTCGACCCCGCGGGCGCGCAGCACGCGGTCGGCGGTACTCCCGAGCCGCTTGCCGAGTTCGGGCAGCACCCGCTCGGCGACGTCGAGCAGCAGCCAGCGGATCTTCTGCCCGGCCAGCTCGGGGTGGCGCGCGGCGAGGGCGTCGGTGAACGCCGGACCCTGCGCGGCGACCTCGGTCCCGGTGTAGCCGGCGCCGACCACCACGAACGTGCAGCGCGCGTCGCGTTCGGCGGGGTCCTCGGCCGTGGCGGCCAGCTCGATCTGGCGCGTGATGTGGTCGCGCAGGTACAGCGCTTCGGGCACGCCGCGGAACCCGTGGGCGTACTCCGGGACGCCCGGGATCGGCAGGAGCTTGTTGACGCTGCCCGCGGCGAGCACCAGCCGGTCGTACCCGATCCGGTGCTCTTGGTCCTCCGGATCGGTGAACGTGACGTGCCGGGCGTCGAAGTCGACGCCGGTCGCGACGCCGAGCACCAGGCGGACGCCGGGCAGCGTCTCGGGGATCGAAACCGTCACGCGCCGCGGGTCGAGGATCCCGGCCGCCACCTCCGGCAGGAGCGGCAGGTAGAGAAAGTAATCCGTGGGGTTCAGCACCACCACTTCGACGTCTTCACCGGCACTCTTCCGGAGGCTCTTGGCCGCGTGGTAACCGGCGAAACCACCCCCGACGATCACGACTCGCATGGATCTCCTTCCCGGCCGGATGTCCGTCTTCCGGCGATTACCCGAGGTCGGGGCGGGGAAGCCCGCGGGGTTGACCTGGGAGCCCAGGGGCGTACGGTCAGAGGAGTTGGCTGTTGTTCAGAATCACGTGCTCCGGTCAGCGCCCCTGCACGCTGCGATAGGGAGCGCCATGTACTGCTTTCGCACGATCGACGAACCGTCCGGCCTGACCTACACCACCACCAAGAGACCGGGCGGCATCCGCGTGGTCACTTTAGTCGGTGACATCGACGCGGCAACCGTCGAAACCTTCGACGAGGCCCTCGCCGCGGGCGAGCGGCTGATCGTCGACCTGACCCGGGTCGCGTTCCTCAGCTGCGCGGGCGTCCGGTCGCTGCTCGAAGCGAACGCCCGCGTCAGGCTCGCCGTCGTCCTCGGCGGCCACGCCGTCACGCGCTCGCTGGAAGCCACCGGCGCGGACGTGCTGCTGGAGATCCACCCCCGCGTCGATGCCGCGCTCGCGGACCTGACCCCGGTCCCCGAACCCGGCCGGGAGGCGTGACCGCCGTCCACTATGGACGCTGGGGACACTGTGGACACTGCGGCTGCGTCGGTCAGTCGTCCGGCCAGTCGCCGGTCGCCTTCTCGTAGCCGATGGCACCGGCCCGTTCGGTCGCGGCCTTGACCGCGGCGAAGATCGCGCCCTGCACCGCCGCCGCGATGATCACCTGACGCCAGGTGTAGTCGCGGTCGGTGGCGTCGGGCGCGTCTTCTTCGCCCGCCACGCGCTTCCAGACCTGCTTGAACGCCTGGCCGGCGAGGATGCCGCCGAGCGCACCCGCCACCCAGCTCAGCGGCTTGTACAGCACCTTGTTCACGAGTCGTTCCTCCGTCGCAGGATCAGCCGGATCACGATCACCAGGCCCAGCACCCCGGCGAAGATCGGCACGGGGTTGCTCCGCACGGCGTCGGCGCCCTGGCGGAACTTGACCGCGGTCGGCTCGTTCGTCACGTCGGCGACCTTCGCGGTCGCCTGGTCGAGCTTGCCGTCGACGTTCTCCTTGACCCGGCTCTTCACGTCGAGCTTCTGCCCGAGCGCGGCCAGGGTCTCGCTCAGCTCCTCCCGGGTGGTGTCCCGGTCGAGCCGCGCCTCTTCGGCGTTCTTCGGGAAGTCCCCGCTCATGTGTGCACTCCCTGTTTCACCGTGTCCACGTCCTGCCGGACGCCGCTGATGGCTTCTTCGGGCACCGGTGGCACGCCCTGCGCGACTTCCTTCTTGCCGACCAGCGCGGCGATCCCGGCGACCAGGAACAACGCGACCGCGACGATCACCGCGGCCAGCCAGCCGGGCACCACCAGCGCGAGCGCCAGCACGGCGGCCGCGACCAGGGTGCCGACGCCGAACAGCGCGCACAGACCCGCCGCGCCGAACAACCCGGCGCCGAGGCCCATCTTCTTGCCCTTGCGCTGCAGTTCGAAGACCGCGAGCCGCATCTCGTCCCGGACGAGCCGCTTGACCTCGTCGGTCAGGTCCGTCACCAGCTCGCCGACCGAGCGGTCGGCCGCCGCCTTCTTGTTCACTTCTTCGATCACGGAACACCTCCTTGCCTGGGCGGCGTGTACCCGCTCCGCCCGGGACCAACCACGCCGGTTTTGCCCGGTGCGGCACTGGGACCGAGATAGCGCGGCCGACATCACACGATCGAGTGACACGGCAGGGTGGGCACCCTCTCGCCGCGTTTCGCCTCCGGAAACCCCGGGTAGGCGGCGGGTATGACTTCCCCCGACGTCCCGGCCGTGGAACTGAACAACGGCGTGCGGATCCCGCAGCTCGGGTTCGGCGTGTTCCAGATCCCGCCCGACGAGACCGCCCGGACCGTGCGGACCGCGCTGGAAGCCGGCTACCGCCACCTCGACACGGCGCAGATGTACCGGAACGAGGCGGGCGTCGGCGCCGGCATCACGGAATCGGGGATCGCGCGCGAAGACGTCTTCGTCACGACGAAACTGGCGAACGACGCTCAGGGCCACGACAACGCGATCACCGCGCTGGAAGGCAGCCTGCGGCGGCTCGGTTTCGACTACGTCGACCTCTACCTGATCCACTGGCCGTTGCCGCACAAGGACACCTACGTCCGGACGTGGCAGGGCTTCGAAGACATCCTGCGGGCGGGCAAGGCCCGCGCCATCGGCGTGTCGAACTTCCAGCCCGCGCACCTCGACCGGCTCGCCGAGGAGACCGGCACCGTGCCCGCGGTCAACCAGATCGAGCTGCACCCGGCGTTGCAGCAGACCGGGCTGCGCGCCTACCACCAGGAGCACGGCATCGCCACCGAGGCCTGGAGTCCCTTGGCCCAGGCGGAAGTCCTGGACGACCCGGTGCTGACCGACCTGGCCGCGAAGCACGGCCGGACGGCCGCGCAGGTGGTGCTGCGCTGGCACCTCCAGCTCGGGAACATCGTCATCCCGAAGTCGTCGACGCCGGAGCGGATCGAGCAGAACATCGACGTGTTCGGCTTCGAGCTCGACGACGAGGACCTGACGGCGATCGGCAAGCTCGACGAGGGCCACCGCACCGGGCCGGACCCGGACACGTTCACGGGGTGACCGTGGCGTTTCCCTCTGCAACCGGCCGGGTACTTCACCCGGTGAGGTCCCCCTGGAAGGAGCGTTCGGCATGAGCACCAACGCGTACCTGTCGTTTCTCGTGATCGGGGTGGTGCTGGTTCTGATCGACGGGCAGATCATCTACCGCAGCGGCCGCCGCTACCTGGAGAACTCCTACGGCGACCCGGCGGCGGGTGCGTCGATGACCCGCCTGGTCACGGTCCTGTTCCACCTCGCGACACTGGGCGTCCTGGCGCTCGTGTCGACCATCGACATCGGCGTCGGTATCACGGGCGTCGTTGCTCGCGTCGGCGTCTTGCTGCTGATCCTGGCCATCGCCCACGGCATCACGCTGGCCGTGCTGTCGCGCATCCGCGGCGAGCAGGAGGTGGAGGCGGTCGTCCAGCGCGGCCCCCGGCAGCGGGTCGAACCCGAGCAGCAGGGCCCGACCGTGACGCCGGCGCCGGGCCAGCCGGGTACCTACCCCGACGTCAGCCCGACGCTGGAGAACCGGTCCCCGTACTCGGCTTCGTAACCGGCTATCCCGTCCGAGGGCGGCGCTTTCCCGGGAAAGTGCCGCCCTCGGACGGGTCCGGGGTCAGGTTTCCGCCATCGGCAGGTCCACCTCGGTGTGCCGGGTGGCGAGCGTGCGGGCCAGGTCCGCCAGCTTGACGTTCAGGTCCTGGGACGCGCGGCGCAGCACGTCGAAGGCTTCGTCGGCGCTGATGCCGCGGCGCTGCATCAGGATGCCCTTCGCCTGGCCGATCACGTCCCGGCTCTCGACCGCGCGCCGCAGGTTCTCCGCCTCCAGCTCGGCCGCCACCACGGCCTCCGTGTGCGCCAGCGCCAGGGACGCGTGGGTGGCCAGCAGGAGCGCCCGGTCGATCGCCGGCCCGTCGAAGGCGCCCGGCCGCCGCGAGTAGATGTTGAGCGCGCCCGAGCGCCGCGGCGGGCGGGCGTCGGGGAGCAGCGTCGTCGCCAGCACCGAGTGGTAGCCGTGGTCGGCCGTGGCCGGGCCGAACACCGGCCAGCGCGGGTCGCGGGCGAGGTCCTGCGACCAGGCGATGGCCGGCCCGTCCGGGCGGGCCGACTCGACGCACGGGCCCTCGTCGTGGTCGTACTGCACCTGGTCGAGCTTCGCCGCGACCGGGTCGGTCTCCACCGGCGTGTGGTAGCGGCCGTCGGGCTCCCGGAGGGTGACGCTGACCAGGTCGGCGTCCGGGATGAGCGCGCTCGCGGCGCCGACGACCAGCCGGAGCACGCCCCCGACGGTCGGGGTCACGTCGAGCAGCGTGCGCGTGAGGTCGGCGAACTGACCGGCCAGCGGGCCCACCGGCCGCTCGCCGTCCAGTCCGAACGCGGCCCGTTCCCGCGCCCACTCGTCTTCACCGATGCTCATGCGTCTCCGTCGTCTCCGGGGTGTGCCCTCCATTCAACCCGATGCCGGTGGTCACTCCGACGCGCGGCGCAGCGCGGCCCGCGCCCGGTCGACGAAACCCGGCCCCGGCCACAGCTGGCGAGCCTGCGGCACGCGGTCGGACAGGTCCGGGTGCGGCAGCGTCGCCGCGGCCGCCCGGGCCGCCAGCACCCGCTCGCCCAGCTCGGCCCGCCGCTCGGGCGAGCACTTCAGCCGGACCTCGCGCACCGCCGCCGGGCCCTCGTCGTGGACGTGCCGGCGCACGGCGCGGATCAGCTCGCCCAGCAGGCGTTCGAACCGCGTCTCCTGCGGTCCCACGCCCTCCAGGTCGCGCATCAGGCCCTCGGCCTTCGTGAGCTCCCCGTCACCGTCGATGAAGGACTCTTCGGCGACGGCGTGGCGGACGAGCGCCGCGATCAGGTGGTCGGCGAGGTCCTTGCGGTTCTCGGGGCTGCCCTGGCCGAGCTCGATCTCGGTGCACAGCCGGTCCAGCTCCCGGTGATCGCCGGCGAGGACGGTGGTCAGGTCGGTTGCGGGCTGGCTTCCGTTCATGCACGCTCCTGGTCCGGACTCGGGGTTTCCCCGAGCGGATACCCGCTGCCCGGCGGCCGAATCCCGTGTCGGCCCGGCGCACGCCGGGTAACCGCACCGGAGAACCGGATTTCGAGGAGGATGATCATGGCAGCGCCGTCGTCGGTGATCGAGCGCGAGCGGAAGTACGAGATCGTGGCGGGCAGCGGGGTGCCGCGACTCGTCGGCGTGGCGGGCGTCACGGCCCAGGACGACCCGGTCGAGCAGATCCTCGACGCGTCCTACTACGACACCGAGACCTTCCGGCTCGCCAAGAGCGGCATCACGCTGCGGCGGCGCGTCGGCGGGCACGACGCCGGCTGGCACCTCAAGCTGCCGGTCTCCGCCGACGCGCGGCAGGAGATCCAGCTGCCGCTGGGCGGGGAGCCGAACAAGGTCCCCGGCCGGCTGCGCCGGCTCGTGCGCGCCTACACGCTGGGGGAGAAGCTGGTGCCGATCGCGCACCTGCGCACCGACCGGTTCGCCCACCGGCTGGCCGACGGCGACGGCCGGACCGTCGCGACCCTCACCGACGACCACGTGACGGGGGAAGCCGGCGGGGAGAGCGCGCGGCTCGACGAGTGGCGTGAGCTGGAGCTGGAGCTCGACCCCGCGACCGACCCGGGCCGGCTCGAGGAGTTCGACCGGGCGCTGGCGGAAGCCGGCGCGTCGGCCTCGCCGTGGCCGTCGAAGCTGCGGCGCCTGATCGGCGATCGCGTTCCCGCGCCGCCCCGCGGCCGCAAGAAGCCGACGGCGGGCGACGTCGTGGTGACGTCGTTGCGCGAGCACTACGCCCGGCTGCGCCGCGCCGACGTCGGGGTCCGCCTCGACGTCGAGGACTCCGTGCACCAGCTGCGCGTCGCCACCCGGAAGCTGCGCAGCGCGCTCCGCACGTTCGGATCCATTGTGGACAAGGACGCGACCGCGTCCCTCGCGGCCGAGCTGAAGTGGCTCGGGCAGGAGCTGTCCCCGGCCCGGGACGCGGAGGTGAGCGAGCAACGGCTGCGCGCCCGGCTCGACGAGCTCCCCACCGAACTGGTGCTCGGGCCGCTGCGCCAGTACCTCACCCGGTACTTCGCCCGCGAGGCCGAGGAGGGGCGCACCCGGGCGCTGGCGGCCCTGACCGGCAAGCGGTACCGGAACCTGCTGCGCGCGCTGGACACCGTGGTGGAGGAACCGCCGCTGACCGGCCGGGCCCGCAAGCCGGCGAAGTCCGCGCTGCGCGAGCCGGTGCGCAAGGCCGCCCGAAAGCTGCGCCGCGCCGAAGCGGCGGCGCGCCGCCTGGACGGCCACGAGCGCGAAACGGCGCTGCACGAGGTCCGCAAGAAGGCGAAGCGGGCCCGCTACGCCGCCGACACCGTCAAGCCGGTCTACGGCAAGAAGCTGCGGAAGTGGCGCAAGAACGTCAAGGCCGTCCAGAGCACGCTGGGCGAGCACCAGGACACCGCGGTCGGCCGGGACGTCCTGCACCACCTCGCCCTCGCCGGGCACGGGGAAGGGCAGAACACGTTCACGTTCGGGATGCTGTACGAGCGGGACGCCGAGACGGCGGCGCGGCTGCGCGAGCGGTTCGCGGGGGAGTGGCGGCGGCTCCGCGAGGGCGACCGCCCGGGCTGGCTCCGCTGAGCCGCCGGGGCGGGCTCAGCCGTCGCCGCTGAGCTTGCCCCGGAGCTGCTCCAGCGTCTGCGACAGCAGGCGGGAGACGTGCATCTGCGAGATGCCGACGCGGTCGGCGATCTGGGTCTGCGTCAGCCCGCCGAAGAACCGCATCACGAGGATCGCGCGCTCCCGCGCCGGCAGCTCCTGGAGCAGCGGCTGGAGGGCCTCGTGGTTCTCGACCATGGTCATCTCGTGGTCGGGTTCCCCCATGGTGTCGGCCAGCGACAGCGCCTCGGCGTCGTCGTGCACCGGCTTGTCGACCGACAGGGCCTGGTAGGCGTTGCCCGCCAGCAGCCCTTCCCGGACTTCGTCGACGTCCAGGCCCAGGTGCTCGGCCAGCTCGGTCGGCGTCGGCGCGCGGCCCAGGCGCTGGGACAGCGCCGCCGAACCCTGGCTCAGCGACAGGTGCAGCTCCTTGAGCCGGCGCGGGACCCGCACCGACCAGCCGGTGTCGCGGAAGTGCCGCCGGACCTCGCCCATGATCGTCGGCACCGCGAAGGACAGGAAGTCGTGGCCGCGGGTGGGGTCGAAGCGGTCGACCGCGTTGATCAGGCCGATCCGCGCCACCTGGACCAGGTCTTCGCGCGGCTCGCCGCGGCCGGAGAAGCGGGTGGCGATGTGCTCGGCGAGCGGCAGCAGCTCGGTCACCAGCCTGCCGCGGACGACCTCGTGCCGCGGGTCGGCGGGGTCGAGGGTGCCCAGCTCTTCGAACAGGGGTTCGCAGTGGGCATACTCGTCCGGGCGGTGGAGGAGGGTTTTCCGCTCGGGGCTCACGCGCTCGTTCCCGCGTTGAGAACCAGTTCGATCGTGACGATGCCCGCGCCTCCGCCCGGGAGGACGTCGCAGTGCGCGGTCACCGACCGGCTCAGCGTGGTGAGCACGTGCCATCCGAAGGTGCGGTCGCTCGGGGGCCGCGGGTCGCTCGACCGGGTCGAAATGGTCACGTGCAGGCCGTCGAGACCCTGGCGGAACCGGCAGTGCAGCTGGGTGCCGAGCTCGGCCAGCTGGACGAGCTGGGCGCAGGCCTCGTCGACGGCCATCTTGGCGTCGGCGATGGCGTCCAGCCCGAAGTCCGCGCGCGAGACCACACCGTGGGTGAGCATCCGGACCAGCGGGATCTGCTCCGCCATGGCCGGCAGGCGCAGCTCCACCAGTTCCTCGAGCAGCTCGTCCAGCGTCGGCTTCCCGCCGTGCGAGCCACCGCTTCGTGTTTCTTCCATGCGTGAAGTACTACCCATCTGGGCGAATGACGACACTTGCTGGTCAGGGATTTCCGGTTTCGTCACCGGCCGAGCGCCCGTTCGAGCTCCTTCTTGGTCATCTTGGAGCGGCCGTCGATGTTCCGCTTCTTCGCTTCGTTGTAGAGCTGGTCTTTCGTCGGGCCGCCGGGACCCTTCCCCTTGCCGGCCCGCTCGCCGCCGCGCTGCTGCGGGGACTTGTCCTGGAGCGACGACCTGCTGGCCTGCCGGGACTCACCGGCCTGCGCGCGGTTCTTGTTGACCGTGCGGGCCGCGATCTCCTTCGCCCGCTTCTCACCGACGCCGCGGTCCTCGGCCGAGTCCTTGACGTGCTCGTACTGACGCTCGCGCTTCTTGCTCCACGACTGAGGCATGGGCCGCTCCTTCCGCTCCGGGGCTGGGTACCCCGTCGATCATGAGGTAAACGCCACTTCCGGGCGGTGAGCGGCGTCTTCCCGTCACCCTGGGCAGCCGGTTACCCACGCCGGGAGCGGGTAAGCGGAGCGGGACGGAAAGGAGGCGCCGATGCGGATCGGGTACACGCTGATGACCGAGCAGACCGGGCCGAACGAGCTGGTCCGGTTCGCCGCCGGAGCGGAGCAGGCCGGCTTCGACTTCGAGGTGATGAGCGACCACTACTCGCCCTGGCTGGCCGAACAGGGGCACTCGCCCTACGCCTGGAGCGTGCTGGGCGCTGTCACGCAGGTCACCGACCGCGCCGAGCTGATGACGTTCGTGACCTGCCCGACCATGCGCTACCACCCGGCCGTGGTCGCGCAGAAGGCGGCGACCGTGCAGGCGCTCTCGGGCGGCCGGTTCACCCTCGGGCTCGGGGCGGGCGAGAACCTCAACGAGCACGTCGTCGGCCGCGGCTGGCCGCCGGCGAACGTCCGGCACGACATGCTCGCCGAGGCCGTGCAGATCATCGGCGGCCTGTTCGACGGCGGCTACTTCGACTACGAGGGGAAGCACTTCCGCGTCGACTCCGCGAAGCTGTGGGACCTGCCCGAGAAGCGGACGCCGATCGGGATCGCGGTGTCGGGTTCGCAGTCGATCCAGCGGTTCGCCCCGGTGGCCGACGCGATGATCGCGGTCGAGCCGAAGGCGGCGCTGTCGAGCGAGTGGGACGCGACGAAGCTCGGCCCGCCGAGCCGCAAGATCGCGCAGCTGCCCGTGTCGTGGGGCACCGACCGCGACGCCGCGGTGCGGCGCGCGCACGAGCAGTTCCGCTGGTTCGCCGGCGGCTGGAAGGTCAACGCGGAGCTGCCGGGCCCGGCCGGGTTCGCCGGCGCCACCCAGTTCGTCCGCGAGGACGACGTCGCCGGCTCGATCGCCTGCGGCCCGGACGTCGAGCCGATCGTCGAGGGCGTCCGCGAGTTCGCGAAGGCGGGCTTCACCGACGTCGCCCTGATCCAGATCGGCGGTGACCAGCAGGAAGGCTTCCTGGACTTCGCCGAAAAAGAGCTGCTCCCGGCGTTGCGGGAGTAGCTCCACCCGTTCGGGCTAGCGCGGAACGCCGTCGGCAGGAGTAATACGCGCAGTACGGGAGAAGTCCGGCGACGGGAGTTGCGGATGACCGACGTGAAGCCGACCCTGCGGGCGGTGCCCCTGGCGGTGGCGCGACGCGGACCCAAGGGCGGGACGCTGCTCGCGCTGCTGCGCACCACCGACCCGAAGCAGATCGGGTTGCTGTACCTGACGACGTCGTTCGCCTTCTTCATGGCGGGCGGCGCGATGGCGCTGCTGATGCGCGGCGAGCTGGCCCGGCCGGGGCTGCAGTTCCTGTCGCCGGAGCAGTACAACCAGCTCTTCACCATGCACGGCACGATCATGCTGCTGCTCTACGCCACCCCGAACCTCTTCGGGTTCGCGAACTACATCCTGCCGCTGCAGATCGGCGCGCCGGACGTCGCGTTCCCGCGGCTCAACGGCTTCGCCTACTGGCTCTACCTGTTCGGCGGGCTGATCGTCATCAGCTCGTTCCTCACCCCGGGCGGCGCGCCCGACTTCGGCTGGACGGCCTACACCCCGCTGTCCAACGCCATCCACTCGCCGGGCATCGGCGGCGACCTGTGGATCATGGGCCTGATCGTGTCCGGGCTCGGCACCATCCTCGGCGCGGTCAACATGGTCACCACGATCGTGTGCCTGCGCGCGCCCGGGATGACGATGTGGCGGATGCCGATCTTCACCTGGAACATCCTGTTCACCGCGGTCCTGATCATGCTGGCGTTCCCGATCCTCACGGCGGCGCTGTTCGGCCTCGAAGCGGACCGCCGGCTCGGGGCGCACGTGTTCGACCCCGAAAACGGCGGGGCGATCATGTTCCAGCACCTGTTCTGGTTCTTCGGCCACCCCGAGGTCTACATCGTGGCGCTGCCCTACTTCGGGATCGTCACCGAGATCGTGCCGGTGTTCAGCCGGAAACCGCTCTACGGCTACCGGCTGATGGTGTTCGCGACCGTCGCGATCACCGGCCTGTCGGCGGTGGTGTGGGCGCACCACATGTTCGCCACCGGCGCGGTGCTGCTGCCGTTCTTCTCGATCATGACCTTCTTCATCGCCGTCCCGACCGGGATCAAGTTCTTCAACTGGATCGGCACGATGTGGAAGGGGAACCTGACCTTCGAGACGCCGATGCTGTGGGCGGTCGGCTTCATGGTCACGTTCCTGTTCGGCGGCCTCACCGGGATCATCCTGGCGTCGCCGCCGCTGGACTTCCACGTGACCGACAGCTATTTCGTCGTCGCGCACTTCCACTACGTGCTGTTCGGCACGATCGTGTTCGCGACGTTCGCCGGGATCTACTTCTGGTTCCCGAAGATGACCGGCCGGATGCTCGACGAGGGCCTCGGCAAGTGGCACTTCTGGACGACGTTCATCGGCTTCCACACGACGTTCCTGGTGCAGCACTGGCTCGGCGACGAGGGCATGCCGCGCCGGTACGCGGACTACCTGACCTCGGACGGCTTCACGACGCTGAACACGATCTCGACGATCGGCGCGTTCATCCTGGGCGCGTCGACGCTGCCGTTCATCTGGAACGTCGTGAAGAGCTACCGCTACGGCGAACAGGTCCTGGTCGACGACCCGTGGGGCTTCGGCAACAGCCTCGAATGGGCGACGACGTGCCCGCCCCCGCGGCACAACTTCCTGGACCTGCCCCGCATCCGGTCGGAGCGGCCCGCGTTCGAGCTGCACCACCCGGAAGCGGTCGCACGGATGAACGAGGAGCGGCACGTCCGCTCGAAACGGGCCCAGGCCCGGGCGGACGCGTCGCACTGACCCCGGGGCTCAGACCGGTGCGGGCTCCGGGTGCGGCGCCGAGACCGTGAGGCGCCGGTCGGCCTCCGTCACCCGCAAAGCCCGGCGGACCATCGGGTTCGTCCCGGTGCGCACCGACAGCTCGGTGCCGTTCTGCTCGGCCTGCAGCGCCGTGTGCAGGAGCACCCGGACGCCCGCCACACCGAGGAAGTCCACTTCGGACAGATCGAGGGTCAGCCGCTCAGGTCTGGCCCACAGGCGGTCCGAGACGAGGGCGGCCAGATCGCCGGCCGTCGCGGTGTCGAGCGCGCCGCGGACGGAGACCAGCACCGCGTGCGGAGCGGGCCACGTCGTGCGCAGCCGCAAGGAGGGATTTCGGAGCTGGGGGACCATCAAGCCGGTTCGCCGCCGTCCAGATACCGCGCGGGGCCGAAGCGCCGCGCTCGAGGTGTTCCGAGCCGGCTGCTGTGCTGAACCGATGACCGAACCCTAACCGGGTGCGAGCGGTCCGCAACCGTCGTTGCTCCGAACGGGCGTGTGGCGCTCCGCGGCGGTGACCGCTTGTGCCCGCGCTCACCGGGATGCAGTAATCTCGCCCTGGACCCGTTAAAGCGCTAGCGGCCCACTAGTGGCGCGCGCCCGGGTCCTCCCTGGTCAAGAGCGCCCGAAGAACCAAGAAGAAGGGCGTCACCAGGATGACGGGCGGCCATGAGCAGCTCACCGCGCGGCTGGACGAAGTGACTGTCGCGATGGAGTCCCTGACCGCGATGCTGGACTCGGAACTCGACCTGGGCCAGATGTTGCAGGCGGTGTGTGATCACGTGGTGCAGGTGGTGCCGGGGGCCGACATGGCCAGCATCACCCTGGTGCGCGAAGGCGTGCCGGAAACGGTGGCCAGCACGGACCAGCGGGCCGTGAACTTCGACCGCGAGCAGTACCGGATCGGGGACGGCCCGTGCCTGCGCGCGGCCGAGACCGGCCAGCCGGTGCGCGTCGGCGTCGGCGCGGTGGGAGACGTCTGGCCGCAGTTCGTGTCCAAGGCCGAGCAGCTGGGCGTGGCGAGCTTCCTGGCCGCGCCGCTGACCGTCGACGAGGACATGTCCGGCGCGGTGAACCTGTTCGGCTTCGGCGAGCACGGCTTCAGCGAGCTGAGCACGAAGATCCTCGAGCTGTACACGGCGACGGTGGTGGTCGGCCTGCGCAGCGCGCGCCGGTACTTCGCGGCGCGCGAGCTGATCGACCAGCTGAACCGCGCGCTCGAGACGCGCGCGGTGATCGACCAGGCCAAGGGGATCCTGATGGCCGCGCACCGGATCAGCGCCGAGGAGGCGTTCCAGCGGCTGGTGAAGCGCTCCCAGGACGGCAACCGGAAGCTGCACGAGGTGGCGGCGGAGTTCGTGGAGGCGGTCGCGACCACGACCGCGTGACGGGAGCCGGCCCGCTGGGCTACGGCTGGCCGGTCGGGACCTCGTCCGGCGGGGCCTCGGTCTCCGTCAGCGGGTCGGGCCGGTGCCTGCTTCGCTGGCACGTCGTGCAGACCAGGGTCCGGCCGAGCACGGTCCCGTCGTCGGCCACGACCTGGGCGACGTGCATCGTCGGGAACCCGCAGACTTCGCAGGGCAGCGACCCGTCCTCACGGCTGATGCGGAGCTGGGTGCCCATCCGGCCTCCTGGTGTGACTTGGGTCTCACATACCTTGCCGGTTTCCCGGTCGGAACTGGCCGAATTCACTCGTTCGGCCTAGCCCCGGCTGTCTCCGGGAACCCGTTCGGTGCCTCTTGTGTTGGGTGGGATGAGACCGGGTAATCGCCTCGGCGAAGCGTGACCGGGGAGTGCCGGAGGGGAGAAAACATGCGAGACAAGCGGAACGACCTGCGACCGGTGGCGGACCTCCTCCTGGAGGGCGGGGACACGCCGGAACAGGCTTCGACGCGGCGCAAGGCGGCCCTGGCCGTCGCCGCGAACGCCAAGGACGCCGAAGACTGCGCCCAGCTGCTCGACATGCTGGGCCTGCACCGGTCCGGCGGCCGCAGCAGCAGCGAAGTCGCCTGACGCACGACGCACCCGGAGCCCGCCGAGACCACCCGTCCGGCGGGCTCCGGTGCGTCACCCTCCGCTACGACGCCGCGTTTCGGGCACCGGCTACGCGGGTATCGCTGCCGGTGAGGAGGTCGAGACATGGCCAGACCGGTGTGGAGCGGCGCGCTGAGCCTCGGGCTGGTCACCGTTCCGGTGGAGCTGTACCCGGCGGTGGCGGACCACACGATCCACTTCCACCAGTTCGAGCGCGGCACGTCCGACCGGATCCGCAACCGCCGCGTCAACGAGCGGACCGGCGACGAGGTGACCCAGGACGAGATCGTCAAGGGCTACGACCTCGGCGGCGGCGACCACGTGCTCGTCGAGCCCGACGAGCTGGACGAGATCGCTCCCGAGCGGTCCCGGCGCATCGACATCGAGCAGTTCGTCGGGCTGGCCGAGATCGACCCCTGGTTCTTCGACCGCACGTACTGGCTCAAGCCGGCGAAGGAGGACTTCGCCAAGGCGTACGGCCTGCTGCTGCAGGCGATGGACCGCAGCGAGAAGGCGGGCGTCGCGAAGTTCGTGCTGCGCGGCAAGGAGTACCTCTGCGCGATCCGCGCGGGCGAGGACGTGATGGTGCTCAACACCCTGCACTTCGTCGCGGACCTGCGGAAGCCGAAGGACGTCATGGGCGGCCTGCCCAGCCTGCCGAAGCCGCGGCCCAAGGAGCTCGACATGGCACTCGCGCTCGTCGACGAGATGACGTCGCCGTGGAAGCCGGCCGACTACCGCGACGAGTACTCCGAGCGCGTCGAGAAGCTGATCAAGGCCAAGGAGCAGGGCAAGGAGATCGCCCACGAGGAGGAGCCGGAGCCGTCGGCCGACGTCGTCGACCTCTTCGAGGCGCTGTCACGCAGCGTGAAGAACCGCAAGGGCGGCGGCAAGAAGGACCTCTCCGGCCTGTCGAAGTCCGAACTGGGCAAGCTGGCCCGCGAGCAGGGCGTGAAGGGGCGTTCGAAGATGACGCGCGCCCAGCTGGAGAAGGCGCTGAAGGCATCGTGAGCCGGAGCCGGGGAAAGCTCGAAGTCGCGACGCGCGTCGCCCTGGACACCCCCGGCGACCTGGCCGAGCACTACACGCCGGGCGTCGCGGACCAGGCGAAGCGGATCGCGGACGACCCGTCGGCGCTCGCCCGCGAGACCGTGAAGGCCAACTCCGTCGCCATCGTGTCCGACGGGTCCGCGCTGCTCGGGCTCGGCGACCAGGGCCCGGCCGCCGCGTTGCCCGTGCTGGAGGGCAAGGCGGCGCTGCTCAAGCGGTTCGCCGACGTCGACGCGTGGCCGATCTGCCCGGTCAGCCGCGAACCCGACGACCTCGTGCGCACCGTGAAGGACCTGGCGACCTCCTTCGGCGCGATCAACCTCGAGGACATCGCCGCGCCGCGGTGCTTCACGATCGAGCGGCGCCTGCACGACGAGCTGGACATCCCGGTCTTCCACGACGACCAGCACGGCACGGCGGTCGTCGTGCTCGGTGCCCTGCACAACGCGCTGAAGCTGACCGGCCGCGAGCCCGGGGGCACGTCGGTCGTCATCGCCGGCGCCGGCGCGGCGGGCAGCGCGATCGCGCGGTTGCTGCTGCGCGCGGGCTACCGCGCCGAGGGGATCGTCGTCTGCGACAGCGAAGGCGTGCTGCACGCGGGCCGCGACCTGATGGGGGAGAAGCACTGGCTGGCGGAGAACACCAACCCCGGCGGGGCCACCGGAAGCGTGCGGGACGCGGTGCGCGACGCGGACGTCTTCGTCGGCGTCAGCGCGGGCGGCCTCCTCGAGCCGGCCGACATCGCCGCGATGGCCGACCGGGCGATCGTGTTCGCGCTGGCCGACCCGGATCCGGAGGTCGACCCGGACGCGGCGCGCGAGCACGCGGAGGTCGTCGCCACCGGACGCGGCGACCATCCCAACCAGATCACCACCGTGCTGGCGTTCCCGGGCATGTTCTGCGGCCTGCTCGACTCGGGTGCGCCACGGGTGACCGGGGAGATGCTGCTGGCGGCGTCGCGCGCACTGGCGGACGTGGTGGGCGAAGACCTGGACGCGGGGCACATCGTGCCGAGCGTGTTCGACGAGGCGCTGGTGCCGGCGGTCGCGGAGGCGGTCATCGGTGCGGCGAAAGCGGCCGAATAGACCGAAATGTCCACTGTGGACCGGTCAGGGCCGCTCGGTGCCGTCCGCGGCCGGACCGCGGGCCGTCTCGGCGCGGGCGATGTGCCACGCCACGAGGGCGCCGGCGCCGACCGTGCCCCACAGCACGAGCCCGGCGTCGCGCGCGAACAGGCCGACGACCAGCATGAGCCCCGCGGTGATGTCGGACAGCAGGAGCAACAGGTTCCACCGCCTGGTTTCCCGCGGGGTGCGGCCGGCGAAGGCTGCCGCGAACGCGGGGTCGCTCGCCTGCAGCTCCGCCTCGATCTCGCGCAGAGCGTGGCGTTCGCGATCCGGCAGCATGGGGGCCTCCTCGCCTCGGCTATCGCAGTGGTACCCGTTCCGCCGGCGTCCGAAGCGGCACTTTCCGGGGAAAGTCAGTGGTTGTCGCGGGGGATGCCCTTGGTCTTCGCGATCCGCTGGTACGCCACCGCCGGGCGCAGCACCATGCCGTCGCAGAGCTGGTCGACCATCGACCGCTGGATCTCCTGCCACGGGGTCTGCGCTTCCGGGACCGGGTACCCGCCCGACTCTGCCAGCTCCTTGTGCCGCAGCGCGAGCTCTTCGTCCGGGATGAGCACGTTCGCGGTGCCGGCGGCGAGGTCGATCCGCACCCGGTCGCCGGTCCGCAGCACCGCCAGCCCGCCACCGGCCGCGGCTTCGGGGGACGCGTTGAGGATCGACGGCGACCCGGACGTGCCGGACTGGCGGCCGTCGCCGAGGCACGGCAGCTCGTGCACCCCGCGCTTGATCAGCTCGGCCGGCGGGCGCATGTTGACGACCTCGGCCGAGCCCGGGTAGCCGAGCGGGCCGGTGCCGCGCATGACGAGCAGCGAGTGCTCGTCGACGCCGAGGTCCGGGTCGTCGATGCGGGCGTGGTAGTCCTCGGGGCCGTCGAACACGACCGCCGTGCCCTCGTAGACGCCGCCGGCCAGGTACCGGCGGCGGAACTCGGGCGAGATCACGCTCGACTTCATGATCGCCGCGTCGAAGAGGTTGCCCTTGAGGACGAGGAAGCCGGCGTCGGCGGTGAGGGCGGTGTCGAAGGTCCGGATGACGTCCCGGTCGCCGGCTTCGGCGTCGCGGCAGTTGTCGCCGAGCGTGCGGCCGTTGACCGTCGGCGCGTCCTCGTGGACGAGCCCGTGCCGCATCAGCTCGTGCACCACCGCCGGGACGCCGCCCGCGCGGTGGAACTCCTCGCCGAGGTACTTCCCGGCCGGCTGGAGGTCGACCAGCAGCGGGACGCGGTGGCCGAGCCGCTGCCAGTCGTCGAGGGGCAGGTCCACGCCGACGTGCCGGGCGATCGCGCCGATGTGGATGGGCGCGTTGGTCGAGCCGCCGATCGCCGAGCTCACCACGATGGCGTTCTCGAACGCTTCGCGCGTCAGGATGTCCGACGGCTTGAGGTCTTCGCGCACCAGCTCGACGATCCTTCGTCCGGTCAGGTAGGCCATCCGGGCGCGGTCTCGGTGCGGTGCGGGGATGGCGGCGCAGCCGGGCAGGCTCATCCCGAGCGCCTCGGCGAGCGCGTTCATCGTCGAGGCGGTGCCCATGGTGTTGCAGTGCCCCGGTGACGGCGCGGACGACGCCACGAGCTCCATGAACCCGGCGTCGTCGATCTCGCCGGCGGCGAGCAGTTCGCGGGCCTTCCAGACGATCGTGCCGGACCCGGTGCGCTCGCCGTTGTGCCAGCCGTTGAGCATGGGGCCGCCGGAGAGCACGATCGACGGGATGTCGACGGTCGCGGCGGCCATCAGGCACGCCGGGGTGGTCTTGTCGCAGCCGGTGGTGAGGACGACGCCGTCGATCGGGTAGCCGTAGAGCGTCTCGACCAGGCCCAGGTAGGCGAGGTTGCGGTCCAGGGCGGCGGTGGGGCGCTTGCCGGTCTCCTGGATGGGGTGGACCGGGAACTCGATGGCGATTCCGCCGGCCTCGCGGATGCCTTCGCGGGTGCGGTCGGCGAGCTGGAGGTGGTGGCGGTTGCAGGGGGAGAGGTCGGAGCCGGTCTGGGCGATGCCGATGATGGGTTTGCCGGACTGCAGCTCTTCCCTGGTCAAGCCCCAGTTCATGTACCGCTCCAGGTAGAGGGCGGTCATTCCGGGGTCGGCGGGGTTGTTGAACCAAGCTTCGCTGCGCAGTCCCATACTGGCCAGTTTGGCATAGGCTCAAAGCCCTTCCGGCACCCCGAAGCCTGTCATTGTGACTACGGCCGGCAACACCGCGTCAAGGCGGGAAAGATGCCTTGACCCGGTGCTGCCGGCCGTGTTCTGGCTTCGGATCGGGGTGCGGGGGGTCTGGGTTCTCGTCGGTGGCTGGTCTCGAGGTCCCTCGCGGTGCCCCGTGTCAGCCCAGGCCGTTCAAGCCGATCACTCGGGAGTACCAGTGGGCGCTGCGCTTCAGCGTTCGGACCTGTGTCGCGTAGTCGACGTGGATCAGGCCGAACCTCTTTGCGTACCCCTCGGCCCACTCGAAGTTGTCCAGCAACGACCAGTAGAAGTAGCCGCGTAGGTCCACGCCCGCCGCCACGGCGTCGTGCGCTGCTCGGAGGTGGGAGTCCAGGAACGCCACGCGGTCGGTGTCGACGATGTCACCGCCGTCGGAGACTATGTCCGGGTACGCCGCTCCGTTCTCCGTGATGTACAGCGGGACGCTCCGATAACCGCGGTGGACCTGCAGCAGCGACTCCGTCAGTCCGGCCGGCTGGACCTCCCAGCCGGAGTCCGTGCGGGGGGCCGCCGGGTCCGGGACGAAGTGGACGTCGCCCGCTCCGACCCACTCCGGGCCCGCCGGCTCGCTGCCCGGCACCGGACGGCCCGCCACCCGGTAGTCGCGGTAGTAGTTCACGCCCAGCCAGTCGATGTGCGCCGCGATGATCGCCGCGTCCTCCGCCCGGACCACGTCCCCGAGCCCGAACGGTGCGAGGTCGGCCACCAGGTCGTCCGGGTAGCCGCCGCGCAGCACCGGGTCCAGGAACAGCCGGTTCTGCAGGCCGTCGATCCGGCGGGCCGCGGAGACGTCGGAGACGTTCGCCGGGTCGTGCGGTACGACGGGGTACAGGTTGAGCGTGATGCCGGCCGGGACGCCCGGCGCGTGGCGGCGGATCACGTCCATCGCCAGCCCGTGCCCCAGCAGCAGGTGGTGCGTGGCGGCGACGGCGGCCGGGTGGTCGGTGCGGCCGGGTGCGTGGATGCCGCCCGCGTAGCCGAGCATCGCCGCGCACCACGGCTCGTTCAGCGTCGACCAGCTCGCGACGCGGTCACCGAGGCGCTCCAGCACCGTCTCGGCGTACTCGGCGAACCGGTAGGCGGTGTCCCGGTTCGTCCAGCCGCCCCGCTCTTCGAGCGCCTGCGGGAGGTCCCAGTGGTAGAGCGTCGCCCACGGCTCGATCCCGGCCTCCAGCAGGCTGTCGACCAGCCGGTCGTAGAAGGCGAGCCCGGCGGCGTTGGGGGCGCCGCCGTCCGGGCGCACCCGGGGCCACGCCAGCGAGAAGCGGTAGGCGCCGAGGCCGAGCCGGCGCATCAGGCCGACGTCCTCGGAGTACCGGTGGTAGTGGTCGGCGGCCGGGTCGCCGGTGTCGCCGCCCACGACCGCACCCGGGCGGCGGGCGAAGACGTCCCAGACCGAGTCGGTGCGCCCGTCGGCCGTGGTGGCCCCTTCGACCTGGAACGCCGCCGTGGCGGCACCCCAGACGAAGCCGGGCGGGAACATCTGCGCGGTCTCCGCCCGAACGCTGTCGGGATGTACGGACATGGTCACCCTTTCACGGCACCTTGCATGATCCCGGCCACGATCTGGCGGCCGAGGAGGACGAAGACGATGAGGATCGGGATGGTGGCCAGGGTCGTGCCGGCCAGCACCAGCGAATAGTCGACGTAGTAGCCGCTCTGGAGCTTCTCCAGCGCGACCTGGACGGTCGGGTTGCCCGCGTCCAGGACCACCAGCGGCCACAGGAAGTCGTTCCACGACATCATGAACGTGAACATCGCCAGGATCGCCGCGGCCGGCCGGACCGCGGGCAGGCAGACGTTCCAGAAGATCCGGATCATGCTGCAGCCGTCGACGCGCGCGGCCTCGATCAGCTCGTACGGCAGCGCGTCCACTGTGTACTGCCGCATCCAGAACACGCCGAACGCGGTGACCAGGTTGGGCACGATCACCGCCGTCAGGCTCCCCGTCCAGCCCAGCTCGGACATCGCGATGAACAGCGGGATGATGCCCAGCTGGGTGGGCACTGCGAGCGTGACGACGATGAACACGAACAGCTTGTTGCGCCCCCGGAACCGCAGTTTCGCGAAGGCGAACCCGGCCAGCGAGGAGAACAGCACCGTCGTCAGCGTCACCGTGCCGGACACGATGACGCTGTTGGCCAGTGCCTTCCAGAACGGCACGGTGTCGAACACCCGCGCGGCGTTGGCGAAGAAGTTGCCGCCGGGCACGAACGGCGGGATGCGCTCGGTGAGCATCCCGTTGTCGCGGCTGGCCACCAGGAACGACCAGTAGAACGGGAACAGCGAACCGAGCACGAAGATCGCCAGCACGACGTAGGTCGCCTTGCGTGGCTTGCCGAGCGTGGCGACCTTCCGCCTCAGTCCACTCTGGAGGGTGGTCATTTCTTCTTCACCGCCTGGGGACGCGCGATCCGGCCGGTGAGGAAGAAGTTCACCAGCGCGATGAGCACGATGATCACGAACAGCACCCAGGCGATCGCCGAGGCGTAACCGAGATCGGCGTTCTGGAACGCCGTCTGGTAGAGGTACAGCGTCACGGTCTGGAACTGGTTGGTGGAACCGCCGTTGTTCGACCCGGGCATGGCGTCGAACAGCTTCGGCTCGGTGAAGATCTGCAGGCCGCCGATCGTCGAGGTGATCGTGACGAAGATCAGCGTCGGCCGGAGCAGCGGCAGGGTGACGTTCCAGAAGCGGCGCCACGTGCCGGCGCCGTCGATCAGGGCCGCTTCGTGCAGCTCCTTCGGAATGGCCTGCATGGCCGCGAGCACGATCAGGGCGTTGTAACCGGTCCAGCGCCAGTTGACCATGATCGCGATCGCGACGTGGCTGCCGAACCGGCTGGCCTGCCAGTCGACCGGATCCAGCCCGATGGTCTGCAGCACGCCGTTGATCAGCCCGTACTTCGGGCCGAAGAGGTTGGCGAAGATGATGCCGATGGCGACGAGGCTGGCCGCGTACGGCAGCAGGATGCCCACCCGCCAGCCGGTCGCACCGCGCAGCCGGGAGCCGAGCAGGGCCGCCAGCAGCACGGCGATGATGATCTGCGGGATGCTGGAGAGCAGGAAGATGCTGATCGTGTTCGTCAGCGCGTTCCAGAACTGCGCGTCGGCGAAGAGCTCCTTGAAGTTGTCGAGGCCGATGAAGTCGGGGTCGTCGCTGCCGGCTTCCCACTTGAACAGCGAGACGTACGCGGTGTACAGCAGCGGGAACAGCCCGACGATCCCGAAGAGGATGAAGAACGGCGCGATGTAGAGGTACGGCGAGACCTTGACGTCCCACCGGCTCAACCGGTGACGGAAGGTGGGCCGGGGAGACGTGCGCTCCCCGGCCTTACTCCCTTCCGGCGCGACCTTGTCGAGGACGGTCATCGGCTCAGCGCGTGATCTTCTTCGCGGCGTCGACCATCTGGTTCCAGCCGTCCGCCGCCGACTTGCCCTGTTCGACCGCCTGCAGCGCCGGGCTGGAGGCGTTCTCCTGGATCTGGCCGTCGCCCGGGCCCTTGTACTGCGGCTTCTGGACCTTCTTGGCCTGCTCAGCGAACAGCTCGCCGACCTTCGTGCCGCCGAAGTAGTCGTCGGTCTTGCTCAGCAGTGCGGGGTCCGTGAGGGCCTTGACCTGGCTCGGGAAGGTGCCCTTGGCCTGGAACGCCTTGATCTGCTGCTCCGGCGCGGTCAGCCACGCGGCCAGCTCGGCGGCTTCCTTCGGGTGCTTCGACTGCGTCGGCACGGTCAGGTACGAGCCGCCCCAGTTCCCGCCGCCGCCGGGGAAGGCCGCGGTGACCGCCCACTTGCCGGCGTTCTCGGGGCCCGCCTGCTCCTTGATCACGCCGAGCATCCAGGCCGGGCACACCTTCGTGGCGAACGCGCCCTGCTTGAAGCCGGTGTTCCACTCGTTGCTGAACGCGGTCAGCTTGGCCGACTCGCCCTTGGCGACGGCGTCGGTGACCTTGGTCCAGGCGTCCTTGATGCCCTGGTTGCTCTCGACGGCGAGCTTGTCGTCGCTGCCGATGTAGCCCTGGGGGAGCTGGTTGACCATGGCGTTGAAGTTCTGCGCGGCCGAGTCGAACCAGGCCTTGCCCTTCGACTTGGAGACGTAGTCGGCGCCGGCGGCGAAGTAGCTGTCCCAGGTGGCGAACAGCGGCTTGACCTGCTCGGGGTCGGTCGGCAGGCCGGCGGCCTGGAACATGTCCTTGCGGTAGCACATGGCGAGCGGGCCGATGTCGGTGCCGTAGCCGATGAGCTTGCCGTCCTTGGTCTTGGCAGCGTCGTACTTCCAGCTCAGCCAGCGGTCGGGGGAGGCGTCGGCCGGTCCGATCTTGCTCAGGTCGTTGAACTTCGAGCCCTTGTCGAGGAAGTCGGACAGGTGGCCCTCTTCGAGCGCCGTGACGTCGGCGAGGCCCGAGCCGGCGGCGAGCTTGGTGACGAGGTCCTCGTGGTACGGGCCGCCCTGGCCGGTCTTGCGGTGGGTGATCTTGATGTTCGGGTGCAGCCGCTCGTACTCCGGGATGAGTGCCTCGTAGCCGAACTCGGTGAACGTCGCCAGCGTCAGGTCCACGTGCTCGTTCGGGCCCGCCGCGGGCGGGGTGCTGCTGTCACCGCCGCTGCCGCAAGCCGTGGCGCCGAGCGCCGTCATCGTGATGCCCAGTGCGAGGACCAGGCCGTTCCGGATCGTTCTCACGTGTTCAACCACCTTGTTGACGGGAATGAGCGCTCTCACTGCTGGGAGCCCGACTGGGAGCGCTCCCAGGTGTCGCAGAGTCTGCTGGGGGCCTTCACCGGTGTCAAGGGGTCGTGACCGGAGTGTTTCCTGCGAGGAGCGCTCCCGGACTTCGTCTCCGCCTGCCGGTTAAGCTGTCGGCGTCCAGGTGGTTGTGGGAGCGAGGGCGGTAGGCGTGGGGCCTCGAGCAGGGGATGAAGAGCGGCCGACGTTGGAGGATGTCGCGGCGTTCGCCGGCGTGTCGCGGTCGACGGCGTCGCGCGCGTTGAACGACGACGCGTACGTCAGCGCGGCGGCGCGCGAGAAGGTGCAGGCCGCGGCCCGTGACCTGGGCTATTCCCCGAACCAGGCGGCTCGTTCGCTGGTCACCCGGCGCACCGGGGCGATCGCGGTGGTGCTGTCGGAGCCCGAGGACCTGCTGCTCGACGACCCGTACCGCGCCGCCGTCATGCGGGCCGGCTACCGGGAGCTCGCCGACGTCGGCCGTCAGATGGTGCTGATCTTCAGCGACACCCGGCAGGACCTGAGCCGGACCGTCCGGTTCCTCGAGGGCGGCCACGTCGACGGCGCGCTGGTGTTCGCGCCGCACCGGGCCGACCCGCTGCCCAAGGCGCTGCGGCTGCTGCGGATCCCGGTGGTGTTCGGCGGGCAGGCGGCCGGCATCCGCCGCGGCGTCCACGTCGTCGACTTCGACAACGAGGGCGGCGCCCGCCTGGCGGTGGAGCACCTGGTCGCGGCCGGGCGGCGGCGGATCGGGACGGTGGCCGGGCCGCAGGACCAGAGCGCCCCGATCGACCGGCTCGCCGGCTGGCGCAAGACCCTCCTCGACGCCGGGCTCGACCCCGCCGACCTGGCCGAAGAGGCCGACTTCACGCTGTCCGGCGGCGCTTCCGCGATGTCGGCGTTGCTCGCGCGGCACCCCGACCTCGACGCGGTGTTCGTCGCGAGCGACATGATGGCGGTGGGCGCGCTGCGCACGTTGGACGCGGCCGGCCGTCGCATCCCCGAAGACGTCGCGGTGGTCAGCTTCGACGACAACGCCACGCTGGCCCCGGCCATGGACCCACCCCTGACATCGGTGCACCAGTCCCCGCGCGAGCAGGTCCACGCGATGGTCGAGACGCTGATGCAGCTCCTCGACGACCAGAGCCTCAAGCCGCGGCAGCAGATCCTCCCGGTCTCCCTGGCGGTCCGCGCCTCGAGCTGACCGTGTCGTCCACCTGCGCACGCGTGTCGTCCATGCGCGTACGCGTGTCGTCCGGCTGAGTCCGGGACGGGTGCCGTGCCGGGATGGCCGACACGCGTACTTGCGCGGACGACACGCGTACCTGGATGGACGACACGGTGGGGGGCGCCGGTGGCTGGGAGCGGTCCCGCCTGAGGTGCACGCCTTCGGCGCTAAACGGTGTTCGCTCGACACGGCGCGTGACCGTTTCGCTGGGCCGTTCGAGTGACGCGGCGACGATCGGCCGCGGCTGTTCAGGAGTGTTCAGTGGGCCGGGGCGAGTCGGGAGCGTAGGTGTGACGTCCGCGGCCGCGGTGTCCTTCTGACTCGATTCTTTACATCCACGTTTCCGGCTGGCTACCGTCTGCGCCTGGAAGCGCTCCCAGATCGCTGGCTCCCTACGGACAAAGGAGTTCCGAAGCCATGCGTTCCTCTCCCCGATGGCGCCCTGTGCGCCGAACGCGCTGGTTACGCGGCCGCGCGCTGAGCATGGCCTCGGCCGTGGTCGCGTTCACCGCCGCGCTGGTCGTCCCCTCCTCGGCGCTCGCCGCCGACGTCGCCTGCTCCGTCACCTACACCACCAACGACTGGGACACCGGGTTCACCGCCAACGTCTCGCTCCGCAACGACGGCGCGGCACTCGACAGCTGGAAGGTCGGCTGGACGTTCCTCGACGGCCAGAAGGTCCAGCAGGGGTGGAGCGCCACCTTCGCCCAGTCCGGCGCCGCGGTGACCGCGACGAACCTCTCCTACAACGGCCACCTCGACACCGGCGCCAGCACGAGCTTCGGCTTCAACGGCTCGAAGGGCTCCGCCAACCGCCCGCCCACCGACTTCTCGGTCAACGGCACCGCCTGCACCGGCGCCAACAAGGCCCCGACCGTCAGCCTGACGTCGCCCACCGCAAGCGGCACCTACTACGCCCCGGCCACCATCCCGCTCGCCGCCACGGCGGCCGACACCGACGGCACCATCAGCAAGGTCGAGTTCTACGCCGGCGACACGCTGCTGGCCACCGACACGGCCTCGCCGTTCGAGGGCAGCTGGGCCAACGTCCCCGCCGGGACGTACTCGGTCACGGCCAAGGCCTACGACAACAAGAACGCCTCGACGACGTCGACCCCGGTGAGCGTGAAGGTCCTCTCCGGGCCCACGATCGTCGCGACGCCGTCGACCGCGCAGGTCAAGCAGGGCGGGACGACGACGTTCGCCGTCTCCCTCGCCGGCGCACCCACCGGCTCGGTCACGGTCGGCGTGGCGAGGACCGCGGGCAGCACCGACCTGACCGCGACCCCGACGAGCCTCACCTTCACGTCGGCGAACTGGAGCACGCCGCAGAACGTCACCGTGAAGAGCGCCGACAACGGGGGAGCGCTGGGCAGCGCGACCTTCACCGCGAGCAGCAGCGGCTACACCGCGGCCACGGTGACGGTGAACGAGATCTCGTCGTCCACTTCGGACTACCAGCTCGCGTTCCTGACCCAGTACAACAAGATCAAGGACCCGAACAACGGCTACTTCCGCAAGTTCGGCAGCATCCTGGTGCCCTACCACTCGATCGAGACGCTGATCGTCGAGGCGCCGGACCACGGCCACGAGACGACGTCGGAGGCGTTCAGCTACTACCTGTGGCTGGAAGCGTCCTACGGGCGGATCACCGGTGACTGGTCGCCGTTCAACCAGGCGTGGACGTCGATCGAGACCTACGCGATCCCGTCCGCGGCCGACCAGCCGGGCAACTCCGGCTACAACGCGAGCAAGCCCGCCACCTACGCGGCCGAGTACCCGAGCCCGAAGCAGTACCCGTCGCAGCTGCAGTCCGGCGTGTCCGTCGGGGCCGACCCGATCGCGGCGGAGCTGAAGGCGGCCTACGGCTCGGCCGACGTCTACGGCATGCACTGGCTGCTCGACGTCGACAACATCTACAAGTTCGGCCACTGCGAGGACGGCACGAACACCGCGCCCGCGTTCATCAACACCTTCCAGCGCGGTTCGCAGGAGTCGGTCTGGGAGACGGTCACCCAGCCCAGCTGCGACATCCTGAAGTTCGGCGGCAAGAACGGCTACCTCGACCTGTTCACCGGCGACTCGTCGTACGCGAAGCAGTGGAAGTACACCGACGCGCCCGACGCGGACGCCCGCGCCGTGCAGGTGGCCTTCCAGGCCGAGAAGTGGGCCGCCGCGCAGGGCAAGAGCTCGGACGTCGCCGCCGTCGTGAAGAAGGCGTCGAAGATGGGCGACTACCTGCGGTACTCGCTGTTCGACAAGTACTTCAAGAAGATCGGCAACTGCGTCGGCGCGTCGAGCTGCGCGGCCGGCAGCGGCAAGGACAGCGAGCACTACCTCGTCTCCTGGTACTACGCCTGGGGTGGGTCGATGGACTCGGCCAGCGCGTGGGCCTGGCGCATCGGTGACGGCGCGGCCCACCAGGGCTACCAGAACCCGCTGGCGGCGTACGCGCTGTCGACGGACCCGGGGCTGAAGGTCACCTCGGCCACCGGCGCGAGCGACTGGGCGACCAGCCTCGGCCGGCAGATGGAGTTCCTGCAGTGGCTGCAGTCGTCCGAAGGCGGGCTCGCCGGCGGCGCGACCAACAGCTGGGAGGGCCAGTACGGCACCCCGCCGTCCGGCACGCCGACGTTCTACGGGATGTTCTACGACCAGCAGCCGGTCTGGCACGACCCGCCGAGCAACCAGTGGTTCGGCTTCCAGACGTGGGGCATGGAACGGATCGCCGAGTACTACCAGGCGACCGGCGACGCCCGCGCGAAGAAGATCCTCGACAAGTGGGTCCCGTGGGCGATCGCGAACACCACGGTCGGTGCCGGCGGGAGCTTCCAGATCCCGGCCGACCTCGGCTGGAGCGGCGCGCCGGACACGTGGAACGCGTCCAGCCCGGGGTCGAACACGAGCCTGCACGTCACGGTGAAGAACTACAGCAACGACGTCGGGGTCGCGGCCTCGCTGGCCAAGACGCTGCTCTACTACGCGTCCGGGTCGAGCAACGCCTCGGCGAAGACCGTGGGGGAGCAGCTGCTCACGGCGCTCTCGGCGAACACCGACACCCAGGGCATCGCGGTGCCGGAGACCCGGACGGACTACAACCGGTTCGACGACGCCTACAACGCCACGACGGACCAGGGGCTGTACGTGCCCACGGGCTGGACGGGCACGATGCCGAACGGCGACGCGATCAACTCCAGCTCCACGTTCGAGTCGATCCGGTCGTTCTACAAGAGCGATCCACAGTGGCCGAAGGTCCAGTCCTACCTGGACGGTGGCGCCGCGCCGACGTTCACCTACCACCGGTTCTGGGCGCAGTCGGAGATCGCCACGGCGTTCGCCGCCCACGTCGCCCTGTTCGGCTGAAAGGCACTCGATGAAGCGACTGCTCGCCCTCGCGGTCGCCGCACTGGTCGGGGGCGCCGTTCTCACGGCGTCCCCGGCCACCGCGGCCCCCGCGGCTTCCGGTACCGGGACCGGCTACTGGCACGCGTCCGGTTCCCAGCTCGTCGACGCCACCGGTGCGCCGGTGCGGATGACCGGCGTCAACTGGTTCGGTGCCGAGACCGGCAACTACTCGCCGCACGGCCTGTGGAGCCGCAACTACAAGGACATGCTCGACCAGATGGCCGGCCTCGGCTACAACACGCTGCGGCTGCCGTACTCCAACCAGCTGTTCGACGCCGGCGTCAAGCCCAACAGCATCGACGCCGTCCAGAACCCGGACCTGCAGGGGCTTTCCGGCCTCCAGGTGCTCGACAAGATCATCGCGTACGCCGGCACGAAGGGCATGCGCGTCATCCTCGACCAGCACCGGCCGGACTCCGGCGCGCAGTCCCCGCTCTGGTACACCAGCGCGTACCCGGAGAGCCGCTGGCTGTCCGACTGGACGATGCTCGCCCAGCACTACAAGGGCAACACGACGGTGATCGGCGCCGACCTGCACAACGAGCCGCACTCCATCCAGGGTGGCGGCGGCGCGTGCTGGGGCTGCGGCGACACCGCGACCGACTGGCGGCTCGCCGCCGAACGCGGCGGCAACGCCGTCCTGGCCGCCAACCCCGACTGGCTGGTCATCGTCGAGGGCGTCGACTGCGTCAGCGGCACCGGCGACCCGCAGTGCGGCTGGTGGGGCGGCAACCTCTCCGGCGCCCGCCAGTTCCCGGTGCGACTGTCCAAACCGGACAAGCTGGTGTACTCGGCGCACGAGTACGCGACGTCGGTGTTCGCCCAGCCGTGGTTCTCCGACCCGTCGTTCCCGGCGAACCTGCCGTCGCTGTGGGACCACTTCTTCGGCTACCTGCAGAAGCAGAACATCGCGCCGGTGCTGCTCGGCGAGTTCGGCACCACCCTCGCCGACCCGCGCGACAAGACCTGGCTGCAGGAGCTGATGAAGTACGCCGGCACCGGCGCGACCGGGATGAGCTTCACGTACTGGTCGTGGAACCCCAACTCCGGTGACACCGGCGGCATCCTCAACGACGACTGGACGACGGTCAACCAGGCCAAGCAGGCGATCCTGCAGCCGTACCTGATCCCACCCGTGGGCTCGGGTGGCGGGACGACCGACCCGCCGCCCGCGGTGAGCTGCGCGGTCACCTACCACGTCGACAACGCGTGGCAGGGCGGTTTCGTGGCGTCGGTGACGCTGAAGAACTCCGGCACCACGCCGCTGAAGACCTGGGCGCTCGGCTGGACCGTGCCTTCGGGAACGCAGATCACCGGCGGCTGGGGCGCCACCGTCACGCAATCCGGACAGCAGGCGACGGCCAAGGCGCCCACCTGGGCGCCGGACCTGGCCGGCGGCGCTTCGACGTCGATCGGCTTCCAGGCGACCGGCGCCTCGACCGGCAACCCGAGCGGCTTCGCCATCGGTTCCACCCCCTGCAGCGCCTGACCCGACAACACGAAGGAGCACACTCGATGAAGAGTGAATTCTGGTCCCCGAAGAGGAAGGTGCGGCTCGCCGCGGCTTCCTCGGTGACGGCCGCCGCGGTCGTCGCCGGGCTGCTGGTGGCGGGCGGCAGCCCGGCGGTCGCCGCCACCGGCTGCAAGGTCACCTACGCGACCAACCTGTACGAGCCCGGGTTCACCGCGAACATCACGGTGACCAACCTGGGTGACCCGATCACGTCCGGCTGGGACCTCCAGTGGGACTTCGGCGGCAACCAGCAGGTCCAGCAGGGCTGGAGCGCGACGTTCACCCAGACCGGCAAGCACGTCAGCGCGAAGAACCCGTCCTGGGGCGCCACGCTGGGGACGAACGCCACCGCGAGCCTCGGCTTCAACGGCCAGTACTCGGGGTCGAACGCCGCCCCGACGTCGTTCACGCTCAACGGGGTCGTCTGCACCGGCAGCACCGGCGACCCGACCACCACGCCCACGACCCCGACGACGCCCACCACCCCGACGACGCCCACCACGGTGACGACCACACCGAACCCCGGCACCCACGTGGACAACCCGTACTCCGGCGCGAAGGGGTACGTGAACCCGGACTGGTCGGGTGAGGTGAGCGCGGCGGCCGCGGCCAAGGGCGGCACGCTCGGCGCCCAGATGGCCAAGGTGGCGAACACGTCCACGGCCGTCTGGCTGGACCGGATCGCGGCGATCGAGGGCACGTCGAGCGCGCGCGGCCTGCGCGGGCACCTCGACGCGGCGCTGGCCCAGCAGAGCGGCGGCACGCCGGTGACGATCCAGATCGTCGTCTACGACCTGCCCAACCGCGACTGCGCGGCGCTGGCGTCCAACGGTGAGCTGCAGGCCGGGTCGAACGGCCTGGCCCGGTACAAGAGCGAGTACATCGACCCGATCGCCTCGATCCTGTCGGACTCGAAGTACGCGCCGCTGCGGGTCGTCGCGGTCGTCGAGCCGGACTCGCTGCCGAACCTGATCACCAACACCGCGACGGCCAAGTGCGCCGAAGCGCAGTCCACCGGCGCGTACACCCAGGGCATCCAGTACGCGCTGAATAAGCTGCACGCGATCTCCAACGTCTACAACTACCTGGACATCGCGCACTCGGCGTGGCTGGGCTGGGACAGCAACTTCCAGCCGTTCGTGAACCTGGTCAAGCAGACGCTGCAGGGCACGACGGCCGGGGTGAACAGCATCGACGGCTTCATCAGCGACACGGCGAACTACACCCCGCTGACCGAGCCGAACCTGCCGGACTCGAACCTCAACGTCGGCGGCCAGCCGCTGCGGTCGGCGACGTTCTACCAGTGGAACCCGTACTTCGCCGAGGTGCCGTTCGCCACGGCGATGTACAACGCGTTCGTCTCCGCGGGCCTGCCGAGCGGCATCGGCATGCTGGTCGACACCTCCCGCAACGGCTGGGGCGGTTCGGCCCGGCCGAGCGGCGCCTCCGGATCCACTGTGGACGCCTACGTCAACTCGGGCCGGATCGACCGGCGGCTGCACCGCGGCAACTGGTGCAACCAGAGCGGGGCCGGGCTGGGGTTGCGCCCGACGGCGTCGCCCGCGGCGCACTTCGACGCCTACGTCTGGATCAAGCCGCCGGGTGAGTCCGACGGCGCGAGCTCGCAGATCCCGAACGACGAGGGCAAGGGCTTCGACCGGATGTGCGACCCGACCTACCACGGCAGCGACCAGGCCAACGGCGGCAACCTGACCGGCGCCCTGCCGAACTCGCCGCTGTCGGGCAAGTGGTTCCAGGCCCAGTTCGAAGAGCTGGTCCAGAACGCCTACCCGCCGGTGTCGTAACCGAAGCTCCCGGGCCGGGCGGTGCCGCGCAGCCGCCGTCCGGCCCGGGTCTCCACCCCTCCCTTCGAGCAGAGGAGCTCCCATGAAGAACCGGCTACGGGCCACACTGGCGTCGTTCGGGGCCGCGAGCGTGCTGCTGTCCGGCGGAGTCGTGCTGACCGCCCCACCGGCCGCGGCCGACACGCAGCTGTGCGACAAGTACGGCTCGCTGCGCATCCAGAGCGGCAAGTACATCGTGCAGAACAACAACTGGGGCGACGACACGACCCAGTGCCTGTCGGTGTCCGCCTCCGGGTTCACCGTCACGACGGCGTCGCACAACCGGCCGACCAACGGCGCGCCGGGCAGCTACCCGTCCGTCTACGCCGGCTGCCACTACGGCAACTGCAGCGCCAACAGCGGGCTGCCCCGCCAGGTCCGGTCGGTCGGCTCGCTGCGGTCCCATGTGGACTGCACGACCGTCCAGGCGGGACAGTGGGACGCCGCCTACGACGTCTGGTACGACCCCACACCGAACCCGGCCGGGCAGAACACCGGCGCCGAGGTGATGATCTGGGGCAACCACCGGGGTGCCCCGCAGCCGGTCGGCAGCGTGATCGGCACCGCGCAGCTCGCCGGCGCGACGTGGACCGTCTGGTTCGGGAACATCGGCTGGAACGTGATCTCCTACGTCCGGAACTCCGGAACGGACAGTCTCGACGTCAGCCTGTCCGACTTCACCCGGGACGGCGTGAACCGCGGCAAGATCAGCGACGCCTGGTACCTGACGAGCGTCCAGTTCGGGTTCGAGCCGTGGCAGGGCCAGACCGGGCTGGGCGTGCGCTCGTTCAGCGTGTCGGGCTAGAGGTCCTTGCGGAAGGACAGCCGGTCCAGGCCCGGCCCGTCGTAGTCGGGCTGGACCGGCAGGCCGTCGACCTCCTTCGGCCCGGCTTCGGTGACGAACCCCATCCGGGTGTGGAAGGCGTGCGACGCCTTGTTGACCGGCGAGGTGATCGCGCGGACGGTGCTCCGGCCGTTGGCCCGGCTGTAGGCGAAGAAGCGTTCGTAGAGGGCGGCGCCGAGACCCTTGCCGCGCTCGGCGGGGTCGACGCCGACGAAGTGGATGTAGCTCTCGGCCGGCCGGGACGGCGAGAGGAACCCGATCAGGAACGCGACGATCCCGTCGTCGGCGGTCACCAGGAAGCTGCTGCCGGTGAAGTGCTGGAACATCAGCTTGGGCAGGAGAAGGGCCCGCTGGCGGGAGCCCTCGTCCCCGCCGAGGCCGCCCCACCACGAGTCGAGGACGGCGAGGACGGGCAGGTGGTCGGCCGGACCGGGGTTGCGGACGGCGTGGCCGGCGAGCGGGGAGAGGTCGGGAGTCGTCACCCGGCCAGGGTGTCAAACGGGGGAGTGCTGCGCGACTGGGTTTGTTTCGTCCACTGTGTCCTGATCGTAGACGGGAGACGCCGGGTGTCCTCCTCCCGGAAGGTGTCAGGGCACCACCCGGTGCACGCCGATGAGCACCTGCTGCCAGACGGCGGCCGGGTCGGCGCCGCGTTCGACCGACTGGAGCGCGGGCGCGACCACCGTCTCCTGGATCTTCCCGTCGCCGGGGCCCTTGTACTGCGGTTTCCCGACCTTCTGGGCCTGGGCGACGAAGACCTGCCCGCTCAGCGCGCCGCCGAAGTAGCCGTTCATCTCGCTGAGCAGGTCGGGGGAGGTGAAGGCGTCGACCTGGCTGGGGAAGTTCCCGCTCGCCCGGAACGCGTGCAGCTGCTGCTCCGGCGCGGTCAGCCAGGCGGCGAGCGCGGCGGCCTCCTTCGGGTGCTCGCTCGCGGCCGGCACGGTGAGGTAGGAGCCGCCCCAGTTGCCGCCGCCGTCCGGGAACGCGTCGGTGATCGCCCACTTGCCGGCGTTGCCGATCCCGGCCTGCTGCTCGATGACGCCGAGCATCCACGATGGACAGACCTTCGTCGCGAAGGCGCCGAGGCGCAGGCCGTTGTTGCCGTCGTCGGCGAAGGCGGTGAGGCCGGCCGACTGGCCCTGCTTCACGGCGGTGGTGACCTGGTTCCAGGCGTCCCGGAGGGCGGTGTTCGTCTCGAGCGTCGGATGGTCTTCGCGGTCGAGGTAGCCGACCGGGAGCTGGTTGACCATGGCGTTGAAGTTCTGCGCCGCGGAGTCGAACCACGCCTTGCCCTTCGAGCGCTTGACGTACTTTTCGCCGGCCGTGAAGTAGCTGTCCCAGGTCGCGAACATCGTCTTGACCGAGCCGGGGTCGGTCGGCAGCCCGGCCGCCTCGAGGAGGTCCTTGCGGTAGCACATCGCGAGCGGGCCGATGTCCGTGCCGTAGCCGACGAGCTTGCCGTCCTTGCTGCGGCCGGCCTCGTACTTCCACTCCAGCCACCGGCCCGGCTTGACGTCGGGCGGGCCGATTTCGGCCAGGTCGGCGAACTTGGCGGACTGCGCGAGGACGTCGGAGAGGTGGCCCTCCTCGACGGCCTGGACGTCGGCGAGGCCCTGCCCGCTCTGCAGCTTGCCCAGCAGGTCCTGGTGGTACGGGCCGCCCTGGTCGGTCTTCACCTGGCGGACGTCGATCCCGGGGTGGGTGAACTTGTACCCGGGGATCAGGTCGTCGTAGCCGAACTCGCCGAAGGTCGCCAGGGTGAGCGTGATGCGCTCGGGCGTGGCGGGGCCGCAGCCGCCGGTCAGCACGACCAGGACGACGACGACGGCGACGGCCAGCCGTCTTCGGATCAGCCTCATGCGCTCCCCCTCCGGGGCTCACTCCCTCGTGATTGGGAGCGCTCCCGGACGGAGTGTTGTTTCCGGGACCGCCGGGTGTCAAGGTGCGCGACGGCGGGTGTCCGGGCGGACACGCATTCGCGTCCGGAACTTTCGTGCGGGGAATTCATGCGGGGAATTTCATGCGGGAATTTCATGCGGGGAAGGAATGCGATGAAGCGTCCGACGATCACCGACATCGCGCGGGAGGCCGGCGTGTCGAAGGGCGCGGTGTCGTACGCGCTCAACGGCCGCCCGGGCGTCTCGGAGGCGACCCGCCACCGCATCACGCGGATAGCGCGAGAGCTGGGCTGGTCCCCGAGCAGCACGGCGCGCGCCCTGTCCGGCGGCCGGGCGGGGGCGATCGGGCTGGTGCTCGAGGGCCCGTCGGAGGCGTTCTTCCCGGCCCTGCTCGACGGGTTCTCCCCGGAGCTGCTGGTCCGGATCGCCCCGGGCCGCGACGAGGCGCTGTCGGTGTACCGCCGCTGGCGCGCCGAGCGCAAGGTGGACGGAGTGCTGCTGACAGGACCGGACTGCGCGGCGGAGCTGGTGCGGATCGGCCTGCCGGCGGTGGTGCTGGGCGGGCCGGGCGGGCTGGCGGGCGTGCCGTCGGTCCGGCTGGACGACACGGCGGGAGCGGCGGAGGCCCTGGAGTACCTGGCGGCGCTGGGACACCGGCACGTGGTCCGGGTCCCGGGGGCGGCGGCGTTCGCGGAGGAGGGGGAGCGGGCGGCGGCTTTCGCGGCGGAGCTGCGGCGGCTGGGGTTGTCGGGTGGGCAGGCCGGCTCGGCGTGCGGTCTCGGAGAGCGCCGCGGCGCTGGGCCGGCGTGGGGCGGAGGTGCGGGGCGGGCCGGGTCGCCGACCGCGGGCACGGCCGATCGCGGCGGCTCGTGGGCTGTGGATTCGCTGGAGGGGGGTGGGCGTTTCGGTGCGGGCCCGGCGGCTGGTTCGGCCGATCGCGGCGGCTCGTGGGCCGCGGATCCTCTGGACCACGGTGGGCGTTTCGGCGGGAGCCCGGCGGCTGGTTCGGATGATCGCGGCGGCTCGTGGGCCGTCGGTCGGCTGGATCGTGGTGGGCCTCCCGGCGCCAGCCCGGCAGCTGGTTCCGACGGCGGCGGTGCGGGGCAGGCCGGGTTGAGGGCGGTCGGCGGTCGCGGTGACCTTCTCGGGGCGATTTCGGCCGCCGGTCAAGGAATCCGGCCCGCCGTCACCGGAAATCGGGCCTGGCCCGCTCACTCCACCACCCTCCACATCGAACCCTCGGCCGATGCGATCCGCCGCATCCTCACCGCCCACCCGCGGCCCACCGCGCTCCTCTGCGACACCGACTCCCTCGCCGTCGCGGCGCTCGTCGCCGCTCGGGAACTCGGGCTCGCCGTGCCCGGGGAGCTCTCCGTTGTCTCCTGGGACGACTCCGAACTCTGCCGGCTCGTGCGGCCCGCCCTCTCCGCGATCCGGCGGCCGCTGCCGGAGCTCGGGGGGCTGGCCGCGTCGATGCTGCGGGATCTGATCGCCGGGGACGACGTCGGGGACGTCCTGGCCTCGCGGCCGCGGCTGATCACCCGGGGCAGCACCGGCCCCGTCCACTGAACGGGGCCGGTGCCGCCAACGGGACTCAGCTCCCCTGACAGGTCGGTGACGGCTGGGCCGGGTTCGTCCCCGCCGCGTTCACCACCAGGCCGAACGTCGTGTCGCCGTCGGGGGCGACCGCGCCGTTCCAGTCGGCGTTGCGGACCGTCACCACCGAGCCCGACTGGCTCAGCGTGCCGTTCCAGACGCTGCCGATCGTCTGGCCCGTCGGCAGCGTCCAGCCCACCTGCCAGCCGCGGTAGGCCGTCGTGCCGTGGTTCATCACCGTCACCGTCGCCTGGTAACCGCCGCTCCAGGCGTTCGTCACCTCGTACATCGCCATGCACGAACCACCCGACGGCGGTAGCGTCGTCGGCGTCGTCGGCGGGGTGCCCGGGTCCTTCACGCCCGTCACTTCGCCGTGCCCGCCGTCGAACGTGACGTCCGAGCAGCCGTAGAACGTCTCGGCGCTGTCGGAGCGCTTCCACACCGAATAGATGACGTGCCGCCCGGACTTGTTCGCCGGCAGCGCGCCGGTCCACTTGTACTGCCCGTCGACCGTGCCGACCTGGCCGGTCACCGGCGGGTGGTCGATCGTCAGGAACGGCTGGTCCTCCAGGGAGTCCCAGGTGAGCGGCTTCGACGGGTCCCACCCGTCCTTCGTCACGTACGTGTAGAACCAGCCCGGGTGCGCGGCCCACGCGTTGTAGGAGAAGTCGAACGAGGCCCCGGACGTGAGGTGGGTCAGCGGCCAGTCGCCGACCTGGTCGAAGCCGGCGTAGCCCGGGTTGCCGCCGGAGCACAGCTTCCCGTCGGGGATGAAGCCGCGCGTGCGCCCGGCGCCGTCGGACCGCAGCACGGCGAACCAGTTGTACAGCGAGTTGGCGCCGCTGGTGGCCACCGCGGCCGCGCAGGCCGGGTTCTGCGGGATGATCTGGCCGGTCGAGCTGAGCCCGTCCTGCCAGCACAGGAACGTCCGGCTGCCCGGTTTCATCAGGGCGCCGTGCGCCTCGGCCGTGCCGGTGTTCAGCAGGATCGCCGTCAGGCTCGCCAGCAACACGGTCACGGCGGCGAGGATCGTACTTCGTCTCCTGGTCACGTCTGTCCCTTCGTCGGGTAGCGTGCGTCGAAGACTGGGAGCGCTCTCACGATCAGGATACGCGGTGGTGGTCGCTTCCGGAATCCCGCGGTGACGACCGGCGGCGCCGTGGCCTACCTTGGCGGAGGTAGCCGATCACCGGGCCGGCCGTGGAGAAGGGCAAAGAGTGGACAGTCCGTCATCGGTTCCCGCCTGGGTGCGCGCCGAACCCGCCCGGCTCCTGGGCTTCGCCGCCCACGCGGCCCATCCCGCCGGCGGCTTCGCCTGGCTCGACGACGCCGGGCGCCCGGTCCTCGACCGGCCCGTCGAATCCTGGATCACCTGCCGGATGACGCACGTCTTCGCGCTGGCCCGGCTCCAGGGCGCGGCGAGCGGCGAGCAGGTCGCGCACGGCGTCGCAGCGCTGACCGGCCCGCTTCGTGATCCGGACCACGGCGGCTGGTACGCGACGACAACGTTGTCAGAGAAGCGCGCCTACGAACACGCCTTCGTCGTCCTGGCGGCGTCGAGCGCGGTCGCCGCCGGCGCCGAGGGAGCGGAAGCCCTGCTGGCCGAGGCCCTCGAAGTCGTCGAACGCCGGTTCTGGGAACCGGACGCCGGCCGCGTCGCCGACGTCTGGGACCGGGGCTGGACGCACCTGGAGGACTACCGCGGGGCCAACGCCAACATGCACACGGTCGAGGCGTTCCTGGCCGCGGCCGACGTCACCGGCGACCGCGTGTGGGCCGAGCGCGCGCTGTCCATTATGGACCACCTGGTGCACGGCGAGGCCCGCGCTCACGGCTGGTTGCTCCCGGAGCACTACGACGCCGGCTGGCACGTCCGGCTGGAGCACAACCGGGACGAGCCGGCTCACCCGTTCCGGCCGTTCGGCGCCACCATCGGTCACCTCTTCGAGTGGGCGCGGCTGGCCGTGCACCTCAAGCGCGCACTCGGGACCGGCGCGCCGGAGTGGCTGCTGCCGGACGCGGAGGCGTTGTTCGCGACGGCGGTCCGCCACGGCTGGGCCGTCGACGGCCACCCGGGCTTCGTCTACACCACCGACTTCGCCGGGACGCCGGTCGTGCGCACCCGCCTGCACTGGGTCGTGGCGGAGGCGATCGCCGCCGCGTGGACGCTGCACCAGGAGACCGGCGACGCCGCCTACCTCGACCGGTTCCGGGAGTGGTGCGACCACGCCGACGCGTGCTTCGTCGATCGCGGACTCGGCTCGTGGCACCACGAGCTGGACCCGGAGAACCGCCCCGCCGCCGCGGTCTGGGCGGGCAAACCGGACATCTACCACGCCTACCAGGCGACGCTCCTGCCCGCGTTGCCGCCCGCCGCGTCGTTCGCCGGCGCGCTGATCAAGCGCGGCTAGACTGCGCCGGAACCCGATGCCGACGAGGAGAACCATGTCGCCTTACGCCGCCGCCGAAGACCGGTACGCGGGCATGCCGTACCGGCGAGCGGGACGCAGCGGGCTGAAGCTGCCCGCCGTGTCGCTCGGCCTGTGGCACAACTTCGGGGACGACAAGCCCCTGGACGTCCAGCGCGCGGTGCTGCGCCGGGCGTTCGACCTCGGCGTGACGCACTTCGACCTGGCCAACAACTACGGCCCGCCGCCAGGCGCGGCCGAGGCGAACTTCGGCCGGCACTACGCCGCCGACTTCCGCCCGTACCGCGACGAGATCCTGGTGTCGTCCAAGGCCGGCTACCTGATGTGGGACGGCCCGTACGGCGAGTGGGGCTCGCGCAAGAGCGTCCTGGCCAGCCTGGACCAGAGTCTCGCGCGCACCGGCCTCGACCACTTCGACATCTTCTACTCCCACCGCCCGGACCCGGAGACGCCGATCGAGGAGACCATGGGTGCCCTCGACACCGCGGTCCGGTCCGGAAAGGCGCTGTACGCGGGCATTTCCAACTACTCGCCGGAGCAGACCACGGCCGCGCTGGCCGCGCTGAAGGAGCTCGGCACGCCGCTGCTGATTAACCAGCCGTCGTACTCGATCCTGAACCGCTGGGTCGAGGACGGCCTGCTCGACACCCTGGACGAGCACGGCGTCGGCTCGATCGCGTACTCGCCGCTGAGCCAGGGCCTGCTGACCGACCGCTACCTCGACGGCGTCCCGGCCGATTCGCGGGCGGCCGGCGCCAGCCCGTTCCTGACGAAGGACCGGCTCACCGAGGAGACCCTGGCGACGATCCGCGCGCTGAACGACGTCGCGAAGCGGCGCGGGCAGACGCTGGCGCAGCTGGCCATCGCCTGGGTGCTGCGCCGCGGCCGCGTCACCTCGGCGCTGATCGGGGCCAGCAGCGTCGCCCAGCTCGAGAACACCGTCGCGGCGACCGCGAACCTGGACTTCTCCGACGACGAGCTGGCCGAGATCGACCGGATCGTCGCGGCCTAGCAGCCGATCCGGGCGGTGCCCACGGCCACGTCGTCGAACCACAGCGTGTCGGCGTCGGTGCCGTAGCTCTCCCAGCCGAGGCGCAGGTCGGTCACGGCCGGGTGCCAGGCCCGGGCGAGCCACTGCTGGTCGACGTCGGGCGTGGGCACGCCGTCGACGACCAGCCCGGGCACCTCGGTGCCGCCCAGCCACGTCCGCAGCTGCCCGCCGGCGCCGTCGATCGCGAACTCGAAGCACGACCAGGCGCCGGTCGGCAGCGGGACGCTCTGGGCGACGCCGGCCGGGCTCTGCGCGGGCAGCGTCGCGTCGTCGGACTCGCGGTTCCACTGCAGGGCCCGGTTCTGCCCGCCGGCCCGCAGGTCGCGGCCGCCGTCCGCGGTGTCGCGCAGTGCCATGAACGTCACGTGCCCGGCGGGCAGCGGGGTCGTGTGGCGGACCCAGAACCGGCCGTACAGCACACCGGAACCGGACACGCTCGTCCCGAAGAAGGCGTGGTTGCAGTAGTTACCGCCGCCGGCGACCTTCACCGAGCGGGTGCCCGAGTGCGCGACCGCGGGGTCGACGGTCACCGTGCCGGTGCCCTGGCAGTTCGCCGCGCCGACGGTCCAGCGCCCGGTCGGTGCGCTGCCGGTCTGCTGCTCGAAGTCGTCGCAGAACGTCGCGGTCCCGCACCCGGCGGGCGGCGGTGCGGACGTCGTGGTGGTCGGCGTCGTCGTCACCGGGGGAGCGGGGTCCCCGCACGCGACGCCGTTGAGCGCGAAGTCCACCGGGTCGGCGTTGGTCCCGGTGGAGGTGCCCTGCAGGCCGAACGAGACGGTGCCGCCCGCGGGCAGCGCGGCGTTGTAGGGCAGGCTCTCCGCGGTGACCGCGGCGCCGGACTGGCGGACGGTGGCGTTCCAGGCGGACGTCACCGACTGGTTCCCGGCGTAGTGCCAGGTGAGCGCCCAGGAACCGAGCGCGGTGGCGCCGTTCGTCACGGTGATCTCGGCGGTGAACCCGGTCTGCCACTGGTTGACGCGGTAGCCGACCTCGCACGCGGGCGCGGCCGTCGCCGGCCCGGCCGCGACGACCACGACGGTGCTCGCGGCGAGGCAGAATCCGGCGAGGGCGGCGGCGAACCTGTGCATCGGGGCCTCCCGGGGACGCGGACAGGGGCGCCGCGGCTCACGCCACGGCGCCCCTGGGTGGTGGCCGCGTTCTGATGAGGCGACCTGGCATGGGAGCGCTTCCAGCCGCCGGAAAGGTAACCCCGGTGTGTCGTCGTTGTAAAGCGCGACCCGGACGCGAGCCGGCCCGGTGGTCCGCTTTCGGGTGCGTCGGCTGGGGTGAGCCACAACTGAACGCTCCTGAACGGCCGAAGCCGTTGGGAGGCAAAGCATCCCGTAGTCGCGCTGCGCCACCGTCCGGCGGCGCCGGATGCGGCCGTTGGAGTGGATTCGGAGAATTCCTGGCCAAGATCACGGCGGGGTTTACAGCGTCCGGCGGCGACGAGTACTGTCCAGCGCTGCTGGGAGCGCTCTCACACCTCTGTATCGGACTCGAGCTTGTTCAGGACCAAGGGAGTGATCGATGCGTTCCGGACCAGCACTGCTCGGCGCCTTCAGCGCGCTCGCCGTCGTCGGCGCGACGACGGCGTTCACGCTCGGCACACCTTCACCTGCCTCGGCGGCGACAGCTTGCGAGGTCGGCTACACGGTGAACGACTGGGGAAGCGGTTTCACCGCCACCCTCAGCCTGAAGAACCTCGGGACGGCGCCGCTGTCCGGCTGGCGGATCAGCTATGCCTACACCGGAAACCAGCAGCTGCAGCAGGGCTGGAACGGCACGTGGGCGCAGTCCGGCAAGACCGTCACGCTCACCCCGGCGACCTGGAACGCCACGATCGCCCCGAACGCGTCGGTCACCGCCGGCGCGAACTTCGGCTACAGCGGGGCGAACGCGGCACCGACGTCGTTCAGCGTCAACGGCGAACCGTGCGGGGGCACCCAGCCGCCGACCACCGCCCCGACCACACCGACCACCACGTCCACGCCGCCCCCGAGCGGTGCGCCCCAGCTGCACGTCTCGGGCAACCGGCTGGCCGACGCGGCGGGCACGCCGGTGACGCTGCGCGGGGTGAACCGCTCCGGCGGCGAGTTCGCGTGCGTGCAGGGCAACGGCCTCTTCGACGGGCCGATGGACGCGGCCTCGGTCGCCGCCATCAGGAGCTGGCACGCGAACGTCGTGCGCGTCCCCTTCAACGAGGACTGCTGGCTGGGACTGTCCAACGTGGACCCCCGGTACGCCGGGGCCCCCTACCGCGCGGCCCTCAAGTCCTATGTGGACCTTCTGCACGACAACGGCCTGGTCGCGATCCTCGACCTGCACTGGACGCACGGCGTCTACACCGGGAACTCCTCGGCGTGCAGCGACGTCAACGCCACCTGCCAGAAGCCGATGACCGACAGCGAGCACTCGGTGGACCTGTGGACGTCGGTCGCGACCACGTTCAAGGGCGACAACGCGACCATCCTCGACCTGTTCAACGAGCCCTACCTCGACCGCGCGGTGTCCGGCTCGGCCCAGGCGTGGACGTGCTGGCGGGACGGCGGCTCGGCGTGCTCGGGCATCGGCTACCCGGTGGCGGGCATGCAGACGCTGGTGAACGCGGTGCGCGCGACCGGCGCGACCAACGTGATCATGCTCGGCGGCCTCGCCTACTCCAACGACCTCACCGGCTGGCTGCAGTACAAGCCGAGCGACCCGGCCGGCAACCTGGCCGCCTCCTGGCACTCGTACAACTTCAACACGTGCAGCTCGTCGTCGTGCTGGGACAGCCAGCTCGCGCCGGTCGCCGCGGCGGTGCCGCTGGTGGCCGGGGAAATCGGCGAGAACGACTGTGCGAGCGGGTACGTCACCGGGCTGATGGACTGGTTCGACCGGCACCAGGCGTCCTACCTCGGCTGGACCTGGAACACCTGGCCGTGCACGTCCGGCCCGGCGCTCATCACGTCCTACGACGGCACGCCGACGGCGTTCGGCGCGGGCATCCGCGCCCACTTCCTCGCGGCCGGCTGACGGGACCGGGCGTGGGGGGCGGGGCGGCGGACCCTTCCGCCGCCCCGTTCCCGTTCCTCCGTCAGGACGTGGTGCAGGGGCTGCCGTTGAGCGCGATCGCGGTGGGTTTGCCGTTGGCGGTACCGGAGGTCCCGGTGAAGCCGAACTCGGCGCTGCCGCCCGGTGCGATCGTCTTGTTCCAGCCCGCGTCGACCGCCGAGACCGCCGTGCCGGTCTGCGTCACCTGCGCGTTCCAAGCCTGCGTCACGCGCTGACCGTCGGCGAACGACCAGGTGACCGTCCACCCGTTGACCGCACCGGTTCCGGTGTTGCCGACCTTCACCCCGGCCTGGAAGCCGCCCTGCCACTGGTTCGTGACGGTGTAGGCCGCGGTGCACGACGAAGACGGCACCGGAGTGGTCGTGGTCGTCGGGGGAGAAGACGTGGTCGTCGTCGTGGGCGGCGGCTGGTCGCCGCCGGACTCGCCGATGATCACGCCTCGCCCGTTCGTGCCGACGTACACCCGGCCGTACACCCGCGGATCGCCGCTCAGCGCCGCCCCGATGTTGCCGTACTGGTGCTTGTCGTCGTTGATCCGCGTCCACGAGGCACCCGCGTCGTCCGACCGGAAGATCCCGCGCACGCCACCGATCTTCGCGATGGTGTATAACGCCGCATACGTCCGGCCGGGAGCGGCCTTGCCGAACCCGATGTTGTCGGCTTCGGCGACCCCGCTCAGCTTCGTGAAGGACGCTCCGGAGTCGGTCGAGTGCCACAGACCGTACGTCGACCCGGAGCCGCCGGCCAGCCAGACGTCGCCGGTCACGCCCGCCACCGCCTTGAAGTGCACCGACGCACTGGGCAGCCCGGTGGCCGCGGTCGCGGTGAACGTCGCGCCGCCGTCGGTGCTGACGTAGAACCGGCCCGCCGCGAACCCGTAGAACCGCTTCGGGTCGACGCGGTCGGCCTCGACCACCGCGCCCGCCGGGATACCGGCCGACGCCGTCCACGACGAGCCGAAGCCCACCGAGTAGCTGACGCCCGCGCCGTCCGGGCTCCACACGAACCGGCTGCCGTCGGCGGCCGCGGCCACCGTCCCGCCGCTCGCGCCGCCACCCGGTTCGGCGCCCTGGAACCAGTTCTTGCCGCCGTCGGTGGAGAAGGCGACGCGGTTGTCGTTCGGCCGGGCGGTCCGGTCGAGCGTGCCGGTGCGCACGATCGTCGCCGGGTTCAGCTCGGCGTAGTCCAGGCTGGTCGTCGTCGTGAACACCGGCGAGGTGAACATCGCCGACGGGACGGCGTCGAGGCTGTCGTGCCGGAACCCGCCGATGTCGCCGAGCCCGGAGAGCAGCGGCGCGCCCGAGGGCGGGCTGATCAGGTCCAGCACCGCGGTCTCCTCGAGGCCGCCGACGACCGGCTTGAGCGTGATCTTCCCGCCGCTGTCCCACTTCGTGAGGTCGGATGTGCCGTAGATGGTCGCGCCGGTGCCGTAGAGCAGGTGGTTCGAGTCGAACGGGTCGATCTCCACCGACTCGGTCATCCAGCCGAGCTTCGGCGAGGGCACCGGGGGAGCGGCCTGGACGCCGAAGGTCAGCCACGGCACCGAGGAGATGTCCTGGGTGTAGCGCAGCGAGCGGTCCGGGTAGCTCGTCCAGTCCCAGATCCGCGTCCAGGTGGTGCCGCCGTCGGTGCTGCGGAAGAAGATCACGTCCGGCCACCACGACACCTGCGTCGCGACCATCAGGGTGTTCGGGTGCTGCCGGTCGATCGTCAGGCCGCTGTAGCCGAAGTAGTCGTCGGCGCTGTCGGAGGCGATCGGGCTGATCCGCGTCCAGGCGCCGGTCTTCGTGGCGTACTTCCAGACGTCGCCCTTCGCGCCGTCGTACGGGCCGCCGGTGTCGCTGGTCGCGAGGTAGAGGTAGCCGCCGACCGGGTCGAGGACGCCCTTGTGCGCCAGGAACCCGGTGGGCTGGCCGGCCAGCCGCGCCCACGTCGTGCCGCCGTCGGTGCTGCGGTAGACGGTGTTCGCCTTGTCGGCGACGCCGACGTAGATCGTCTGCGTGGTGCTGCCGCGGGTGCCGGTCGACGGGTCGAACGTCACCCAGGTGACGCCCTCGTTGTCGCTGGAGTAGCCCGACGGGTCGCTCGGGTCGGGCGCGTAGTTCCCCGGGTTGGGGAAGGCGGTCACCTTCGCCCAGGTGACGCCGGAGTCGGTGCTGCGCCAGAGCCCGTTGCCGCTCGGGGCGCCGAGGTAGAGGACGCTGTCGCGGTTCGGGTCGATCGCGAGCCGCTCGCCCATCCCGCGGCCGGGCATGTTGCCGCCGAGCTTGAACGGCAGCGCCGCGGCCTGCCACGTCGCGCCGCGGTCGGCCGAGCGCAGGACGGCGCCGGGGTTCGGGTCCCAGCTGTTGGTGTACATGCCGGCCGCGGCGTAGACGCGGTTCGGGTCGACGGGGTCCGTGGCGAGGCTGACGACGCCGTTGTGGCCCCAGTCGGTCCAGCCGACCGAGTCCAGCAGCGGGATCCAGCGCCCGGTGGCGGTGTTCCAGCGGTACGCGCCGCCGATGTCGGTACGGGTGTAGGCGAGGCCGGGCTCGGTCTGGTTGAAGACGATGCCGGGGACGAACCCGCCGCCGCCGATCTCCGCGTTGCGCCACGTGGTGGTGGCCGCGACGGCGGCGGGGGACGCCGGCGCGGCGGCGACGGTGACCGCGACGGCGACCGGCGTCAGGACGGCCAGCAGGATCGCGAGCAGGTGTCTCGGTGATCGGGAACGCGTACTTCGCACGGTTGCCTCCACAAGTCTGCCGACAGGAGGCTGGAAGCGCTTCCAGGAACTTAAACCACGGCTCGGACCAGGTCAAACGCTTCGACGATTTCGCTCGCCGACTCCGTCCACAATGGAATTCGTGAACCGGCGGAACCGGCCGTCCGTGTCCATTGTGTACCGGTTCGCGACCGGAAGGGAGGGTGTGGCGGACGGAGCAACGTTGTGCGCCAACCGGTATCACATATGTGAACGTCGATCACGTTTCTGAATTGTTACCAACCACTGTCTTGCCCGGTTTTTTCCGGCGTGTGAGTGTGGTGCCGCTGGCTGGACTGGACCTACGAAAGAGGCGACCCGGCAATGACGCAGACAGCCCCGGCGCGGCACATCAGCCGAACCACCTTGTACTTCTTCGGCGCGCTCGGCGGCATCCTCTTCGGTTACGACCTCGGGGTGATCTCCGGCGTGCTCCCGTTCATCGGGAAAGCCTGGTCGCTGACCGCCTGGGACAAGGGCGTGATCACCGCCAGCCTGTCGGTCGGTGCCATCGTGGGCGCGCTGTTCTCCAGCCGCATCAACGAAGCGCTCGGCAGGCGGCGCACGATCATGGTCGCCGCGGTGATCGTCATCGTGGGCACGCTGGCGGCGAGCTTCTCGCCGACGTTCGCGCTGCTCGTGATCTCGCGGCTGGTGATCGGCCTCGGCATCGGCCTTTCGTCGTCGACCGTGCCGACCTACCTGTCCGAACTGGCGCCCGCCCGGTTGCGGGGCGCGATGGGTGCGCTGAACCAGATCTTCATCGTGCTCGGCATCCTGATCGCGTTCCTGGTCAGCTACTGGCTCGGCCCGATCTCCGCGTGGCGCTGGATGTTCGCCGGCGCGATCGTGCCCGCCGCGATCCTGCTCGTCGGGCTCGCGTTCCTGCCGGAGACGCCGCGCTGGCTGCTCAAGAACGGCCAGGAAGCCGAAGCCCGGCGAGTGCTGGAGAGCGCGCACGGCAACACCGTGAACCTCGACGAGGAGATCGCGACCATCCGCGAGGTCATCCAGATGGACACCGAGGGCAAGCCGCGCTTCCGCGACCTGTTCTCCGGCTTCGTGCGCCCGATGATGATCGTCGCCATCCTGCTCGCGGTCGGCCAGCAGTTCAGCGGGGTCAACGCGATCAACGCGTACTTCCCGACGATGCTGATCGGCCTCGGCTTCGCCACGCAGGCCGCGCTGCTGTCCGGCGTGCTGCTGGGCGTCACGAAGTTCCTGTTCACCGCGTGGGTCGTGTTCGTCGTCGACCGCTGGGGCCGCAAGCCGCTGCTGCTCATCGGCAACGTGATCATGGTGATCACGCTGGTGGCGGCCGGGCTCGTCGTGCTGAACGTCCACGACACCGGCACGCGCGGCATCCTGATGCTGGTGATGATGGTGCTGTACCTGGTCGGCTACGAGCTCGGCTGGGGCGCGGTCGTCTGGGTGATGATGGCCGAGGTGTTCCCGCTGAAGTACCGCGCGACGGGCATGGGCGTCAGCAGCGTCGTCCTCTGGGCGGCGACCGGCATCGTGAGCGCGGTGTTCCCGCTCATCTCCGCCGCGGGTTCGCTCGGCATCGGCGGGTCGATGTTCCTGTTCGCCGGGATCAACGTGGTGCTGTTCGCACTCACCAAGTGGCTCGTCCCGGAGACGAAGGGCCGCTCGCTGGAGCAGATCGAGCTCGACCTCCGGGCGCGGCAGGGAGTCGCGGCCACGAGCTGACCCCGGGGGGTAACGGGGCAAAGCGGCGGGGCACGGATGCGTCCGTGCCCCGCCGCTGCGGTAATTCGCTTGCCCCGCCGCCGTTCGGCGCTGCACTGTGCCCCGATGGAGATCCGTCCCACGACCGAGCAGGACCGCGACGTCTTCGTCGACACGCTCTTCGCCGCGTTCGGGCGCTTCCCGGAACCTCCCGGCGAGGGCGGCCGGGTCTGGTCGGCGCTGGAACCGGACCGGTGCCTGTTCGCCGTGACGGCGGAGGGGAAGCCTTTCGCCACCGCGGCCGCGTACTCCTTCGAGCTGACCCTGCCCGGGAAGGCCATCGCCCCGGCCGCCGGGGTGACCGCCGTCGGCGTCCTGCCTTCGCACCGGCGACAGGGCGTGCTCACCGCGATGATGCGGCACCACCTCGCTGACGTGCGGGCGCGCGGGGAGTTCCTCTCCGTGCTGCTGGCCAGCGAGGCCCTGATCTACCGCAGGTTCGGCTACGGGCCGGCGACCACCACGCACCGGCTGACGGTGGCGCGTCATCGAGCCGCGTTCGCCGTCCCGCGGGCCGCGGCCGGTCCGGTGCCCGGCTCGATCGAGGTCCTGCCGCGCGCCGAGTGCACCGGGCTCCTGGAGGAGGTCTACGACCGCTACCGCCGGGCCCGGCCGGGTGCGCTGTCCCGGCCGCACCACTGGTGGACCCGGGGCGCGGGACGGCCGCCGATCGCCCCGGCGCCGCGGTACGTCGCCGTCCACCGCGACGCCGGCGGCGTCCCGGACGGCTACGCGACGTACCTGATGGAAGGGCCGGGCACTCTGACGGTCGACGAGACGATCGCGGCCGACGACGCCGTCGCCACGGCATTGGCCCGGTTCCTGCTGGACCACGACCTGGCCACCGAGGTCGTGTTCCGGCAGTGCCCGCCCGATCACCCCCTGCGCTGGCAGCTGGCCGACTTCCGCGCCGGCGAGGTGACCGACGAGACCGACTGGCTCTGGGTCCGGCTGCTGGACGTCCCGCGGGCGCTGACCGCGCGCGGCTGGGCCGCCGACGGCGAGCTGGTCCTCGACGTCGAGGACCCGTTCCTCGGCGAGCGGGGCCGTCACCTGCTGACGGTCCGGGACGGCAAGGCCGACTGCGTCCCGACGGACCGGGAGCCCGACCTGTCCCTGGACGTGACCGACCTGGGCTCGTTGTACCTGGGCGGCACGGCCCCGAGCACGCTGGTGCGCGCCGGGCACGTCCGAGCCCACCACCCGGAGGCGGCGGGTCTTGCTGACGCGCTCTTCCGCGCCGAGCGAGCGCCGCACTGCCTGCACTGGTTCTGACCGGGCGGCTTCCGGGTCAGACGGCGGGGACGGGCGCGAGCCCGAGTTTGCCCGCGAGGCGCCCGATCCACGCCTCGACCGGAGGATCGCGCAGCCGCCCGCGGCTGGCATTGGACCGGCCGCTCGCGGCGACGCACCCTTGCGCGTCGCGAGTGCCGCGGTGCCCCTCGCGGTCAGACGGCGGGGACGGGCGCGAGCCCGAGTTTGCCCGCGAGGCGTCCGATCCAGGCCTCGACCTCCGCCGGCTCCCGGTCCGGCAGCCCGAAGATCGTCTCGGTCACGCCGAGGGAATCCAGGTGCGCCAACCGGTCCGGGTCGGGCCGCTCGCCGAGCGCGCAGATCCGGGGCGCCCCCGCCCGTCCCTCGGCGAGCCAGATCTCCTTCAGCAGGGCCACGTGCCCGTCGAGATCCGTGTCCGCCGGCGTTGTGATCCAGCCGTCCGCGTGGCGGGCGATCCAGCGGAACGTCTTCTCCGTCGGGCCCGCGCCGAGCAGCACCGGGATGTGCGCCTGGATCGGCTTGGGCCACGCCCAGCTCGGGCCGAACGAGACGAACTCCCCGTCGTAGGAGGCTTCTTCGCAGGTCCACAGCGCGTTCATCGCTTCGAGGTACTCGCGCAGTGCCGTGCGGCGGCGGTTGCCCGGGACGCCGTGGTCGGTCAGCTCGTCGACGTTCCAGCCGAAGCCGGTGCCGAGCGTCACGCGGCCGCCGGAGAGGTGGTCCAGGCTCGCGATCGTCTTGGCGAGGGTGATCGGGTCGCTCTCCACCGGCAGGGCCACCGCCGTGGACAGCCGGATCCGCGACGTCACCGCGGCCGCCGTCGCCAGCGCGACCCACGGGTCGAGGGTGCGGCTGTAGCGGTCGTCGGGCAGGGACGCGTCACCCGTGCGCGGGTGCGGTGACTCCCGCTTCACCGGGATGTGGGTGTGCTCGGGCACGTAGAAGGTGGCGAACCCCGCCTCCTCCGCGGCGCGCGCCGCGGAAGCCGGGGTGATGCCTCGGTCGCTGGTGAACAGCACGATTCCGTAGTCCACGCGAGGAGCGTATTAGAACGTGTTTCAGTTTTCAAGGTCGGCCGCGAGTGCGAAAAGTGGCAACGTGGACGCGGAGAGTAACATCGAGCCTCGCTCGAGCGATGATCGAAGCGACCTGGGTGCGCAGGCGAGGAGCGGTGCGCCGGCGCGGGACGCGACAAGGTGGAGACCCGGGAAAACGTGGAGGCAGGGTGGAATCGGTAATCCATTGTGGACTTACGGTGTCCCAGCCAGTGGACGCACCGGCGGGGCGGGTTGGCGGGCGAATGCCCGTTTCCAGTACCGTGGTCCACAGGTCGAGAGGCGCTGCGACGGACCGCCGGGTCCGCCACGCTCGACCGGGATCCACCGAACAAGGGCGCCTCCCGGATGAGGGAGGCTGCCGGTGAACCCGATCACCCCGCGAGAAACCCCCAGCGAACCCGACGCCACCGCGCGCCTGCGCGAGCTGCTCGGGCAGCGGGTGGCGGTGCTCGACGGCGCGTGGGGCACCATGCTGCAGGGCGCCGGGCTGACCCCGGCCGACTACCGCGGCGACCGCTTCGGCGACCACACCCACGACGTCACCGGCGACCCCGACCTGCTGAACCTCACCCGCCCGGACGTCATCCTCGACGTGCACCGCCAGTACCTCGCGGCCGGCGCGGACATCACCACCACGAACACCTTCACCGCCACCAGCATCGGCCAGGCCGACTACGGGCTCGAGGCGCACGTCCACGAGATGAACGTCCGCGGCGCGCAGCTGGCCCGCGAGGCCGCCGACGAGTTCGGCGGCCGGTTCGTCGCCGGGTCCATCGGCCCGCTCAACGTCACGCTCAGCCTGTCGCCCAAGGTCGACGACCCGGCATACCGCGCGGTGACGTTCGAGCAGGTCAAGGCCGCGTACGCGGAGCAGATCGCCGGGCTCGCCGAAGGCGGCGTCGACCTGCTGATGATCGAGACGATCTTCGACACGCTCAACTGCAAGGCGGCCATCGCCGCCGCCCGCGACGTCGCGCCCCACCTGCCGCTCTGGATCTCCGTCACCATCGTCGACCTCAGCGGCCGGACGCTCTCGGGCCAGACCGTCGAGGCGTTCTGGAGCTCGGTCGAGCACGCGAAGCCGCTGGTCGTCGGCGTGAACTGCTCGCTGGGCGCCGAAGAGATGCGCCCGCACGTCGAGGAGCTGTCGCGGATCGCCGGCACCTACGTCGCCTGCCACCCGAACGCCGGGCTGCCGAACGCGTTCGGCGGCTACGACGAGACACCGGAGGAGACCGCCGGGCTGATCGGCGGGTTCGTCCGCGAAGGCCTGGTCAACCTGGTCGGCGGCTGCTGCGGCACGAGCCCGGCGCACATCGCGAAGATCGCCGCCGCGGCGAAGGGCGTCACGCCCCGCGAGGTGCCCGCGCCACGCACACACACCCGGTTCAGCGGCCTCGAGCCGTTCGGCATCGGCGCCGACACCGGCTTCGTGATGATCGGCGAGCGCACCAACGTCACCGGCTCCAAGCGGTTCCGGCGGCTCATCGAGTCCGACGACCACCAGGGCGCCGTCGACGTCGCGCTGGAGCAGGTCCGCGGCGGGGCGAACCTGCTCGACGTCAACATGGACGCCGACCTGCTCGAGTCCGAGCAGGCGATGACGACGTTCCTCAACCTCATCGCCACCGAGCCCGAGGTGGCCCGGATCCCGGTGATGGTCGACAGCTCCAAGTGGAGCGTGCTCGAAGCCGGCCTGCGCTGCCTGCAGGGCAAGGGCGTGGTCAACTCGATCAGCCTCAAGGAGGGCGAGGAGCCGTTCCTCGCCCAGGCCCGCACCATCCGCAACTACGGCGCCGGCGTCGTCGTGATGGCCTTCGACGAACAAGGCCAAGCCGACACGGCCGACCGCAAGGTCGAGATCTGCGGCCGCGCGTACGACCTGCTGACGCAGCAGGCCGGGTTCGCGGGCGAGGACATCATCTTCGACCCGAACGTCCTGGCCGTCGCCACCGGTATCTCCGAGCACAACGGCTACGCGAAGGCGTTCATCGAGGCGCTGCCGCGGATCAAGGAGCGCTGTCCCGGCGCCCGGACCAGCGGCGGCATCTCGAACCTCTCGTTCTCCTTCCGCGGCAACGACATCGTGCGCGAGGCGATGCACTCGGCGTTCCTGTTCTACGCCGTGCAGGCCGGGCTGGACATGGGCATCGTCAACGCCGGCCAGCTCGCGGTCTACCAGGACATCCCGGCCGACCTGCTCGAACTGGTCGAGGACGTGCTGTTCGATCGCCGCGAAGACGCCACCGACCGGCTGGTGAGCTTCGCCGAAAACGTCAAGGGCAGCGGCACCAAGCGCGTCGTCGACCTCTCCTGGCGCGAAGGCACCGTCGGCGAGCGGCTGTCGCACGCGCTGGTGCACGGCATCGTCGACTTCATCGTCGACGACACCGAAGAGGCGCGGCTGCAGATGGCCCGACCCCTCGACGTGATCGAGGGCCCGCTGATGGACGGCATGAAGATCGTCGGCGACCTGTTCGGCTCCGGCAAGATGTTCCTGCCGCAGGTCGTGAAGAGCGCGCGCGTGATGAAGCGGTCCGTCGCCTACCTCGAGCCGTTCATGGAGGAGGAGAAGGAGAAGGCGCGCCTGGAGGGCCGGCTGGAGTCGTCGAGCGGCCAGGGCAAGATCGTGCTCGCGACGGTCAAGGGCGACGTCCACGACATCGGCAAGAACATCGTCGGGGTCGTGCTCGGCTGCAACAACTACGAGGTGATCGACCTCGGCGTGATGGTGCCGGCCGCGAAGATCCTCGACACCGCGGTCACCGAAGGCGCCGACGCGGTCGGGCTGTCCGGCCTGATCACGCCGTCGCTCGACGAGATGGTGGCCGTCGCGACCGAGATGCAGCGCCGCGGCCTGAAGCTGCCGCTGCTGATCGGCGGCGCCACGACGTCCCGCCAGCACACCGCGGTCAAGATCGCGCCGGCCTACGACAACGCGACGGTGCACGTCCTCGACGCGTCGCGGGTGGTCGGCGTCGTGTCCGACCTGATGGACCCGGACCGCTCGGTCGCGCTCGCCGAGAAGAACCGCGCCGACCAGGACGTGCTGCGCGAGCAGCACGCCAGCAAGCAGCGGCGCCCGATGCTGACCCTCGAGCAGGCCAGGGCGAACCCGGAGCGGGTGTCGTTCGACGGCCTGCCGACCCCGGCGTTCACCGGCCGCCGCGTGGTCGAGCCGAGCATCACCGAGCTGCGCGAGATGGTCGACTGGCAGTTCCTGTTCCTGGCCTGGGAGCTCAAGGGCAAGTACCCGGCCATCCTGGAGCAGCCGGTGGCCCGTGAGCTGTTCGACGACGCGAACACGCTGCTCGACGAGATCATCGCGAACGGCAGCTTCACCGCGAAGGGCGCGTACGCGTTCTGGCCGGCGCACAGCGAAGGCGACGACATCCTGCTCGAAGGCGACTACGCGCACGTCGGGTTCCCGATGCTGCGGCAGCAGACGTCGAAGCCGCTGGACCGCGCGAACCGCTGCCTGGCCGACTACATCGCGCCGGTGGGCGACCACCTGGGCGGCTTCGCGGTCGCCATCCACGGTGCCGGCGCCTTGGCCGCGAAGTACGAGGCCGAGCAGGACGACTACCGCGCGATCATGGTGAAGGCGCTGGCCGACCGCCTGGCCGAGGCGTTCGCGGAGTACATCCACCTCAAGGCCCGACGCGACTGGTTCGAGCCCGACGCCGAACCGCTGCTGGAGGACCTGCACGCGGAGCGGTTCCGCGGCATCCGCCCGGCGCTCGGCTACCCGGCCAGCCCCGACCACAGCCAGAAGCGGGAGCTGTTCGAGCTGCTGGAGTCGGACGAGCTGGGCATGGCGCTGACCGAGTCGTACGCGATGACGCCGGCGGCGAGCGTGTCCGGGCTGATCTTCGCGCACCCGGAGTCGAAGTACTTCACCGTCGGGCGGCTCGGCCGCGACCAGATCGAGGACTACGCGCGGCGCAAGGGCGTCGAGATCGGCGAAGTCGAGCAGTGGCTGCGGCCGAACCTGGCCTACGAGCCCGAGGCGTAGTCCTTCAGTTCGATGTCCGTGGCGAAGTTGTCGGTCGCCTTGAGCATCAGGCGGAGCAGGAAGCGGGACTTGAACGTCCAGTCCCGCAGCTTGATCCGCAGCCGGGACGGCGGCGCGAGGAACGGGCCCGCGCTGCCGCGCTGCGAGACCTTGGCGTAGCCGCGCATCTGCTCTTCGTAGCGGGCGAAGGCGGCGCGGTGGTCGCCGTCCGCCTCGAGGAGCTCGCCGGCGAGCACGTACGCGCCGACGATCGCCAGGCCGCTGCCGAAGCCGCCGAGGGTGTTGCCGTAGGCGGCGTCGCCGAGCAGGACGACCCGGCCGCGGGAGTAGTGGTCGATCGTCACGCGGGCGAGCGAGTCGAGGTAGAACTCGCGCGCGTCGGGGAGCTTCTCGATCAGCGCGGGCACCCGCCAGCCGGCGTCGCGGTAGGCCTCGGTCACGAGCTTCCGCTGGGTGTCGGTGTCGGTGCGGTCGTAGTCCAGCTCGGGCGAGGCGAAGACGAAGAACGCCGACGCCTTCGGGCCGCCGACCGCGGCCATCCGGCCCGGCTCGTTGTACATCACGGCGGTGCCGTCCGCGACCTGCTCGCCGAGCTCGGCCAGTGCGTAGTAGTGGCCGAGGAAGTGGACGTAGTCGCTTTCCGGGCCGAACGCGAGCCGCCGGACGTTCGAGTGGATGCCGTCGGCGCCGACGACGAGGTCGAACCGGCGCGGGGCGGCGGTGGCGAAGGTGACGTCGACGCCGTCGGCCGTCTCTGTCAGCGCGGTGATGGTGTCGCCGAAGAGGTACTCGCAGTGCGGCGCGGTGCGCTCGTACAGGATGTCGGCCAGGTCGCCGCGGCGGATTTCGATGTCGCCGCCGGTGAACTCGCCGGGGATGACCGCCTGCGGCCGTCCCTCGGCGTCGATGATCGTCTGGTCGGTGCCGCCGGTCTGGTGGGCGAGGACGTCGTCGAGGATGCCCATGCGCTCCAGCACAGTCCGGTGGGTGCCGCCCTTGAAGTCGATGGCCTGGCCGCCGGGGCGCACCGACGGGGCTCGTTCGACGACGGTGACGGTGCAGCCGTAGCGGGTGAGCCACAGGGCGAGGGCGGGGCCGGCGATGCTGGCGCCGGAGATCAGGACGCTGAGGTTTTTCAAGCCGTGGTTTCTCATGGCACCGAGCTTCGCCGGGCGGGCTGACCGGTCCCTGGCGAAGCGCTGACGGCGGCCGTCAGCGACTGTCGCGAATGGACCGCGCGCGGACGGTGACGGCGGAAAATTCCCGGCCGTGACCTGGACATTCCCGACGGTTTTCGCACGTTGACCACAGCCGGTCACCCGGGCACCATTTCCCGGGGGAGAGGGGGCGGCGATGCTGGACAGCGAAACGCGACCGGCGGCCACCGCGCTCGGCGAGCTGCTGCGCACCGGGGAGCGCGCACTCGAGGCCGACGGCGACCTGCGTGCCGGCCGGGAGTGGTTCGACCGGGCCTACCGGGCCGCTGAGGCAGAGTGCGACGGCCCGGGGATGGCGCGCGCCGCGCTGGGCCTGGCCGGGCTGTGGGTGCACGAACACCGGAGCGCGGCCGCGGCGGCGTTGCTGCAGGCGCGGTTGCGCAGTGCCCGCACGGCGGTCGACCCGGGGTCGTCGCTGGCCCTGCGGCTCAAGGCCCGGCTCGCGGGCGAGGCCGACTACGTGGCGGGCGAGAGCAACGAGATCCTCGCCGTGCTCGAAGAGGCCAAGCGCGCGGGCGACCCGGTCGCCTGGGCCGAGGCCGCGAGCCTGGCCCACCACTGCCTGCTCGGCCCGGACCACGGCGGCCAGCGCCGCGCGCTCGCGCAGGAGCTGATCACCGAAGGCTTCCGCACGGGCCGGCGCAGCGACCTGCTGATGGGCCTGCTCTGGCGCACGGTCGACCTCTTCCTCGACGGCGACCCGCACGCCCAGCGCGGGCTCGCCGACCTGCGCGGCCTGCTGGCCGAACGCGACCACCTCGCGGTCGGGTTCGTGCTCGACGCGATCGACGTCATGCTCAGCATCCGCGCCGGCCGGTTCGACGAAGCCGAGGCGCGGGCGGCGGCCTGTGCCCTGCGGGGCGAGCAGGCCGGCGACGCCGACGCGATCGGCTGGTACACCGCGCAGGTCGGGGCGGTCCGCTGGTACCAGGGCCGCATGGCCGAGTTGCTGCCGGTCCTGCGGGAAACGGTGCATTCGCCGACGCTCAGCGCGGTGGACAACGCCTTCGTCGCCGGGCTGGCCGTCGCCGCCGCTTCGGCCGGGGACGAGCGCGAGGCGGCCGGTGCACTGGCCCGGCTACGGGGGCAGGACCTCGCGCTGCTGCCGCGGTCGAGCAGCTGGCTGGTGTCGATGTACGGGATCGTCGAGTCCGCGTACCTGCTCGCCGACGTCGACTCGGCGCTGGCCGCGTACGCGCTGCTCACGCCGTTCGCGCGGCTGCCGATGATGGGCAGCCTCGCCGTCGCCTGCTTCGGCTCGGTGCAGCACGCGCTGGGCGTGGCGATGCTGACCGCGGGCGAGACCGAGCGCGCCACGGAGCACTTCCGGGCGGCGGTGCGCGACAACCTCGCGCTGGCCCACTGGCCGGCCGCGGCGCTTTCCCGCGCCCGGCTCGCGCAGGCGCTGGGGCCGGGTTCGGCCGAAGCCGGACGCGAGCTGGCCGCGGCGACGCGCGAGGCCGAGCAGCTCGGGATGGTGCTGCCCGTCTTCGCCGGCCGCGTCGCGGACCGGCGGGTCACGTGCCGGCGCCAGGGCGGCCACTGGCTCTTCGCCCTGGACGGGCGGTCCGTCGAGGTCGAGCACAGCGTCGGGATGGGCTACCTGGCGACGCTGCTGGACAACCCGGGCCACGAGCTGACCGCGGTCGAGCTGGCGCACGGCGTGGTCGCCGAGGCGACGTCCGCGCAGCCGATGCTCGACCGGACGGCGACCGCGCACTACCGGCGCTGGCTCGCGAACCTCGAGGCCGAGCTCGACGAGCACGAGGCCAATCACGACGCGGGCCGGGCGGAAAAGGTGCGCACCGAGCGCGACTGGCTGCTGGGCGAGCTGTCGGCCGCCGCGGGGCTCGCGGGCCGGGTCCGCGAGTTCGCCGGCGCGGAGGAGAAGGCGCGGATCGCGGTGGGCAAGGCGATCCGCCGCGCGCTGACCCGGATCGCCGCGGCGGACGCCGTGATCGGCGACGTCCTGCGCGACGGCGTCCGCACCGGCACCCGCTGCTCCTACCACCCCGGCTGACGTACGCCGGGGCCTACTCGACGGCGCCGTTCTGGGTCAGCAGGGTCTCGTACCAGGCGTCGTATGGGTGGTTCGAAGCCGGGTAGCTGGCCAACGGCGTGGTCGCGTTGCCCGCCGAGTCGAAGTCCCAGCCGCGGACCAGCTTGCCCGACTGGCGGGCCGAGGTGATGAACGCCGACTCCGTCGCGGTCGCGCCGTAGAACAACGCGCCCTCCTGCAGCTCGGCGCTGTCACCCTTCTGGAACTCGTCGAACGCGACCTGCCGGTAACGGATCCGGTCACCCGTGACGCTCGCGGTGTCCGCGCGCAGGGTATTCGACGGCGTCGGGCCGTCCGCGCCCGTCCACACCCTGACGCGCCGGGCGCCGTTGGTGGCGGTGTCCTTGGCGAACCGCGCGTCGGACGTCTTGGCGTTGCCGGTCCACGCGACCGTCGTGGCCGACAGCGTGCCGGTCCAGTTCCAGTTCTGGCTGCTGCTCTGGCTCTGGTGGATCTCCCGCAGGTGCGTCGCGTCGGTGAAGGCGACCGTCGGCTGGACGCCGTTGTCGTACTGGTGGCTGGCCTGCCAGGTGATCTCGCCGTCGGTGCCGAGCTTGCCGACGTGGTACCAGAGCGTGCTCGCGCCCTGCGACTGGTGGACCTCGACGAGGTCGCCGTTGTCGTTCAGCGCGACCGCCGGGGTCTGGCCGCTGTCGTACTTCCCGTGCCGCAGCCAGGTGACGCGGCCGTCGGCGCCGTAGGTCCCGGTCCAGTACCAGAGCGCGCCGCCGCCGGAGTCGTGCACCTCGACGACCTGCCCGCGGCCGTTGATCGCGACGGCCGGGTGGTAGCCGACGTCCCGCTTGTACTCGGAGCGGCTGCCGCCGTCGCCCGAGAGCAGCGGCAGCACGCGCCCGCGCAGCGCGTCCACGGTCGGCGACCCGGCCGGGTAGTCCTGCGCGCGCAGCAGCCGGCTGCCGAAGACCGACTCCAGCTCCTGGTTGACCGCGACGAGGTTGCCCTCCGCGAAGTTCGCGTTGTCGGTCAGGTTGTCCTTGAGGTCGAGCATGACGACGATCGGCGCGGCCGTCGGGTGCGCCGCCGACCACGTGTTCACGGTGGCCAGCCAGTCCCGCAGGTTGTTCGACGCGGGGTTGCCGCCGCTGTGGTCGACGGCGTTGCCGGGCGAGTCGTGCCCGACGCCGTAGTCGTGGTTCGTGGCGTAGCCGTTGTCGTGGATGTCGTACTCGATGAACCGGACGCCGTGGTCGAGCTGGTAGGAGATCGAGTTCTTCGCGCCGTCGACGCTGCCCGAATAGCTGTTGTGCGTCGCGCGGAAGACCGAGGAGGTGAACGGCGGGCTCGCGGCTTCGGCCGTGCCGCCGGTCAGCAGGGCGGCGGTGGTCAAGGCGGTGACGGCCAAGGCGGGCAGTCGGGTCATCCTCGGGGTCCTCACGTCGGGAACGGGGCGGTCCCATCCTGGCCCGTGCCGCCGAGCTCCGGGTGGAACTCCGTGGAACACGGGTGGAACGCCTAGAAGGCGACAGCTGGACGTTCGAGGGAGGAAACGCCATGACCCAGACCGGTGGACCCCAATACCCCGACCCGACGCGGCCGGTGCCGCCCCAGCCCGGGATGTCCCAGCCCGGGATGCCCCAGGCCGGGATGCCGCCCCAGCCGCCCGCCGTGCCGAAGAAGTCGAAGCGGCGGCAGAAGATCGTGCTCACCGTGTTCCTGATCGTCGTCGCCGGGATCCTCGCGCTGGTCTGGGTGGCCACCCGGTCGAACGGCGAGAACGCCCAGGTCGGCAACTGCGTCACCGAAAGCGGCGAGAACTACGTGAAGATCGTCGACTGCGGGACGCCCGAGGCGACGCTCAAGGTCGTCGCGCGCGTCGAGGACAAAACCCAGATCGAGGCGCAGATCAGCGCGTGCACGCCGTACCCGGACGCCGACTCGGTGTTCTGGCAGGGCAAGGAAGGCGAGACCGGCGTCGTGCTCTGCCTGGCGAAGACCGGCAAGTAGCCCGATGGCGGGCGGGAAGTTCTCGTTCACCGGCTCCGGCGAGGTCCGGGTCTCCAGCGGCGGGCGCACACTCGCCGCGGCGGGCGACGTGATCGTGATCGGTGACCGGGTCTTCCGGCTGGCCGAAGTGGACCGGGTCGCCTACCACGCGGCGGCCCGGCCGCACCAGGCCAGCTACGCGCTGGGCCTGGCCCGCGGCCCGGTGTGGAGCCGGTTCGTGTTCGACGCCTTCCGCCGCGGCAGCGAGCTCGAGGACGCGCGCGAGACGTGGCGGCGGCTGGTCGAACTGGTCGAATCGGCGGCCTGCCCGCGGATCGCGCGCGCCGCGGTCGACGCCATCACGGCCGGCGCCACCGCCCGCTTCGGCGGGGGCGCGCACCCGCGGATCGACGCGGACGCCGAAGGGCTGCGCCGGCGGCGGTGGTTCGCGCCGAAGGTGCCGTGGGCCGCCGTGCTCGGCACGGACCTGCGCGCGGGCCAGGTGCGCGTGTGGACCGGCGGCCCGGAACCGGAGCTCGTCACCGCCATGGCGGGCTGGAACGCGGTGGTCCTGCCGCGCGTCATAGGAATGATGGTCGCAATGGAAAAAGAATCACCAGGAGACCGGGAATAGCGATATTTCCTGGTTGAAAATCTTATCGAATTGTCGCGCGGTTTCGGTACTTCGCCGGGCCATCCGCGCTCATTATCCGAGGAACGGTTGTGCGCGGGCACCGAAAAGCCCGTGAGGGGTTGGGGAGGCAGTGGGTGTGGCGAACGACTGGCCGCTGGTCGGCCGCGAACAGGAGCTGGCGTTCGCGCGCCGCGCGCTGGCCGACCCGGAGGTGTGCGGGCTGCTGCTGACCGGGCGCGCCGGCGCCGGCAAGACCCGGCTCGCCAAGGTGCTGCTGGCCGAGCTGGCCGGCGGCGGGGCGCGCACGCACTGGGTGCGCGCGATGTCGTCGGCCTCGACGATCCCGTTCGGCGCGTTCGCCCACCTCCTGCCCGGCAGCGCGGACGGCTCGGGGGACCGCGCGCACCGGCTCAACCAGGTCGCCGGCCACCTCACCCGCGGTGCGGAGGGGCGCCGGCTGGTGCTGTGCGTCGACGACGCGCACCTGCTCGACGACCTGTCCGCGACCCTGGTGCACCAGCTGGCCGCGACCGCGTCGGCGTTCGTGCTCGTGATCGCGCCGCACGGCGTGAGCGTGCCCGACCCGGTGTTCGCGATGTGGAAGGACCGCGTCGCCGAGCGGCTGGACATCGGCGAGCTGACGCGTCCACAGACGACCGAGCTGATCACCGCGGCGCTCGGCGGGCGGCTCGACGACGGTGCCGAGCACCGGCTGTGGGGCCTGACCCTGGGCAACCCGCTGTTCCTGCGCGAGCTCATCCAGGGCGGTCTCGACAGCGGTTCGCTGTCGGCCGAGGACGGCGTGTGGCGGTGGAGCGGCGCGCTGATGGCGACCCCGCGGCTGGTGGAGCTGATCGAAACCCGCACCGACCGGGTCGACGCCGACGAACGGCGGCTGCTGGACCTGCTCGCCTTCGGGGAGCCGCTGGGCAGCGAACCGCTGGTGCGCCTCGGCGCCGGCCGCGTCCTCGCCTCGATGGAGCAGGCCGGCCTGGTCGTTTCGGAACGGACCGGGCGGCGGCTGAACGTCCGTCTCGCGCACCCGCTCTACGCCGACGTGATCCGGCGCCGGACGTCGCCGCTGCGCCAGCGCGACACCTACCGGATCCTCGCGCAGACCCTGGACCTCACCGGCGCACGCCGTGCCGAGGACAAGCCGCGGCTGGTGCGGTGGCGCCTGGCCGCCGGGCTGCCGACCGACCCGCAGCTGGTCCGCGCGGCGGCGGAGACGTTGCTGCGCAAGGACTTCCCGCAGGCCGAGCAGCTGGCGGCCGAAGCCGTCCGGATGGGCGGCGGCTTCGGCGCGAAGTTCCTGCTCGCCCAGGTCCGGGTGGCCGGCGGCCGGCACGCCGACGCCGACTCGCTGCTGTCCGAGCTCGCGGGCGAAACGGTGTCGGACGCGCAGCACGCCCGCGTCGCCGCGACCAGGGCCCGGAACCTGGCGTTCGGCCTCGACCGCTTCGAGCAGGCCGCCGCGGCGCTGGACACCGCCGAGACGGCGGTGTCCGGGGCGTTGGCCTCGGACGAGCTGGCGACCGCCCGCGCGGCCCTGCGCGCGGCGGCGGGCGCGTCGCGCGAGGCCCTGGACCTGCTCGGACCGGTGCTGGACCGCAACCGCCGCGGCGACGCGCTCCGGCTCGCGGCGCTGGTGGTCGCGGCCGGGGCACTGGCGTCGACCGGGCGGACGGAGGCGTGTCTCGGCGTCATCGACGAGGGACTGGAGATCGCGTCCCGGATCTCGGACGCCTTCGCGCCGGGGGCGCGGGTCCGGCTGGAGCACGCGCGGATCGTCGCGCTGTGCCGGGCGGGCCGGCTCGAGGAGGCCGAAGACCGGGCCGGCGACGACTACCGGGACGCCGTCCGGGACCGGTGGGGCCCCGCGGTCGCGGGCGCGGCGGCGTCGCTGGGGACGGTCGCGCTGGCCTACGGCAACGTCCGCGGCGCGATCCGCTGGCTGCGGGAGGCCCTGGCCGCCGACGCGCACGACCAGCCGCACGAGTTCCGCCCCGCCGTCGCCGCGGCTCTGGTCCGGGCAACGGCGATGAGCGGCCGCGTCGCGGAGCCACTCGGCGACTGGGACGGCGCGTGGGTCGCCGCGGCGCGGGGCGAGCTGTCCCGGGCGTTGGCCCTGGGTGCTTCGGCGGCTTCGGCCGCTTCGGAAGACGGCAGGCTCGCGATCGCGGCCGAGATCCGCCACGACCTGCTCCGGTTCGGGGGTTCGCCCGGCGCGATCCCTTCCGCGGGCGGGATGGCGGAGCTGTACGCGGCGCACGCGTCGGCGGTTTCGGACGGTGCGGCGTTGGACGAGGTGGCGTCGTCGTTCGCCGACGCGGGCGCGCGGCTGCTGGCGGCGGAGGCATCGGCCGAGGCGGCGCGGGTGTACCGCGAGGAGGGCAAGAACGGCAGCGCGGCGATGTCGGCCCAGCGCGCGCGGGGGTGGCTGGCGTCCTGTGAGGACGCTGCGACGCCGGCCCTTTCGTCGCTGGAGACACCGTTGGACCTGACGGTCCGGGAGCTGGAGATCGCCCGCCTGGTGGCGACGGGCCTGACGAGCCGCGCGGTGGCGGACCGGCTGGTGGTGTCGGTGCGCACGGTCGACAACGTGCTGCACGGGGTCTACGCGAAGCTGGGTATTTCCGGCCGCCGCGAGCTGGCATCGGTGGTAGGCCCGCTCGTGTCGGGGAGTAGTCCCGGCGACGGTCCATAGGTAGTCCGCAGCGGAGGCAGTGCGGAAGCCGAGTAGCCGCTACTCATGACCCGGCCGCCCATTGGTCCGAGACTGGATGACAACGGAGGGGCGAGGGCTTCACCGATCCGAATGTCAGGAGCGCACACGATGACGAATTCATCCGGGAACCAGTTCAACGAGCAGGCTTCGGCCGGTGGTGGCGGGGACATCTTCCAGAACGAGCAGGGTTCGGGTGGTTCCGGTGGGAACCAGTTCAACGAGCAGGCGTCGACGGGCGGTCGCGGCGACATCTTCCAGAACGAGCAGGGCTCGGGTGGTCACGGTGGCGACCAGTTCAACGAGCAGGCCTCGACTGGCGGCGGCGTGGGAGACATCTTCCAGAACGAGCAGGGCTCCGGTGGCCACGGCGGGAACCAGTTCAACGAGCAGGCCTCCACGGGCGGTGGCCGCGGTGACATCTTCCAGAACGAGCAAGGCTCCGGCCGCGGCGGGAACCAGTTCAACGAGCAGGCGTCCGCCGGCCACCACGGTGACGTGTTCCAGAACGAGCAGGGTTCGGGCGGCCACGGCGGCGACCAGTTCAACGAGCAGGCCTCGACCGGCGGCGGCGTGGGAGACATCTTCCAGAACGAGCAGGGCTCGGGCGGTCACGGTGGGAACCAGTTCAACGAGCAGGCTTCCACGGGTGGCGGCCGCGGTGACATCTTCCAGAACGAGCAGGGTTCCGGCGGTCACGGTGGGAACCAGTTCAACGAGCAGGCTTCCACGGGCGGTCGCGGTGACATCTTCCAGAACGAGCAGGGTTCCGGCGGTCACGGTGAGAACCAGTTCAACGAGCAGGCTTCCACGGGTGGCGGCCGCGGCGACATCTTCCAGAACGAGCAGGGTTCCGGCGGCCACGGCGGCAACCAGTTCAACGAACAGGCGTCCACGGGCGGCCACGGAAGCATCTTCCAGAACGAGCAGGGCTCGGGCGGCCACGGCGGCAACCAGTTCAACGAGCAGGCCTCGACCGGCGGCAGCGGCAGCATCTTCCAGAACCAGCAAGGTTCGGGCGGCCACGGGAACCAGTTCAACGAGCAGGCTTCCACGGGCGGCCACGGGAACATCTTCCAGAACGAGCAGGGTTCCGGCCACGGCGACAACCAGTTCAACGAGCAGGCCTCGACCGGCGGCCACGGCAGCATCTTCCAGAACGAGCAGGGCGCGAGCGGCCACCACGGCGGAAACCAGTTCAACGAGCAGGCGTCCACCGAGCACCACGGCCACGAGAGCCACGAGCACGAGCACCACCACGCCGGCGGTCACCACCAGGACCACCACGACGAGCACCACCACCACGACGCCGACCACTACTGAGCCGGCGAAGAACAGTAAGGAATGAAGGAGCGGTCATGCAGGAGCCGAGTGGCGGGGGGCGCATCGCCCTCGACACCCTCGACCTCGCGGTCAAGGGAGCGGCGGCCTACGGACGGGACGATCTCGTCCAGCGCCTCACCGACGCCCGGCGCCTGCTGTCCGAACCGGACGTCACCGTCTACGTCGTCGGGGAGTTCAAGCAGGGCAAGAGTTCGCTCATCAACGCCCTGCTGACCGCGAAGATCTGCCCGGTCGACGACGACATCGCGACCGCGGTGCCGACCGTCGTCCGGTTCGCGCCGGAGTCCGGGGCTCTGGCGACCTACGAGCCGGCCGACCCGTCGTCGCCGCCGTGGACCGAGCGGATCTCCCTCGAAGACCTTCCCACCCACGTCAGTGAAGCCGGGAACCCCGGCAACGTCCGCAAGCTCAAGTCCGTCACGGCGTCGATCAGCCGCCAGCTGCTCTCCGGAGGGCTGGTGCTGGTCGACACCCCCGGCGTCGGCGGCCTCGGCTCGCTGCACAACGCCGTCACGGTCAGCTCGCTGCCGCGGGCGCACGCCGTCCTCTTCCTCTCCGACGCCTCGCAAGAGCTCACCGGCGCCGAGCTGCGGTTCCTCCGGACGGTGAAAGAGCTCTGCCCGAGCGTCTACTTCGTCCTCACCAAGATCGACCTCTACCCGCAGTGGCGGCGCATCCTCGAGCTCAACGCCGGCCACCTCGAAGCGTGCGGGATCGCCATCGACACCGTCGCCGTCTCCTCGGAGCTGCGCACCGTCGCGGCGCGCTCGGCCGACCAGGAGCTGAACGTCGAATCCGGCTTTCCGCAGCTGGTCAAGCGGCTGCAGAGCGTCGTCGGCGACGCCGAACGGTCCGCGCTCAACGCCGTGGGCCTGCACGTCGGGTCCGCGGTCGGCCAGCTCAACGCCGCCCTGCGCGCCCGCCGCACGTCCCTCGCGCACCCCGAGCAGTCCGCCGCGCTCGTCGCGGAGCTGACCCGGGTCAACGACCGCGTCGACGCGCTGCGCAGCCAGTCCGCGAAGTGGCAGCAGCTGCTCTTCGACGGCTTCGCCGACATTTCGTCCGATGTGGACTACGACCTGCGCGCCCGCTCTCGCGGTGTGCTGCACGAGGCCGAAGAGGCCATCGAAGAAGGCGACCCCGCCAAGAACTGGGCCGAGTTCGAGAAGTGGCTGCGCCAGCGGCTCGCGAACGAGACCCTCGAGAACTACGCGACCTTCATCAAGCAGGCCCGCGGCCTCGCCTCCCGCGTCGCGGAGCACTTCGAGCTCGCCGAGTCCCAGGCCGTGCTGCCGCGCGAGGTGCAGGCGCCGGTCCAGGTCGTCGAGGAGATCGACATCGACTCGTCGTTCACCGGCGTCAAGACCCGCGGCACCACCGGGATGGCCGCGTTCCAGAAGGCCTACAGCGGGTTCCTGATGTTCTCCATGCTCACCAAGATGGCCGCGCTGGCCATCCCCACGCCGTTCGGTGTCGCGGCCGGCCTGCTCATGGGCCGCTCCGGCTTCATGGACGAACGCAAGCGGCAGCTGGAAAAGCGCCGCGGCCTGGCCAAGACGGCCGTGCGCCGGTTCGTCGACGAGTTCAACCTCCAGGTCGGCAAGGACTCCCGCGACGCGATGCGGACCGTCCAAAGAGAACTCCGCGACGCCTACAGCGCGCGCGTCGAAGAACTTCAGCGCTCCTTGACCGAAGCGCTCGCCAACGCGAAGAAGGCCGTCGTCGACGACGACGCCGAGACGGGCGAGCTGAAACGCCTGGAGGCCGACATCGAAGCCCTCGAAGTGCTCGGCCGGCGTGCGGACGAGCTCACCCTGCGCAGCGCCCCCAAAGCCGTGCCCGCACCCGTCCCGGCGGTGACGCGATGACCCCCCTCTACGTCCAGGTCCGCGGGTTCGTCGCCCGCGCGTGCGCCGGGTACGCCGGCACCCCGGCCGAGCCGCAGCTGCGGCAGATCGCCGGCCGGCTCGCCGAACCGCTGCGCGTCGCCATCGCCGGCCGCGTCAAGGCCGGCAAGTCCACCCTGCTCAACGCGCTCGTCGGCCAGGAGCTGGCGGCGACGGACGCGGGGGAGTGCACCCGCGTCGTCACCTGGTACCGCAACGGCCCGACCTACCGGATCATGCTGCACCCGGTCCGCGGGATGCCGCGCCAGCTGCCGTTCGGCCGCCTTTCCGGCACGCTCGGCCTCGAGCTCGGCATGGCGCCCGGCGACGTCGACCGGCTCGTCGTCGACTGGCCGTCGCCGGCACTGCGGGCGATGACGCTGATCGACACGCCCGGGCTGGGTTCGGCGCGCTCGGAGGTGTCCGAACGCACCGAGGTCGCGCTGGTCCCCGAGGGTGACGGCGTCGGCACCGCGGACGCCGTGGTGTACCTGATGCGCCACGTCCACGGCGACGACGTCCGGTTCCTCGACGCCTTCCACGACGACCCGGCGCAGCGGCGCCCGGTGAACACCATCGGCGTGCTGTCGAGGGCCGACGAGGTCGGGCACGCCCGGAGCGACGCGCTCGACTCGGCCGCCAAGATCGCCGAGCGTTACGCCCGCGACTCCCGGGTCCGCGGCCTGTGCCAGACCGTGGTCCCGGTGGCCGGCCTGCTGGCCAGCTCCGCCGCGTCGTTGAAGGAGTCCGAGTACCGCGCGTTCCGGCTGCTGGCTGCCGCGCCGGAGGCGGAGGTGGCGAGGCTGCTGACGTCGGCCGACCGGTTCGCCCGCGCGGAGTCCGAAGTGGACGTCCCGGCGGCCGAGCGCGCGGACCTGCTGGCCCGCTACGGGCTGTTCGGCGTCCGGGTGGCGGTCGAGCTGACGCGCAGTGGCCTGGTGACCGGCGCGCGGGCACTGTCGGGCGAGCTGCTCGCCCGCAGCGGCCTGCACCGGCTGCGGTCGCTGCTGACCACCCAGTTCGCCGCGCGCGCCGACGTCCTCAAGGCGCGTTCGGCGCTGCAGGCGGCCGAACTGGTGCTGCGCGCCTACCCGGACCGCACCGGCGGGCTGCTGCACGAATGGGAACGGATCGTCGCCGGGGCGCACGAGTTCGCCGAGATCCAGCTGATCGACTCGATCCGGCTCGGCGTCGTGCTCTTCACGACCGACGAGGCCCGCGACGCGGAACGGCTGCTCGGCGCGGCCGGGGTGGACGTGGCGAGCCGGCTGGCCCTGCCGGGGGACGCGGGCCGCGCCGCGGTCCGGCAGGCGCTCGGCGCGCAGCTGCTGAGGTGGCAGCGGCGCGCCGAGCACCCCGCCTCCCCGCGCGACGTCCGCGACGCGGCCCGCGTGCTGGTGCGCACCTGCGAAGGAATCCTGCTCAGCGAAGCCAGGGCGGAGGTCTTGTCGTGAACGAGCTGCCGAAGAAGATCAAGAAGGCGGCCGCGGCCGTCGCCGGCGCCGTCGCGTCGGAGGTGGCGGGCAATGCGCTCACGCCCGGGTCGCCCGCCGCGTCGGCACCGCCGCCGCAGCCGGAACCGGCCGCCGCCCAGACCCCGCACGACACCCCCGCCCACGAGTACGTGCCGCAGGTCGAGACCAGCACAGTCACCCGGGGCGAAGACGGCCACGTGGAAGCGCGGACCGGCACGGTCTGGCACCCGGAGACCACCGACGGCCTGCCGCTGAAGGAGCTGCCGACTGTCGAGGAGTTCGAGCAGATCGAAGTCCACGAGGACGAGTTCGGCAACTTCGTCATCGACGCGACCGAGCGGTTCGTGGTGCACAACAACGGCCGGGACGAGGTGTACACCGACCACCAGCACATCGTCGTGCCCGGGGACGGGACGCCCGGCGACACGGACATCGACATCGTCCAGGACGCCGACATCGTCGTCCACGAGAACCCGGACGGCACGATCACCGTCGAGCACCAGGGTTCGCTGACCTACGAGCTCACCCCGGACGCGCCGGGGCACGGTGACATCGAGGTGTTCCAGGAGGAGACGGTCGTCCTCGACGAGGCCGAAACCGGGCCGCCGGGGATCGACGTCGGGGTCACCGTGGACCAGCAGGCCAGCGCCGACGACCCCTTCGGCGAGCCGGCCGGGCCGACCATCCACCAGACCGAGGTGATCGCCGACAAGGGCCGCGGGGCCACGGTGACCGCGCAGGTCACCGCGCCGGCGCCGTCGCTGCCCGGGACGCCGTCCGCGCCGGTCGTGACGTTCAGCCGCCAGCCGTCCACAGTGGACACGCCGGCGCCGCAGCCGGTCGCGGTCGAGACTACGACGACACTGGCCGCCTCGAACTCGCTGGCCGAGCACCCGGTGGCGAAGCACAGTTTCGCCACCGAACCCGAGCCGGAGCACCACGACGCCGGCGAGGTCACGGGCACCCGGCCGCACCCGGCGGAGAAGGAGCACCCGTTCGAGCCGCCGCGCCACCACGAGCCCGACCACCGGCCGGAGCCGGACCACGCGCCGGACGCGGGGCACCCGCCGGACGATCCACCGCCCGAGCCGCACGACCTGCCCCCGGTGGAGCCACCCGGCCCGCAGGCGCACGAAGACCACCTCGAAGAACCGGACCGGGTTCCGGACGAGCACCCGACTTTCGATCACGCGCACACCGCCGGCGGAGGCTGACATGGGCTACGGACTGGGCATCGACCTCGGCACGACCTTCACGGCCGCCGCCGTCGACAGCGCCGGCCACGTCGAGATGGTGTCGCTCGGCGACCGGACGGCGGCCATCCCGTCGGTGGTGCTGCTGCGGGCCGACGGCAGCGTGCTGGTCGGGGACGCGGCGAGCCGGCGCGCGGCCGTCGAACCGGACCGCGTGGCGCGGGAGTTCAAGCGGCGCCTGGGCGACCCGACGCCGGTGCTGCTCGGCGGCGCGCCGCACTCGGTGGCGTCGCTGATGGCGCACCTGCTCGGGTACGTGGTGCGGACGGTCGCCGGGCAGCAGGGCGGCCGGCCGGACCGGATCACGCTGACGCACCCGGCGAACTGGGGGCCGTACAAGCGGGAGCTGTTCGAGCAGGTGCCGCGGCTGACCGGGATCGACCGCGTCGGCCTGATCACCGAGCCCGAGGCCGCGGCGGCGCACTACGCGTCGCAGGAGCGGCTGGAGGACGGCGCCGTCGTCGCGGTGTACGACCTCGGCGGCGGCACGTTCGACGCGACGGTGCTGCGCAAGCGCGGCAACGGGTTCGAGATCCTCGGCAGCCCGGAGGGCATCGAAGGCCTCGGCGGCGTCGACTTCGACGAAGCGGTGTTCGGGCACGTCGACCGGGCGCTCGACGGGAAGCTGTCGCAGATCGACCCGGACGACCCGGGCGCGGTGGCCGCGGTCGTGCGGCTGCGCCAGGAATGCGTGCTGGCGAAGGAAGCCCTGTCGGCCGACACCGAGACGGCCGTTCCGGTGCTGCTGCCGTCGGTGCAGACGGAGGTGCGCCTGACCCGCGGCGAGTTCGAGGAGATGATCCGCCCGTCGATCACGGCGACGATCGGCTCCCTGCACCGGGCGCTGCGTTCGGCGAACCTGCGCCCGGCCGACCTCGGCGCGGTGCTCCTGGTCGGCGGCTCGTCCCGGATCCCGCTGGTGTCCCAGCTGGTATCGGCCGAGCTCGGTCGCCCGACGGCGGTCGACATCCACCCGAAGTACGGGGTGGCGCTGGGGGCGGCGGCACTGGCGTCCGGCCGATCGGGCCTGGTCCAGGCGACGCGGTCCCAACCGGCGATCCGGCCGGTACCCCCGCCGCCCCCGGTTCCGCGCGTCCCGGCACCGCGCGAGGAGACGAAGACACTGGCGACGCCCGGGTTCGGCGCGGGGGCACCGCCGCCGTCACTGGGCCGAGCCAAGACCGAGGCGACCCCGGGACGGCGGGCGTCGCGCCGCGGCGTCGTGGTGGGGCTGTGCGCGGTGGCGGTGGTGGCGATCGGCGGGGTGGCGGTCGCGGTGAGCAGTTCGGGCGGGAGTCCGTCCGGTGTAACCCCACCGGCGACGAGTTCGGAGAGCGAGACGCCGACGCTGGTGTCGGTGCCGTCTCCGGAGGCCCCGGAGACAACCCACACGACGGCGGCGGTCCCGCGCACGAACCCGGCGACGACCCGGCGGAAGACCCCGCCCCGCACGACGACGCCGACGAAGACGACCACGCCTACGACGACCACGACAGCGACGACCTCGACGAGCACGAAGCCCACACCGTGAGGTGAGGAGTTCCGTGGCGTCGCGATGAGGTGGCTGGGAGAAGTTCCCGGCGGCGCGAGGGTTCCGCCGCGGTCGCGCCGGCGTGCGGCTGCGAGGAGCAGTACCGGCCGCCGGGGTGAGGGGCCGGGTCGGCGCGTGCGGTTCGGGGGCCGGCCCGGTCGCCGGATACTGGGCCGGCTCCCACCGAGGGGGTGGGAGCCGGCCCAGCTGATCCGGAGGCGTTGTGGCTGGGCCGTGCGGCTCCGCCGCGATTCGGCCCGGCTCGGTCGGGGTGAGTGGCCCGCTGTCCTCGGAGGCGTCCGGGCGTGGCGGTGCGATTCGGCCGGGTGCGGTGAGCGGCCCGGTGCCCCGGAACCGGTCCGGCCGGCCTGCTCGCCGTCAAGTGGCGCGGCTCAGCCGCTGCTCGGCGCGGTCGCGATGCACCCCCCACACCGCCGGTAACCTCGCCCCATGGCGGCAGAGCACGTGATCGTGACGTCCACGACCGACTCCGAGACCGCGGCCCGCGACCTGGCCGCGCAGGTCATCGACGAGCGACTCGGCGCCTGCGCACAGATCGTCGGGCCGGTGACCAGCGTCTACCGCTGGGAGGGCGAGGTGCGGACCGACCAGGAGTGGCGCGTCGAGATCAAGACCACCGCCGCCCGGGTGCCCGCCCTCACCGAGCGCATCAACCACCTGCACACCTACGACCTGCCCGAGGTCATCGCGACGCCGATCGAGGGCGGCAGTGCGGACTACCTCACCTGGGTGACCACCGAAAGCGGGAACGGTGGTTAGCTTTAGGGTATGGACATCGGAACGCGGTTCGAGCAGCTGACCACCGCCCACCTCGCCGACGCGTGCATCCGCGCCGGCCTCCCCGTGCGCTGCGCCCCGGCGGCGACGCGCGCCGTCGTGCCCGGTAGCCGGCTGCTCGGGCCGGCCGTCCCGGCTCGGCACGTCGGCAGCGTCGACGTCTTCCTGGAAGCCTTCGAGCACGCCCCCGCGGGCGGGGTGCTCGTGGTCGACAACGGCGGCCGCCTCGACGAAAGCTGCGTCGGGGACCTCATGGTGCTCGAAGCGCGCGCCGCCGGGCTCGCCGGCGTCGTGATCTGGGGCCTGCACCGCGACACCGCCGACGTCCGCGCGATCGGCCTCCCCGTGTTCAGCCTCGGCTCGATCCCCACCGGCCCGCTCAGCCTCGGCCCGCGCGTCGACGGCGGGCTCGGCGAAGCGATCGTCGGGACCTGGCGGATCGGGCCGTCGGACCTCGTCGCCGGGGACGACGACGGTGTCGTCTTCCTCCCGCTCGACCGCGCGGACGAGCTGTTCACCCTCGCCGAAGGCATCCGCGACACCGAACGCCGCCAGGCCGAGCGGATCCGGGGCGGCGAGTCGCTGCGGGACCAGGTTCGCTTCGCCGACTTCCTCGCCGCCCGCGAAACGGATCCCGCCTTGACGTTCCGCGCGCACCTGCGGGCCGTCGGCGGCGCGGTCGAGGAGTAACCGAAAGTGTGACGTTCCGCCGAAGGGGGTATCCGGGGCGCTGCGGCGGCGCGGGAGGCGGAACCATGAACACGCTCATCGACTTCGGCAGGGACAGCGAATACCACTTCGCCCGCGGACTGCGGGCCTACCTCGCGCGGGTCGCCCGCGCGGTCGGCGTCGGGTACGAATCGTGTTCGCTGGACCTCGACGTGCCCACCTCCGGCTACGTCGCCCTCGACCGCGAGCTCCCGGACCGTCCCGGCCACGACCTGGCGCTGATCTGGCACGAGGTGCACGGCTGGTCGGCGGTGGTCGAGCCCGCGGGCGGCGACGAGCCGGAGGTGCTCGCCTACCTCGGCGGGGCCGAGGTCATCCCGCCGCCGCAGGCCGTCGTGCGGTTCGTCGACCGGCTGGAGGTCGCCGGCCCGGCCCGGCCGCCGGTGCTGCGGGAGCCCGGCCGTCACGAAGAGCTCGTCGACCGGCTGCCGGTCACCGGGCCCGAAGGACTGCTGCGGACGAGCTCGCCCGGGTGGTGACGCGCGCCGGGACGCCTAGGATGGGCCGCCAGTGATCCGTCCACCGAGGGAACCCCGTGAGCAGCGCCGAGGCACCGAACCCCGTCCGCGTCCTCCTCGTGGAGGATCACGACATGGTGGCGGAGGCGCTGCAGCTGGCCCTAGAGCGCGCCGACGGGATCACCGTGGTCGGCCGGGCCCGCTCGCGCACCGAAGCCGTCGCCGACACGCGCGAGCACGCCCCGGACGTCGTGGTGCTGGACCGGCGCCTCGCCGACGGTGACGCCCTCGGCGTCATCGCGGAGCTCGGCTCCGGCGGCGCGCGCGTGCTGGTGCTGACCGGGGACGCGACGCCGGCGGTCGCCGTGCAGGTCGCGAAGGCCGGCGGGGCGGGGCTGCTGCTCAAGTCGTCGCAGCTCGGCGTGCTGGAGTCGGCGGTGCGCGACGTCGCCGCGGGCGGCGTGGTCTTCGACCCGGAGCTGCTGCCCGAGATCTTCGACCGGCTCACCGGCCGGCTGCCCGTCCGCGGCGCGGAGCTCACCGCCCGGGAGCGCGAGACCCTGGACCTGCTCGCGGAGGGCGCCACCACCGAGGAGATCGGGACGCGGCTCGGCGTCTCCCGCAACACCACGCGCAACCACGTGCAGCGGGTGCTGGAGAAGCTCGGCGCGCGGTCGAAGCTCGAAGCGGTCGCCGTGGCCCGCCGGGAGGGCCTCATCGGCTGATGCACCTGCATCACCCGCGCGGTCCCGGTTTGCATCTCGTCCGACGGTGGGGCGGCCCGGCAGGCTGGACGCCGTGGACATCCCGGCGCCGCTCGTCGCGGAGTGCGGCCTGACCGATCCGGCGGGCGGCCTGGCGCTCGTGCGCCGGTTCGCCCGGCTCACCCTGACGGCCTGGGCCTGCGGCACCGTCGTCGACGACGCCCTGCTGATCGTCACCGAGCTCGCGACCAACGCGCTGCGGCACGGCGCCGGCCACCCGGTGCTCCGGCTGAGCGTCGGGGCCGGGCACGTGCGCATCGAGGTCTTCGACGACGACCCGGCGCCACCCGTGCGGCGGCCGCCCGGCGCCGACGGCGGCTGGGGCCTGGTTCTCGTCGAGCGCCTGTCCCTGGCCTGGGGGACGACGAGCCACGGTCCCGGAAAGGTGGTCTGGTGCGCGCTGTCCGCACCGTCGGCCGAGCTGGCCGGCTGACGCGCCGTGCCGGGCGGGCGTCCGTCCGGCACAGTTGCCGCATGGACGACGAGCTTCGGCCGGGCGACGACCAGGGCACCGAGCGCGAAGAGCGGTTCCGGCTGCTGGTGCGCAGCGTGCAGGACTACGCGATCTTCCTGCTCGATCCCGAAGGGCGCATCGCGAGCTGGAACGCGGGTGCCGAGCGGATCAAGGGCTGGTCGGCCGACGAGATCGTCGGGCAGCACTTTTCCGTGTTCTACCCGCCGGAGGACGTCGCGGCGGGCAAGCCGGCGCGGGAGCTGGAGATCGCGGCCGAGGAAGGCCGGCTGGAGGACGAGGGCTGGCGGGTCCGCAAGGACGGTTCGCGGTTCTGGGCGAACGTGGTGATCACGGCGTTGTTCGACGAAGGGCGCCGGCTGCGGGGGTTCGGGAAGGTCACCCGCGACGTGACGGAACGCCGCGACGCCGAGGAAGCGTTGCGGAAGAGCGAAGAACGGTTTCGGCTGCTGGTGCAGACCGTCCAGGACTACGGGATCTTCATGCTGGACCCGGAAGGCCGCATTTCGAGCTGGAACGCCGGCGCGCAGCGCATCAAAGGCTGGTCGGCGCCGGAAGCCATCGGCCGCCACTTCTCGATGTTCTACCCGCAGGAGGACGTCGCGGCGGGCAAGCCGGCACGGGAGCTGGAGATCGCGGCCGAGGAGGGCCGCCTCGAGGACGAAGGCTGGCGGGTCCGCAAGGACGGCACGCGCTTCTGGGCGAACGTCGTGATCACGGCGTTGTTCGACGAGCGGGGCCGGCTGCAGGGCTTCGGGAAGGTCACCCGCGACATGACCGAGCGCCGCAACGCCGAGCAGGCCCTGCGCGAACGCCGCCGGCTCGTCGGCCACCTCGTCGAGGCGCAGGAGGTGGAACGGCGCCGGATCGCCTGGGACGTCCACGACGAGTCCATCCAGTCCATGGTCGCCGTCGGCATGCGCCTGCAGCTGCTCGCCTCCCGGCTGCCGGAGCCGCACGCGAGCGCCGTCGCGGGGCTCGACGATTCGGTGCGGGCCGCCATCGGCAGGCTGCGGGGCCTGGTGTCGCGGCTGCGGCCGCCGGAGCTCGACCGGCACGGCCTGGCGGAGGCCGTCTCCGCCTACGTCGACGAGGTCGCGGGCCGCTGGGAGCTGGCCCACTCGGTGCGGGACGAGCTGACCGCCGAGCCGTCGCCCGCCGCCGCGATCACCGTGTACCGGATCTGCCAGGAGGCACTCAGCAACGTCCACCGGCACGCCCGGGCCAGCCGGGTCGACCTTCACCTGTCCACAGTGGACAACGGGACGCTCGTGCGGATCGCCGACGACGGCACCGGCACGGCGGGGGAGGACGCCGGCGCGGGCCACTTCGGTCTGGTCGAAATGCACGAGCGGGCCGAAGCGGCCAACGGCTGGCTGTCGGTGACGAGCGTCCCCGGCCGCGGCACGGCCGTCGAGTTCTGGCTGCCGATGCTGCCCGACGCGGCGGGGCTCGAACCGTGACCGAGGTGCGGGTGCTGATCTCCGACGACGACGCGATGATCCGCGCCGTCCTCAAGGAGGTCCTCGACGAGGAGCCCGACATCGCGGTCGTCGCGGTCGCCGTCGACGCCGACGAGGCGATCCGGCTCGCCGAGCACCACCGGCCCACGGTCGCGGTCCTCGACGTCCGGATGCCGGGCGGCGGCGGGGCCCGGGCGGCGCGCGAGATCGCCCGCCGCAGCCCGGACACCGCGATCCTGGCGTTCTCGGCCTACGCCGACCGGGCGTCGATGGCCGCGCTCGCCGCGGCCGGCGTCACCGAGTACCTGGTCAAGGGCGTGCCGAACACGACGATCGTCGAGACCGTCCGGCGGCTGGGTCAGCCGGCCGGCCCCGGCATCAGCACGCCGTAGAAGTCCATCGGCAGCAACGTGAACAGCCGCTTCACGGCGCGAGACCGGCCGGGGTCCACCGTCAGGCGCGCCCCGGCGGCGTCGGCGAGGAGCTGCGCGCGCAGCAGTGAGTTCAGGCCGGCGACGGAGAAGAACGTGACGCCGTCGAGGTCGACGACGACCTCCCCGACCGGGGCGTGGACGCGCGAGCGCAGGACTTCGTCGAGCTTGCGCGCGGTGCTCAGGTCGACCTCGCCGGCCACCCGGACGAGCAGGGTGCGCGGGGTGGGGAGGGAGACGCGCAGGGACAGGTGTCCGACGGCGGCGATCCAGCCGGCGGTGGTGAGCTCGTGGTCGGCCGAGCGAGGTTCAGGAACCATCGCGGGCACACCCTTTCGTCGGGCAGCGTGGGGCGGACCGGACGTGGGCGGAGGATTCGGCCGTGGACAGCGCCTGCCGCCCGGGCGCGGAAACGTCCGGCAGCGGCTGACGGCTCAACCGTGAACCCTCAGCATAGTGCATATGCACTAGCCGAACCACCGCGCGTGCCCCGCCGGGCGTCTCACCCGCGCAGCGAGGCCACCGGCTTGCCCGTCCGGTCGCGCAGGAGCTCCCGCAGCGTGCCGGGGTGCTCGTAGCCGACCTTGCGGGCGATGGCTTCCAGCGACAGGCCCGTCGTGCGCAGCAGGTGCGCCGCCTGCTCGACGCGCAGGTCCTGCACGAACCGCACCGGCGACGTCCCCAGCGTGCGCCGGACCGCGCGCTGCAGCGTGCGTTCGCTGACGCCGAGGTCGTGCGCCGCCGCCGGGAGGCTGATCGGCTCCGCCAGGCGCGCCCGGACCCAGCCCTCGAACGCGGCGACCGTCGGGTCGTGCCCGGCCAGCGCGCTCGCGATCGTGTACGCCGACTGCGACGGGCGCTCGTCGACGACCAGGTACCGGGCGATGAGGTCGGCCAGCGCGGGACTGCGGTGCCGGACGATCGCGAGCGCCAGGTCGACGTGCCCGAACGCCGCGCCGGCGGTGGTCACCCCGGGGGAGGCGACCACCATCCGCGTCTGGTCGAGCTCGACCCCCGGGTAGCGCGCCCGGAACACCGGGGCCAGCCACCAGCTGGTGGTCGCGCGGTGCCCCTCGAGCACGCCGGTTTCGGCCAGCAGGAAGGTGCCGGTGCAGGCGGACGCGATCGGCGTCCCGGCCGCGCACGCCCGGGCGACGGTCCGCCGGCTCGGCGCCGCGCCGGGCCCCGACACGTACGCGATCAGCTCGTCCGGCCGCCGCTCGGCCAGCGCGGGCACGACCAGCAGCTCGGCGTCCGCCACGTGCCGCAGCGGTTCCGTGGCGACGACGTGCCCGGCCCCGGTCCGCACGCGCCGTTTCGCGCCGACCGTGGTGACGTCCCAGGCGGGCGGCGGCCGGTCCAGCTCGCCCCGCAGGGCGTTCGCCGTGTCGAGGACGTCGTGCACCGCCGCCAGTCCCGAGTCGAACACCCCGTCGTACGCCAGCACCGCGATCTTCATGTCGGAAACGGTAGCAAAGGTGTCGTTTCTGCCACTGACGCTGGCCCGGCCGCGGGCCTAGCTTCGGTGAGGTCCGAACGAGACGAGGAGTGACGATGAAGATCGGTTTGCTGGCCCGGATCGAGGCCAAGCCCGAGTACGCCGACAAGGTCGAGGCGATGCTGCGTGACGCGGTCGAACTCGCGAAGGAGGAGCAGCACACCCTGGCGTGGTTCGCGTTCCGGCTGGACGCCACGACCTTCGGGGTGTTCGACACCTTCGCCGACGAGCAGGGCCGCCGCGCCCACCTCGAGGGCCGGATCGCCGCGGCGCTGACCGAAGCGGCTGCGACGATGCTCAGCGCACCGCCGGAGATCCGCGAAACCGACCTGCTGGCGGTCAAGCTGCCGTGACGATCCCGCCCGGCGGCCCCGCACCGGGGGCCGCCGGGCGGAGCAGGAAGGAGCACGCGTGCCCACCACCGTCGTCAACCTGAAGGGCCACCGCGACGACCCGGGCTACGCCGACGTCGTCTACGTCGGGCGGGCCATGCACCGGGGCGGCTGGCACCTCGCGGGGTCGAAGCTCGCGAGCCCGTTCAAGCCGGGGAAGGACGGCTCCCGCGAAGAAGTGCTCTCGCAGTACCGCGAGCACCTGCTGTCCCGGCCGGACCTGCTCGCGCTCCTGCCTGAGCTGCGCGGGAGGCGGCTCGGGTGCTGGTGCGTGCCGGAGCTGTGCCACGCCCAGGTGATCGCCGAGCTCGCGGATCACGGCCCGTAACGAAACACACCCCCTCCGCGAGTAACCTGGCGACACGAGGGGGTGATCGACGGTGCCCGCGCGACGTCACGGCGGCTTCGATCAGGCTGAACTTCCGGCGGCTCACCGGATCAGGTGGTGGCTCGCGGCGGTGACGGCCGGGCTCGTCGCGGCCGGCTTCGCCGTCGTTCCCTACCTGCCGTTCTTCCAGAGCTGGACGTTCGTCCGCGACCCGAAGGTCGCGAGCGTCATCACCTGGACCGTGCTGCAGACGTCCGTCGTGATCATCTCCGCGGTGCTCACGCTGTACTTCATCGGCCGGGCCCGGCTGGAGGCCGCCGCCTTCCGCGCCAACCAGATCGACATCCGCCTCTTCGCCGACGAACGCCCCGGCGACAGCCACGACCGCGCGATCGACTCCGCCGTCGAGCTGACCGCCGCGTTCAAGCGGATCCTCAACGACTCCCGGCTCTACACGCCGACGCCGGTGCCGGGGGCGGGGAGCTCCTACGACTTCATCCAGATCGTCGAACACGCCGGCGACGCCGCGGAAGGCTGGTGGAAGGCCGCCACCAAGCTCGTCCGGCTGGCCCAGCCGCCCGCCGCGTTCACCGTCACCGGCACGGTCCGGCCCGGCAACACCACCGGGCGCTACCAGCTGATCCTGGAGCTGGTCCGCGTCCCGCGGTTCGCCGCCAGCCCGCTGGTGATCGAGGACGAGAACTGGCCGCGCGTGCTGCACCGCGCGGCGAACGCGGTCGCCGCGCTCGTCATCCCGCGCAGCGCCTACGTCCGCACGAACATCCACTGGGCCGCCTGGCGCGGCGCGAAGATCCCGTACGAGCTGTTCGACGCCTACCAGCGCGCCAACCACTTCATCGTCAACCGCCGCTACGACGAGGCCCTCGCCGAGTACTACCGCGCGGTGAGCCTCGACCCGTCGAACGTCTACATCAGACTCGAGATCGCCGCCCTGCAGGAGCAGCTCGACCTGCACCTCGACGCGCTCGCGACGTACGACGACGTGATCACCCTGTGCAGCCGGGGTCACCCGAAACTGGCGCGCTGGTGGATCGGCCCGGACTTCGCGCGCCAGCCGCGGCACGCGGGCCGCGGGCGGGCCGTCGCGCTGCTGATCGCCCGCTACCGGCACGCGCTCGTCCTCGGTCACGGCGACTCCGTGGCCGGCTCGTGGTGGGTGCGGCGCACGACGGCGGGCGTGCCCGGCGACGCGCGGGCGTTGCGCCGGGCCGAGCTGCGGGTGGCGCTGGAGCTGCGGTTCCGCCGGTACGTCGACCTCGACGTGCGGGTGCGGCCGTACGCGATCCCGCCGGAGAAGCGGCTCGAACTGCACCGCCGCGTGCTGAAGGTGCCGGCCGACGAGCTCGTCGTCCACGAGGCGACGCCGGCGCAGCTGGCCGAGTACAACCAGCGGGCCGCCGAGATGCGCTCGTACTTCGGCGCCCTGTCGCAGTACGAGATCGAACGGCTCGTCGCCGACTACCGCCGGTTCACCCGGCGCTGGCGCGGCAGCTGGCGGCAGCTGACGAACCGCGCGCTCGACCTGTCGCTGGTCTGGACGGTGGTCCGGCGGGCGATGGCGGACGTCGAGCCGGTGACCGGCGCGGTCCCCGTGCCCCAGCCCGCCTACCCGGGCAGCCGCGTGCGGCTGGCCGACGTCTGCCCCGACCGGCGCTGGCCGCCGGACCCGCGGGCGCTCGACGACACCGTCGAAGCCGCGGGCGCCCGCAAGTCGTGGGAGGAGTGCTACAACGCGGCGAGCGTGTACGCCGTCGCGATGCTCGAAGTCGGCCCGCGCGGCGAACGCGACCTCCGCGACCGCGCCCGCAACCCGCGTCTCGTCGGCGAAGCGCGGGACGAAGTGGCCCGCCGCGCGATCCGCGAGCTGTACCACGCCGCGACGATCAGCCACAGCGGCCGGCTGCCCGAGCGCCGGTCGTGGGTGATGGGGGAGGACCCCGACCTCGTCGCGCTGCGCGGGCACGAGCTGTTCCGGGTCTTCGAGATGGTGACGTTCTCCCCGGACCGCGCGGCGCCGCTGCGGCCGCAGCGCGCCCACGTCTGGGAACAGGTCAGCTACGTCCGGCAGCTCGTCGCGGAGATCGCCGCCTGCCGGGCGCACTTCTGGCGCGCCCGGGCCCTCGACCCCGACGCGGTCCCGGACGGCCGGACGCTCGACCGCTGGCGCGCGGCCGACCGCGACGCCTGGCGCCGGCTCGCCGAGCTCGCCACCGGCAAGCAGGACTGGTACACGCGCTACCAGGCGATCTGCGCGTTCCGCGCGTGGTCGGCCGACTCGGGCTACCCGGGGTCGGTCGCCGGGTTCCCGCTGTACTGCGAGGAACGGCTGCACGGCTGGCTGCGCGGCGCCGCCGGCCCCCGGGCGAAGACCGGTCTCGACGTCAACGTCGTGGTCCGCGAGTACGTCCGCCAGTGCGACCAGCGCCTCGACCAGCTGACCGCCGACATCGCCGAGCTCGAGCACTCCCTGGTGGCGGAGGACGGTTTCGCGGCCCGCGCCGAGCTGTGGACGGCGCTGTCGTCGTGGTTCGACGACGACATCGCCGACGGCTCGTCCGCCGCCGAGCGGCGCGAGCGGTTCCGGAAGCTGGCCCGGGCCTAGGAGCTGTCCGCGATCACCGTCTCCGGCCGACACCTCGGCCGGCCTGGCCCGGGGCGGGCGCCGCCGATGCCGTCCAGTAACGGAACCAGCTGCGCCGCAGCTAGATCACTTACAGGACACGCCTTAGGCTGGTTCGCGTGCGAACGAGGCTGCGGCGGCTGCGGGCCGGCGACCGGGACTACACCTGGCGGGCGGCGATCGGGTCCGTGCGCGGCGACGGCGTCGATCTCCACCGGTGCGTCCGGGTGCGGGTGTGGGGCGCGGGCAAGAACGGCCGCGCGCTGGAAGCCGACCTGCTCTCGAAGGCGACGAGCGTGGGGTGGACCCCGGCGGCGACCGACGGCTCCTACCCGGCGTCCGGCGACGTCCGGCGGCTGGTCGAGCACGCGCTGACGCTCGGCTGGGACCCCGATGCCCGCGGCGGGACCTTCCGGCTCGCCGAGGAGCACGGATTCGAGCTCCCGGGCTTCCTGATCACCGACCGCGTGCGCGACCCGGGCGCGCGGGACCCGACCGAGCGGGTCAGCCGGGCGTCCGAAGCCTAGGACTGCCTGGTGTAGCGGTGTTTCACCCCGACCGGGAAGTACTCGGGGTCGCCGGCCGGGCGCAGGTCGACGTCGGGCAGCTGGCGCTCGGCCGGGACGTAGTGCGCGAACTCGCTGTTGAGCCGCCGCAGCTGGTCGCGCACGGCCACCGCGATCCCGGCGGCGTCGGCGGTCGCGCCCGGCGCCGTCTCGACGGTGATCCGCAGCCGGCGGTCGCGGTCGGCGTCCTCCACCGACTCGATGACGAACTTGCCCGTCACGGTGTCGCTGATGCCGGGCTGCTCCAGGCCGACGGTGACGTTCTCCGGGTAGACGTTCGCGCCGAAGAACGACACCGTGAACAGCGACCGGCCGAACACGTACACGAACGGCAGCTCGGGTCCGGCCGGCGGCGTGAACCCGTGGCGGGCGCAGAAGTCCAGCAGCTCCGCGTGCGGCAGGAGCCCGCCGTCGTCGGCGATGTGGTAGCGGATCAGCGGGATGCCGCCGTCGCCGGTGAAGACGAGCGTGCCCTCGTGCTCCTCGAAGAAGCGGCTCGCGGGGTCGTACTGGACGAGCGTCGGGAGGCGCGCGTCGCCGAAGACTTCGCGGGCCAGGTCCGGCTGGCCGGCGAGGAACCGGCGGATGCCCGCCGACTGCGGGGTTTCGGTGCCGAGGACACCCGCGTCGGCCGTGCCGTACAGCGACGCGATGTCCCGGACCGGGTCGGCGACCCCGGCGCGGCCGGCGACGAGCTCGCGCCACTGCTCGCTGAAGACTTCGCCGGCCAGCACGAGCTTGATCGCGTACGCGGGCCAGTCGACGCCATCGGCGACGCCGGTGTCGACGACGTCCTTGACGAACGGCGGATAGCCGAGCAGCACGACCTGCTCGAAGTGCGGCGCGAGCTCGGGGAGCACGCGCAGGATCTCGGCCTTGTTGTTGCCCGGCGCCACGACGGTGATCGGGCAGCCCTTGGCCGCGAGGTGGCGCACGCACGCCGTGGTGAACAGGCCGCCCACCCAGGTGCCGAGCGGGAAGCAGACGACGGCGAGGGTGCTGCGCCGGTCGGCCTCGAACGCGTCCACGAGCACGGTTTCGAACCGGCGCGCGACGTGCAGCTCGTCCTCGAGCGCACGCGGCCAGATCGTCGGGTGGCCGCTGGAGCCGGACGAGACGGCGATCATGTCGAGCCCGTCGAACGTGCCGCCGCGGCACAGCTCGGGCAGCGGGTACTTCCGGTGGTAGCCGGCCTTGTCGAGCAGCGGCAGCCGCCGGAAGTCGGCCATGGTCCGGATGGCGTCGGGTGCGATGTGGTGCTCCCGCAGGAACTTCCGGTACGCGGGCACGGTCTCCGCGGTGCGGCGGAAGAAGTCCAGGACGTGGTCGGCCGCGGGTGGTTCGGGTGGACCGAAGAAGGTGCCGAACGCCTGTCGCACGCGGGTTTGCCGACCGAGGTCCATGATCGGAGCATAGTCGCGGGCGCGTGTCATGATGGGCGGCGTGAGCACCTCCGCGGAGCAGCAGCCCGCTAGCCCGCCGTTGACCCTTTACCTGGTCAAACGGCTCGAGCTGGTGATCAGGGCGCTGCTCGACGACGCGCTGCGGCCGCTCGGGCTCACGACGTTGCAGTACACGGCGCTGACGGTCCTCGAAGCCAGCGGCGCGCTGTCCTCGGCCCAGCTCGCGCGGCGCTCGTTCCTGCGTCCGCAGACGATGCACGAGATGGTGCTGGCGCTGGAGAAGCGCGGGCTGATCGCGCGGACCCCCAAGCCGGACAACCGCCGCGTCCTGCTGGCCGGCCTGACGGAGACCGGGCACCGCCTCCTGGCCGACTGCGCCCCGGCGGTGGCGGAGGTGGAGGACGTGCTCCTGGCCGACCTGAGCCCGGGCCAGCGCGCGACGTTCCGCGAGGGACTCCAGCACGGCGTCCTGGCACTGGGCGCGTTGTCGTCCCAGCGACGTTCTCAGGAAGCCTGACCGGCGGCCTGCGGGTGGGGGACCGCGCTCCGCCAAGTGGCGGGTTCACTCAGGCTTGCCGACCCGAAAGAACTAGGCCGGTCGAGTGGTAGCGACGGGTGGCGCGTAGCGGGTGTGTGGGGTCGGGCGTTGGAGGGTAAGTCCCAGACCTGCATCTCGCATTTTGGAGGTTCGCCAACCGTGGCCAGGGCGCGCGACAAGGGTGACGCGACAGCTGCCGCCCGGCGCTTGCTGCTCGTGGCCGGGGCGATGGTCGGGTTTTGGCTGGTTTCGTGGTGGGTCGCGGGCCATGCCCAGGCCGCGACGCGCGAGGTGGACCCGATCGGCGGGGCGGTGGCTGGAGTGGTTCAGCCGGTTTCGCGGGCTGTTGCGCCGGTCTTTCCGCCGGTGTCGAGCGTAGGGCAGGCGGCCGAACCCGTGGCGCGAGTTGTGCGCGCTGCCGCGCCGGTTTCGCCGGTGGTGAGTACGGCAACGCCTGCGGTCGAGCCGATCTCGCGGATTGTGCGCGCCGCTGAGCCGGTCGTCGTTGAGCCCGCGGTGCGAGCGGCTGCGCCGGTCTCGCAGGTCGTGCGGGCGGCTGCCCCCTTGGTCGAGCCCCTGTCGCGAGTAACGCGTTCTGCCGCAACGGTTGTCGAGCCTGTGGTGCGTTCCCTCGAACCTGCTCTCGAACCGGTCACCCGGGTCGTGCGGCCGGTGCTCGATCCGGTCCTGGGTGCCGCCGGTGCGGTGATCAAGCCCGTTGATGCCGTGGCCAAGCCCGTCGGCGACGTCCTGACCCCGGCCCCCGTCGTGGTGCGACCGGTGAGCGACGGCGTAGCCGACCCACTCGCCCCGAAGCAGACCCGCGAGCCGTCGGTCGTCCCCACCAGCGAGACGGAAACCGCGCCGCTGCACCAGGAACCCACCGCCGCCGGCCCGAGCACGACCACCACGCCGGACCGGACCTACGACCGTCCAACCAGCCCGACCACCGAACCCGCCACCGCGAAGCCCCGGGCCACGCACCGCACGCCCACGGCCGCCAAAACCCCGTCACAGCCGATCCGCGTCCCCGGGAACAACGTCCCCGCGCCGCGGTCGCCGGCTCCCGAGGTTGCCGCCTGTGGGCCCGCTCCCACCGTGCCGCCGGCCTTCCTCACCCCCGGCCACGGGCCCCGCGCCACCCATGCCGGCACGCCGTCGGAGGGGGACTTCGTCCCGCTCTGGCGGGCCTGCGAACCCGGTACCGGCCCCGGCTGATCCCGCCCCGGACTTCCGCCCGTCGCGTTTTCGCGGCGCGATCCGCGCTGCCCGCGACACAGCATCGAACTGCAACCACGCGTGAAGAGGGGCGTCATGGAAGCGAACGTGTTCGATCTCGGAAAGCTGCGAAGAGACGCGGTGGTCACCATCCGGCTGGAGGCGATGGCCAACGTCAGGCTCCTGACGGAGGTCAACCTCCAGGCCTACCGGCGCCGGCAGTACTACCGGATGCACGGCGGGGTGGCCACCGCGCCGATGTTCAAGATCCACATCCCGGCCAACGCGCACTGGTTCCTGGTGCTCGACGTCGAGGGGCTGGAAAACCTGCCCCTGCGCCCGCGGGTGAGCGTCGAGCACGAGCCGGCCGTCATGGCTCGTGGACGCACCGGCCCCCGGTGAACGTCATCGCGACCTTCGCGGCCCCGATCTCGCTTTCGGGGCCCGCGAAGGGGTCGCGGTCGAGCACCACGAGGTCGGCGCGGTGACCGGGCCGGATCGTGCCCGTGTCGTCGAGGTGGTTGACGTGGGCCGAGCCCGCCGTGTACGCGGTGATCGCCGCGGCCAGATCGATCCGCTGCCCGGGTAGGAACGCGGGCACGTCTTCGCCGTACGGGATCCGGTTCACCGCCACGTGGATGCCCTGCAGCGGGTCGGGGCTGCTCACCGGCCAGTCGCTCCCGGCGGCCAGGGTGGCCCCGGACCGCAGCAGCGCACCGAACGGGTACTGCCACGACGCCCGTTCCGCACCGAGGAAGGGGATGGTCAATTCGTCCATCTGCGGCTCGTGCACGGCCCACAGCGGCTGGATCGTCGCGGTCGCGTCGAGCCGCCGGAAGCGCGGGACGTCGTCGGGGTGCACCACCTGCACGTGCGCGAGGTGGTGCCGGTGATCGCTCGCGCCGTTGGCGGTGCGGGCGGCTTCGACGGCGTCGAGCGCGTCCCGGACCGCGCGGTCGCCGAGCGCGTGGAAGTGCACCTGGAAGCCGTGGGCGTCCAGGAGCGTGACGTGCTCGCGCAGCTCCACCGGGTCGACGAAGCTCAGTCCACTGTGGCCGGTGCGCAGGTAGGGGCTGAGCAGCGCCGCGGTGTGGTTTTCGGCGATGCCGTCCAGCATGATCTTGACGGTCTCGGCGCGGAACCCGCTGCCGCGCAACGACTCCCGGCGCTCCAGCAGGTCCGGCAGCTGCTCGGCGCCGCGGGTGCGGTCCCACCAGAGCGCGCCCGTGACCTGGGCGGTCAGCAGGCCGCGGGCAGACGCGGTGGCGTACGCGCGCGACGGGTCGGGCATGCCGCCGTACTCGCCGAGCAGCGGGTCCTGCCAGGCGGTGACGCCGAGCGAGTGCAGGAGCCGTTGCGCCCGCAGCAGCCCGGCGAGCCCGTCGGTCTCGGTGACCGGCGGCAGCAGCCGCGTGACGAGGTCCATCGCGCCTTCCTGCAGGACGCCGGTGGCGCCGTCGGCGTCGCGCTCGATGCGGCCGTCGGGCGGGTCGGGCGTGCTCGCGGTGATCCCGGCCCTGGCGAGCGCGACGCTGTTCAGCCAGACGCCGTGGTGGTCGCGGTTGACCAGGACCACCGGTCTGTCCGGCACGACGGCGTCGAGCAGCCGGCGGTGGGGGAGACCGCCCGCGAAGGTGTCGAGCGACCAGCCGCTGCCGATGAGCCACTCGAGCCGCGGGTTCGCCCTGGCGTACGCGACGACGGTGTCGAGGCAGCTCACGACGGTGCCGGCGCCGGTGAGGTCGCAGCGGCCGAGCTCGACGCCGCCGCCGACGGCGTGCACGTGCGCGTCCTGGAAGCCGGGCAGCAGCAGGCGGCCGTCGAGGTCGACGAGCTCGGTGCGCGGGCCGATCAGCGGTCCCGGATCGTCGCCGACGGCGATGATCCGATGGCCGCGGACGGCCGCGAAGCCGGCCCGGCCGCCGGGGGTGAGCACGGGGCCGCGGGTGAAGACGAGGTCGGCGTGCATGCCCTCGATCTTCCCGCATCCGCGGGCGTGATTCGGCCGGTGCGCGGACGTTTCGGGCTGTCGTGAATGAGTCATCCGGGACGTCCGGCGCCGGGACCGACCCATTCCGGACATCGCGGGCCGGCGATCCGCCCCGGAATCCGCACCGGACCTGCGCCCGCACTGGTCCGCAAATGAATCACCACGCCGACCAACGGCGGATTTACAACGTTGTACCAACGATGTAAAAGTTATCCCGCACCGGCTCGCACGCCGTGGAAGGGGCCACCGATGTCCTCCCGAGAACGCGCTCACCTGACCCGCCGGGACCTGATCCGGCTCGCCGGGGGCTCGGCCGCCGCCGTCGCCGCGGCGCTCTGGCTGCCCGCGACGGCGGCCACCGCGGGCACCTTCGGCCCGATCCGGCCGCCCGCGACCCCGCTGATCGTCCGCTCGCCGTACCTGTCCACCTGGCAGCCCGCCGACAACCTCCCGGGCACCTGGTCGAGCTTCTGGACCGGGCACGTCACCGCCCTCTGCGGCCTCGCCCGCATCGACGGCGTGGCGTACGTCTTCGCCGGGTCGCCCGCGCTGCCGTCCGGCCCCGCCCTCACCCCGATGACCCAGGTCAGCCTGCAGGTGACCGGGACGCGCTCGACGTACGTCCTCACCGGCGGCGGGGTGAACCTGACCGTCACGTTCTTCTCGCCCGTCGACCCGGCGAACCTGCAACGCCAGAGCGTGCCGTTCGGCTATGTGACCCTGCAGGCCGCCAGCGCCGACGGCCGCGCGCACGCCGTCGACCTGCACTTCGACACCTCCGCCGAGTGGGTGCACGGCAACACCGCCACCCCGGTCACCTGGACCCAGCAGCAGTCCGGCGGCCAGACGCTGCTCAGCTGCACCCCGGCGAGCCCGGGCGTCCTGCAGGAGAGCGGCGACCAGGCGAGCTGGGGCTCGCTCGTGCTGGCCGCGCCGGCGTCCGGTGTCAGCTGGCAGATCGGGCCGGACACCGTCGTGCGCGCCGCGTCCGCCGGCCAGGGCGCGCTGAACAACACCAGCGACACCGCCCAGCCGCGCGCGATCAACGACCGCTGGCCCGTGCTGGCCTTCAACAAGAACCTCGGCACGATCCCGGCCGGTGGCTCGTCGACCCCGTTCACGCTGTCGATCGGGCACGTCCGCACGCCCGCCGTCCGTTACCTCGGCGCCGAGCTGCGCCCCTGGTGGACGCACTACTGGGGCAGCTGGCAGGACATGGCGGTCTGGTTCGCCGGCGACTACGCGAGCGCGCTGAGCGCGGCGACCGCGATCGACCAGCGCCTGCACGACGACGCCGTCGCGGCCGCGGGCGGCGGGACCACCGGCGAGCACTACGCCGGGATCTGCGCGCTGGCGCTGCGCCAGGCCTTCGGCGGCACCGAGCTCGTCGACCGCGGCGGCGCGCCCTGGGGGTTCCTCAAGGAGATCTCCTCCAACGGCAACATGTCCACTGTGGACGTCACCTACCCGGCGTTCCCCGCCTACCTCTACCTGTCGCCGGCCTACCTGCGGCTGATCCTGGAGCCGCTGCTCGACTACGCCGAGCGCGGCGGCTGGCCGATGCAGTTCGCCGAGCACGACCTCGGGACGCACTACCCGGACGCGACCGGGCACAACGACGGCAACGAGGAGAGCATGCCGGTCGAGGAGTCGGCCAACCTGCTGATCATGGCCGCCGCGCTGGTCCAGCGGCTGCCGTCGGCGGACGCCGTCTCCTTCGCGACCGCCCACTACCGGATCCTGCGGCAGTGGGCCGAATACCTGATCGGCAACACCCTCGACCCCGGCTTCCAGAACCAGACCGACGACTTCACCGGCTTCATCGCCCACAGCGCCAACCTCGCGCTCAAGGGCATCATCGGCGTCGGCGCGATGGGGGCCATCGCGGCGGCCGCCGGCAACACCGCCGACGTCCAGCGCTACCGGTCGACCTCCCGCAGCTACGTCAGCCAGTGGGTGACCCTCGCGCAGGACTCGTCGAACCAGCACCTCAAGCTCGCTTACGACCAGCCCGGCACGTGGAGCCTCAAGTACAACGGGTTCGCCGACCGCGTGCTCGGCCTCGACCTCGTCCCGCTCGGGGTCGCCGCGCAGGAGGCCGCCTGGTACCAGGGGCGCGCGGGCGCCCACGGCGTCCTGCTCGACCCGCGCAACAACTACACGAAGGCCGACTGGGAGCTGTGGACGGCGGCCTGGCTCACCGACCAGCCGAACATCCGGAACACCCTGGTCGAGGGCGTCTACAGCTACGCCAATACGACACCGCAGCGGGTGCCGTTCAGCGACTGGTACGTCGTCGCCGACGCCACCCAGCGCGGCTTCCAGGCCCGCCCGGTCGCCGGCGGCTACCTGGCCCTGCTGACGCGCCCGGCGGCGTCGGCCACGGTCTGGCGCAAGCTCCAGAACCAGCGCTCGGGCAAGGTGCTCGCCGTGTCGAACATGTCGCTGGCCGACACCGCCGAGGTCACCCAGTGGTCGGACAACGGCACGGCCGACCACCTCTGGGCCGTGGTCGACAACGGCGACGGCACCGTCCGGGTCGTCAACCGCAACAGCGGCAAGATCCTCGCGGTGCACGACCAGAGCCTCGACAACGGCGCCCACGTGCAGCAGTACCAGGACAACGGCACGCCCGACCACAACTGGCGGATCGTCGACGCCGGCGGTGGCTGGTCGAAGCTCGTCAACGTCCGCAGCGGCAAGGTCATGGCGGTCGACCAGCAGTCCACGGCGGACGGCGCCCAGGTCACCCAGTGGGACGACAACGGGTCACCGGACCACCTGTGGCGGTTCGTCTGACGTCGTTTGCGAGACTGGCGGCGTGTGCGCCGACCCCCTCCGCCGGTTCCTCGACGAACGGGACCCGCCGACCCCGTGCCTCGTCGTCGACACCGACGCCGTCGCGGCCCGGGCGCGCGGGTTCCGCTCGGCGTTCCCGGGCGCGCTGATCCGGTACGCCGTCAAGGCCAACCCGGCGCCCCCGGTGCTCGACGCGCTGGTGGCGGCCGGGGCGGGCTTCGACGTCGCCGGACCCGCCGAGCTGGAGCTGTGCCTCGAACGCGGTGCCGATCCGGCGGACCTCGCCTACGGCAACCCGATCAAGAAGCCCCGCGACATCGCCTTCGCCTTCGAGCGCGGGGTCCGGGAGTTCACGTCGGACGCGCCCGGCGACGTCGACCACCTGGGCCGGTACGCGCCGGGCTCGGCCGTGTCGATCCGCGTGGTGCTCGACGCGCCCGACTCGGTGACGCCGTTCGGCCGGAAGTTCGGCTGCGACCCGGCCGAGGCACTGGACCTGGTGCTGCGCGCGGCCGCGCTCGGGCTGCGCCCCGGCATCGCGTTCCACGTCGGGTCGCAGCAGCCGGACGTCGCCGCGTGGGAGATCGGGATCGCCACGGCGGCGAAGCTGTTCGCCGAGGCCGCCGCGCAGGGCGTCGCGATGACGCGGCTCAACCTGGGCGGCGGCTTCGCGACGACGCACCGGACGGGCGTCCCGTCGCTGGACGCGTACGCGGCGACGATCGAGACGGCCCTCGACACGTACTTCCCCGGCGAGCGGCCTGAGCTGATGCTGGAGCCCGGCCGGGTGCTCGTCGCCGACGCGGGACTGCTGCGGACCGAAGTCGTGCTGGTCGCCCAGCGCGGCGAGCGCCGGTGGGTGTACCTCGACATCGGCCGCTACAACGGCCTGGCCGAGGCCGAGAACGAGGCGATCGCCTACCGCTTCGAGCCGGTGGAGCCACACGACGGCCCGGCCGGGCCGGTCGTGCTCGCCGGGCCGACCTGCGACGGCGACGACGTCCTCTACCAGCGGACGCCGTACGAGCTGCCGATGTCCTTGACCGCCGGCGACCGGCTCGACGTGCCGGGCACCGGGGCCTACACCGCGAGCTACGCGTCGGTCGGGTTCAACGGCATCGAGCCGCTGCGGACGTACTGCGTCGGGAGGTGGGGCGATGTCTGAGGTCGGCCGGTTCACCGGGCGGCACGTGCTGGCGGAGCTGCACGGCGTCGACGCGGCCCTGCTCGACGACCCCGAGCGGCTCGGGGAGCTGCTCCGGGCGGCGGTGACGGAGGCGGGCGCGACGGTCGTCGACGTCGTGGCCAAGCGGTTCGCCCCGCAGGGCGCCACGGTGATCGCGCTGCTGGCCGAGTCGCACGCGTCGGTCCACACCTACCCCGAGCACGGGTCGCTGTTCGCCGACGTGTTCACCTGCGGCGAGCGCGCCGACCCCGAGCACGCGCTGCGGTTGCTGGCGAAGTCGCTGGACGCCGCCGCGGTCCACCTGTCCGTCCTGCACCGGGGAGAACGCTGATGCCCACGATCCACGAACCGGTCGGCGCCGGCCTCACCCGCGTCTGGGCGGTCGACGACGTCGTGTTCGACGCGCGCACACCGTTCCAGGAGGTGCTGATCGGCAAGACCGCGCAGGGGGTTTCGCTGTTCTGCGACGGCGAACGCCAGAGCACCGAAGCGAGCCAGCTCGTCTACCACGAGGCGCTGATGGTGCCCGCGCTGCTGCTGGCCGACCGGGTGCGGCGGGTCCTGGTCATCGGGTCGAGCGAAGGCGTCGCCTCCCAGCTGTCCGTGGACGCGGGCGCCACGCTGGTCGACCACGTCGACATCGACGAGCAGGCGGTGCGGGCCTGCGCCGAGCACCTGCCCTACGGCTACACGACCGCGGACCTCGCGCGGAGCGACGGGCCGATCCGGGTGTCCTTCGAGGACGGCTGGGCGTTCCTGGCCGCGGCCGAAGCCCGCGGCGACACCTACGACGTGGTCGTGATCGACCTGCCGGACGAGAACACCGACCCGGACGCGCAGCACAACCGCTTGTACGGCACGGACTTCCTCGGCCGGTGCGTGCGGGTGCTGGCGCCCGGCGGGGTGGTGACCTGCCAGGCGGGCTGCCCGACGCTGTGGCGCAACGAGACGCTGCTCGCGTCGTGGCGGCGGTTCCGCGAGGTGTTCGGCACGGTGCTGTACTTCGGGTCCGACGAGCACGAGTGGGCCTTCCTCTCCGGGCGCGCGGACCGCGTCGAGGAACCGGGCGCGCTGGTGGCGCGGCGGTTCGCGGAGCGGGGGAGCCGGGCTTCGACGCTGGACGCCGAAGCGCTGCTCGCCGGCGCCACCCCGCCGTACTCGCTCCGGCACGATACTGGTCTGAACCAGTACTGACCGACGATTCTTCGATATGCACAACCGGCGAAGGGTGAAATAGCGGGAAATGGATTTCCCGTACTCCCGGTTGTCGTGTTACTCCGTTCAGTGGCCGTCGAAAAGGTTGCGATCGCGCTACGATCCGTTTCGCGCGCGATCATCGTGATCAAAAGGCACCGTGGCCCATTTGGAGGAGCGTCATGCTCGGTATGTTGGTCGTAGCCGGAATGATTCTGTCCACTCTCGCCGCACCCGTCGATTCCGCGGCGGCATCGGCTCCGACCGAAAAGATCACGCTCGACATCAAGACCATCAACGGGTCCGGCTGCCCGGCCGGCACCGCCACGGCCTCGGCGGACGTCGCGTCCGACAACACGTCGTTCACGGTGCACTACACGAACTTCACCGCCAAGGCCGGCGGTGGCGCGTCCGCGCTCGACGCCCGGAAGAACTGCCAGATCAACGTGCTCGTCCATGTGCCACAAGGGTTCACGTACGCGATCGCCGAAGCCGAGTACCGCGGCTACGCGCACATCGAGAGCGGGGCGAGCGCGCTCGAGCAGGCCAACTACTACTTCGCCGGGACGTCACCGACCGCGCGGGTCCGGCACACCTACCCGGGCCCGTTCCACGGCGTGTGGCGGGCAAGCGACGTCACCGACGTCGCCGCGCTGGTGTTCGCCCCGTGCGGTGAGGACCGCAACCTGAACATCAATGCGGAACTGCGGGCGGACGCGGGCACCTCCTCGGCGACGAGTTACATCGAAATGGATTCCGAGCACGCGAGTGTCGACACGATTTACCACTTCGCGTGGAAGACCTGCTGAATTCGGCGGAATTGCCCGGATGGCCCGCTCACCGGAACGTCTCCCGGTGAGCGGGTCCGTTCGCGTTATACGTGCGTGACCAGAAGTGTCACTCCCGCTTCGCCGCCGCAGTCGACGAAGACGGGGCCGACGCCGTTGCCGATGTGCTGCGAAACGGTCGCCTTGGCGACGAAGTGGCCGGGTCCGGCGTCGATGATCCGGATGTTCTCCAGCGCCGGGTGCTCCGGGAAGCCGCCGAGCACGGACTTCAACCCGGTCCCGCCGCCGCAGTCGCCCGTGATGGTCACTTCCTGGCCGCGGTGCGTCGTCGGGTTCGGCGTCACCTCGACGGTGGCGCGGGCGCCCTGGGGTGGTTGTGTGGTCATGGTCCCCTCCGAAGTTCCTGATGCCGCCGACGCGCCGCCGGCGATGCCGATGCTCACTGCCGTGACGAGCCCGGCCGCGGTGGCCAGGCCGATCACCGTGCGGGTGGACTTGCCGCGCATGGGGTTCTCCTCCCTCGACCCGGGGTTCGCCGGATCTGCTTCGTCAGTCGTCGCGGGAGGGGCCGCGGGTTCTCGACGAAGCGGAGTGAGACGTAGATCACAGTCGACGCGGACTGTCCACAAGGGACGCTAGTCGAGTGCGGCGGAAGCCGGCAGTTCGGCCGGTTCGCCCTTCGCCGGTGCGAGCGTGCATCGTCGTTCGAACCGCTCCATCAGGACGGTAGCGATCAGGAGGGCCACTGGGGTGCTCACCGCGATCCACATGCCAGAAGAGCTACCCAGGCCCGCCGGAGCTGAATCGCCGGACTGACCGCGGAGAAGCGGGCCGGGCCCGGGAATCCGGGCCTGGCCTGGGCCGGGCCGCTCAGGTCACCGGTTGGTCTCGATCCTCCGCGGACAGCCGCGCGATCACGTCCAGCAGCCCGGCGCGGAACGCGTCGTCCTCGCCCAGTACGCCGAGCAACGCCGGCTCGGCCCGCACCGCGCGTTCGTGCACCGCGCCGCCGCGCGCGGTCAGCCGGGTCAGGTGACGCCGCGCGTCGGCCGGGTCCGGTGTCCGGGTGACGAACCCGGCCTTGGCGAGCCGGTCGAGCGTGCGGCTCATCGTCTGGTCGGTCACCTGGCAGCGCTGGGCCAGCGTCCGCTGGGGGAGCGGCCCGTCGCGCAGCGTGTGGAGCGCGATCAGCCCCGCGTGGGTGAGCCCCATGCCGTCGAGCACGGCCGCCCAGCGGTGCTCCACCAGGCGCGCGGCGACCGCGAGCAGCCGGCCCGTCGGCCACGTGCTCAGGTCGGGTTCGGGGGTTGTGCTCACCGTCACTCCGGGTCGTCGTGCAGAATGTTCAGCTTGCTGAACAATTGGGCGTGTTCGCCCTCGAAAGGACCTTAGCGACCATGAACGACAAGCCGCGCCGCCTCCGCTGGCTGATCCCGGCCCTCCTGGTGATCGCCTGGCTCGGGCTGGGCGGGTTCGGCGGGCCGTTCGCCGGGAAGCTCAGCGAGGTCGCGAAGAACGACAACGCCGCCTTCCTGCCGCGCTCGGCCGAAGCCACCGAAGTCTCCGACGAGCAGAAGGCCTTCACACCGCGCCAGGTGCTGCCCGCGACCGTCGTCGCCGAGCGCACCACCGGCCTGACCGCCGAGGACCGCCGGTTCCTCGATGCCAAGGCCCAGGAGCTGGGCGGCATCCCCGGCGTCGTCGGCCCGCTCGGCAAACCCGAGAACGCGCCGCGCGACGACCAGGCCGTGCAGCTGGCCGTGCCGATCCTCGCCGACGGCAACCCCGGCGACGTCGTCAAGGAGGTCCGCGCGGCGCTCACCGGCGCCCCGGCCGGGCTCACCGTGCTGGTCACCGGGCCGGCCGGGCAGATCGCCGACCTGGTCAAGGCGTTCGGCGGCATCGACGGCATCCTGCTGCTCGTCGCCGGCGGGGTCGTCGCGCTGATCCTCATCGTGGTCTACCGCAGCCCGCTGCTGCCGTTCCTGGTACTGCTCTCGGCGGTGTTCGCGCTCGGGCTCGCCAGCCTCGTCGTCTACCTGCTGGCGAAGAACGACGTCCTCGCGCTCAACGGCCAGAGCCAGGGCATCCTCTCGATCCTCGTGTTCGGCGCGGCGACCGACTACGCCCTGCTGACCGTCGCCCGGTTCCGGGAGCAGCTGCGGGACACGCCGAGCCGGTTCGACGCGCTGAAGCTCGCCTGGCGCGCGACGCTCGAACCCATCGCCGCCTCGGCCGGCACCGTCATCCTCGGGGTGCTGTGCCTGCTGTTCAGCGACCTGAACTCGAACAAGGGCCTCGGCCCGGTCGCGGCGATCGGCATCGGCGCCGCGCTGCTGGCGTCCACCACGTTCCTGCCCGCCGTGCTGGCGCTGTGCGGCCGCGGCGCGTTCTGGCCGTTCAAGCCGGCGCTCGGCTCGCCGCACCCGGAGACGTCGGGGATCTGGGGCCGTGTGGCGCGCCTGGTCGGCGGCCGGCCGCGCACGGTCTGGGTGGTGACGGCGCTCGTCCTCGGTGTCGGCGTCGCGTTCCTGCCGCAGCTCAAGGCGTCCGGCACGGCGCAGTCCGACGTCTTCCTCACCCAGGTCGAGTCCGGGACCGGGCAGGACGTCCTCGGCCGGCACTTCCCGGGCGGGCTGGGTGCGCCCGTGATCACGATCGCCGACACCGGCGCCGCGCCCGCGGTGCTGGCGGCGTCCAAAGTGGACGGAGTCGCGGAGTCGGTGCCGCTGCCCAAGGTCGTGAACGGCCGGGTGCAGATCCTATCGGTGCTGAACGATCCGGCGGACTCCGAAGCGGCCGTCGCCACGGTCGGCAAGCTGCGCGACGCCGTGCACGCGATCCCCGGCGCGGCCGCGAAGGTCGGCGGCCCGACGGCGATCCAGCTCGACACGCAGCAGACGTCGGAGCACGACCGCGCGCTGATCATCCCGATCGTGCTGCTGGTGATCTTCCTCGTGCTGGCCCTGCTGCTGCGGTCGTTGCTCGCGCCGCTGCTGCTGATCGCGACGGTGGTGCTCTCGTTCGCCGCGACGATGGGCGTGTCCGCCCTGGTGTTCAACCACATCCTGGACTTCCCGGGCGCGGACCCGGTCGTGCCGCTGTTCGGGTTCGTCTTCCTGGTGGCACTCGGGATCGACTACAACATCTTCCTGATGACGCGGGTCCGCGAGGAGGCACTGACCCGCGGCACGCGCGACGGCACGCTGCGCGGGCTGTCGCTGACCGGCGGCGTGATCACCTCGGCCGGGGTGGTGCTCGCCGCGACGTTCTCCGCGCTCGCGGTGATCCCGATCCTGTTCCTGGCCCAGATCGCGTTCATCGTCGCGTTCGGCGTCCTGCTGGACACGTTCCTGGTGCGGTCGTTGCTGGTGCCGGCGCTGACGGTCGACGTCGGGCGGCGCATCTGGTGGCCGTCCAAGCTGGCGAAAGCTACGAAATCGCCCGCTTGAAGTCCGGGCACTCGACCAGCGGCACGTGGTCGCAGGTCGCGGCGTGGCGGAGGCTGTCGCGCATGCGGGTGAGCCGGTCGATGGCGTCGTCGAGCTCCGACGCCTTGACCGCCATCCGCTCGCGCAGCGCGTCGTCGCTCGGCGTCGCCACCAGGAACCGGGCGATCTCCGCGATCGTGAACCCGGCGCCGCGCGCGCAGGCCACGAGGTCGAGGCGGCGCAGGACGTCCGGGTGGTACGTGCGGCGCAGGCCGTTGCGGCCGGCCGGTTCGACGAGCCCGCGCTTCTCGTAGAACCGCAGCGCCGAGGGCGCCAGCCCGGACTTCTCGGCGACTTCGGCGATGTCGAGCAGGGTCATCGGGTTCCTCCTTGACTTGAAGCGTAGTTCAAGTCGGACGATGACGGCCATGAAGATCCACCACCTCAACTGCGGGTCCGTGCGGCAGATCGAAGCCCCCGGACTGCCCGCCGCGCACGCGGTCAACCACTGCCTGCTGGCCGAGACCGAGCACGACGGACTCGTGCTGGTCGAAACCGGGCTCGGCCTCGACGACGTCCGCGACCCCACCGCCACCCTCGGCGGCGACTGGGTCACCATGGCGCAGCCGCTGCTGGCCGAAGCCGAGACGGCCGTCCGGCAGATCGCCCGGCTCGGCTTCGCCCCGGCGGACGTGCGGCACGTCGTCGTCACGCACCTCGACGTCGACCACTGCGGCGGCCTGCCCGACTTCCCGGACGCGCGGGTCCACGTCCTCGCCGCGGAGCTGGACGCGGCCTTGGCCGAGGCGCCGAGCTTCCGCTACCGGCCGGCGCACTGGGCACACGGCCCGAAGTGGGAGACCTACGACGCGCCGGCCGGGGACGACTGGTTCGGCTTCGCCTCGGTGCGGCTGACCGGCGTGGAAGCGGACATCCGGATCGTCCCGCTCGGCGGGCACACGGCGGGCCACGCGGGCGTCGCGGTCCACGACGGCACGCGCTGGCTCCTGCACTGCGGCGACGCGTACTACTTCCACGGAGAGCTGACGACGGACCCCGAGCCGCACCCGGTGCTGGACGTCGTCCAGACCCGCTCGGAAATCCACCACGACCTGCGACTGGGGACGCAGGCACGGCTGCGCGAGCTGGCGAGGCGGCACGGCGACGAGGTGACGCTCTTCAGCGCCCACGACCCGTGGGAGCTGGAGCGGCTAGGAGTCGCGGCGGGCGCGTGAGTCGGCCGTGACCTCGCCGGTGAGGTAGGCCGTCGTCCCGGTCAGGGACAGCAGCCGTTCGAGGGCGGGCGGCCGGTTGTCCAGGTGCAGGCGGGCGCCCGCGCCGGTGACCGCGCGGTGGACCAGCAGCAGGGTGGACAGCCCGGAGGAGTCGCAGAAGGCGATCCCGCCGCAGTCGAGCCGCACGTCCCGCACGTCCGGGTGGTCGGCCAGGCGGGCGGTGACCAGCTGCAGCAGCAGCCCGGCCGTGGCGAACTCGAGCTCGCCGACGATCGCGACGCGGGCCGTGGCGTCGTCCGGGGCGGTCCAGGTGCAGGTCAGCCCGCTGGTCATGCCGACCGCTCCGATCCGGCGGCCGGCTTCGCCAAGTGCGTGCGCGCGGCGCGGAGCAGGCCGGTCGCGCGCGGGAAGTCGCGCAGCTCCGCCTCGAGCAGGTCGAGGGCCGGCACCAGCGAAGCGGCCGGGACGCCCCGCGCGGTGAGGATCCCGGCGGTCCAGGTCAGGAACCCGGTGAACAGGTCGTCGTCGCCGACGTACAGCGCGGTCGCCAGGAACTCGACGATGTGCGCGAGGTCCTCGGCCGTGTGCTGGCGCTGCAGGTCGGTGTAGGTCCGCATCGCCGGGACGCGCTCCTCCAGGCCGGTCAGCACCGCCTTGACGAGCCGGCCGGAGCTGCGCGTGACCAGCGTGTACTCCTGGTCGGCCAGGTGCGGCAGGTCGTCGAGTGGCTGGTGCCCGGCGAGCGGGCGGGGGAGCGGCTCGGCGAGCCGGTCGGCGGCCGAACGGGCGTCCGGTGCCCACGCCTCGGCGCCGAGCAGCCGGGCGTACCGGCCGTCGGGGCCGAACGCGGCGCCGCCGGCGATGACCGGGGTCGCGGCCGCCTGGCACGCGGTGATCGTGGCGTGCGCGGTCGGCAGCCGGGTCGCGATCGACCCGGACAGCGCGACCGCGTCCGGCCCGGTGCGGTGCAGGTGGGCGACCAGGTGCGGGGCGGGCACCTGCGCGCCCAGGTAGTCGACCCGGAAGCCGCGCAGCCGCAGCACCTCGGCGAGCAGCCGGGCGGGCATCGCGTGCCACTCGCCGTCGACGCAGGCGACGGTGACCCGGCCGAGGTGCGGCTCCGGCCGCTTCAGCACGTAACCGAAGGTCGCGATGACGCGGTCGTTGATCGCGGTCGCCGCGTGCTCCTGGGCGACCGTGAGGCGGTTGGCCGCCCACTCCTGCCCGACCCGGCGCTGGACCGCGCCGATCACGTCGAGCAGCAGGCTCTCCGGGTCGGCGCCGTCGTCGAGCGCCTGGATCACGACGTCGCCGGCGGCGTACTCGTCGCCGGTCGTGACGGCGTCCCAGAGCCGTTCGGCGTGCTCGGCCACCCCGGGGGTGCGGGTGGGGGTGCTCATGCGGTGTACCTCCCGCGCCCGTGGCCGCCGACCGCGGCCAGGTGCTGCCCGCGCGGCGCGGTGATCGCCAGCACGGCCATGTCGTCGTGGGTGCCGCGGCCGATCCACTGGGACGCGAGCATCTGGATCCGCTCGACCACCGCGTCGGCCGGCAGGTTCGCGCACTCGCCCAGCGCCTGCCGGAGCCGGTCCTCGCCGAACATCGCGTCGCCCAGCGGGCCGCCGCGCGCCTCGACGATCCCGTCGGTGTAGAGCAGGCACGTTTCGCCCGGGTCGAGCGTGATGTCCGTCCCGGACGACCGGATCTCCGGCAGCACGCCGATCAGGCTGCCGTGGGTGTCGGCCTCCTCGACCCGGCCGTCCGCCCGGACGATCAGGGGCGGCGGATGGCCCGCGCACGTGACGCGCAGCCGGACGGTCGCTCCCTCGCGGCGGGCCGAGGCCAGCACGAGCGTGACGAAGCGGGCGTCACGGCCACTGGCGAGCGAGCGGTTCAGCAGGCTCAGCAGCCCGTGGTGGTCGCCCGCCATCGGCAGCAGCGCGCGCAGCGTGGTGCGGATCTTGCCGGTCAGCACGGCCGCTTCGAGGCCCTTGCCGCAGACGTCGCCGAGCACGGCCAGCGACTCGTCGCCCGCACCGGTGGTCGCCGGGTGCACGTCGTAGAAGTCGCCGCCGATCCGCTCGCCGTCGCGGGCCGGGCGGTAGCGGCCGGCGAACTCGATGCCGCCGAGCTGCTCCAGGGTCGGCGGCAGCAGCTCGCGCATCAGCGTGTCGGTGATCGACGCCTGCAGCGCGAACACGCGCGCCGCCGACATCGCCGCGCCGGCCCGTGCGGCGAACAGGCGGGCGAAGAGCTCTTCCTGGTCGGTGAAGGAGGCCCGGTCGCCGCGGCGGAGAAGGACCAGGGCACCGGCGGGGACGCCGTGGCCGGGCAAGGGCGTGACGACGATCGACCCGACCGGGCCGAACCCCGCCGGCAGCACCCAGGCGGGCGCCGCGTCCGGGTCGAGCCAGCGCGAAGGCACCGGCGGGAAGCCCTGCAGCGCCTCACCGAGGCCGGGCAGCTCGTCCGGGTTGATCTCCAGCCGGAACCGCGCCGGCTCCTCGCCGCGCACGCAGGAGACGGCGGGGAAGTTCCCGGCCGTGGTGGGCGCCAGTACCAGGGCGGCGTCGGCGAGGTGCTGCGCGGCGAGCCGGGCGGCGACCTCCATGCAGCGCTCCAGGTTCAGCGAACCCAGCAGAGCGGCGGAGGCGTCGCTGAGGAACGCCGTCCGCTCCTGCTCCCGGGCCAGCGCGTTCCGGGCCAGGCGGGCGTCGGTCTCGTCGACCAGCCACCACGTCACGGCCCCGCCGTGCGGGATCGGGTGGGCCGCGAAGGCCCGCTCGCCGACCTCGCCGCGGACGACCTCGCCGGCGCGGTGGTCGTGCGCGCCGGCCAGCCAGTCCGCCACCGTGCCGGTCAGGGCGCGGCCGGGCCCGGCCGCGGGGAAGAGCGTGCGGGCGGCCTCGTTGAGCGCGAGGACGACGCCGCCGTCGTCGGCGCAGAGTGCGGCCGTGGGCGCGGCGGCCCAGCCGCGGTCGCCCGTGTCGGGTGTCCGGCGCGCCGTGCGCACCGGGTCACCCACGGGCGCCCCCGGGGTCGTCGGTCGCCAGCTCGGCCCACAGCGTCTTGCCGCTGGGCCGGCACAGCTGGCCCCAGGCCGCCGCGCAGCGCTCCACCAGCAGGAGGCCGCGGCCGCCCTGGTCGGACGGTGTCCGGCGGTGGGCCGGCCCGCCCCCGCCGTCGTCGACCTCGATCCGCAGCTTCGCGGCGCCGGTCAGCAGGCGCACGTGGTAGGGCGCGCGGCCGTGGCGGAGCGCGTTGGACGTCAGCTCGTCCACCACCATGACGGCGGTGCCGACCACGCTCGCCGGGAGTCCGCGCAGGACCGTGCGGACCCAGTGGCGGACCTTGGCCAGCTCGGTGAGGTCGGCGGTGATGCCGAGCTCGTGCCGGATCGCTCGCAGGTTCACGTCCGCCTCCTTCGCCGTTGCGGGCTCCGGGACGAAGCCGTCCCCTTCTTCATGCCCGGATCCGGGTCCGATGACACGGGTTTCGGCGGCCGTCATGTTTCTTCGGCCCAGGACGCCCGCACCGCGGCGAGGCTCGGGTGCAGCGGCATGAGGTCGCCGAGGCCGAGCAGCTCGATCGGCCGGGTCACGGCGTACGCGGTCGACACGACGGCCAGCTCGCCGCCCGCGTCGTGCAGCCCGGCGGCCAGCCGCAGCAGGACCTGCAGGCAGCTGGAGTCGCAGTAGCCGACCTCGGCCATCTCCAGCACGACCCGCCGGGCGCCGGGATCGGCGGGGAGCAGTTCGGCGAGCTTCGGTGCGATCGCGAGGTCGAACTCGCCGCGCAGGGTGTAGACCTCGAGGCCGCCTTCTTCGTGGATCTCGACGGACCACCCGGCACCGGAAAACCGTTGCCGGGGCCGCGTCGCGTCGGTGGTCATGCGGGCTCCAGAAGGGGGGATCGGGGGCACGGGCTGGCGGCTCAACCCTGCTCCGGACGCAATCTACCAGCGCCCCCGATCCCGGGCAGCACGTCCCGTCACCGTCCTTTAAGGACTTCGGTCGGCCGGTCGGGCTCGGCCACCGGTTCGGGGGCCGGGGCGCCCGGTGCCACGATGGCGACGTTCACCGTGCGGGTCAGCCGTTCGTAAGGTGCCCGGTGCTCGCCGTCCAGCAGCACCGCCAGCGGCGTCCAGACGCCGACGACGAACACCGACGCGGCCAGCGCGAGGGGCAGGAGCAGCTGCTCGGGGTGGTTGCCGAGGTCCCAGCGGTCCAGGTCCAGCAGCCACCACGTGAGCCACAGCGGCGAGAGCAGGACGCCGTTGCGGACCAGCAGCGCGATCGGCCCGGCCCGGCGGCGGCCCCGCCGCACCACGCGCAGCAGCATCGCCCGCTTCCCGGGCGTCGAGCCGGTCACCGTGGGCAGCACCACGAACCAGACGAGCGCGAGGATCACCACCGGCGTGTCGCGGTGTGCCAGGTCCTCGCCGAACAGCGTCAGCAGGCCGAACAGGAAGCCGAGCAGCGCGGCGAACCCGAGCAGGTCGGTGGCCAGCGCGAACAGCCGCCGGGTGAACGTGACCTTCGTGGCGTAGCGGCGCCGGTCGTGCTCGGGCTCCGGCGAGGGCAGCAGCCGGCCGAGCGGGCCGGCCACCAGCCAGCCCACGACGACGCCCGCGGTGTTGAGGATCAGGTCGTCGACGCTGAAGAGCCGGTACGGGCACGGGTAGACGAACCACAGGCCGGTCAGCTGCGTCAGCTCGAAGAACAGCGACACGCCGAAGCCGACCACCGCCGCGGGGACGAGCCGCATCTTCTGCGCGTAGCGGACGTAGAACCCGAGCGGGGCGAGCATCACGACGTTGAGCGCGGTGGTCCAGACCGCCGGGTTGTGCAGCAGCGCACCCGGGCTCCAGTGCCCGCGGGCGCGCTGTGAAACCACCTCGACGAAGTAGAACGGCCGCAGCTGCGGAGAACTCGCGTACGTGTGACCCGCGCAGTACGCCGGGTCGGCGGGCAGCGGCAGCACCGTCTGCGTGGCGATCGCCAGCAGGTAGAACAGGAACGCGTAGAAGACGAACGTCGGCCAGCCGCCGGCGCGGCCCCGCCGGCGGTAGCTGACGAAGGCGGCCGGGAGCATGACGGCCAGCACGAGGAAGGGGAAGAGGATGAGGGCCGTCCGGACGGGGACGAGGTAGGTGGCGACCACGGAGCCGGTGGTACCCAGCCGAGCCGGGAGCGAAGCGTGCTTCCCCCGGACGGCTGGGCGGTCACCGGCCGGGACTCACTGCGGGGGCGCGTCCTGCTGCCCGCCGCCCTGCTTGTGCAGGTACTCCTTCACCTTGTCCGAGCCCTGGTCGATCTTGTCGGCGTGGTCGCCGAACCGCTGCTTGGCGGCGTCGGCGACCTTGTCCACACCCTGATCGGCCTTGTCCGGGTCCTTCCCGAGCGCTTCCTTCGCCTTGTCGAACAGGTTCATCCCTCAGGCCTTCCGTTGCGGAATCCGATCTTCGGACCTTTCGAGGAGAACACCGGCGCAACCGGCCCGCAACCGAACGGCCGCAGGCACTCACCTGTCGGGGGTATCGGCACCCCTTTCCGGGGTGAAAGCTCCGCGCCCGGGTTTGGAACCGGCGGGATCGGGTAGCGGCCGATCGCTCACGGTCTCGGGCACATCGTCCGGATCGTCCCGCGACCTTGGCTTCGGCGGCCCGGCGGCGTGAACCGTGGGCCGTCGTGGCCCGTATATGCGGTGAGACCGCCGTCCCCGCCGCAGGGGAGCGGCGGCCGACCCGTGAACCGTGATGTGAGGCCGCGCCATGATGGGAACCACCGGACTGCCGTTGCCGCGGCGTGCCCGCCGCCGCACCCCGGACGGAGGTGCGCCGCTGCCGGACTTCGGACTGCCCCGGGTCGCCCGGCGGCACGCCGTCGCGGGCGTGGTGCTCTCCGTCCTGGCGGCGCTGCTGGTGCTATTCGCGCTCCTCGCGCCGGAGGACCTCAACTCGTTCTCGCCGGAAGCGCTGGTCCGCATACCGGTGGAAGGCCTGATCGTCGCGGCTTTCGTGCTGGTCCTGCCGCCGCGGGCACGCCGCGTCGTCGCCGTGCTGGTCGGGCTGCTGCTGGGGCTGCTCACCGTGCTGAAGGCGCTCGACACGGGCTTCTACGCGACGCTCGAGAAGCCGTTCGACCCGATCTACGACTGGAGCTTCTTCAACGCGGGCGTCGAGTTCCTCGCCGGGGAGATCGGCGACGCGGGCGCGTACGCCGTGCTGGCGGGTGCGGTGCTGCTCGCGATCGCCGTGGTCGTCTTCATGGTGCTCGCGATGCTGCGGCTGACCCGGATCGCGGCCGGCCGGCGGACCGGCGCGACGCGCGTGGTGGCCGTGCTCGGCGTGATCTGGATCGTCTGCTCGCTGTTCGGCGTCGAGCTCGCGCCGGGGCAGCCGGTCGCGGCCCAGAACGCCGCCGCACTGGCCTACGACGACCTGCGCCAGGTGAGCACGGACCTGCGGGAGCAGCAGCCTTTCGGTGAGCTGGCCGCCGAGGACGCGTTCCGGAACACCCCGGGCGACCAGCTGCTGGCCGGGCTGCGCGGCAAGAACGTGATCCTGACGTTCGTGGAGAGCTACGGCCGCGTCGCGCTCGACGACCCGGAGTTCGCCCCGAAGATCGGCGCGACGCTCGACGCGGGCACCGCCGAGCTGAAGGCGGCCGGCATCGGTGCGAAGAGCGCGTTCCTGTCGTCGTCGACGTTCGGCGGCGGCAGCTGGCTCGCGCACTCCACCGTCGAGTCCGGCATGTGGATCGACAACCAACAGCGGTACAACAACCTCCTCGACAGCGACCGGCTGACCCTCGGCGGCGCGTTCCAGAAGGCGGGCTGGAAGACGGTCTGGGACGTCCCCGCGCACACGAAGGACTGGCCGGAGGGCCAGCGGTTCTACCACCCGGACGCCTACTACGACTTCCGGAACATCGGCTACAAGGGGCCGGGTTTCGCCTACGCGACGATGCCGGACCAGTACACGTTCTCCATGCTGCAGCGCAACGAACTCGCGAAGAGCGCGCAAAAGCCGGTGATGGCCGAGGTGGACCTCGTCTCCAGCCACGCGCCGTGGTCGCCGCGGCCCTGGCTGGTGGACTGGAACCAGGTCGGCGACGGCTCGATCTTCGCGCCGCAGCCGGGCGCGGGGGAGGCGCCGGAGTCGGTCTGGAAGGACCCGGCGAAGATCCGTGACGCCTACCGCGACGCCACCGACTACTCCCTGAAGACGCTCATCTCGTTCATGCAGCACTACGGCGACGACAACACCGTGCTCGTGTTCCTCGGCGACCACCAGCCGCCGGTGGTCACGCCGCAGGGCGCGGTGCACGACGTCCCGATCACGATCGTGGCGAAGGACCCGAAGGTGCTGGACCGGATCTCCGGCTGGGGCTGGACGGACGGCCTGCACCCCGCCGCGCAGGCGCCGGTCTGGAAGATGGACTCCTTCCGCGACCGGTTCCTGACCGCGTTCGCCCACTGACCGTCCCCTCCCTGACTGTCCCCTCACTGACTGTCCACTGAGGACACTCCGTCCGGCGGCTTCCGCTCCCCGCCCGGCGCGCCTATCCTGGTGGCGCCGGGCGGGGGAGCCCGGCCGATCCACGGACACGGGAGGGTAAGTGGATCCGCAGGGCCGGTCCGGCTCGGTGCACCCGCCACGCGGCGTCGTGCCCTACTACCTGGCGGTCGAAGCCACCGCCGTCGTGTTGCTGCTGGCCGCCGTCCCGGCGACGAAGCCGCAGCCGCGGGACTGGCTGTTCTTCGCCGTCCTGCTCGGCTCGGCGGTCGTGCAGGCCGAGCTGTCGGCGAAAGCCGAGCGGATGCGGCGGTTCCTGTCGAGGAACCCCCACGTCAGCGTCGCGTCGGTGTGGTACTTCGCCGCGCTGCTCGCGATGCCGCCGGTGCTCGCGTCCGTGCTCGCGGTGCTGGTCTACGGGCACCTCTGGCTGCGGATGGCGCGGGTGCCCGGCGTGCGGCTGTACCGGCTCACGTGCTCGGTGGCGACCTACGTCGTGAGCATCTTCGCCGCTCACGGCGTCGCCGGCGTCTTCGGTTCCGACGTGGCCGCCACGATCGCCGCCGGGATGACACTCTTCCTGGTCAACACCCTGCTGGTGATGGTCGGGTTCAAGCTCCACGAGCCGGGCCGCCCGTTCCTGTCGTTCGCGGGCACGGCGTCGGAGAACCTGCTCGACGCGGCGACGCTGTGCCTCGGCGCGGTGGCCGCGGCGCTGCTGCCGGTCCGGCCGTGGCTGGTCCCGCTGCTGGTGCTGCCGGTCGTGCTGCTGCACCGGGGCGAGCTCGGGCGGCGGCTGGAGCTGCGCGCGCACGACCCCAAGACCGGGCTGCTGACCATCGAGGAGTGGCGGGCCCGGGCCGAGGCCGAGCTGGGCCGCGGGGGTGTCTGCGGGATCCTGATGCTCGACCTCGACCACTTCAAGCGCGTCAACGACACCCACGGGCACCTGGCGGGCGACGACGTCCTGCGCGCGGTCGCCGGCGCCGTCCGGGGCAAGGTGCGGGTCTACGACTCGGTCGGCCGGTTCGGCGGGGAGGAGTTCGTCGTGCTGCTGCCCGGGATCGGCCGCGTCCACTCCGTGGCCGTCGCCGAGCGGATCCGGGACGCGGTGGCGGCGCTGGCCGTGGTGGTGGCGGACGGGACGAGGATCACCGGGCTTTCGGTGTCGATCGGGGTGGCGGTCCACCCGGCCGCGGGTCGCGGCGTCGACGACGTGCTGGGAGCCGCGGACAAGGCCGTTTACACGGCGAAGAAATCCGGCCGGGATCGGGTTTGCGTCAGCCGTTGAGGAATTGTGCGTGCCTTCCGCCATCCGTCCAGGGTCGCGGGCTAGCCCGGATGGAGCAGTGTGGTGACTTTCCGCTGCGCTCGCATTCACTGGCCCGATGAATTGCCGGTAATTCTTCCGCTCTCCTAGGCTTCGTAAGGTCGGGGTTCTCCGCTTTGAGGAGTGGTCATGCGAAGGAAATTGGCGGTTCTCGCGGTCGCTGCGTTTTCCCTGTTCGGATTGTCGGTCGTGCCCGCGGCCGCGGCCGGCGGCGACTTCGCGCCGCCCGGCTGTTTCGGCGAGCGCTACGGAACACTCTTCGGTCAGGGCGTTTCGGTCAGTTGTTTCCCCGGCGAGGGCTACGGGTACCGCGTGATCGCCCACTGCGCCAACGGCTCGGCGTTCTGGTTCGTGGCGGGCGATTTCGTGCCGTACGGATTCGGCCCGGCCGTCGCGGAATGCGCCGGGGCGCTGCTCGTCCCGTCGCGGGTGGTCTCCTACCAGGTCGACGAAATCTGATTTCCGCGGGAACCGTCCGGCCACCCATTTCCGGGTGGCCGGACGGTGTCGTGTCCGGGTTTTTTCGCCAGGTGCGGCGGTCGTCCACCGCGTCCCGGTCCCGGTCGATTCCGAGTCAGGTGCGCGTGATCGCCCGCGGCCGCGGGATGTGCGCGGCGTACAGGCCGTTCGGCACGGCCGCCGCCGGCAGTCGCGGAATCGGGCGATCGAGCAGAGTGATTCGCCGACCGCGCTCGGGACGGTGGCCGCGGCGGCGAGCCGGGCGTGCCCGGAGATTTCGTCGGCCGGCAGCGGTTCCTCGAGCCGGCACAGGTCGAGCGGGCCGAGCGCGGCGGCCGTTATCCACTGGATCGCGTCCACCATCAGTCGCACGGCGGCCCGACGGCCTCCCGGACCGCGGTGAGCCGTTCGAGGTCCTCGCCGTCGGCGGGCATGTCGATCTTCACCTCGACGCTGGCTCGCCCGGCGGCCTTCGCGCCGGCGAAGAGGTCTCGCCATCTCGCCTCGACCGGTCGCGAGTCCTGCCCGACGAGCCGGGGAGCGGGTGGTCGCGCAGCAGCGCGGCGACGGAGCTGCCCCAGTGCCGATCGTGGACGAGTAGCCGAGCCCGTGGCCGCCGTCGTTGGCGGTCAGCTCGACGCCTGGATCCCCTGAAGGTCAGATCGTATAGGAAATACGATCTGCCCAAGGTAAGAGGCAGCCGGGGTGCCGCTGAGGGGGACGCTGAGGCACGTCCGCTGCCCCGCAGACTCTGGTTCCGGTCACCGCCCCCACGCACATGCTCTACTTGGTCCAGACCTTCGTCGACGCGGACAGGCAGGACCTGTTCGCGGTTCTTCGCGTTCCGGAAACACGTTGCCCCGCAACCGATCGCGCCGTCCAGTCCACAACGGACACACGTTCGCCTCCGCGAATTCCGGACAGAAGACCGGACAAATCTGGACCACTCGCACGATCCGCCCGCACACTCGGCCCACGGTGAGTTTCTTTCCCCCTGCCTCGAAGGAGACCTCATGCGTCGAAGAATCGTCCTCGCCCTCGGCGGCGCCGCCGTCCTGACCGCGTCGCTCGCGTCGGCGTCGCTCAGCCCCGCCGTGGCCTCGCCCGGGCTGGTCGCCGCCATGCAGCGGGACTTCGGCTTGACCGCCGCCCAAGCCGAAACCCGCCTCGGCCAGGAGGTGACGGCCGCGCGGGTGATGCCGGCCGCCCAGCGGGCCGCCGGTGCCGCCTTCGGTGGCGCCTGGTTCGACCCCGCGCTCGGCAAGCTCGTCGTCGGCGTGACCGATCCGGCCGCCGCGGACGCCGTCCGCCAGGCCGGTGCCGAGCCGGCGACCGCCCGGGTCAGCGCCGCGAAGCTCGACGCGACGAAGGCCGCGATCGACGCCTCCGCCAAGGCAGCCCCCGCACCGGCCGCCGTCAGCGGCTGGCGCACCGACCCGCGCGCCGGCAGCGTCGTCGTCACCCTGCGGCCCGGCGCGCACGGCGCCGACGTCGACGCTTTCCTGGCCAGGGCGGCGAAAGCCGGTCCGGTCACGGTGGGGACCGCACCGGCCGCCGCGCCGTTCTCGGCGGGCACCGTCGGCGGCGACCCCTACTACATCAACGGCAACACCCGCTGTTCGATCGGCTTCTCCGTGCAGGGCGGCTTCGTCAGCGCCGGCCACTGCGGCGGCGCGGGCAGCTCGGTGGTCGGCTGGGACGGCTCGGCGATGGGCAGCTTCGCCGGTTCTTCCTTCCCCGGCAACGACTATTCGTTCATCCGCATCGGCAACGGCTGGTGGACCGCGCCGGTCGTGCTCGGCTGGGGCACGGTGAGCGACGCGCTCGTCCGCGGCTCGTGGGTCGCGCCGGTCGGCACCTCGGTGTGCCGCTCGGGCTCGACGACGCACTGGCACTGCGGCACGGTGCTGGGGCTCAACGAGACCGTCAACTACTCCCAGGGCGCGGTCTACCAGATGACGCGCACGAACGTCTGCGCCGAACCCGGTGACTCCGGCGGTTCCTTCATCACCGGCGACCAGGCCCAGGGCGTGACGTCGGGCGGCTGGGGCAACTGCAGCTCCGGTGGCGAGACGTGGTTCCAGCCGGTGAACGAGATCCTGCAGACCTACGGCCTCTCGCTGGTCACCGCGTAGCGGGTCGCGCACGGCACCGGTCGCGAGGTCCTACCCTGGGCCGATGATCCCGATCGGTGTCGTGCGCACCGCCCGCACGGAGCTCGAGCACACCCCCGTCCAGGCGGGCGCGAACCGCACCGAAGAAGGCACGATCGAGCTCGACCCGCGCTTCGCCGAGGGCCTGGCGGGGCTGGCCGGGTTCGACTACGCGTGGCTGCTCAGCCTGCTGGACCGCCCCGACCGGCCGGGCACGCTGACGCAGGTCCCGTACCTCCTGCGCCGCGAAGGCCGCCGGATGGGCATCTTCGCCACCCGCGGCCCGCGCCGCCCGAACCCCATCGGGCTCAGCCTGGTCCGGATCCTCGAAGTCGGAGGCAGCTCGATCCGCTTCGCCGGCGTCGACCTGCTCGACGGCACTCCTGTGCTCGACGTCAAGCCGTACGTGACGCGGTTCGACCGGCCGTCCGGCGACCCCGCGTGCGGGTGGTTCGACGCGGTCGACGTCGAAGACGGGACAACTCCGTCCGATCTCAGCGATGAATCCGGCGGGCGCCGCCGGTAGGTACCGGTGAGGCCGCGCCACCAGGGCGCGGCAGGATCCACCGGGAGTGGTCATGAGCGTGATCGTCGTCGAGTTCCTCACCCTGGACGGTGTCGTCGGGGACCCGGACGGCTCCGGCGGCACGGCCACCGGCGGCTGGGCGTTCCGGCACGGACCGGAGGCCGTGGCCGGGGACAAGTTCCGGCTGGGCACCCTGCTCGAAACCGGCACCCTGCTGTTCGGCCGCACCACGTGGGAGCTGTTCGCCAAGCTGTGGCCCGGCCGCACCGGCGCATTCCCCGACCGCCTCAACGCGGCTCGGAAGCTGGTCGCTTCGCGGACGCTGAACGACGTCTCCGCGTGGCAGAACTCCTCGCTGCTGCAAGGAGATCTCGTCGACGAAGTCACGAAGGACACGGGCGATCTGATCGTCATCGGGTCCGTCGGGATCGCGCAGACCCTCGCCCGCCACGGCTTGGTCGACGAGTACCGCCTGCTCGTCTTCCCGAGCGTGGTGGGGGAGGGCCGGCGGCTCTTCGAAGCCGCCGCGGACCTCTCGCTGGTGTCGACCACGCAGGTCGGGCCCGCGGTGCTGAGCACCTACCGGACGCGTTAGGTCCGCAGGAGGCTCGCGAGCCAGCCGCCGAGGACCTGCTGGACCTCGGCGCGGGTCCGCGCGGGATCGTCGGCCGCGGCGATCATCCTCGCCGCCTCCATCACCGCGCTGAGCACCAGCTGCGCCAAGGCGCGGACGGGCGTCTCCACGATCAGCCCGTCCGCCCTGGCCTGCTCCAGCACGGTGACGATCAGGCCGAGGCCGTACTCCGCCTCGATCTCGCGCCAGACGTCCCAGCCCAGCACGGCGGGCGCGTCGGTCAGCGAGATGCGGCGGATGTCCTCGCGCAGGCAGGCGTCGAGGAAGGCGCCGAGGCCGAGCATCATGCCGGTCAGCGGGTCCGCGCCGCCGGCGAACGCGGCCTCGACCTCCGCGGTCAGCTCGCGTTCCAGCTCTTCGACGACGGCGCGGAACAAGCCCTGCTTGTCGGCGTAGTGGTGGTACAGCGCGCCGCGGGTGACGCCGGCGGCGCGGGTGATCTCGTCCGCCGGGACGGCCTGGTAGCCGCGGGCGGCGAACAGTTCGCGCGCGGCGGCGACCAGGGCGGCCTTCGTGCCGGCGGAACGGTCCTGCTGGGTACGTCGCACCCGCCTAATCTGCCATGACGCCCGCGAACTCGACGATGTGCCCGGCCAGCGCGGCGGGCTGGTCTTCGGACAGGAACGTGTAGGCGTCCGGAACCTCGACGACCCGCGCGTCCGGCAGCAGTGCGGCGAGCCGGTGGGCCAGCCGGATGGGGAACAGCTTGTCCTCGGGACCCCAGGCGAGCAGCACCGGCCGGTCGAAGGTCCGCAGCGCCTCGGCGGCGGCGAGCGTGTGCCGCGGGTGGACGTCCCGCAGCAGCTTGCGCAGGTCACGGCGCACCCCGGCGGACTTCCGCAGCGGCGAGAGGTAGGCCTGCGCGACGGCGTCCGGCAGCGGCCGCTTGGTCACCCAGCCGAAGAGCACGGGCAGCGGGTACAGCGCGCGGATCCGCAGCAGCTGCCCGAGCACCGCCATCGACCCGGGGATCCGGGCGACCGGCGGCAGCGCCTTGAAGATCGGCGGGAAGAAGTACTCGAAGCAGTCCGACGGCGTGAGCACGACCCGCCCGACCCGCTCCGGGCGCCGGCTGAGCAGGATCTGCGTCAGCGCGCCGCCGGTGTCGTTCGCGACGATTGTGACGTCCCGCAGGTCCAGCGCGTCGAGGAAGTCCGCGATCAGGTCGGCGTTGCCGGTGGGGGACAGGTCGGCGTCCGCGCGCATCGGGAGGTCGTGCGAGCCCAGCGGCAGATCCGGGGCGAGGCACCGGAACCCGGCGGCGGCGACGTCCGGCACCACCTTCCGCCACAGTTCGGCGTTCGTCAGCACCCCGTGGACGAACACCACCGGGGCGCCCCCGCCCCGCTCGAAGTACCGCACCTCGCCGGCCGGCAGCCGGACCCGGTGCTCCTGACCCAGGGATTCGCTCCGCTTCGTCATGAGGCGAGGATACATACGTGGTGTATGTATGTAAATTGCCGCGCGACTACGCCTCGCAGAGCCGGCGGGGGAGGGAGGCGCGGTGGTGCCCCGGACTTGGCTTCGGGGAAAGGTCGGATCCGGGGGCACCACCGCCCGCGGGACAGCTGACACGGTGTCCTGCGGTGAAACCACCCTACGAACCGCCGGGCCGCCTGACCAGGGCCTCGATGCGGTGTCGAAGGTTTGTCGCCCGGTCGGTCACCGGACCTACCGAGAGTGGAGCGCATCGGCCGGCCCGGGCTCGTCCGGTGGCCGGTCGCCGTGGCGGTGGACGATCCGCCATTCGTGTAGGCGAGGTCGCCACTCGCGCCCGCGGCGACGACTTCGAGGCGGTAGTCGGCCAGGAACTCCTCGCTACGACTCGAGCCGGCGGCAGCGCGGCGCACGCCCAGTTCGTCACGAAGGGTTACGGCCGGACGACCATCGCCGACGTCGCCGCCGAGGCCGGGGTCGCGCCCGAGACGGTCTGTTCGGCGTTCAAGAACAAGGCGGCGCTGCTGCACCGCACGTGGGACGTCGCGGTGGGCGACGACGAGGACGTGTCGATGCTGGAGCGTCCGGAGCTGCGGGCCGTGTTCGCCGAGCCCGACCTGCGCACCCGGTTCACGGCGTTCGCCGTGGTCGACACCTCGGCGACGCGGCGGACCGCGCGACTGCACCTCGCCGTGCGCGGTGCGGCGGCGAGCGGCCCCGCGGCGGCGGCGATGCTCGCCGAGATCGACCGGCAGTGGCCGGCGGCCATGGCGGACCACGCCCGGGCGGCCGCGGCCACCGGGCAGCTGGCCGTCGATGAGGACGAGTGCCGCGACGTGGTGTGGTCCACGACGGACGGGATGCTGTGGCACCGGCTCGTCGAGTGTCAGGGGGTGGCCCGATGACCGCTACGCGGCCTGGCTCGGCCGGCTGTGGGTGGCGTCGTTCGTGGTAGCCTTCGGTTGAAACTTCAACCGATTTGCGTGCCGCGCGGGGAGCCCTCGATGTCGATCTTCCGCCTGAACCATGCCGTGCTCTACGTCCGGGATGTGGCCGAAAGCGTCGCCTTCTACCGCGACGTCCTGGGCTTCGACTACATCGAGGGCGGCGACGCGCACCGCGGCGCGGCGTTCCTGCGGGCGCCCGGGTCGACCAACGACCACGACCTCGGCCTGTTCGAGCTCGGTGCTCAGGCCGAGGACTCCGGCGCGGGCAAGACGTCGGTGGGGCTGTACCACCTCGCGTGGGAGGTCGACACGCTCGGCGACCTCGAACGGCTCGCCGGCCGCCTCACCGAAGCCGGCGCGCTCGTCGGCTCGTCCGACCACGGCACCACGAAGTCCTTGTACGCCAAGGACCCCAGCGGGCTCGAGTTCGAGGTCGTCTGGATCATCCCGCGCGAGCTGCTGACCGACGACGACCGGGCGAAGAGCGGCCGGCTCGACCTCGCGGCGGAGCTGGCGAAGTACGGTCCCGACGCGCGCAGCGGCGTCGGGATCTCGCGTCCCTAGGCGGTGACGCGGGCCGGTGCCTCCTCCGGCGTCCGGTTCAGGGCCGGGAGGTTGCCGAGCGCGAACCGGCCGGGGCCGACGAACGCGACGACGAGCAGGCTCCAGCAGAAGAGGGTCGCCGCCTCGCCGCCGTTCTGGATCGGGAACAGGCCGTCCGGCAGGTGCGCGGTGAAGTAGGCGAAGGCCATCGACCCGGAGCCGAGGATCGCGGCCGCCCGGGTGCCGAGGCCCAGGCAGACGAGCGCGCCGCAGACGAGCTGGATCACCGCGGCCCACCACCCCGGCCACACTCCGACGGCGGCGGGGGCCTTCGCGCCGAACAGGCCGAACAGCGTCTTCAGGCCGTGGCAGGCGAACAGGAAGCCGATGACGATGCGGTAGAGCCCGATGACGTGGTCGCGGGCCGGGTCCAGGCGGTGCATGGTGCCTCCGTGAGGGGGGTCGGGCGGCCTCGTGCCGGCCGGCGGTGTCGCCGGCCTCCGTGGATTCGGTGTATTCCAGATATACCGGCCGGGCCGGGGTGCCACACCCGTCGAAAGTTGCTTAACCGGTTTTTACTGTGATAATTCCTAGTGGTCTGTACCTTTGGATTTGCCATGCGGCGTAACCGGAACCGCCAGACAGGTGATCTACGTCCTGTGGTCCAGACCAGTTAGCGGGCTGGTCCGTGTTTCGCGATTGTTTCCGATTTTTTTCGTCCGGAAACAATCGCCGGGGTAGTGACATGCTCGGCGGTTGTGACACGGCTCGCACGAACATGTGCGGCGCGAACGTGCTCGGAACGAACATGTTCGCTACAGTGGGGGCATGGCTCCGGAAGGCACGTACAACCGCCGTGAGCGCCCGGCGAAACCGGCGCTGACCCGCGAAGGCATCGTCGCGACCGCCGTCGCCGTGATGCGCGCCGAGGGCGTCGAGCGCGTCACCATGCGCCGGCTCGCCCAGGAGCTGGACACCGGGGCGGCCTCGCTCTACGTCTACGTCAAGGACACCGAAGAGCTGCACGCCGCGGTGCTCGACGAACTGCTCGCGGAGGTCGGCACCGGCGCGGCGGGGGACTGGCGGGAACGCCTGTGGTCGCTCCTGGACTCCTACCGGTCCGTGCTGTTCGCGCACCCGAGCCTCGCCCGGGTCGCGCTGGTGACCCGGCTGAGCGGGCCGCACTACCTGGCCCTCGTCGAGGCCGTGCTCGCGCTGCTCGACGAGGGCGGCATGGCGCCCGGGCAGGCCGCCTGGGCGGTCGACGTGCTCCTGCTGACCGCCACGGCGACCGCCGTCGAACACGGCAGCCGCCGGGAGAAGCCGGGGGCCGCCCGCGAGCACGAGGTCATGACCGACTCCCTGGCCGCGGCCTCCCCGCGGACCCATCCGCACATCGCCGCGCTGGCCGCCGACCTGGTGTCCGGCCCCGGCCCCGCCCGGTCGCGGTGGGCGTTCGACGCGCTGCTCAACGGCGCGCTCGCCACCCCGCGGCCCGAACCCGAGGAGAACCGATGACCCGGATCGCCATCGTCGGCGGGGGCCTGGGCGGCCTCACGCTGGCCCGCGTCCTGCACACGCGTGGCATCGCGTCGACCGTCTACGAGCTCGACGCCTCACCCACCGCCCGCGACCAGGGCGGCACCCTGGACCTGCACGAAGAGTCCGGCCTGCGCGCCCTCGCCGAAGCGGGCCTGACCGCGCCGTTCCGCGCCGTCGCCCGGCAAGAGGGCGAAGCGCTGCGCATCCTCGACCGCGACGGCGTCATCCGGTTCGAGGAGACCGCCGAAGCGAGCGGCGGCACCCGGCCCGAGGTGGATCGCGGTGCCCTCAAACGGATCCTGGTCGAGTCCCTGCCGGACGGCGTCGTCCGCTGGGGCACCAAGGTGACCGCGGTGTCCGCCGGGCGGATCACCCTGGACACCGGCGAGATCGCCGAAGCGGACCTGGTCGTCGGCGCGGACGGCGCGTGGTCGAAGGTCCGGCCGCTGCTGTCGGACGCCGTTCCGGTCTACTCCGGACTTTCGTTCGTGGAGGCCCATCTGTCCGATGTGGACGAGAAGCACCCGGCCGCGGCCGCGCTCGTCGGCCAGGGTTCGATGTTCGCGCTGGCCGGCGGGAAAGGCCTGATCGCCCAGCGCAACGGCGGCGGTCGGATTCGCGTTTACGCCGCCGTGCGGACCGAAGACCCCGGCACCGTCACCGGCCTGACCGACCACGAACGCCTGCTCGACGTCTTCGCCGACTTCGACGCCGGGCTGCGCGCCCTCATCGCGGAGAGCGACGAGACCCTGGTCCCGCGCCCGATCCACGCACTGCCGGTCGGCCACCGCTGGGACCGGGTGCCGGGCGTGACCCTGCTCGGCGACGCCGCGCACGTGATGTCGCCGTTCGCGGGCGAAGGCGCGAACCTCGCCATGCTCGACGCCACCGAACTGGCCCTCGCCCTGGCCGCCCACGACGACGTCGAAAGCGCTCTCTCCGCGTACGAAACCGCCCTCTTCCCGCGGTCGGAAGAAGCCGCCCGCGACTCGGCGGACAACCTCGAAGCCTGCTTCCGGCCGGACGCGCCCGCCGCCATGGTCGAGCAGATGCTGGCCCACGCCGATCACCACTGAAAGGAACCTTCGTGACCCGGACGCTGCGTCCACACCCGGGACTGGACATCCCCCTCGTCGACACCGGCGGCGGCGACCGCACCGTGCTCGTCCTGCACGGCGGCGCCGGCCCGCGCGGCGTCGAGCCGATCGTCGAGCACTTCGCACCGCACGCGCGCGTGCTCGCGCCGACACACCCGGGCTGGGCCGGCACGCCCCGCCCGGACTGGTTCTCCGGCGTCGACGACCTCGCCGTCACCTACCTCGACCTCCTGGACGACGAGGACGCGAACGACGTCCTCGTGGTCGCCAGCTCCTTCGGCGGCTGGGTCGCGTCCGAAATGGCGGTCCGCGACCGCGGGCGCCGGATCGGGCGGCTGGTGATCCTCGACGGCATCGGCGCGGACGTCGAAGGCCACCCGATCAGCCTGCCGCAGCCACCGCCCGGCGCGCCCGGGCCGGACCCCGCCGACATGGCCGCGCTGCGGGCCTACGCGGGCGAGCGGATCGCCGACCCGAAGCTGCTGCGGCGCCTCGTGCGCGTCCGGATCCCGGCGCTGCTGGTCTGGGGTGCGGACGACGTCGTCGTGCCGCCGGAGTTCGGCAAGGTGTACGCGGCCGCGTTCGCCGACGCGCGGTTCGAGGTCGTGGCGGGCGCGGGGCACGTGCCGCATGTCCAGGCCCCGGCCGAAACCTTCCGCTTGATCGACGAGTTCGCCGGACGAGCTTGATCGTTCACCCCGTAGGGTGGCTCCATGGTGGACGAAGAAATCGTCTCGGACCGCATCCGGCAGATCGCCGCCACCCTCGCGGACCGGGCGGGCGAGCTGACCGGGGAGCTGGTCCAGCTGTACGCGGCGGACCTGCCGCAGCTGGTCAACGACGACGAGCGCATGGTGAGCCTGCTGTCGGCGAGCGTCTACCAGAACATCGAGACCGCCCTGCAGATCTTCCGCCACGGCATCGACCCGGCGACCGTCGAGCCGCCGGCGGCGGCCATGGAGTACGCGCGCCGGCTGGCCCAGCGCGGCACCCCGGTGTTCGACCTGATCCGGGCGTACGACCTCGGGCAGGCCGCGATGCTCGACTTCGGCTTCCAGGAGTGCATCCGGCTCGTCGATGACGCGGCGCTGCTCGGGGCCATGATGCGCCGGCTGCTCAAGGTCGCCTACGAGTTCATCACGCGGGTGGTGCGCCAGCTCGTGAGCGTCTACCAGGACGAACGCGACAAGTGGCTGCTCAACCGGAGCGCCGCGCGGGCGGCGAAGGTGCTGGACCTGCTGAGCGAGAACGGCGGTCCGGCCGACGTCGACGCGGCCGAGGCGGTGATCGGCTACCGCCTGCGCGGCACGCACGTGGGGATGGTCGTCTGGCACGCGTCCGAGGCCCACGACGTGCTGTCGCTGCTGGAGTCGGTCGCCGGCGCGGTGCTGGCGCGCGCCGGCGGCGAGGGACGTCCGCTGTTCGTGCCCCGCGACGAGGCCGGCGCGTGGGCGTGGCTCCCGGTGGCGTCGGTCCGCCGCGAGCACCTCGACGCCGTGCTCGCCGAGGCGGACCCCGGCGTGCGCGTCACGGTCGGCGACCCCGGCACCGGCGTCGGCGGCTTCCGCGACACCCACCAGCAGGCCCGCCGGGTGCACGCGCTGGCGCTGGCCGCCGGCGAGCACTGCGACCGCGTGCTGACCTTCCGGGACGTCGGCACGGTCGCGCTGATGACGACCGACCTCAACGCGGCCCGGCTGTGGGTGGCGAGCACGCTCGGGCCGTTGAGCGCCGACGACGAGAACTGCGCGCGGCTGCGTGACACCCTGCGCGTGTTCCTCGCGGCCGGCGGCAGCTACACGACCGCCGCGGGCGAGCTGACGATGCACAAGAACTCGGTGCAGTACCGCGTCCGCAAGGCGCAGGAGCTGCTGCCGCGCGAGCTCGCGGAGAGCAGGCTGGACGTCGAGCTCGCGCTCAACCTGAGCCACCGCCTGGGTGCGGCCGTGCTGTCGCCGGCGTGATTTTGGTACCCCGGACCACCCTCGTCGAAGATCGTTGGTGCCCGGGCACGAAGCTGCGATGAGCCGATCGGCCTACCTTCCGTGTATGGGTGAAAACGGTGGGATGCTCGCGCTGGTGCGGCTACGCCGAGGCGTCGTCGGCGAAAGCAGACGCGTCTGCCACCTGATCCCCGTCCCCGCCCCCGGCGAGGTGCCGGCGCAGCTGACCGCGCTGTGCGGCGAAGGGATCTACCCCGGCGAGGCCGAAGTGCTCGACGGGCTGCGCGGGATGCCGTGCCACGCCTGCCTGATGCGCAACGCGCCGTCGGGGCCGGGCCTGCTGGCGAACGCGGGCTGAGCCGGCCGCCGCCGCCGTGACAGGCTGGTGCGGTGATCGACGAGACGTCCCGGCCGGTGGTCGTCCTGCTGGCCCACCCCCGGCCGGGAAGCTTCAACCACGCCCTCGCCGCGCGGGTCCGTGACACGCTGAGCGGAGCCGGGCGGCCGGTGTTCTTCCACGACCTGTACGCCGAAGGCTTCGACCCGGTGCTCACCGCGGATGAGGCCTACACGAGCGGGACCCGCGCGGAAGAGTTCCTCGCCGCCGAGCCGGATCCGCTGGTGCGGCGCCACCGCGAGGAACTGGGCGAAGCGGGTGGGCTCGTCGCCATCCACCCGAACTGGTGGGGCAAGCCGCCCGCCATCCTCAGTGGCTGGCTCGACCGGATCCTCGTCCCCGGTGTCGCGTACCGCCTCGACGACGCCGGCGGCGCACCGGAGTCGCTGCTCTCGCTGCGGGGGCTGCTGGTGGTGAACACCTCCGACACCACCGAGGAGCGCGAGCGGACGCTCTTCGGCGACCCGCTCGACGCGATCTGGCGGCGCTGCCTCGCGCCCTACCTCGGTGAGCCGGACGTGCGCCGGCTGGTGCTGCGGGTGGTCGCCGGCGCGGACGAACGGCGCCGGGCCGGGTGGCTCGACGACGCCGAAACCGAGGTCCGGCACCTGTTCGGTGGTCACTGACCGGTTCCGGCCACTTCCGGTGAAGACCTTGAGACGGTTTCCCGCGGCGTGCGACTCTCGGCTCGACCGGCTACCGGACGCACCGAGGGGGACCCCGTGAGCATGCTCGAGCGGATGGCCGAAGAACGCCGGCTGCGCCAGGAGAACGCCCAGGAGGCACCGGCCGGGCAGGAGTGGGGCACGTGCGTCGGCGTCCACGAAGTCGGTGACCGGCGCCGGAAGATCGCCAGGGTGCTGCTGGCGAGCGGCATGGTGATCACCGCCTACCTGCCCCTGAACGCCGTCGCACCGGCTGTCGACACGCCGGCACTGGTGCAGACCAAGGCGATCGGCGACTGCTGCGGCGAGCACGTGGTGGTCCTCGGGATCGGCGACCAGCCGGGCCACGGCGACGTCGTCGCGGACTGACGGCGTGCGCACCGTCTCCCTGGTCACCCTGGGCTGCGCGCGCAACGAAGTCGACTCCGACGAGCTCGCCGCCCGCCTCGGCGGTTCGGGCTTCCGCTTGGCCGAAGCCGGGGACGAAGCCGACGTCGTCGTGGTGAACACCTGCGGCTTCATCGAAGCGGCCAAGAAGGAGTCGATCGACACGGTCCTCGCCGCGTCCGGCAAGGGCGCGAAGGTCGTCGCGGTCGGCTGCATGGCCGAGCGCTACGGCCGCGAGCTCGCCGACGCGCTGCCGGAGGCCGACGCCGTCCTCTCGTTCGACGACTACCCGGAGATCGGCGACCGCATCGAGGACGTCCTCCAGGGCCGGACCGCACCCGCGCACACCCCGCGCGACCGGCGCACGCTCCTGCCGATCACGCCGGTGCGGCGGACCGAGGTTTCCGCCCACGTGCCGGGACACGGCGGCCCGGCGAGCGGCCCGCGGGTGCTGCGGCACCGGCTCGGCGGCGGCCCGGTCGCGCCGCTGAAACTGGCGTCGGGCTGCGACCGGCGGTGCACGTTCTGCGCGATCCCGAGCTTCCGCGGCGCGTTCGTCTCCCGGCCGCCCGCCGAGATCCTCGCCGAGGCCGAATGGCTCGCCGGTCACGGCGTACGCGAGCTGGTGCTGGTCAGCGAGAACTCGACGTCCTACGGCAAGGACCTCGGCGACCTGCAGGCGCTGGAGAAGCTGCTGCCGGAGCTCGCGGCCGTCGCCGACCGCGTCCGGGTCAGCTACCTGCAGCCGGCCGAGCTGCGGCCCGGCCTCCTCGAGGCGATCGCCGGGACCCCGGGCGTCGCGCCGTACTTCGACCTCTCGTTCCAGCACGCGAGCGGCCCGGTGCTGCGCCGGATGCGCCGGTTCGGCGACCGGGAGCGCTTCCTGCAGCTGCTCGAACGGATCCGGACGATCGCGCCGGACGCCGGGGTGCGGTCGAACTTCATCGCGGGCTTCCCGGGCGAGACCGACGCCGAGTTCGCCGAGCTGAAGCTCTTCCTGGAGCAGGCCCGGCTGGACTCCATCGGCGTCTTCGGCTACTCGGACGAGGACGGCACCGAGGCCGCCGGCCTGCCGGGCAAGGTCCCGGCCGCGGTGCTCGCCGAGCGCGTCGAGGAGCTGTCGGTCCTGGCCGACGACCAGGTCTCGCGTCGCGCGGAGGAGCGGCTCGGCGCGGTCGTCGACGTGGTCGTCGGAACCGGCGGACGCGGCTGGGCGGCGCACCAGGGACCCGAGGTCGACGGGCACGTGACGTTCGCCGGGGTGGCGCCGGAGCCGGGTTCGCTCGTGCGGGCCGAGGTGATCGGCACGCACGGCGTCGACCTCGAAGCCCGCGTCCTCACCGAAGACCGCTGAGGGCGAGCTTCGCCGCCTGCGCGATCAGCCGGTCGTCGGGCGACGCGTCCTCGGCCTTCTTGTCGGACATGACGACCAGCACGATCGGCGCGCGCCCCGGCGGCCAGACGACGGCGATGTCATTGCGCGTCGCGTAGTCGCCGGTGCCGGTCTTGTCGGCGACGGCCCAGCCCGCCGGCGCGCCCGCCCGGATCAGGGCCGCGCCGGTGGTGTTGGCGCGCATCATGTCGGTGAGCACCGTCCGCTTCTCCGGCGGCAGCGCGGCGCCGAGGGTGAACGCGCGCAGGCTGGTGGCCATCGCCCGCGGGGTGCTGGTGTCGCGGACGTCGCCGGGCGCGAGGTCGTTGAGGCCGGGTTCGGTCCGGTCGACGTGCGTGGTCGTGTCGCCGATCCCGCGCAGCGCGTCGCCGAGCCCCCGCGGCCCGCCCAGCTCGCGGAACAGCAGGTTGGCGGCGGTGTTGTCGCTGTAGCGCAGCGCCGCGTCCATCGCGTCGCGCAGGGAAACGCCGGTGGTGACCTGCTTTTCGGTGACCGGCGAGTTCGGCTGGAGGTCGGCGCGGGTGTACTTCAGCACCTTCGCCAGCCCGTCGAGGCTCGTGCGCTGGAGGACGGCCGCGGCCGAGAACGCCTTGTGCGTCGAGGCGTATCCGAAGCGTTCGTCGGCGCGGTGGGTGAGCTCGCGGCCGGAGCCGGTGTCGACGGCGTACACGCCGAGGCGGGCGTCGAACTCGCGCTCCAAGGGCGCGAAGTCCGGTTGCGGGGCTGCCGCCGTCGTCGATGGCTTTGCTGCCGGTGCTGGGGCCTCGGGGGCCGGGGTGGTGCAGGCGGTGAGCGACAGGAGAGCCAGCGCGACGAGCGCGGCCCGCCGGACGTGGGGGAGCGGCACGGGACAACCTTTCCGATCTTGATCGACATCCGCAGTCTCACCGGCTTCGCTCATGCTGTCCAAGACGGAAGTGAACGGTTCGATGCCGGAATCGCATAGAGTGAGGCCGTGGACCTGGTGGGCGGCTGCAGGGCGTTCGTGAGCGTGAGCGAGGCGGGCAGCTTCACGGCGGGCGCGGCGGTCGCGCGGATCCCGCAGCCGGTCGCGAGCCGGCGCATCGCCGCGCTGGAAGCGCACTTCGGCGAACGGCTCTTCGACCGGACGACCCGCCGGGCGCGGCTCACGCCGTTCGGGCGCGACGTGCTGCCCTCCGCCCGGCGGCTGGTGCAGCTGGCCGACGCGCTGGAACACGACGCGCGGCAAGCGCGGCTGCGGCCGATGCGCGTCGCCGTCCCGGACACGTGCGGGGTGCGTTCGCTGGCGGAGCTGGCCGCCGAAGCCCGCGCGCAGGAGGTCCACCTGGAGTTCCGCGTCGCACCGCCGGGCGAGCGGGCCGAGCTGGTCCGCACGCAGGAGGTGCGGGCGGCGCTCGTCGCGGTCCCGGCCGACGAGGGCGTGTGGTCGGTGCCGCTGGGGCTGGCCGGGGTGGTCGCGCCGCCGGCCCGGGTCGTGCACCTGGAGACGTTGCGGGCCGGGCGGTCCGGGGGACCGCGGCGGCACGTCCGGCTGCAGCCGGAGGACGACGTCCCGCACGTCCGCGACCGGCTGCTGCGGGTGCAGGACGCCGTGGGCCTGCCGCCGGCGCAGGTGGCCGTGGCCGGGTCGCTGACCGCGGCCGCGGCGGCGGTGTTCGGCTCGGCGGACCTGCTGCTGTGCTCGGCCGCGCAGGCCGACGAGCTGGGGCTGCACTGGCGTCCGGTCGGCGAGATCTCGCTGGCGCGCGGCTTCGGCGTCGCGGCGACTCTGGGCGAAGACGCCGACCGGTTGCGCGGACTGTCGTCCGCGGTCGCGCGGTGCCTGGGAGCCGAGGCATGAGCGCGGAAGGGCTGGTCCGGCAGCTGCGGGCGGAGCTGGACGAAGGCGGGTTGCGCGGGTCGTTCCTGGTCCGCGACCTGCGGTCGGGGCACGAGCTGGGGATCGACCCGGACCGCGAGTACCCGATCGCGTCGCTGGTGAAGGTCCCCCTGGCGGCGGCGACGTTGGAGCGCATCCGCCGCGGCGAACTGGACGGCGCCACGCAGCTGGAGGTCGAGCCGGGCGGAGTGACCACGCCCGGGCCGATCGGGCTGACGCGCTTCCGCCACCCGGCCCGGATCGCGGTCGACGACCTGCTGTACCTGAGCACGGCACTGAGCGACGGCGTGGCGGCCGACGTCCTGTTCGGTCTCACGCCGCCGGACGCCGTGATGCGGGCGCTGGAGGGGTGGGGTCTGCGGGGAATCGCCGTGCGCCACCTGATGGCGGACCTCGTCGACACCCCGGCCGAGCGGTTCGACGCGGGCGAGGTCGACCTGGCGCACGCACTGGCGATCGGCGCGGGCACGGCGGGGCAGGGTCACCGGCTGCCCCAGCTCGACGTGACCCGCGCGAACGCGGCGTCGGCGCGGGCGGTGCTGGAGCTGCTGCAGGCGCTGTGGACGCCGTCGCGGATCGATCCCGTGGTGGCCGCGGGTGTGAGGGAACTGATGGCGCACAACGTGATCCGCCACCGCTTGACGCCGGACTTCGCTTCGGACGCGGCGAAGTGGTCGTCGAAGACGGGAACGCTGCTGAACCTGCGGCACGAGGCCGGAGTAGTCGAGCACGCCGACGGCCGGGCGTTCGGCGTGGTGGCGCTGACGGGGTCCCGTGTCCCGGCGGTACTCCAGCCCGAGGCGGACGTGCTGATGGCCCGGGTGGCCCGATCCCTGCGCGACCACCTGCGCGGAGCGTGAATATCGGTTGGGGCCGGAGGCGGCGCGGACCTAGGCTCCGGCGGTGTCCTTCACGAGACCCGAACCCCCGTACTACGCGGTGATCATCAGCAGCAAGCTCGACGCGGACAACCTGGACGGCTACGCGCCGATGGACGCCCGGATGGGCTCGCTGGGGAGGGCGCAGCCGGGCTACCTGGGACGCGAGTCCCGGACGGACGCCGACGGCCGCGAGCTGACGGTGCTGTACTACCGCGACGCCGAGTCGATCACGGCGTGGAAGCAGCACCCGGAGCACCTGGAGGCCCAGCGCCGCGGCTGGGAGCAGTGGTACGCGGACTACCACATCGAGGTGGCGAAAGTGGAGCGCGCGTACGGCTTCCAGCGCCCGGAGTAGGGCGGGCCGGTCGTCATGAACGACTCGCACCCGACGCCACTTCGGGTGCGCCGACCGCAACAACTGCCGCCCCGGCCTTGGAAACGACCCAGGGGCCACTGCCCGCAAGTCCCCGACCGGGGCGCCACCCGACCACGGCCCCCACCCCGGCCACGAAGGCGACCCCGGGGCCACCGCCCGCAAGCCCCCAACCGGGGCGCGCCCACCCGACCAACCGCCCCCACCCCGAGCCGCTCAGGCCGGTGCCTTCACCCCGAACTCCACCTCCGCGGTCTGCACCGTCCCCGCAGTCCGCCCCGGTGCCGTCTGGTACTGCCAATACAGGTTCGTGTGCGCGATGACCGCCCCCGGCTCAGGTGCCCCGTACGCCGACAGGTCCTCCGTCGTGTGCGCGTCGGACACCAGTGTCGCGTCGTAGCCGCGGGTGAACGCGCCGTGGAGGGTGGACCTGATGCACACGTCCGTCTGGGCTCCCGCCACCACCAGCCTGCCGATATCGCGGGCCGCCAGCACCGCCTCCAGGTCGGTGTCCTCGAACGCGTCGCCGTAACCCTTGTGCACCAACGGTTCCGACTCGCGCCGCACCAGTTCCGGCACGTACTCCCACTCCTCGCTCCCGCGGGGCAGCCCGTCATCGGTGTGTTGCACCCACACCACGTCGACCCCGCCGGAACGCGCCTTCTCCACCAACGCGACGATGTTCGCGAGGACGGCGGCGCGGTCGTGGGCGCCGTCCATCACGCCGTTCTGCACGTCGACGATCAGCAGAGCGGTGTTCGGGCGATCGGTCAATGTCGTCATGGGGCCACCCTAAACGCGGGCACCGACAGTTTTCGCGCAGTAGCATGACCCGCCATGGACTACGGGATGCTGCTGCTCGGGATCGTCCTGCTCATCACGGTCGTCGGCCTGGGATCGTCGTCCACCGAACGCAGGCTCGGCCGCCGGCTCGATCGGATGGAACGGAAGCTGGACGCCATCGTCGCGCAACTCGGCGTGACCGTCATCGAGCCCGGGCTCGACGAGGTCGCCGCGTTGCTGCGCGAGGGCAAGAAGATCCAGGCCATCAAGGTCTACCGCGAGAACACGGGCGCGGACCTCAAGGAAGCGCGCGACGCCGTGGAGCGGCTCGCCTAGGACGTCCCGCCGAGGCGCTTCGCCGACACCGCCGCCCACACGGCGTCGAAGTCCTCGTACCGGTCGCCCTCGGCCAGGCCGCCGAGCGAACCGAGCACGGAGTCCCCGCCGCCGGCCGCCGCCGCGCGCCGCAGGAGTTCGTCGCGGCCGCACGGGTAGGCGGTCTGGGCCAGGTGCTGTTCGAGGCTGGAACGGTCCGGTGCAGGCATGATTTCCGCGTACCCGCCGCGACCGCCCCGAAACTCACCCCACGACGATCGTGTGCTCCCCGCGCGGCACGAGCTCCCCGATCACCGGGTACCCCGGCACCTCCCCGGCGACCAGCAGCCCGCCGGACGTCTGCGCGTCGGCCAGCAGCAACGCCTCGTCTTCGGAGATCCGGGACAGGTCCACGTGCGGACGCACCCAGTCGAGGTTGCGGCGCGTGCCCCCGCTGACGTACCCGTCGCGCAGCGCCTCGCGCGCGCCTTCGACGTACGGCACAGCCGACGGGTCCAGGCGCGCGGTGACGCCACTCGCCCTGGCCAGCTTGTGCAGATGGCCGAGCAGGCCGAAGCCGGTGACGTCGGTGGCGCAGACGGCCCCGGCGGCCAGCGCGGCGTGGGCGGCGGTGTCGTTCAGCGTAGTCATGACGTCGATCGCCTGCGCGAACCGTTCGCCGGTGGCCTTGTGCCGCGAGTTCAGCACGCCGATGCCGAGCGGCTTGGTCAGCGTCAGCGGCACGCCCGCGCGGCCGGCGTCGTTGCGCAGCAGCCGCGCGGGATCCGCGACGCCGGTGACGGCCAGGCCGTACTTCGGTTCCGGATCGTCGATGCTGTGCCCGCCGGCCAGGTGGCAGCCCGCCTTGCCGCAGACGTCGAGCCCGCCGCGCAGCACCTCGCCCGCCAGCTCGAACGGCAGCGTCTCCCGCGGCCAGCCGAGCAGGTTGACCGCCACCACCGGCGTGCCGCCCATGGCGTAGACGTCGGAAAGCGCGTTGGCCGCGGCGATCCGTCCCCAGTCGTAGGCGTCGTCGACGACCGGGGTGAAGAAGTCGGTGGTCGCGATCAGCGCGGTCGACCCGGAGATCTTGACGGCGGCCGCGTCGTCGCCGGTGTCGAGGCCGACGAGGAGCTCGCCCGCCGGGTCGGTGGGGGCGCTGCCGGTGAGGCCGCGGACGGCCTCCTCCAGCTCGCCGGGCGGGATCTTGCACGCGCAGCCGCCGCCGTGGGCGTACTGCGTCAGTCGGTACTCCACCGCTTCATCGTGCCCGCCGGCCGCAACCTTGGCAGGATGGCCGCATGGTGCAGGGAGGCGTATCCGGCCTGGTGACCGGCACGGTCTTCAAAACCGGTGAACGGCAGGTCCTGTCGTTGGCGGGTTCGATTCCCGTCCGCCTCCGCCATGCCTGACCCCCGCCGCGCGATCCCGCGGACCGACGCGGTGCTGGCCGAGCCCCGCGTCGCCAAGTTCGCCGAGACGCTCGGGCGTGACCTGGTCAAGGTGGTGATCCAGGAATCGCAACGAGCCGCGCGAGCCGGGGAGATCGCCCCGGCCGACGTCGTCGACGTCGTCCTCGCGCGGCTCCCGGCGAGCGCGGCGTCGCTGCGGCCGGTGGTCAACGCGACCGGCGTCGTCGTACACACCAACCTCGGCCGGGCCCCGCTGTCCGCGGCCGCGCTCGACGCGCTGGTGGCGGCCGGGGGCGCCACCGATGTCGAGTTCGACCTGGCGACCGGCGAGCGGGCGCGGCGGGGCCGAGGTGCCCTCGCGGCGCTGGCCGCCGCCGTCCCGGACGCCGGTGGCGTGCACGTCGTCAACAACAACGCGGCCGCGCTGCTGCTCTGCGCGCTCGCGCTGGCCCCGGGCCGGGAGATCGTCGTCAGCCGGGGCGAACTGGTCGAGATCGGCGACGGCTTCCGCATCCCCGACCTCCTCGCCTCGACCGGTGCCCGGCTGCGCGAGGTCGGCACCACCAACCGGACGTCGATCCGGGACTACGCCGACGCTCTCGGCCCGGACACCGGGTTCGTCCTCAAGGTCCACCCGTCGAACTACCGGGTCACCGGCTTCACGTCGGAAGCGGCGCTCGGCGAGCTGGCCGGCCTCGGCGTGCCCGTGGTCGCCGACATCGGGTCCGGCCTGCTGACCCCGCACCCGCTCCTGCCGGACGAACCGGACGCCGCGAGCGCGCTGCGGGCGGGCGCCACGGTCGTGACGGCCAGCGGCGACAAGCTGCTCGGCGGCCCGCAGGCCGGCCTCCTGCTCGGCGACGCCGACATCGTCGAACGGCTGCGGCGGCACCCGGCCGCGCGGGCGCTGCGCGTCGACAAGCTCACGCTCGCCGCGCTCGAAGCGACGCTCCGCGGGCCGGAACCGCCGGTGCGCGTGGCCCTCGATGCGTCGGTCGCGAGCCTCCGAGAGCGCGCGGAGACCTTGGTCAGAGCTCTGGAAGGCGTCGACGTCCAAGTGACGTCGGTGCTGTCGGCCGTCGGCGGCGGGGGAGCGCCCGGTGTCGAACTGCCCAGCGTCGCGGTGAGCCTGCCGGCCCGGTACGCCGTCGCGTTGCGGACCGGCGAGCCCGCGGTCGTCGGCCGGGTCGAGCGGGACCGGTGCCTGCTCGACCTGCGGACCGTGCGGCCGGAAGAGGACGCGAAGCTCCGGGAAGCCGTCCGCCGATGCGGGTGATCGTCACCGCCGGGCACGTCGACCACGGGAAGTCGACGCTCGTGCGCCGGCTGACCGGGATGGAGCCCGACCGCTGGGCCGAGGAGCGCCGCCGCGGGCTCACCATCGACCTCGGGTTCGCCTGGACGCGGATCGGCGGCGACGACGTCGCGTTCGTCGACGTGCCGGGCCACGAACGGTTCGTGCCGAACATGCTGGCGGGCGCCGGGCCCGCGCCGGCGGTGCTGTTCGTCGTCGCGGCCGACGAGGGCTGGATGCCGCAGTCGGCCGAGCACCTCGCCGCGCTCGACGCGTTCGGTGTCCGGCGCGGGTTGCTGGTCGTCACGAAGGCCGACCGCGCCGACCCGGCGGCCGCGACCGAGGCCGCGCTCGGCGAGATCGCCGCGACGTCGCTGGGTGCCGTGCCGAGCGTCGCCGTCAGCGGGAAGACCGGTGCGGGTTTCGACGAGCTGCGCGCGGCGATCGCCGCGCTGGCCGGAGGGCTGCCGGCGCCCGATCCGGACGCCGATGTCCGGCTGTGGATCGACCGGGCGTTCACCGTTTCGGGCGCGGGCACGGTCGTCACGGGCACCCTCGCGGCGGGGACGATCGCCGTCGGCGACGAGCTGCTGCTCGGGGACGCGCGGGTCAAGGTCCGCGGCCTGCAGGCGCTCGGCGAGGCACACGACCGGGTGACGGCCGTGGCGCGCGTGGCGGTGAACCTGCGCGGCACCGCGCGCACCGACGTCCGGCGTGGCGATGTCCTGCTCACGCCGGGCCGCTGGCAAGAGACGGCCGAGTTCGACGTGCGGCTGCACGCGACCGACCTCCACCGGAACCTGGTGCTGCACTTCGGGACGGCGGCGGTGCCGGTGCGCGTCCGTCCACTGGGGACGGACACCGCCCGGCTCACGACGACGTCCGCGCTGCCGCTGCGCGTCGGCGATCGCGGGCTGCTGCGCGACCCCGGCGAGCACCGGATCGCCGCGGGCTTTGACGTGCTCGACGTCCGGCCGCCGTCGCTGGCCCGCCGGGGCGCGGCGCGGGCGCGCGGCGAGGAGCTGACCACCGATGATCTCGCCGGGGTGTACCTGCGCCGCACCGGTTTCGTGCGCGCCGCGGACTTCTCGCTGCTGGGGCTGCCCGAGACGGGTGACCTGGTGGGCGGCTGGCGCGTCGACCCGCCGCGGTTCGCCGGGCTGCGTGCCGAGGCCGCGGTGATCGTGCGGGACTGGGACGCCCTCGCCGCGGGCATGCCGGTGGAGGCGCTGCGGCAGCGGCTCGGCCTGCCCGTACCGGAACTGGTCGGCCCGCTGCTGGCCGGCACCGGTCTCGAGGTGGCGGGCGGGCTCGTCCGCCGGCCGGGCGGGCTGGCTCCGGCGGTCGAGAAGGCCGTGGTGGAGGTGGAAAAGCAGCTGGCCGAGCACCCGTTCCGGGCCCCGGAGGCGGACGAGCTGCGGGCGCTGGGCCTGGGCCGCCGCGAGCTGGCGGCGGCCGTCCGCCTCGGCCGGCTGACGGCGGTGGCGGAGGGCGTGGTGCTCGGGCCGGACATCGAAGAGCGAGCCGCGGCCGAGCTGCGCGCGCTACCCCAGCCGTTCACGGTTTCGGCGGCGCGCCGCGCCTTGGACAGCACCCGCCGGGTGATGATCCCGCTGCTGGAACGCCTGGACGCGGCCGGCCTGACGGAATCACTGGGCGACGGGACCCGCCGGACGAGTGGTTAGACCTGCGTTCCGGGGGTATGGCTACTACCGTGCCCGGTATGAGCGTGCGGAAGTGGATCGAAGGCTGGCCGGTGTACCGGCAGCTGACCGGTCCCGACCGGACAGCACGCGCCGCAGCGGCCAAATCGGACGGTTCGGAGAAATGGCACGCCCGCACCGAAGACGCCGACAAGGTGGTCAAGTCGGTCTGCCCGTACTGCGCCGTCGGCTGCGGCCAGAAGGTCTACGTCAAGGACGGCCGCGTCACGCAGATCGAGGGTGACCCGGACTCGCCCATCTCCCGCGGCAGGCTCTGCCCGAAGGGCTCGGCCAGCAAGCAGCTCGTGACCAGCCCGAGCCGCGTCACCGAGGTCCTCTACCGCCGTCCCCACGGCACCGACTGGGAGCGGCTGCCCCTCGACACGGCGATGGACATGATCGCCGACCGGGTCCTGAAAACCCGTGACGAGACGTGGCAGGACGCCGACGACCAGGGTCGCAAGCTCAACCGCACGCTCGGCTTCGCCAGCCTGGGCGGCGCGACGCTGGACAACGAAGAGAACTACCTGATGAAGAAGCTGTACACCGCGCTCGGCGCGATACAGATCGAAAACCAGGCCCGTATTTGACACTCCGCCACGGTTCCCGGTCTGGGGACCTCCTTCGGTCGTGGAGGCGCCACGACGTTCCAGCAGGACCTCGCCAACGCCGACTGCATCGTCATCCAGGGCTCGAACATGGCCGAGTGTCACCCGGTCGGGTTCCAGTGGGTGATGGAGGCGAAGGCCCGCGGCGCGAAGATCATCCACGTCGACCCGCGGTTCACCCGCACCAGCGCGGTCTCGCACGTCCACGCGGCGTTGCGCGCCGGGACGGACATCGCGTTCCTCGGCGGCCTGATCAACTACGTCCTCAGCGAAGAGAAGGACTTTCGGGAGTACGTGCTGGCCTACACGAACGCGGCCGCCATCCTGCGTGAGGACTTCGCCGACACCGAAGACCTCGATGGCGTCTTCTCGGGCTACGACCCCGAGAAGCGCCGGTACGACATGACGTCGTGGGAGTACGAAGGCGCGCCGACCGTGCCCGCGGCGGGCTCCACCGACCCCGAACAGCCGGGGGAGCCGGGCTCGGAGTCGCACCACGGCGGGGAAGCGCACCAGAAAACGGCCCGTGCGGACACCTACGGCAGCGGCGGCGCGGCGGTCGGTGCCAAGCCGAAGACCGACGAGACGCTGCAGCACCCGCGGTGCGTCTTCCAGGTGCTCAAGCGCCACTTCGCGCGCTACACGCCGGAGATGGTCGCCGACGTCTGCGGCCTGCCGGTCGAGCAGTTCCGCGAGATCGCCGAGGCGGTCACCGCGAACTCAGGGCGCGACCGGACGACGGCCTGGGTGTACTCGGTCGGCTGGACGCACCACACGGTCGGCGCGCAGTACATCCGCACGGCGTCGATCCTGCAGACGCTGCTCGGCAACATCGGCCGTCCCGGCGGCGGCATCCTCGCGCTGCGCGGCCACGCGAGCATCCAGGGCTCCACCGACATCCCGACGCTGTTCAACCTGCTGCCCGGCTACATCCCGATGCCGCACGCGCACCAGCACCAGAGCCTCGACGAGTTCGTCGAAGCCGACGCGGGCAAGACGGGCTTCTGGGGCAACATGCGCTCCTACGCCGTGAGCCTGCTCAAGTCCTACTGGGGTGATTCGGCGCAGCCGCACAACGACTTCCGGTTCGACTACCTGCCCCGGCTGACCGGAGACCACGGGACGTACGCGACCGTGCAGAAGCAGATCGAAGGGGAGTGCAAGGGGTACTTCCTGGTCGGGGAGAACCCGGCGGTCGGCTCGGCCAACGGCAAGTTCCAGCGGCTCGGCCTGGCCAACCTCGACTGGCTCGTCGTCCGGGACCTGCAGCTGATCGAGAGCGCGACGTTCTGGAAGGACGGCCCGGAGATCGAGACGGGCGAGCTGAAGCCCGAGGAGATCGGCACCGAGGTCTTCTTCCTGCCCGCCGCCGCGCACACCGAGAAGGACGGCAGCTTCACCAACACCCAGCGCCTGCTGCAGTGGCACCACAAGGCCGTCGAACCACCCGGCGACGCCCGCAGCGACCTGTGGTTCTACTACCACCTGGGCCGGATCATCCGGGAACGGATCGGCGACGACCCCCGGGACGCGCCGGTGCGCGACCTCACCTGGAGCTACCCGGTCGAGGGGCCGACCGACGACCCGAGCGCGGAGTCCGTGCTGGCCGAGATCAACGGCCACGGCCCCGAGGGCCCGCTTTCGGCGTACACCGAACTGAAAGACGACGGCTCGACCTCGTGCGGCTGCTGGATCTACTGCGGCGTCCGCGCCGGCGGGAAGAACCAGGCCGCGAACCGACAGCCGGGCCAGGAGCAGGACTGGGTCGCGAAGGGCTGGGCCTGGGCGTGGCCGGCGAACCGGCGGATCCTCTACAACCGCGCGTCGGCGGACCCGGACGGGAAGCCGTGGAGCGAGCGGAAGAAGCTGCTCAGCTGGGACGCCGACCAGGGCAAGTGGGTCGGCCCGGACGTCCCGGACTTCGAGCCGACGAAGGCCCCGGACCACGTGCCGCCCGAGGGGGCCAAGGCCCAGGACGCGCTCGGCGGCCGTGACCCGTTCATCATGCAGACCGATGGCAAGGCGTGGCTCTACGTCCCGGCCGGTCTCGCGGACGGCCCGCTGCCCGCGCACTACGAGCCGTTCGAGAGCCCGGTGGACAACGCGCTGTACCGCCAGCAGGAGTCGCCGACGCGCCAGACGCTGGACAGCCCGGCGAACCCGTACAACCCGGCGCGCAGCGAGGTCTACCCGTACGTGTTCACCACCTACCGGCTCACCGAGCACCACACGGCCGGTGGCATGAGCCGGACGCTGCCGTACCTGTCGGAGCTGCAGCCGGAGTTCTTCTGCGAGGTCTCGCCGGCCCTGGCCGCCGAACGCGGGCTGGAGAACGGCGGCTGGGCGACGATCGTCTCCGCGCGGACGGCGATCGAGGCCCGCGTCCTCGTGACCGATCGGGTGAAACCGCTGAAGGTCCGCGGCCGGACGATCCACCAGGTCGGCCTGCCGTACCACTGGGGACCGAACGGGCTGTCCCGCGGCGACGCGGCCAACGACCTGCTGGCCATCGTGATGGACCCGAACGTCCACATCCAGGAGTCCAAGGCGGCCACCTGCGACATCCGGCCGGGACGGCGTCCGCGCGGCGCCGCCCTGCCCGAGTTCGTGGCCGAGTACCGGAGGCGAGCCGATGGCTGAGTACGGCACCCAGCCCCGGATGGGGTTCTTCACCGACACGTCGGTGTGCATCGGCTGCAAGGCCTGCGAAGTCGCGTGCAAGGAGTGGAACGAGGTGCCCGAGGCGGGCGGGCTCGACCTGCTCGGCACGTCCTACGACAACACCGGCGCCCTGGGCTCGAACACCTGGCGGCACGTGGCCTTCGTCGAGCAGCCGAAGACGTCCACTGTGGACCTCGGAATGCCGGACCTCGGGATGCCGGACGTCGGCGCGCCGGGGCAGGAAGACCCGGGCGTGCGCTGGCTGATGTCGAGCGACGTCTGCAAGCACTGCACACACGCCGCCTGCCTCGACGTCTGCCCGACCGGCTCGCTGTTCCGCACCGAGTTCGGCACCGTCGTCGTGCAGCAGGACATCTGCAACGGCTGCGGCTACTGCGTCCCGGCGTGCCCGTACGGTGTCATCGAAAAGCGCGAGAGCGACGGCCGCGCGTTCAAGTGCACCCTCTGCTACGACCGGCTCGGCGCGGGGATGGAACCGGCCTGCGCCAAGGCGTGCCCGACCGACTCCATCCAGTTCGGCGAGCTGGACGAACTCCGTGAACGGGCCGACGAGCGGGTTCGCGACCTGCACGACTCGGGCGTACCGGAGGCCCGGCTCTACGGCCGTGACCCCGAGGACGGCGTCGGCGGCGACGGCGCGTTCTTCCTGCTGCTGGACGAACCCGAGGTCTACGGGCTGCCGCCGGACCCGGTGGTCACCACCCGCGACCTGCCGGCGATGTGGAAGCGGGCGGCGGTGACGGCGGCCGGCGTCGCCGTGGCCGTCGCGGCGTCGTTCCTGGGCCGGCGCCGATGAGCCCGCGCCGCGAACGGACGATGGTCGAGCCCGCCGAGTTCCGCTCCTACTACGGCAAGCCGATCCTCAAGGAACCGGCCTGGAAGCAGCCGGACGTGCCGCTGTACCTGTTCCTCGGCGGCGCGGCGGGCGCGTCGGCGACGATGGCGGCGCTCGCCGACGTCACTGGGCGGCCGGGCCTGGCCCGCGTCGGCAGGCTGGTCGCGTCCGGCGGTTCGCTCGCGAGCGTCGTGGCGCTGGTCCACGACCTGGGGAAGCCGACGCGGTTCCTGCACATGCTGCGGGTCCTGAAGCCGACGTCGCCGCTCTCGGTGGGGTCGTGGATCCTCTCGCCGTTCTCCGGGCTGGCCGCGGTGGCGGCGGCGTCCGAGGTGACCGGGCGGCTGCCGCGGATCGGCCGGCTCGCGGGCCTCGGTGCGGGCGTGCTCGGCCCGGCGATGTGCACGTACACGGCGGTCCTGCTGGCGGACACGGCGACGCCGTCGTGGCACGAGGCCCACGGCACGCTCCCGGTGCTGTTCGCGGGCAGCGCGCTGACCAGCGGCGCGGGCGCGGCCTTGCTGGCGGTTCCCGCGAGCGAGGTCGGCCCGGCGGTCCGGGCCGGGCTCGCCGGCGCGGTCGCGGAGCTGCTGGCCGAGCACCACGTGGAAACCGGGCTGGGCCTGGTGTCGGAGCCGTACCGGACGGGCCGAGCGGGCAAGCTGCTGAAGGCGGCGAAGGCACTGACCGCGGCCGGCGCGGGACTTTCCCTGCTGGCGAAGCGGAACCGCGCGGCGGGTGTACTGGCCGGGACGGCGTACCTGGCCTCGGGACTGTGCACGCGGTTCGGCGTCTACGCGGCCGGGGTGGAGTCCACAAAGGACCCGAAGTACGTGGTGATCCCGCAGCGGGAGCGGCTCAGTCGGCGGGAAGGCCGCTGAAGAAGTCGCCGAGTGCGGTGGCCAGCGCGGCCGGGTTCTCCTCCGCCATGTGGTGCCCGGACTTGATCGCGTGGCCGCGGAGGTCGGTGGTCCAGCCGCGCCAGACGGCCAGGACGTCGCCGTAGAGGTCTTCCAGGTCGTCGTCGCTGGACCATAGAACCATCGTTGGACAGGTGATCCGCTTGCCGGCGGCCCGGTCGGCGTCGTCGTGCGCGCGGTCGACACCCAGGCCGGCCCGGTAGTCCTCGAGCATCGCGGTGACCGTGGCCGGGTCGTGGATCGCGCGGTGGAAGTCGGCGAAGTTGCCCTCGCCGAGCCGTTCCGGGGTGTTCTTGGTGCCGACGTTGTACCAAGCGTCGGGATCGGCGGTGATCACCCGTTCGGGTTTTTCCGGCTGGGCGAAGAAGAACCAGTGGAACCACTCGCGCGCGAACCGCGCGTCGCAGCGGGCGAGGGCTTCCCCGATCGGGACGGCGTCCAGGATCGCCGCGCCCCGGATCACCGACGGGTGGTCGAGCGCGAGCCGCGTCGCCACGTAGGCACCGCGATCGTGACCCGCGACGAAGAACCGGGAATGGCCGAGGTGCCGCAGCAAAGCGACGCAGTCCGCCGCCATGACGCGTTTGCTGTACGGCGTGTGGTCTTCGTCGGTCGGCGGTTTCGTCGATTCGCCGTAGCCGCGGGTGTCCGGGCAGACGACGGTGAACCGCTCCGCGAGCAGCGGGGCGACCCGGTGCCACGTCGTGTGGGTGCGCGGATGCCCGTGCACCAGCAGGAGCGGCGGACCGGAGCCGCCGTGGCGGACCCGCAGCGTCACCCCGCCGACGTCGACGTAATCGAGCGCGAAGCCGTCGAACACGATTCACCCCCGGCAGCGAAACTGCCGCACCCCGGGAACCCGAGGTGCGGCAGCGGCAGAACTACGGATCAGTTCTTGTCCTTGACGCCCTTGACGGCGTCCTTGATCTTCTCGCCGGCCTGCTTGAGGGAGCCCTTGGCCTGGTCGGCCTTACCCTCGGCCTGCCACTGCTCGTTGCCCGTGGCGTCGCCGACAGCTTCCTTCGCCCGGCCCTTGAGCTCTTCACCCTTGTTCTCGAACTTGTCGTTCATGGGACGCACCTTCCGTCGCGGCGACATTTCCGGATCGGCCAGTCGCCAAAAGGGCCTTGTCGTTCGATTACCCACTCGCGAGGCGCCTACACATCAGAGCCAGACGAGCGCCGTGAGGACCGTCACCCCCACGAGGAGCCACGCGACGTAGTCCCCGACGTGGCCCGAATGGCCCCGGTGCAGCACTTCGAGGGCCGCTCGGACGGGCCGGGGCCACGACGGGAGGCGGTGGGGCCAGAGGGCCGCCGCGGCGATGCCGAGCGCCAGCAGCACCGTGAGGCCGCCGAACAGCACCCCGGCCGTCGTCCACCCGGCCGTCACCGGCGGCAGGTGCGCGACGGCTCCGGAGGCGGGCAGGACGTCGTGCAGGTACCCGGCGCGGTCCGCCTCCTGCCGCCCGGCCGTGACCGCGACGTCCTTCAGCCAGGGGACCGCGAGCGCGGCGGCCAGCACCGCGACGATCGCGCCGGTCATCGTCGCCGGGGTGCGCGCGATGCGTCCGCCCGTCTCGGGTTCCTCGTCCGTCCCGGGCGTCCGGTCGCCGTCGTCCCGGCGCGGCGGCCGGCCGAGTCCGAAGTAGACACCCAGACCGGCGCGCAGCACCGCGGCCGCCGTCACGGCGGTGACGACCACGAACACCGCCACCAGCCAGCCGTACCCGGCGTGCTCGAGCGCGTGTTCCGCGACGTCCTTGCCGAACGCGACGCCGAACGGCGGCAGCCCGGCCAGCACCAGCGCCGCCAGCACGAACAGCCCGCCTTCCAGCCGCGAATGCCCGCACTTGCCGAACAGCTCGTCCTCGTCGACGCTGCCGTAGCGGTCCTTGAGGACCCCGACGAGCAGGAACAGCGCCGCCTTGGCCCCGGCGTGCCCGGCGACCACCAGCAGGAACCCCGTGCTCGCCTGGCCGTCGGCGGCGGCCAGTCCACAGAGGAACAACCCGGTGTGCGCGATGGTCGAGTAGGCCAGCAGCCGTTTCAGGTGGCGCTGGGTGAAGCACAGAACGGCGCCGAGCACCGCGCTGCCGATCCCGAGCACCAGCAGCACCCGGGCGAACGCGCCGTCGTCGAGCACGCCGCCGAACACCGTGCGCCGGACCCGCAGCACGCCGTAGACGCCCAGCTCGACCATGACGCCGGAGAAGAGCACGCACACCGGCGTCGGCGCGACCGCGTGCGCGTCGGCGAGCCAGAAGTGGAACGGCACCGCGGCCGCCTTGACCAGCAGGCCGGTGCAGACGAGCACGAACGCGGCGAGCACCAGCGCGTCCGCCGGCTTCCCGTCGAGGGCGACGCCGAGCTGGGCCAGCCCGAGCTGGCCGCCGCGCGCGTAGAGCAGGCCGATGCCCATCAGCGTGAAGTACGCGCCCAGGGAGTTCACGACGCCGAAGTTGAGCGCGCCCTGGACGGAGTCGGCCTCCTCGACGCGGTACCCGGTGAGCGCGTAGGCGACGCCGCTCATCAGCTCGAAGAAGACGAACAGGGTGAACAGGTCGCCGGTGAGCAGGAAGCCCAGCATGCCGGTGAGGAACAGCAGCATCATCGCGTGGTAGCGGGCTTCGACCGCCTCGAAGTAGCGCCAGCTGTAGACCAGCGCGCACGTCGTCAGGAACGACGCCAGCAGGGCGAGCATCGTGTTGAGACCGTCGGCGGCCATGACGATGCCGAGCGACCGCGTGCCTTCGGGTTCGTGACCGCCGAGCCAGCTCACCACCCGGCCGTGCTGGACGGCCACCAGCAGCACCGCGGTCAGCACCGTGACGCTCAGCGCCGCGGTGGTCGCGACGACGTCGGTCACCACGCGCGGCAGCTTCGCGCCCACGCCGAGCAGTACGCACGCGGCCAGCAGCGGCAGGGCGACGACGAGGGCCGGGAGCGCGCTCATCGCCTCAGCCGCGCAGCGCGCGCAGCTCGTCGGGATCGACCGTCCCGTGGCGCTTCGAGATCTGGATGGTCAGCCCGAGCAGCAGCGCGGTGATCGTCGCCGACACGACGATGTCGGTCAGCGTCATCGCCTGCACCATCGGGTCGACCACGGGCTGCCGCTGGTCCTGGACGACGATCGGGGCGCCGGCCCGGTTCTGGTAGCCGATGCCGAGCAGCAGCACGTACGTCCCGGCCTGCGCCACCGAGAGCGAGACGACGGTGTGGACGAGGTGCCGGCTGCGCACGATGCCGATCGCGCCGATCAGCAGCAGCCACGCGGCGACGCCGTAGCAGGCCATCCCCACCATCACGCGGCCTCCTCGCGGATCAGGCCCTGGCCGAGGAACTGGGCCAGCAGCACGACGAGCCCGGCGGCGACCTCGATCCCGACCAGCACGCTCAGCACGGGCACGGTGCCGGCCGCCGGCAGCGACCCGAACTCGCCCTTCGGCAGGACGTTGGCCAGGAACGTGCCGCCGGCGGCGAGCCCGATCAGCCCGGCGACGACGTACAGGCCGGTCGCCGCCGCTTCGGCGTACTCGCACCAGTCGATCGGGCGCAGCCGCGCGAGCGCCGGGTAGCTGCCGGAGATGTAGAGCAGGTGCCAGCCCGTGGCCAGCACGACCCCGCCCTGGAAACCGCCGCCCGGGGTGAGGTGGCCGTGCACCACGACGTCGACGCCGAGCAGGAGGGTCACCGGCAGCATCAGGTAGCCGGCCAGCTTGACCACCGGCAGGACGTACCCGCGTTGGGGCTCGATCCGCTGTCGTTCCTCTTTGGACGGTTGCAGCAGCGAGAGCGCGCCCACGACGGCCGCCGCGACGATCGTCTCCTCGCCCAGGGTGTCCAGCGCGCGCAGGTCGAAGTTGACCGACGACACGAGGTTCGGTGTCGCGCGGGCGATCGCGGCGGGCAGGGCCAGGTCGCGGTAGACGTGCAGGGTGCCGCCGAACTCGGGCATCCGCAGGAAGGCCGTCACGAACAGGACGGCGACGCCGAGCGCGCCGGCCGCGCACAGCCACGTCCGCGCCCGCAGCGTCATCGCCCGCCGACCTTCCGGATGGTGAGCAGCACGAGCAGCGGCACCACGGCCGACCCGATGGCCAGCTCGGACAGCGCGACGTCCGGGGCCTGGAGCGCGACGAACAGCAGGGCCAGGCACAGGCTGAACAGCGAGAGCGTGATCGCCTGGCGCCGCGGGTCCGGCGTGGCCACCACCGCGAACCCCGCGACGGCGACGAACGCGAGGGCGACGAGCAGCACGACCGTCGTCACGACGGCAGGTCCTCGTCGATCGCGCCCTGCCGCTGAGCCTCGGCGCGCCCGGCGGCGGACTGCAGCACCGGGCCGGTCACCGCGAGCAGGACGACGGTGAGCAGGATGGCACCTGACGCCAGCGTCCAGCCAGTGGCCAAGGCCAGCCCGAGCCCGACGAGCGGCGCGCCCAGCGTCGTGACCGGGGCGAGCAGGTGCAGGCGGGTGAGCAGCGTCCGGGCCCGCAGCATCGCCAGCGCCGAGACCACGACGACGGCGACACCGGCGAAGACGAGGACCTGCGCGACCACCGTCATTCCGTCGTCCCCAGCAACCGGATGAACAGCAGCGTGCCGGCGAAGGCCAGCACGGTCAGCGTCAGCGGCAGGATCACCGCGCTCGACGGACCGTAGGCCTGCACGAGCAGGAGCAGCGTGAGCACGGTGACCGGCCCGGCGAGCTGCAGCCCGGCGAGGCGCCCGACGGCGTCACCGCGGGCGGCGAGCCACAGTGCCGGGCCGAGGCCGCCGATCATGAGCGCCACGGCGGCGATCAGCCAGCCGGTCATCGGCGCACCTCGTCCAGCACGCGCGAGTCACCGTCGAGGAGCCGGTGGACGACGAGCCGGGATTCACCCGGGGGAGTGGCGACGACCATCGTGCCGGGCGTGCTGCCGACGACGAGGGCCGCGCAGGCCACCCGGGCGTCGTGGACCGCGCCGGGTTCGCGGGGGAGGTCCACCGTGTCGAACCGGCCCGCACGCGGGTGCCGCACGACCTCGACCAGCACCTGGACGGATTCACGGACCGCGGCGCCCGGCACGGCGAGCAGCCAGCGGAACCAGCGGGCCCGGGGCCGCCACGCGCCGCCGACGGCCTTGCGCGCGGCGCGGGCGGCGAACGCGCACGGCACCGCCGCGACGGCCGCGGCCACGATCTCGGGCAGCGACGGCGTCGACAGCGTCAGCACCCACAGCCCGGTCAGGCCGAGCCACCAGGGCAGCACCTCGGAAGCCACGGCGGCCGGGTACCCCGCGGCCGCGTTCGCCAACCGGGCTCAGTGGGCCGGCAGGTGGCCGCCCATCCGCTCGATCCGCTTGATGGCCGGCTCCGCGAGGATGCCGTGGACCAGCACGGACACGGCGACGGCGAGCGCGCCGACCCGCCACAGCACGTCCTGGTGCTCGACCGGCAGCCGGTCGATCGCGTAGGCGAGGTAGAAGAGCGTGCCGATGCCGCGGACGCCGAAGAACGCGATCGCGAGCGTCGCCGGGCGCCCGGCCGAGGAGCCGAGCAGCGAGACCCAGCCGATCACCGGCCGCACCACCAGCACCGCGACCACGGCGATCACGACTTCCAGGGGGCGCAGGCCCAGCAGCAGCCCGTCCCCGATGGCGAGGCCCAGCCCGAGCAGGGCCAGCGGCACGAAGAGCCGTTCCAGCTGGTGGCCGAAGGCGTGCAGGACGCCGTGGTACTCGTGCTCCCGCTCCTGCTTGCGGACGCAGACGGCGGCGGTGAACACCGCGACGAACCCGTTGCCGTGGGCGAACTCCGCCAGCGCGTACGGCAGGAAGGCCAGGGCGAGCAGGACGAGACCGTCGCCGTACTCGGCCAGGCGCAGCCGGTCGGACGACGTGCGGAAGATCGCCCAGCCGAGCCCGCGCCCGGCGACCAAGCCGACCACCACGCCGGTCACGACCGGCAGCAGCAGGTCGACGAGCACCCAGGAGGGGGCCAGGTCCGGCCTGCTGCCCGCCATCGCCAGCCCGAGCAGGACGAACGGCATGGCCAGCCCGTCGTTGAGCCCCGCTTCGGTGGTCAGCGTGAAGCGGATTTCGTTGTCCCTGGCCAGTTCCGGCTCGACGTCGGGGTGCGGCACGCCGATGTCGCCCGCCAGCACGGGGTCGGTCGGCGCCAGCGCCGCGGCCAGCAGCAACGCCACCCCCGGCGCCAGCGCGAGCCACCAGTACCCGAGCGCTGCGATCGCGAGGATGGACAGCGGCATGGTCAGCGCGAGCAGCCGCCACGTCGAGCCCCAGCGCTTCAGGCCGAACGGGCGGTCGACGGAGAGCCCGGCCCCGGCGAGCGCGACGAGGATGCCCAGCTGGGTGAACGACTCCACGCCCTGGAGGTGGGCCGCGGGATCGCTCCAGCCGTTGCCGTACGGCGCGGGCAGCGGCAGCAGACCCAGGACGATCCCGGCGATCAGCATCACCAGCGGCACCGAGAACGGCCGGTCCGCGACGAGTTTCGGCACGATCGCCGCGGCCAGGGCGAGCAGTCCGGCCACGCCGAACAGCACCGTCAACGACGACAAAATGTCCTCCTGCCCGCTCGTGCCGTGCCGCCCGGGCGGGAGGTCCGTGCGCGGGACCCGGCCGAGCGAGAGCCGGGTTCCGCCGACACCGCCGCCCGGTGCGGATGCGGGTAGCGTGACCGGGAGGTGGCGTCGCGTCCCGGGTTCCCGATGTGCGCGCGGCGAAACTGGGAGGAGGCGCCGTGACATCGGCGAACGGGGCCGGGCGGCCCTGCCGGTTCTGCGGCAGCACGGGCGGTCCGCGGGTCCCGGGCAAGGTCGGCCCGATCTGCCTCGACTGCGTCCGGGCCGGGCTGCGGGTGGTGCGCGACGGCGCCGACCGCGAGACCCCGGGCGGCGACGTGCTGGCGGCGGTGACGTCACCGCTGGCCGCGGTGTGCGAGTTCTGCGGCCGCCGCGAGCGCCGCACGTTCCTCGGCCTGCGGCGCCCGCTGCTGCGGGTCACGAGCGCCCAGCGGGACGCGGTGATCTGCGTCGACTGCCTGGACCACGCCGGCGACGTGCTGAACCTCGCGCTGCGTCACTGAGCGCCGGTCAGCGTTCCGGGTCCCACTCCACGAGCTTGTCGAACAGCTGCCGGTCGCCGTCGAGGGCGAGGGAGTCCAGCGGAACGCGGCCGTAGAGGGCGAGGAGCAGGTCGTTCGCGGTGCCGCGGGCGGAGGCGTCGGCTCGGCCGTCGTCGGCGGCGAGGCGGTCGGTTCGCGCGCCGTCGGCGCCGAGCCGGTTGCGCCACGAGCGGCCCTCGGTGACGTAGTAGTCGGCGATGGCGGGTTCGTGCGGCCAGGCGACCGTCGTCGTGCAGATGGTGGTCAGGAACTCCTCGACGCCGTCGACCGCCACCTCGGCCGGCACCGGCCGCGGGGTCCCGGCCGCGACCTGGGCGTCGTAGGTGTGCACGGCGATCTCGGCGAGCTGACGCCGCGCGACGGCGGCACAGGTCAGCGGTGACTGCGAAGTGCCCCACCAGGCCCAGCAACGGCGATCCGGACCGGCCTCCCGCAGGGCGTCCAGGAGCTGCCGGGTCGACGCGGCCGACCACGCCAGCAGGGGTTCGAGTTCTCGAGGGGGAACCGGGTCTTCGGGTGGGGTGGATTTGCCGGTGGCGTCGGGCCCGGCGGCGATGGTGGCCGCCCAGGCGCGGCGGCCGTCGCCGAGGTGGCGCACCAGGTCGAGCAGTGTCCACTCGGGACAGGTCGGCACCCGCACGTCGAGACCGGGTGCGGCGGTGACCGCGGCGCGGAACGCCGCCGAGCGCTCGTCGATCAGGCGCAGCAGGCCGGGGAAGTCCAGGGTGTCGTGCACCGGTGGTGTCTATCACCGCGCTCCGGCGACTGGCCAGCGGATTTCCGCCGGATCGAGCCGGTACCGCCGCGGGACGGCGGCGGTACCGGCTCTCCGGTCACGCGGTCGCGGTGAACACGTACGACCCGGCGGGCACGAAGTACGACCCCGCCGCCGACGGCACCGCTTCCGGCGGCGCGACCACCGAACCCGGCTGCGACGTCGGCACCTGCACCGTCGCCGACGAACCCACCGGGACGGTCACCCGCAGCGTCAGCTTCCCGGCCGAGACCGACCAGTCGCTGACCGCGCCGCCGTACGGCGTCTCGTACGCCGACTTCGCCGACGTCAGCCCGCCACCCGGCCGCGGCGCCACCAGCAGGGACGCGTAGCCCGGGGACGCCGGCGACAGCCCGCCGACCGAGCGGTACAGGAAGTCGCCCACCGAGCCGAGGCCGTAGTGGTTGAACGAGTTCATCCCGGGGTCGTTGAACGAACCGTCCGGCTTGATCCCGTCCCAGCGCTCCCAGATCGTCGTCGCGCCGTGGCCGATCATGTAGCCCCAGCCGGGGAAGTCCGGCTGCAGCAGCACCTGGTACGCGACGTCGGCGTGCCCGTGCGCGGCCAGCACCGGCAGCAGGTTCTCGACGCCGAGGAACCCGACGCTGAGGTGCCCGTTCGCGGCCGCGACGCGAGCCGCCAGCTTGTCCGCCGCCGGCTGGACGCGGGAAGCGGGCAGCAGCCCGAAGGCCAGCGCGAGCACGTACCCGGTCTGCGTGTTGGCGCCCACCGTGCCGTCCGCCTGCGTGAACCGGCTGGTGAACGCCGCGCCGATCTGGTCGGCCAGCGTCCCGTACTTCGTCGCTTCGCCTGCGTGCCCGGTGGCCGCGGCCATCCGGGACACCAGCCGGGACGACCACGCGAAGAACGCCGTCGAGATCAGGTCCTGCGCGGTGTTGTCGTTGACGTTGAGCCAGTCGCCGAACGTCTGGTGGTCGCGGATCAGGTCGGTACCCGAGGTCGAGCGCAGGTACTCGACCCACTTCACCATCGCGGCGAAGTGCTCGTTGATGACGCTGGTGTCGCCGTAGCGCTGCCACAGGGTGTAGGGCACGATGACGCCCGCGTCGCCCCAGCCCGCCGTGCCCGAGCCGTCGAGCACACCCGGCGCGACGTCGGTGAACGACCCGTCGGCGTGCTGGGCGTCGACCAGGTCGTCGCTGAACTTGCCGAGGAAGTTCGCGACGTCGAGGTTGAACGTCGAGGTGCCGGCGAAGATCCCGATGTCGCCGGTCCAGCCGAGCCGCTCGTCGCGCTGCGGGCAGTCGCTCGGCACGGACAGCATGTTCGAGCGTTCACCCCACAGGATGTTGTGCTGCAGCTGGTTCACCTGCGCGTTCGACGTCGTGAACGTGCCGGGCTGCGCGCCGGCCGTCCACATCGCCCGCCCGGTCAGCGTCGCGGCCGTCGGGGCCGAGGGCAGGCCGGTCAGCTCGACGTACCGGTAGCCGTGCACGGTGAAGCGCGGCTCGTACGTCTCCGCGCTCCCGGTGCCCGCCAGGGTGAACCGGTCGGTCGCCTGCGCCGCGCGCAGGTTCGTCGTGTAGATCGTGCCGTCGGGGTTGAGCACCTCGGCGTGCCGCATGGTGACCGTGGTGCCGGCCGGGCCGGTCACGGACAGCCTGTTCCAGCCGCTGAAGTTCTGGCCGAGGTCGGCCACCCAGACCCCCGGCTTCGGCTGCGTCCAGGAGACGGGCTTGAACTCCTGCTGCACCGTGACGCCGTTGTCCACTTGGGACACCAGGTTCGGCTTCGCGCCGGTCTTGACGCGGGGTGCCGCCCACGCGCGGTCGTCGAACCCGGGCCGGTCCCAGCCGGTCGCGAGCCGGGCGTCGTAGGTCTCGCCCTGGTAGAGGTCGTCGGCGCGGATCGCGCCGTCGCCGGTCTTCCAGCTGCCGTCGGTCGCGACCGTGGTGGACGTCCCGTCGGTGAAGGTCAGCTTCAGCTGCGCCGAGTACCACGGCTCGGTGCCGTACTTCTGGCTGCCGGCGATGCCGATGCTCCCGGAGTACCAGCCGTTGCCGACCATCGCGCCGACGACGTTCTCGCCCTGGCGGATCTGCCCGGTGACGTCGGAGACGCGGTACTGCAGGCGTTTCGTGTAGTCCGTCCAGCCCGGTGCGAGGACCTCGCCGCCGACCTTGGCGCCGTTGAGGTGGGTCTCCTGCAGACCGAGCGCGGTGGTGAGCAGCCGCGCGCTCGCGACCGGCTTCGCGACCGTGAAGCTCCTGCGCAGCAGGGGAGCGGGGGCGCTGACGGCGACGTTCGCGCCCCACGGGCCGGTGCCGTACGCGGTCAGTGCCCGCGCCGCGGTCCAGGAGCTGTCGTCGAACCCGCGCTGCTGCCAGCCGGCCGGGCCGGTCTGGCTCGCCTTCCACGTGCCGTCGGTGCTGACGGTGGGTCCACCTTGGACGGTCAGTTTCGCGATCATCCCGGCCGGGCTCTGCGTGGTGTTCTCCGCGCTGATCGCGATCGTGTTCGACCCGGCGGTCAGCAGGCTGCCGACGTCGACGACGGCGGCGGTCTTCCACGAGTCCGTGACGCGCGGGGAGTCGCTGACCTGGGTCCCGTTGACCCACACGGTCGCGGTGTCGTCACCGGTCACGACGAGCGTGGCCTTCGCCGGCGCCGCCAGGTCGAAGGTCTTCCGGAAGAACCGGGTGGCCGGGGGTACGCCGCCGATCGGGTCCCCTTCGGGATACCAGACCCAGCTGGCGCCGGCGAGGTCCGGGCCGGCGGCGGCGCGGCCGAGGAAGGCGCCGGTCCATTCGGCCGCCGGGTCGCGCAGCGCGGTTTCGAAGCGCTGCACCGCACTCCAGCCGCTCATCCGGCCTTCGCCGTCCCAGACGCGGACCTTCCAGGTGTAGGCGGTCAGCGAGGTGAGCGCCGGTCCGCCGTAGGCGACGTCGGCCTGCTGCGCGGACGTGACGCGGCCGCTGTCCCAGACGTCCTTCCCACCGGCGGAGACGACGAGCTGGTAGGCCGATTGCCGTTGCTGCGCCGACGATGCCGCCAGCTTCCAGCCGAACCGGGCCTGGGCCGGGTCGACGCCGAGCGGGTTCACCCGCTGCCCGACCGTCGCACTCGCGACGGAGAGCGGAGTCTTGGCGGAGGCGCTCGGTGTGCTGACGCGCGTGCCCCACGGACCGGTGCCGTAGGTGCCGAGGTCCTGGGCGGCGGCCCAGGTCCCGTCGGCGAAGCCGGGCTGCTCCCAGCCGTCGGCCGCGGTCGTCGCGCTCTTCCAGCCGGCCCCGGTGGTGAGGTCGGTGGTGCCCGACGCGGTCGTGACGCGCGCCCGGCCGAGCAGTCCGGCCGCCCCACCGGAGTTCCGGACGGCGACGGCGAGCGTGTTGACACCGGGAGTCAGCGCGGGCCGCAGGTCTACGGCCAGCGCGGACCGCCACGAGTCCGCGATGCGGGCCGACGAGGCGAGCGGCTTGCCGTTGAGCCAGACGTCGGCGGTGTCATCGCCGGTGAGGACGAACCGGGCATCGCTGACCGCGGCGGCGGGGACGGTGAAGGTCGTGCGGAAGTAGCGCGTGGCGGCGGGTGCGGTCACCCGGGCATCGCCTTCCGGGTACCAGATCCAGTGGGCGCCGGTCAGCTCGACCGGTGGAGCGGCGCCGGCCGGGGGAACCGACGCGGCGGAGAGGACCAGGATCGCGGCGAGCGTGGTGGTGGTCGCGCGCCAGAGCTTCGAGGGCAGCATGCGGGCTCCCTTACGGCGGGGATGGAGCGGCCGGATTTAAAACGTTTCAATACAGCGTGATACGTGACTGTAATCACGAACTCACACGTTGGCAATACTCCACCGGGACGTATGGGTGGTGAATCGCTTCGACAGTCGGCGGGTTTCATAAATCGTTTTACGGCTGGATAGTGCGCGCTGGTAACGCTCACATCGTTCGCTACCGCTGGAGATCCAGCGCGTGCTGGCGGACATCGTTGCCTTGGCGGCGCCGGTGGCCACGACATAGGCGACGGCCATATGGACGAGATCAACTTCGGCACCAAGTGCTGGTTCCAGCCTTGCCACGGCGCGGACCCATGGGGTGCAGGCCGACCCGGAGACCGGCGTCACCGGCTGAACTTCGGCTAGGAGATCTCCGTGCGCGCGACCACCGCGCTGCAGGTGATTTCGCCGGTCGGCTCCATTTTGGACAAGAGCGGTGCCACGTGGATCGTCCGGAAGGGACTCGCCGACACCGGCGGCGCCCACGCCGGGGACGCCGCCGGTGCATATGACGAGGTTAGCCGGGTCGCCGCTCAGCCCTGATCCGGCGCACAGCGACCACCACCGCCACGCCCAGCAGCACCAACGCGATCGGCAACGCCGTGGGCAGCCACGGCCAGGCCCGGCCTTCGAACCCGACACCATCGGCGGGCAGCTCCAGGACCTTCGCGGTCCAGCGCGCGGTCGCGACGTCCGTGCTGCGCGAAAGCGCGCTCACCGCGGTGTTGTAGGCGAAACCGGGCCGGTCGTGGACGTACTCGGGTGCGGGGCCCCCGGTGACCCCGCGCGTCGCACCCGGCACGATCAGCCGGTCGAGGCCGGCGGTGCCGAGGGCCGCCCGCGGCAGGAACGTCAGGCCGTGCCGCGACCGGATCGGGCCGCCGTCGGCACTCACGGCGAGGGTGCGCGAGGACAGTGACTGGCCCTCGGTGTCGAACACCGACGCGAGCTCGATCTCGCCGACGCCGTTCGCGAGCAGCACGCCGATCTCGTCCGGGTTCCAGCGGAAGGCGGCGTTGACGATCGCGGCCGCGTCCGGCATCGACGCCGGTGGGTGCACCGGGACCGCGGTGCCGTAGCGCGTCCAGCCGACCGCCTTCGCGGCGTCGGCCGCCACCGTGCGACCGGCCAGCCGCTCCACCCAGTGCAGCGTTCCGTCGATGCCCGACAGGATCCCGGCCGTGGTGACGACGTCGCCGTCGTCGACGAACCGCTGCCCGCGCACCCAGTGCACGGCCGGGTAGTCGTCGGCGAACGCCTCGAGCTTCAGCCAGTGGGCGGTGGCCGGGCGGCCGTCGAGCAGCCCGGTCGAGGCCAGCACGCCACCGCCGTTGCAGACGCTCAGCAGCTTCGCGCCGCGGGCGGCCTGGGCGCGCAGCCAGTTCTTGACCGGCTCGGTGCTCGGCTCGCCGACGTCCGGGAGCGCGGGCACGACGACGAGGTCCGGCGCCTTCGGGCCGAGCCGGGCGGCGAGGTCGTCGAAGCTCAGGTCGGGGACGAGGTCCAGGCCACCGCTCAGCGGCTTCGGCTCCCGTTTCGGCGCGACGGTGTAGACGTTGAACCGGCCCGTTGCCGCGAGGATCTCGTACGGCGCGAGGGTGTCGGAGACGACGGCCCCGCGGTCGCCGACGACGATCACGGCGGTGGGCTTGGCCGGATCGTGCGCCGCCACCGTCGCGGCGGGCAGTGGCCGGTCCGGCCCGGGGGAGTAAAGCGCGTCGAACGCCGACAGCGCGGAGATCGCCGCGCCGATGCCCGGGACGGCCAGCACGGCGACGACCAAGGCGAACCACTTCAGGACGGTCTTCACGTCAGTGCCAGTACTCGGCGCGGCGCCACACCATGGCGGCGAGCATCAGCGGGAACATGATCACGTGCCCGGCGACCATCAGGGTGCCGCCACTGATCGCATCGAGCCGGAACGGGACGAGCAGCACGACGAACGGCAGGTACATCGCGGCGGCCATCTCGGCGATCCGCGGCCACGAGTGCCGGCGCAGCAGCATCGCCGCGGTCATGGCGACGCTCATGTTCGTGGCCATGACGAGCGCGTCGACGTCCGGGCGTTCCAGCCAGGCCGCCGGCCAGAGCGGGTGGAGCGCGACCATGCCGATGATCATGGCGGCGACCATCTCGGCGTAGTGCCCGGCGAACCGGGCGAGCTTGCGGGGGGTGGTCCGGGTGGTTTCGGTGGTGGTCATGGTTCCCTCCAGGTTTCTCCTGGACGAGAATCCCGGGTGCCGGCCGCGCGGGGACGTGCCGGAAGTCATGACCCGGGTCATGTGACCGCTCAGAGCAGCCCGAGGTCCCGGGCCCGCAGCGCGGCTTGGGTGCGGTCACGGGCGCCGAGCTTCCCCAGCACGTTCGTCACGTGGTTCTTCACCGTGCCCTCGGCGAGGAACAGCTTCGCGGCGATTTCGCGGTTGCTGCGGCCGTCCGCGAGCTGGCGCAGCACGTCGAGCTCCCGCTCGGACAGTGGTGCCACGAGCGGCTGGGGCGCCGGCTCGGGCAGCTCCGCGAACCGCGCGACGACCTTCGCGGCCACCGACGGCTGCAGCACCGACTCGCCCCGCGCGGCCGCCAGCACCGCCTCGATCAACCGGGCCGACGACACGTCCTTGAGCAGGTACCCGACCGCTCCCGCGCGCAGGGCGGCGAAGACGTCTTCGTCGTCGTCGAACGTCGTCAGCGCGATGATCCGGACCTCCGGGTGTTCCCGCCGAAGCCGCCGGGTCGCGGCGATGCCGTCGAGGACCGGCATGCGCAGGTCCATCAGGACGACGTCCGGCGCCAGTGCGGCGGCCTGGCTCAGCGCCTCCTCGCCGTTGCCCGCCTCGCCGGCGACGTCGATGCCGTCGTGCGTCGCCAGCAGGGTGGCGAGGGCTTCGCGGAACAGCGCCTGGTCGTCGACGAGCAGGACGCGGACCGGTGTCATCCCGGAACCTCCATGCTCAGCGCGCTGCCCTCGCCCGGCGCCGAGGTGAAGTCGAGCTTGCCACCCAGCTGCGCGGCCCGTTCCCGCAGCCCCAGCAGCCCGAAGCCGGTCGACGCGCCGCCGTCGCTGCCGGCGCCGTCGTCGCGGACCGACACCCGGACCGCGGTGTCCGCGTAGTCCAGGACCAGGTCGGCGTGGTCGGCGTTCGCGTGCTTGCGGACGTTCGTCAGCCCTTCCTGCGCCGTCCGGAAAAGCGCTTCGCGGTGCTCCTCGGGCAATGGCCGTTCGACGCCGGACACCGTCAGTTCGGCCGGGACACCGGCTTCCGAGACCAGCGCCCGCAACGCGTCCGGCAACGGCGTCGGCCGCGGTTCGCGCAACGCCTTCACCGAGCGGCGCACCTCGGAAAGCGCATTCTCGGCTTGCTCCTGGGCCTTCGCGAGGACGTCGTCGGCCTTGCCCGGGTCGGTCGGCAGCACCGCCCGCGCGGCCTTGACCTGCATCTGCACGACGGTGAGCGAGTGCCCGAGCCCGTCGTGGATGTCCCGCGCGACGCGGTTGCGCTCCTGCGCCGTCGCCAGCCGTTCGGCCTGGGTGGCGTAGTCGCGCAGCTTCTCGTGCGCTTCGGCGAGTTCGCCGCGCGACCGCTGTTCGCGCACCAGCAACTCGGTGATCACGGCCGCGAACACCACCGAGACCAGCGTCCCCAGGCCTTCCCGCAGGCCCGCGCCCAGCGACATCCCGAGGTGCACGAGCGGCACCACGGCGATGACGAGCGCGACCACCGGCAGCGGCAGGCGCAGCAGCACGCACTGGCTGACCAGCACGACGAGGAACAGCGTCGCCCCGACGCCGGCGCTGATCGTGAACGTCACGAAGGCCAGCGGCAGCTGGACGCCGACGTACGCGGCCGGCCACGTCCAGCCTTCGCGGGTGCGCACCCAGCCGAAGCCCGCTGTCGCGAGCACCGTGAAGACCGCGCCGAAAACCAGCGCGAGCACGGGCTCCCCGGACCCGAGGACCCCGAGCACGATCGAGAGGAAGGCGCCGCAGGTCAGCACCCCGAGGGCCCGGTTCATGCGGCCACTCTGGGGCGTCCGGCGCCCGCGGTCAACCGTGCGCTCACACGGCCGCCCGGACTCCGGCCGCTTAGGCTGGGAACGACGGCGAAGCCGAGACGGGAGTCCGACATCGATGTCAGTCCTCTGGGGCGTGTCCTTCGACGCCACTCCGCTTTCCGGCGTCGTGGTCGAGTTCCTCAAGACGGCGCGCCGGTTCGCCGGGCACCGCGTCCACCTCGACCTCGGCTACGACATCAAGGCCGACAAGGGCGCGTTCTTCCGGCCCTACCGCGACGAAGCCGGGCTGCTGCCCGGGTGGGTCACGCTCGACCGCGTCGAAGGCGTCGACGGGATTCGCGGCTACGACCGGGAGTTCGTCGAGCGGGTCCTGCGCGAAGTCGTCCAGCACGGCGACGAGACGTCGCGTCCGGAGATCGATCGGATCGCCGGTGAGCTGGCCGAGAAGATCGTGGCCACCTGGGAACGGCTCGGCGTCACGATGGTGATGGTCGAGAACGGCACGCTGCCGGAGAACCTCGTCTACACCGAAGCGCTCTACCGCGCGATCGACCGCTACGGCACCCGCCATCGCCTGGGCCGGTTCGTGTTCTGGCGCGACCACGACCTGATGTGGCAGAGCGAACCCGGCATCGCCAAGTACGGCCACTTCCCGTACCCTGGCGTCCCCGCGCCGCGGAACTCCCCGCACATCCACTACTTCGCGCTGCACGAGCAGGCGTTGACGAAAACCCTGGAGTGGGTTCCCGGCCTGCGGAACATCGACGTCCTGCCCAACGCGTTCGCCATCGCGCCGGCGGGGGTCCACGAGCGCAACGCGGGTTTCCGCCGTGACCACGGCATTCCCGGCGACGTCCCGCTGCTCGCCCGGATCACGCGGATCATCCCGCAGAAGCGCATCGACCGGGACCTGCACCTGCTCACCCTGCTGCCGGACGCGTGGCTGTTCGTCGCCGGGGACGTCGCCGAGGCGCCCGCGGAGCACGACCGGCTGGTCGCACTGGCCGGGGTGCTCGGCGTCCGCGACCGCGTCGTGTTCGGCGGCTGGCTGACGCCGTACGACACCGCCGTGCCCGGCCGGTACTCGGTGCGCGACCTCCTCGCGCACGCGACGATCGTGTCCTTCTTGACCTCCTATGACTACGAGAGTTACGGCAACCCGGTGAGCGAGGCGATCGCCTCCGGGACGCCGTACATCACCAGCGGCTACGAGCTGTACGACGTCGTCTACGGCCGCAAGGGTTTCCGGGCTCCGGTGCTGGACATCCGGGCCCGCGACCTGCCGGACGCGGCGTTCGCGCGCGAAGTGGCCGAGCTGATCACCGACGAAGGGAAACGGGCGGACGTGGTGCGGGCGAACTCCGAACTCGGGCAGGCGCACTTCGGGACGCGGGTCGTCGACGACCTCGTCGACCGGCTCTACCCGCCACCGATGGCGGCCGGCACGCGGCTCTCCGTCGTGCTGCCCGTCTTCAACGAGGCCGCGAACCTGTCGGAGGTCCTGCGGACGCTGCACGACCAGCGTGACGGCGACGCGCCCCTGGACAAAGGCCGGTACGAGGTCGTGCTGGTCGACAACAACTCGACCGACGACACCGTGGCCGTGGCGCACGCTTTCGCGGCGGCGCAGCCCGATCTCGCGCTGCACGTCATCCACGAGCCCGAGCAGGGCGTGTCGTGCGCGCGGCGGGCGGGCATGGACTTCGCCGCGGCGCGCAGCCGCAACCGGCCGGACACCGACCCGGGGGAGCGGTTCTACCTCGTGTCGGCCGACGCGGACTGCCGCGTCGACCCGCACTGGCTGAGCGAGCTCCTGGACGCGATGGAGACGACCAAGGCGGCCATCGGCGTCTGCGACTACTACTACAACGCTTCGCACTTCGTCGGGCGCCCGAGGCTGTGGGACGCGATCCAGCGGACCCTGCGGTGCCGCGCCGTCACGTTCTCGCTGTTCGGCGGCTTCCCGGACGGCAAGGGCTTCGCCGTCGAGCGCGACGCCTACGAGCGCGCCGGCGGCATCGAGATCTTCTACCAGCTGCGGGACGGGAAGTTCGTCAGCCACCTCTCCGACGACTGGGACTTCGGGATCAAGGTCGCGAGCGGCGGCGACGCGATCACCTACGCGCCGCGCTCGCGCGTCGAGATCAACCCGCGCCGCGTCGACCACGCCATCGACGAGGTGATCGCCGGCCGGGCCTACGGCTCCGACGGCATCATCGTCATGCGCGACATCCGGCCGTCGGTGCCGGCGGTTCCCGGCGACCTGACCGAAGCCGAGGCGCTGCAGGCGTGGGAGTTCTCGATCAAGGACTTCACGCCGAAGAACACGATCCTGCCGGTGCTGCTGACGCCTGCGCTCCTGGAGGACGACGCCGTCATCGCGTTCTTCGGCGCCGATCTGGCGTCCCGGCTCGCGCGGCGGATCGCCGAGATCCGCGTGGAGATGCGCGTCGTCGACTTCACGCCGATCCACGCGTACAAGACGCCGTCGTACCGGCTGTACTTCGAGTTCGCGGACGAGCTGTTCGCCTGCCTGCGCCGGCACGTCGGCGAGGACATCGGCTTCCCGCCGCCACTGCCGCCGTGCCTGGCGGAGATCCCGGCGGACCGGTTCGCGGAGTTCGTCCACTACTACTGCGAGGACCGGGAATCCGGAGAGGCTCACAACTACTTCGGCAACGGAGGGGTGTTCTGATGACTCTCGCCTACGAAGAGGCGATCGGCTCGCTGCACACGCTCGACCCGGCGTGGCCGCGGCCCGCCGTGCTCGACGTCCTCGAGGCACCGGAGAATCGGCACCTCCTGGACTTCGTGCAGGAGGACCCGTTCGGGGCGCACGTGTTCCCGGGCAACGTCCCTGGTTCGCCGGCGGACTTCCTGCGCGACCTGGACGCGCAGCTGGCTTCTTCGCGTCCCATTCATCTCTGGTCGTACATCCCGACGTGTGCCTACCGCTGCCGGTTCTGCCAGTACCCGGTGGTGCTGGTCAAGGGGAAGCCCGAGGTGCAGTACGAAAAGGCGAAGCACTGGGTCGACCTCAACATCGCCGAAGCCCGGCTGTGGCTCGACGCCGTGCCCCACCTGGCCGGCGCCGAAGTGGGGGAGTTCAACGTCTTCGGCGGCACGCCGTCGCTGCTGCCGGAGCCGGAGATCCGCCGGTTGCTGGAGTTCTACCGGTCGGAGTTCGGCTTCACGGCCGACACGACGATCCGGTTCGAGGGCGACCCGAGCACGTTCACCCCGGCCAAGCTCGAGCTCCTGCGGGACTTGGGCTGCACCAAGCTGTCCAGCGGTGTCCAGTCGTTCGACGACCACGTCCTGGAGCTGTGCGGCCGTGAGCACAGCGCTGAAATGTGCGTCGACTTCGTCCGCAACGCCCAGCGGCTGGGCTTCGAGTGGGTCAGCATCGACCTGATGTACGGGCTGCTCGACCAGACCCTGGACAGCGTCCGCCGCGACCTCGACGTCGTGCTGGACAACGAAGTCACGGCCGTGGTCTGCACGAAGCTGCACCTGGCGTCCTACAGCGACACGCGCACCGGCGTCACCGGCGAGAAGCCGGCGGCGTGGCAGCTGCCGTCCTATCGGGACAAGCTGGTGCGCGACGGCCACCGCTGGCCGACGCTCGGCGAGCAGTACCAGATGCGGGAGCTGCTCACCGACGGCCTGCGGGCCGCGGGCTACACCGAACACCCGACGATGTACTTCGCGCGCGCCGGCCTCGGGCCCGAGAAGTGGAAGGCCATCATGGTCGACCAGGACAAGCAGGAGGCCGAGGTGGCGATCGGCCTGGGCGGTTCGTCGAGCTGCCGCGCGTCCGAGGCGATCACCGACGTCAACTCCCGGCGCTACATCGAAACCGTGACGGACGGGCGCATCCCGCTGGGTTCGGCGACGCGGTTCACGCCCGAGGCGCAGGAGGCGCGGGCGGTGAAGATGGCGCTGACGACGTTGCAGCCGGTGCGGGATTCCCTGCACGCGGCGCGGTTCCCGGGGCGTTCGCTGTTCGCGGAACCGTGGCTGGGGAAGTTCCGCTCGCTGGCCGAGCGGGGGCTCGTCGAGCTGCGTCCCGGCGTCGTCGAACTCACCCGGGCGGGGGAGGTGCTGGTCGAAGCGATCATCACCACCGAGCTATAGATCACCACATCGAGTGACACATCGCTCGCGGGGAGCGATCAGGCCAGGCAGCATGGGCTCCGGACGTGACCAGTGTCGAGATCGGAGCCCCGATGAGCCGAACCGTTGCCGGACACGACGAACAGCGGTGGCGGCCGCGGCTCGCCGCAGCGGGCGCCTTGGCCGCGCTCGCTTCGGTGGTCGTCGCCGCCCCCGTTGAAGCCACCGAAGCCGACTACTCCCTCGCCGACACGAACTACGCTGGCACGCAGATCGCGCTGCACGAAGGCGTGGTGCCCGGATCCGCGCGAGCCGACACGACCGACCAGACGCTCGGCCACGACGTCAGCGGGCACCAGGGCGCCGTCGACTGGTCCGCGGCGACGACCGGCGGCGCGAAGTTCACCTACGTCAAGGCGACCGAGGGCACCGGGTTCGTCAACCCGCAGTACAGCCAGCAGTACGACGGCGCGCACGCGGCCGGGCTGATCCGCGGCGCGTACCACTTCGCCCGCCCCGACATCTCGGGCGGCGCGCAGCAGGCGGAGTACTTCATCGCCCACGGCGGCGGCTGGCGGTCCGACGGCAAGACGCTCCCGGGCGCGCTGGACATCGAATACAACCCGTACGGCGACGTCTGCTACGGCAAGAACCCGGCCGACATGACGGCGTGGATCGCCGACTTCACCCGGACGTACCTGGCGAAGGTCAAGCGCAGCGCCCTGATCTACACCAGCACGACGTGGTGGAAGCAGTGCACGGGCAACGCGTCCGGGTTCGGGAACACGAACCCGCTGTGGCTCGCGCGGTACGGCCCGGAGGTCGGGGAGCTCCCGGCGGGCTGGGACAAGCAGAGCATCTGGCAGTTCGCGCGCGGCGGCGGTCTCCCGGGCGACCAGAACTACTACAACGGCCCGTTCGGCCGGGTCGTGGCGCTGGCCGGCGGGGCGGCTTAGCGCTGCCAGGTGCCCTTCAGGTCCGGCCACGGCGGCCGGCGCAGCACGGCGAGCGTGCCGAGGGTCGCCGCGACCAGCCCGGTGCCGACGGCCAGCAGGGCGATGCGCGTCGCGTCGATCGCCGGCTCGAACTTGACCTGACCCTCGCGGATCGCGAACACCCCGGGCGGGTTCGTCACGGTGATGACGGTCGTGCCGTCGGCTGTCTCGTACGGTTCGCCGAAGGTCCGGGGCTCGCCTCGACCCGGTCTCGGCAGGCTTCGCAGCGTCATGTCCGCCGATCGAACCCGGAAACCGGGGCGCTGACAAGAACGGACAAGCTGCTTGCCGGTTTCGTGATCTGCTCCCTACCATCGATCGGATGCGAGCAGCCCATCGGATCGCCGTACTGGCCACGATTTCCGCGGTCGTCGTCGCCTCGGCGCCGGGCGCCGACGGGGCGGGACACGCCTGGTTCACGACGTGGGCGCAGTCCCAGGACGGGCACGCGGACGCGCCCGTGTCCGGCCGGTCGCTGCGCATGATCACCCACCTGAGCCAAGGCGGCGACGGCGTGCGCGTCCGGCTCCAGAACACCTTCGGCACCGGGCCGCTGACCATCGACCACGCCACCGCCGGGCTGAGCACTTCCGGCGCAGCGGTTTCGGGAGTGCGTGACCTGACCTTCTTCGGCCGGTCCGCCGTCACGATCCCGGTCGGCGGCGACGTCTGGAGCGACGAAACCCGGCTCGTGACGCGCCCCGACACGAACCTCGCGGTGAGCATGTTCGTGGCGGGCACGGCCACTCCCGGCCGCCACGGCGCGGCGCTGCGGGACAACTACCTGACCGCGGAGGGTTCGGGCGACCACGCGGCCGATGCCTCCGGCACCGCTTTCACCGCCACGGTCGGCTCGACGTACGTCGTCAGCGCGGTCGACGTGCACAATCCTTCGCTGAAGGGCACGGTCGTCCCGTTCGGCAGCTCGGTCGTCGACGGCATCGGCAGCACCAACTGCGGCCCCGGCTGCACCCAGCTCGGCGCGGACCGGCGCTGGACCGACGACCTGGCGCGCCGGATCGTCGCGGAGGCGCCGGCTTCGGCCCAGCTGGCCGTGGCCAACGCCGGCGTCTCGGGCACGACCAGTGCCCGGTCGTGCCCCGGAATGCCGCCGTCGGTCGCGGGCCTGGACGCCGCGAGCCGCCTCGACCGGGACGTTCTGGCGCTGCACGGCGTCAAGTCGGTGATCTACTACTACGGGACGAACGACCTGGCGTACGGCTGCGACGCGGAGACGATCCTGGCCAGCTACCGCGAAGTCTTCCAGCGGCTGCGAGAAGCCGGGATCGCCGTGTACGTCACGCCGAGCACGCCCCGCCCGGGCTACAACGACGCGGCGAACCTGGCGCGCCACGAGATCGGGCTGTTCGTGTCCCGCTGGTCGACCTGCGGCGGCGCCTGTTCCGGCGTCATCGACTTCGACCAGGTGCTGAAAGATCCGCTGAAACCGAACAGCATCCTGCCGGCGTACGACAACGGCGACGGAATCCACGCGAACGTGGCGGGCCAGCAGGCCTTGGCGGACTTCATCTCCGTGCCGGCGCTCGCTCGATAGGGGCCGGTTCTTCACACGATGGCGTGACCGCGCGAGTCGGAACGGCCGGAGTGTGCCCAGGGGTCACCACAGTACGTCCGGTGATGAACAACTCGATGGACGACGCGGGCTGCTGCCTGCTGTCCGTGGCCTGGAACGTCGCCCCGCTGACCGAAGGGCGGCCGGAGTCCCGGCGCGGGGATCTGCGCCGCACCGTCGTCGCGGTGTGCCGCACCGCCGGGCACGGCGCCCGCGACTGGGCCACGCGCAACGGGACCGGCGCCGAGGCCGAGTACCGGCCGTTCCTGCAGCTCGCCGACGTCGCCTACGAGATCGCCACGTTGCTGCAGCTGGTCGAGGACTTCCTGGTGCCCGACCTCGGACGTGAGCACCGCCGCTGGGCCGAGATCGAGGAGCTGACCGCGCGGATGACGGAGCTCGCCGAGTGGACGTCGGGGTTCTTGAGCTTGTCAGGCTCGTCCTTACACGCGTAAGGTCACTCCTGACAAGGAGGTCGGGATGGCTGTCATCGCAAGGTGTTCGTTCTGCGCGAAGCCGAACACGGAGGTGGACACGCTCGTCGGCGGTCCGGGGGTGTTCATCTGCGACGGGTGCGTCCAGCTGTGCGTCTCGGTGATCGACGGCAAGCCGTCGGACGCGCCGATGATCGCGCCGTGGGAGCACGACCTGCCGCTCGAGCAGGTGCTGCACAACCTCGGCCCGGTCGCGGCGGCGACCACGCAGGTGCAGCAGAACCTGGCCGCGTGGGTCGGCAAGGCGCGCACCCTGGGCGGCACGTGGGCGCAGATCGGCGAGGCGCTGGGGATGACCCGCCAGTCGGCGTGGGAGCGCTTCGGTTCGGCTACGGCTTGACGCCGACACCCGCGTAGAGGCCGTCCTCTTCGGGATCGACGACGGCGGCGAGCCGGTCCGGCCGCCAGTTCGCGGACGTGGTGAGCCCGGGTTCGACGAGCTCGAAGCCGTCGAACAGGGCCAGCACCTCGGCCCGCGAGCGCGGGTAGATGTGGTCCTGCGTCGACCGCATGGTCTCGGCGATCTTGGGATCGCGCAGGACGGCGTAGTCGTTGGTGAGGTGGGTGAGCGCGAGGTGGCTGCCGGACGCGAGCGCGTCGCGATAGGTCCCGAAGACACCCCGCACGTCCGGCAGGTAGTGCCCGAGGGTGATGGCCAGCAGCCCGACGGGCTGGCTGAGATCAAGCAGCTTCCGCACGGACTCGGAGCCGAGAACGGCGTCGGTATCGGTGGCATCGGCCTCGAAGGCCTCGGCGTTCGGATTGTCCTTGAGCAGCATGAGACTGTGCGCGACGGCAACGGGTTCATAGTCGACGTAGACGACCTTCGCCCGCGGATCGACAGCCTGGGCGACCTCGTGCACGTTGCCGACGGTCGGAATCCCGGACCCGAGGTCGAGGAACTGCCGGATGCCTTGGTCGAGCATGAACCGCACAACGCGCCGCAGGAAGGCCCGGTTCCGCCGGGCAACACTGGCAACCTGCGGCTGAATGGCCTCGAGTTTCGCCGCAACAGCCCGATCGGCGGCGAGGTTGTGAGCCCCACCGAGCAGGTAGTCGTAGATCCGAGCGGCACTGGGCCGCGAAAGGTCGGCATCGGGCGGGATCCAGTCCGCGCCCTCCTGATCGGTCATCGCATCCCCCTCGAATCGGCTGGGCCTACCTTAGCGGGAATGCTCGTTACGAGTTGCCGGACAGCTTGGCGGCGTGAGCCCGGAGGGCGCGGTAGTAGTCGTCCAGCTTCGCGGCGTCCATCTCGATCTTCACGTCGAAGGTGAGGTTCACGTCCTCGCCTGCGAGGAGGCTTCCGGTGAGTCCGTCCATTTGCCGGAGGAAGTCTTCGACGAATCCGTGGAGCCGCTGGATCGGCGAGTCGGCGAGCCGCGCTTCGACCGTGGCGATGTGCTGTATCGAGTCGTTTTCGAACCCGGTCGCCCGGATCCCGGCGGCCCAGCCGAGCAACTCGCCGTAGATCGCGGTCAGCCGGTTCGCCAGGTGGATGATCCGCTCCGGATCGCCCGCTTCACCGGGCTTCCCGAAGGCCGCGGTCTGCGCGTCATCCGACAACACGCGCTCGAGGTTGGCGGCGATCGTGCTGACCGAGGTCAGCTTGCTCCCCAGCCACGACAGCCCGTCGTCCTCGAGGACCACCTGCCCGTTGTGCGGCGCGTATTCGATGAGGTGGTCCCGGTACCTGTCTTCGAGGTCGGCGATTCCTCGGTGGAGGAGCCCGCCGTACAGGAGGAACTCCCAGCCAGGAGGCCGTTCGCCGAGGACGACAGCGATGGCTTCCGGCGTCCGGGGCGCCCGATGCCGGGGGCGCCGGAGAACCCGGCGTCGACGTAACCGACGGTGGACAGGAGTCCTGGCAGCTCCGAATCGTCGATGCGCACCGGAAGAATGTAGGAAGCGGCCTGCTGGAAGGCGCGGTCCTGCGCTGCTTTCCGTTCGTAGGTCGTCCACTTCTTGGCGACGTAGTGGCTCGAGATGAAGAGAACGGCATAACGCGCGTGACGGCTGTAGATCGACTGAAGGAAGTCGACGAGGTTTTCTCCCCACATCTCAGCAGTGCTGTCTTCGTCGAAGAAGACCTTTACGTCATGCTGTTTGAGGCCGTTCACCACGTCCTTGACAAGCTTCCGATCCTCGCCGGCGAACGACACGGCGATGTCGTAGTCGTAAGTCTCGATGTCCGTCATGCGTGGTCACCCCGCGAGTCCCCTTCGGCGCACCCACCTTAGCGGCTTTCGGCCGTAAGCCGGTCGGCCCCCCAGCTGCGCTCGACGTACCCGACAATCCGCGTAACGTCCTCAGCCGGCACCTTCTCCGGCAACCCGCGCTCAAGCGGATCGACGTGGAAGATGTAAAGCCGCGAAGCGAACTGGTCGAAAGGCAGCGAAGCCTCACCGAACCGCTCGCCGTTCCCCGCGGTGGAGACGACGACGCCGTCGCCCCAGTCCTGGCCGCTGTCGTTGTTGGGGTTGAAGAAGTACACCCGCATGACGTCGTGGGGGTCCGGGGCGGCCCGCAGGATCGTGATCGCGTGCCAGCCGACGTAACGCGCCGCGCTGTCGGTGACCGCGACCCCGGCCGGCTGCGGGTGGATCAGCGGCTGCCCGCCGTTGTAGGACGGGTGGTAGCTCGCGTGGAAGTACCGGTAGAAGTCGTCGAGGTCGATCAGCTGCCCGGTGGCGACGTCGACGTTGATCCGGAAGCCGCGGGCGGTCCACCAGCCGTGGAACTCCGGGTTGACCCACCGGTGCGGGTCCCCGGGCCGGTCGGCGCAGCGGCGTCCCATCTCGGCGTAGATCCGGTCCAGGTGCGGCACCACGAGCAGCGACACGGGATCCAGGTCCGCCGGCGGCGTGGCCGCCAGCCCGGCGACGGCGTCCTTCGACGAGATCGGCTGCCCCTCGAAGTGCATGATGACCTCGTCGTCGCGGGCGGCCCAGGCGACGATCTGCAGCAGGTAGTCCGGGTCGTTGTACGCCCACATCGACAACGCGCGCGCCGACTGGCACGTCGGGTTGTCGCCCTGCCCGACACCGAGCGGCAGGCCCAGCATCGACAGCACCCCGGCGACGAGCCGCGCCGCCGGTCCCGGCTGGTCGCCGAACACCGTCGTCAGCCGTTCGCGCGCGGCCGGCGCGAGTTCCAGCGCCAGCTGGCGCCACAGCGCGGGCACCACCGGCGGCTCGTAGAGGATGCCGCGGTCGAGCAGCAGTGCGAGCCCGTAGATGCACTGCGCGGTCTGCGGGTGCACCGCCACCTCGATCAGCCGGTGCACGAGGTCGCGGTAGCGCAGCAGGCAGTTCCGGCCGGTGTCGGACAGGCCGAGTGCCTCGCCGAGCAGGTAGTCGCTCTCGTAGCGCAGGAACCGCAGCAGCTCCGCGTGGTACGGCGACACGAGGCCCGTGTCGTGCATCGCCCGGGCGAACCCGGTGGCCTCGTACTGCAGGCCGACGGTGTCCATCGCCTCCAGCCGCGAGCGGAAGACGTCGACACCGGGATCCTCCCGGCACGCTTCGGTGGTGCCGAACAGGCTGGTGATGAGCCGGTCGAGGCCCTGGCCGGACGACGCTCCCAGCGCGACGTCCGGATCGCCGCGGTAGACCGCGATCCGGGTGATCAGCGACTGCACCTGGTCGACCTGGATCGGGCGCTGGCGCAGGATCCGCCAGATCTCGTCGACCAGCTCGTCCAGGACGCTGTCGTAGCCGACCTCGTCGGCGATGTGCCGGAACAGGTCCCGGATCAGCTGCGCGGTCCGGCCCTGCCGGACCCGCTCCGCCTCGGTGGGCGGCGTGAACAGCAGCTCCAGGTTCATCGCGAGGACCTGCGACAGGAACTGGCGGGCGTCGTCGGCCGACAGCGTCGGGTGCGGGAAGTCGCCGCGGGCGACCGCGAGCATCCGCAGCTCGCTGGTCGCCTCGATCACGACGGTGTCCGCGTTGTCGCTGCGCAGCCCCGGCCCGACCAGCGACGGCACGAGGATCTCCGGCGTGGCCCAGTCCGTGCCCAGGAACAGGCCGGCCTCCTCGATGGCCTGCGCCCTGGCCTGGATCGCCGCGGGACCGCCCGGCAGCAGCAGGACCCGCCGCAGCGCCTCCAGGACGCGCCGCAGTTTCGTGTGCTTGCCGAAGTCACGGGTCTCGGCCATCGCCCGGACGGCGTCGTCGAGCGCGGCCATGCGCTTGTCCAGCGTCACGAGGTTCCCCAAGTTTCGGTCCACATCAGACGTAGAAGTCGTAGTCTTCCTGTTCCTTCAGTAGATCCCGCATCCGGTAGGCGTCGTCGCCGAAGAAGTACAGCAGGCCCCAGTGGGTGCCGAACGCGGTCCGCTTGGTGACCGTCTCTTCAAGCGGGGCCGAGAGGTCGTGCGACTCGTAGTAGTCGTCGTCCTGGGTTTGCTCGGGGATCCGCAGTTCGCTGACGACCCGCCGGCGCGGGTAGACGCCGAAGCAGCCCGCGACACCGGCCGCGTCGACGACCTCGCGCGGGAAGAAGGCGTCGATCTCCTCCTCGGTCGTTTTGGGGTCGAAGGCCAGCGCGAGGCCCTGGTAGGCGTTGAAGCCGTAGGCCCGCTCGAGCAGCTCGAAGACCTTGAACCCCGGCGGCCGGTAGGCGACCTCGCCGAAGTACATCTCGCCGTCGCTGGTGACGAAGTACTCCGGGTGCACGAAGCCGAACTCGATGTCGAAGGTCTTGATGAGCTTCTCGATCTGCGCGGTGATCTGCGGCCGGTACTTCTCCAGCTCCGACGTCGCGGGCACGAACACCGAGTACCCGAGGGTGACGTATTCGGAGATGTTGAGGAACTTGATCTTCCCCTGGTGGATCCACGCTTCGACGGCGAACTCCCAGCCGTCCAAATGGGACTCCATGAGCACGGGGAACTCGTCGTCCGGGATCGTGTCGATCTCGTCGGGCGTGCGGATGACGCGGTGCCCGAGGCAGCCGGCCTTGTCGAACGCCTTGAGGTGGATGGGGTCGTTGGGATCGCCGTCCAGCTTGAGCAGCGTCTGGTTGACGCGCTTGAGGAAGCGGATCACGTCGTCCCGGTCGTGCGCCTCTTCGAAGATCCCGACCCGGATCCCGCCGAGCTGCGCGCGCCGTTTCATCAAAGCCTTGTCCCGCAACAGCATGGCCTGACCGAAGAGGCGGGGGTTGTCGAGCAGCACGGAGTTGATGGCGCCGGCCCATTCGACGGTCTCTTCGAACAGCGGGATGGCGACGTCGACGCCTCTGTCCTTGAGGATCTCGGCGATCTCCATCGACCGGTCGTTGAGCCGCTCGAAGTTCCAAGGCACGTAAGGGATGTCGTGCTCGACGCAGTATTCCTCGGCCCACTCCGGCGCTACTACGAGATAGCGACGGTCGAAGCGATCGAGGGCCTCGACGGCATTGAGGCTCCAGCCGAGCAGGGCAAGATGCCCCTTGTCAGGATTCTTCGCGGCCGGTTCGGGCTGCGGCATGAACGATTCCTCCGGTTCGGCGGACGTTTTGTCTCGTGCCCCGACCGTACCGGCAGGTTCCGGGGGTCCGCCGATCGAGAAGTCAGCCGGGCAGCCCGGTGGTGGTGACGGGTGTCACGAACTCGACGCGCGTGGACTTCACGTACTTGTCCCGTTCGGCGAGGAAGTGCCGGGTGTGCGGCTGGCGCTCGTGCTCGTCGAAGGCATCGCGGTCCCGGTAGACCTCGTAGAAGACGCGAGCGAGAGGAGCATCGGCGACGCGGTGGGTGACGTAGACGAGAGTCCCGGGTTCGTGGTCGGCGATGCCCCCTCCGGTCCGTTCGACGAGAAGATCGAACTCGGCGGCTCGCGCCTCGTCGTGCAGCTCGAACCGGACGACAAGTGCGAACATCTCTCTCCTTCGGCGTCCGAGCGGACCCCAGATACGACGAAAGCCACGTTTACCTGCGTAAACGTGGCTTGTCCGTCGGGCTGACAGGATTTGAACCTGCGACCCCTTGACCCCCAGTCAAGTGCGCTACCAAACTGCGCCACAGCCCGGACCCGCACTCGCTGAGTGCGTGAGAAGTACTTTAGCGTGCCCGTCCAACGGGCTTGCACGCGGGGCCTCGATCCGCCTGACCTGCGGAAACAGGTCAGGCGAACCAAGAGCCCTCACGCAGCGTTGCCGGCGTGGGTCAGCGTCTGCCACGCCACGAACAGGTTGTTCGAGCCCGCCGGGCGCTGGCGCTCCGTCAACGTCTGCGTGTTCGCCATCGCGATCCCCAAGCGCGTGTGGAGCGCGTTGAAGCCCACCTCCGTCACCGGGCCGAGGCCCAGCTTCAACGAACCGCCGCACAGCCAGGACGGCGCCGCCGTGCCCAGCTGGTACTTCGACTGGAACCCCAGTGCCTGGCGCAGGCGCTCGCCCACGTCCGTTCCGTACACGTCCTGGCCCTGGATGCGCAGCGTCTCCGCCACGTCCGCGATCGCCGCGATGCCGTAGCCCGTGTGCGTGAAGTCGCGGCACGTCTCCTGGGTCAGGCCGTCCACGAACGTTCCCTGCCCTTGCCAGTAGCCCACGATCTGGTCGCGTGTGGACAGTCCGCTGCCCGGGACCGTCTTCGGCAACGCGCCGTCGGACGACAGATAAACGTACGCCGCGACGCGGTTGCGGTAGCGGGTCACCGCCTTGTCGAAGTTCGTCTTGTCCTCCAGGAACACCGAGATGCCGACCGCGGCCTCCATCATGGACAGTTCCCAGTTGCCGTTGCTGTTGCTGCCGTTGATGATTTTGTTCAGGTACACGTTGCGCAGCATCGTGCCGAAACGGCCGGAGTTCGGCCAGCTCGTGTACGTGTACTTGATGATCTCCGCCGCGCGGGGCCAGGACGAGCCCGCCCAGCCCGTCTGCAGCGGGGCGTTGCTGTTGGTGTGGTTGGTGATCGTCGCCTACCACGCGTCCATCAGCGCGATCGCCTTCTGTGCGTAGCGGGCGTCGCCGGAGATGTACCAGATCAGGGCGTCCGTGTACGCCGCGATCGCGTCTTCCCGCTCGTCGGTACACCCGTTGTTCGGGTTCGAATACGGGCCGCATTCGACCACCGAACGCGGTTTCGGCGTCCGCGAAAGCGACGCGTACGCACTCGCTTTGGCTTGGTCGTAAGCGGCTTTCCACGGCTGGGCGCCGGCGTTCACCTGCGTTTTCACGAAGTCCAGCTGCGGACGGCTGACCAGCACTCCGGGGTGGGTGAACGTCGCCGGTGCCGCGGGGGCCGGGGTGGCGACCAGGCCGAGGGCCAGTGGCACCAGTGCGGCGAGCGTGACGACTTTTCTCAAGCGGGACATGGCTCTCCTCGAGACGACGGTGTCCGGGGCAGCGCGCTGCGCCCAGTCTCATGGTCCAGACCACGGCCCGTCAAGAACCGGGGAGCCCTTTCTTCGCCTCCTGAAGAAATAGCCGGGAAAATGTTCAGCCCGCTGAACGGAAGGCGTTTTCCGTTCAGCGGGCTGAACAAATCAGCCGAGACCGGCGCTGACCGCGTTCATCAACGTCCCGGTGTCACCCGACATCTCCCACGCCATCACGCCGAGCAGGCCGCGCTGCTTCAGCCACGTCGTCTTCAGCCCGATCGACCATGCGTCGTCGAACGTCCACCACTGACCGCCGTTGCCCGTGTAACACGACGTCGCGACCGCCGCGGTGTCGTGGTAGACCGTGCACGCCGGCACGCTCGCCACCAGGTTCGCGTAACCCCGGGTGCCCGCCTCCTCGGCGAACTGGCCCGGCGCCGCGCCGGTGGCCGACTGCCACTCACCGTGCTTCCCGCCGTCCGCGACGCCCTGCCAGCCACGACCGTAGAACGCCAGGCCCAGCGTCAGCCGCCGTGGATCGACGCCCGCGTTCGTGTAGGCGTTGATCGCCGCTTCCGCGCTGAAGTGGAAGTTGTACGGGTCGTCCGCGTCCGCGTACAGGTTGCCCTGGTGCCCGGTGCGGTTCGGCTCCCACGAGTTGTCGCTGCCCGACCCGTGGAAGTCGTACCCCTGCACGTTCGCCACGTCGAGGTAGCCGAACACCTTCGACAGGTCCCAGCCGGACGCGACCTTCGCCGGGTCCGCCGGGGTGAACGCGTGCAGCTGGTACCGCTTGCCGGTCGTCGCACCGTACGCGTCGAGCTGCGTGCGGAACTCGGCCAGCAACGCCGTTAGGTTGTTCTTGTCGTTCGGGCTCCAGTGGTTGCCCGGGTGGCCGTCGGCGCTCGCGGGCCACTCCCAGTCGAGGTCGATGCCGTCGAAGATGCCGGCCGCGGTACCCGGGCCGCCGGCGCCGCCGTAGGACGCGAGGTTGCCCTTGATCCACGTGTCGAGGCACGACGAGACGAACTTCTTCCGCGACGCGTCCGTGGCCGCGACATCGGAGAAGTACTTCGAGTACGTCCAGCCGCCCAGCGAGACCAGCACCTTGAGGTTCGGGTGCTTCGCCTTGAGCTTCTTGAGCTGGTTGAAGTTGCCGCGCAACGACTCCCAGCCCGTGTCGGCCACGCCGTCCACCGACTGCGCCGCCGCGAACGGCCGCGAGTAGTCGGCTTCGGCGTCACCCGCGCCGTCGCCCTGGTTGGGGTCCTGCGGGTTCGCCGTCGTGCCCTTCGTGACGCCGGACAGGCACGTCAGGTTCACCGGGTCGATGTTCTCGAACGCGTACAGCAGGTGCGTGAGCTTGGCGGCCGCACCCGACGTCTCGAGGTTCTTCACGAAGTACTGGCGCCCGTAGATGCCCCACTGCACGAAGTAGCCGACCTTCGCGTAGCCCGCGACGATGTCGCCGGTCCGGGCGGTCACCGCGGCACTCGGCGCGGACACGTTGTCGTAGCCGTCCCGCGCGCGCACCGTGAAGGTGTACGAAGTGGACGGTGCCAGGCCCGTCACGACGGCGGACGTCGTGGTCACCGTGGTGGCCAGAGTGGACCCGCGGTAGACGTCGTAGCTCACGACGCCGGTGTTGTCCGTCGACGCCGTCCAGGCCAGGGAGACGCTTCCCGAGTCGGCGGCCGTCGCGCGCAGCCCACCCGGCGCCGAAGGCGGGGAAGTGTCGTCGGCCGGGTTGTTCGTGGTCACGGACAAGGCGGCGCTCGCCGCGGACGTCGTGCCCTTGGCGTCCTTGGCCTTCACCGTGAACGAGTACGCCGTGCTCGGCGTGAGCCCGCTGATCGTGGCGCTCGTACCGGTCACCGACGCGGCCAAGGCCGTGCCCTGGTAGACGTCGTAACCGGTCACCGGCAGCGAGCCGGCGGTCGAGGTGTTCCAGGCCAGCGCGACCGTCTTGGTGGTCTTCGCGACCAGCCGCAGGTTGGCTGGCGCGCCCGGGGGAGTGTCGGGTGAACCGTCGCAGTTCGCGTTGTCGACGCGGCACTGCGCCGGCGTCGCGGCGGCGCTGAGCCGGAACGTCGGGCTGTACGGGTAGGTGTTCCGGCCCGGCGCCAGCGTCGCGATGTAGTACGCCGGGGTGAGCGTGACCTGGGTGCCGTTCTGGGTCACCGTGCCGTTTTCGCCGGTGCTGGCGGTGATCCCGGCGGGCAGCGTGAAGGTGATCGCCCAGTTGCTCACCGACGCGGTGCCGGTGTTCGCGACGGTGTAGGTGCCGGTCGTTCCGCTCATCGCCAGGGTGGCGGTCAGCGAACCGGCCGCGGCGGCGGGTGGCGCGAGCGCCGCGACGCCGCCGGCTGCGATCAGTACGGCGGCGAGCGCGGAGCGTAGTCGTGCGGGAGTGCGTCTCATGGCGGTTCTCCAAGCGGCACGAGGCAGACGGACTGTGGTCTAGACCACGTCCGAATGTAACCCGCGCCGGGTAACCGGTCTAGACCACATCGATCAAGACGAAACGGGCGCGCCCCCGAACGGCCGAAGCCGTTGTCCGAACGGAGGTTTCACCGCCCCGTGAAGGTCGCCTTCCCGGGCCCGTCGGCGAGGAACGACTTCACGGCGTTCCGAAGGTCCTCGGTTTCGAACAGCTCGGCGGCGATCGACGTGATGTTCGCGTTCGCTTCCGGGACACCGCCGGCGGCGAAGTGGTTGAGGACGCGCTTTGTCGCCGCGTGAGCCCGGGTCGGACCCGACGCGAGCCGCGCGGCGAAGGCCCGGGCCGCGACGTCGAACCCTTCGTCGGGCAGGACGCGGTTGACGACGTTCCAGCGTTCGAGCGTCGCGGCGTCGTAGGTGTCGCCGGTCATCACGAACTCCTTGGCGCGGCCGACGCCGGCACGCGCGGCGAGCCGCTGGGTGCCGCCCATGGTCGGCGTCAGCCCGACGACCTTCTCGACCAGCCCGAACTTCGCGCGCGACGCGGCGAGGATCAGGTCGCACGCCACGGCCACCTCGAACGCCCAGGTCAGGCACAGGCCGTGCGCGGAGAACACCGTCGGGAACGGCAGCGCCGCGATCCTGTCCGGCACCGCGAGCATCGCGTCGAAGAGCACCTTCGCCTCGGCGGGCGAGCCCTGGGCGTCGAACAGGGAGACGTCCACGCCGCCGCTGACGACCTTGCCCTCGGCGCGGATCAGCAGCGCCCGCGCGGGGTCTTTCTCCAGCTCGTCGATCGCCGAAGAGAGTGAATCCTGCAGGGAAGCGGTGTAGAGGTTCAACGGCGGGGCGTCGATGGTCAGGACGGCGAGCCCGCCGTCACGGTCGAGGCGGACCTGGTCGGTCATGTTCACCCTGCTTCTTCGGCGGCGACGATGTCGTCCCAATACTGCTGGGCCTCCGGGCGCCAGTCGACGTGTTTGTGATGGAACAGCTCCGCCGCTTTCGTCCCGCTCCACTTCGCCGGCAGGAGCTCGGCGGGCAGCTGCGGGTCGAGGAACGGGAATCGCCGCCACTCGTGCACCAGCTCGGTCTGCGCCCGCAGCACCGCCCGGCCGCCGGTGGGGTGCAGGCCGGTGAACCGGTCGATGAAGTCCTCGTAGCGGTCCTTCAGCTCGGTGAGGTCCCAGGAGCGGGCGACCATGGTCTCCTGCTCGCCGACCTCGCCGTAGGTGGCGGTGAACGACATCGCCTGCGCGTCGAGACCGAGCTCGCTGACGATCTGCTGGGCCTCCCGCTGGCGGCTCAGGTCCGGGCTGACCCACACCCCGGCGACCGGTGAGCCGAAGCCCGCCCAGGTCAGCCGCGTGCGCAGGCGGTGCCGCAGGTCGCGTTTGGCCTCGGGCACGGAGACGATCAGCATCAGCCACTGGCCGTTCCAGGGGCGCTCTTCGCGGCCGAACGCGTAGATCCGCTCGGCGCCCTCGGTCAGGAGGCGACGCCCCGGCGGCGTCAGCGACCAGCGGACCCGGCGCCCGACGCGCTCGGAGACCATCCAGCCCTCGGCGGCGGAGCGGGCCAGCGCCTGGCGCGCCGACTTCTCCTCGATGTCGAGGATGCCGAGCACCTCGACCAGCATCGACGTCCAGACCGGCTTGTCGCGCGGCAGCGTGTACTCGCCGAGCACGGTCATCAGCAGCGACCGCGCGCTGGCGTGGCTGACCTCGCGCCGCCGGCTCACCGTGGGCCGGGGCGCGGACGAGCGGCCTTCCCTCGGTTTCGGCCTGCGGCCGATGGTGACCGGGGGAGCGGATTCGCCCATGCTCTTTCACCTCACTGCGCGGGGGTAGCGACAACCGAACAGGTTACCCACACTGAGTGATCAAAGCGCCACCGGACACACACAGTCGGTGCGTTTGACCATGATCTGACAGTTCAGCACGGCCCCGTAGACTTGACCACCTCATGAGCGCAACTCTCGTCGCGAAGGACCTGGCCGCGGGCCACGGTGACCGCATCCTCTTCTCCGGCCTCGATCTCGTGGTCGCCCCCGGCGACGTCGTCGGCCTGGTCGGCGTCAACGGCGCCGGCAAGTCGACGCTCCTGCGGACGCTGGCCGGGCTCGCGAAACCCGACGACGGCGAGATCCGGCTGAACCCGCCGACCGCGACCGTCGGGCACCTGCCCCAGGAGCCCGAGCGGCGCGAAGGCGAGTCGGTGCGCGCGTTCCTGGCTCGGCGCACCGGCGTGTCGGCGGCGCAGGCGGACCTCGACGCGGCGACGTCGGCGCTGACCGCGGGCTCGGTGGGTGCGGACGACCAGTACGCCGTGGCACTGGACCGGTGGCTCGACCTGGGTGGCGCGGACCTCGACGACCGCGCCGCCGAGGTCGCCGCCGACCTCGGGCTGGCCGTCGACCTCGACCAGCCGATGACGTCGCTGTCGGGCGGGCAGGCCGCGCGCGCCGGGCTCGCGTCGCTGCTGCTGAGCCGCTACGACGTCTTCCTGCTCGACGAGCCGACCAACGACCTCGACCTGGACGGGCTGGCCCGGCTGGAGCGGTTCGTGTCCGGGCTGCGGTCGGCGACCGTCCTGGTCAGTCATGATCGCGAGTTCCTGGCCCGGACGGTCGACCGCGTCGTCGAGCTGGACCTGGCGCAGCAGCAGGTCAACGTCTACGGCGGTGGCTACGAGGCGTACCTCGAAGAGCGCGAGGTCGCGCGCCGGCACGCGCGTGAGGAGTACGACGAGTACGCCGACACGAAGGCGTCACTGGAGGCGCGCGGGCGGATGCAGCGCGGGTGGATGGAGAAGGGCGTCAAGAACGCCCGCCGCAAGGCGCCCGACAACGACAAGATCGGCCGCAAGTTCCGCAGCGAGGCCACCGAGAAGCAGGCGTCGAAGGCCCGGCAGACCGACCGGATGATCGAGCGACTGGACGTCGTCGAGGAGCCGCGCAAGGAGTGGGAGCTGCGGATGGAGATCGCGGCGGCCCCCCGCGCGGGCGCGGTGGTCTCGACCCTGCGCGGCGCGGTCGTCCGGCGCGGCGGGTTCACGCTGGGGCCGGTCGACCTGCAGATCGACTGGGCGGACAAGGTCGCCATCACCGGCGCGAACGGCTCCGGCAAGTCGACGCTGCTGGCCGCGCTCCTCGGTCAGCTGCCGTTGTCCGACGGCGACGCGGCGCTCGGCCCGGGTGTGGTGGTCGGCGAGGTCGACCAGGCCCGGCGGCTGTTCCTTGGGGACGTGCCGCTGGCTACGGCGTTCGCCCGGGAGGTGCCGGAGCTGCCCGACGCCGATGTTCGGACGCTGCTGGCCAAGTTCGGTCTCAAGGCGGCCCACGTGCTGCGCTCCGCTGCGACGCTGTCGCCGGGGGAACGGACGCGTGCTGGGCTGGCGTTGCTGCAGGCCCGTGGGGTGAATCTGCTGGTGCTGGATGAGCCGACGAACCATCTTGACCTGCCGGCGATCGAGCAGCTCGAGGCGGCGTTGGATAGGTACCCGGGCACGCTTTTGCTGGTGACTCACGACCGTCGGATGCTTGACGCTGTGCACGTCACTCGGCGGTTTGAGGTTGATGGGGGGAAGGTTCGGGAGCTTTGACCGCTGGTGGGCTCGGTCGTGGTGCCGGTGAGCAGTGCTCTCTAACCTGATCGGCGCTCGCAGTCGCGTGTGAGCAGTGCTCCCGAAGCTGGGCGCTGCTCTCTGTAGCTGGTGAGCGGCGCTCTCGAAACTGAGTGCCGCTGCCGTCGTGGGAAGAGCGGTGCTCTCGGGTCCTGAACGCGGCGCAGAGCTTGACGGAGCGGTGCTCGCGGGTGAGGGCAGTGCCCGCCGCCGCGGGTGAGCGGTGCTCTCGGAACCTGGCGCCGCTTCCTGTTGCGGGTGAGCGGTGCTCTCGAAGTCGAGCGCTGTTCACTGCTGCGGGAGAGCGGTGCTCTTGGGTGGGAGCGCTGCTCGCCCGCGTAAGTGAGCACTGCTCTCGAAGGTGACCGCTGCTCACCCCTTCGTCGCGCCGCCGGTCAGGCCCTTGACGAACTGCTTCTGCAACGCCAGATAGAAGATCAGCACCGGAAGCGTCGCCAAGAACATCAGCGCGAACACGCTGCCCAAGTCGGCCTGGTACTGGCCGATCGAACGATAGATCCCCGTCGTGATCGTCGTGCCCTGGCTGGGGCCGAGGATGATCAGCGGGTCGATGAAGTCGTTCCAGATCCACACGCCCAAGAAAATCAGCACCGATGCCGTCGCCGGGCGCAACAGCGGGAACACCACGCGCCAGAACACCTGCATGCGGCTCGCTCCGTCCAGCAACGCCGCCTCCTCCAGCTCCACCGGCACACTCCGGATGAACCCGCTGAACACGAAGACCCCGAACGGCACGTAGTACCCGACGTTGAACAGGATCAGCCCCTGCAACGTCGCCATCAGGTGCGTCACCCGCAGGACGTCCGTGATCGGGATCAGGATCACCTGCGGCGGGATCATCAGCCCGGCCAGCAGCACCAGCGTCAGAACCTTCGTCCACCGCTTGCCCGACCGCGCCAGGTAGTGGCCGAGCATGGCCGACAGCACCGTCAGCACCAGGATCGACAGCGTCGTGACGACGACGCTGTTGGTCAGGCTGACCCAGAACAGCCCGTCCGGGCGGGTCAGCACCGCGTGGATGTTCGCCAGCGTCGGTGGCAGCGGGAGCGACGCCGGCTCCGCGGCGATCCGGTCGCCGTGCTTGATCACGTTGGCCAGCACCAAATACAACGGTACGAAGAACATCGCGCTGACGACCAGCGCCACCGACGGCCGCAGCCAGGAGCGGGTCACAGGTCCACCTCCCGGCGGCGGAGGAAGTTCAGCACGACCGTCGTCACGACCGCGACGATCACCAGCATCAACACGGCCATCGCGGACGCGTAGCCGACGTGGTTCGAGTCGAAGCCGGTCTGCAGCACGTCGAACGCGATCGTCGCGGTGGCGCCGGAGCCCGGGCCGCCGTTGGTGATCACCTTGACGTAGTCGTAGGTCTTGAACGCCGAAATGAGCAGCACCACCGTGTTGATCGTCAGCGACGGCGCGAGCAGCGGCCACGTCACAGCGCGGAACCGCCGCAGCGGCCCGGCGCCGTCGATCTCGGCGGCCTCCAGCAGCTCGGTGGGCACCCCCTGCAACCCCGCGAGGTAGACGACGACGCAGAACCCGAGCATCTGCCAGCACACGATCGACGCGACCGAGTACAACGCCACGTCGGGATCCGAAAGCCAGCCCGGCGGGTGCTCGATCCCGACCGCCCGCAGCAGGTTGTTGAGCGGACCCTGGTCGTCGAGCAGCCGCGACCAGACGATCGAGACGACGACCGAGCTGAGGATCACCGGCGTGAAGAACACGCTGCGCAAAGCGTTGTAGAGCCAGCCTTTCCGGTCCAGCAGCAGCGCCACGCCCAGGCCCAGCACGTTCGGCACGATCACCACGATCAGCGTCAGGATCGTGGTGACCTTCAGCGCCGTGAGGAACTGTTCGTCGGTGAAGAGCAGCCGGTAGTTGTCGAAGCCGACGAACTTCACCGGCGGGTTGAACGGGTTGTAATTGGTGAGGCTGTACCCGAAGCTGATCAGGATCGGCGCCATCACGAAGCACAGGTAGACCAGCACGCCCGGCGCGCCGAACGACGCGAAGTGCCACACCCGCGGCAGGATCGGCTTGCGCCGCTTGCGGTGGGCCGGCCTCCGCCGGGACGAGAGGGGAGCGGGGGGACTGACGACGGCGGTCAAGTGCGTCAGCTCGCCTTCGCCCACTCGGTGTCCAGGAACGCGCACGCGTCGGCCACGGACTTGCGGCCGGTGATCACGTCCTGGGCGGCCTGGTCGACCTTGTCCTTCATGCCGGGCAGCAGGCCGTCGTCGGCGGTCTCCCAGCGGAACGCGTGCACGACGGCTTTCTGCTGCACCGCCTCCGTGTAGAGGTCGTAGCCGGCCTTGAAGGTCGGCCCGACGTCCGCCGGCGGGGTGTAGCCCTTGATTGCGGGGAACAGGCCGTCGGCCTTGACCGACGCGTCGAGCTGGTCCTTGTCGAGCTGGAAGCCGAGGGCGAACTTCTTGGCGGCGTCCAGGTTGGCCGCCTTGGCGTTCACGATCATGCCGCCGCCGGTGTAGGCCGGGACGACGAGCTTGCCGTCCTCGGTCGGGAAGTTGAAGACGCCGACCTCGAAGTTGTGCTTCTTGGTGTCGGCGTTGGCGGCGAACCAGTTGCCCATCGGGTACATCGCGCTCTTGCCGTCGAGGAAGGCCTGCTCGGTGGCCGCGTAGTCGCGCGACACGCTCGTCTTGTCCACGTACCCCTTCGTGGCGAGGTCGGCAAGCTTCGAAAACGCTTTCTGGAACGTGGGATCGGCGAACTTGACCTTGTCCTGACGGCGCTGGGTCAGCCAGTCCGGGATCGTGTTGTACACCTCGGTGCTGACCAGTCCGGAAAGGATCATCGACGACGGGAAGCCGTCCTTGCCGCCGCCGATGGTGAACGGCGCGATGCCCTTGTCCTTCAGCTTGCCGGCGTCGGTTTCCAGCTCGGCCCAGGTCTTCGGGGTCGTGGTGATGCCCGCGTCGGCGAACAGCTTCTTGTTGTAGTAGATCGGCGGGATGGTCTGGGTGTTCGCCGGCAGCTGGAAGTACTTGCCCCGCACCGGGTTCGCGTCCGGGAACTGGAAGTCCTTCAGCTCGTCGGGCGTCCACGCGTAGAGGTTGCCCGCCTCGGCGAACCCCGCCGAGTCGACGGCGATCATCACGTCCGGGAACTGGCCGGACTGCAGGAGCTGCTTCGCGTACGACGTCCGCCCGTCGGCGGTCGGGGCGACGAGCTTCTTGACCTTGATCCCCGGGTTCTTGTCGGTGACGCGCTTGATGGCGGCGTCCCAGTAGGCCGGCGTGAGGTTCGGCGTTTCGAAGGTCAGGAACGTGATTTCCGCGCTGCCGCTCCCGCCGGTGTTCGCGCCGACCGAGCATCCGCTCACAGCGAGGAGCACTGCCGCTCCGAGCGCCAGGGACCGTCTCATCGTTCCTCCCACATGCCACCCACCATATGTGATGTACGACGCATTTGATCGGACCTCTGATGCGGTGTCAAGCGTCGAATCCCGTCGAATCCCGCGTTGATCCGTCGAGAGATCAGATCTTTCGATGCAATTGGACGACTCTGCTCGCGAAGTCGCCGGTCGGCAGGCCGAGGGGCAGCCCGTGGGCGAGCAGCACGGCTCCGCGGTACGAGGTTCCGGACTCCGAATCGAGGTACCGGTGAGTGGGATCGAGGCCGTCGAGCCGCAGCGGGCGCTCCGGCGCGTTGAAGTGCGCGGCCTGCCGGTAGGCGAAGACGACCACCCGATCCTCGTGGACGTACTGGATCGCCGTGACCCCGTCGTCGACCGGCGGCCGCAGCCGGTACAGCGCGCCGTGCTGGACCACGGGCCGGATGTCCTGGTAGAGCGCGATCAGCTCATGGGCGAGCGCGAGGTCGTCGTCCGGCCAGCGCGCGATGTCGCCGCCGATGCCGAGCACGCCGGCCATGGCGACGTGGAACCGGAACCGCAGCGGCACCGAGCGGCCCGTGACGAAGCCGGGGTTGTCGGTGACCCACGCGGACATCGCGCGGGCCGGGTAGAGCTGGCCGTAGCCGTGCTGGATCCGCAGCCGGTCGAGGGCGTCGGTGTTGTCCGACGTCCACACCTGGTCGGCGCGCGCGAGCACGCCGAGGTCGATCCGGCCACCGCCGCCGGCGCACGCCTCGATGCGCAGGCCCGGGTGGTCCGCCCGGAGGCGGTCCATGAGCGCGTGGACGGCCCGGGTGTGCTCGACCCACAGGCGGTCCGGGTCCGCGTCGCCCGGCCAGCCCGCTTCGCTGAACGGGCGGTTCATGTCCCACTTGAGGAAGTCGACGCCGTGGTCGCCGACGAGCCGGTCGAGCCAGTCGTGCGCCCAGGCCGCGACGTCGGGCCGGGCGAAGTTGAGGACGAGCTGGTTGCGCAGCTCCGACCGGCGCCGGTGCGGGTGGTACAGGACCCAGTCGGGGTGCGCGCGGTAGAGGTCGCTGGCGGGGTTGACCATTTCGGGCTCGACCCAGAGGCCGAACCGCATGCCGAGCCCGTGCACCGCGTCGACGAGGGGCTCGAGGCCGTCGGGAAAGCGGTCGCGGTTGACGTGCCAGTCACCGAGCCCGGCGTGGTCTCCGGTCCGTTCGCCGAACCAGCCGTCGTCCATGACGAACAGTTCGACGCCGAGTGCGGCGGCGCGCTCGGCGAGCAGGCGCTGTCCCTTCTCGGAGACGTCGAAACCCGTTGCCTCCCAAGAGTTGTAGAGCACCGGTCGCAGCTCGTGCGGGTGGGGGAGGACATGGTCCCGGACGTAGGCGTGCCAGACGCGGCTGGCGGCACCGAACCCGCCGTCGGTGTAGAGCCCGGCGGCGACCGGTGTCGTCAGCGGCTTGCCCGGCCCGACGCGGTGCACGACGCCGTCCTGGCCGAAGCCGCCGCTGACGGTCAGCCGGCCGGTGGACGAGCGGGTGGCGGTCAGGCGCCAGGACCCGCTCCACGCGAGGGCGACGCCGTGGACCTCGCCGTGGCGCTCGGTCGCGGTGCCGTCGTCGACCATGACCCACGGGTTGGCGTGGTGGCCGGTGATCCCGCGGCGGCTCGCGAACGTCGTCTCACCGTGGGGCGCCGGGGTGCGGTGGAGCTGGGTTTCCGCGGCCCACCGGCCGGTGACGTGGCTGAGCCGGTAGTCGTCCCGGACGGGCAGCACCCAGGTCGCGGAGTCGGCCCGGACGACCTCGACGTCGGTGTCGGCGGCCAGTTCGGTCCACCGCTCGAGGACCGGACCTTTCAGGCGGTAGTGGAGGGTGATCCGGAGGGGGTAGTGGCGGTCGGTGAAGCGGATCTTCAGGTGGTCGTGGTCGATCTCGTGGGTGGCGTAGCGCCATTCGAGCGCGCGGGTGCCGTCGGCGAAGCGGAGCTGCAGGGCGGGGGTCCAGAACTTGGTCCCGCCGTCGGCGGCCAGTTCGTCGAGGCCTTCGTTGGGGTCGTTGAAGCCGTCCCACCAGGGAAGGGTTTTCCCGATGAGGTCCGGGACGTCCTCGGCGGGCAGCTTCGGGCCCCAGTGGACGTGAGTCGGGACGTCGTCCTCGTCGAGCCGCAGCGCGTAGGTGCTCGACGCGGTGGCGAGCACCCACGCGCGGTGGTCTTCGAGGAAGCGGATCCCGGCCATGCGGGCCATCCTGGCGCCGGGGCGACCGGGCGCCAAGGGGTGTCCCGCTGATCGGTCAGGGCCGGTCGGTGAGGTACCCGCCCATGGTCTTGAAGTAGTCGGCCGCGGGCAGGTCGGTGCCGTCCGCCGTGCGGACCCGCTCGACCAGCAGTCCCGGCGACTGCCCGCGACGCGCGTCCGGCCCGGCCACGATCACCACGCCCTCGCCCTCCCGGATGAAGATGCGGCCCGGCGTGCCGCCGTAGTGGCCGCGGGACACCGACGCGCGGAGGATCCGCAGCTGCTCGCCCCGGTGGTAGGTGAACGCGTTCGGGTACGGGTCGGACAGTGCGCGCACGAACCGCTCGATGTCCGCCGGCGGCGACGTCCAGTCGACGAGGCTGTCCCGGGCCGCGCGCTTGTGGAAGAAGCTGGCCTTCGTCCGGTCCTGCGGCACCGGCGTGTAGCCCGTCTCGATCTTCGAGATCGCCTCCGCCGTGATCGGCGCGATCAGGTCGACCGTGCGGTGGAACAGGTCCGTCGTCGTGTCGGCCGGGCCGACCGGGATCGCGCGCTGCAGGACGATGTCGCCCGCGTCGAGCTCGCCGTCCATCATGTGGGCGGTGACGCCGACTTCCGGCTCGCCGTTGATCATCGCCCAGATCAGCGGCGAGAAACCCGCGTAGGACGGCAGGAGCGAGTCGTGGATGTTCAGGGTCCCGTGGCGCGGGAGCGCGAAGATCTCCGGCGGCAGCCACGTGCGCCAGTTGTTCGCCACGATCAGGTCGAGCTCCGCCGCCTTCAGCTCGGCCAGCAGCTCGGCGTCGTCCGGGCGGTTGCGCAGCAGGACGCGGATGCCGTTGGCCTCCGCGAGGTCGGCGACCGAGTCGGCCCAGATCCGCTCGTAGGCGTGGTCGCTCTTCGGGTGCGTGACCACGAGAGCGACCTCGTGGCCGGCGTCGATGAGCGCCTGGAGGGTCCGGTGCCCCCAGGTCTGGTAGCCGAACATCGCCACGCGCATTCGAGAGTGCCCTTTCGTGATCGGGGGACGAACATCACCACGAACGTACTAGGCGAGGCTCGCCTTACTTAGGTTAGGGTTCCCTGAACGGTACCGGAGCGCGCAAGGGAGCAACATGACTGCAGAGGCCGGCGAACAGATCCCGATCTACGACGTCGTCGGGGTGGGCTTCGGCCCGTCGAACCTGGCCCTCGCCATCGCTCTCGCCGAGCACAACGCGGGCCCGGGGGAGCCGGTGACCGCGCACTTCCTCGAGCGGCAGCCGCGCTTCGGCTGGCACCGCGGGATGCTGATCGACACCGCGACGATGCAGGTCTCGTTCCTCAAGGACCTGGTCACCATGCGCAACCCGACCAGCGAGTTCAGCTTCCTCAACTACCTGCACGCGGCCGACCGGCTCGTCGACTTCATCAACCACAAGAACCTGTTCCCGCTGCGCGTCGAGTTCCACGACTACTTCGAGTGGGCGGCCGCGAAGGTCGACGACGTCGTCTCCTACGGCACCGAGGTCGTCGCGGTGAAGCCGGTCCACGACGGTGACGAGGTCGCGTACTTCGACGTCGAGGCTTCGGACGGTTCGTCGCTGCGCGCCCGGAACCTGGTGGTGGGCACGGGTTTGCGGCCCCAGCTGCCCGACGGCGTCACCGCCGGCGACCGGATCTGGCACAACAGCGAGCTGCTGTTCCGCGTGGACGCCTTGCGTGACGCGGATCCGAAGCGGTTCGTCGTGGTCGGCGCCGGGCAGAGCGCCGCGGAGGTCGCGGCGCTGCTGCACGACGAGTTCCCGCGCGCCGAGGTGTGCGCGGTGTTCGCGCGCTACGGCTACAGCCCGGCCGACGACAGCTCGTTCGCGAACCGGATCTTCGACCCCGACGCCGTCGACCAGTTCTACCGCGCGGGCGAGCCGGTCAAGGACCGCCTGATGCGCTACCACGGCGCGACGAACTACTCGGCCGTCGACATCGACCTGATCGACGAGCTGTACCGCCGGATGTACCGCGAGAAGGTGCTGGGGGTGGAGCGGTTGCGGCTGTTCAACGTGTCGCGCCCGGTCGAGGTGACCGGCGCGGGAACGGTGACCGTCGAGTCGCTGACGACGGGTTCGCGGACGGTGCTCGAGGCCGACGCGGTCGTGTACGCCACGGGCTACCGGCCCGCGGACCCGACGCCGCTGCTGGGCGAGCTCGGCCCGCGGTGCCTGCGCGACGACGAAGGCCGCCTGCGCGTCGAGCGCGACTACCGGCTCACGACGGAGCCGCCCCTGCGCGGCGGGATCTACCTGCAGGGCGGCACCGAGCACACGCACGGGATCACGTCGTCGCTGCTGTCGAACACCGCGGTGCGGGTGGGGGAGATCCTGCAGTCCATTGTGGACCGCCGAGTCGTCGCGGCGCCCGAGGGGGAGTACGCGGTCAGCGCGCGGTGAGCTGCTCCCGGAGGATGTCGCTGTGGCCGGCGTGCCGGGCGAAGTCCTCGATCAGGAGCAGGTAGACGAACCGGAGGTTGACCTCGCCGAGGACGTCGTGCGTCCAGGTGTCGTCGAGTTCGAAGCGGGCCGCGATCTCGCGTGAGCGAGCGCTCGCCCGCTCGAACTCGGCGATCACGTCGGCGAGGGTTTCGCTTTCGGCGACGGCGAAACTGGCGTCGCCCGGGGTCGTGGGCCCGTCGCACTCGGACTCGTCGAGGCCGAGCAGGAGGAGCTGGAACCACCGGCGTTCGGCCATCGCGGCGTGCTTGACCAGGCCGATCGGCGTGGTCATGGACGTGACCAGGCGCCGCCGGACGTCGGCTTCGGACAGGCCGCGCGCGGTGTCGGCGACCGCGCGGCGCTGGCGGTCCATCGACGCCTCCAGCAGGTGACGCTCGGATCCGGTGGTGATTTCGGGCAGCACGAACACAGGGTCAGCTCCTCAACGGGGTGGTGGCCGGACGGACCTCGGAACGGCACGAGGCGGGCCACGCCCAGGATAGCGCTAGTCGACCGGCGCCGGGTGGTGGCGGCTGATCGGGATCACCATCGGGGTCCCGCTCACCGGGTCCGGGGTCACCTGGCAGCGGACGTCGAACACCTCGTCCACCAGCTCCTCAGTGATGACCTCGACCGGCTTGCCCGATGCCACGATCCGCCCGGACTTCATCGCGATCACGTGGTCGGCGTAGCGGCACGCCTGCGGCAGGTCGTGCAGGACCATGACCACCGTGCGGCCCTCGGTGCGGTTGAGGTCGACCACCAGGTCGAGCACGTCGATCTGGTGGGCCAGGTCGAGGTACGTCGTCGGCTCGTCCAGCAGCAGCACCGGTGTGCCCTGCGCGACCGCCATCGCGATCCACGCTCGCTGGCGCTGGCCGCCGGACAGCTCGTCCACCGGGCGGTCCGCCAGGTCCGTCATGGACGTCGCTTCCAGTGCCGACGCGACCGCACCTTCGTCCGATGTGGACCACTGGCGCCACCAGCTCTGGTGGGGGGCTCGGCCGCGGCCGACGAGGTCCGCCACCGTCATGCCCTCGGGCGCCACCGGGGACTGCGGCAGGATCCCGAGGCGCTGGGCGACCTGACGGGTCGGCAGGTCGTGGATCGAGCGGCCGTCCAGGTACACCACGCCCGACTTCGGCGTCAGCAGCCGGGCGAGGGTGCGCAGCAGCGTCGACTTGCCACACGCGTTCGGCCCGACGATCGCGGTGATCTGCTCCGGCGGGATGTCGAGGTCGAGACCGTCGATGACGACCCGGTCGTCGTAGGCGACGCGGAGGTCCTGCACGCGCAGGGATGGTGTCATGGGTCAGCCTCCGGAGCCGGATCGATTGGCCCTGGCCAGCAGCCAGAGCAGCAGCGGGGCGCCGAGCACGCCGGTCACGATGCCGACCGGGAGCGCCGACGCCGTCAGCGAACGCGCGATGATGTCGCTGCCCAGCACCACGACCGCGCCGGTGAGCGCGGACGCCGTGATCGGCGGCGAGGACAGCTTGGCGAGCCGCTGCGCGATCTGCGGCGAAGTCAGTGCGACGAACGAGATCGGGCCCGCCGACGCCGTCGCGAACGCGACCAGGCCGGCGCCGGCCAGCAGCAGGCCCAGCCGGACCGGCTGCACCGGCGTGCCGAGCCCGGCCGCCACGTCGTCGCCGAGCAGCAGCGTCTGCATCCAGCGGGACAGCGCCAGCACCACCGGGAACAGCACGAGGAGCGCGAAGAACAGCGGGACGACGTGCTCCCAGCCGCGGTTGGCGAGGTTGCCGACCAGCCAGCCGATCGACGCCTGCGCCTCGGTGATCTGTGCCTTGCTCAGCAGGTAGTCGGTGAGGCTGGTGCACATCGCGAAGATGCCGATGCCCACCAGGAGGATCCGGTACCCGGTGGTGCCGCGCCGCCACGCCAGCGCGTAGACCAGCAGCGCCGTGAGCAGGCCGCCGAGGAGGCCGAGCGTGGTGGTGCCGAGCCCGCCGCCGAAGCCGAACGCGATCCCGGCGACGACGAACGTCGCCGCGCCCGCGTTGATGCCGATCATGTCCGGGCTGGCCAGCGGGTTGCGGGTGATCGTCTGGAACACCGCGCCCGACGCGCCGAACGCGAGCCCGGCCAGCAGCCCGGTCAGCGCCCGGGGCAGCCGCAGCTCCTGCACGATGTAGCCGTTCCCGCTGTCGCCACCGCCGAACAGGCCGGACAGCACGTCGGACACGCTCATCGGGACGTCGCCGATCGTCATGCCCACGCAGAAGAGCACGAACACGAGCACGGCGAGGACGATCGAGACGAGCAGCAGTCGCGGCCGGACGCGGCCGGACACCGCGCCGGCGCGGAAGGTGACGCGGTCGGTCCGGATCTGCAGCAGGCTCATGTCAGGACTCCACGAGCTTGCGGCGGCGGACCAGGTAGATGAAGAACGGCGCGCCGAGGAACGCGACGATCACACCGGCGCGGATCTCGCTCGGGCGCGCCATGATCCGGCCCAGGATGTCCGCGGCGAGCAGCAGGCACGGCGCGAGAATCGCGGTGTAGGGCAGCAACCAGCGGTGATCCGGTCCGATCAGGAACCGCACCGCGTGCGGGACGATCAGGCCGAGGAACACGATCGGCCCGGCGACGGCGACGGCGGCGCCGGTCAGCAGGGTGATCGCCAGCGCGCCGCGCAGCCGCAGCGGCCCCAGCTTCCGGCCGAGCGCGATCGCGACGTCGTCACCGAGCGCGAGGCTGTTGAGCGCCGGGCCGCTCGCGACCGCCAGCACCACCCCGATGACGAGGAACGGCAGCACCTGCAGCAACGCGTTCGCGTCCACACCGGACAGCGAGCCGGCCGACCAGAAGCGGTAGCGGTTGAGCGCCACCGGGTCCGACAGCACCATCGCGCTGGTGAACGACGACAGCAGAGCCGTGACGGCGGCGCCGGCGAGCGCGAGCTTGACCGGGCTCGACCCCGCGCGCCCGCGCGTGCCGAGGTAGTAGACGACGGCCGTGGCGAGGAGCGCGCCGGCGAAGGCGAACCAGATGTAGCCGTAGAGCGAGCTGATGCCCAGCACGGTGATCGAGAACACGATCGCGAACGCGGCCCCGGCGCTGACGCCGAGCAGACCCGGGTCGGCCAGCGGATTGCGGGTCAGCGCCTGCATGACCGTGCCGGCGAGCCCGAGTCCGGCGCCCACCAGCACCGCGAGCAGCGTCCGCGGCATCCGCACACTGTGGATGATCACGGCGTCCGCGGAGCCGTCGTCGTGCCACAGCACCTGCCAGACGGCGCCGAACGAGATCTCCTTCGACCCCAGCCAGATGCTCAGCAGGCACAGGAGAACGAGGACGCCGAAGGCGGCCAAGAGACCGAGGGCGCGGCCCGTGTGTGGCGGGCGTCGCGTGAGAGCGATCCCTCCGGGGTCTGTTCGCACCGCACCTCCGACTGGTACTTCTTTTAGGTAAGGCTAACCGATGGTACAGGAGTGCATCCTCACCATCCGTTTGTTAGGGTCACCTAAGTTTGCGCCCCGTTCGGGGCGTCGTGAGCAGCGGGAGGCTGGTCTACCGGTGAGCAACGGTGACGCTGTGCAGCAGATGGCGGAGCTCGGATTCTGGCGTGACCGCCTCGCCTCGGCGCCGAAGGAGCTCGCCCTGCCGGTCGACCGGCCGTACGTCGCGGAGCCCGTCCCGGCCCGGGTGACCCGGCCGCTGCCGGCGGTCGACGAACTGACGCTGCTCGCCGCCTTCGCGGTGCTGCTGTCCCGGTACGCGGGAACCGCCGACGTCGTGCTCGGCATCGGCTCGCTGGTGCCGCTGCGGGTCGACCTCGGTGGCTCGCCCGGTTTCGCGGATGTCGTCGCGCGCGTGCGCGAGGCGCGCGAAGAGGCATTGAGCCACCAAGTTCCCTTCGCCGACCTGGTCGCCGAGGTCGAGCCCGAGCCCGGTCGCGGGGGATCGGTGCTCGTCAACGTCGGCTTCGGCGCCGAGACCGGCCTGCCGCTCGACCTGAACCTGCGCGTCGACGGCGAAGCGCTGGTCGCCGACTACCGCGCCGACGTCCTCGACGAGTCCACAGTGGACCGGATGCTCGGACACCTCGAGCACCTCCTCGACGACGCCCTGAACCGTCCACAGTGGCCGGTTGAACGCCTGGACCTCGTGCCGGAGCCGGAACTGCGCCGAATCGTCGAAGAGTGGAACGACACCGACCTCGACACGCCGCTGTCGACGCTGTCGGAGCTCTTCGCCGCCCGCGTCCGGGAGACGCCGGACGCCGTGGCCCTCGTCTTCGAGGACGAGCAGCTGACCTACGCCGAGCTGGACGCCCGCGCGAACCGGCTCGCCCACGTCCTGATCGGGCGGGGAGCCGGGCCGGAACGGGTGGTCGCGCTCGCCGTGCCGCGCTCCCCGGACATGATCGTGGCCGAGCTGGCCGTGCTCAAGGCCGGCGCCGCCTACCTGCCGCTGGACCCGGACTACCCGGCCGAGCGCATCGCGTTCATGGTCACCGACGCCCGCCCGGTCTGCGTCGTGACCACCACCGAGCTCGCCGAAAACTTCGAGAGTGCTCTTCTGCTCGACGAACTCGACCTCGACGCCGCCCCGGACACGGACCCGGCCGCGGTGATCGTCCCGGCCAACGCGGCCTACGTCATCTACACCTCCGGCTCGACCGGCCGGCCCAAGGGCGTCGTCGTGTCCCACGCCGGGGTCGCGAAGCTCGTCGCGACGCAGTCGGAGCGCTTCGGTATCGGGCCGCACAGCCGGGTGCTGCAGTTCGCGTCGCCGAGCTTCGACGTCGCGTTCTGGGACCTGTGCCTCGGCCTGCTTTCGGGCGGGCGCCTGGTGATCGTCCCCGCCGAACGGCGGGTACCCGGCCCCGAGCTGGCGGACTACGCCCACGCCCAGGGCGTCGACTTCATGATCCTGCCGCCCGCGCTGCTCGCCGAGTTCCCCGACGACTGCGACCTGCCGCGCGACAGCGTGCTGCTGGCCGGCACCGAGCGCGTGTCGCCGGAACTCGTCAAAAGGTGGGCGCCGGGCCGCCGGATGTTCAACGCCTACGGCCCGACCGAGGCCACGACCAACTCGACGCTCGGGCTGTGCGACCCGGAGATCGCGCCCGGCTCGGCCGTGCCGATCGGCGTGCCGGACCCCGGCACCCGCGCGTACGTCCTCGACGCGTCCCTCGCGCCGGTCCCGGTCGGCGTCGTCGGCGAGCTGTACCTCGCCGGATCCGGCCTCGCGCGCGGGTATCTCGGGCGGCCGGGGCTGACGGCGGAACGGTTCGTGGCCGACCCCTTCGGTTCGGGCGGCCGTCTCTACCGCACCGGTGACCTCGTGAAGTGGCTGCCGGACGGCCGACTCGTGTTCCTCGGCCGGGCCGACGACCAGGTCAAGATCCGCGGCTACCGCATCGAGCTCGGCGAGATCGAGTCGGTCCTCGCCGAGCACCCGCGCGTCGGCCAGTCGGTCGTCGTCGCGCAGGACGGGCAGCTCGTCGCCTACGCCGTGCCGGTGCCCGACCGCGACCAGGCGGCCGAGCGAGGGCACGTCGAGGAATGGCACGACGTCCACGAGGAGATGCTCGCCGGGTCCACCGGCATCGAGGAGAACTTCGCCGGCTGGAACTCCAGCTACGACGGCTCCGACATCCCCCTGGAAGAGATGCGCGAGTGGCACGCGGCGACGATCGAGCGGATCCGGTCCCTGCGGCCGAAGCGGGTCCTCGAGATCGGCGTCGGCAGCGGGCTCATCCTCTCGCGGATCGCGCCGGACGCCGAGACGTACTGGGGCGTCGACCTGTCCGAGAGCGCGATCGAGAACGTCCGGCGCGAGGTCGCCGCGACGTCTTTCGCCGACCGGGTCCACCTCGCCGCCCGCCCGGCGCACGACCTGGGTGACCTGCCGGACGAGCCGTTCGACACGGTGATCATCAACTCGGTCGCGCAGTACTTCCCGAGCGCCGACTACCTCGCCGAGGTCGTCCGGACCGCGGCAGGTCTCGTGAAGCCCGGCGGCACGATCTTCCTCGGCGACATCCGCAACCTCCGCTCGCTGCGCGCGTTCCGCACCGCCGTCGAGCTGCGGCACGGCCGGGCCGACGTCGCTGCGGTCGACCAGGCGATCGCGCGCGAGGGCGAGCTGGTGCTCGACCCGGACTTCTTCCCGGCTCTCGCCCGCGACCTGGACGGTTTCGACGACGTCGACCTGTGGGTCAAGCGCGGCACCGCGCACAACGAGCTGACCCGGCACCGCTACGACGTCGTCCTCCGCAAGGCGCCGAAACCGGCCGCGGCCGACGAGCAGGTCGTCGCGTTCGGCGATCTCGGGGTGGTGGAACGGTTCCTGGCCGCCGAGACGCCCGTCCGGCTGCGGGTCACCGGGATCCCCGACGCGCGGCTGGCCGGCGAGCTGGCGGCGGTGCGGGCCCTGGACGAGGGTGATCCGCGGGCGGTGACCGCGCTCGAACGCCGCGACGGCGTCGATCCCGAAGCCCTGCACGACCTCGGCGACCGCGCCGGGTACTGGGTGGCGGTGACCTGGGCGGCCGAGGCCGGTGCGCTGGAGGCCGTCTTCTCGAGGGGGGAGGACGGCCCCGCCTACCGCCCGGGGCGGCAGACCGGCACACCCGCGTCGTACGCCAACAACCCGGCGGCCCGGCGGGAGACCGGTGCGCTGGTGGCGTCTCTGCGTACCCACGTGCGCGACCGGCTGCCGCTGTACATGGTGCCTTCGGCGTTCGTCGTGCTGGACAAGCTGCCGGTGCTCGCCTCGGGCAAGCTCGACCGCAAGGCCCTGCCGAGCCCGGAGCGGTTCACCGCCGGGCCGGGCCGCGCGCCGCGCAACCCCGTCGAGCAGCTGCTCTGCGAGATGTTCGCCGACGTCCTCGGGGTACCGCAGGCCGGACCGGACGACGACTTCTTCGCCCTCGGCGGGCATTCGCTGCTGGCGACGCGCCTGATCCAGCGGATCCGGGCGGCGGTCGGCGCCGAGGTGCCGGTGCGGGCGGTGTTCGACGCGCCGACCCCGGCCGCGCTCGCCGAGCTCCTGGCGGGGGCGGTGACCGGCACCGATCGGCGCCCGCTCACCCCCGTCACCGACCGGCCCGAGCGGCTGCCGCTGTCGTTCGCGCAGCAGCGCCTCTGGTTCCTGCACGGCCTGGAAGGCGGGTCGGCGACCTACAACGTCCCGCTCGTCATGCGGCTCGCGGGTGAGCTGGACGTCGACGCGCTGCGGGCGGCCTTGCACGACGTCCTCGATCGGCACGAGGCCCTGCGGACGGTGTTCCCGACCGCCGACGGCGTGCCGTATCAGCAGGTTCTGGCCGATGCCGAGGTCGAGCTGACCGTGCGCACGGTGTCCGAAGTGGAATCCGAAGTGGACACACTCGTTCGCGGTGTCTTCGACCTCGGCGCCGGCGTCCCGGTGCGGGCCGCACTGCTGACCGTCGACCCGCGACGGCACGTGCTGGTCCTCGTCGTGCACCACATCGCCGCCGACGGCTGGTCGCTCGCTCCCTTGTGGCGCGACATCGCGACGGCCTACCGCGCCCGGCTGCGAGGGGACGCTCCACAATGGACTCCGTTGCCGGTGCAGTACGCGGACTACACGCTCTGGCAGCGTGAACTCCTGGAAGCCGAAGAGACGGTTCAGCTCGACTACTGGCGGTCCGCTCTCGACGGCCTGCCCGAGCGCATCCCGCTCCCGCTCGACCGGCCGCACCCCACGGTGTCGGCCTACCGCGGGGAGTTCTTCACCTTCGCCTGGGACGCCGGTCTGCAGGCCGGGCTGACCGATCTCGCGCGGGCGTGCGGCGCGAGCCCGTTCATGGTCGTGCACGCGGGCCTGACCGCGTTGCTTTCACGGCTCGGCGGCGGGACGGACATCCCGATCGGCACCCCGATCGCCGGCCGCACCGACCCGGCGCTCGACGACCTCGTCGGCTTCTTCGTCAACACGCTCGTCCTGCGCGTCGACGCCGGCGGCGACCCGTCGTTCCGCGACCTCGTCGCCCGGGTGCGGGAGCGCAGCCTGGACGCCTACGCGCACCAAGACGTCCCGTTCGAACGCCTCGTCGAGGCGCTGAACCCGGCGCGGTCGCTGGCGCACCACCCGCTGTTCCAGACGATGCTCGCCTGGCAGAACACGCCCGGCGCGGGTGTCGAGCTGCCCGGGCTGACCGTCACCGAGCGGCCCGTCGGCACCGGCACGGCCAAGTTCGACCTCTGGTTCTCCCTCACCGAGCGCGCCGACGGCATCCACGGCCAGGCCGAGTTCAACGCCGAGGTGTTCGACCACGCCACCGTGACCGGCCTGCTCGACCGCCTCGAAGTCCTGCTGCGTCAGGTCGTCTCCGCGCCGGACCGCCGGCTCGGCAGCCTCGACGTCCTCACCCCGGCGGAACGCGAGGCCCTGCCCGCGGTCTGGTCGGGGACCGTCGAGGACGTCCCCGCGGTCACCGTGCCCGAGCTGTTCGCCGCCCAGGTCGCGCGGACGCCGGACGCGACGGCGCTCGTCTTCGAGGACGAAGAGCTGACCTACGCCGAGCTGGACGCCGTCTCGAACCGCCTCGCCCGCGTGCTGGCCGGGCGCGGTGCCGGGCCCGAGCGCGTCGTCGCCTTGGCGTTGCCGCGGTCGACGCACCTGGTCACGGCCGTCCTCGCGGTGCTCAAGACCGGCGCGGCCTACCTCCCGCTCGACCCGGGCTACCCGGCCGAGCGCCTCGCGTTCATGCTCGAAGACGCCGCTCCGGCGCTGGTCCTGGCGACCGGCGACGACCTGCCGCACGCGGTCCGGCTGGACGACCCGGACCTCCTCGACGGCGTTTCGGACGCGCCGCTCGACGTCGTACTCCGGCCGGAAAACCCGGCGTACGTCATCTACACGTCCGGGTCGACGGGCCGCCCCAAGGGCGTCGTCGTGCCGCACGCGGGCATCGTCAACCGGCTGCTGTGGATGCAGGACGAGTACGGCCTGACCGGCGACGACCGCGTGCTGCAGAAGACGCCGTCCAGCTTCGACGTCTCCGTCTGGGAGTTCCTCTGGCCGCTGATCACCGGCGGCACCGAGGTCGTCGCCCGGCCGGACGGCCACAAGGACCCGGCCTACCTGGCCCGGCTGATCCGCGACCGCGGCGTCACGACCGTCCACTTCGTCCCGTCGATGCTCCAGGTCTTCCTGCAGGAGCCGGCCGCGGGGGAGTGCACGAGCCTGCGCCGGGTCCTGTGCAGCGGCGAAGCCCTGCCGGCCGACGCGGTCGTCCAGTTCGGACAGGTCCTCGACGCCGAGCTGCACAACCTCTACGGCCCCACCGAAGCGTCGGTCGACGTCACGTCGTGGCGGACGTCTCCTGAGGACACGACCGTCCCGATCGGACGTCCGGTGTGGAACACCCGGACCTACGTCCTCGACGCCGCCCTGCGCCCGGTGCCGCCCGGCACCGCCGGCGAGTTGTACCTCGCCGGCGTCCAGCTGGCCCGCGGCTACCTCGGCCGTCCCGGCCTGAGCGCGGAGCGGTTCGTCGCCTCGCCGTTCGAACCGGGGGAGCGGATGTACCGCACCGGTGACGTCGCCCGCTTCCGCCCCGACGGCGTCCTCGAGTTCCTCGGCCGCGGCGACGAGCAGATCAAGATCCGCGGCTTCCGCGTCGAGCCCGGCGAGATCGCCGCGACCCTCGCCACGCACGACGACGTCGCCCACGCCGTGGTCGTGGCCCGCGAGGACCGGCCCGGCGACGTCCGTCTGGTCGGGTATGTCGTGCCCGCCGAACTGTCTCCATCGGACGAGACCGAGCAGGTCGGCGAGTGGCGCGAACTGTACGACTCGATGTACGCGGGCGCCGCCGACGAGTTCGAAGGCTGGAACTCCAGCTACACCGGCGAACCGATCCCGCGCGAAGAGATGCGGGAGTGGCGGGACGCAATTGTCACGCGGATCCGTGACTTGCGGCCGAAGCGGGTGCTGGAGATCGGCGTCGGCACCGGCCTGCTGCTGACCGAGCTGGCCCCGGACTGCGAGTCCTACTGGGGCAAGGACTTCTCCGCCGAGGTCATCGCTTCCCTGGGTGAACGGGTCGCGGCCGACCCGGCGCTCGCCGGGCGCGTCGACCTGCGCACCGGCGACGCCGCCGACGTCACCGGACTGCCGTCCGGGTTCTTCGACACCATCGTGCTCAACTCCGTCGTCCAGTACTTCCCGAGCGGGACGTACCTGCTGGAGGTGCTGCGCCAGGCCCTCGCACTGCTCGCGCCGGGTGGGTCGCTGTTCGTCGGCGACGTCCGCGACCTGCGTCAGGTCCGGGCGTTCCACACGGCGGTCGCCGAAGCGCGCGGGGGCGATGTCGAGCAGAACCTCCTGCGGGAGAAGGAACTCCTCGTCGCGCCCGAGTTCTTCGCCGGCCTCGACGGGGTCACCGCGGACATCCGGGTCAAGCGCGGCCGGGCGGTCAACGAGCTGACCCGGTACCGCTACGACGTGGTCCTGCGCCCCGGCTCGACTGAGGCTCCCGAGCTCCCGGCGCTCGCGTGGTGTACCGATCTCTCCACTGTGGACGAGGTCGCCGGTCCGAGCCGGATCGAACGCGTTCCGAACGGCCGCACCGCACCGGGCGGGGTGGACCCCGAAGACTGGTACGCGTTCGGTGACGCGCACGGCTACCGCACGGTCGTCACGTGGTCCGCGGAGGGCGACGGCTCCGTCGATGTCGTGTTCACGACCGGCGAGACCGCCGGCGCCTTCCGGCCCGGAACCGCTCCGCTGCTGTCCTACACCGGCAACCCCGGCCGCTTCCGCCGGATCAGCTCGCTCACCGCGGACCTGCGGACCCTCGCCGTCGACCGGCTGCCGGAGCACATGGTCCCGTCGGCGATCGTCGTCCTCGACGCGCTGCCGGTGACGGCCAACGGCAAGCTCGACCGCCGTGCCCTGCCTTCGCCGGACCCGGTCGCGCCGACGTCCGACCGCGAGCCGCGCACGCCCGTCGAACGGCAGCTGTGTGAGCTGTTCGCCGACGTCCTGGGCCTCCCTCGGGTCGGCCCGGACGACAGCTTCTTCGCCCTCGGCGGCCATTCGCTGCTGGCCACCCGCCTGATCGCGCGCATCCGCACGGCGCTGAACGCCGAGCTGGAAGTCCGGTCGGTGTTCGAGACGCCCACCGCCGCCGGCCTCGCGGCGCTGGTCGGCGCCGGTACCGGGACCGCGCGGCCGGAGCTGGTCCCGATGGCCCGGCCCGCGCTCGTGCCGCTGTCCGGCGCGCAGCAGCGGCTGTGGTTCCTGCACCACCTCGAAGGCCCGTCGGCCACCTACAACGTCCCGCTGATCATGCGCCTGGACGGCGAGGTCGACGTCGAGGCGCTGCGCACTGCACTGTCCGATGTGGTCGAACGCCACGAAGCGCTGCGGACGCGGTTCCCGCAGCACGACGGCGTTCCGTACCAGGACATCCTCCCCGCCGGTGACGTCGACCTGCCCGTCCGGGAGGTCACCGACCTCGACACCGCGCTGACCGGTCTCGTCCGCGGCTCGTTCGACCTGGAACGCCAGGCACCGATGCGCGCGGAACTGCTGCGGCTCGACGAGCGTGCGCACGTCCTGGCCCTGGTGTTCCACCACATCGCCTCCGACGGCTGGTCGATGGCCCCGCTCTGGCGCGACATCGCCACGGCCTACGCCGCCCGGCGCGTCGGCGAGACTCCACAGTGGACGCCACTGCCGGTGCAGTACGCCGACTACACGCTGTGGCAGCAGGATCTCCTCGGCGCCGAGAACGACCCGGACAGCGTGCTCAGCACCCAGCTGGACTACTGGCGCGACACCCTCGACGGTCTGCCCGACCGCATCGAGCTGCCCCTGGACCGCCCGCACCCGGCGACCGCGACCTTCCGCGGTGAGCTGCACACCTTCACCTGGGACGCCGAGCTGCACGCCCGCCTGACCGAGCTGGCGCGCGAGTCCGGCGCCAGCGTGTTCATGGTCGTCCACGCGGCGCTGGCCGCCCTGCTCACCCGGCTGGGCGCGGGGACCGACGTCCCGATCGGCTCGCCCATCGCCGGCCGGACCGACCAGGCCCTCGACGACCTCGTCGGGTTCTTCGTCAACACCCTCGTGCTGCGGGTCGACACCGGCGGCGAGCCGTCGTTCCGCGACCTCGTGGCCCGCGTCCGCGAACGCAACCTCGACGCGTACGCCCACCAGGACGTCCCGTTCGAACGCCTGGTTGAAGTGCTCAACCCGGCGCGCTCGCTGTCCTACCACCCGCTGTTCCAGGTGATGATCGCCGGGCAGAACAACACCCGCGCCGACGTCACCCTGCCCGGCCTGACCGTCACCGAGATCCCGGTGACCACCGGGACGTCCAAGTTCGACCTGGCGATCTCGCTGACCGAGCGCGAGGCCGGGATCGCGGGCGTCCTGGAGTTCAACGCCGACGTCTTCGACCACCCGGGCGCCGACGCGATCCTGCGCCGTCTCGAAGTGCTGCTGCGCGCGGCACTGGCCGAACCGGACCGCCCGGTCGGCGCCCTGGACCTCCTCGAAGGCGACGAGCGCGACCAGGTCCTGACCGAATGGGCCGGGTCCTTGAAACCGGCCGGCACCGAGACGTTCCCCGGGCTGTTCGCCCGCCGCGTCGCCGAAGCTCCGGACGCCGTCGCGCTGGTCTTCGAGGACGTCGAGCTGACGTACGCCGAGGTCAACGCCCGGGCCAACCGGCTCGCGCGCCTGCTCCTCGACCGCGGTGCCGGGCCGGAGCGCGTGGTCGCGCTGGCCGTGCCGCGGTCGGTCGACATGATCGTCGCGGAGCTGGCTGTGCTCAAGGCCGGCGCCGCGTACCTCCCGATCGACGTCGACTACCCCGGCGACCGGATCACCTACATGGTCGAGGACGCCCGCCCGGTCTGCGTCGTGACGACCCGCGAGATCGAGGCAAAGCTCCCCGCGGACGTTCCCCGCGTCCTCCTCGACGACACCGTCCTCAACGGAATGTCCACAGCGGACCCGGACGTCGTCGTGAAGCCGGAGAACGCGGCCTACGTCATCTACACGTCCGGCTCCTCCGGCCGGCCGAAGGGTGTCGTCCTCCAGCACTCGGGCGTCGCGAAGCTGGTCGCCACCCAGGTCGAGCGCTTCGGGATCGGGCCGCACAGCCGGGTGCTGCAGTTCGCGTCGCCGAGCTTCGACGTCGCGTTCTGGGACCTCTGCCTCGGTCTGCTTTCCGGCGGACGGCTGGTTGTGGTCCCGGCCGAGCGCCGAGTCGCCGGGTCCGCGCTGACCGAGTACGCGCACCAGCACGGCGTCGACTTCATGATCCTCCCGCCCGCGCTGCTCGACGCGATGCCGGCGGACTGCGACCTGCCGCGTGACAGCGTCCTGCTGGCGGGTACCGAGCGCGTGTCGCCCGAGCTCGTCAAAAGGTGGGCACCGGGGCGCCGGATGTTCAACGCCTACGGCCCGACCGAGGCCACGACCAACTCGACGCTCGGCGAGAGCGACCCGGTCGAGCTGGCGGACGCGACCGTCGTCCCGATCGGCATCCCCGACCCCGGCACGCGGGCGTACGTGCTCGACGCCGGGCTGCGGCCGGTCCCGCCCGGCGTGGTGGGGGAGCTGTACCTCGCCGGCTCCGGCCTGGCCCGCGGGTACCTCGGGCGCGCCGCGCTGACGTCGGAACGGTTCGTAGCCGACCCGTTCGCCGACGGCGGCCGCCTCTACCGCACCGGTGACCTCGTCAAATGGCTGCCGGACGGGCGGCTGGTGTTCCTGGGCCGCGCGGACGACCAGGTCAAGATCCGCGGCTACCGCATCGAACCGGGCGAGATCGAAGCCGTGCTCACCGAGCACCCGGCGGTCGGGCAGTCCGTCGTCCTCGCGCAGGACGGCCGGCTCATCGCCTACGCCGTCCCGGCCGCCGGCCGCGACGAAGAGGCCGAGCTGGACCACGTCGGCGAGTGGCGCGAGCTGCACGAGAACGTCTTCACCGAAGCGGCGTCCGGCGGGCTGGAGGAGAACTTCACCGGCTGGAACTCCAGCTACGACGGCACCGAAATCCCCCTCGGCGAGATGCGCGAGTGGCACGCGGCGACGATCGAGCGCATCCAGGCGCTGAAGCCGAAGCGGGTGCTCGAGATCGGCGTCGGCAGTGGCCTGATCCTGTCCCGGATCGCCCCGGACGCCGAGGCGTACTGGGGTGTCGACCTGTCGGAGAAGGCGATCGCCAACCTCCGGCGCGAACTGTCGGGGACGCCGTACGCGGACAAGGTCCACGTCGCGGCCCGCCCCGCGCACGACCTCGGCGATCTGCCGGACGAGCCGTTCGACACCGTCATCATCAACTCGGTCGCGCAGTACTTCCCGAGCGTGGACTACCTCGCCGAGGTCATCCGGACCGCCGCGGCGCACGTCCGGCCGGGCGGTGTGCTCTTCCTCGGCGACATCCGGAACCTGCGTTCGCTGCGGGCGTTCCGGACGGCGACCGAGCTGCGCCACGGCCGCCGGAGCGCGGCCGCGGTCGACCAGGCCATCGCGCGCGAAGGCGAACTCGTGCTCGACCCGGACTTCTTCGGCGCGCTGGCCCGGGAACTGGACGGCTTCGACGACGTCGACCTCCGGATGAAGCGGGGACACGCGCACAACGAGCTGACCCGGCACCGCTACGACGTCGTCCTGCGGAAGGCGCCGAAGCCGGCGCCGGTCGAGGAGACCGTCGTCGCGTTCACCACGCTCGACGAGCTGGAGCGGCTGCTGGCCGAGCGTCCGGCGCGGCTGCGGGTCACCGGTGTGCCGGACGCGCGGCTGTCCGGTGAGCTGGCCGCGGTCGCCGCGCTCGCCGACGGCGACGCCGACGCGGCACTGTCCGCTTTGGACGCCGAGCCGTCCGGAGTGGACATCGAGACGCTGCGAGACCTCGGTTACAGCGTCTACGCGGCACCGGGGCAGCAAGGCGTGCTCGAAGTCGTGTTCACCTCCGGCGAGCCGACGCGCATCCACCGCGCCCGTCCGGTGCGCGCCGCCCTGGCCACGCTGGGCAACCACCCGGCCGGGCAGCGGGACACGAGTGCCCTGGTCACGGCGCTGCGGGCGCACGTCCGCGACCGGCTGCCGCAGTACATGGTGCCGTCGGCGTTCGTCGTCCTGGACCGGCTGCCGCTGCTCGCCTCGGGCAAGCTCGACCGCCGCGCGTTGCCGAGCCCCGACCAGCAGGCCGTCACGGCCGGCCGGGCGCCGCGAACCCCGGTCGAGGAAGTCCTCTGCGGCCTGTTCGCCGAGGTCCTCGACACCGCGACGATCGGCGTCGACGACGACTTCTTCGCCCTCGGCGGGCACTCGCTCATGGCGACGCGCCTGGTCGCGCGGCTGCGCGCGGTGTTCGGCGTCGAGCTGCAGGTGCGGTCGGTGTTCGAGACGCCGACCGTCGCCGGCCTGGCCACGCTGCTGTCCACTTCGGACTCGACGGCCGCCCGGCCCGCGCTGGAGCGCGCCGAGCCGCGGCCGGACGTGCTGCCGTTGTCGTTCGCCCAGCAGCGGCTGTGGTTCCTGCACCGCCTGGAAGGTCCGTCGGCGACGTACAACATGCCGACCGCGGTCCGGCTCGCCGGCGACCTCGACGTTTCCGCGTTGAAGATCGCACTGTCCGATGTGGTCGAACGCCACGAAGCCCTGCGCACGGTCTTCCCGGAGATCGACGGCGAAGCCCGGCAGCAGATCCTCGAGGACGTCACGATCCCGCTGCCGGTCCGCGAGGTCACCGCGGCCACGCTCGCCGCGGCGGTGTCGGACGTCGCGGGCACGGTGTTCGAGCTGGAGTCCGAGATCCCGCTGCGCGCGGAACTGCTGCGGCTGGGCGCCGAGGAGCACGTCCTCGTTCTGGTGTTTCACCACATCGCCTCGGACGGCTGGTCGACCGCGCCGCTGTGGCGCGACCTCGCGACGGCCTACACCGCCCGGCAGGCCGGGGAAGCTCCTCAGTGGACTCCGCTGCCGGTGCAGTATGCGGACTACACGTTGTGGCAGCGGGACGTCCTCGGCGAGCCGGTCATCGAACCGCAGCTGGCCTACTGGCGCGACGCGCTGGCGGACCTGCCGGAGCGCATCGAGCTGCCGACCGACCGGCCGCACCCGGCGGAAGCGTCCTACCGGGGCGAGCAGTTCGCGTTCGGCTGGGACGCCGAGCTCCACAGTGGACTCGTCGAGCTGGCGCGTGCCTGCGGGGCCAGCGTGTTCATGGTCGTGCACGCCGGGCTGACCGCCGTGCTCACCCGGCTCGGCGCGGGCACCGACATCCCGCTCGGCACGTCCATCGCCGGCCGGACCGACCAGGCCCTCGACGACCTCGTCGGCTTCTTCGTCAACACCCTCGTGCTGCGCGTGGACAGCGGCGGCGACCCGTCGTTCCGCGACCTCGTCGCCCGCGTGCGGGACCGCAGCCTCGACGCGTACGCCCACCAGGACGTCCCGTTCGAGCGCCTGGTCGAGGTGCTCAACCCGGCGCGGTCACTGTCGTACCACCCGCTGTTCCAGACGATGCTGGCCTGGCAGAACAACGCCGTCGCCGACCTCGCGCTGCCCGGCCTGACCGTCGCGGAGGAACCGGTCCGCACCGGCACCGCCCGCGCCGACCTGGTGTTCTTCGTCGGCGAGCGGCCCGGTCACCAGACCGGCATCCGCGGCACGGCCGAGTACAACAGCGACGTCTTCGACCGCGCGAGCGTCGAAGCGATCCTCGACCGGCTCCGGACGTTGCTGCGGGCCGTCGTGGGCGACCCGGACACCCGGATCGGCACGATCGACCTGCTCACCGAGGCGGAACACGACCAGCTCGCCGCCGCCCCCGCGACGCCGCTGCCCGCGGAGACGGTCGCGGAGCTGTTCGCCGCCCAGGTGTCCCGCACCCCGGACGCCACCGCGCTGGTGTTCGGGGAGGAGCGCCTGACCTACGCGGACCTGGACACACGCGCGACGACGCTTGCCCGGGCGCTGCTCGCGCGGGGTGCCGGGCCGGAGCGGGTGGTGGCCGTCGCGCTGCCGCGGTCGGCCGGCCTGGTCACCGCGCTGCTCGCGGTGCTCAAGACCGGCGCCGCCTACCTGCCCCTGGACCTCAACCACCCGGCCGAGCGCGTCGAGCTGATGCTCGCCGACGCCGCGCCGCACCTCGTCGTCGCGGAAGACGGCTTCGGAGATCGGCTGGTCCGGCCGAGTGACACGGGCGCCGAGCCGGTCTGGCCGTCGATCAGCCCGGACAACCCGGCGTACGTGATCTTCACGTCCGGCTCGACCGGGCGCCCGAAGGCCGTCGCCGGGACCCAGCGCGCGCTGGCCAACCGGCTGCACTGGGGCCGGGACGTCGCCCACGGCGTGCGCGTGGCCAAGAGCGCGCTGACCTTCATCGACGGGTCGACCGAGCTGCTCGGCGGGCTCGTCGCGGGCGACGCCGTGGTCCTCGCCGACGACGCGACGGCCACCGACCCGCACGCGCTCGCCGAACTGGTGCGCACGTCCGGCGCCCAGGTGCTGACCGTCGTCCCGAGCCTCCTCGACACCTTCGCCGAGGACACCTCGGCCGACGCGTTCGACTCCGTGACCACGTGGATCACCAGTGGTGAGCCGCTTTCCGGCGTGCTGGCCGAGAAGGTGGCCCGGCGGTGGCCGTCGGCGAAGCTGGTCAACCTGTACGGCTGTTCCGAAGTCGCGGGCGACAGCCTGGCCCAGGTCTGCGGGCCGGTGGCCATCGGACGGCCGGTCGCGAACACCCGCGCGTACGTCCTCGACGCGGCGCTGCGGCCGGTCCCGCCCGGCGTCCGCGGCGAGCTGTACCTGGCCGGCGCCGGGCTCGCCCGCGGCTACCTCGGCCGTCCGGCGCTCAGCGCGGAACGGTTCGTGGCGTCGCCGTTCGAGCCGGGGGAGCGGATGTACCGCACCGGCGACCTCGTCCGCCGCCGGGCCGACGGCGCGCTCGAGTTCCTGGGACGTGCCGACCAGCAGCTCAAGATCCGCGGCTTCCGCGTCGAGCCGGGCGAGGTCGAAGCCGCACTGACCGCCGATGCCTCGGTGGCGCGCGCGGTGGTGATCGCCCGGGACGACCGGCTGATCGCCTACGTCACGCCGGCGGGCGACCCGGCCGCGCTGCGGGCGCGCGTCGCCGAGCGACTGCCGGAGTACCTGGTGCCCTCGGCGATCGTCGTGCTGCCGGAGCTGCCGCTGAACGCCAACGGCAAGCTCGACCGCGCCGCGCTGCCCGACCCGGAGATCCGGACCTCCGGCCGCGTCGCGCGAACCCCGGCCGAGCAGGCGCTGTGCGACCTCTTCGCCGACGTCCTCGGTGTGCCGCGGGTCGGCCCGGACGACGGGTTCTTCACCCTCGGCGGGCACTCGCTCCTGGCGACGCGGCTGGTCAGCCGGATCCGCGCGCTGCTCGGCGTCGAGGTCCCGATCCGGGCGGTGTTCGACGCACCCACCCCGGCCCGCCTGGCCGAGCTCCTGGATCCGGGGCGGCAAAGCCGTCCCGCGCTGGTGCCGGTCGAGCGGCCCGAGGTGCTGCCGCTGTCGTTCGCCCAGCAGCGGCTGTGGTTCCTCGACCGGCTCGACGGGTTGAGCGCGACCTACAACATCCCGTGGGCGTGGGAGCTGACCGGACTGGTCGACGCCGACGCGCTCCGGGCGGCGCTGGGTGACGTCGTCGCCCGGCACGAGATTCTCCGGACGATCCTGGTCGAAGAGCAGGGCACGCCGTCGCAGGTGGTCCTGGCGGCGGGTGATGCCCGCGCGCGGCCGGTGTTGGTCACCGAAACGGCCGCCGACCTCGAGGAGAGCGTCACCGCCGCGGCGTCGTACTGCTTCACCCTCGACGCCGAGATCCCGGTCCGCGCGACGCTCGTCTCGGCCGGGCCCGACCGGCACGTGTTCGTCCTGCTGGTGCACCACATCGCCGGCGACGGCTGGTCGCTCCCGCCGTTGAAGCGCGACCTCGACACCGCCTACGCCGCGCGCCTGCGCGGTGAGCGTCCACAGTGGACGCCGTTGCCGGTGCAGTACGCGGACTACACGCTGTGGCAGCGGGAGATGTTCGGCCGGTCCGACGACCCGGACAGCCTCCTCGGCCGGCAGGCGGCCTTCTGGCGCGACACCCTCGCCGGGATCCCCGACGAGCTGGCGCTCCCGGTGGACCGGCCCCGCCCGGCGCGCTCGACGAACCGGGGCGCGGCCGTGCCGTTCACCGTGCCGGCCGACGTCCACCGCGGCCTGCGCGAGCTGGCCCACGGCAGCGACACCAGCACGTTCATGGTGTTGCAGGCCGCCCTCGCGGCGCTGCTCACCCGGCTCGGCGCGGGCACCGACATCCCGCTCGGCACGCCGGTCGCCGGCCGGATGGACCACGCGCTGGAGGACCTCGCCGGGTTCTTCGTCAACTCGCTGGTCCTGCGCACCGACACCGCAGGCGACCCGACGTTCCGGGACCTCCTGGACCGCGTCCGCGAGGCCGACCTGGCCGCGTACGCCCACCAGGACCTGCCGTTCGAGCACCTCGTCGAGCTGCTCAACCCCGCCCGGTCCCTGGCGCGGCACCCGCTGTTCCAGGTCATGCTCGCGGTCTACCACGCGGGTTCGGCGCCGGAGCGGCTGCTCGGGCTCGAGTCGTCCTACCGGGACACCGGGCTGCGGCAGGCGAAGTTCGACCTGTCGTTCGACCTGGTCGAAACCCCCGAGGGCATCGAGGGCGACCTCGAGTTCAGCCTCGACCTGTTCGACGAGCCGACCGCCCGGACGCTGACCGAGCGGCTGGTGCGGCTGATGACCGCCGTCGTCGCCGACCCGGACCGGCCGCTGAGCCGGATCGACGTCCTGGATACGGCCGAGCGGCACCGGATCGTCGCCGAATGGGGGCGTGGCGAACCGCTGACGACGTCCGCGCCGACGGTCGTCGACCGCCTGGCCGCGCAGGTGGCGGCGACGCCGGGCGCGACCGCGCTGAGCGACGCGGTCTCGAGTGTCACGTTCGCGGAGTTCGCGGGGCGGACCGACCGGCTCGCCCGGTGGCTCGCGTCCCAGGGTGCCGGTCCCGAGAAGGTCGTCGCGCTGGTGCTGCCGCGGACGGCGTCCGTCGTCGAGGCGATCTTCGGCGTGTTCAAGTCCGGTGCGGCGTACCTGCCGGTCGATCCGGACCAGCCGGCCGACCGGATCGCGTCGATCCTCGACGACTCCGGTGCCACGCTGGTGCTCACGAGCCGCGCGCTGGCTTCGCCGGTCCCCGGAGCGCTGTTCGTCGAGGACATTGTGGACAGTGACGCTGTCCTGACCCCGCCGTCGCCCGCGAACCCGGCGTACGTGCTCTACACGTCCGGGTCCACGGGCAAGCCCAAGGGCGTCGTCATCCCGCATTCCGGGCTGGTGAACCTGTTCCACAGCCACCGCGAGACGCTCTACCGCCCGGCGGTCGCGGCGGCGGGCGGGCGGCGGCTGCGGGTCGGGCACGCGTGGGCGTTCTTCTTCGACGCCTCCTGGCAGCCGCAGCTGTGGCTGCTCGACGGGCACGAGGTGCACGTCGTCGACGACGACACGCGCCGCGACCCCGATCGCCTCGCCGCGGTGGTGCGCGACCGCGGGCTCGACTTCCTCGAGCTGACGCCGTCGCACTTCGCTCAGCTGGCCGCGGCCGGCGTCGTCGAAGACGGGAAGTGCGCGCTGGGTGTCGTCGGCGTCGGCGGCGAAGCGGTGTCGCAGACGCTGTGGGAGTCGCTGCGGTCGATGCCGGGAACCGAGGCGTACAACCTCTACGGCCCGACCGAGGCCACGGTGGACGCGCTCGTCGGCCGGTTCGCCGACGCGGACCGGCCGGTGGTCGGGCGCCCGGTGCACAACGCCCGCGCGTACGTCCTCGACGGCGGCCTGACGCCGGTCCCGGCCGGCGTGCCCGGCGAGCTGTACCTGGCCGGCGCCGGGCTGGCCCGGGGCTACCACGAGCGTCCCGCGCTCACGGCCGACCGGTTCGTCGCCGACCCGTTCGGGCCGCCGGGGGAGCGGATGTACCGCACCGGCGACCTGGTGCGGTGGCGGCCCGACGGGCAGCTCGAGTACCTCGGCCGCACCGACGACCAGGTCAAGATCCGCGGCTTCCGGATCGAGCCGGGCGAGATCGAGACGGCCCTGGCGCGCCACGACGACGTGGAGCAGGCGCTCGTCGTCGTCCGGGACGACCGGTTGGTCGCCTACACCAGGCCGGCGACGGCGGATCCCGTGCGGCTGCGGGAGTTCGTGGCCCGGTCGTTGCCGGAGTACATGGTGCCCGCGGCGATCGTCCCCCTCGAAGCGTTCCCCGTGACGCCCAACGGGAAGCTCGACAAGACCGCTCTGCCGGTGCCCGAGTTCGAGGCCCGCGGCCGGGCACCCGAGACGCCGCTGGAGAATTCCCTCTGCGAGATCTTCGCGGAGGTGCTGGACGTCGCCGCCGTCGGCGCCGACGACGACCTGTTCGCCCTCGGCGGGCATTCCATGCTGCTGGTGGTCCTGCGCAACCGGATCACCGAGCGGCTCGGGACCGAGCTCCCGATCGCCGAGTTCTTCCGCACCCCCACGGCAGCCGGACTGGCCGCGCTGCTGAACCGAGACGCGAGGTAGACGTGCACCGCACCCTGATGAACGCCAAGATCCACCGCGCCACCGTGACGCAGGCCGACCTGCACTACGTGGGTTCGCTGACGATCGACGCGGACCTGATGGCCGCCGCGGACATCGTCGAGGGCGAACGCGTCCAGGTCGTCGACATCACCAACGGCGCCCGCCTGGAGACCTACGCCATCACCGGCGATCCGGGCACCGGCGTCATCGGTGTCAACGGTGCCGCCGCGCACCTCGTGCACCCCGGCGACCTGGTCATCATCATCACCTACGCCCAGGTCGACGAGGCCGAGCGCGCGCGGCACCGGCCGCGCGTGGTGCACGTGGACGCGGACAACCGCCAGGTCCACCTGGGACACGACCCGGCCGAGCCGGTGCCCGGCGCGGAGGCCCAGTTGTCCGGCCGAAGCTGACGTGCGTGGGCGTGGACACAGGACGGTTGCGGTGGTTGCTTTTGACAGGCTGCCCTAAATAAGGTGTGCCTATCCTAAAGCTCTGCGAGAGGTTCTCATGTCCGTGTTTCAAGGTGGGCCCGGGTTCGGCCGGCGTGGTTTCCTGATCGGGGCGGGTGGCCTCGCGGCGACCGCGGTCCTCACCGCGTGCGGCAGCAGTGACGACAAGGCCGCCCCGGCGGCCTCGGGCCCGTGGGAGTTCACCGACGACCGCGGCCAGAAGGCGTCTCGCGACCAGCGTCCGACCCGCGTCGTGGCCTACGCGAGCTCGGCCGCCGCGCTGTGGGACTACGGCGTCCACCCGCTCGGCGTGTTCGGCCCGCAGAAGACGGCCGACGGCGCCAAGGAGATCCAGGCCGGCAACATCGACCTGAACGCCGTCACGTCGATCGGCAACGCCTGGGACGACTTCAGCATGGAGAAGTTCGCGGCGCTCAAGCCGGACCTGGTCGTCACCGGCCTGACCGGCACCAAGCCGACCGACCTGTGGGTGCTGAAGGACGACCTCGGCCCGAAGGTGCAGGCGATCGCGCCGATCGTCGCGATCTCGGAGTACAAGGTCACGCTGCCCAAGGTGATCGAGCGCTTCGAGCAGCTCGCCGTCGCGCTGGGCGGTGACGCGAACTCCGCCGCGATCAAGAAGGGCAAGGACGACTTCCGGAAGGCGTCCGACGACCTGAAGGCGGCCATCAAGGCCAAGCCGGGCCTCAAGGTGCTCGTGGTGTCCAGCGACAAGGACAACCTCTACGTCTGCAAGCCGGAGTTCTTCGCGGACCTGGCCTACTACCGCGAGCTCGGCCTGGACATCGTCGACGGCGCCGGCTCCGACGACTACTTCGAGACGCTCAGCTGGGAGCAGGCCGGCAAGTACCCGGCCGACCTGATCCTGTCCGACAGCCGCACGTACGCGCTGTCGCGCGCGCAGCTGGCGGCGATCCCGACGTGGGCGCAGCTGCCCGCGGTGAAGGCGAACCAGCTCGCCGACTGGTCCACCGAACCCCGGTTCAACCCGGTCCTCGCCACCCCGGTCCTCCAGAAGCTGACCGAGGTCGTCAAGGGCGCCCGCACGGACATCACCGCCTGAGGAGGCCTGGCATGACCAACCCGTTCGAAGACCCGTCCGGTACGTACCTGGTGCTGGTGAACGCGGAGAACCAGCACAGCCTGTGGCCGGAGTTCGTGGAGGTCCCGGCCGGCTGGACGGTCGCCTTCGGCCCGTCCGGCCGCCAGGAGTGCCTGGACCACGTGGAAGCGAACTGGACGGACATGCGGCCCAGGTCCCTGGCTGACGCCATGGACAACTGACCCTTCTCCGAGAAAAGCGCCGGGAGCTCGTCCGCTCCCGGCGCTTTTCGTTCGTGTCGACCCCCCAATCACGAGTGATGCCCCTCCAATCACACGTGATGCCTCTTCAATCACGCGAGATGCCCCGCCGGACACGCGGGATCCGGTTGGCGTAAGCGAATCCCGTGTGCCCGAAGGGGCGACTCGCGTGATCAGAAGGTCGACACGCGTGATCGGCGGGACGACACGGGGTCAGGCGCGCTGGCCCGACCAGGCCGCCCAGAGCTTCGCGTACTGGCCGCCCGCCGCGACGAGGTCGTCGTGCGTGCCGGACTCGACCACGGCGCCCGCGTCCAGGACCACGATCCGGTCCGACGCCGCCGCCTGGGTCAGCCGGTGGGCCACCACCAGCGCCGTCCGTCCTTCGAGGGCGGCCGCGGCCGCCGACTCCAGGACCCGTGAACCGGCGCTGCCGGCCTCCGCCGTGGCCTCGTCGAGGATCGCGATCGGCGGGTCGGCCAGCACCAGCCGGACCAGGGCGAGCTGCTGCGCCTGGGTCACCGTCAGCTGGTGACCGCCTTCGCCGACCACCGTCGCCAGGCCGTCGGGCAGACTGTCCACCCAGGACAGTGCGCCCACCTTCGCCAGCGCCGCCCGCAGGTCCGCGTCGGACGCCGACGGGTGCGCGAGGCGGAGGTCTTCGGCCAGCGGTCCCGCGAAGACGTGGACCTCCTGGCTGATCAGCGCGACGGTCCGGCGCGTGGCTTCCGGGCCGAGCTCGTCCAGGGGAACCCCGCCGAGCGTCACCGAACCCGAGGACGGGCGGTGGATCCCGGCGATCAGCTTGGCCAGCGTCGTCTTCCCGGCCCCGCTCGCCCCGACCAGCGCCACCCGCTCGCCGGGCGCGACGCCGAGGTCGACGTCGCGCAGCACCGGGTGACCGTCCACATAGGAGAAACCGGTCGCCGCCGTCTTCACCGACGCGTCCACCGGCCGCGCCGGCTGCGAAGGCGACGCCTCGGCGGGCAGGTCGGCGACGCCGATCAGCCGCGCGAGGCCGGCCGCGGCCGCCTGCGCGTCGTCGACCAGGGCGAGCGCCGTCGTGATCGGGCCGAAGAGGCTGTGGAAGTACAGTGCCGCCGCCGTCGCGACGCCGACCGTCACCGCGTTCGCGCCGACCAGCAGGAACCCCACGGCCAGCACGGCGGACAGCCCGACGAACTCCGCCAGGTTGAGCCGCGCGTAGAACCGCGTCACCAGCCGGATCCCGCGCAGCGCCAGGTCGACGGCCGTGTCGGACCGCTGCCGCACCCGGTCCAGGTGCGTGTCCGCCAGCCGGAACGCGCGGACGGTCTTCGCGCCGCCGATGGTGTCCAGCAGCTGCTGCTGTTGCGCGCCGACGGCCTCGCGCTGGCTCGCGTACAGCGGCTTCGCGCGCGGCACGTACCAGCGCACCGTCCACAGCTGGATCGGCACGGCGACCAGCGCGGCCAGCAGGAACCGCCAGTCCAGCACGGCCAGCGCGCCCAGCGTCAGGACGACCGTCAGCACCGAGCGGCCCAGCTCGGGCAGCGCCTGCCGGACGCCTTCCGCGACGACCGAGACGTCGTTCGTCACGCGCGTGGTCAGGTCGCCGGACCCGGCGCGCTCGAGCTGGTCGAGCGGCAACCCGAGCGCGCGCTCGACGAAGCGTTCGCGCAGCTCGGCCAGGATCGTCTCGCCCAGCCGCGCCACCAGCGACACGCCGACCGCGGTCGCGATGGCCTGCCCGATGGCGACGCCGACCAGCTCGACGACCGGCGTGACCAGGTCGGCCGCCGGCCGCCGCGTCGCGACGAGGTCGACGACCCGGCCGAGCAGGGGCGCGGTGAGCAGCCCGATCGCGGTGGCCGCGACCAGCATCGTGAACGCGGCGGCGGCGCGGCCCTTCGACCGGCCGACGAGCTCGCCGACGACGGCGCGGATCCGCCGGCCGTCGGCCACGGGGAGGAGTTCACGGGTCATGACAGCACCGCCGCCCGGTAGTCGGCGCGACCGGCCAGCTCGGCGTGGCTGCCAACGCCGGCGATCCGCCCGCCGTCCAAGATGACGACGCGGTCGGTCGCGGCGAGCAGCGCCGGGCTGGTGGTCACGAGGATGGTCGTGCGGCCGCGCCGCAGCTCGGCCAGGCCCGCGGCGATGCGGGCCTCGGTGACGGTGTCGACGGCGGTCGTCGGGTCGTGCAGGACGAGCACCGGCGCGTCGACGGCGAGGGCGCGGGCGAGCGCGACCCGCTGACGCTGGCCGCCCGACAGCGACCGCCCGCGTTCGGTGACTTCGGTCGCGACGCCGTCGGGCAGCGCGCCGGCCACCTCGTCGACGGCGGCCGCGGTGAGCGCTTCTTCGCTGAGCGGACCGGTTTCGAAGTTCTCGGCGACGGTCCCGGCGAACAGGTCCGCGTCGTGCGCGGCGACCAGCACCACCTCGCGGACCCGGCTCGGGTCCACAGTGGACAGGTCGACCGCGTCGACCGACACCGAGCCGGTCGCGGGGTCGGCCGCGCGGCCGAGGCAGTCCAGGAGGTCGGTCGCGGCGGCCGGGTCGGTGGCGACGACGCCGAGGAGCTCACCCGGGCGGGCTTCGAAGTCGACGTCGCGCAGCGCACCCCGGCCGAGCGCGGAAAGCCGCACGTGCCCGGCGGCCGGCGAGGGCAGCGTGGCGTCACCGGTGCCGACGGCGGGCGGTGCGTTCAGCACGTCGGCGATGCGCGCGGCCGACGCGCGGCCCTGCGCGAGCTCGCCGTTGACCCACGAGAAGATCGAGAACGGCGTGATCAGGTACTGCGCCAGGCCGACCGCGGCGACGAGGTCGCCGACGCTGATGTCGCCCGCCGCCGCGAGGTTTCCGCCGACGAGCGCGACGACGGCGATGAAGATGCCGGTCAGTGCGAGCAGTGCGCCGTTGTGCCAGGCCTGGGCGCGTGCGGCGCGCAGGGTGGCGTGCAGCGAATCCTGGCTGGTGCGGCGGTAGCGGTCGACGGCGGCGCGTTCGGCCCCGACGCCCTTGAGCACGCGCAGGCCCGCGACGAGGTCGGTGGCGATGCCTGAGGCGAAGGCGGAGCGCTCCTGCTCGGCCTCGCTGCGGCGCTCTAGGGGCTTGCCGATCAGGTGCGCCAGGTACAGCATCGGCGGCGTGCCGAGCAGCACCAGCAGGCCGAGCGGGACGCTCATGGTGAGCAGCACGATCGCGCTGACGAGGAGCCCGGCCAGGCCGGCGACGCCGAAGGGCAGGACGCCGTTGAGCTGGCCGACCCGCTTCGCGTCCGACGTCCCGATGCTGACGAGCTCGCCCGCGAGGTTGCCGGCCTCGGCGCCGCCGCCGGGGTGCAGCACTCGGCGTCCGACGTCGAGGCGCAGGTCGTGGGCGGCGCGTTCGGCGGCGCGCTCGCCGAACCGGGCACCGAGGCGGTAGCTGGTGGACAGCGCGGCGAACAGCACGCCCAGCACCGCCAGCCAGAAGAGCAGCGTGCCCACCGAGCCGCCCGCGACGGCCTGGTCGATCACCACGCCGATCACCACCGGCACCAGCGCTTCGCCGCCCTGGTGGCCCGCCGTCAGCAGCGCCGCGAGGGTCACCGATCGTCGTTGCCCGGTGATCGAACGGCGGAGGACTTCCCGTCCGGTCGTGCTCACCCGCGCCTCCCTGTCCTGGTTGTGGGATAGGTAAGGCTAGTCTAAGTAAACAAGTTACGGGAACACGGTCGGCTTCGTCTCATTTCCCTCGGTCGCCGGTTCCCCGAAGCGGGCCAGCGCGAGCGCGGCGGCCACGGCGAGGACGAACCCGGCGAGCGCGACGACGGCGAACCCGGGCCGGGTGCGGTCGCCGAGGACGAAGACGCCGACCAGCGACGGGAAGATCGTCTCGCCGAGCACCATCATCGCGGTGCTCGTCGTGACGCTCCCGCGTTGCAACGCCGTCGCGTAGAACAGCATCGCCATCCCGCCCGCGACGGCCACGGTGTAGGTGGCCGGGTCGGTGAGCAGGTCCAGCGGGGCGAGGCTGGGGATGATCCGCCCGGAGATGGCGACGACCCCGAAGCTGAGCCCGGCGACGAGCCCGAGCGCGGGTGTCCTGATGTGCCGGCTCGCCTTCCCGGCGGCGATCCCGGCGGCCGCCAGCACGACGACGGCCCCGATCAGCCCGAGCCGGAAGCCGAGCCCGACCGGGTCGGAGCCCTCGCTCTCGGCGGCCGCGCCGAGCAGCCCGAGCCCGGCGCACACGACGGCGACGGCCGCCCATTCCCGTTTGCCGAGGCGGATCCCGAGGAACCGCGCGGCGACGGCGGTCACGGCGAGGCTCGCGGCGAGCGCGGCCTGCACGACGAACAGCGGCAGGACGTGCAGGGCGGCGATCTGCGCGACGAAGCCGAGGACGTCCAGCACCAGGCCCAGCACGAACTTCCACTGGCCGAGGACGCGCACGAGCAGCTTCGGATCGACCCCGGCCGCACCGGAGTCTTCGGTCGCCCGCGCGGCGACCGACTGCATGACCGAGGCCACGCCGTACGCGATTGCGGCGCCGAGGGCGCAGAGGAGTCCCCACCACATGCCGATCACTCTATTTTGTCGGACCGGTGCGGTACGTTCCGGTCATGTCGAACACGAGTTCGAAGACGCATCGGTCCTGGCCGGCCCCACTGGCCGGCGACGAGCTGCGCCTCCAGCTGGACTTCCTGCAGTTCCTCCGCGCGACGGCGGTGAACAAGCTGGCGGGGTTGCCGGCGGACTTGGCGGCGGCCACCCCGTTCTCGACATCGCCGCGGTTGAGCGCGCTGGGGGTGGTGAAGCATCTGACGGCGGTGGAGCGCTGGTGGTTGTCGATCGAGGCGGGGGGAGCGGACCTGCCGTCGCTGTGGGCGGGGTCCCCGGACCCGAGCTGGGACGTGGGTCCGGACGACACCCCGGCTTCGGTGGTGGCGGCGTACAAGGCCGAGTGGGCACGGTCGGAGAAGTCGTTGCGCCGGCTGGGCCCGGACGACCGGACCCGGCGACGGTCGGAGTTCACGGTCCGGTGGGTGGTGGGGCATGTCGTACAGGAGACGGCCCGGCACGTGGGGCACCTGGATCTGCTGCGGGAGCTGGCCGACGGGGAGGTGGGCGAGTGATGGAGGGGTGAGGTGCTGGCTGGGCGAAGGGGGTGCGTTCGGCTGATGGGTGCTGGCTGCAGCTGGCGGCTTGCGGTCGGCCTGTGCTGGGGGTGGTTGGTTGCAGTGGCCGGCGGCCGGCTGTGACTTGCCCGCTGAGCGATTCCGCTCGCGGTGGACCTGAGTCGGGTGCCGGGTGATGGCAGCTGGCGGAGCGGGCTTGCGGCGCCGGCGGCTAGCAGCTGGCTTGTGCCTGTGCGCTGGCGGCCGCGGCTTGCCAGCGGGGCCGATTCCGCCGCGGTCGGGCTGAGTCGGGTGCTCGACGCTTGTCGGTGGCGGCGGCCGGCGGCTTTCGGCCGGCCTGTGCCCGGGGCGGTTAGCGGCCGTGGCTCGCGGCCGGCTGCGGCTTGCTCCACGACCGGTCCCTGCGGCCGCCCGTGGGCGAAATCCGCGTGACACGGCCCGATAGCCTGGGTTCGTGGCCGTCGTTGCGGAGTACCGCCGATTTACCGGCCCCCTGGCCCTTTGCGGGTGCCAGCGGGGTTCCGGTGCCATGTCCGCGGTCGGCGCTGTCTGAGCGTTGCCCGCGCGGTTCGGTCTGCACCACTACAGCCGAGCCATGACCAAGCCGCAACGAACCTCGCCTGGTGTCCGGGCCAGGGGGAGCCGTCACCCCTCACCCCGTTCACCACAGGAAGGTCCCGTCATGCCCGAAACACTCACCCCCACCCAGCTCACCCGCGACCTCGCCATCCGCGATCTCACCGATCCCGCGGCCGGCCCGCACGCCCTCCAGCTCGTCGTCGAGCAAGCCGTCGCCGCCGCCAAGGGGCCGCGGACCGAAGTGCGGTGGTGGCCGGGCGATCGCATCGTCACCGTCGCCGACAACTACGACAACCTCGGCTACGACCCCGCCGACGTCACCCGCGACGCGCGCTACACCCGCTACGTCGACGCCGGTCACGTGCTGCGCAGCCATTCCAGCGCCCTCGTCCCCGCCGCCCTGCGGGCGCTCAAGGCCTGCCCCGCCGATGACGTCCTGCTCGTCTGCCCGGGCATCGTCTACCGGCGGGACAGCATCGACCGGCTGCACACCGGCACTCCGCACCAGCTCGACCTCTGGCGGATCACGCGCACGAACAAGCCGGACCTCGAGCGGCTGGTGGAAGGACTCGCCACCGCGCTCCTGCCGGGACGCCGGTGGCGGCTCGAACCCCGCCGTCATCCGTACACAGTGGACGGTGCCCAGCTCGACGTCCGCCACCACGGCGAGTGGGTCGAGATCGCCGAATGCGGCCTCGCCCACCCCGACGTCCTCGCGAGGGCCGGCCTCGAAGAGAGCTGGTCCGGGCTCGCCCTCGGCATGGGCCTCGACCGGATGCTGATGCTGCTCAAGGACATCCCGGACATCCGCCTCCTGCGGTCGCCGCACCCGGCCGTCGCCGCGCAGCTCGGCGACCTCGAGCCGTACCGTCCGGTCTCGACCCTCCCGCCGGTGCGCCGCGACCTCTCCATCGCGGTGGCGCACGACGACCGCGCCGAGGACCTCGGCGACCGCGTCCGCACTGCCCTCGGTGACGACGCCGACGTCGTCGAGTCGGTCGAAATACTCCAGGAGACGCCGTGTGCGGACCTGCCGCCCCAGGCGCTTGCCCGGCTCGGTACCACCGCGGACCAGAAGAACCTCCTGGTCCGGCTGGTGCTGCGGCCGCTGGACACGACCCTGTCGGACCGCGAGGCGAACGTCCTGCGCGACCGCGCGTACGCCGCCTTGCACCAGGGGTCAGGTTCGCAGCCCGCGGAGTGCGAGCGCGGCGAAGCGTCGTGACGCGAGGACACGCGCCTCCGGTGACGCCGCCTGGATGCCGCCGTTGGCCATGAGGATGAGGACGAGGTCGTCGAGGACGACGTCGGGGCGCACGTGGCCGGCCTCCTGCGCGCGGCGGATCAGTTCGGCGATCGACCGGAGCGCCCGCTGACGCTCCGCGGCGAAGTCGATCGCGTGCGGGAACGCCGACACGAAGGCCGCGGTGAAGCCGCGGTCGCGGGCGTGCAGCTCGCAGAGCCGCTCGACCATCCGGGCGAAGCCGCGCCCCGGGTCGGGATCGGCCAGCCCCTCGTCGACGAGGGCGTAGCACGCCCGCATCTGGTCCGTGAACGCCGCGGTGACCAGCAGTTCCTTGGTCGGGAACCGCCGGTACAGGGTGGCCGGCCCGACGCCGGCGCGCCGGGCGATCTCGCGCATCGGCACGTCCAGGCCGTCGGCGGCGAACACCGCGCGGGCCGCGTCGAGGATGCGCTCGCGGTTGTCGCGGGCGTCGGAGCGCAGCAGGTGAGGCAAGTGATCGGCCACGCTCTCACTTTAGCCAACCGGACGCCGGCGTCCACTACCGTCGGACGCATGAAAGCAGTTGCGGTGCAAGCGTTCGGCGGTCCCGAGGGGCTGGCGGTCATCGACCTCCCGGTGCCGGAACCGGCCGGAGGACAGGTGCTCGTCGCCACCGAGGCGATCGGCGTGGGTGGCGTCGACGCCGTGATCCGCAGCGGCGCCCTCGCCGCGTACGGGTTCCGGGACGGGCACGTCCTCGGCGGCGAGATCGCGGGCACGGTGACCGCGACCGGGCCGGGCGTCGACCCTAACTGGCTCGGGCAGCGGGTGTGGGCCTTCACCGGCGTGGGCGGGGGCTACGCCGAGCAGGCGGTCGCCCCGGCCGAGACGCTCGTCCCGCTCCCGGCGGCGACGTCCGCCGTGGACGCGGTGACGCTCGGCAGCTCCGGCGCCGTGGCCCACTTCGGCCTCCGCCACGCCCACTTCGCCCCGGGCGAGTCGGTGCTGGTCCGCGGGGCGGCGGGCGGCATCGGGATCATGGCGGTCCAGCTCGCGGCCCGGTCCGGGGCGGGCGCGATCGCCGTCACGACGTCGTCGCCCGAGCGCGCCGACCGCCTGCGCGAGCTCGGCGCGACCCGCGTGCTGGACCGCGCCGGCGAGGGGACGGCGGACACCTACGACGTCATCCTCGACGTCGTCGCGGGCCCGGGCCTGCCATCGTTCTTCGCGAAGCTGAGCCCGAACGGCCGCCTGGTGGCGGTCGGCGCGGTCGCCGGCGACCCACCGGCCGACTTCGGCAAGCACCTGTTCGCGTCGTTCCAGCAGTCGTGGTCGTTCGCGACGTTCAGCGCGAACACCGTGCCCCAAGCCGACCGGCGCGCGGTCACCGCGCCCCTGTTCGCCGCGGCGAACAGGGGCGAGCTGACCTCGGTGGTGCACGAGGTGCTGCCGCTGGAGGAAGCGGTGGTGGCGCACCGGAAGATGCAGGCCGGCGAGGTGTTCGGGAGGATCGTGCTGACCCCGTCGAAAAGCTGACCCGTAGGGTGTGGCCATGGCAGATCGGCTCTACTTCCGGCAGCTGCTCGCCGGGCGGGACTTCGCCGTCGGCGATCCCGTCGCGACGCAGATGGTGAACTTCGCCTACCTCATCGGCGACCGGGAAACCCGGGATGCCGTGGTCGTCGACCCGGCCTATGCCGTGCAGGACCTGCTCGACGTCCTCGAGGCCGATGGCATGCGGCTCACCGGTGTGCTCGCCACGCACCACCACCCCGACCACGTCGGGGGCGCGATGATGGGCTTCGAGCTGCCCGGGATCGCCGAGCTGCTCGCGATCAAGCCCGTGCCGATCCACGTCAACGGCGCCGAAAGCGAGTGGGTCCGGCGCGTCACCGGGGTCTCGGACACCGATCTGCGCGCGCACGACCACGACGACGTCCTCGAGGTCGGGGCGATCCCGGTGCGGATGCTGCACACCCCCGGTCACACGCCCGGCAGCCAGTGCTTCCTCGTCGAGGACAAGCTCGTCTCCGGCGACACGCTCTTCCTGGAAGGCTGCGGCCGCACCGACTTCCCCGGCGGCGACGCCGAGGAGATCTACCGCAGCCTGCAGGCCCTCGCCGGCCTCGACGGCGACCCCGTCGTCTACCCCGGGCACCAGTACTCGGCCGAACCGTCGGCCGCGCTGTCCGACGTCAAACGCACCAACTTCGTCTACCGGCCGCGGTCGCTGGACGAATGGAAGGTCATGTTCGGCGGCTGAGCAAGCGCGTCCACGGGGTGAAACCCCGCGATTTCACGGACTGGGCACCGATTGACTTTGCCGGCCCGGGGCCCGAATGTCGGGATCACGCAAGCCCGAACATCCCCGTCCCCGGGAGAAATCCGTGTCGATTTCCACCACGGGCGTGCTTCCGCGCGCCCGGAAACGCGCCGAAGGTGCGCCGCGCCGCACGCTGCGCCGGCCCGACCTGCGGCGCTGGATCAGCCCGGTGGTGCTCGTCGCCGCCTGGCAGCTCGCCAGCGGCACCGGAGTGCTGCCGTCCGACAAGCTCAGTTCACCGTGGACGGTCGTGCGGGCCGGCGTCGAAGTCGCACGCAGCGGCGAGCTCGGTGAGGCGTTCGCGGTGTCGCTCGGGCGAGTCGGCGCCGGGTTCGCGATCGGCGCCGTGGTCGGGGTGGTGCTGGGCATCGTGGCCGGGCTGTCGCGCTGGGGCGAGGTGCTGGTCGACCCGCCGGTGCAGATGCTGCGGACGCTGCCGTTCCTCGGCCTGATCCCGCTGTTCATCCTGTGGTTCGGCATCGGCGAGGAAACGAAGATCGTGCTGGTCGCCCTCGGGGTGGCCTTCCCGCTCTACCTGAACGTCCACTCGGGAATCCGCGGTGCCGACCCGAACCTCGTCGAGGCGTCCCGGGCGCTCGGGTTCAGCCGGGCGGAACGGCTCTGGCACGTGGTGATCCCCGGTGCGTTGCCGCAGGCGCTCGTCGGGCTGCGGCAGTCGCTCGGCATCGCCTGGCTGGCGCTGATCGTCGGCGAGACGGTCAACGCCGACGCCGGGGTCGGCTACCTCATCAACAACGCCCGCGAGTTCCTGCGCACCGACGTCGTGGTCGTCGGGCTCGTCCTGTACGCCCTGCTCGGCCTGGTCACCGACGCGCTGGTCCGGCTGCTCGAACGGAGGGTGCTGCGGTGGCGAACCCGGTAGCCGAGGTCCGGAACCTCACGAAGAAGTTCGGCGACCGGACCATCCTCAGCGGACTGGACCTGACGGTCGACCGCGGTGAGTTCGTCGCGCTGCTGGGCCGCAGCGGCTCCGGCAAGTCGACGCTCCTGCGGGTGCTGGCCGGGCTCGACGACGACGTGGACGGTAAAGCGGAGGTCACCGGCACCGTCTCGGTCGCCTTCCAGCAGCCGCGGCTGCTGCCGTGGCGGAAGGTCTGGCGCAACGTCGTCCTCGGCCTGCGCCAGGACGGCGTCTCGAAGGCCCGCAACCGCGCGCTGGCGGAGAAAGCGCTCGCCGAGGTCCACCTGACCGACCACGCCGACGACTGGCCGCTCACCCTCTCCGGCGGTGAGGCGCAACGCGTGTCGCTCGCCCGCGCGTTGGTGCGGGAACCCGACTTGCTCCTGCTCGACGAGCCGTTCGGCGCCCTCGACGCGCTCACGCGGATCGCGATGCACGGGCTCGTCCAGGACCTCTGGCGGCGCCACCAGCCGGGCGTGCTGCTGGTGACCCACGACGTCGACGAGGCGCTGCGGCTCGCCGGGCGGGTCCTGGTGCTCGACGGCGGCCGGATCGTGGCCGAGCACCGGCCGCGCGAAGCCGACCACGACGACCTCCGCCGGCGCGTGCTGGCGGACCTGGGGGTGACCGAAGATGCGGTGGCGTAACGGAATCGCGCTCGTGGCGGCGGCCATCGTGCTGGCCGGGTGCGGCTCGGCGGCGAGCTCCGGCTCGGGACCGGCTGCCGTTCCGGGTCCGGTGAGTGCGGCCGACCTGGCGAAGGTGACGCTGAAGGTCGGCGACCAGAAGGGCGGCGTGAAGTCGCTGCTCACCGCGGCGGGCCAGCTCGACGGCACGCCGTACAAGATCGAATGGTCCACCTTCACCTCCGGACCGCCGCTGCTCGAAGCGGCCTCGGCGGGCGCGATCGACATCGGCCGCGTCGGCAACACGCCGCCGATCTTCGCGGCCGCGGCGAAGGCCAAGATCGCGGTCGTCAGCGTCGCGCGCAGCAACGTCGAGCGGGAGACCATCCTGGTCCCGCCCGATTCACCGCTGACGGACGTCGCCTCGCTGAAGGGCAAGACGGTCGGGGTCGCGAAGGGCAGTTCCGCGCACGGCCAGCTGCTGAACACGCTGCACAAGAACGGACTGTCCACCAAGGACATCAAGGTGAGCTTCCTGCAGCCGGCCGAGGCCTACGCGGCGTTCACCCAGCACACGATCGACGCGTGGGCGATCTGGGACCCCTACACCGCGCAGGCCCAGATCGAGGCCAAGGCCCGGGTGCTGGCGGACGGGCGCGGCGCGTCCAACGGGCTGGCTTTCGAGACCGCGAGCACCGCGGCGCTGGCCGATCCCGGCCGGAACTCGGCGATCCGCGACTTCGTGATCCGGGTGGTCAAGGCCCAGAAGTGGGCCGACACGCACCGGCCGGAATGGGCGGCGGCCTGGGCCAAGGAGACCGGGCTGAAGCTCGAAGTGGCCCAGAAGGCCGTCGACGCGGGCCGAGACCAGCCGATCCCGCTGGACGACGCCGTGGTGGCGTCCGAACAGCAGCTCGCGGACGCCTTCACCGACGAGAAGACTCTGCCGGGCAAGGTGGACTTCGCCGCGTTCGCCGACCGGCGGTTCGCCTCCGACCTGGATCAGGCGAGGAGCAACGGATGAGCATCAGGCTGCACTGGTTCCTGCCCACCAGCGGCGACGGCCGCACGATCGTGGAACGCTTCCACGCCAACCGGTCCGCGGGCCCGTCGGCCCATCGCGAACCCGACCTGGACTACCTGGCCCAGGTCGCCCGCGCCGCCGAGCGGCAGGGCTTCGAAGGCGTCCTGACCCCGACCGGCACGTGGTGCGAGGACGCGTGGCTGACCACGGCCGCGCTGATCCGCGAGACGACCCGGCTGAAGTTCCTGGTCGCGTTCCGGCCCGGCGTCATCTCCCCGACGCTCGCCGCGCAGATGGCCGGCACCTTCCAGCGGCTCTCGGCGGGCCGCGTGCTGCTCAACATCGTCACCGGCGGCGACGCGGTCGAGCAGCGGCGCTTCGGCGACTGGCACGACCACGACGCCCGGTACGCGCGCACCGACGAGTTCCTCACCATCGTCCGCGGCGTCTGGTCCGGGCAGCCGTTCACCTTCGAGGGCGAGCACCTGCGCGTCGAAGGCGCGACGACGCTGGCCGCGCCGGACCCGGTGCCGCCGATCTACTTCGGCGGGTCGTCACCGGCCGCGCTCCCGGTCGCGGCCCGGCACGCCGACGTCTACCTCACCTGGGGCGAGCCGCCCGCGCAGGTGGCGGAGAAGATCGGCAAGGTCCGCGAGCTGGCCGGCGACCGTCCGATCCGGTTCGGCGTCCGGTTGCACACGATCTCGCGGGACACGCCGGCCGAAGCGTGGGCGGAGGCGCAGAAGCTCCTGGACGCGCTGAGCCCCGAGCAGGTCGCGAAGGCGCAGGCGCAGCTCGCGGCGAGCGAGTCGATCGGGCAGCAGCGGATGGTCGCGCTGCACGGCGGCCGGACCGACGGCGGCGTGCGCGGGCTGGAGATCCACCCGAACCTCTGGGCCGGCGTCGGCCTGGTCCGCGGCGGCGCGGGCACCGCGCTGGTCGGCAGCCACAGCGAGGTCGCGGACCTGATCGAGGAGTACCACAGCGTCGGCGTGAGCGAGTTCGTGCTGTCGGGCTACCCGCACCTCGAAGAGGCGTACTGGTTCGGCGACGGCGTCCGGCCCGAGCTGGCCCGGCGCGGGCTGATCAAGGAGTCCTAGCCCCAGCGCGTCGAGGCGTAGACGACGATGTTGTCGCGGTAGGACCGTTTCGCCGCGTCGAAGCTGCCGCCACAGGTGATGAGCCGCAGCGCGCTGCCCGGCGCCGGCCCGTACACCGCGTCGGTCGGGAAGGCGTTCTTCGGGTAGCGCTGGACGGTGTCCACGACGAACCGGAGCTCCTGGCCGTCGGAACGCGTGACGAACACCGGGTCGCCGTCGCGCAGGTCGCGCAGCCGGAAGAACGGCGCCGGCCCGGACCGGGAGTCGACGTGGGCGGCGATCACCGCCGGCCCGGGGTCTCCCGGCACCGGACCGGCGGCGTACCAGCCGACGTCTTCGAAGCGCGCGGGTGCCTCGAGTTCATGGTCGGCGCCCAGCCCGAGCGGGACGAGCGCGGGCGCGTCGACGCCGATGGCGGGGATCCGCAGGCGGACCGGGCGGACGTCGGCCGCCCGGGGCAGGGGCTGCGGCCCGCCGGTCGGCGCCGGTGCCGTCGTCGGGGAGACCGGCGACGGAGGCGGGGCCGCGGCCGGGGCCGCCGAGCAGCCCGCGGCCAGCAGCACCGCGACGAGCAGCGCGCCGAGGTCAGCGCGCACGGACCAACCGGCGCCCGGCCACGAACGCGGCCAGCAGCCCGGCCGCCGCGAACACCGGCCAGAGCGGCAGACCGGACGACGGCGCCGTGCCGCCACCACCGGTCTCGACGCCGAGCCTCGGCGGTTCGGGCAGCGACGCGCCGTCGGAGATCGGGTTCGCCTTGAGCGCCCCGGCGTTCTCGGTGACCAGCAGCGTCGTCGACGTCCCGGCCTTGACGTCGACGTTGGCGGTCGACTGCACGGTGCCGCCGGTGAGCTGCAGCGGCCAGCGCCCTTCCGGAACGTCCACATAGGACGACGTCTGGCCGTAGGCCGCGTCCTTGGCGATCGACAGGCCCGTCGGGCCCGCGACGCTGACCGGCGTGATCGCCGCCGCCCCTTCGACCACCCGGACCCGGCCCTTGCCGGCGGCGGGCGCGCTGAGGTCGTCGGTGACCAGGTCGCCCTTGAGCGTGCCGTCCGGGCCGTTCGCGAACACCAGCAGCGAGTAGGCGCTGCGCTCGGCGACCTCGATGGTCGCCGACAGCGCGGGCGGGGTGCTGGACGCGGCGTCGGCGGGCCGCATCGACAGCGTGTACTTGCCGGGGTCGAGCGACGAATAGGGCGTGACCGCGCCGTAGCCCGCCTTGCGGATGACGACCTTCTCGGCCTGGCCGAACGGCGCGAAGTAGATGTCCACCGGCGGCACCTTGGGGGACAGGTGGCCGACCCGGATCCAGCCGACGCCCGGGCCGGGGGCGGTCGCCGCCTCGGCCGTCACCGGCGTCAGCGCGACGAGCAGGAACGCCGCGGCGGCCAGCCCGCCGGGTCTGAGCAGGAGCTTGGGGAGGGTGCGCATCGGAAGGCCTTTCGCCGGTCAGGGGGAGGAGAACGGGACGAGCAGTCCCGGGGGCGCGAACAGCGGATAGGTGACGAGCACGCCACCGCCGGTCCGGGCGACCGACGAGGGGCGGAACAGGTCGCGCTGGCCGGTGTAGAACGCGGCCGCGCCGTCTTCGCCACCGGTCAGCAGGACGCGGCGGCGTGGTTGCCCGGCGGGGTCTTCGCCGGGGACCTCGGGGAACGCCGCGACCCGGACCGGCTGCAGGGCCGCGAGCGCGGCGATCGTCGCGATCAGCCGAGGGTCGACATGGCCCGCGCGGAGCTCGGCGGCGGCGTCGGGGGCGAACGCGATGCGGGCCGACGCCTGGAGGGCCTCGCCGGCGTGGGCGCGCGCCGACGACTCCGACGACGCGGCGGGGTCGGCCGGCGGCAGGCCGAGGCGCGAGACGGTGACCTTGACCGCGGGGTCGGTCCCGAACACGGCGGTCGCGCCGGAGTTGTCGAAAGCGGCGTCGAGGGCCGGGTAGTGCCGGCGGAGATCCGTCGCGTCGTCCGCGAAGACCGCCCACTCGGCGGGCGGGCACGTGGCGACGCACGCGGCGGGCGCGACGAGCATGCCGGTCGGCCAGCCTGCCTTGGCCAGCTCGGCCCAGGCGGCGTCGTCGACGAGCACGCGAGAGCCGGAAGCGTTGACCCGCAACCACTCCTGCGCGTCGGCCATCGGGCCGCCCCGGTCGGTCGTCGGCCGCAGCGCCGGGTAGCCGTACACCCAGCCGGCGGCGACGATGGCGACGAGGACGACCGCGGCGAGTGCGACGCCGGTCCCGCGCCGCCTGCCGTCTGCCGACCGGTGCGCGGCCGCGCGCTGCCGGGTCACGGCCTGCACGACCCCGGCCAGCAGCAGCGGCGTCACCGGCAGCAGCAGGGCGAGCACGGCGGTGTGCGGCACACCCGGGACGGCCAAGGTGGCGGCGAGCAGCAGGCCGGACACCGCGAACGGCCGCAGGGACGTCACGGCGAGCGCGGCTACCAGCGCGAAGGTCGACAGCACCGCCCACGCCGGGTCGAGCGCGACCCAGTCGGCGACCGACGGGCGGCCCGCGGCCGCGAGGTGCGGCCGGAGGATCCCCGCCGCCGGGCCGAACGCGATGCCGAGCCCGAGGTTGAGCAGCACCGCCACCAGCGCGGCCCGCACGGGCGCGCGGCGCACCAGCAGCCAGCCGGCCGCGGGCAGGAAGACCAGCGCGAGCGGCGAAGTGAGCACCGCCGCCAGCAGGCACACCGCGGCCAGGACGTCGTGCCGGATCCGGGCGTCGGGCCGGGTGACCAGCACCAGCGCGCCCAGCGCCCACACGGCCGCCAGGTGCTCGACGACGACCAGCCGCTGCAGGCCGAGCGCCAGCGGGGACGCGGCGAGCAGCAGCACCGCGGCCGCCGACGCCCACCGCGTCAGGCCGAGCCGGCGCGCCAGCACCCACAGCAGCACGGCCCCGATGACCGCGGCGACGAGCATCGTCTCGCGGACCGCCGCCAGCGCCGTGGCCGAGCGGCCGAACGCGTCCGAAACCATCGTGTAGGCCGAGAGCTGCCACCAGCCGAACGGGCTGACGCCGGCGCCGCCCGCGTCGGTGAACGGCGTGAAGTGGCCGAGCGCGTAGGCGTGGGCGACGTTCGCGGCTTCGGCGGGCAGGGCCGGGCTCGGCGCGGCGAGGTAGAGCACCCGCAGGCCGCCGGCGAGGGCCAGCAGCGCGAGCACGATGTCGAGCGACAGCAGCCGGTGACCGGCCGCCGGCTCGGAAAGGGTCGCGGGGGAGCGGCCCGAGAACGTCGTCCCCCAGCTGTGCTGGGCCATTCGACGGATCGTAGCCGCTTCCGATCACCCGTCCAGCTCGGGACGGTTACGTCAGCCGGACGGCCTAGAGATCGCGAAAGCGTTGTCCCGCAAGATTATTTCCGACTGTCCCGAGTGGATCCGGAGAGTGTGCGGGTCAACGCGAGTGCGACCGTGCGGACGGCGGGCGCGACCCGTTCGGTCCGCATCCGGTTGGCCCAGCCGGAGATCGAGACCGCCGCCACCGCGACGCCGCGGGCGTCGAGCAGCGGGCTGGCCGCGCACACGACGCCGACGCCGGATTCCTCGCGCTCCAGCGCGATCCCGTCCTCCCGGACCCGGGTGAGCTGGCGGCGCAGCAGACCCGGCGCGGTGATCGTCTTCGGGCTCATCCTGGGTAATCCGGCGTCGATGACCTGGTTAACCACGGATTCCGGAGAAAAAGCGAGGATCGCCTTCCCGACTCCGGTGGCGTGCGCGGGGAACCGGCCGCCGATGCGCGACGGCAGCGTCGGCGCGTCCGGGCCGCGCAGCACGTCGAGGTAGACGACTTCGGTGCCTTCGAGGATGGCGAGGTGGACGGTGTTGCGCGTCGCTTCGCGGAGGTCGGCGAGGTACGGGCGGGCCGCTTCGACCAGCCCACGGCGGGGCGAGGCGAGTTGGCCGATTTCGAACAGCCGCAGCCCGAGCCGCACCGCACCCCCCTCACGGGTGAGCAGGCCGGTGTCGGCGAGATGACCCACCAGCCGGTGGACGGTCGTCTTCGCCAGCCCGGTCCGGCGGGCCAGTTCGGAGACGCCGAGGGTCTCGTCACCCGGCCGGAAGGCTTCCAGGAGCGCGGCGAGCCGGGCCGCGACGAGACCGTCGCCGCTCGTGCCGTCGTTCCGCCCAGCGGTACGCATGGGTTGAGTGTGCCCGATCTTCCCCGCCAGTGTCACGAGCACTGTCACGAGGTCGGAGGTGAGGTCAGTGGTGGTCGGCGCCGAGCACGAGCCGCACGCAGTGGGCGACGAGCCGGTCGCGCGAGACCTTCAGCGAGCCGTCGAGGTAGGCGATGAAGACGTTGCTCAGCGCGCCCACCAGACCGATGGCGACCATCTGGCGCTCGGTCTCGTCCCCGTGGGACAGCTGCTCGCCGACGAGCGCGGCGAACACCGGCAGCAGGTGCAGGCCCCGGCGGGTCAACGCGGGGTCGGTCAGCGGCGCGAGCAGCAGGACCCGGCCCTGGCGCGGGTCGTCGACGATCAGCTCGACGAACGCACGCACGGCGTGCTCGGCCCGCAGTGCCGGGGTCGGCGCGTCGCGGACCGCGTCGACCAGCGCCTGCCGGGCCTGCTCACCGACGTGCTCGTAGACCGCCGCGACGAGCTCCTCGCGGTCGGCGAAGCTCTCGTAGAAGTACCGCTCGGTGAGCTTCGCGTGCCGGCAGACCGCGCGCACGCTCGTCCCGGCCGAGCCCTCGGTGCCGAGCAGCTCGAGGCCCGCGGACACGAGCTGCTCGCGCCGCAGCGCCTTCCGGTCGTCCAGGGTCGTGCCCGCCCACGTGCGGCCCGGCATGGTCACTCCTCGGTTGACTACGTGTGTTGTCAGATCCTAGCCTGACAACACACGTAGTCAGTTCGACTCGACGAGGAGTGCCGATGGACGCCCCCGAACCGCTGGGCCCGGGCTCGTTGACGTGGAAGTACTTCGGGGACTGGCGTGGCCTGCTCATCGCGCTGTGGGCCGGCTCGATGCAGAACATGCACCCGGGCCTCGGCGCCGGCGTCGAGCAGCACTCGCGGTTCTTCGAGGAGCGCTGGCAGCGGCTGTTCCGCTCGCTCTACCCGATCGGCGGCGTGGTCTACGACGGCCCGCGCGCCCACGCGACGGCCCTCGAAGTGCGCGGCTACCACGACCGCATCAAGGGCGTCGACGCCCGGGGACGCCGGTACCACGCGCTCGACCCGGACACCTACTACTGGGCGCACTCGACGTTCTTCGTCAGCACGATCCTCATCGCCGACCACTTCATGGGCGGCATCGGCGAAGCGGAGAAGCGGCGGCTGTTCGACGAGCACGTCACGTGGTGGCGGATGTACGCCATGACGATGCGGCCGGTGCCGGCGAGCTGGGAAGACTTCCAACGGTACTGGAAGCGCATGTGCGCCGAGGTCCTGGAGGACAACAAGGCGACCCGCGACGTCCTGGACCTGCGCGGGATCTCGAAGCCGCCGTTCCTGCCGTGGCTGCCGGACCCGCTGTGGCGGCCGGTGAGCGCGCTGATCGCGCGCACCTTCCGCTGGCTGACGACCGGCCTCTACGACCCCGAGATCCGCGACCTGCTGGGCTTGCGCTGGTCCGATCGCGACGCGCGCCGGCACCGCCGGGTCGGGAAGCTGATCAACGCCGTCTTCAAGCTCGTCCCGCACGACCGCCGCTACCACCCCCGGGCCCGCGCCGGCTGGCGTCGCGTGCGCGGCGAGGTGGCTCCCGGGGCCGCGTTGGTCGAGACTCCACGGAGGAACCTGCCGCCGCTGTCGGAGCGGGGCAAGCCCGAGCACTACGCGCCGAACGTCTAGGAGGCATTCGTGAAGCTGGGATTCCACGTCGGGTACTGGGGCAGCGGCCCGACGCCGGGCGCACTGGAAGCGGTGCTCAAGGCCGAGGAGCTCGGCTTCGACTCGGTGTGGACGGCGGAGGCGTACGGCTCGGACGCGTTCACTCCGCTGGCCTGGTACGGCGCCTCGACCAGCCGGATCCGCCTGGGCACGAACATCGTGCAGATGGCCGCGCGCACCCCGACCGCGACGGCGATGAGCGCGATGACCCTCGACCACCTCTCCGGCGGCCGGATGGTGCTCGGGCTCGGCGCGTCCGGGCCGCAGGTCGTCGAGGGCTGGTACGGCCAGCCGTACCCGAAGCCGCTCGCCCGGACCCGGGAGTACGTCGACATCGTCCGGCAGGTGATCGCCCGCGAGGCCCCGGTGACCCTGGACGGCCAGCACTTCCAGCTGCCGCTCAAGGGCGGCACCGGGCTCGGCAAGGCGCTCAAGCCGACGGTCCACCCGCTGCGCAAGGAGATCCCGATCCACCTGGCCGCGGAGGGCCCCAAGAATGTCGCCCTTTCCGCCGAGATCGGCGACGGCTGGCTGCCGCTGTTCTTCTCGCCCAAGAGCAACGCCTTCTACAAGGCGGCGCTGGAGGAGGGCTTCGCCCGCGAAGGTGCCCGGCACACGCTGGAGACGTTCGAGGTGCCGTGCTCGATCCCGGTGATCGTGCACGACGACGTCGAGGAGGCGGCTTCGTGGATCAAGCCGTCGCTGGCGCTGTACATCGGCGGGATGGGCGCGAAGAGCGTGAACTTCCACCACGACGTCTTCGCCCGGCTGGGCTACGAGGACGTGGCCGACAAGGTGCAGGAGCTGTACCTGGCGGGCCGCAAGGACGAAGCGACCGCCGCGATCCCGACGTCGCTCGTGGAGGACACGTCGCTGATCGGGCCGGCGGCGAAGATCCGTGACGAACTGCAGGCCTGGGAGGAGACGGTGGTGACCCAGCTGCTGCTCCGCGGGGACGCGGCGACGCTGACGAAGATCGCCGAAGCCCTCGGCTGACCGGCGAATCGACGGCGCCCGGGCGGCTTGACGGCACTTTTGTCGGGTTGCCCGGGTGGCGGGGCTCACGTACGGTCCCCGACTAACGCGAAAGTCGTTCACGTTAGTCGGGAGACCGTATGCGGGTGAGTCGTCGTACCGTCCTGGCCGGAGCCACCGCGCTCCCGTTCGCCGCCGCGCTCGGCGGGAGAACCGCCGAAGCCGCGACCCCGCTCCTGGTCGGCGTCGGGATCGGCGACGTCACCGGGCCCGCCGCCGAGAACGGCATGATGGGCTACTCGATGCCGCAGCAGCAGACCGCCGGCATCCACCTGCGCACCCGGGCCCGCGCCTACATCGTCGACGACGGGACGAAGCGGATCGTCTTCGTCACCGCCGAGCTGGGCGCCCTGTTCCAGTCCGTCCACCAGGGCGTTCTCCGCGAACTGGCAAAGAAGTACGGCGACCGCTACACCGAGCAGAACGTCCTGCTCAACGCCACCCACACGCATTCGGCGTGCGGCGGCGACTCGCACTACGCCGCCTACGACCTGTCGATCCTCGGGTTCCAGCAGCAGACCTACGACGCCGTCGTCGCCGGCATCACCGACGCGATCGGCCGGGCCCACGACGACCTCAAGCCGGGCGAGCTCACCCTCGGCCGCACCGAGCTGACCGAAGCCAGCGCCAACCGGTCGAGGGTCGCCTTCGAGCTCAACCCGGACAAGGACCACTTCCCGCTCTCGATCGACCCCGCCGTCACCGTCCTGCGGTTCCGGCAAGGCGGCCGGGACGTCGGCGCGATCACCTGGTTCGCCACGCACGGCACGTCGATGAGCAACGGCAACCACCTGATCAGCAGTGACAACAAGGGGTACGCCGCCTACACGTGGGAGCACGACCACGCCGGCGTCCGCTACCTCGACGGCCCGCCCGGGTTCGTCGCCGCCTTCGCCCAGACCAACTCCGGCGACATGACGCCGAACCTGAACCTGAAGCCCGGCACGCCCGAGACGGAGTTCGAGAACACCCGGCGCATCGGCGAACTCCAGTTCCAGGCGGCGAAACGCGCGTTCGACGCGGCGACCGAGACGATCACCGGCGGCGTCGACCACCGGCTGACCTACGTGGACATGGCGGGCGTCGACGTGGACCCGACGTTCACCCCGGACGGCCGTCCACATCGGACCTGCACCGCCGCCATCGGCGTCTCGATGCTCGCCGGCAGCACCGAAGACGGGCCCGGCCTGCCGCTGCCCGAAGGCGTCAAGAACCCCTTCATCGACTGGCTCGGCGGCATCGACGCGCCGATCCCGCGGGCCCTCGCCGACGCGCAGGCGCCGAAGGTCGTCGCCGTGCCGTTCGGCGCGATGAAGCCCTACCCGTGGGCGCCCGAGGTGCTGCCGCTGCAGATCGTCCGGATCGGGCAGCTGCACCTCGTCGCCGGGCCCGCGGAGTACACGATCGTCGCCGGGCTGCGGATCCGGAAGACCGTCGCCGAGGCGCTGGGCGTGCCGCTGGAGAACGTCCTGATGCAGGGCTACTCCAACGCCTACAGCCAGTACGTCACGACCCCGGAGGAGTACGACTCGCAGCAGTACGAAGGCGCGTCGACGCTCTTCGGCCGCTACACGCTGCCCGCGTACCAGCAGGAGTTCGGGAAGCTCGCCGAGGCGATGAAGGCGGGGACGCCGGTGCCGCACGGGCCGGTCCCGCGCGACCTGCGCGGCAAGCTCGTGAACTTCCAGCCCGGCGTCGTCTTCGACAGCGCGCCGCTGCTGAAGAGCTTCGGCGACGTCGTCACCGACGCGAAGAGCAGCTACCGGCGCGGCGAGCGGGTGTCGGTCGCCTTCGTGACCGGCCACCCGAAGAACGACCTGCGCCGCGACGGCACGTTCCTCGAGATCCAGCAGTACGTGAACGGCGCTTGGGTCCGTTACGCCGACGACGGCGACTGGGCGACGAAGTTCCGGTGGACGCGGACGTTCGTCAGCGAGTCGCGCGCCGAGGTCACCTGGGACATCCCCGCGAACACCCCGGTCGGCAAGTACCGCGTCGTCCACTCCGGGGCCTGGAAGCACGGCCTCACCGGAGCCATCACCCAGCTCGGCGGGACCTCCCGCGCCTTCGTCGTCTCCTGACCCGGAAAGGACCCCGCGTGCGCAGGACCACCCTTCTCGCCGCCGTCGTCACCGCCTTCGCCCTCGTCGCCACGCCCGCCCGGGCCGCGGACGCCGCGGTGAGCGTGCTCAGCTTCAACCTCTGGCAGCTGCCGTGGATCGCCAACCCGAACACCTCCGACAAGGAAGCCCGGGCCCAGGCCGCCGAGCGCGTCATCCGCGCTCAAGACACCGACGTCGTCGTCCTCGAAGAGGCCTTCAGCGCCCAGGCCGAGGACCTGCGCGACCGGCTCGTGGACGCGTATCCCTTCCGGACGCCGCTGGTCGGCCAGTCCTGCTCGACGTCGCCGGGCTGGACGTCGGTGAGCGGCAACTGCTCGAACTCGCCGATCGTCGTCAACGGCGGCGTGACCGTGCTGAGCAAGTACCCGATCACCGAGAAGCACCAGCTCGTCTACCGCACCTCCTACTCCGGCACGGCCGACTACCTCGCGAACAAGGGCGCGGCGCTGGTCCGGATCTTCGCCCACGGCAAGGCGCTCTGGCTCGCCGGCACGCACCTGCAGGCCGACGAAGGCCCGGAGACCCTGCCGAAGGCGCACACGACCCGGATGGCCCAGCTCGGCGAGCTGCGTGACCTCGCCGCCGCGCGCGTCCCGGCCGGGGACGCGGTGGCCGTCGCCGGGGACCTCAACATCGAGTACCGGGCCGGGCAGGACCGCCGCGACGCCGCCGGCCGCACCCAGGCCGAGCAGGGCGCGGCCGCGCTCGGCGGCTCGCTGCGCACCACGGGCGCGGGGGAGTACACCTTCGACGCCGTCACCAACCCGGCCGCGGCGAAGTCCGTCCCGGCGACCTACCGCGACTCGCTGGACTACGTCGGCTCGCTGCGACGCGCCGAGGTCGGCCCGGTACGGCTGGTGCATTACGACGGTGGCACGATTCCCTCCGACCACTACCCGGTGCGGGCCGAGATCCACTACTGATCCCTCATCGTATTCGTTCTGCGAGGAGAACCATGACGACGCTGTCCGGCCGGACGCGGTTCAGGTATTCGCTCGGCTCGTTCGTCACCGGGTCCTTCGGCACAGTCCCCGGCCTCGTGCTGGTCAAGTACCTGACCGACACGATGGCCGTCCCCGCCGGGTGGGCCGCCGCGATCGTGTTCGTGCCCAAGGCCTGGGACGTCCTGTTCAACCCGATCGCCGGCCGGATGTCGGACGCGGACCTGCTCAAGACCGGCAGCCGCCGTCGCTTCCTGCTCGTCGGCGGCATCGGCGTCGCGATCCTGTTCGCGGCGATGTTCGCCCACCCCGGGTTCGGCGCCCCGCTGCCGGACGCGCTGTACGTGGCGATCACGTTCGCCCTCTGCGCCACGGCGTACGCGCTGTTCCAGGTGCCGTTCAACGCGCTGCCCGCCGAGCTCACCTCGTCGGGGGCGGAGCGCACCAAGCTCACCAGTGTCCGCATCGGCGTGCTGGCCGTGACGATCCTGATCTGCGGTGGCGGCGCGCCCGCGATCAGCACCGGCATCGGCGGGGTCGCGGGCTACCGGGTGATGGCCGTCGTGATCGGGCTGATCGTGCTGGCCGCGACGCTGCTGGTGTACTTCGGCCTCAAGGACGCGCCGGTCGGCTCGCTGCGGCCGAACACCGTGAACCTGAAGGAACTGGTCCGCACGCTCGCCGGCTGGCGCCCGTTCCGCTGGCTGCTGGGCTCGTACTTCATCCAGGCGCTGGGCATCGGCACGGTGCTCGCCGCGATCCCGTTCTTCGCCCAGCGCATCCTCGGCGACGAGGGCTACGGGACGATCATCTTCGTGATCTTCGTCGGCCCGGCGCTGGTCACGATGCCGCTGTGGCCGCGCCTCGGCGACCGCGTCGGCAAGCTCAACGGCTTCCGGATCGCCACGGCGGCGTTCGCGGTGGGCCTGCTCGGCCTGGTCTTCGCCCAGTCGCTGCCGCTGGTCGTGACGCTGCTCTTCGTCGCGCTCTGCGGCGTCGGCTACGCCGGGATCTCGGTGTTCCCGCTGGCCATCCTGCCCGACCTGATCACCGCCGAGGAGGAGCGCACCGGTGAGACCCGGGCGGGGATCGCGGCGGGCGTCTGGACCGCGGGGGAGACCCTCGGGCTGGCCTTCGGCGGCGGCCTGTGGGCGATCATCCTGGCGTTCGGCGGGTACGTGTCGAGCACCGACGCGACCACGGCCCAGCCGCACAGCGCGATCGTCGCGATCCTGTTCGGCGCGTCGATCATCCCCGGTGTGCTGATCGCGCTGGCCCTGCCGCTGCTGCGGCGCAAGGTGCTGGAGCCGCGCCATGAACCCGCCTGAGGACGTCCTGGCGGAGCTGCGGGAGCTGCGCGCGGGTGACCTCCCGACGCACGGCGGCCGCACGCTGGCCTACGTCTACGACAGCGGTCTGTCCGAAGTGGACACCCTCGGGGCGGCGGCGCACGCGCTGGCGTCGTCGGCGAACGGTCTCGACCCGACGGCGTTCCCGAGCCTGCTGCGGATGGAGAACGACCTCGTCTCGGCGGCTTCGTCCTTGCTCGGCTCGGTGTCCGGTGTGGTCGGTTCGGTGACTTCCGGCGGCACGGAGTCGTGTTTGCTCGCGGTGCTCGCCGCCCGGGACGCGCACCCGTCTGTCGCGTCGCCGTCGATCGTGCTGCCGACGACCGCGCACGCGGCGTTCCACAAGGCGGCGCACCTGTTCGGGCTGCGCCGGATCGACGTCCCGGTCGACCCGGTGACGTTCCGCGCCGACCCGGCGGCGATGGCCGCGGCGATCGACGACTCGACGGTGCTGGTGGTGGCGAGCGCGCCGTCGTACGCCCATGGCGTCCTGGATCCGATCGCTCCGATCGCGGCGGCGGCTGCTGCCAGGGGCGTTCGGATGCACGTCGACGCGTGCATCGGCGGCTGGGTGCTGCCGTACTTCGCCCGCCTCGGCGCCGACGTCCCGCCGTTCGACTTCCGCGTCCCGGGTGTCACGAGCATCTCGGTGGACCTGCACAAGTACGCGTACTGCCCGAAGGGCACGTCGGTGCTGCTGCACAGGTCGGCGGAGCTGCGGCGCTCGCACTACTTCGCGAGCGCGGCGTGGCCGGGCTACACGATGCTGAACACGACGATCCAGAGCACACGTTCGGGCGGCCCGCTGGCGGCGGCGTGGGCGGTGGTGCGTCATCTCGGCTCGGAGGGGTACCTCCAGCTGGCCACCTCGACGCGTTCAGCTGTGTCGCACATCCGGTCCGGCATCGCCGAGATCGACGGCCTGCGCGTGCTGGGCGACCCGGTGTCGACGCTGATCGCGTTCACGGGTTCCGATGATTTCGACCTGTTCACGGTGGCCGACGAGATGAAGGTGCGTGGCTGGTACGTCCAGCCGCAGTTCGCGCATCTGTCGTCCCCGGCGAACCTCCACCTGACGGTGGCGGCGGCCAACCACGGCAGCGAGAAGGAGTTCCTGACGGACCTGGCGGCTTCGGTCGACGCCGCGCGTGCTTCGGGTCCGGTGGTCATCGACGCGGCCGTGGCCGAGTTCGTGGCGGCGTTGGACCCGGAGACGCTGACGTCGGAGCAGTTCGCGGGTCTCCTGGCGGCGGCGGGTCTCGGCGGCGCGTCCGGGCTTCCGGAGCGAATGGCCCCGATCAACGCGCTCCTCGCAACGGCGCCAGGACCGTTGCGGGAGCGGCTGTTGCTCGAGTTCTTGGGCGCGCTCTACACGCCCTGAATCACTGGTTCCGCGAAGCCAACCCAGCCGGGGCGGACTTGACCGCGGCGACGATGGCATCCGCCAACGCCAGCGCGTCCTCCTCGGTCAGCTCCAACGCAACCCGCGCCGAAGCTCCCAACCCCGGGTTGCGGAAGTCGATGTTCACCGTGTGGCCGTACGGGGCGTGGACCGGGTGGTCGACGTACACGGTTCCCTCGTTCAGGCGGAACCAGCCGCGGGCGCCCTTGCCGCTGCCTTCGAGCGCGAACTTCTCGGTCAGGTAAGTGCACATGGCGAAGTCCTCTCAGACCGTCAGGGTGCGGGAGTAGAAGTCGAAGATGCGTTCCCAGCCGTCCTTCGCGGCTTCGGGGCGGTAGCTCGGGCGGTCCACCGAGAAGAACGAGTGGCCGGCGCCCGCGTACGTGTGGAACTCGTGCTCCTTGCCCAGCTTCTCCAGCTCGGCCGCCAGGACCGCGACCTCGTCCGGGCCGGGGAACTGGTCGTCGGCACCGAAGAGACCCAGCAGCGGGCACGACAGCTGCGACGACAGGCCGAGCAGCGGCTTCATCTGCTTCATGGCCTCCGGCGGGTCGTTGACGACGAACGCGCCGTAGCAGTCGACCGCCGCGTCGATGTCGAGCGAACACCCCGACAGGAACGCTTGACGGCCACCGGAGCAGTGCCCGATGACGCCGATCCGGCCGTTCGCGTTCTCCAGCGCGCGCAGGTAGTCCGCCGCGCCGGAGACGTCGCCGACCAGGCGGTCGTCCGGGACGCCGCCGGCCGCGCGGACCGTCGCGGCCGCGTCGTCCGGGTCCGCGCCCGGTGCTTCGCGCGTGTACAGGTTCGGGCAGAGCGCGTTGTAGCCCTCGACGGCGAAGCGGCGCACCATCTCCTTCGTCGCCGCGTCGTAGCCGGGCATGTGGTGGATCACCACGACTCCGCCGCGCGGGGTCGCGTCGGTCGGTTTGGCCAGGTAGGCCTCGAGCTCGTCACCGCCGTGGCCGGTGATGGTGACGGTCCCGGCGACGATCTCGTCGGTCATCGGTTCTCCTTCGATCCCTCGGGGGTGTGGAAGTAGCGCTTGCCGCGCGAAGCGGACGCCACCGCGGCGACGACGGCCATCACCGCGGCCGCCGTGAACACGACCACCAGGCCGTGGTGGAACGGTCCGGAGACCAGCTGCGGGAAGAACTCCCCGCCGGTCAGGGCCGACCGGTCGGCCGGCGACAGCCCGGCCAGGACGTCCGGGCCGAGCAGGTGCCCGACCGGGTTGCTGCCGAGGAACGCCGCGAACAGCGTGCTCACCGGCGGCAGCTGGGCGACGCCGTCGGCGACGGCCGCCGGGACGCCGTGGGCCTGCAGCCCGCTGGTCAGCGTCTGCGGCAGCGACGACGCGAGGCCGGCGATCATCAGCGAGAAGAACACGCCGATCGACAGCGACGTCCCGGAGTTCTGGAACGTCGCCCGCATCCCGGACGCGACCCCGCGCTGCTCGGTCGGCACGCTGCTCATGATCGCGGACGTGTTGGGCGCGGAGAACATGCCCTGGCCGATGCCGCTGACGACGAGCAGCGCGGCGAACGCCGGGTACGGGAAGTCCACCGGCAGCGCCAGCAACCCCAGGAACGCGGCCGCGACCAGGAGCAGCCCACTGGTGGAGAACAGCCGCGCGCCGAACCGGTCGGACAGGTAGCCCGACACCGGCCCCGCGAGGAGGAACCCGACGGTCAGCGGCAGCATGTAGATGCCCGCCCACAACGGCGTCCGCTCGTAGTCGAAGCCGTGCAGCGGCAGCCAGATCCCCTGCAGCCAGATGATGAGCATGAACTGCATGCCACCACGGGCGACCGACGTCAGCAAAGCGGCGATGTTGCCCGCGGCGAACGCACGGATCTTGAACAGGCTCAGCTGGAACATCGGCGCCGCGACGCGGGTCTCGATGAGCCCGAACAGCAGGAGCAGCAGCACGCCGGTGCCGATCCCGCCGAGCACCCACGGGCTGCCCCAGCCGGTCGCCGCGCCGCCGTAGGGCTGGATGCCGTAGGTGATCGCGGCCAGCAGCAACGCGGTCCCGGCGGCGAAGGTGATGTTGCCGCCCCAGTCGACCTTCGCGCGCTTCGGCGTGCCGACCTCGCGGAGGCTGCGGATCGACCAGATCGTGCCGAGCAGCCCGAACGGGACGCTCACCCAGAACACCGCGCGCCAGTCGATCTCGGCCAGCAGCCCGCCGGCGACCAGGCCGAGGAACTGCCCGGCCAGCGCGGTGATCTGGTTGACGCCGAGCGCCATCCCGCGTTGTTCGGCCGGGAAGGCGTCGGTGAGGATCGCGGCCGAGTTCGCCGTCAGCATCGACCCGCCGACGGCCTGGACGATCCGCCAGCCGATCAGCCACAGGGCGCCGCCACCGGCGTGGAACGGGTCGAACGACAGCGCCACCGACGCGACGCTGAACACGACGAAGCCGAGGTTGTACATCTTGACCCGGCCGAACATGTCGCCGAGCCGGCCGAGCGTCACCACCAGCACGGCCTGCACCAGCAGGTAGCCGAGGATCATCCAGAGCAGGTAACCGATGTTGCCCGGCGCGAGGGGGTCGAGGCCGATGCCGCGGAAGATCGCGGGCAGCGAGATGATGACGATCGAGCCGTCGAGCGCGGACATCAGCACGCCGAGCGTGGTGTTCGAGAGGGCGACCCACTTGTAGCGGCTGTGCGTTCCGGTGACGGTCACAGCTCGTCCGCCAGCCGCTCGATCAGCGGGATGGCGGCGACGAGGTCGTCCTGCTCGGCCGCGGTGAACTTCTCGGCCAGCGCGGTCGCCATCTTTTCGGTGGTCCGCGATCGTCGGTCGGTGAGCAGCTGGACGCCGGCGCCGGTGACCGACATCAGCACCTTGCGGCCGTCGGAGTCGTCCTTGCGCCGCTCGACGAGCCCGCGGTCGACGAGCCCGGCGAGCGTGACGCCCATGGCCTGCGGCTTGACGCGTTCCAGGTCGGCCAGACAGCCCGGCGTGGCCGGGCCTTCCCGGTCGAGCCGGGACAGCACCGAGCGCTCGGGCAGCGTCAGCTCCCCGACGACGTAGCCCTGCCGCAGCCGCCGGATCAGCCGCCCCAGTGCGACGCGCAGGTCGGCGCTGGCCTGGAGGAGCTCCTCGTCCGTCACAATCGTCAACCTAGACTGATAAACCTGGGTTGATCAACTCGGACGGACCGGCCGCTATCGGGTGAGCCGGGAGCTTTCGCCCGGCCTCGCGCGGCCGCCGGGGCTAGCGTCCGAAGTGGACACAAGCAGGGAGGAACAGCCGATGACCATCGCCCACGTCGAGCACGCCGGCCACGACCACGTCCACCGCGAAGGCTGCGGCCACGCCGCCGTCCCGCACGGCGACCACGTGGACTACGCCCACGAAGGCCACCTCCACCGGGCGCACGACGGGCACTTCGACGAGTGCGAGATGACCGGCCACGTGCCGCACACCGGGCACGACCACGCCCACGGCGACGGCTGCGGCCACGTGGCGGTGCCCCACGGCGAGCACGTCGACTACCTGCACGACGGCCACCGCCACGCGTCCCACGAGGACCACTACGACGACCACTAGTGGACGTGGACCGGGCCCCACTCCGGAAACCGGTCCGGCCCGCTGACTTCGCCGAGGCAGTCGCGAAGCGCGGCCAGCAGCGCGTCACCGGCGAGGTCGACGCCGATGAACACCAGCTCCTGACGCGGCTCGGCCGCCACGCCCTGGGGTTCGAACCGCGCCACCGCCCCCGCCTGGGACCACAGCCCCGTCACCCCGGGCCGGGACGCCAGCGCGAAGAACCCCTTGGACCGCAGCACGGTCCCGAACTCGCCGGAGTCCAGCCGGCGCGTCACGAGGTCCCACAGCGCCGCCGGGTCGAACGCCTCCGACGCCCGGAAGACCACGCTGGAGATGCCGTACTCCTCGGTCTCCGGCACGTGGTCGCCGTTCAGCTCGGCCACCCAGCCCGGCGCCTCCTGCGCCCGCACCGGGTCGTACCGGCCGGTGCCGAAGACCCGCTCCAGCGGCACCTTCCCGAAACTGCCGGTGACGACGTCCGCGGCGGGGTTGAGCCGTCGCAGCGTCGCCACCAAGCGGTCGACGTCGGGCACCAGGTCGGTCTTGTTCAGCAGCAGGACGTCGGCGAACTCGACCTGGTCCACCAGCAGGTCGCTGACCGTCCGCTCGTCGCCGGCGTACTGGTCGAGCCGCCGCTCGACGAGCGAGTCGCCCGCGGCCAGTTCGCGGGCGAAGTTCGCCGCGTCCACCACCGTCACCATGGTGTCGAGGTGGGCGACGGACTCCAGGAACGTGAACGTCGCCGCCACCGGCATCGGTTCGGAGATGCCGCTCGACTCGATCAGCACGTGGTCGAAGCGGCCGTCCGAACACAGCGCGGCCACCTCCTCGAGGAGGTCCTCCCGCAGGGTGCAGCAGATGCACCCGTTGGTCAGCTCGACGAGGCGCTCCCGCGACCGCACGAGGCCCGCGTCGATGTTGACCTCGCTCATGTCGTTGACGATCACCGCCACCCGCACCCCGGACCGGTTGGCCAGGATGTGGTTGAGCAGCGTCGTCTTGCCCGCGCCGAGGAAGCCGGACAGCACCGTGACCGGGACGGTCACGAGTGGAAGTGCCGCATCAACCGGCGCGGGACCAGCTGAACCTCACCGTCGACCTTGATCGGCACCAGGTCCGGCACCGCGGCCTTCCACTGCGAACGCCGGGACCGGGTGTTGCTGCGGGACTTCTTGCGCTTCGGGACGGCCATCAGCGCGTCCCCCGCTTCCCGTAGCGGCGGTGGAACTTCTCGACCTGGCCGGCGCTGTCCATGATGCGCTGGGTGCCGGTCCAGAACGGGTGCGACCACGAGCTGATGTCGACCATGACCAGCGGGTAGGTCTGCCCGTCGGACCATTCGACCGTCTTGTCGGAGGTGATGGTGGAGCGGGTCAGGAACGCGTCGCCGGTGGACGAGTCCTTGAACACCACGGGGTGGTAGTCGGGGTGGATGCCTGTCTTCACTGGTCTTCCTTTCGGTTCACCGCGGTCGCGTCATGCCGCGCCGGGTCGGTTTCGGTGTCCTCGCACGGCTCTTCGTGCCAGTCGCCGAACGGGTCGGGGTAGCGCTGCCACTCCGCCGGGCCGGCGGCCAGTTCGTCGTCGGTCAGTAGAGCGCCGCGCAGGGCCGCGTCGATCTCATCGGGCGTTGTCTGGTCGGTCACCACGACGAGCTCCTGCGCGCGGTCGCCGTGCACCGGGTCCCAGCGCAGGGACGCGAGCGTGCGGCGCTCGGGGGAGACGTCCGTCCACGCCGGACCGTCCGGCGCCGCGAGCCACGGCCCGGCGTGCCCGATGCCGAGCCCGCCGCCGGCCGACTCGATCCAGAACGCGACGTCCGGCTGGCTCGCCACCCACGCGCGCCCGCGGGTCCGGACGACGCCGTCGAGCAGGACGTCGAGCGCGTCGTGCAGGCGTTCGGGGTGGAACGGCCGCTGGGCGGTGAACGTGACCAGGCCGATGCCGCAGTCGACGTGCACCGGCGGCTCGCCGCGCAACAGGGCGCCGTGCATGTCGGTGACCTCGCCGCGCCGGGCGTCCTTCGGCACGGCGTCGAGCACGCTGTGCCCGTCGCTCCGGCTCAGTTCGACGCGCGGGACCGAGGGCGCGACCCGGTCGAGGACCGCGGACGCCTTCGCCGCGGTCCACGCGTCGGTCGCCGCGCCGGCCAGCACGAGGACGTCGGCGAACTCGGCCTGGGACAGCGCGACCTGGGCGACCGTGCGCTCGTCCTCGGGGCTGCCCTGCAGGTTCCGCTCGGCCAGGACGTCGTCGCCGGTCGCGTCGGCGAGGAAGGTCGCGCAGTCCACGACGGTGAGCACGGCGCGCAGGTCGACGTCGTCGCTCACCGGGTGGTCGCCGACCAGGACGTTCCGGATCGCCCAGCTCACCGGCTCCGGCTCCATGGCCTCGTCGAGCCGGACGACGATCCGGCGGACCTGAGGCATTCGGGCGAGGTGCCGCAGCAGGGGCAGCAGGTCCTCGCGCAGCGTGCAGGACACGCAGCCGTGGGCCAGTTCGAGGACGGTCAGCTGGTCGCGCTGCTCCAGCCGCAGCCGGCGGCGGACGACGCCGGCGTGGATCTCGCGCAGGTCGTGGTGGACGACGGCGGTGCCGGGCTCGGCGACGCGCAGCAGCTCGGCGAGCGTGGCGTTCGGTCCCGGGGCGAGGCCGCTCACCAAGACGAGCGGGATGCGGGGTTCAGGGGTCACTACGGCTCCAGGAATACGGGCGGGGTACGGTGCGTAGAGTAGATGAAAACGACAACCACTATCAACTCGGGAGGGTCCGTGTCCGCCGTGTGCCAGGTCACCGGCCGCAAGCCGGGCTACGGCAAGCAGGTCTCGCACTCGCACCGCCGCACGTCGCGGCGCTGGGAGCCGAACCTGCAGAACCGTCGCTACTTCGTGCCCAGCCAAGGTCGCTGGGTGCGCCTGCGCGTCTCCGCCAAGGGCATGAAGACGATCGACAAGCGCGGCATCGAGGCCGTCGTGGCCGAACTGAAGACAAGGGGAGTGAAGCTGTAATGGCGAAGAGCACCGACATCCGCCCGATCATCAAGCTGCGGTCCACCGCGGGCACCGGCTACACCTACGTCACGAAGAAGAACCGGCGGAACGACCCCGACCGGATGGTCCTGCGCAAGTACGACCCGGTCGCGCGCGAGCACGTCGAGTTCAAGGAAGAGCGCTGATGGCCAAGAAGTCGCAGATCGCGAAGAACGAGCAGCGAAAGGTGGTCGCGGCGCGGTACGTCGAACGTCGCCGCGCGCTGAAGGCCTTGGTCGCCTCGCCGTCGTCGTCCGCGGAGGAGAAGGCCGAAGCCGTTGTCGCGCTGCAGAAGCTGCCCCGCGACGCGAGCCCGACGCGCATCCGCAACCGGGACGCCGCCGACGGACGGCCGCGGGGGTATCTGCGGAAGTTCGGGCTGTCCCGGGTGAAGATGCGCCAGGCCGCGCACAACGGCGAGCTGCCCGGCGTCACGAAGTCGAGCTGGTGAGCCGGATGCCGAAGCCGAACCGCGACCGTCCCGGCAAGCGCAAGGTGAACCTGCTGCACGCCCACCGGATCACCCACGTCGACTGGAAGGACGTCGACCTGCTGCGGAAGTTCATCTCCGACCGCGGCAAGATCCGCGCCCGCCGCGTGACGGGATTGACGCCGCAGCAACAGAAACAGCTCGCCACGGCGATCAAGAACGCGCGCGAGATGGCCCTGCTGCCGTACCCGGCTTCGGGGCGCGCTCAGTAAAATCGGATGCGGGCGGCTGGGCGGCTGGGTGATCATGGGCGAACGAAGGGGAGCGTCGCACCGGGATGTCCTGACTCGGGTCCACGCTTGCACGCCCAGCTCACGGTCACGCCCGCCCAGCTGCCCGAGTCCTGCTGAACACCGCCGTCGTCCGGCCGGACCACCTGTGGAGCCCGCCGCCGAAGACCGAGGAGCCGTTCTCGACGCCGCGGTCCTGGCACATGCTCTCGGATCTCCTGCACTCCTACGGCGACCCGGACAGCGACGACACGATCGCGTTGCTCGCCTACGCCACCCTCACCCCGCAGCACGCGGGTGCGTTCCGCGCGTACCTCAAGGTGGCGCGGCACGCCTTCGACCTGGAGGCGATCCTCAAGGGCGACGCGCGCCGGCCGGCCGAGCCCGGCGACCACGACCTGCTCGGCTGGTCAAGGACCTGCCCGCGGACAAGCGTCACGCGTCGACGGCCGTGCGGCAGTTCGCGTTCCGCGCGAAGAGCCTGCTGGCCGAGATCTCCCTCGAAATGGCCCAGCTGGTCATCGCCGACGACGAAGCCGGCCACCCGCGGCTGCCGTCGTGGTTCCTGGTCGAAGCCGCCCGAGACCTGCCGCGGCTGGTCGCCGCCCGGACATGAACCTCGAGACCAAACGCCGTGAGCGCCGGACCAAGGCGATCGACGACGGCTGGGCGCGGGCCCGCTCGCACACCGTCCTCGAGCACCTCGCCCGCGGCGTCAGCCTGAGCACGGAGAGCGCCGGCGGCTGGGACGTGCTCACGGTCAACCGCCCGCGGGAAGCCGGAGCCGTGGATCGAACGGTTCGCCCGTGGGCTGATCGCGTCGGCCACCGAGGCGATGGAACGCGCCGCCGGCACGCGGGGGCAGACCCGCCACCGGCGGGCCATGGGGGAGTGGGACCACGCGCTGTCCTGGTTCGTCTCGTCGTTCCCGCTGCTCGGCGCGATGGCGGCGCTCGACGCCGAGCACGGCGGGATCCACGTCAACCCGGGTGCCGCCCTGACCGCCGAGGAATGGCGGTTCGTGCCGGCCCACGAGATGCTGCACGCTGCCCTGCGCCACGATCGCCGCGCGCACGGCCGTGACCCGTACCTGTGGAACGTCGCCTGCGACTACGTCGTCAACGGCCGGCTGGTCGCCATGGGCGTCGGCGAGCTGCTCGACGGCAGCCTGCCCGACCAGCAGCTGACCGGGATGTCCGCGGAGTCGGTCTACGACACGCTGACCGCCGATTTCCGCCGCGCCCGCAAGCTGCTCACCCTCGGCTCGCGCTCCGCCGGCGACGTCCTGGGCGACTGGCTTTCCGAGCCCGACGCGGCCCAGCGCCGGCCGTCCCGGAAGAGCCGGCCGCTGCCGTGGGGTGACCACCACGCCCAGGGCCGCGGGCTGCTGCCGCTCGGGCTGGAGCAGGAGATCCGGGCCCTGGACCACCCGCCGCTGCCGTGGGACGCGCGGCCGGCCCGCTGGTTCGACGAGCACGTCCGCGTGGAGCTGCCGGTGCGCAGCTACGCGCCGCCAGTCGGCGACCCCGGACATCCCGCGCCCGGGCCGCATCCGCCCCGAGCGGCTCGACCGGCTCGCCACCTTCGGCGTCGTGCTCGACACGTCCGGGTCGATGAACGCCGAGCTGCTGGGGAAGGCTCTCGGCGCGATCGCGTCGTACGCGCTCGCCCGCGACGTCCCGGCGGCGCGCGTGGTGTTCTGCGACGCCGACGCCGGGTACCTCGCGGTGGAGGAGATCGCTGGCCGGGTGAAGGTCCGCGGCGGTGGCGGCAAGATCCTGCAGCCCGGCGTCGACCTCCTGCGGCGGGCGGACGACTTCCCCGCCGACGGCCCGATCCTGATCATCACCGACGCGCGGTGCGACCACGTCCGGCCCGGCGCGAGCACGCCTACCTGGTGCCGAGGCTTTCGCGGCCCGCGGGCCGGTCTTCCGCGTGGCGTGACCCACGCTGGGCTGGCGCGCGGGTGAACCGTCAATAAACTCCGGCCCATGGACGACCCGCACTACCTCTCCGGCCTCCAGCTCACGGGCCGCCGCGTTGTAATGTTCGGCGGCGGTTCCGTCGCCCAGCGGCGGCTGCCCCGGCTGATCAGCGCGGGCGCCCGCGTCGAACTGGTGTCGCCGCACACGACGCCGTCGGTGCAGGGGATGGTGGACGCGGGCGAGCTGGTCTGGCACGAACGCGGCTACACCGCCGGTGACCTTCGCGACGCCTGGTACGCCCTGGCCTGCACGAACGATCCCGAGGTCAACGCCGCGATCTGCGCCGAAGCCGAGCGCGAGCGCGTGTTCTGCGTCCGCGCCGACGAGGGCGAGTCGGGCAGCGCGGTGACCCCGGCTTCCGGCCGGCACGGCGGCCTCCTGTTCGGCGTCCTGTCCGGCGGCGAGCCGCTGCGCTCGGCCGCGGTCCGCGACTCGATGCTCGACGGCCTGCACAACGGCACGATCGAAGACGGCCGTCAGCCGCACCCCGAGGGCAGCCTGCCCGGGGTCGCGCTGGTCGGCGGCGGCCCCGGCGACCCGGAGCTGATCACGGTCCGCGGCCGCCGGCTGCTGTCGCGCGCGGACGTCGTCGTGGTCGACCGGCTGGCCCCCCGCGAACTGCTGGACGAGCTGGCGCCCGAGGTCGAGATCGTCGACGCGGCCAAGATCCCGTACGGCCGCGCGGCCAGCCAGGACGTCATCAACAGCACGCTGATCGAGAAGGCCAAGGAGGGCAAGTTCGTCGTCCGGCTCAAGGGTGGCGACCCGTACCTGTTCGGCCGCGGCTTCGAAGAGGTGCTGGCCTGCGCCGAGGCGGGCGTCCCGGTGACGATGGTCCCGGGCATCACGAGCGCGTTCGCGGTCCCGGCGGTGGCGGACGTCCCGGTGACCCACCGCGGCGTCGCGCACGAGGTCGTGGTGGTGTCCGGCCACGTCGCCCCGGGCGACGACCGGTCCCTGGTGGACTGGGAGCTGCTGGCCCGCATGCGCGGCACGATCGTGCTGATGATGGGCGTGGAGCGGCTCCCGCAGTTCGCGAAGGCCCTGCTGGACGGCGGCCGCCCGGCCGACACCCCGGTGGCCATCGTCGAGGACGGCACGATGCGCACCCAGCGCGCCCTGCGGTCCACTTTGGACACGGTGGTCACCGACGCGGCGGCGTCGGGGGTCCGGCCGCCCGCGGTGATCGTGATCGGCCCGGTGGCCGGCCTCGCGCCGGTTCAGGCTTCGTAGGCGGCGGCGAGGATCGCGTCGGCGACCTCGGACAGCGGGCGGCGGCCGTCGATCACGACCGTCGCGCCGAGCCGCCGGTAGGCCACCTCGGCGCCGGCATTGGCGTCGAGGGCCGCCGCCAGCTCCTCCGGGTGCTTGCCGAAGCTGTTCGAGGTGCGGGTCAGGAGCCGGTCCCGGAGGGTGTCGTCGTCGACCACCAGGCAGATCACGAGGTCGAAGAGGTCCCGCACCTCCGCGTCGTTTTCGGCGGAACCGCAGAAGAACACGACCCTGCCGGACGCCTTCGCCGCCAGGGTCTCGACCTTCGCGCGGCTGGTCTGCCAGCCGAAGCGGTCGAGCCAGCCGGCGGGCACCGGATCGGGGGGATCGACGACGGCCTGTCCCGTCGTCCGGTCCACCCAGTGGTTGAAGCCGTCCCCGTCCGCGTCGACCGCGAACTTCCGCCGGCTCTTCAGGAACGCGCAGACCGCCGACTTGCCGGCTCCCGCGTTGCCGGTCACCCAGACCAGCGGCATCGGCTCAGTCCTCGTAGCAGCTCGCGGCGAAGTCGCGGATCGCGTCCGACAGGCGGGTCGGGTCGAACCTGAGCTCGACCGGGCTGCGGGCCTGGACGAACTCCGCGTCCGGCATGTCCACCGCGAGGGTGTCGGCGTCACCGAACGGGTGGATCGGGTCGCCCTGGTGGCCGATCACCAGCGCTCGCGTCGTGATCTTGCGGCGCACCGACTTCGGCGGCGCGATCCGGCCGAACAGCACGCCGTGCAGCAGCGCCGCCATCGGGGCCGGGCGCTGGGACAGCGTGTCCGTCACGACGTCGACCCACTGGTTGCCGTGCGGGACCAGGGACGCCACCAGCGACACCGCCTGGACCGTCACCGGCAGGAACCGGGCCGCCATCAGCAGTGGCGCGAACGTGATCAGCCCCGCGACGATCGCGTTGTCCAGCACCGGCATCTCGACGATCAGCCCGTGCACGCGGTCGGGGGCCTGGACCGCCACCTCCAGCGAGACGTTCGCGCCCAGCGACGTCCCGCCGACCACCGCCGAGCCGACCTCGAGGTGGTCGAGCAGTGCCAGGGTCTGCTCGGCGAACGACGGCATCGAGTAAAGCCACGACTCGGTCGGCCGGTCGGAGTCGCCGTGGCCGAGCAGGTCGAGCGTGACCACCCGGAACCCGGCGCGGGCCAGCCGGCGCGCGAGCGGGGCGTGCATCCGGCGGGTCAGCATGATGCCGTGGGTGAGGACGACGACCTTGTCGCCGCTGCCGAACTCCGTGTACCAGAGCCGGTGGCCCTCGTGGTCGAACGAGCCGGTCAGCTCGATCGGGCGGGACTCGCGCCGCGCCGGGACGGCCGGGGGCTCCGGCTCGATCAGGGTCGCGCTGCCGGCCGGGCTCATCTCCCACCGTCCTCCCCGCGTCGTGGTCACCTACGTCCAGGAAAACATCCCATGACCACGTCGGCACAGTGACCATCGCATCAATTGACAACGTGCCAATGGCGGCTCGTCGCGGGCATGGGTCAAGATGACCCCATGACCGCTACTGCTGACAGTCTGCCCGACCTCGTCTCCCTGAAGGTCGACGTCGCCGGCCCCGTGGCCGAAGTGACGCTCCTCGGCCCGTCCAAGGGCAACGCGATGGGGCCGGACTTCTGGCGCGAGCTGCCGCTGGTGTTCCGCGCGCTGGACGCCGACCCGCAGGTCAGGGCGGTCGTGCTGACCGGCAGCGGCAAGCACTTCTCCTACGGTCTCGACCTGCCGGCGATGATGGGCGACTGGGCGCCGATGCTGGGCGGGGACAACCTGGCCGGGCCGCGGACGGCGTTCCTCGACCAGGTCCGGTCGCTGCAGGCGGCGGTCAGCTCGATCGCGGAATGCCGCAAACCGGTCATCGCGGCCGTTTCGGGCTGGTGCATCGGCGGCGGGGTCGACGTCGTCGCCGCCGCGGACATCCGGCTGGCCAGCGCCGACGCCAAGTTCAGCGTCCGCGAGGTGCGCGTCGCCATCGTGGCCGACCTCGGCAGCCTCCAGCGGCTCGCCTCGATCGTCGGCGAAGGGCACCTGCGGGAACTGGCCCTGACCGGCAAGGACATCGACGCCGCGCGCGCCGAGAAGATCGGTCTCGTCAACGATGTCCACCCGGACTCCGACGCGCTGCTGAAGGCCGCGCGCGAACTCGCCGGGGAGATCGCTGCGAACCCGCCGCTCGTGGTGCAGGGTACGAAGCAGGTACTGGCGACGAACACCGAGCGCCAGGTCGCCGACGGCCTCCGGTACGTCGCGGCGTGGAACTCGGCGTTCCTGCCCAGCAAGGACCTCGGCGAAGCGGTCCAGGCGTTCATGGAGCGTCGTTCGCCGGAGTTCAAGGGCGAATAACTAGGAGGCAGCGTGAGCGCTTCGGAGGTCCACCACGCGTTCCGGGTGGCGCGGGACTACCTGCAGACCCACCGCGAGGACTACGACACGGCGTACCGCGACTTCACCTGGCCGGAGCTCGACGAGTTCAACTGGGCGATCGACTGGTTCGACGTCGTCGCGCACGACCCGGACAACGCCGAGCGGTACGCGCTGTGGATCGTCGAGGAGGACGGCACCGAGAACCGCTGGACCTACCCGGAGCTGTCCGGCCGGTCCAACCAGGTGGCGAACTGGCTGCGGAGCCTCGGCGTCCGCCGCGGCGACCGGCTGATCCTGATGCTGGGCAACCAGGGCGAGCTGTGGGAGACGATCCTCGCCGCGATCAAGCTCGGCGCCGTGATCATCCCGGCGTCCACGCTGCTCGGGCCGGCCGACCTCACCGACCGCGTCGAGCGCGGCGCCGCCAAGCACGTCGTGGTCCGGTCGGTCGACGCGCCGAAGTTCGCCGACGTCGAGGGCGACTACACGCGGATCGCGGTCGGGGAGCCGGTCGAGGGCTGGCAGCCGTACTCGGCCGCGTTCGCGCAGTCGCCGGAGTACGCCCCGGACGGTCCGACGAAGGCGGCGGACCCGCTGCTGCTCTACTTCACCTCCGGCACGACGGCGAAGCCGAAGCTGGTGCAGCACACGCACGTCTCGTACCCGGTGGGCCATCTGTCCACGATGTACTGGATCGGGCTGGAGCCGGGCGACGTCCACCTGAACATCTCCTCGCCCGGCTGGGCGAAGCACGCGTGGAGCAACTTCTTCGCCCCGTTCAACGCCGAGGCGACGGTGTTCCTCTACAACTACAACCGCTTCGACGCGAACGCGCTGATGGCGCAGATGGACCGGTGCGGCGTGACGAGCTTCTGCGCGCCGCCGACGGTGTGGCGGATGCTCATCCAAGCGGACCTGACGGCGCTGAAGACTCCGCCGGTCAAGGTCGTCGGGGCGGGGGAGCCGCTCAACCCCGAGGTGATCGAGCAGGTCCGGAAGTCGTGGGGCGTCACCATCCGCGACGGCTTCGGCCAGACCGAAAGCAGCGTCCAGATCGCCAACACGCCCGGCCAGGACGTCGTGCCCGGCTCGATGGGCCGCCCGCTGCCCGGGTTCGTGGTGGCGCTGGTCGACCCGGTCAGCGGCGAACGCGCGGCCGAGGGCGAGATCTGCCTCGACCTCGACCACCGCCCGGTCGGCTTGATGACCGGCTACGCGGACGACGACGAACGCACGTCGGCGGCCTTCGGCGGCGGTTTCTACCACACCGGTGACGTCGCTTCGATCGACGAACGCGGCTACCTCACCTACGTCGGGCGCACGGACGACGTGTTCAAGGCGTCGGACTACCGGATCTCGCCGTTCGAGCTGGAGAGCGTGCTGATCGAGCACGAGGCGGTGGCCGAGGCCGCGGTCGTTCCGGCCCCCGACCCGATCCGGCTCGCGGTGCCCAAGGCGTACGTCGTGCTGGCGACCGGCCACGAGCCGACCCCGGAGACGGCGAAGGCGATCCTCGCGTACTGCCGCGAGCACCTGGCGCCGTACAAGCGGATCCGGCGGCTCGAGTTCGCGGAACTCCCGAAGACGATCTCGGGCAAGATCCGCCGCGTCGAGCTGCGCGGCCGCGAGAGCGACCCGAAGCGCGCGGAGGGGACCGAGTACCGCGAAGAGGACTTCCCCGACCTCAAGTCCTGACGGTCGCTGGTCGTGAGTGAGAAACAGGGTCAGAACACTGTTTCTCACTCACGACCGGCGGTGGCGGACCGCTCAGGAGCGGGTGCCCTCGACCTGGCGGCCGTCCTCGGTCGAGCACGCCGTCACCGGGTCGTTGGGGCCGCTGCCGCACGTCCACTCGTCGAGCACGACCGGGCCCGGGCCGTCGGCCGACGCGGCCTCGGCCGGGGTCAGCTTCGCGAAGTAGTCCTTCAGCAGCGTCTGGGCCGCGGCGCAGTCGACGTTGCCGTGCGCGACGACCGCCGTCTTGGCGCCGCCGGTGGCGGTGACGTCGCCGCACGGCACGCCGGGTGCCGTCGACGCGGCCGCGGCGGCCGCGGCGGGCGCCGGCGCCTCGGCGGACGGCGCCGCGGGCGCGGGGTCGGCGCCACAGCCGGCCAGCGCGGCGGCCGCGGCGACGAGCAGCAGGGGGTACGCGAGTGTCTTCATGGGCCCTTCAGGAACGGAAGCGGATCGGGAGCGGTCACTCGGACGGCACGACGGCGGCGAACACCGTCTGCTCGCCCTTGGTGCAGGTGGTGCCGCCCTGGGCGGCGGGTGGCCCGGACGTGCACAGCCAGCCGTCGACGGTCTCGTTCACCGCGTCGTTCGAGCCGGCGCCCTGGCGGCCGGCGATCTTGCGGTGGAAGTCGCCGACGAGCTTCGTCGCCGCGACGCAGCTGACGCCGGCGGAGCCGCTGTCGAACACGTAGAGCGTCAGCCCGCTGGCGGCGGTCACGGTGCCGCACGCCCCGGGCACCGTCGGCGGGGCCCCGGCCGGCTTGGACGCCGGCGGGGTCGCGGCCGGACTGCCGCCGGTGGGCGGTGGCGGGGGAGTGGTCGTCGGGGAAGCCGGCGGCGCCGAACTCGGGGCGGCCGCCGAAGACGACGGCGCCTGGGCGGCTGGCTCGCCGGAGCAGGCCGCGAGCGCGGGCACGGCGAGGCAGGCGGCGAGCAACGGCCGCCACGTCCTCGTGGTGGTCGGATGGGGCACCGCGATCTTGTCCTCCCCGGTCAGGCTGGCCCGGTCATTCTGGCCCATCCGGGCCGGGGCCCCGTGGCCGACTCGCCCACAGGTGTGCGGCAGATTACTCCAGCCGGGTGGCGGCCCCGTCCGGTGGCCGCCCCAACAGTGTCCACAATGGACAATTAACATTCCGTTCACGCTCCGAAACCTCACACTGCCAAGAAGAATCGATCGGTCTAATTCCGGCCGCATCGGTTAACAATCCGGCTCCGCGTGCCGAAGATCTTGGTGGAGGCCGACGAGCTTCCTGTCCCCGATACCCGTCCCGAGCCCGTGAGAGCGATGAACGCCGACGCTGTGACCAGCCCCGAAACCAGCACCGACGAGACCACCGGCCCGTCCGGCCCCCCGACCGTCCCCAGCAGCGTCGTCTGGTGCTGCGGGCGCCCGTACGTCCTGGAGGCGCGCCCCGGCCGCGCCCGCTGGATGGGCACTGACTACCGGGGCCGTCCCGAGGCGCTGAGCAGCGCCGAACTGCAGCGGCGCGGCTGGAGCCGCCGCCGCGCGTGCTGACTACGCTGGCCGGGTGAGCACAGCCGCACCCGAACCAGCCGCGCAGGCGAGCGCCGCCGAGCCGTCCCTGCTCAAGCAGGCCTTCAACGTCCCCAACATGCTGTCGCTGCTGCGGCTCGCCGGCGTGCCGGTGTTCCTGTGGCTGCTGCTGGGTCCGGAGGAGGACGGCTGGGCGCTCGCGCTGCTGGTCTTCAGCGCGCTGACCGACTGGCTCGACGGCAAGCTGGCCCGCTGGCTCAACCAGATGTCCCGGCTGGGCCAGCTCCTCGACCCGGCCGCCGACCGGCTCTACATCCTCGCCACGCTGATCGCGTTCCTGGTCCGGGAGATCATCCCCTGGTGGGTCGTGGTGCCGCTCCTGGTGCGCGAAGCGGTGCTGGGCGTCTGCGTGCTGACGCTGCGCCGGCGCGGGTTCGCCCCACCGGAGGTGACCTACATCGGCAAGGGCGCGACGTTCGTGCTGATGTACGCCTTCCCGTTCCTGCTGCTCGCGCAGGGCGGCTCGGACGTCGCCGCGGTCGCCCGGCCGATCGGCTACGCGTTCACCATCTGGGGCGGCGTGCTGTACGTCTGGTCCGGCGTCCTCTACGTGGTCCAGGCGCGCAACGCCCTGCGCGGCGCGGGTGGCGACTGAGCGCGACGGTTATCCCCGGGTCGGGCCGCGCGCTGCGCCGTGTGGGTGTAAGACTTCGCCCAGCACGTTTTCGCCAGTGAGGGCATGAAAGGGGACCGGCGGTGTCCGCTCCTGAAGAGCTTCGCTACACCGAGGAACACGAGTGGGTCGCCACCCGGGGCGAGGACACCCTCGTCCGCATCGGCATCACCGAGTACGCGCAGGACCAGCTCGGCGACGTCGTGTTCGTCGACCTGCCGGAGGTCGGCCGCCAGGTGAGCACGGGCGACGTCTTCGGCGAGGTCGAGTCGACGAAGAGCGTGTCCGAGCTGTTCGCGCCGGTCGACGGGGAGGTCGTCGCGATCAACGACGCCGTCGCCGAGTCGCCGGAGCTGATCAACAGCGACCCCTACGGCGAGGGCTGGCTGATCGAGATCCGGCTCGACGACCCGGCGGGGCTCGAAGCCCTGCTGGAAGCCGAGGCGTACGACGCACTGACCAAGGGCTGAGCCCGGCTCCGGGCCGCCCCGGCCGGCACTGCGCCGGTTCGGGGAGCCGGGGCTCGGAGAATCGATCAGGCACGGTACGTTGGCAGCTACACGTTCTTGAGTACTAGGCAACACAGCATGTGTGGAGGAGAGCTCAGGTGAGCACGAACGACGGGCCCGGCGGCGTTCCCCCGGAGCAGTCTCCGGAGCGGACCTCTGTCTTCCGGGCCGACTTCCTGGCCGAAGCCGAAGGCCACGAGTCCGCCCCGGCCGCGGAGGCGCCGGTCCAGGGCGTCGACGCCCTGCCCGCGGGTTCGGCGCTGCTGGTGGTGAAGCGCGGCCCCAACGCGGGTTCGCGGTTCCTGCTCGACCGCGACACGACCAGCGCCGGGCGCCACCCGGACAGCGACATCTTCCTGGACGACGTCACGGTCTCCCGCCGGCACGCCGAGTTCCGGCGTGAGGGCGGCGAGTTCGTCGTCATCGACGTCGGCAGCCTCAACGGCACCTACGTCAACCGCGAGCCGGTCGACCAGGCCGTCCTCGCGGGGGGCGACGAGGTGCAGATCGGGAAGTTCCGCCTGGTCTTCCTGACCGGCCCGGGTCACGGGGGCCAGGGAGCGCAGTGACGGCGGCCGGGCGGCCACAGAATCACGGACTGAGCATCGGGGCCGTCCTGGCGCAGCTGCGCTCGGACTTCCCCGATGTCACCATCTCCAAGATCCGGTTCCTCGAAGCGGAAGGCCTGGTCCAGCCGGGCCGGACGGCTTCGGGGTACCGGCAGTTCGCCGCGGCGGACGTGGAGCGCCTGCGATTCGTCCTGGCCGCCCAGCGGGACCACTACCTCCCGCTGAAGGTCATCAAGGAGCAGCTGGACGCGGCGGACTCGGGTGCCGGGCCCGTCGCGGCCGTGCCCCGCCCGCCGCGCCGGCTGGTGCCGATCGACGCTCCGGCGGAGAACGTCGGCCTGCCGGAGGCGGCGGACTTCGCCACCGGCAAAGAGCTGCGCCTGACCCAGGAGGAGCTCCTGGAGCAGGCCGGCATCGACGAGCCCGCCCTGGCCGAGCTGCAGCAGTACGGCCTGGTCCGGCCCGGTCCCGCCGGGTTCTTCGACCCGGACGCGGTGCTGGTCGCGCGGACGGTGAAGGCGATGACCGAATTCGGTATCGAGCCGAGACATCTGCGTGCCTTCCGCGCCGCGGCCGACCGCGAGGTCGGGTTGCTGGAGCAGATCGTGACACCGGTGTATCGGCACCGTGACCCGGAAGCGAAGTCGAGGGCGGACGAGGTGGTGCGGGAGCTCGCGGCACTGTCCGTGACCCTCCACACGCTCCTCGTCAAGGCGGGAATCCGCGGCGTCGCGGGGTGTTGATCAACGATGGGGCGCTGAGATCCTCTTTGCGGCCCCATGTCAATGACTGAATGTTCGGCACCGCATGCCGTACCGTGAAGGCAAGGGTTTGCGGCAGGCGAACCGAGATAGTCTCGACAGCGAGCACAGCGCACGGATGACGGGTAGCGTCGGCGATGACGGCGTCCGGCCGAATCAGCGCCTGCGCCCGTGTGCACGAGAGGGAGGCGAAGCCCGATGAGCGAGATGCGCGTCGTCGGTGTGCGGGTCGAGCTGCCCGCGAATCAGCCGATCTTGTTGCTGCGGGAGACCGAGGGCGAGCGGTACCTGCCGATCTGGATCGGCTCGGTCGAAGCCACCGCCATCGCCTTGGAGCAACAGGGAGTCCGGCCGGCCCGTCCGCTCACGCATGACCTGCTGAAAGAGGTCATCGGGGCGCTCGGCCGGGAGCTCGAGCAGGTCGTGATCACCGACCTCAAGGAAGGCACGTTCTTCGCCGAGCTCGTCTTCGACGGCGACATCCGGGTCTCCGCCCGGCCGAGCGACTCGGTCGCGCTGGCCCTGCGGATCGGTGTCCCCATCCACGCCGTGGACGCGGTGCTGGAGGAGGCGGGCCTGATCATCCCGGACGAGCAGGAGGACGAGGTCGAGAAGTTCCGCGAGTTCCTCGACTCCGTTTCGCCCGAGGACTTCCGGGGAGCCGACACCTGAGAACTTGCCTTGACGCGGACGTCAACGTCTAGCGTCGGGGTATGCGGATCGGAGAGCTTGCGCGGCGCACGGGTGTCACCACCCGGGCGCTGCGTTTTTACGAGGCCCAGGGCCTGATCGAGGCCCGTCGTTCGGCCAACGGCTACCGCGAGTACGACGAGGACGACCTGCAGCTGGTCCGGGAGATCCAGACCCTGCAGACGATCGGCCTGACCCTCGACGAGACCCGCCCCTTCGTCGACTGCCTCCGCAGCGGTCACGAGACCGGCGACTCCTGCCTGACGTCGATCGAGGTCTACCGCCGCAAGCTCGAAGAAGCCGACGCCTTGCTGGCCCGCCTCGGCGGCATCCGCGCCGAACTGGCCGGGAAGCTCGCCACCGCCCTGGCCCGGCAGGCGCCGGATCCGTGTGTCGTGCCCGATTCCCCGCGCCCGTGAAGGAGCCCGTCATGTCCGAAATCGCCGCAGTCACCGACGCGACGTTCACCGAGGTCGTCGACAGCGACGTCCCGGTGCTGGTCGAGTTCTGGGCCACCTGGTGCGGACCGTGCCGGATGGTCGGCCCGGTGCTGGAGCAGCTGGCGGACGAGCGGACCGGGAAGCTCGCCGTCCGCAAGATCAACGCGGACGAGAACCCGGAGACCATGCGCTCCTACCAGGTCATGTCCCTGCCGACGATGATCCTGTTCGCCGGCGGCGAGCCGGTCGAGACGATCGTCGGCGCGTTCCCGAAGGCCCGCATCGAAGACCGCCTCGACCGGGCGCTCATGGCGCGGTCGCTTTGACGAAGGCGTCCGCGACCTCGCGTTCGTACTTCTCCAGGTCGAGCGACGGGTCCGCCGCGTAGGCCGCGGCGACCCCGTCGATCGCCTGCGCGATGGACATCGCCATCACCTCCGGCGTGAAGTCGCCGAACAGCCCTTCGGCCTGACCCTGCTTGAGCTGGCGGGCCAGCCCGTGCACCCGCATGTCGTCGACCAGCACCTTCGTCATCACCCAGCCGTCGGCGTCGTCGGCGTTGGCCGCCAGCTCCGTCAGGACCCGGACGCACTCCGGGTACGCGCGCAGGAACGCGATCGACGTCTCGATGTGGGCCCGCAGGTGGCCGGGCCGGTCCGCCGGGTCGAGGCCGCCGCCGGTGCGCTCCTTCAGGAACTCGCCCTTCGTCTCGACCACCGTGCTCAGCACCGCCTGCATCAGGCCGGCCTTGTTGGTGAAGTGGTAGGAGATCATCCGGGTGCTGCTGAGCCCGGCACGTTCCTTGATCTTGGCGAACGTCGCCTTCCGGTAACCGAGGTCGGCGATGACGCCGATGGTGGCGCCGATGATCTGGGCGCGGCGGGCCGCCTCGGCGGCGCTGAGCCCCATCTCGGCCATGAGGTCGGTGTTTACTTGCATGAGTAAAATGTTACTCGGCTGAGTAAATCCGGTCAAGAGGTTTGAACCACCGGCTCGGGGGTACGGCGAACGGCTCAAACGCTCATCCGACCGTTGAGGCTTGCCGCGCGTCGCGTTGACCGGTGTTCTCCTGGCGCTTACCGTCGAAGGAGGTAAATCGCCACGATGTGATTCACGGTCTGGGGCCGGATCGCGGCGATGGATCTCCGGTGGGTCCCGCTCCTGGGACCGGCCGACTGTCATTCGCCGGCCGTCCGGTCGGGCGAGGGGAGGCTTGCGTGGTCGAGGCTGGTTCCGAGAAGCAGCCTGTTGAGGTCGCGGCTGGCGAGCAGGGTGAGCTGTTCCCCGACAACTCGCTGCCGGACGAGCTGGTGGGTTACCGCGGTCCGGCCGCGTGCCAGATCGCCGGGATCACCTACCGCCAGCTCGACTACTGGGCCCGGACGAAGCTGGTCGCACCCAGCATCCGCACGGCGCACGGTTCCGGCTCGCAGCGGCTGTACTCGTTCAAGGACATCCTGGTCCTCAAGGTGGTCAAGCGGCTGCTGGACACCGGGGTCTCCCTCCAGAACATCCGGGTCGCGGTCGACCACCTGCGCGTCCGCGGAGTCCGTGACCTCGCGCGCGTGACGCTGTTCTCCGACGGCACCACCGTCTACGAATGCACCTCGCCGGAGGAGATCGTCGATCTGCTCCAGGGCGGCCAAGGCGTCTTCGGCATCGCGGTCAGCGGCGCCATGCAGGAGATCAGCGGCACCATCCACGAGTTCCAGGCCGAACGCGCCGACGGCGGTGTCGTCGAGACGCACCAGCCGGACGAGCTCACCCAGCGCCGCAACGCCCGCAAGACCGGGTGATCACCGCCGCGAGGAGTCGAGTAAGGTTCTCCTCGCGGTCGACGAATCCGCGCGGGAGAGTCCGAGTCACACCTTGAGCTCGGCGCCGAAGGAGCAAGTCCTCCCCGGAACCTCTCAGGCACCCTGGACCGCGCGGACGAGACGCCTCTGGAAAGCGGGTCGTCAGGACACAACCTGATGGCCCCGCCGACGGTGCAAGCCCGGCTCAACCTCGGGCGAAACTCTCAGGCGCCCCTCGGGGTACGGACAGAGTGGGGAGGCCGGGGGACATCGTCCCCGGCCCGGCTCGGCGGTCCCCAGGAGGCTCCGTGGAACTGTCACTCGCCTCGCTGGAACAGGGCATCCCGTTCGCCGAGCGGCACATCGGTCCCGGGCCGGACGAACTTCGCCGTATTCTCGATGTCGTCGGTGTCGCTTCTCTCGACGAGCTCTCCGAGCGTGCTGTACCTGAGTCGCTGCGGTCCTCCGCTCGTCCGCTCGAACTGCCGCCGGCCGCGACCGAAGCTCAGGCGCTCGCCGAGCTTCGGGCGCTTGCCGGCCGTAACCGAACGATGGCCCAGATGATCGGGCTCGGGTACCACGACACCATCACTCCGCCCGTCATCCGGCGGAACGTGCTCGAGAATCCGGCCTGGTACACCGCTTACACGCCGTATCAGCCCGAGATCTCGCAAGGCCGGCTCGAGGCGCTGCTCAACTTCCAGACCATGGTCGCCGATCTGACCGGGCTGCCCGTCGCCAACGCGTCGATGCTCGACGAGGCCACCGCTGCCGCCGAGGCCATGACGCTGGTGCGGCGGGCCGGGAAGTCCGCTTCGAACCGGTTCGTCGTCGACCAGGACACCCTGCCGCAGACCCTCGCCGTGCTCCGGACCCGGGCCGAACCCCTGGACATCGAGCTGGTCGTCGAGGATCTCTCCCAAGGTCTCACCGGACTTGGCCTCGGCGGCGACTTCTTCGGGATGCTGCTGTCCTACCCCGGTGCGTCGGGTGCGGTGCACGAGCTCGACCTGACGATCTCCGAGGCCAAGAAGCACGGTGCCGCGGTGATCGTCGCCGCCGACCCGCTCGCCCTGACCCTGCTGCGGCCGCCGGGGGAGCTCGGCGCCGACGTCGCCGTCGGATCCACCCAGCGGTTCGGGGTCCCGCTCGGCTTCGGCGGCCCCCACGCCGCCTACCTCGCGGTCCGCGAAGGCCTGGAACGGCAGCTGCCGGGACGCCTGGTCGGCGTCTCGAAGGACGCCGACGGCGCACCCGCGTACCGGCTCGCCCTGCAGACCCGGGAACAGCACATCCGCCGCGAGAAGGCGACGTCGAACATCTGCACCGCGCAGGTCCTGCTGGCGGTGATGGCCTCGATGTACGCCGTGTACCACGGGCCCGACGGGCTGCGCGGGATCGCGCTGCGCGCCCACCGGATGGCCACCGTGCTCGCCGCCGGCCTCGCCGAAGGCGGCATCGACGTCGGACACGGCGAGTTCTTCGACACCGTGACCGCGTCGGTGCCCGGGCGGGCGGAAGCGGTCGTCGCGGCGGCTCGCGACCTCGGCGTGAACCTGCGGCTCGTCGACGACGACCACGTCGGCGTCGCCTGCGACGAGACGACCACCCGCGAGCGGCTTTCGTGCGTGTGGAAGGCATTCGGCGTCTCGGTGTCCGATGTGGACGGCCTCGACGCGGACACGGCGGACGCGCTCCCGGCGCCGTTGCGTCGCACCAGTGCGTTCCTCACCCACCCGGTGTTCCACGCCCACCGCTCGGAAACCGCGCTGCTGCGCTACCTGCGCCGGCTGTCCGACAAGGACGTCGCGCTCGACCGCAGCATGATCCCGCTCGGCTCGTGCACCATGAAGCTCAACGCCGCGGCCGAAATGGAACCGGTCACCTGGCCGGAGTTCGCCGGGCTGCACCCGTTCGCGCCCGCCGAAGACGCCGCCGGGCTCCTGGAGGTGGTCGGCGACCTGAGCGCGTGGCTCGCGCGGATCACCGGCTACGACACGGTTTCCCTGCAGCCCAACGCGGGCAGCCAGGGCGAGTTCGCCGGGCTGCTGGCCATCCGCGCCTACCACCGCTCGCGCGGCGAGGGCGAGCGCGACGTCTGCCTCATCCCGGCCAGTGCCCACGGCACGAACGCGGCGAGCGCCGTGATGGCCGGCATGCGGGTGGTCGTCGTCCGGTGCGACGACGACGGGAACATCGACCTCGCGCACCTGCGGTCCACTGTGGATGACCACCGCGCCGACCTGGCCGCGATCATGATCACCTACCCGTCGACGCACGGGGTCTACGAGGACACCGTCGGCGAGGTGTGCGAGCTGGTGCACGAAGCGGGCGGGCAGGTGTACGTCGACGGGGCCAACCTGAACGCGCTCATCGGCGTCGCGCAGTACGGCCGGTTCGGCGCCGACGTCTCGCACCTCAACCTGCACAAGACGTTCTGCATCCCGCACGGCGGCGGCGGACCCGGGGTCGGGCCGATCGGGGTCCGCGCGCACCTGGCGCCGTTCCTGCCGAACCACCCGCTGCAGCCGGCGGCCGGCCCGGCGACCGGCGTCGGGCCGGTCAGCGCGGCGCCGTGGGGGAGCGCGTCGATCCTGCCGATCTCGTGGGCGTACGTCCGGATGATGGGCGCGGACGGCCTGCGCCGGGCGACGCTCGTGGCCGTGGCCAACGCGAACTACGTCGCTCGCCGGCTCGGCGAGCACTTCCCGGTGCTGTACGCGGGACACGGCGGGCTCGTCGCGCACGAGTGCATCCTCGACCTGCGGCCGCTGACGAAGGCGACCGGGGTGACCGTCGACGACGTCGCGAAGCGGCTGGCGGACTACGGCCTCCACGCGCCGACGATGTCGTTCCCGGTGGCGGGCACGCTCATGGTGGAGCCGACCGAGAGCGAGGACCTGGCCGAGCTGGACCGCTTCTGCGACGCGATGATCGCCATCCGCGCGGAGATCGACCGCGTGGCGGCGGGGGAGTGGGCGCTGGCGGAGTCGCCGCTGAGGCAGGCCCCGCACACGGCGCGCTGCGTCGCGGGCGAGTGGGACCGGCCGTACAGCCGCGAGACGGCGGTGTTCCCGGCGGGCCCGGGCGCGGCGAAGATCTGGCCGCCGGTCCGCCGCATCGACGGCGCGGCGGGCGACCGCAACCTGGTCTGCTCCTGCCCGCCCCCGGAGGCCTTCGCCTAGCGCGCTCACGAGCCGGCGCCGGACAGCCGGACCAGCAGCTCGGTCCGGCTCGTCAGGCCGAGCTTCCGGTAGATCCGCTGCAGGTGCTTCTGGACCGTCCGCGGGCTGATGCCGAGGTGACGGGCGATCTGCCGGTCGCAGGCGGCGCGGGTCACGGCGTCCGCCACCTGCCGCTCGCGGGCGGTCAGCAGCTCCGTCGCCGCCGCGTCGACCGGCGGTCGTTCCTCGCGGGCCGGCGCCTGGGCCAGGTGCGGCGCGAGCAGGTCGGCCAGCGCCCGGTCGAGGGAGGAGGACCCGGGCCGTGACCGGCTGAGCGTCAGGATGCGCCCGGCGCGGTCGGTCGACCTCGACCACGCACAGCAGCTGGTCGATCGTGCCGCGCGGGCGGTAGAAGTCCGTGTACAGCGACAGTGCCCGCCGCGTGCGCAGGTCCGCCAGGTCGGTCAGCGCGGCCGACGTCCCCAGCGGCAACCGCCCGCTCCGGTGCGCCGCGAACGCCGGGTGCCTGCTCACCTGCGCCCGGAACTCCGGGTGGCGCATCAGGTTGTCCTCCGGCCGTTCGGTGACCGCACCGGTCAGCCGCCGCGTCGTGTGCTCCGCGCTCGTGCACGACACGAAAGTCGCAGCCGGCCGAGCCCGGCCGCCGACCGGAACTCGCGCACGACTTCGAGGGCGCGGTCCAGGTGCCGCGCCGTCAGTTCACTGCCCACCGGTGATCCCCTCGGCTCGTCCGGTGAAGAAAGACCCGGGCGAGCCGAGGGCGATACGAACCGGTGGTTACCGGACGTTCAGCGTGGTGTTCGAGCAGGCGCTGACCATCGACTGCGCGATGCCGCTGATCCCGGCCGCCGCGCTGTAGGGCTTCATGACCCCTCAAGGACACCGATCCGGCCGGGGCGACGGCGTACGCAGTAGTGCGTACGCCGGGCCGGGCCCGCACAGGAACGGGAGGTAGGTTGACGCCATGGCGAGTGCGCACGGTCCTGATCGGACGTCCGTGGTCGTGACCGGCGGCAGCGGCTTCATCGGCCGGGCCGTCGTGCACGCCCTTCGCGACCGGGGTGTCCCGGTCACCGTCGTGGACCGGGTCCCGTTCCCCGAAGACGGCGTCCGCGTGGTGATCGGCGACCTCCGTGACGCCGCCGTCCGCGAGGAGGCCGTGACGCGCGAGACCGCGGGAATCGTGCACCTCGCCGCGCTGACGTCGGTGCTGAAGTCGGTCGAGCTGCCCGAGGACACCTTCGCCGACAACGTCCTGGTGACCCAGGAGCTGCTGGAGCTGGCGCGCCGCCGCGAGGTGCCGAAGTTCCTGCTCGCGTCGACCAACGCGGTGATCGGCAACGTCGGCACCGCGACGATCACCCCGGACCTGCCGCTGCGGCCCCTGACGCCCTACGGCGCCACCAAGGCCGCGTGCGAAATGCTGCTCTCGGGCTACGCCGGCGCGTACGGCATGACGACGTGTGCGTTGCGGTTCACCAACGTCTACGGCCCGGGAATGTCCCACAAGGACAGTTTCGTGCCCCGCATGATGCGCGCCGCGCTGACCGGCGCGAGCGTCAAGATCTACGGCGACGGCCGCCAGCGCCGCGACCTCGTGCACGTCGACGACGTCGTCCGCGCCCTCCTGCTGGCCCTCGACAGCGGCCACACCGGCCGCGCGATCGTCGGCGCTGGACGCTCGGTCTCCGTGCTGGAGATGGTCGAGGCCGTGCGCGAGGTGACCGGCGCCGAGCTGCCGGTCGAGCACGTCGAGGCGCCGGCGGGGGAGATGCCCGCGGTGGTCGTCGACGTCTCGGCCAGCGCGGAGACCATCGGGTACCGCCCGGAAGTCTCGCTCACCGACGGCTTGGCGACGGCGTGGAAGTACTTCTCCGGCCTCGACCGTCCAAACGCGACACCGTGACGGTGTTCCTGCGCCGGCATTGGCTGCTGCTCCTGCTCCTCGTCCCGGCGATCGCCCTCCGGGTGCTGACGTGGCTCGCTTACCGGCCCGCGCTGCTGTACATCGACTCGTTCCGCTACATCGACAACCTGCACGCGCTGCGCGCCGACCAGCTCGACCCGATCGGCTACGACCTGGTGCTGCGGCCGCTGCTGGCCGTCGGCGGGCTCGCCTGGGTCGCGGCGGTGCAGCACGTCGGCGGTCTGCTGATCGCGATCGGTGTGTACGCGCTGGTGCTGCGCCTCGGCGGCCGTCCGTGGGTCGCCGCGCTCGCCGCGGTGCCGGTGCTGCTCGACGCGTACCAGCTGCAGATCGAGCAGAACATCATGTCCGAGGTCGTCTTCGAAGCCGTGCTGCTCGGGCTCCTCTGGCTGCTGCTCGGCTGGGGCGCCCCGGGGTGGAAGCGCGCCGGCGCCGCCGGGCTGCTGGTCGGGTTCGCCGTGCTGACGCGGCTGATCGGGATCTCGCTCGCGCTGCCGCTGCTGGTCTACCTGGTCGTCGTCGGGGGAGCGTGGCGGCACTGGGCGGGCTGGCGCCGAGCCGGCGCGGGCGTGCTGGGCCTGCTCGTCGTGCTCGTGCCCTACGCGGCGCGGGTGCACTCGGAGACCGGCAAGTGGGGGCTGACCGGGCCGTCCGGGAACATGCTCTACGGCCGCACCGCCGCCGTCGCCGACTGCGCGAACCTCCACCTTTCGCCCGAGCTGCAGGTGTTCTGCCCGACCGAACCGCGCGAGACGCGGCTCGTGGACAACTACACCCACGCCGACCTCGACCCGAACTGGCCGGGACCGCTGCCGCCGGGCGCGGACAAGGCCGCGCTGGCGCACGAGTTCGCGATCGACGTCCTGAAGGAACAGCCCGGCGACGTCGCCGAAGCGATCCTGAAGGACTTCTCGAAGAGCTTCGCCTGGACGCGTGAGCAGGACCCGACGGACGTCCCGCTGGACCGGTGGCAGTTCCAGCTCACCTACCCGCAGTGGGCCGACCAGTCGCTGATCGACCTGGTCACGCAGCAGAACGACGGAATCAACGCGAGCGTCGACCAGCCGCTGGCCAAGATCCTCCGGGACTACCAGCTCGGCGGTGGCTACGTCCCCGGCGCGGTGCTCGGCATCGGCGCTCTGCTGGGCCTGCTGACGGTGTTCCGGCGCAAGAAGCCGCTGGACCGGGCGCGGGCGGGTGCGCTGCTGGCGGCGTCGAGCGGCTTGATCCTGCTGTTCGCCTCGGCGGTGTTCCAGTTCTCCTGGCGCTACCAGATTCCCGCGCTCGTGCTCTTCTCGGTGGCCGGGGCACTCGGCTTCACGACGCTGACGTCGGCCAGCCGGAAGCGCCTCGCCGCGTTCCCCGACGACGTCGACGCTGGCGCCCTCGACGACTTCCACGGCCGTCACCCGGACCTGGAGCTGGCGCCGCTGACCGTCGTCATCGCGGCCTACAACGAGGCCGGCGGCATCGGCGAGGTCCTGGAGAAGATGCCGGACGAGTGCCTCGGCATGCGGGTCGACGTGCTCGTCGTGGTCGACGGCGGCACCGACGACACGGCTGCGATCGCCGAAGAGCACGGCGCGTACGTCTGCGTCGCACCCCGCAACCGCGGCCAGGGCGCCGCGCTCCGCCTGGGCTACCACCTCGCGGCCGAGGCGGGCGCCGAGTACGTCGTGACCACCGACGCCGACGGCCAGTACGACAACAGCGAGCTCGAAGCCCTGGTCAGCCCGGTCGTCGACGGCACCGCGGACTTCGTCACCGGGTCACGGCGGCTCGGGCACGAGGAGGCCGACAGCCGCGTCCGGTGGCTGGGCGTGCGCGTGTTCGCGGTCTTGGCCTCGGTGCTGACCGCCCGGCGGATCACCGACACGTCGTTCGGCTTCCGGGCGATGCGGGCGGACCTGGCGTGCTCGGTGCCGCTCAACGAGCCGCAGTACCAGTCGTCGGAGCTGATGCTCGGGGTGACCGCGCGCGGGTCGCGGGTGGTCGAGCTGCCGATGAGCATGCGGCTGCGCAAGGCGGGCAAGAGCAAGAAGGGCGGCAGCGTCGTCTACGGCGCCAACTACGCCCGGGTCATGACGGGGACGTGGTGGCGGGGGTACGTGCTGCGCCGCGGCCGAACACGAGCCGGTCGAGCAGGGTGAACTTGACGACAAACACCAGCGCGTAGCTGGCCACGTACGTGCCGTCGACGAGCACGACCCACCAGAGGTGCGGCAGGTTGAGGGGCGTCAAGAGCGCGCCCGCCAGCGTCGTCAGGCCGATGGACGCGAGGCCGCCGAGGCCGATGACGACCAGGTAGGGCAGCAGTTCGCGGCGGACGCGCGGGCGTCCGGTGCGGCCCCACACCCAGCGGCGGGTGACCACGAAGTTGAGCACCGCGCCGGCCGCCCAGGCCAGCGTGCTCGCCAGGGCCGCGGCGCCGCCGGTGGCGAGGACCGCCAGCAGCACCACCTGGCTGACGACCGTGGCCGCGACCGACGTCGCCGCGGCGCGCGCCAGCCGGGCCCAGCCGCGGCGGCGGGTCTTCTCCGTTGTGCGGGGCCGCACGCCGTTGGTTACGGTCGTCATGCCCCCATCCTCCCCGCGGGCCCGGGGCGCCGCCGCCCGGGTCCCCTACGCATAGGAGATTCACAGCTCATTGCCAGGTCTTCATCAGCAGGTGATCGATAGCGTCGGGGGGCGTAAACGAGCAGGAAAGGCGGCACAATGCGAGTGCTGGTTCTCGGCGGTGACGGATATCTGGGCTGGCCGACCGCGTTGCACTTATCGGACAAAGGCCACGAGGTAGCCGTTCTCGACAATTTCGCCCGCCGCGGCTATGACGCCGAACTCGGCGTCGAAAGCCTCGTCCCGATCGAATCGCTGGCCGATCGGATCGCCGCGTGGCACGAGGTCTCCGGGGCGACGATCGGCAGCTACGAAGGCGACCTGCTGGACGCGGAGTTCCTGTTCGGGGCGCTGCGCGACTTCGCGCCCGACGCGATCGTCCACTACGCCGAGCAGCGGTCGGCGCCGTACTCGATGATCGACCGCGAACACGCCGTGTACACCCAGCACAACAACGTGATCGGCAATCTGAACCTGCTGTACGCGATCGCGGAGATCGATCCGGCGATCCACCTGGTCAAACTGGGCACAATGGGCGAATACGGCACGCCCAACATCGACATCGAAGAAGGCTGGCTCGATCTGGAGCACAACGGGCGCTCCGATCGCGTGCTGTTCCCCAAACGGCCGGGGTCGTTCTACCACCTGACGAAGGTGCACGATTCCCACAACATCGAATTCACGTGCCGCGCCTGGGGGCTGCGCGCGACGGATCTGAACCAGGGCATCGTGTACGGCCAGCAGACGCCGCAGACGGCGCTCGACCCGCGGCTGTCGACCCGCTTCGACTACGACGCGGTGTTCGGCACGGTGCTGAACCGGTTCGTCATCCAGGCGGTGCTGGGCCAGCCGCTGACCGTGTACGGCCACGGCGCCCAGACGCGCGGCCTGATCGACATCCGCGACACCGTCGAGTGCATCCGGCTCGCCGTGGAGAACCCGGCCGAAGCGGGGGAGTTCCGCGTCTTCAACCAGATGACCGAGAGCATGTCGGTGGCCGCGATCGCCGACCTCGTCGCCGAACGGTTCCCCGGCCCGGTGCAGATCGAGCAGCTGGAGAACCCGCGCTCGGAGGCGCTCGAGCACTACTACAACGTGAAGCACACCGGGCTGGTCGGGCTGGGGCTGGAGCCGCACCTGGTCTCGGAGACGCTGATCGAGTCGATGTTCGACATCGTCGGCGCCAACAAGCACCGCGTGAACATGGACAAGCTGCGCCCGACCGTCCGCTGGCGGGGCGCGCTGAAGAGCTAGCCGGCGCGTGCGGGCTCCCCGGCGCGGGGAGCCCGCACGTTCGCGGTCAGCCCGGGATCTTGTCCAGGAAGCCGTGCACCTTGGCGATCTTGCCGTCCTCGAGCTCGACGACGTCGAACCCGATCGCGAGGGGCTCGGCGCCCGGGGTCCCGAGGTACCACTGGAACCGCGCGAGGTCGTGGTGCGCGTCGGGCTCGGCGGGCAGGCTGAAGGTGAGCCCGGCGAACTGCTGCTGCGCGCCGCCGACGAACTGGTCGATCCCGTCGTGCCCGGCGACGGCCCCGAGCGGGTCGGTGTAGCGGGCGGTGGCGGTGAAGAGCTCACCGACGAGGGCGCGGCGCTTGTCGCCATCGGTCTCGTTCCAGACGGCGATGTACTGCTCGACGATCGTGCGGACGTCGCTCATGGCGGGCTCCTTCGGTTGGGGGACAACGGCTTTCGTCGTCCTGCGCTGAGCCCCACTCTGCTGGCGCGGCGGCGGCCCGTCGATTACGCGCGAGGTAATGCCGCGGCGGCAGGAAATCACTGGCGCGTCCACGCCGCCGCTCGACACAATCGGGCAATGGCGAACCAATCCGCTCCCGCCGATCAGCACCTGATCCGGGACCTGACCGCCGCGGCTCGGACCGCGCAGGCGTGGGATGCCCTCGAAGCGGTCGCCAAGGCCGGCTTCGCGGCCGGTGTCACGCGCGAAGCCATGCTGCAGGCAAGTGGGGCCGCGCTGGACGCCGTCGTCGCCGATCTGCCGGAGGGGGCCGAGGATCCGGCCGACGACGCCCTCCGCGACCTGATGGATCGCCTCGAAGGCTGGTGCTCACCCGGCGCGGAGCTGCGGCCATTACCCCCGAAGTAATGGCAGCCACCCGGTGATCGCCGTAGCGTCGCTCGCGTGACGACTACGGTGCAGACCGCTCGGCAGCGGCCCGTCGGGGAGCTCCTCCGGGAATGGCGCGACCGGCGCCGGATCAGCCAGCTCGATCTCGCGATCTCGGCGGACATCTCCACGCGCCACCTGAGCTTCGTGGAGACCGGGCGTTCGCGGCCGAGCCGGGACATGGTGCTGCGGCTCGGCGAGCACCTCGACGTGCCGCTGCGCGAACGCAACCGGCTGCTGCTGGCCGCCGGGTTCGCGCCCGCCTACACCGAGAACGCGCTGGGGGACCCGGAGATGAGCGCCGTCCGCCAGGCCGTCCGGCAGCTGCTCGCGAGCCACGAGCCCTACCCGGCCGCCGTCGTCGACCGGAACTGGGACCTCGTCGACGCCAACGCCGCCACCGGCCTGTTCGTCGCCGGGATCCCGGCCGAGCTGACCACCAACGTCCTGCGCGCGACGCTGCACCCCGACGGCATGGCCCCGCACGTCCTCAACCTCGGGGAGTGGCGCGCCCACCTGCTCGGCCGGCTCCGGCGCCAGGTGGGCCAGACCGCCGACCCGGGGCTCACCGGCCTCCTCGACGAGCTGCGCGGCTATCCGTGCGACCAGCCGGTGCCCGAGGTGGAGGTCCCTGGACCGGGTGACATCTTCGTGCCGCTGAAGTTCCGCCACGAAGGCACCGACCTGACGTTCTTCAGCACGGTGGCGACGTTCGGCACCCCGCTGGACGTCACGGTCGCGGAACTGGTCATCGAGTCGTTCTTCCCGGCCGACGCGGCGACCGCCGCATACCTGCGCGAGCGGGCCGCGTCGGTGGAATGATGGGGGACACCCGCGCAGCATCCGACGTGAGGATCACCGGTAGATGGCCGTCCCGCCTTCGCTCGCCCTGTCCGACGGAGTCCGCATCCCCCAGCTGCTGTTCGGTGTCGCGGGACTGACCGCGTCCGAAGTCGGCCGCGCCGTCCGCATCGCCCTCGACACCGGCTACCGCGGGTTCGACACCGCACCGGGCACGGAGGCCGCGGTGGGCGACGCGCTCGCCGGCGTGCCCCGCGACGAGCTGTTCGTGAGCATGAAGGTGCCCGCCCAGGGCTACGACGCCGCCCGCCGGGCCGCCGACCAGGCACTGGCCGCGCTCCAGCTCGAGCGGGCCGACCTGTGCCTGCTCGACGGCACGAAAGGCGCGTTCACCGACACCTGGCGCGCCCTGAGCCGGCTTCGCGCGGACGGTCGCGTGCGCGCGGTCGGCGTCGCCGGGTTCGGCGTCGCGGAACTGCGCCGGCTGATCGACGCCACCGGCGCGGTCCCGGTGCTGAACCAGGTCGAGCTGCACCCGTGGCTGCAGCAGGTCCCGCTGCGCGAGTTCCACGCCGAGCGCGGCATCGTGACCGCGGCGTCGAGCCCGGCCGCCAACGCCGGCCTGCTGGCCGACGAGACGGTCACCGCGCTCGCGGCGAAGTACGGCAAGACGCCGGCCCAGATCGTGCTGCGCTGGCACCTGCAGGCCGACACGGTCGCGGTGGCGGCGTCGGCCACGACGACCCGGACCCGCGAGAACTTCGGGATCTTCGACTTCGAGCTGGCCGACGACGACCTCGCCGTGGTGGCCGAGCTCGACAACGGGACGCGCGTCTAGGACTTGATCCCGGCGGCGGCGAAGTCGGCCTGCTGGGCGGGCTGCTCGAGGTACTCGCGGAAGGTCTGGGAGGCGCGCAGGACGGTGTCGTCGATGCCGTTCCCGGAGAGCCCGACGAACGGGTAGTCCGCCGAGCGCGCGTTCGCGACCGACTGGGCGGGCGAGCCGATCAGCTCGGGCTTCTTGGTCGTCAGCTCGCTGATCCAGTAGGTCGACTCGGGCAGCCAGGCGGCCGGGAGCCCGCCGATGGCGTCGAGGTTGGTGCGGCCGACCAGCGCGTCGAGCACCTGCGCGGACGGCTTGGCCTCGATCATCACGTGCACGCACTGGCCGTGCACGACGGTCGCGGCCTGGTTCCAGCGGTCGGCCGCGGCGGTGAGGGGTTTCTGCGCGCTCGGGGTGACGATGATCCGCATGTGCGAGGTACCGCCGGAGCAGCTGGCGGCCTGTGCTTCGGCGCGGCTGTTGAGCTCGCTGTCGGCCCAGTTCCACCCGATCACGCCGAGCCCGATCAGGGCGGCGAGGACGGCACAGGCGATCGGCCAGCCGGCGATCCGGCGCCGCGGGGCCTTCTTGCCGACGATCCGGTGCGAGCCGGTGGCTTCGCCCTTGCCGAGGGTCCGGTGCGAGCCGGTGGCCTCGCTCTTGCCATCGGGCGCGGTGGTGTCGGTGCGGGTGGGGGGCATGCGCCGACGGCCGGGAGTCTCTCCCTCGGCGACTTCGCTGCGACGGCGGCCGCGGCGCGAAGGGGCTTCTTCGCCGGCGGATTCTTCGCGGTCGAGGGTGCGGCCGCCGGCCCGAGTGGAACCGGACGGCTCGTTCCGGACGGTGATCGGGTAGTCCCCGGAGGTCTCACCGTGCCGGGTGATGACCTCGGTCCGCTCGGCGGCCGACTCGGCCGGCCGGGCGGCTTTGCCCCGGCGGCGGCCTCCGCCGGAGCCGTCGCCTCGGCGGGTGGCGGGAGCTTCACCGCGCCCGGCAGGAGCTTCGCCGCGGCCGGCGACGGGGTGGGAGCTCGAGTTCTCACCGCGGCGGGCGGCAGGGTGCGAGCCGGTGCCGACGGCGGGGTAGGAACCGGAAGCCTCGCCACGCCCGGCAACGGGCTGGGAGCCGGCGGCCTCGCCCCGGCGGCCGGCGGGAGCTTCACCGCGGCCGGCGGCGGGGTGGGCACCGGTGGCTTCACCGCGGCCGGCGACAGGGTGGGAGCCGGAGGCCTCGCCCCGGCGGCCGGAAGACTTGCCGCGGCCGGTGGGAGCGTCGCCGCGGCTGGCGACGGGATAGGAGCCGGAGGCCTCACCGCGGCCGGCGCCCGGAGCTTCACCGCGGCTGGCGACAGGGTAGGAACCAGAGGCTTCGCCGCGGCGGCCGGAGGGAGCTTCACCGCGGCCAGCGCCGGGGTGGGAGCCGGAGGCCTTACCGCGGCGGCCGGCGGGAGCCTCACCGCGGCCGGCGGCGGGGTAGGAACCGGAAGCGTCGCCCGCGACCGGGTGGGAACCGGAAGTCTCGCCACGCCCGGGGTGGAAGCCGGAGGCATCACCGCGGCCAACGACAGGGTAGGAACCGGAAGCTTCACCGCGGCCGGCGGCAGGGTAGGAACTGGAGGCTTCACCGCGCCCGACCACAGGGTACGAACCGGAGGCCTCACCACGGCCCGCGACGGGGTGCGCTCCGGAAGCCTCACCCCCGGAGACGAAGTAACCCGACGACTGGCCGGGAGCGGCACCCCGTCCGGCGATCCCGAACGCCGCCGAGATGGAACTGCGCTTCGAGGTGCCCGGACCAGCGCCGGAGGCCTTGCCGCGTGCTGGGGCGGGGGGCTCGTCCGGCTGCGGGCGGCGGCCGCCCGGTGTGCCGGTCTGGTCCTGAGGGTGCGGCACGGGCTCGTCGTCCCGGGTGTGTCGCCCCATCGTCCCTCGTCCTTTCCGCGTCTGCGCATGTCAAGCACGCGCTGCGATGCAATGAAACCGTTATCACCCTAACAGGTGAGTATCGGTGAGAGAATAATCTGACTCACAGTGGCGCGTACTCAGGGTGCTGCGCTGACCAGGCGATGGCAGTGCGCTATCAGCCGAGCACGCACCGGTGCCGCCCGTCGGGCGAAGTCACCTTGGGCCCTGGCGTATTCGGCCCGTCCTTCGGCCGTCTCGATCCGCACCGGCGGGTAGCCCAGCGCGGCCAGGTCGTACGGGCTCGCCCGCATGTCCAGCGTCCGGATCTCGACGGCCAGCTCGAACCCGTCCGCCACGAGCTCCGCGGGCACGAACGGGTCGAGCTTGTACGCCCATTTGAACAGGTCCATGTTCGCGTGCAGGCACCCCGGCTGCTCGAGTGCGACCTGCGTCTCCCTGGCCGGCGTCAGCTCGTTGCGCGGCCGGGCGTCGGCGGTGAAGAACCGGAACGCGTCGAAATGCCCGCAGCGGATGTCCAGGGACTCGACGACCTCGTCGGTGCCCGCGGAGCCGAGCCGGAGCGGCACCTGGTCGTGGCGCACCGAGTCGGCCGGCTCGCGGTAGACCATCGCCCACTCGTGCAGCCCGAAACAGCTCAGCCGCGGCGCGCGGGACGCCGTCGCGGTCAGCAGGCCCAGGACGAACTCGGCCGTCCGCTTCTTGCCCTCGGTGAAGCCCGCCGGGTCGAGGAGCACGCCGTCGGCGGTCTCGACGTACCCCTTGCGGTCCAGGAAGCGCCGCGCCGCGGGCCCGGCGAGCGCGACGCCGGGCCCGGGCTGCCACCGCTGCAGGTGCGACGGCCGGTGCGAGTAGTAGGTGAACAGGAAGTCCAGCACCGGGTGCTTCTCGCCCCGCGAGCGCCGTTCCTGGTGCGGGACCGTCCACCGCCGCATCCGCTCGACGTGCGCCGCCTCCCGGGCCAGCCAGTCCGGTTCGGCGAGCACGTCGACGGCGGTCATGCGCCCACGTGGGTTCCGTCGCGCACCGTGCCCACGTACTCCTCGACGAGGTCCTCGAGCGCGACGACGCCGACGGCGTTGCCCGTGGTGTCGAGCGCCCGCGCCAGGTGGCTGCCCTCCTTGCGCATGGCCGACAGCGCGACGTCGAGCCGGGCGTCGGCGTGCAGCTCGGTGAGCGGGCGCGTCTTCGCGTCGGGCACGACCGTCGCCGGGTCGTGGCCCGCCAGGTCGAGGACGTCCTTGACGTGGATGTAGCCGGTCAGCCTGCCGTCGTCGGTGCACACCGGGAACCGCGAGAAGCCGGTCGACGAGACCGCCCGCTCGACGTCGCCGACGGTCGGCCCGCAGGGCAGGGTCGTCAGCTCCGCGGTCGGCACCAGCACGTCGGCCACCGTCTTCTGCACCGACGACAGCGTCTGGGTCAGCCGCCGGTGCTCGGACTGGTCGATCAGGCCTTCCCGCCGCGACTCGCTGAGCAGCTCGGCCAGCTCGTCGGAGGTGTAGGCCGTCTCGAGCTCGTCCTTCGGCTCGACCTTGAACGCGCGCAACAGCGAGTTGGCGACGAAGTTCAGCAGCCAGATGAACGGGTTGGCGATCTTGACCCACCCGACGTGCACCGGCACCAGCCACAGCGCGAGCCGCTCGGGCTCGGCGATCGCGAGGTTCTTCGGCACCATCTCGCCGATCAGGACGTGCAGCACGGTGATGAACGCCAGCGCGATGGCGAACGAGACCGCGTGCAGCAGCGCCTCGGGCAGGCCCAGCAGGTCGAAGAACGCCGACAGGCGGTGCGCGATCGCGGGCTCGCCGAGGCGGCCGAGCAGCAGCGAGCAGATGGTGATGCCCAGCTGCGCGCCGGCGAGCATCAGCGACACGTGCTTGCTCGCGTTGATCACGATCTTCGCGCGCGTCTTGCCCTGCTCCAGCAGCGCTTCGAGCCTGTCGCGCCGCGAGGAGATCAGGGTGAACTCCGCGCCGACGAAGAAGGCGTTGGTCAGCAGCAGGACCACCACGAGGGCGATGTTCAGCCAGTCGCTCACGAGGCCACCTCGGCTACCGCGGGTTCGGGGATGCTTTCGGGCGTCCTGACCGGGGCCACCTCGACCTCGGCGATCCGGCGCTTGTCCATGGTGGTGACGGTGAGCCGCCAGCCGTCGACCTCCGCGGCGTCCCCCTCGTCGGGGATCTTGCCCAGCCGTTCGAGGATCAGCCCGGCGATGGTCTCGTAGTCGCCGTCGGGCATCCGGAACCCGGTCACGTCGGTGACCTCGTCGGCGCGCAGCTGCCCGGACACCAGCCAGCTGTCGGTGCCGACCTGCTGCGCCGCCGGGCCTTCGTGGTCGTCGTGCTCGTCGCGGACGTCGCCGATGATCTCCTCGACGACGTCCTCGAGGGTCACCAGCCCGGCCGTGCCGCCGTACTCGTCGACGACGATCGCCAGCTGGAAACGGGAGTCGCGCAGCCGGTTGAGCAGGTCGTCGCCGGGCAGGGACTCGGGCACGGTCGGCACCGGCCGCATGACCGAGCCGATCGGCACGGCGGCGCGGTCGGCGGCCGGCACCGCGAAGGCCTGTTTGACGTGCACGGCGCCGCGGACGTCGTCGAGGTCCTCGGCGTGCACCGGGAACCGCGAGAACCCGGTGCGGCGCGAGAGGTCGATGAGGTCCTCGATGGTGTCGTCGATCGCGAGGGACTCGATCTGCACCCGCGGGGTCATGAGCTCCTCCGCGGTGCGCTCGCCGAACCGCAGCGAGCGGTCCAGCAGCTCCGCCGTCGACGTGTCGAGCGTGCCGCTTTCGGCGCTGGAGCGCACGATCGAGCCCAGCTCCTGCGGCGAGCGCGCGGACCGCAGCTCCTCCTGGGGCTCGACGCCGAACTTGCGGACGAGGAAGTTCGCGCTGTTGTTCATGATCGTGATGAGCCAGCGGAACAGCGCGGAGAACCGCGAGTGGTAGCCGGCGACGGCGCGCGCGGTCGGCAGCGGCCGGGCGATCGCCAGGTTCTTCGGCACCATCTCGCCGAGGATCATCGACAGCGAGGTCGCGATGACCAGGGCGAGCACGATCGACGCGCCCCCGGCGAACCCTTCGGAGAGCCCGACGCCGGTGAGCAGCGGCCGGACGAGCTCGCCGATGAGCGGCTCGGCCAGGTACCCGGTGATCAGCGTGGTCAGGGTGATCGCGACCTGGGCGCCGGAGAGCTGGAACGAGAGTGTCCGGTGTGCCTTTTGGACGGTCAGCGCCCGGCGGTCGCCGACCTGGCGGACGTTCGCGTCGACGGTGCTGCGCTCGAGCGCGGTCAGCGAGAACTCGGCCGCGACGGCGAGTCCGGTGCCGACCGTCAGCAGCACGAAGAGGAGGACGCCGAGCACGGCGAAGAGGATCTGGATCATTCCGCACCCGCCCGGTCGGCGGGGGATGAACCTATCGGACAGCCGGGTCGGTCACCCGGCTCGGTACTGTCACCAGGTGACTGCGCTGCGCGCACGAAACGGTCACTCCTAGCAGTGAATCGGCGTGTACTGCGGATATGCGGACAATCTTAACGTGTCCCTGCCGCCGCCCGCCGGGATATCGGTGTGTCGGCGCGCTCACCTCGGCGGGTGATTCACCGCGGCCGCCGCCCGAGCAGGGCGACGAGCCGCGCGACGGGACCTTCGCCGTGGGGGATCGGGACCGGCGGGTCGAAGATGCCGAGCCCCTGCCACTCGTCCACCCACGGCCGGACGACGTCGAGCAGCCCTTCGGCCAGGTCCTCGGTCACCGGGCAGGGGAGCCCCAGCGCCGTCGCGAGGTCCCACGCGTGCACGGCGGCGTCGATCGTCATCTGCCAGCCGTACTCGCGGGCGGGGAGCAGTCCGGCCGAGACGTGCACCGCGCGTTCCAGCACGCCCTCGTCGAGGAAGGCCTCGCGAGCGGCTTCGGCGGCGGTGTCCCAGGCGGCCACCGGGTCGTCGCCGAGGACGTCGCCGTCGTAGCGGTCGCCGACGTCGTCCAAAGTGGCGCCGGCCAGCAGGGCCGGGGCCCAGAGCTGCTCGGCGACGAGGTGGTTCACGAGGGCGCGGACCGTCCACTCGGTGCACGGCGTCCGCTGGTCCCAGTCGGCTTCGCCCGCCGCGTGCACCGCGTCGCCGAAGGCCCGCACCGCCTGGCCGTGCGCTTCGAGGAGATCCACGCGGGCCATTCGACCACGTCGGATCAGGTGGTGCCCGGCCGGTGCCGCCGCACGGTCTCCTCGACGAGGTCGAGCACCGGGCCGAGGCCGGCGGCCGGCAGACCCATGGCCAGGTGCGAGACCAGGCCTTCGAGGACGAGCTCCAGGAACGCGGTGAGGACGTCGACGTCGACGTCGTCGCGCAGGATCCCGGCCTCCCGCTGGCGTAGCAGGCGCAGGCGGGTGGCGGTGGTCAGCTGTTCGGAGCGCTCGGCCCAGCGGCCGCGGAACTCGGGATCGGTGCGCAGCCGCCGGGAGACCTCGAGGCGGGTGCCGAGCCAGTCGGCGGGGTGGTCACCACCGGCGAGGAGGTCCCGCATCACCTGGACCAGGCCCTGTTCGGCGACGACGTCGGCCATCCGGATGGCATCGTCTTCGGCGAGGGCGAGGAAGAGCGACTCCTTGTCGCGGAAGTGGTGGAAGATGGCACCGCGCGACAGGCCGGTGGCTTCCTCCAGGCGCCGGACTGTGGCACCTTCGTAGCCGTAGCGTGCGAAGCACACGCGCGAGCCGTCGAGGATCTGGCGCCGTCGTGCGTCGAGGTGATCCTGGCTTACGCGTGGCATCCTGAAATCCTGGCACCGCGGACCCGGATCTCGCAATCCGTACGTACGTACTGTGACCCGGAGTGCCCGGGAACCGAACCGAAGACCCCATCGTCGGAACGTTGCGGCGATTCGCTGACACGACATGAGACAGTTGGCTAATCTCTGCACCATCACGGTGGGTGAACTGAGGGGAAGGTGCTGGGGCGTGATCATCGGCGAAGCCGGGCAGGCGGCACAGGCGCTGTGGGGCGACGTCTTGAACACCCCGGGCCGGGTCTACGGCGGGGGCAAGGGCGGCCAGTTCAAGATGGACCCCGCGGAGCTGAACGCGGTGATCGGCCAGTGGGAGGACGTGCTCGACAAGATCTCCAAAGACGGGGACAAGATCCGGCACCTGGTCGTCGCGAGCGGAATGGCGCCCGGCAAGGACCCGGCCAGCGGGGGTTATGCCACGACCAGCTCCGACTCGATCCTCGCGTTGCTCAACCAGAACGAGTCCATGCAGAAGTACGCGCAGGACTACATCAAGAAGCTCAAGGACGCCCAGTCGAAGACCGTGGTCACCGACCAGGACATGTCCGACACCTTCAAGGCATAGGCGAGCCGAACTTGTTCCGAAGCAAACTGGGCGTGTTGGCGGTCCTCCTGGCCGTTTCGGCCGGCCTCGCGACCGCGTGCACCACGACGACGGGGGGCACGGCTTCGCCGTCGACGGCGGGATCGTCGGCGACGGACGCGCCGTCGGCCGATCCCGAGGTGCCGAAGGTCTCCGTCCCTTTGGACGCGACCAAGTACCTCGGCGACACCTGCGCGATCGTCCCGCAGGACGTCCTCACCCCGCTTCGTTACACCGACCCGGGTGTGTACCAGGCGAAGGGCGACACAGCCTTCACCGAGGCCGGGCCGTCCTGTGCGTGGACGCGCCGCGGCGAAGGCATCGGCCTCTCCGTGACGCTCGCGACGGGTAACCGTGACCGGGGAGCGGGTGGCCTGGCGGGGCTCTACGCGGGGTACCGCGCCAAGACCTTCATCCGCTTCCTCGAGCGAGCCTCGGACGTCGAGGGCTACCCGGCCATCTACTACGGCATCAAGGATGAACGGCCGACCGGTTCCTGCGGCCTCGGTGTCGGCATCGCCGACGACCTCACGTTCGACGTGTACGCCCAGGGCTACCAGGGTCAGGACGATTCTTGCGGCGCGGCCGGTGAAGTGGCGTCGAGCATCATCAAAACACTCAAGGGGGCATGACGAGTGGACGGCAAGCAGATCTTCGACAACTTCAGACAGGGTGACACTCGCGGGCTGCAGCAGATGGCGGACACGGTCCAGGAGCTGTCCGACGCCTACATGGAGCACGGGGCGAGCATCAAGGCGCTCCAGGAGCGCATGGTGAGCTCCTGGAGCGGCGACGCCGCGGACGCCGCGAACGCGGGCGCGGGTCCGATGGAACAAGCCTTCCGCGAGAGTTCGGTGCCGTTGGACGCGACCACCGCTTCCGTGAAGACTCAGGCTGCCGCGTTCGACGACTCGAGCTACAGCGTCGTCGAGGTGCCGCCGAAGCCGGACAAGCCCAGTGCCTGGAGCATCGGGTTGAAGGCCGCAATCCCGATCGCCGGGCCGTTCATGGCCAAGGACGACATCGACAGCTACCAAGAGGGCATGGCGAAGTACAACGCGGCGAACGACACCAACGTCCGCGTGATGGACCAGTACAGCAACGCCACCGACAGCACCAGGTCGGCGCTCCCCACCGAGTACGGCATCCTCGAGTCCGACGGCTCCACGATCGCCGTGAACCAGGGTGGCGGGCCGCCGCCGATCAAGCCGCCGGTCATCATCAACGAGCACGAGCTGAAGCCGATCCCGCCGGGTGGCGCCGACGACCACACCTCGACCACCAGCGTCGACACCACGCACACCGGTGGTCCCGACAAGCCCGGGTCGACCGACACGACCCGGCCGACCGACACCGGGCGCCCCACGGACACCGGACGGCCGACCGACACCACCCGGCCGACGGACACCACGCGCCCCACCGACACCACCCGGCCGACGAGCACGACCTTGCCGACCACGCCCACCCGGCCCGGTCAGACGAGCACGGACCGGCCCGGCAAGACGCCGCCCGGGACCGGCGGGATCGACTTCTACCCCACCAACAGCGGCGGCGGGGGCCAGAACTACTCGAACACCTTCGGCAACGACCCCAACTCCAGCACCGGCGGACGCGGGCCGACGAGCGGCAACGCCGGCAGCCGGCTGCTCGACTCGAACGGCCGTCCGATCAGCGGAAGCGGCTCCGGCGCCGGCGGTGGTTCCGGTGCGGCGGGGGAGCGCGGGCTCGGCAGTGGCCGCGGCTCCGGCATGGGCAGTCTCGGCAACGCGGCCGCCGCGGAAGCCGCCGCGGCGCGGTCCGCCGGTGGCCGGTCCGGGCAGATGGGACCCATGGGTGCCGGGGGCCGTCGGGGCGAGGGCGACGAAGACGATGAGCACCAGCGGCCGGACTTCCTGATCGAGGCGGACCCGGACGCCATCTTCGGTACCGACCAGCGGACCAGTCCGCCGGTCATCGGCGAGTAGAGCGAGTAAAGGCGGGTGGACGTGGCAATAGGCCGGGTGGATGTTCCGGTCGAGGCGCTGGCCGCATTGGCGGAGCGCGAGCAGGTCGGTCAGCTGCACATCACCCTGCGCCCGGAGGCGCTGTGGCTGTCGGACGAGGAACGGGACGAGGCCGGCAAGCGGATCGACGCCGCGCTGGCCGAAGCCGGGCTGGTCGACGCGCGCGGCCGGGCCAGCGTCGACTTCCTCGACTGGCTGCCGCTGCTGGTGAGCCCGGCGCGGGAGTGCTACGGCTGGGTGGGCGTCGACGGCCGGACCTACGGCGTGCTCGCCGCCGCGAAGGGCCTGCAGGCGGTCCTCGCCGTCTCCGACGGGACGCAGGTCGGCGTCCAGGAGATCGACCGGAACCGGCTCGCCGAGTCGCTCGTCGAGCAGCTGCCGCCGCTGGGCGCGGGCGGCGGGCACCCGCGCGCCGTCCGGGTCGCGGACCTGAGCGAAGCGGCCCGCCGCGGCCAGGACGCCTACCCGCTCGACCCGGCGGTCGCCGACGTCGTCAGCCTCGTGCAGCGGCCGGTCTCGGGCAGCGGGGAGCTCTACGTCGGCCGCCGGGACGACGTCGGGCGCCACACCTGCCTGCAGCAGCCGCTGCACTACGCCGACACGGACTGGGGCCGCTACCTCAGCTACACCTCGGGCACGGGCGACGACGCCGTCATCCACATCGGCCCGGCGGGCCCGCGCGAACTGGCCGACACGCTCATGGAGCTGGCCGGCGCCCTCGTCTGACCGGAAAAGGGGACGCGGAGCCCGGCCTTCAGCAGTAATGTGACAGCGCTGTTGTATTCCGGTGGAAGGACGCGCTGATGGCTGGGCTGTACCCCGAGATCGAACCGTACGAACACGGCATGCTCGACGTCGGCGACGGGCACGAGATCTACTGGGAGACCTGCGGGAACCCGGACGGCAAGCCCGCGCTGGTCGTGCACGGCGGCCCGGGCTCCGGCTGCTCGACGAACCTCCGCCGGTACTTCGACCCGGCCCGGTACCGCGTCGTGCTCGTCGACCAGCGCGGCTGCGGCCGCAGCACCCCGCACGCCGGCGCCCCGGTCGCCGACCTGTCCGCCAACACCACCGACCACCTCGTCGCCGACTTCGAGCTGCTGCGGACCCGGCTCGGCATCGAGAAGTGGCTGCTGTTCGGCGGTTCCTGGGGATGCGTGCTCAGCCTGACCTACGCCCTGCGGCACACCGAGCGGGTCAGCGAAATGGTCCTGATGGGCCTGGCGACCGACCGCTTCATCGAGATCGAGATGCTCATCCGCGGGCTCGGCGCGTACTTCCCGGAGGCCTTCGAGAAGTTCCGCGACGGCCTGCCGGAGAGCGAGCGCGACGGTGACCTCGCCGTCGCCTACCACCGGCTGCTGATGGATCCCGACCCGGCGATCCACCGCAAGGCGGCCGACGACTGGAGTGCCTGGGAAGACGCGATGCTCCCGGGCGTGCCCCCGTACAAGTCCTTCGAGGACCCGGCCTTCCAGCTCTGCTTCGCCCGGCTGGTCACGCACTACTTCGGCAACCGGGCGTTCCTGCCCGACGGCGAGATCCTGCGGAACCTCGGCAAGCTCGCCGGCATCCCGGCCGTGCTGGCCCAGGGGGTGCTCGACACGAACAACATCGTCGGCACGCCATGGCTGCTGCACCACGGCTGGCCGGGCAGTGAACTGGTCATGCTCAACGACATCGGGCATTCGACGCAGAACGCCCCGATGCAGGACGTCCTCGTCGGCGCCACCGACCGGTTCGCCCGCTAGGGGGTCGTGAGTGAGAAACAGTGTTCTAACGCTGTTTCTCACTCACGACCGGTGCTTACGGGATGAGCAGCGCCGGCTCACCTTCGGGCGCGAGCGCCGCCTCGGCGCGCTGGGCCCGGGTGGTCTCGGCCAGCTTCAGGCCGGTGACGCGCAGCGGGAGCCGGTCCATCTTCCAGTCGGCCAGCAGGAGCGCGACCTTGGCCTGCATCTCCGTGCGCAGCCGCAGGAACGAGTCGGCCGGGTCCGCGCCGACCTCGCCCAGCAGCAGCCACCACGCCCACGCCGCCGCGCCCGCGTTGGCGACGAAGTCCGGCACCACCGCGACACCCCGTGCCGAAAGGGCCGCTTCCGCTTCCGGTGTCGTCGCCGCGTTGGCGGCCTCGATGACCACCGACGCCTTGACGAGGTTCTCGTTGTCCGGCCGCAGCGCGTAGGAGATCGCGGCCGGGACGAAGATGTCCACGTCGATGCCGACGACCGTCTCGCGGGGCAGCGAGCGCACGCCCTCGGGCAGCCGGGAGCGGTCGACCTCGCCGAAGCGGTCGCGCAGCTCCAGCAGCGCCGGGACGTCGAGCCCCACCGGGTCGTACAGCGTGCCCGCGGCGTCGGCCACCGCGACCACCTTCATGCCGGCTTCGTGCAGGTACCAGGCCGCGCCGCCGCCCATGGTGCCGATGCCCTGGATCGCCACGGTCGTCTCGCGCACGTCCCAGTCCCACGCCGCCGCGACGCCGAGGCACGCCTGCGCCACGCCGTAGCCGCCGACGACGTCGCCGAGCAGCAGGCCGCCGGGCACCGGGGCGTTGAGGCCCGCCTGGACCCGTCGCAGGGTGCGCGCCGGATCGGCCGAACGGGCGATCGCCGCGTGGTACGACTGCTCGAGCCCGAGCTCGGCGAACACCTCGTCGATCAGGTGCTGGGGCACGCCGAGGTCCTCGGCGGTCACCCAGTGCGCGTCCAGCCACGGTCGCAGGAACGCGCAGAACCGCTTCAGCACGCCGAACGCGCGCGGGTCCTTCGGGTCGAAGTCGATGCCGCCCTTCGCCCCGCCGACCGGCAGGTTGAAGGTCGCGGTCTTGTTGGCCATGCCCCGGGCGAGGTCCTCGACCTCGGTCATCGTGCAGCCCGCTCGCATCCGGGTGCCGCCGGTGGCGACGCCGGAGACCAGGCTGTGCAGGACCAGGTAGCCGTTCGCGCCGGTGATGGGATCGGTCCACGTCAGTCGCATCAGCGGCTCGGCGTTGCGCGGGGTCATCAGGGCCACTCACCTCCAGGGGAAGTCCGGGGCGGTCCGGCGACCGCCTCTCCCGAGCGTGCGCCCCGGGTGGCCCGCGCGTCCATTTAACGAACCTGCACGATCTCGTTTAGGTTTGGTGTATGGAACTCTCGTTGCACCGCTTGCGGATGCTTCGCGAGTTGCACCGCCGGGGCACTGTGACAGCGGCCGCCGCTTCGCTGCACTACACCGCTTCAGCGGTCTCGCAGCAGCTCGCGCAGCTCGAACGCGACGTCGGCTCCAAGCTGTTCGAACGGCTCGGCCGGCGCGTCCAGCTGACCGAGCTGGGCAAGCTGCTGACAGAGCACGCCGAGGAGATCCTCAGTTCGGTCGAGCGCGCGACGCTCGCCCTGGAGGAGGCGCAGGAGGCCCGCACGGTCCGGCTGGTCGCCGGCGTGTGGGCGTCGGTCGCCTCCGGGCTGCTCCCGACGGCGCTGACCGCGCTGGCCGGCGAGCACCCCGGCATCGAGGTGCGCACGCGCGAGCTGGCGCCGGAGGACACCGCCGAGGCCGTCCGGGACGGCACGCTCGACCTGTCGTTCGTCATCGACTACTCCGACACGCCGACGGCGTGGGACGCCGGGCTGGAACGCGCGGTCGTCGCCGTCGAGCGGCTGCACGCGGCGGTGCCGCGGGGCGCGGTTCCGGCGGGGACCGCGTCGCTGGACGAGCTCGCCGAGCACCCGTGGATCCTGGCCAGCCCGAAGTCGCACTTCGGCCGGGCGATGCGCACCGCCTGCCAGCGGCACGGCTTCTCCCCGAAGATCAACCACGAGGTCGAAGAGCAGTCCACGGCGATGGCGATGGTCGGTGCCGGGCTCGGCGTCACCCTGGTCTCGGACCTCGGTCTGCGGCTGCTGCGGCCGCCCGGGATCGACGTCGTCGCGCTCACCACGCCGCTGCTGCGGACGGTGTCGATCGCCTACCGGCGCACCGCGTTCCGGCGGCCCGCGCTGCACCTGGTGATCGAGGCCGTGCGGGCGTCGGCGGCCGAGCTCGGCCTGGGCACCGAGTCCGCTTTGCCCTGATCAGCGACTTCTTACGGAGTGGTGAACCGGTCCCGCTGCGCAAGATCGGGCCTGATTTTGTCGTACCCCGCGTGTAGCGTCCGAAGTCAAGAAGTTCCACCACCCGGAACAAGGACGGACATGACAGAAGCGTCTACGGTGCACGATTTTCCCGAGAAATCGGGCAGTGCGTCGAACCGCACCGCGCGCGTCTTGGCGGACCGCGCGGCCGGGGAGGCGTACGTGGCATCGGTGTGCTTCAAGCACGGCCCACCGCGCCTGATCGGCGTCGAGCTGGAGTTCACCGTGCACCACGCCGACGACCCGGCCAGATCCCTCGATCCCGACGTCCTCGCCACGGCGCTGGGCCCGCACACCCCGCGGACCCTCCGCCCCGACAGTCCCGCTTCGCCGCTCCCGGCAGGTTCACCAGTGAGCCTCGAGCCCGGGTGCCAGGTCGAAATCTCCGCTCTTCCCCAGGCCTCCCTGCGCGACCTCGACGCAGTGGTCACGGCCGACCTCCACCACCTGCGTGACCGCCTCGCCGGGCACGGCCTCGTGCTGGGCGAAACGGGCATCGACGCCCACCGGCCGCCGCGCCGGGTCCTGCACACGCCGCGCTACGCGGCGATGGAACGCCGGTTCGCCCCGATCGGCCCGGGCGGCATCACGATGATGGCCGGCACCGCCGGCCTGCAGGTCTGCGTCGACGCGGGGGAGCCCGAGCACTACGCGGCCCGGTGGGCGGCGGCCCACGCGATGGGCCCGCCACTGCTCGCCCTCTTCGCCAACTCCCGCGTCCACGCCGGCCGCGACACGGGCCACGCCTCCGCGCGCTGGCTCGCGGTGCACGACACGGAGGCGGTCCGCACCCGGACCGCGCGCGTGACGGGCGACGACCCGGCGCGAGAGTGGGCCGAACGCCTGATGGACGTCCCCCTGATGGTGCTGCCGCGCGGCGACCGGCCGTGGGACGCGCCGGAGGGGCTGACGTTCGCCGACTGGATCGACGGCAGGGGCGCGGGTGCCCTGCTGCCGAAACCGACGGTGGCGGACCTCGACTACCACCTCACCACGATGTTCACCCCGGTCCGCCCGCAGGGGTACCTGGAGATCCGGTACCTCGACGCGCAGCCTGCGGACCAGTGGCTGCCACCGGTGGCCCTGGTCGCCGCGCTGCTCGCGCGTCCGTCCACTGTGGACAAGGTGCGCGACCTCTGCGCACCGGTCGCCGACCGCTGGACCACGGCGGCGCGGTGCGGCCTGGCGGACCCGGAGCTGGCGTCCGCCGCGGCGGAGCTGGCCGACCTCGGCTGCGCCGAGCTGGGCGCGACGGGGCTGGCGGAGGAGTCGATCACCGAGATCAGCGAGAGCGTGCAGGGGCGCGCGTACCGATCGAGGAGCGAAGCATGAGCACGGAAGCACTGGGCGAGCTGAGCGCGCAGGACCTGCGCGCCCGGGCCGCCGAAGCACTGACCAGGGCCCGGGCGCGCAGCGTGGCGCTGACCGACGCGGTGGACGACGAGGACCTCGTCCGCCAGCACTCCAAGCTGATGTCGCCGCTGGTCTGGGACCTGGCGCACATCGGCGTCCAGGAGGAGCTCTGGCTGGTCCGCGACGTCGGCGGCCGCGAGCCGCTGCGGCCGGACATCGACGACATCTACGACGCCTTCCAGCACGCCCGCGCCGACCGGCCGGAGCTGCCGCTGCTCGGCCCGGCCGAGACGCGCGCGTACGTCAAGCAGGTCCGCGACAAGGCGTTCGACGTGCTGGAACACGCCCCGATGGAGGGTCGGCGGCTGACCGAGCAGGCGTTCGCGTTCGGCATGATCACCCAGCACGAGCAGCAGCACGACGAGACCATGCTGGCCACCCACCAGCTGCGCCAGGGCGACCCGGTGCTGCACGCGCCCGAGCCGCCGCCGGCCCGGTCGGGCGCGCTGCCCGCCGAGGTGTTCGTCCCAGGTGGAGCGTTCACCATGGGCACCTCGGCCGAGCCGTGGGCCCTGGACAACGAGCGCCCGGCGCACGAGCTCGCCGTCGAGGCGTTCTGGCTGGACACGACCCCGGTGACGTGCGGGGCCTACGCCGAGTTCCTCGACAGCGGCGGCTACGCCGACGAGCGGTGGTGGAGCCCGGCGGGCTGGGCCTACCTGCGCGAGAGCGGCGTCACCGCGCCGCGGTTCTGGAAGCGGGAGCAGGACGGCTGGTGGCGCACCCGGTTCGGGGTGTACGAGCGGATCACCGCCGACGAGCCGGTCGTGCACGTCTCCTACTTCGAGGCCGAGGCGTACGCGGCCTGGGCCGGGCGGCGCCTGCCGACCGAGGCGGAGTGGGAGAAGGCCGCCCGGTTCGACCCGGCGACCGGCCGCTCGCGGCGGTTCCCGTGGGGCGACGACGAGCCGTCGGCCGAGCACGCCAACCTCGGCCAGCGGCACCTGCGCCCGGCGCCGGCGGGGGCGTACCCGGCCGGCGCGTCACCGACCGGGGTGCACCAGCTGATCGGTGACGTCTGGGAGTGGACTTCGACCGATTTCCACGGTTACCCGGGCTTCGCGCCGTTCCCGTACCGGGAGTACTCGGAGGTCTTCTTCGGGCCGGAGTACAAGGTCCTGCGCGGCGGCTCGTTCGGCACCGACTCGGCGGCGATCCGGGGCACGTTCCGCAACTGGGACTACCCGATCCGGCGGCAGATCTTCGCCGGCTTCCGCACCGCCCGCGACGCCGCACCCGGCGAGGTGGGCTAGGCGCCATGTGCAGGCACATCGCCTACCTCGGCGAGCCGGTCGCGCCCGCCGAGGCGGTTTTCCGCGCGCCGCATTCGCTGCTGGTGCAGTCCTACGCGCCGGCGGACATGCGCGGCGGCGGCTCGGTGAACGCCGACGGGTTCGGGCTGGGGTGGTACCCCGGCCCGGGCTCGCCGCCGCTGCGCCACCGCCGGTCCACTCCACTGTGGACGGACGAGACGCTGCCGGCGCTGGCCGCGTCGGTGACCTCCGGCGCGTTCGTCGCCGCTGTCCGCAACGGCACTACCGGCATGCCGGTCACCGAAGCGGCCGCGGCGCCGTTCACCGGAGGGCGCTGGCTGTTCAGCCACAACGGCGTCGTCCGCGGCTGGCCGGGGTCCCTGGCCGAACTGGCCAAGACCCTGCCCGTCACCGAGCTGCTGACCCTGGAGGCGCCGACGGATTCGGCGGTGCTCTGGGCGTTGCTGCGCGCCCGGCTCGCCACCGGCGAGGATCCTCTCGAAGCGGTGCGGTGGCTGACGACCACCGTCGAGGCGGCCGCGCCCGGCTCCCGGCTGAACTTCCTGCTCACCGACGGCGAAACGCTGATCGGTACCGCTTGGACGCACGCGCTGTCCCTGCTGGAAACCCCGGCGGGCGTGCTGCTGGCGTCCGAACCCCTCGACGGCGATCCGAACTGGAAAGCCGTCCCCGACCACCACGCCGTGCGCGCCACCGCGGCCGGCGTCGCCCTGCTTCCCCTGACCCAGGAGCTCTCATGACCGAAGTCGATCTCGACCACCATCGTTCCGGCGACGCCGTCACCGCGGAGCTGCGCGCCGACGTCGTCGCCGGGCTCACCGCGGCGCAGAAGTGGCTGCCGCCCAAGTGGTTCTACGACGCCGAAGGCAGCGAGCTGTTCGAGAAGATCACCCAGCTGCCGGAGTACTACCCGACCCGCAGCGAGCGCGAGGTGCTGGCCGCGCACGCCGGTGACGTCGCGGAGCTGACCGGCGCGCACACGCTCGTCGAGCTCGGGTCCGGGTCGAGCGAGAAGACCCGGCTGCTGCTCGACGCGCTCACCGGCCACGGGACCCTGGAAGCGTTCGTGCCGCTCGACGTGTCCGAGTCCGCGCTCGCCGAGGCGGCGGAGGCGATCTCGAAGGACTACCCGGGCTTGACCGTCCGCGGGGTCGTCGGCGACTTCACCCAGCACCTCGACCTGCTGCCCGGCGGCCAGCCGCGGGTGGTGGCCTTCCTCGGCGGCACGATCGGCAACTTCCTGCCCGCCGAGCGCGCGGTGTTCCTGCGCTCGGTGCGGGAAGTGCTCGACGAGGGGGAGTGGCTGCTGCTCGGCACCGACCTGGTGAAGGACCCCGGCATCCTCGAACGCGCCTACGACGACGCCGCGGGCGTCACGGGCGAGTTCGACAAGAACGTCCTGCGGGTGATCAACACCCGGCTGGGCGCGAACTTCGACGTCGACGAGTTCGAGCACGTCTCGCACTGGGACGCGGAGAACGAGTGGATCGAGATGCGGCTGCGGGCCCGGCGCGCGTTGACGGTGTCGATTCCCGGCGCGGACCTCACGGTGGAGTTCGCCGAGGGCGAGCACATCCGCACCGAGATCTCGGCGAAGTTCCGCCCGGGCGGCGTCGAGGCCGAGCTGGCCGCGGCCGGGTTCGCCCTCGACCGCTGGTGGACCGACTCGCAGCAGCGGTTCGGGGTGAGCCTGGCAAGATCTGTGCGTGGCTAATCCTCTCCGGGCGCTCGCCCGGGCCGTCGGCACCAAGCCGTGGCTGATGCGCACGGCCGGGTTCGTCGTGTGGGCGGACAAGAAACTGCACAAGGCGTTCGGCGGCCGGGTGAGCCTCGTGGGGCTCGCCGGGCTGCCGTCGCTGCGCCTCACGACGACCGGCCGCAAGAGCGGGCTGTCCCGGAGCACGAACCTGCTCTGCTTCCCCCGCGGTGACGACGTGGTGCTGACGGCCTCCAACTGGGGCCGCCCGAACGACCCGGCGTGGGCGCTGAACCTCCGCGCCGACCCGAAGTGCGTGGTGGCGCGCGCCGGGAAGCCGGTGGACGTCGTCGCGCGGGAGCTGCACGGCGAGGAGTACGCGGCGATGTGGGCCGAGCTGCTCGAGTTCTGGCCGGGGTACGCGATGGAGCGGCGGGAGGCCGGGCGGCCGTTGCCGGTTTTCCTCCTCAGCCGACCTGATCGGTAGGTTCCCACCATCCTTTCGGCCGGTGCCGGGATTCACCGGTTTGTGCCAGTCTCTCCCGGGTAACGCGCCGTGACGTCTCGGACGCGCGGTGCTGTGCACATTCAAGGGAATGCGCCACTAAGGGAGGAGACGTCTTGCCGAGATCCACACAGGGCCGGCTGCGGTCGTTCGCGCTGGTGGGGGCGCTCGTGGCCGGTCTGGGACTGGCCGGCACGGCCGGGACCGCCGCGGCGGCCGAAGACGCGGTCGCCAAGCCCGCCGTCGTCGGCGCGACCGCCGCCGTCAACTGGGGTACCTGCCCGGCCGCCACCGTCGCCGGGGTGCCCGCGGACCAGGTCAAGTTCTACAGCTGCGCGCGCTACCGCGTGCCGGTCGACCACGACAACGCTTCGCTGGGCACCATCGACATCGCGCTGCTGAAGCGCGCGGCCCGCACGCCGGACGCGCGCGTCGGGTCGCTGTTCCTCAACCCGGGCGGCCCCGGCGGCTCGGGCCTGCGGATGCCGATCAGCGGCCAGTTCTACTTCCAGCCGCAGGTCCTCGACCGCTTCGACCTCATCGGCTTCGACCCGCGCGGCGTCGGCCAGAGCAACCCGCTGCGCTGCTTCACCACCCAGGAGGACGCCGACGAGGTCTTCGGCGCCCAGATCCCGGTGCCGCTGAGCCGCGCCGAGATCTCCGGCACGCTCGCCAGCTACCGCGACTACGGCCGGTTCTGCAAGAACAACGCCGGTTCGCTCCTGAACCACATGTCCACCAAGGACGTCGTGCGCGACCTCGACACGCTGCGCGCGGCGGTCGGCGACCAGAAGCTGACCTTCGTCGGCTTCTCGTACGGCACGCTGATCGGGTCGACCTACACGTCGATGTTCCCCAAGCAGTCCCGCGCGATCGTCATCGACGGCAACGTCGACCCGGCGCTGCGCACCAGTGACGGCGTGCAGTACGACCGGGAACGCGCGCAGGGCTTCGAAATCTCGCTCGACGGGTTCCTGAAGCGCTGCGACCAGGCCGGCGCGAAGTGCGCGTTCAGCGACGGCACCCCGCGGGCGAAGTTCGACGAACTGCGCGAGTACCTCCGCAAGCAGCCGATCACCATCCCCGGCGGCGGCAGCGTGGACATCAACTCGTTCACCGGCGGCGTTTCGAGCGTCCTGTACTCGCCGTCGGCGTTCCCCGGCCTGGCCGAGGACCTGCAGGCGCTCTACGACGTCCTCCACCCGGCGGGCGTGCAGGCGCAGACCCTGCAGGCGCGGCAGCTGAAGGTGCTCACCGGCGGCAAGCAGGGCCTGGCCGACCAGAACCCGGACAGCCCCTACACCAGTGACGACTCGTACTTCGCCGTCAACTGCTCCGACAAGCCGTTCAAGATCAAGCAGGAGCAGGTGCCGGACATCGCCGCGAAGTGGGAGCGCGAGTCGCGCACCTTCGGCCGCTACCAGGCGTTCGCCGACACGGCGGGCTGCCCGGTGTGGCCGGCGAAGAAGCCGGACGTCTACCGCGGCCCGTGGCGGGCCAAGACCGACGTCCCGGTGGTCGTGGTCGGCAACTACTACGACCCGGCGACGCAGTACAAGTTCGCCCAGCGGATGGCGGCCGAGCTCGGCAACTCGCGGCTGCTGTCGGTCGACGCGTTCGGTCACTGCATCCTCGGTGACGCACTGGGCGTCGACAAGGCCGTGGCGGACTACCTGACCGACCTCAAGGTGCCGGCCAACGGCCAGGTGTTCCAGCCGAACGTCCAGCCGTTCGAAACCTCGTAGCGCCAGGGGAAACGGGCCGGGGAGACCACTGTCGCCCCGGCCTGTTTTCATGCCCGCAGCAGCCGGTCGAGCAGGTCCGCGGCCGCCGCTTCGGCCTCGACCGCGGCGGCGGCCCGGTCGTCGGCGCGGGCGACCAGCATCGCGATCTCGTTCAACCCGGCCAGCAGGACGTGCGCGAAGTAGTCGACGCGCACCGGGTCCAGGCGGCCCGCCATCCGCAGGGCGACCTTGAGCTTGCCGAGCGTGCGGGCTTCGTCGCCGTCGCGCCAGCGCTGCCAGCCGAGCACGGCCGGCGCGTCGATGAGCATCACCTGCCGCACCACGGGGTCCGCGGCGCTGCGGATCCACGTCAGGCAGGCGGCGCGCAGTGCTTTCGCCGGATCGGTCATGCCCTCGACGGCCTTCGCGCCCTCGGCTTCGACCCGGTCGTAGACGGTGTCGAGCACCGCCGCGAACAGCGCGTCCTTGCCGGGGAAGTGGTGGTAGAGCGCGCCCCGGCTCACGTCGGCGGCCCGCAGGACGGCCTCGATCGAGGTCCCGTCGTAGCCGTGCTCGGTGAACAGGCCGGTGGCGACCGCGACGAGGTGCTCGCGGGTCGCCTGGCCGCGGTCGATCTTCTTGTTCATGCCGCTCGGCTGCCTCCGTCGTTGACAAACCGACTGACGGTCTGTTCATACTAGACCGTCAGTCGGTTTACTTCTGGAGGGACTGTACCGATGGATCTGCGAACCTGGGAGGACCAGCGCGGGCGCGTGTCGACGCCGTCCGGCGACGTGAGCTACACCGACGTCGGGGAAGGGCCGGTCGCGCTCTTCGTGCACGGCGTGGGAACGAACAACCTGTTGTGGCGCAAGGCGATCGCCGCACTCGCGGGGGAGCGGAGGTGCATCGCGCCCGACCTGCCGGGTCACGGCGCCTCGCCGGTGACGCCGGAGCAGGACCTGAGCCTGAACGGGCTGGCGCGGTGGCTGGGCGACTTCTGCGAGTCGCTGGAGCTGGGCGACCTCGACGTCGTCGCCAACGACACCGGTGGCGCGGTCGCGCAGGTCTTCGCCGTGCACCGGGCCGACCGGCTCCGGACGCTCACCCTGACCAACTGCGACACCCAGGGCAACCTGCCGCCCGAGGCGTTCCGCCCGATCGTCGAGCTGGCCGAACGCGGAGAGCTGGCGCCGCTGGCCGTCCGCCAGGCGACGGACCGGGCGCGGGGCGGCGCCCTCGGGGGTGGCTACGAACGTCCGGACCTGGTTCCCGACGACGTCCTGGACGCCTTCGTGCGCCCGGTGTTCGGGACCCTGGCGGCGGCGCGGCAGTTCGAACGCCTGCTGACGTCGGTCCGCGGCGAGGAGCTGGACGCGATCGAGCCGCTGCTCAAGGAGTTCCGGGTGCCGACCCTGCTGGTCTGGGGTACCGGCGACCCGAACTTCGGGATCGAGTGGGCGTACCGCTTCCGCGACGCCGTCCCGGGGGTGACCGAAGTCGTCGAGGTGCCCGGCGCGAAGCTGTTCTTCCCCGACGAGCGGCCCGAAGACCTCGTCCCGCACTTGCGCCGCCACTGGGGGTTGTGATCATCACAGCCAGGGTCGTGGGCCGGGCGCTACAGTGGTCGGGTTGATCAACCACGAGCAACGGAAGCGAGGTGAGCGGCACATGCCAGCGGACAGTCAGCGGACGACCGGGCGTGCGCTCACCGGAGGCTTCCGGCTGGGCTGACCTCGTCCGGTCTCCTCCTGTCCGGCAGTGCGCGCACGCCGGAAACGAGTCGGACATGACCATCTTCGAAATGCTGCTGCGCGTCGGCACCGGCGTCGGCCTGGGCGCCGTCATCGGGTTCGAGCGCCAGTTCCGCGCCCGGATGGCCGGGCTGCGCACCAACGCCCTCGTCGCGGTCGGCGCGACGCTGTTCGTGCTGCTGTCCGCCCACGGGTTCGGCGGCCTGACCACGAGCGGCGACGCCGACCCGACCCGGGTGGCCGCGCAGATCGTCTCGGGCATCGGGTTCCTCGGCGCCGGCGTCATCCTGCGCGACGGTCTCAACATCCGCGGTCTCAACACGGCGGCGACGCTGTGGTGCTCGGCCGCGGTCGGGTCGCTCGCCGGGTCCGGGCTGTACGTCATCGCGGCGTCCGGCACCGCCGTCGTGGTCGGGGTGAACGTGCTCCTGCGGCCACTGGGCCGGGTCGTCGACCGCCGCCCGGAGGCGGGGGACGAGACACCGGCGAGGTACGCGTTCCAGGCGGTGACCCGCGACGCGACCGAGGCGCACGTGCGGGCGTTGCTCGTGCAGTCGTTGAACCGCACGGACTTCCGGCTGCTGTCGGTGCTGAGCACGGACCGCGAGGACCGCACGGTGGAGGTCCGCGCCGAGCTGGTCGGCGACCAGCGCGACGACGCCCAGATGGAGGCGGCGGTGTCGCGGCTTTCCCTGGAGCCGTCGGTGTCCAGCGTGCGCTGGGAAGCCGTGCCGGCATGAGAAAAGGCCTCCCCGCTCACCGAGCGGGGAGGCCTTTTCGTAGCGGAAACCCTTACGCCTGCGTCATCTTCCGCAGCACGTACTGCAGGATGCCGCCGTTGCGGTAGTAGTCCGCCTCGCCCGGGGTGTCGATGCGGACGTCCGCCTCGAACTCCACCTTCGTACCGTCGCCGCGAGTCGCGGTGACGTGCACCGTGCGGGGCGTGTCGCCGTCGTTGAGTGCCGTGATGCCCGAGATGTCGAACGTCTCGGTGCCGTCCAGGCCGAGCGACGAGGCCGACTCGCCCTGCGGGAACTGCAGCGGGATGACGCCCATGCCGATCAGGTTCGAGCGGTGGATGCGCTCGAACGACTCGGTGATCACCGCGCGGACGCCCAGCAGCGACGTGCCCTTGGCCGCCCAGTCGCGCGACGAACCCGAGCCGTACTCCTTGCCGCCCAGCACGACCAGCGGGATGCCGGCCGCCGCGTAGTTCTGGGCCGCGTCGTAGATGAACGCCTGCGGGGCGCCGTCCTGGGTGAAGTCGCGGGTGTAGCCGCCCTGCACGTCGTCCAGGAGCTGGTTGCGCAGCCGGATGTTCGCGAACGTGCCGCGGATCATCACCTCGTGGTTGCCGCGCCGCGAGCCGTAGGAGTTGAAGTCCTTCTTGTCCACGTTGTGCTCGGTGAGGTACTGCGCGGCCGGGGTGCCCGGCTTGATCGCCCCGGCGGGGGAGATGTGGTCGGTGGTGACCGAGTCGCCCAGCTTCGCCAGCACGCGCGCGCCCGAGATGTCCGTGACCGCCGACGGCTCCGGCGTCATGCCCTCGAAGTACGGGGGCTTCCGGACGTAGGTGGACTCGGCGTCCCACTCGAAGGTCTTGCCCTCCGGGGTGGGCAGTGCCTTCCAGCGCTCACCACCGTCGAAGACGTCGGCGTAGTCCTTGGTGAACATCTCCTGCGTGATCGCGTAGTCGATGGTCTCCTGGATCTCCTGCGCCGTCGGCCAGATGTCCTTCAGGAAGACGTCGGTGCCGTTGCTGTCCTGGCCCAGCGGCTGGTTCGCGAAGTCGAAGTCCATCGTCCCGGCCAGCGCGTAGGCGATGACCAGCGGCGGCGACGCGAGGTAGTTCATCTTCACGTCGGGGTTGATCCGGCCTTCGAAGTTCCGGTTGCCCGAGAGCACCGAGACCGCGGTGAGGTCGTTCTCCTGGATCGCCGCGGAGATCTCGTCCGAGAGCGGGCCCGAGTTGCCGATGCACGTGGTGCAGCCGTAGCCGACCAGGTGGTAGCCCAGCTTCTCCAGGTACGGCCACAGGTTGGCCTTGGTGTAGTAGTCGGTGACGACCTGCGAGCCCGGCGCCATCGACGTCTTGACCCACGGCTTCACCGCGAGGCCCTTGTCCACGGCGTTGCGCGCGAGCAGCGCGGCGCCGAGCATGACCGACGGGTTCGAGGTGTTGGTGCAGGAGGTGATCGAGGCGATCACCACGGCGCCGTGGTCGAGGACGAACTCGCCGCGGTCGGACGTCGAGACCTTGACCGGCTTGCTCGGGCGGCCCGACGCGCCGTTCGCGGCGGAGCTGGTGACCGGCGCGGCGTCGTCCTCGGCGAACGACAGCGACGGGGCGTCGCTGGCCGGGAAGGACTCCTCCGAAGCCTCGTCCATCTTGGTGTGCGGCGTGGTGTCCTCGCCGTCCACGTAGTCGTGGATCGACTTGCGGAACGCCGACTTCGCGTCCGACAGCTCGATGCGGTCCTGCGGGCGCTTCGGGCCGGCGATCGACGGGACGACCGTCGAGAGGTCCAGCTCGAGGTACTCGGAGTAGGCCGCCTCACGCGACGAGTCGTGCCAGAGGCCCTGGAGCTTGGCGTACTCCTCGACCAGCGCGACCTGCTCGGCCGAGCGGCCGGTCAGCTTGAGGTAGCGGACGGTCTCCTCGTCGATCGGGAAGATCGCCGCGGTGGAGCCGAACTCCGGGCTCATGTTGCCGATGGTGGCGCGGTTGGCCAGCGGCACCGCGGACACGCTCTCGCCGTAGAACTCGACGAACTTGCCGACCACGCCGTGGCGGCGCAGCATCTCGGTGATCGTGAGGACGACGTCGGTGGCGGTGACGCCCGCCGGGATCTCGCCGGTCAGCTTGAAGCCGACGACGCGCGGGATGAGCATCGAGACCGGCTGGCCCAGCATGGCGGCCTCGGCCTCGATGCCGCCGACGCCCCAGCCCAGCACGCCCAGGCCGTTGACCATGGTGGTGTGCGAGTCGGTGCCGACGCAGGAGTCGGGGTAGGCCTGCCCGTTGCGGGACATCACCGTGCGCGCGAGGTGCTCGATGTTGACCTGGTGCACGATGCCGGTGCCCGGCGGGACGACCTTGAACTCGTCGAAGGCGCCCTGGCCCCAGCGCAGGAACTGGTAGCGCTCGCGGTTGCGCTCGTACTCGATCTCGACGTTGCGCTCGAAGGCGTCGGGGCGGCCGAAGACGTCGATGATCACCGAGTGGTCGATGACCAGCTCGGCCGGCGCGAGGGGGTTGACCTTGTCGGGGTCGCCGCCCAGATCGGTGACGGCCTCGCGCATGGTGGCGAGGTCGACGACGCACGGGACGCCGGTGAAGTCCTGCATGATCACGCGGGCGGGCGTGAACTGGATCTCGATCGACGGGTCGGCCGACGGGTCCCACGAGCTCAGCGCGCGGATGTGGTCGGCGGTGATGTTCGCGCCGTCTTCGGTGCGCAGCAGGTTCTCGAGCAGGATCTTCAGGCTGTAGGGCAGCCGTTCGGCGCCCTCGACCTTGTTCAGGCGGAACACCTCGTACGAGGCGTCGCCGACCTTCAGCGTGTCTTTGGCGCCGAAGCTGTCCTTGCTGGCAGGTGCGGTCACGTCTAACTCCAGTGGCATGGACTTCCGCGCCGGTGCGGCGGTCGAGTCCTGAGGTCAGTTCGGTCGGGTTCGGTGGTGGCGAGTCTTGCGCACCCCCACCGTAGGACCGGATTCGGGATGGCACACCTCGCGGTGCCCCAAACAGTACGCGCGTCCTGTTTGGGGTTCAAGACGACACGCGGTGTGGGCTGCGCCATCCGCGCCGGGGGTCCCTCAATAAGGGGAATTGGTGCCTACGGTGTGTAAGTTTCCGGTGATGCTTGTGATAGTGGTGTGACTGCAGTGACGCGCGATGTGCGCAGGTGAGCGGAGGTGGGCGGTCGTGGCGGGACGGCGTGGGGGTCCGGAGGTGCCGCGGACCCGCCGGGGACTCACCGTGAGCGCGCTCACCCTGGTGATCTTGTTCGGGGCCGGCGGCACGGGCCTCGCGGCGCCACCGCCGCCGCCCAACCCGAGCGACTCCGAGCTGAACAACAGCAAGGCCGACGCCAACGCGAAGGCCGGTGAAGTCGGTCGGCTGACCAACCAGCTGGCCCAGGCCGAGCAGAAGCTGTCGCAGCTGCAGGACGACGTCGAGCTCAAGCAGGAAGAGGCCAACAAGGCCCTGGTCGACCTGCAGTCCGCGCAGGACGCGGCGGCGCAGGCCGAGAACGACGCGAAGGCCGCCCGGACCGAGGCGGACGCGGCGGCCGGCGCCATCGAGAAGGCGCGCAACGACCTGAAGTCGTTCGCCGCCGCGAGCTTCCAGCAGGGCAGCACGGTCGGCTCGCTCTCGGCGTACCTGAGCGCTGACAGCCCCAAGGACATGCTGGCCCGCGCGCAGCTGCTCGACGCCGTCGGCGGCGACCGGCTCAACGCCCTCGACCGGCTCCAGCAGGCGCAGACCGAGAAGTCGAACAAGGACGCCGCGGCCCGCAAGGCCGCCGAGATCGCCCAGCAGAAGCAGGACGCCGCGCGCGAGGCGAAGAGCAGCGCCGACTCGGCGCAGTCCAGGGCCATCTCGGCCCAGGACAGCCAGGCGACGCAGAACACCCAGCTCCAGAACACCAAGTCCGACGTCGAGCAGCAGCTGTTCACCGCCCAGTCCAAGGTCAACGGCCTGCAGGGCCAGCGGCAGCGCTACCAGGACTGGCTCGCCCAGAAGCAGCGCGAGGACGACGAGCGCGCCCGCCAGGCCGCGCTCGGCTCGTCCGGCGGGGGCGGCCGCCCGGCGAGCAAGCCCGCGGCGGGCCCGGCCGGCTCGTCGATCGAGGCGGTCATCGCCCGGGCGCTGTCGAAGATCGGCCTGCCGTACGCCTGGGGCGGCGGCAACGCGAGCGGCCCGACCCGCGGCATCCGCGACGGCGGCGTCGCCGACCGCTACGGCGACTACAACAAGATCGGCTTCGACTGCTCCGGCCTGATGATCTACGCGTTCGCCGGGGTCCGGGGCCTGCCGCACTACAGCGGCTACCAGTACACGGCGGGGCGGCGCGTGCCGCTGTCGCAGATGCGCCGCGGCGACATGCTCTTCTGGGGCGGCGCGGGCGGCATCCACCACGTCGCGCTCTACCTCGGCGGCGGGCAGATGGTCGAGGCACCGCAGTCCGGCCTGCGGGTCCGGATCGCGGCGGTGCGCTACGGCGGGATCATGCCGTACGCGACCCGCTTGATCGGCTGAAATCCGTTCGACGCCGTCGCCGCCGGCCACCAGGATCGCCGGTGTGGATGATGAGCTGAACGCGCTTCGGCGCACCCGGATGCGCTGGAACACGCCCCTGTCCGAGCCCCACGCGGAGCTGCTGCTCGACCGGATGGACCTGGGGGAGGGACACCTCGTCGACCTCGGCTGCGGCTGGGGTGAGCTGCCGCTGCGGGCCGCGGCCCGGGCGCCCGGCCTGCGCGTGACCGGCGTCGACACCGACGCGACCGGTCTTGAGCGCGGGCGGGCCGCGGCGGCGGAACGGGGCCTCACGGTGGACTTCACCGAGGCGGACGCCGCGACCTGGGACGTCCCCGTCGACCGGGCCTTATGCATCGGGGCCGCGCACATCTTCGGCTCGACCAAGGCGGCGCTCGAGGGGCTCGCCCGGGTGGTGCCGTCCGGCAGGCTGCTCTACGGCGACGGCTTCTGGGCGGCCCCGCCGAGCTCGGCGGCTCTGGAGATCTTCGGTCCCGACACACTGACCCTGCCGGAACTCGTGGATGCCGCGGCCGGCGCCGGCTGGCGCGTGCGGCACCTCAGCACGGCCGACCAGCTCGAATGGGACGACTTCGAGTCGACGTCCCGCGCCGGCTGGGAAGAGTGGCAGGCGGCGCACCCGGACGACCCGCGGGCACCGGAGGTACGGGAGTGGCTCGACCACCGGCTGCGCGAGTACGTCCGCGACTACCGGGGTGTACTGGGGCTCGCCTACCTCGTGCTGGCCCGCTGACGGTCAGGCTTGCTCGCGCTTGAGCTTGCGCCAGCCGCCGGCCCGGTTGTTCGCGATGATCTGCCGGAACATCGCCGTGAGCGCGGGCGCGTTGACCGTCTCGCCTTCGCGGAAGGCCACGGTCCGGGCGGTCTTGTTGCCGTGCCCGGCGGTGATGATGCCCTCGGGGTCCGGGACGATGCCGCCGTCGTAGACGAACACGTTGACGTGGTCCTTCGCCGCCAGCAGGGCGCAGATGTTGCCGTCCAGCACGAAGTACGGCTGGCGGGTGCGTTTGATGGTCTCGACGACGTCGGGGTCCGCGGCGTGGACCAGCTCGCGGACCTCGCGGCAGAGCGCCTGCTGCCACTCGGGCAGGGCGTCGATGTAGGCGTCGACGCGCGGTTCGACGGTGTAGGACACGCGTCCAGTATGGGTTAGATTCCCCGGATGCGGTACGCGGGGATCGTGGTGGCCGGGGGCTCGGCCCGCAGACTGTCCGGTGTGGACAAGCCGGCCCTGTCGGTGGGGGGGAAACCGTTGCTCGCCCGCGCGATCCACGCGCTGGAAGGCGCCGAACGGGTGATCGCCGTCGGCCCGCGGCGGTCCGGCTTCGACGTCGTGTGGACGCGGGAACCGGTGCCGGGCACCGGGCCGGTGGCGGCGCTGGCGGCCGGGCTCGCGTTCGTCCCGGACGACGTCGAGGTGGTCGCGGTGCTGGCCGCGGACCTCCCGGGCGTCCGCCGGTCCACAGTGGACCGCCTGGTCACGGCACTCGGCGACGGCGACGGCGCCGTGCTCGTGGACGCCGGCGGGTCCCGGCAGTGGCTGCTCGGCGCCTGGCGGGTCGCCGCGCTGAAGGCGGCGCTGCCGGAGCGGCTGGAGAACGCGGCGCTGCGGCGCGTGCTGGGCGCACTGACCGTCACCGAGATTCCGGCGGAACGGGGCGAAGCGGACGACATCGACACCCCCGAGGACCTCGAGCGCCACCGCTGATCGCCTGCTTCACAGATGTCACACCGAAGAAGGTGTTGGCTACTCAGGGGCCAACGCGTGCGTCCGCGTGCCGGACGGACGGACGACCGGGGGACGCAGTACGGTCGCACCGCGTGATCACCGTCGCGGGGGCGGCGCACGGACTTTCAAGGAGGCAGAGTGACCGAGCCCGGCTACGCCGAGGGCGGGAACGGGCAGCAGCCCGGGACGCCGGCCCGGGACGCCCAGTTGCTGGAGCGGACCGTGTTCGAGGTCAAGCGGATCATCGTCGGGCAGGACCGCCTGGTCGAGCGGATGCTGGTCGGCCTGCTGGCCAAGGGCCACCTGCTGCTCGAAGGCGTGCCCGGCGTCGCGAAGACCCTCGCGGTGGAGACGTTCGCCCGGGTCGTCGGCGGCTCGTTCTCCCGCGTCCAGTTCACCCCCGACCTGGTGCCCGCGGACATCCTCGGCACCCGGATCTACCGCCAGGGCGCCGAGCGCTTCGACGTCGAGCTCGGCCCGGTCGTGGCGAACTTCGTGCTCGCCGACGAGATCAACCGCGCGCCGGCGAAGGTGCAGTCGGCGATGCTCGAGGTGATGGCCGAGCGGCACGTGTCGATCGGCGGGCAGACCTTCCCGATGCCCGACCCGTTCCTCGTCCTGGCCACCCAGAACCCGATCGAGAACGAGGGCGTCTACCCGCTGCCCGAGGCGCAGCGCGACCGCTTCCTGTTCAAGATCCTCGTCGAGTACCCCACGGCCGAGGAAGAGCGCGAGATCATCTACCGGATGGGCGTCACCCCGCCCACCCCGCACGAGGTGCTCAGCCCGGGCGAGCTGGTCCGGCTGCAGGGCGTCGCCGCGCAGGTGTTCGTGCACCACGCCCTCGTCGACTACGTCGTCCGGCTCGTCCTGACCACGCGGACGCCGAACGAGCACGGCCTCGCCGACGTCGCCGGCTGGGTGTCCTACGGCGCCTCGCCGCGCGCGAGCCTCGGCATCATCGCGGCCGCGCGGGCGCTGGCCCTGGTCCGCGGCCGCGACTACGTGCTGCCGCAGGACGTCGTCGACGTCGTGCCGGACGTGCTGCGCCACCGGCTCGTGCTGTCCTACGACGCGCTCGCCGACGGCGTGCCCATCGACCACATCATCACGCGCGTGCTGCAGACCGTGCCGTTGCCGCAGGTCTCGGCCCGGCCGCAGGGCGGGGCCGGCCAGGGCGGCCCGGTCCCGGCGGGCGCGCCGGTCAGGTAGCCGGCGATGGCGAAGAACGAGAAGGGCACGCCCCGCCCTTCGTGGGCGCCGCCGGTGCTGCGCGGCGAACGGCTGGAGGCCGGCCTCCGGACCCTGGAGCTGGACGTCCGCCGGCGGCTCGACGGGCTGCTGCAGGGCAACCACCTCGGCCTGGTGCCGGGGCCGGGGTCCGAGCCCGGCGAGGCGCGGCCGTACCAGCCCGGCGACGACGTGCGCCGGATGGACTGGGCGGTCACCGCCCGCACCACGACCCCGCACATCCGCGAGACCGTGGCCGACCGCGAGCTGGAGACGTGGGTCGTCGCCGACCTCTCGGCGAGCCTCGACTTCGGGACGGCGCTGTGCGAGAAGCGTGACCTGGTGGTCTGCGCGGTCGCGGCGGTCGCCCACCTGACCGGGGGCGGCGGCAACCGGATCGGCGCGCTCGTGTCGACCGGCGCCGAGACGACCCGCATCCCGGCGCGGGGCGGCTTGGCGCACGCCCGCGGGCTGGTGCGGAGGCTGGCCGAGACACCGCGGGCGGCCGAGGGCACGCGGGGGGACTTCGCCGAGGCCCTGGAGGCGCTGCGCCGGCCGCCGCGCCGCCGTGGCCTGGCCGTGGTGATCTCCGACTTCCTGGGCGACACGTCCTGGGAGCGGCCGCTGCGGGCGCTGGGCGGGCGCCACGAACTGATCGCGATCGAAGTCCTCGACCCGCGCGACGTCGACCTGCCCGAGGTGGGGACCGTCGTGCTGGCCGACCCGGAGACAGGGAAACAGCGCGAAGTGCATGCGTCGGCCTTGCTGCGCAAGGAGTTCGGGGCCGCGGCCCACGCCCACCGCCAGACGGTGGCGGCCGGCCTGCGGCGCGCGGGTGCGGCGCACCTGACGCTGCGCACGGACGCCGACTGGATCGCCGACATGGTGCGGTTCGTCGTCGCCCGCAAGCGCCGCTGGTCGGGGGGTGTCGCGTGAGGGAGCTTGCGACCGAACCATTCAACACAGCGCTTCCGGCTCAGGCGGCACCGAGCGTCAGCGAGGTGTGCGCATGAGTTTGACGGGGTTCAGCGCGCCGTGGTGGTTCCTGCTGCTGATCGCCGTCGCGGCGGTCGCGATCGGGTACGTGCTGGCGCAGCGCGCGCGGCGGAAGCGGACCATGCGGTTCGCGAACCTGGCGCTGCTGGACAAGGTCGCGCCGAAGAGCCAGGGCTGGGTGCGGCACCTGCCGGCGGTGCTGATCGTGCTGTCGCTGCTGCTGCTGACCGTGGGGCTGGCCGGGCCGACCGCCGAGCAGAAGGTGCCGCGCAACCGGGCGACCGTGATGCTCGTGATCGACGTGTCGCTGTCGATGGAGGCCACCGACGTCGCGCCGACGCGGCTGAAGGCGGCGCAGGACGCGGCGACGCAGTTCGCGCGGAACATGACCCCGGGGATCAACCTGGGCCTGATCTCGTTCGCGGGCACGGCGACCGTGCTGGTCAACCCGACCACCGACCGCAACGGCGTGATCAAGGCGATCGAGAACCTGAAGCTGGCCCAGTCGACGGCGACCGGCGAGGGTATTTTCGCGGCCCTGCAGTCGGTGGAGAGCTTCTCCAGCGTGGTGGGCGGGGCCGACGGACCGCCGCCGGCCCGCGTGGTGCTGATGTCCGACGGCAAGCAGACGGTGCCCGAGGACCTGTACGCGGCGCGCGGCGGCTACACGGCGGCGCAGGCGGCGAAGCAGGCCGGCGTGCCGATCTCGTCGATCTCGTTCGGCACGACCCACGGCTCGGTCGACATCGACGGCAAGGCCCAGCCGGTCAGCGTGGACGACGAGTCCCTGCGGGAGATCGCGCGGCTTTCGGGCGGCGACTTCTACAAGGCGGCCAGTGCCGAGGAGCTGAAGAAGGTCTACGCGGACCTCGGCGAGCAGATCGGCTACGAGCTGAAGGACGCCGACGCGAGCAAGCCGTGGGTGGTCGTGGGCACGCTGATCCTCATGATGGGTGCGGCGGCCAGCCTGTTCTTCGGCCAGCGGCTCCCGTGACTCAGGCTCGGCGGACGCCGTAGAGGCTTCCGCCGAGCAGGGTCACGCCGGAAAGCACACCGCTCACGAACGGGACCCACGCCGCGGCGGTGCCGAGCAGAGCGAGCCCGACGACCCCCAGCACGGTCAAGGCCACCCCGATCACCAGGATCGAGCGCGCCTTCCACGCCGAGGCCAGCGCGACGAAGTGCAGGCCGACGACGGTCGCGATCCACGCGACGTTCGCCTGCACCGGCGCGTCCAGCAGGCTGAGCACGAAGAACCCGGCGACGAGCAGCACCACCTCGCCGATCACGATGACCCGGTAGCTCGGCCCGAACATCGGCCGGTCTTCGAGCGTCGGCCGCCCGCCGGCGCGGACGCCGAGGACCACCACCGCCGCCAGCGCGGCCACGGCGAGGGCGCGCAGCACCCAGCCGATCGCCGCGGGGAGCGGGTCGCCGGAGTTGACGAGGACGAACACGGTGCCGAACGCGGCGCCGATGAGCGCCCCCAGGAACTGCTGTCGCATCCGGCGAACCTACCGGAGGGTGATCACGCGCCCGCGAACCCGTTCCGCCGAGCGACCGGCCGGTGCGGCGATCGCGTGGCGGCCTCACGCGCCCGGGGTCGCGAACCCGTTCTGCCGCCAGGCCTCGTAGACCGTGATCGCCGCGGTGTTGGCCAGGTTGAGCGACCGGCTGGTCGGCAGCATCGGCAGCCGCACGCGGTCGGTCACCTCCGGGGCCTCCTGCACCGAAGCGGGCAGCCCCACCGACTCCTGCCCGAACATCAGCACGTCCCCGGGTGCGTACGCGACGTCGGTGTACAGCCGCGTCGCCGACGCGCTGAACGCGTAGACCTTGGCCGGCAGCAACACTTCCCACGCCGCCGACAGCGACGCGTGCACGTGGACGCGCGCGAGGTCGTGGTAGTCGAGCCCGGCCCGGCGCAGCTGCTTGTCCTCCAGGGTGAACCCCAGCGGCTCGACCAGGTGCAGCTCGCACCCCGTGTTCGCCGCGAGCCGGATCGCGTTGCCCGTGTTCGGCGGGATTTCGGGCTGGTGGAAGAGAATGCGGAACACGGGCTCAGTCCCCGAGCAGGTCCGCGTACACCTTGCGGACCGCCTCGGGCGGCGCCGCCGGACGCAGCGTCGCCGGGTCGATGAACACGTACCGGACGTTCGCGGCCGCGACGAGCGTCTCGCCGCGGTGGATCTCGAAGTCGAAGATCAGCGACGTCGTCCCGAGGTGGGCCAGGTACTGCGAGACGACCAGGTCGTCGTCATAGCGGGCCGGCGAGCGGAACTTCAGGTTCGCCTCCGCCACCACGACGTCCGTGCGGTGGGCCAGGAACTCGTCGTGCGAACCGAAGAGCGCCTTCTCCGCCTCGAAGGCGCACATGTCCACATAGGCCAGGTAGTGGGCGTTGAAGACGATGCCCTGGCCGTCGCACTCGTGGTAGCGCACGCGCAGCGGCATCTCGACGACTCGGTGGCGGGGTTCGGTCACCGGCCCAATCTAGCGCTCAGCCGTGCAACGCTCGGTACTCGGCCGCCGCGCCCGGCTGCAGCGGCACCGGCTGCGTGCCGATCAGCGTCCGCACGTCGAGGAACTGCGTGCCGACCGCCTCGGCGGGCACGAGGTCGGTCGCCCGTTCCACGAGCAGCCGGACGATCGCCGAGGCGACGTCGCCGGGCAGGGCGGGGGAGCAGACCAGCAGGTTCGCCACGCCGATGGTGCCGAGCGCGCCGACCCCGCGGTACGCCCCGTCGGGCACCTGGACCTGGTCGTACACCGGCCCGTACGCGGCCCGCAGCGCGGGCACCACCGAATCCAGGGGGAGCAGGGCGATGGGTGTCGTGCGGGTGAGGTCCGCGAGCTTCGGCGTCGGCACCCCGCCGGACCACAGCATGGCGTCGATCCGCCGGGCGGCCAGTGCTTGGACGGCGTCGTCGAAGAGCAGGTGCCGGGCGTCGACCGTGATCCCCGCCTTCGCGAACAGCCGCTCGCCGAGCTGGGCCGCGCCGGACCCGCTCGCGCCGAGCGACACCGGACGTCCCGCCAGGTCGGCGAGGCGGTGCACCGGGCCGTCCGCGCGCACGACGAGCTGCAGGTAGTTCTCGTAAACGCGGCCGAGCGCGAGCAGCGGCACCTTCGCGGTGAACGGCGCGTTCCCGGCGAGCGCGGTCTGGGCGACGTCGGCGAGCACCAGCCCGAGATCGGCCTGGCCGCTCCGGACCAGGCTGACGTTGGCGACGCTCGCCTCGGTGGGCACGGCGGTGGCGTGCAGCCGCGGCTCGACCCGGCTCAGCTCGGCGGCCAGCAGTTCGGCAAAGGCCAGGTAGAACCCGCCGCGCTCGCCGGCCGCGATGGTGAGCGTCCGGTCCGGACCGCCGTAGCCGGACGTCGAGCAGCCGGCCAGGGCCAGGCCGAGACCGCCGAGCAGGGCGGTGCGGCGGGTGCACCTCATCGTGGCACCTCCAGCGGCAGGGTGACGCGGACTTCGAGCCCGTGCGGCTCCGCCTGGCGCAGTTCCAGGACCCCGCCGCGGGTGCGCACCTGCTGGTGCGCGATGGCGAGCCCGAGCCCGGTCCCGCGCGGGGCGCCTTCGCCGCCCGCGCGCCAGAACCGCTCGGTCGCCCGCGCGCGGTCCTCAGTGGACAGTCCGGGTCCGTCGTCGCGGACGACGAGGGTCGCCGTCTCCGCACCGCTTTCCCAGTCCGTGGTGATCTTCGCGCCGCGGCCGGCGTAGTGGACGGCGTTGTCCAGCAGAACATCGAGGATCTGGGCCAGCTCGCCTTCCGGGCAGCGGACGGTCACCGGCTCGTCGTGCCCGGGCGGCGGCACGAGCGTCGCACCGGCGTCCTCGGCGGACGGGCGCCAGGCGTCGACGCGTTCGGCGAGCACCGAGGCGAGGTCGCACGACTCGTCCGCGCCCCCGGCCGCGACCCGCGTCGCGGTGCTCTCGGCCAGCGCGAGGGCCAGCAGCCCGTCGAGCAGCCGTTCGAGGCGTTCCACCTCGGCCACGGTCGCCCGGTAGGTGGCCTCGTCGCCCTCGACCCGGCCGGCGAGCGAGTCCACGCGCAGCCGCAGCGCCGCCATGGGGTTGCGCAGCTGGTGGGAGGCGTCGGCGACCAGCCGGTGCTGCTGGTCGGCCGCTTCGAGCACGGCTTCGGACATCCGGTTGACCTCGCCGGCCAGCACCCGCAGCTCCCGCGGCCCGGTGCGTTCGGGGACGTGCGCGCGGTGCCCGGCGGCGACGGCGAGGACCCCGGTCTCCAGCTCGTGCAGCGGCCGCACCATCCAGCGGGCCAGCACCACCGCGAGCAGCACGAACACCACCGCGACCAGCAGCGCCCCGGCGCCGATCGTGCCCCAGCGGGTGGCGACGTCCGCGGCCGCCGCCGTCACCGACGCCCGCAGCACGACCACGCCGGACACCCGGGTGCCGGTGCCGACCGGCCGCGCGAAGTACGCCGGTTCGGCCGACGACGGGCCGAGCCGGCCGACCTGCGGCGCCGGCTCGTTGCGCATGGTCGCCTCGACCAGCGCGTGCACCGCGGGGTCGGCCGCGGTCAGCCCGCCGGCCTGCACCAGCGGTGCGCGCCGGGCGTCGACGATGACGACGCCTTCGCCGTACAGATCGGCGTAGCGGGCCGCGTCGGCCACGAGGGCGGCGGAGTCGTGGGTGTCGACGGCCTGCTGGGCCAGCACGACGAACCGGTCGACGTCGGCGGTGCGGGAGATGACCAGCTGCTGGGTGCGCTGCTCGGCGGTGGACAGCAGCAGCGGCACGGCGAACGCGGCGACCACCGCGAGTGCCAGGGCGACCAGGACGACCAGCAGCCGGGTGCGCACGGGGTCAGTCCCGGCCGAGCCGGTAGCCGAAGCCGCGGATGGTGGTGAGCAGGCCCGGCCGGTCCAGCTTCGCGCGCAGGCCGGTCAGGTGGACGTCGAGCGAGCGCGACACCGCGAGGTAGGCGTCGCCCCAGACCTCGTCCATCAGCTGCTGGCGGCTGACCGCGGTCCCGGGACGCGCGGCGAGCACGGCCAGGATCTCGAACTCCTTGGTCGTCAGCCCGACGTCGTGGCCGGCGACGAGGACCCGGCGGGCACCGAGGTCGATCTCGACGTCCTCTATGCGCACGACGTCGCCGGCGGGTGCCTCGCGGGCCACCGCGCGCCGCACGACGGCGTCCATCCGGGCGAGCAGCTCGGCCAGCCGCACCGGTTTGGTCAGGTAGTCGTCGGCGCCGAGGCGCAGGCCACGCACGATGGACCGCTCGTCGCCGCGGGCGGTCAGCACGATGACCGGCACCGGCGAGACCGCCCGGATCTTGCGCAGGACGTCGAGTCCGTCGAGGTCGGGCAGTCCGAGGTCCAAGAGGACGAGGTCGGCGTCGCGGTGGCGGTGCAGGGCGTCGGCACCGCGGCCGACGCTGGTGACGGGATGACCGCGCGCGTGCAGCGACTCCGCGAGGGCGCCCGCGACCCCCGCGTCGTCTTCGACGAGGAGCACGCGCACGGCCATCCCCTTCTCAGCGTTCGCCCGCGCCCACCGGCTCGGGGCGTTCTTCGAGCTCGGAGGTCTTCGAGGTTTCCCGCATTGTGCCGTAGACGATCAGGGAGACCAGGACACAGCCCGCGACGTACCAGAAGAACACCGACTCGTGCCCGGCGCTCTTCAGCGCCTGCGCGATCAGCTCGGCGGTGCCGCCGAAGATCGCGACGGTGAGCGCGTAGGGCAGGCCGACGCCGATGGCGCGGATCTTCGTCGGGAACAGCTCGGCCTTCACGATCGCGTTGATCGACGTGTAGCCCGCCACGACGACGAGCCCGGCCAGGACGAGGAAGAACGCGCCGACCGGGTTCCGGGTCGAGCCCATGATCGTCATGATCGGGACGGTCAGCAGCGTGCCCGCGATGCCGAAGAACAGCAGCAGCGGACGGCGGCCGATCCGGTCGGACAGCCGGCCCGCCAGCGGCTGCAGGATCGCGGCCAGGAGGATCGCCGAGAACAGGATGATCGTGACCGTGCGCCGCGGGATGTGGGCGGTGTTCTCGAGGAACTTCTGGCTATAGGTGGCGAAAGTGTAGAACGCCACCGTGCCGCCGAGGGTCAGCCCCACGACGAGCGCGATCTCCTTCGGGTACTTGGCCAGCGTGCGCAGCGTGCCGCGTTCACCCGTCGTCGCGCTCTCGCCGGCTTCGCGCCTGAAGCTCTCGGACTCGTCCATCCCGCGGCGCAGCCACATCACGGTGAGCGCGGCGACGGTCCCGACGCCGAACGCGATCCGCCAGCCCCATGCCGTCAGCTGCTGCTCGGTGAGGATCGCCTGCAGGATGAGCTGCAGGCCGAGCGCCAGGAGCTGGCCGCCGTAGAGCGTCACGTACTGGAAGCTCGAGTAGAAGCCGCGCTTGCCGGGTGTGGCCACTTCGGACAGGTACGTCGCCGAGGTGGAGTACTCGCCGCCGACCGAGAGGCCCTGGATCAGCCGCGCGATCAGCAGCAGGATCGGCGCGGCGATCCCGATGGTGTGGTAGCTCGGCGTGACGGCGATGAGCAGCGAGCCGCCCGCCATCAACGTCACCGAGAGCACGAGCGCGCTGCGGCGGCCGAACCGGTCGGCGAACCGGCCGAGCATCCAGCCGCCGAGCGGGCGCATGAGGAACCCGACGGCGAACACGGCGGCGGTCCCGAGGAACGCGGCCGTGGTGTCGGTCGTCGGGAAGAACGACTTGGCGAAGTATGTGGTGAACGCCGCATAGGCGTACCAGTCGTACCACTCGACCAGATTGCCGATGGAGCCGCGCAAAACGTTGCCGATAACGCGTTTCTCGCTGACGGCGTCCGCGCCTGTGCCGCTGATCCGGGTTGTCATCGTCGACCTCCTGTGTTGCGACTCACGGTGACCAACCAGCGGGTAACCAGCAAGGTCGGAGGGCAGTTCCTTACACGGGCTTAGGACGGTCACCGGCACCCCGGGCGCGGGTGCGCGGCCCGGCGGAGCTGCCGATAACCTCGTGCCCGACATCAGCGCACGGTCGACGAAGAGGGAGAACACTGTGGGACGGTCGGTTCTGATCACCGGGGGCAACCGGGGCATCGGTCTGGCGATCGCCCGGGACCTCGCGGAGCAGGGACACCGGGTGGCCGTCACGCACCGTGGTTCGGGCGCGCCCGAGGGCCTGTTCGGCGTCCAGGCGGACGTCACCGACACCGAACAGGTCGACGCGGCGTTCAAGCTCGTCGAGGAGCACCAGGGCCCGGTCGAGGTGCTGGTGTCCAACGCCGGGCTGACCGACGACACGCTGCTGATGCGGATGAGCGACGAGCAGTTCGAGCGCGTGGTCGACGCGAACCTGACCGGCGCCTTCCGCGTCGCGAAGCGGGCTTCCCGCGGCATGCTGCGCGGCAAGTGGGGCCGGTTCGTCTTCATCTCCTCGGTGGTCGGGCTCTCCGGCTCGGCCGGCCAGGCCAACTACGCGGCGTCGAAGGCGGGCCTGGTCGGCTTCGCGCGCTCGCTGGCCCGTGAGCTCGGTTCGCGCAACATCACCTCGAACGTCATCGCTCCCGGGTTCGTGCACACCGACATGACCGACGAGCTGTCCGAGGACCGCAAGAAGCAGATCCTCGCGCAGGTGCCCTCCGGCCGGTACGCGGAGCCGTCGGAGATCGCCGCCGCGGTGCGCTACCTGGCCTCCGACGAGGCCGGCTACGTCAACGGCGCGGTGTTGCCGGTCGACGGCGGCCTCGGCCTCGGCCACTGATTTCCGTTCACCCGAACCAAGACTTGGAGGACCCGTGCCCGGACTGCTCGAAGGCAAGCGCCTGCTGATCACCGGCATCATCACCGACGCGTCGCTCGCCTTCCACGCGGCCAAGATCGCGCAGCAGGAGGGTGCGAAGGTGGTGCTGACCGGCTTCGGCCGGATGTCGCTCGTCGAGCGCATCGCGAAGCGGCTTCCCGAAGAGGCGCCCGTGATCGAGCTGGACGTCACCAACCAGGAGCAGCTCGACGGCCTCGCCGACAAGGTCCGCGAGCACGTCGACGGCCTCGACGGCGTGCTGCACTCGATCGGCTTCGCCCCGCAGACGTGCCTCGGCGCGCCGTTCCTCGACGCGCCCGCCGAGGACGTCAAGACGGCGATCGAGATCTCGACGTACTCGTACATGTCGCTGGCGAAGGCGTGCCTGCCGCTGATGGGGCGCGGTTCGTCGTACGTCGGCATGGACTTCGACGCGCGCGTCGCGTGGCCGGTCTACAACTGGATGGGCGTCGCGAAGGCCGGGCTCGAGTCGGTCAACCGGTACCTGGCCAAGGAGCTGGGGCCGCAGGGCATCCGCGTCAACCTGGTCAGCGCGGGCCCGATGAAGACCATGGCGGCCAAGTCCATCCCGGGCTTCGTCGACCTGGAGGACGGCTGGGGCGAGCGCGCGCCGCTCGGCTGGGACAGCACGGACCCGGACCCGGTGGCGAAGAGCGTCTGCGCGGTGCTCTCGGACTGGCTCCCCGCCACCACCGGCTCGATGATCATGGTCGACGGCGGGGTCCACTTCCTCGGGATCTGAGCCTCACACGGTCACCGGTTCGCGGTCGTCGTTCCGCTGGACGACGACCGCGACCGTGAGCGCCACCAGCGTCGCGGCGCCGAGCGCGAGGCCCGTCCACGCCACGCTCGGGAAACCCAGGCCGGCGCCGATCGCGACGCCGCCCAGCCAGGGGCCGATGGTGTTGCCGACGTTGAACGCCGCCGTCGTGCTCGCGCCGACGAGCGTCGGCGAGCCGCCGGCCACGGCGTACGTGCGGACGTTCAGCGCCGGGTTGGCGCCGAACCCGGCGGCCCCGAAGACGAGCACGGCCGCCACCGCGACCACGGCGTCGGTGGTCGTCGCGAGGACGACCAGGGCCGCCAGCGCGAGCCCGACACAGCCGTAGAGCGTGGCGAACGGGCGGCGGTCGGCCAGCCGCCCACCGGCCGTGATGCCGACGAGCGCGCCGACGCCGAACAGGGCCAGCACGCCCGGCACCCACGCCTCCGGCAGACCGTCCGTTTCGGTCAGCAGCGGTGCGAGGTAGCTGAACGCGGCGAAGATCATGGCCTGGCACAACGCGATCACGCCGAGTGCGAGCCAGACCCGGCCGCGCCGGTACAGCCGCAGCTCGGTGCGGACGCTCATCCCACCGCCGGTCGTCTCCGGCACCAGCGCGGCCACCCCGGCCGCCGCCAGCAGCGTCACCGCCGCGACCGCCCAGAACGCCGTCCGCCAGCCCGCGTGCTGGCCGATGAACGTCCCCGCGGGGACGCCGGCGATGTTGGCCACGGTCAGCCCGCCGACCAGCACCGCCATCGCGCGGCCGCGACGCTCGACGGGCACCAGCGCGATCGTCGTCGCCACGGCGACGGCCCAGAAGCCCGCGCAGGCGAGCGCGGCCACCACCCGCGTCGCGAAGAGCAGCGCGTACCCGGTGGAGAGCGCGCCCACGACGTGCGCGCCGAAGAAGACCACGAGCAGCGCGAGGAGCGTCCGGCGGCGGGGGAGGCGCAGGGTGCCGATCGCCAGCAGCGGCGCGCCGACGACCATGCCGATCGCGAAGGCGGAGATCAGCAGCCCGGCGTCGGGGATGGTGACACCGAGGTCGGCGGCCATCCCGGGGAGCAGGCCGGTGATCATGAACTCGGACGTGCCCAGCGCGAACACGCTGAGCCCGAGGACGAAGACGGCCAGGGGCACGGGTCCTCCTAAGTTGTGGATCGATCAGTACAAAATTCGTGCGGCAGCTGGTTGTGGTGTGGGTGTGCTCTATCGGGTGATCGCCGACAGGGCGAGATCGGCGACGGCGTGCATCGCTTCGGGGCTCGCGCCGCGGCGGGACATCACCCGGAGCCCGGAAATGGTGCCGAGCAGGAACTCGGCGACGTCGGCCGGCGCGCGGCCGTCCCGGAGGCTGCCGTCGAGGACGCCCTCCCGGGCGCACCCGGTGAGCAGGGCCAGCTGCTTTTCGGTGTCGTTCCGCAGGGCGGCGCCGACCTCGTCGTCGGGGGTGCCGAGCTCGGCGAGGGTGTTGACGACGAGGCAGCCGCGGCGGCCGTGCTCCAGTTCGTCGTCGACGAGGTCGTCGAACATGGCCGCGAGACGGTCGGCGGCGGTGCCCGGTCCATCGAGGACGGCTTTCCGGCCGGCGAGGCCCTGGGCGCTGTAGTGCGTCAGGGTCCGCTGGAACAGGGCTTTCTTGCTGGTGAAGGTGTTGTAGACGCTGCTGCGCCCGAGCCCGGTGGCCTCGCACAGGTCCTGCGTCGAGGTCGCCTCGTAGCCGCGCGTCCAGAACGCGTGCATCGCGCTCTCGACGGCGGCGGTCTCGTCGAACTCCCGTGGCCTGGCCATGGGACGAGGCTACCAGGGTTTTGTACTGGTCGATTCATAACGGCCCCGCGTCAGCGTGCGGGCCGCCACATCGGCAAGATGACGGGGTGGGATACGACGCGTTGCTGTGGCTTTCGTTCGGCGGTCCGGAAGGGCCTGACGACGTCATGCCGTTCCTCGAAAACGTCACCAGGGGCCGGGGCGTGCCGCGGGAACGGCTCCTCGAAGTCGCCGAGCACTACCGGCACTTCGGCGGCGTATCGCCGATCAACCGGCTGAACCGCGACGCGATGGCCGCGGTCGAGAAGCAGCTCGCGGCCGCCGGCATCGACCTCCCGGTGCACTTCGGCAACCGCAACTGGCACCCGATGGTCGAGGACACCCTGGCGTCGCTGACGTCGGAAGGCGCGAAGCGGATCCTGGTGTTCCCGACGAGCGCGTACGGCGGCTACTCGGCGTGCCGCCAGTACGACGAGGACATCGTGCGCGCCCGCGCGGCGGTCGGCTCGGATGCCCCCGAACTGGTGAAGCTGCGCCAGTTCTTCGACCACCCGCTGTTCGTCTCGGCGGTGGCGGACGGCGTCCGCGCGGCGCACGCGTCCCTGGGCGACGCGCCCGGCATCCGCACGGTCTTCACGGCGCACTCGGTCCCGTCGAGCGCGGACCTGGCATCCGGCCCGCCGATCGAGGGCGGCCGCCGGTACTCCCGCCAGATCGCGGAAGCGGCGCGCCTGGTCGCGGCCGAGGCGGGCATCTCCGAATACGACGTGGTGTGGCAGTCGCGGTCAGGGCCGCCGCAGGTGCCGTGGCTGGAGCCGGACATCGTCGACCACATCGACGCGCTGCACGCCTCGGGAGTCACCGGGGTGGTCGTCTCGCCGATCGGGTTCGTGTCGGACCACCTCGAGGTGATCTGGGACCTGGACAACGAGGCGGCCGAGCGGGCGGCGGAGCACGGAATGGCGTTCGCCCGCGCGGCGACGGCGGGTGCGGACCCCCGGTTCGCGGAGCTGGTGGTGGAGCTGGTCCGCGAGCACACGCACGGGGTGACACCGCGCAAGCTGTCCCCGTTCCCGGCGGCGGGCTGCACGGTGAACGGTGAGGCGTGCGCGGTGGCCTGCTGCGAGCCGGCCAAGCGCCCGGCCCGCTAGTTCGGCCGGCGCCGGGGGTGCGGCTGTGGTTGGCGGGGTGAGCGCGGCTGATGCCGGGTGCGGTAGTGGTTGGCAGAGCTGAGCCCGGCCGGTGCCGGAAGTGTGGCAGTCCTTGGCGGGCTGAGCGCGGCTGACGCCAGCGCCGGCGTGCGGCAGTGGTTGGCTGGTTGAGTGTGGCTGACGCCTGGGTGCGGCTATGCTGGGCGGGCTGGCCGCGGCTGACGCCGGGGTGCGGCTGCGGTTGGCGGGCTAAGCCCGGCCGGCACCCGGGGTGTGGCAGTCCTTGGCGGACTGAGCGTGGCTGACGCCGATGCCTCCGCGGCCGGGGCAGCCAGTAAGCGGAAGATCCACTGAGCCGAGGACTCCCGGGCTCAGCCTTCTCGGGCCGTCTGCTCCGCGAACACCCGCACGGCCTCGTTGACCGACGCGCACCGGGCCGTCCGCACCGCGTCCGACAGCGGCCGCAAAGCCTGAGCCCGCAACGACGATGCCGAAGCCGACAGCGCTCCGCCCGGGTCGTCGGACGATGCGATCGCGAGGATCGCCGCGATCTCCTCCGCCCGTTGCAGCACCCGCAACGCCCGCGCCGGCGTGCCCGCGGGCCAGTCCACGTCCGGGCGCGACCGCAGGTGCGCCGACAGCTCGGCCCGCACTCCCGGCCGATCCGACGCCACGTCCAGCGCCTGCAGCGCGCCGGCGCTGTTGCGGATCGCGTCCGTCAGCCCGTGCTCCGCTTCGCCCAGGCCGACGTACTCGGGCGTGACCGCCGCGGGCAGGGAGAACACCGTCCAGCGCACCAGCCCTTCGGCGATCGGCTGCGGCACCAGCCCGAAACCGAGCTCCGGGAGGACCACCGCGTCACCCGCGCGCAGCGCCGCCTCCGCGAACGGCCCGCCGCCGCCGAGGCCGCGGACGTCGCCCGGGACCGGGAGCACCAGCCACATGCTTTTCGCTCCCTGCGAACGCAGGGCCATGAGCAGCTGGACCGGGGTGGCCGCGCGGTTGAAGGCCAGCGGCAGCGTGAACGCCTCCGCCGCGGCCGCGTCGGCCGCCACGACGTCGTGGGCTTCACCCCACGCGAGCAGGGCGTCGAGGACATCGTCGGACGCCGCGGCTCCGTTCAGCCACGCGGACGACCAGACGGCGAAAGTCGCACTGGGACGGCACACGACGCCCTATTTTACCGGGCCGTCCCACCATCCGGCAGCGCGCCCACGCTGGAGTCGCTCCACATCGACGGACCGCCGATCCGGCAGTAGCGTCGAACGGGTGAACGCAGTTCCAGACGCTCTTCCCCGCACCGCCGGGGCCCTGCGCGCGGCCGGGTACGAGCCGCGGCCCATCGCTCGAGAGATCCACGACAACCTCCTCGACGCCCTGAAAACGGGCGAAGACGCCTGGCCCGGCATCGTCGGGTTCTCCCGCACCGTGCTGCCGCAGCTCGAACGCGCGCTGCTGGCCGGCCACGACGTCGTCCTGCTCGGTGAACGCGGCCAGGGCAAGACCCGCCTGCTCCGCACCCTCGCCGGCCTCCTCGACGAGTGGACGCCCGTCATCGAGGGCTCCGAGCTGGGCGAACACCCGCTGCAGCCGATCACGCCCGCGTCGATCCGGCGCGCCGCGGAGCTCGGCGACGAGCTGCCGGTCGCCTGGCGCCACCGCTCCGAGCGCTACACCGAGAAGCTCGCCACGCCGGACACCTCCGTCGGCGACCTGATCGGCGACGTCGACCCGGTGAAGGTCGCCGAAGGCCGCAGCCTGGGCGACCCCGAGACCATCCACTTCGGCCTGGTCCCGCGCGCCCACCGCGGCATCGTCGCCATCAACGAGCTGCCCGACCTCGCCGAGCGCATCCAGGTCGCCCTGCTCAACGTGATGGAGGAGCGCGACATCCAGGTCCGCGGCTACACGCTGCGGCTGCCACTGGACGTCCTGCTCGTCGCCACCGCGAACCCCGAGGACTACACCAACCGCGGCCGGATCATCACCCCGCTCAAGGACCGCTTCGGCGCCGAGATCCGCACCCACTACCCGCTCGACGTCGAGTCGGAGGTGGCCGTCGTCCGGCAGGAGGCGAACCTCGTCGCCGAGGTCGGCGAGCCGCTGCTGGAGGTCATCGCCCGGTTCGTCCGGAACCTCCGCGAATCGCCGGTCATCGACCAGCGCTCCGGCGTGTCGGCCCGGTTCGCCGTCGCCGCGGCGGAGACCGTCGCGGCCGCGGCCCTGCGGCGTTCCGCGCTGACCGGGGAAGAGCCCGCGGTGGCCCGGCCGGTCGACCTCGACGCCGTCCCGTCGGTGCTGCGCGGCAAGATCGAGTTCGAGCCCGGCGAAGAAGGCCGCGAGATCGAGCACCTCGTGCACCTGCTGCGGCGCGCGATCGCCGAGACCGCCCGCGAACGGTTCGCCGGGCTGGACCTGCGGCCGCTGGCCGACGCCGTCGCCGAGGGACACCTGGTCGCCACCGGCGAGCGCGTGCCGGGCGCGGACGTCCTCAAGGCCCTGCCGGAGCTCCCGGTGCTGCACGAGGTCGCCCGGCGGGCCGGTGTCTCGCCGGACGAACCCGCCGGCCGGATCGCGGCCGCCGTCGAGCTCGCGCTCGAATCGCTGTTCCTGGCCCGGCGGCTCGCCAAGGACTCCGACGACGCGACGACCGTCTACGGCCGATGACCGCGGTCCCGCTCCCCGACGGCTACTCCTACGGCCCGTGGCACGACGGGCCGGATCCCCTCGCGCCGCCGGCCGACCTGCGTGACGCGCTCGACGAGATCGGCCGCGAGGTCATGGCCGGCTCGTCGCCGCGGTCCGCGCTGGAGGAACTGCTCCGGCGCGGCACCGAGCGCACGTCGGGCCTCGACGAGCTGACCCGGCGCCTGTGGCAGCGCCGGTCGCAGATCCAGCGGCGCAACAACCTCGACGGCACCCTGCAGGAGGTTCAGCGCCTCCTGTCCGAAGCTCTCGACGCGGAACGGCGTGAGCTGTTCCCGGACCCGGACGACGAAGCGCGTTTTCGGGAGGCTCAGCTGGACGCGCTGCCGCCGGGTACCGCCGCGGCCGTGAACGAGCTTTCCGAGTACGACTGGCGGTCGGAGCAAGGGCGCGAGAACTACCAGAAGATCCGGGACCTGCTCGGCCAGGAGCTGATGGAGTCGCGCTTCCAGGGCATGAAGCAGGCGTTGCAGAACGCCGGGCCCGAGGACGTCGAGCGGATCAACGAGATGCTCTCCGACCTCAACGACCTCCTCGCGGCCCACGCCCGGGGCGCCGAGGACATCCAGAAGCGCTTCGACGACTTCATGGGCAAGCACGGCGAGTTCTTCCCGGAGAACCCGCGCAACGTCGAGGAGCTGATCGACGCGCTCGCCGAGCGGTCGGCGGCGGCCCAGCGGATGCTCAACTCGATGTCGGCCGAGCAGCGGGCGGAGCTGGCCGAGCTGACCCAGCAGGCGTTCGGCGACCCGCGGCTCGCGCAGCAGCTGGCCAATTTGGACGCTCAGCTTCAGGCCGCCCGGCCCGGTGAGGACTGGACGGGTTCGGAGCGCTTCCGCGGCAAGAACCCGCTGGGCATGGGCGAAGGCGCCCAGGCGATGGCGGATCTCGCCGAGCTGGACGCGCTGGCCGAGCAGCTCGGCCAGTCCTACCCCGGCGCGCGGCTGGAGGACATCGACCTGGAGTCGCTCGAGCGTCAGCTGGGCAAGGACGCCGGCGTCGACGCGCGGCGACTGTCCGAACTGGAGCGTGAGCTGCGCCGCCAGGGCCTGTTCGAACGGGCCGCCGACGGGACGCTCCGGTTGTCGCCCAAGGCGTTGCGGCGCCTGGGCGAGACGGCGCTGTCCGACATCGTGAACGCGTTGCGAGGCAAGACGGGCGACCGCGAGACGGAGTCGGCGGGTGCGGCGGGCGAGCCCACCGGCGCGTCGCGGCCGTGGCGGTTCGGGGACATGCAGCCCTGGGACGTGCCGCGGACGATCCGCAACGCCGTGCTGCGGTCGGTATCGGTGGGGGAGAGCGCGGTCCGGCTGAACGTCGAGGACGTCGAAGTGGTCGAGACGGAACACCGGTCGCGCGCGGCGGTGGCGCTGCTGGTCGACACGTCGTGGTCGATGGTCCAGGAGGGCCGCTGGCTGCCGATGAAGCGCACGGCGCTGGCGCTGCACCAGCTGATCAGCACGCGCTTCCGCAACGACGCGCTGCAGCTGATCACGTTCGGGCGGCACGCGATGTCGGTGGAGCTGCCGGAGCTGATCGGGCTGGAGGGTGCGTGGGAGCAGGGCACGAACGCCCACCACGCGCTGCTGCTGGCCGGTCAGCACCTGCGCCGGCACCCGGACGCCCAGCCGGTGGTCCTGATGGTCACCGACGGCGAGCCGACCGCGCATCTCGAACCGGACGGCGAAGCGGTTTTCGACTACCCGCCGCAGCCGAGGACCCTCCACAAGACACTGTCCGAAGTGGATCGCCTGGCGAAGCTGGGGGCGTCGGTGACGGTGTTCCGCCTGGGCGACGACCCGAGGTTGACGGCGTTCGTGGACGTGATCGCCCGCCGCTCGGGCGGCCGGGTGGTCGCCCCGGACCTGGATGGGTTGGGTGCCGCGGTGGTGGGCGACTACCTGCGCACCCGGCGCCGGTAGGGCCTGCCGCCTGGTCGGGCGATCGCACCGGACCCGGTTGGTCCGGGCGCTGCGGCAGTCGGGGAACTGGCTTGGAAGGGCCTCCGCGCCTTTGATGGGCGGGGCTCGGCCGGCTTGGGAGCCTGGCCGGGCGGCCGTCGGACCTGGGTGATCCTGGCGCAGCGGTGGTCGGGGACAACCAGCGCGCCCTGCGCTGCGAGAGCCCGCTCGGGGCCGGTCCAAGGCCCGCGTGGGTAAGGCCTTGGCGCCGCTGATGCGAGATCGCGCCCGACCTCGATGTCCTCGGCACGCCAGTTGGCCGAGCTCAACCGGCCCGGGGAACCCGCCCACCCACCCGGTGCAGGGACCGGGCGGCGAGGGCGGTGTCCTCGTGCCCGGCCGGCAGGTACGCGTGGTGGTCCGCGAGCACCTCGCGGCCCAGCGCGCGGGCCTGGGCTACCGCACCCGCCTCGGCCAGCACCTCGACCGACCGGCGCCGCAGCCGCAGGATCCGGCTCAGCCGCGGGGCCAGCTCGGCGGACGGCAGCGCGCGGAAGTGCCGCCACAGCGCCGCGGAATGGCCGACGAGGTCGGGCGCCGGGGCCTCGACCACGTCGAACGCTCGGTCCAACGCCGGTGCCAGCCGCTCTTCCGCGTGCAGCCGGCCGAGTACCGCTCGCTGGGTCAGCCGGTGCATCACGACCACGTCGCCGCGCACGTCGAACTCCGTCAGGGAGGCTCCCGCCAGGCCGGCGAGCGCCGCGTCCACCGCCACCGGGTCCGGCCCCGCTCGGTGCACCAGCGCTCGGCGCGTGCCCCGCGGCGCCAGCACCGCGAGCAGCTCGGCGACGACCTGGGCGCGGCTGTCCCGGGCGGCCACCATCCGCAGCGCGGCGAGCGTCGTGTCCTCGACGCAGGCCGGGTGGGTCTCGCCCGGCTCCCGCTCCAGCGGCGGCGTGTGCGGCAGCCGGTCGAAGTAGCCCGCGAAACCCTGCCGCCGGATCACCGCGCCCGCCTGGGCCAGCGCCAGCGGCAGGCAACCCAGCTCGCGGACGACGTCCACAGTGGCCTCGTCGGGGTCACGGCCCGCTCGCGCGCCGAGGAACCGGATCGCTTCGGCTTCGTCGAACCCGCCGACCGGGACCGTGCCGCCGAGGATTTCGAAGTCCGGCACCGTCGTCGTGACCAGCACCCTGGCTCGGGCGGGCAGCCAGCGGTTGAGCGCGTCCGGGTCGGTCGCGCCGTCGAAGACCACGAGAGCGTCGTCGAGGCCGTCGAGACACGCCAGGCCCGCTTCGGCGTCGGCACCGCCCAGCTTCGCGTACGCGAGGTCGGCGTTCGCGGGGTCCGCCACCCACACCACGGGCGAACGGCAGTCGCGGGCGAACGCGGCGGCCAGGTGAGTCTTGCCCACGCCGCTTCCGCCGCGCAGGACGCAGAACCGGCCCGCGGCGAACGTCTCCTCGATTTTGGCCAGCAGCGAATCCCGGTGCACGGCGGACAGCGGCTCCCGGGGGACGTCACCGAGAACCGGGGGCGCGGCGGGGACCCTGGGTTTCCGGCGCCGCAGCAGCACCACGACGACCAGCGCGGCCAGGACGATCACGGCGCCCGCGCTGCCCACCGCGACCTCCGTGCTCATCGAGCCAGGCTAACCGCGCTCGCCGCGGCGCGACGGCTACGGAAGGGTGACGCTTGACTCTCACGTCGCGTGAGGCACCACGGTGGTCTTCGGAAGGGCCGGAAGGCCGCAGAGGAGGGGAAACGATGGGGCATCCCGTGGGCAAGGTCGCCGCGCTGGCCGGGGTCACCGTCCGGACGCTGCACCACTACGACGAGATCGGCCTGCTCACCCCGAGCGGGCGGACGAGCTCGGGGTACCGCAGCTACGACGACGACGATCTCGACCGGTTGCAGCGCATCCTGTTCTACCGGGAGCTCGGGTTCCCCCTCGAGACGATCGCGACCCTCGTCGACGACCCCGGTATCGACGCCGGCGCGCACCTGAAGCGGCAGCGGGAGCTGCTGGTCGCGCGGATGGGCGAACTGGGGCGGATGGTCGCGGCCGTCGATCGCGCGATGGAGGCGAGAGCCATGGGCAACGCGTTGACGCCCGAGGAGAAGTTCGAAGTGTTCGGCGGGTTCCGCGAGCCGGACGGCTACGCGGAAGAGGCCGCGCGGCGGTGGGGTGACACGCCCGAGTGGCAGGGCGCGACCCCACCGTCCAAGGAGGACCTGGCGGCCGGGGAAGCGGCCCGCCAGGACTGGGTCCGCCGTCTGCGAGCCGTCCTGGACGCGGGTGGCGCGCCGGACGGCACCGAGGCGACGGACCTCGCCGAGGAGCACCGGGTGATGCTCGCCCGGGTCATGGGCGAGTGCTCGTACGAGACGCAGCGGCGGATCGGTGAGCTGTACGTGACCGAGCCGGTGCAGCTCGGGTTCCTGGTCCGGGCGGACGAGCAGCGGCCGGGCGTCGGGGAGTTCGTCCGCGACGCCATCGTGGCGAACATCGCACGCCGGCAGTAACCGCTGCTCCAGGTGGGGGAGGAGTCCCACCGGGCGGGAGGGCGCCGGGGGGAGCGCTTACAGTCGGGGGTATGCAGACTTGGTCATCGGTCGACGTGCCCCGCATCCCCGGCACCCCCCGCCCGCTGCGGCTCCACGACACGGCCACCGGGCAGATCCGCCCGACCGCGCCCGGCGCCACCGCCCGGATGTACGTCTGCGGCATCACGCCCTACGACGCGACGCACCTGGGGCACGCCGCGACGTACCTGGCCTTCGACCTGGTGAACCGCGTGTGGCGGGACAACGGGCACGACGTCCACTACGTGCAGAACGTGACGGACATCGACGAGCCGCTGCTGGAGCGGGCCGCGCGCGACCAGGACGACTGGGTCGTGCTCGGCATGCGCGAGACGGCGTTGTTCCGCGAGGACATGGTGGCCCTGCGTGTCCTGCCGCCGAAGCAGTTCGTCGGCGCGGTGGAGAGCATCCCCGAGATCGTCGAGGTCATCGCCAAGCTGCTCGCGAACGGCGCCGCCTACCGGGCGGACGACCCGGAGTTCCCGGACGTCTACTTCGACCACTCGGCGACCGGCAGGTTCGGCTACGAGTCGAACTACGACGAGCCGACCATGAGGAAGTTCTTCGCCGAGCGCGGCGGCGACCCCGACCGCGCCGGCAAGCGCCACCCGCTGGACGCGCTGCTGTGGCGCGTGGCCCGCGAGGGCGAGCCGTCGTGGGAGTCCGAGCTGGGCGCGGGCCGCCCGGGCTGGCACATCGAGTGCAGCGCGATCGCGGTCAACCGGCTGGGCCTCGGGTTCGACCTCCAGGGCGGCGGTTCGGACCTGATCTTCCCGCACCACGAGTACAGCGCGGCGCACGCCGAGGCCGTGGCCAAGGACGGGCCGTTCGCCCGCCACTACGTGCACGCCGGGATGATCGGCCTCGACGGCGAGAAGATGTCGAAGTCGCGCGGGAACCTGGTGTTCGTCTCGCGGCTGCGGGCGGACCAGATCGACCCGGGCGCGATCCGGCTGGCGCTGTTCGCCGGCCACTACCGCTCCGATCGCGCTTGGACCGCCACCCTGCTGACCGAGGCCGAGGCCCGCCTGGCCCGCTGGCGCGAGGCCGTCTCGCTGCCCACGGGACCGTCCGCCGAGGACACGATCTCCCGGCTGCGCGACCACCTCTCCGACGACCTCGACACGCCGAAGGCCCTGGCGGCGATCGACGCGTGGGCGAGCGAGGCCCTGCGCCGCGACGGCACGGACCCGGCGGCGCCCGGCCTGATCCGCGACGCCGTCGACGGCCTGCTCGGCATCACCCTCTGACGACCACGAGGAGGGCCCGGCACGGTGCCGGGCCCTCCTCGTGTATAACGACCTATACCGCCACGGGCCGGCCGGCGGCCAGCTCCAGGTGATCGCCCGACCAGTCCCGGCGCAGCCACCGGTCGTGGGACGCGATGACGACCGCGCCCGGCGCCGTCTCCAGGGCCGTGAACAGTTCTTCCGCCAGGGTCAGCGAAATGTGGTTCGTCGGCTCGTCCAGCAGGAGCACGTCCGGCGGGTCGGCGAGCAGCACCGCCAGTGCGAGCCGGCGGCGCTGGCCCACCGAAAGCGCGCCCACCGGCTGCCGCAGGTCCCGGGAAGCCAGCAGGCCGAGCCGGCTCAGCGGGGGAGCGTCCTCGCCGAGCGCGTCCCGGTACACCCGGGCCGCCGTGCGCTCCGGCTCGGCGAACGTGACGTCCTGCTCCAGCAGGCCGACGCGCACACCGTGTCCGAAGTGGACGGCGCCGCCCGCGGGCGTGAGCCGCCGCGCCAGCACGGACAGCAGCGTCGACTTCCCGGCGCCGTTCCCGCCGGTGACGAGCAGCCGGGCCGACGCGCCGACGTCCAGCCGCGGCAGGCTCAGCCGACCCGGCACCTCGAATGAGCGCACCGAGATCGCGGGTCCGTCGCCGCTGGCGTGACCGGTGAGCTCCGCCCGGAACCGCAGCGGTGCCGGGGGTTTGCGCACCTGGTCGCGTTCGAGGTGCTCGAGCCGCTGCTCGGCGTCGCGGACCCGCCGCGAGATCGTCTTCTGGACGCGGGCGCCCTTGAACTTGTGGATGAACTTGTCGTTGTCGCGGGGCGCGCGGCCGTAGGCGACGTCGCGCGCGGTGACCGCGACGGTCTCCCGCAGCTCCTTCAGCTCCTCCTGTTCTTCGGCGAAGCGCTGCTCCCACCGCGCCCGCTCGGCCTTCTTGTGCCCGAGGTAGTCGGAGTAGCTGCCGCCGTAGCGGACCGCGCCGCCGGCCTGGCGGTCGGCCGCGGCCGGGTCGAGGTCGACGATGTCGGTGCAGACGGCGTCGAGGAACACCCGGTCGTGCGACGACAGCACGACGATCCCGGTCAGCTCGGTGAGGTGGCGCTCCAGGAAGTCCATCGCGGCGTCGTCGAGGTGGTTGGTCGGCTCGTCCAGCAGCAGGGTTTCCGGCCGCCGGATCAGCAGCGCGGCCAAGCCCAGCCGGGATCGCTGCCCGCCCGACAGCGTGCCCAGCCGCCGGTCGGGTTCGACGCCGCCGAGGCCGAGCCCGTCGCAGACGAGCTTCGCGCGGCGGTCGGCGTCCCACAGGTCGTGGGCCTGCGCCCAGTCCAGGACGCGGCCGTACTCGTCGAGCACGCCTTCGTCGTCGGGCCGGTCGGTCATCGCCGCGGTCAGCTCGTCGAGCCGGGCGGTGGCCGCGCGGATCTCGGCGAGCGCGTCGTCGAGGACGTCGGCGAAGGTCGCGTCCAGGGCGAACGGCAGCTCCTGCAGCAGGAACCCGACGTCCGGGCCGCGGCGGACCTCGCCGGAGCGCGGTTCTTCGAGCCCGGCCAGCAGCCGCAGCAGCGTGGACTTGCCGGTGCCGTTCTCGCCGACCAGGCCGAGCCGCTGCCCGGCCGAGGCGGTCAGCGTGATGCCGTCGAGGACGACGCGGGTGCCGTAGCCGAAGACGACGTCCTTGGCCTGCAACGGAAAGAGGGTGGACATGTGCGATCACCGGGCCCGGATGAAGAGAAGCGGAAATCCCGCCGGGCGTCGTGGCACGCGGGAGCGTCAGGCTCGACCGGGTACCGCCTCGGAAGCGGGATGGGCGCGGTTCAGTTCTTCATAGTGGAGCCAGGTTAACGCAACAACCGTAGAGTTAGTCAACTGGTTATGGCCTGGGTCACATCCGGCAGGTTCCCCGACGCCTGTTCGGCGGCGGCGGTGCCGTCGGTGAGGAACCCGACGAGGGCGGTCAGCTGACGGCGGTCCAGCCGCGCCAGCCGCTCGCCGACGAACCGCGCCATCGGCGCGTACAGCTCGGCGAGCTCGGCCATCCGGTCGGGCAGCGGCCGGACGACGAGCCGGCGCCGGTCCGCCGGGTCCGGGGCGCGCTCGGCGAGGCGGTGCTGCGCCATCCGGTCGAGCAGCCGCGTGAACGCGCCCGTGGAGATCCCGAGCAGCCGCGCGAGCTCGGTCGGGGAGTCGCTGACCCCGCCGTGGAGCAGGTGCAGGCAGTGCAGCTCGGTCGGGGTGACGGCCATCCGCTCGGCGACCGCGGCGTGGAAGAGCGCGGTCGAACCCACGAACCGGGGGAGGGCGAGGGCGGCGGCGGTGGCGAGTTCGCGCTGGTCGGGCAACGTCCATCCAAGGTCGGGTGACGAAGCAGTCACTGCCTTGCGCAGTGACTGCCCCGCGAACGATAGCGGAGCCGCTTGACAAACCCGCAGGCGGGACCAACTATGAAAGAAAACTTTCGAAACAACTCTTTCAGATAGGACGAAGATGGCCGAGCTGCCGCCGCGCAAGCGGATCGAGGACGTCGAGCTGCTGCGCGCGCTGTCCCACCCGCTGCGGTCGGCGCTGCTGCACCACCTGACCTCGGTCGGCCCGCGCACCGCGAGCGAGTGCGCCGAAGCGGTCGGCTCGACGGCGTCGAACTGCAGCTGGCACCTGCGTCAGCTCGCGCAGTTCGGCCTGGTCGAGCGGGCCGAGGGCGACGACGGGCGGGAGCGGCCGTGGCGCGCCCGGCAGGTCGGGCTCGACCTGGGCGACATCGACGACGACCCGGTCCGCCGGGCGGCCCAGCTCGGGGTGGTCGGCGCGACGCTGGCCAACGAGCAGGAGCTGACCCAGCGCTACCTCGACTCGATGGACGACCTGGACCCGGCCTGGCGGGCGGCGGCCGGGCTCATCTCCTACTCGCTGCGCGTCACGCCGGAGGAGCTGACCCGGCTGACCGACGCGATCGACGCACTGGTCCGGCCCTACGTCGGGGCCATCCGGACCGACGCGCCGGCGGGCGCGCGCCCGGTGCACGTCGGCCTGCGGGCGTTCCCGCGCATCGAACACTCGGGGAAGGCGGAGGAATGAAGCAGCTGCTGGGGGTTCCGGCGTTCGCGCGGTTGTGGGTGGCCGCGTTCTTCGGCGAGACGGCCGAATGGATGTTGCAGGTGGCGTTGCCGCTGTACGTCTTCCAGCGCACCGGCTCCGCCGCGACGACGGCGCTGAGCATCGTGCTCGGCCTGCTGCCCGCGGTGCTGCTGAGCCCGGTCGCGGGCGTCGTGGCCGACCGCTGGAACCGGCGGGCCGTGCTGTTCGGCGTCTGCTGCGGACTGGCCGTCGTGGCGCTGCCGCTGCTGGCCGAGCCCGACGTCGTCGTCGTGTACGCCGTGATGGCCGCCCAGGCGGCGCTGGCGTCGGTGTTCGAACCGGCGCGCAACGCGCTGGTGCCGGAGCTGGTCGGCATCGAGGAGGTCACCGGGGCGAACGGGCTGATGAGCGTGAACGGCAGCGTCGCGCGGCTGGCCGGCGGCTGGGCGGGCGGGGCGCTGCTCGGTTTCGGCGGGCTCGCGCACGTCGTCACCGGCTACCTGGTGGTGCTGGCGGTGGCGGCGGCGCTGCTGGCCAAGCCGTTCCGCCGGGTGAGCGCACCCGTGCCGGCCGCCGCGCCCGAACCGGTGGTGCGGGCCTGGCTCGACGGTCTGCGCGAGCTCACGCGCAACCGCCGGCTCTGGCGGACCGGGCTCGCGGTCGTGTTCACCTCCCTGGCGCAGGGCATGTTCCTGGTGCTGTTCGTGGTCTACGTCCTGGACGTGCTGGGCGGCAGCGAAGCCGACGCGGGCCTGCTGCGGGGCGTGCAGGCGATCGGCGGGCTGGCGGCCGGGTTCGCGCTGGCCACGGTGGCGCGGCGGGTGGCACCGGCGGCGCTGCTCGGCTGGGGTTCGATCGGGCTGGGCCTGCTGTCGGCGGTGATCTGGAACCTGTACCTGGTGACGACCGCGCTCGGGCTGTACGTGGGCTTGTTCGTCCTGGTCGGCGCGCCGGGCGTGGCCGCGGGCGCGGGGGTGCTGTCGGAGATCCAGAGCGCGGTGGCCCCGGAGCGGGCCGGCCGGGTGCTGAGCACGGCGTTCGCCGCGATCGCGACGTTCACGACGGTGGGGGCGTTGCTGGCGGGCACGCTGGTCGCGACGACCGGACCGGCGCTGCTGCTGAACATCCAGGCGGGCATCTACGTCTTCGCCGGAATGCTCATGCTGGCCCGGAAGCGCGGGTTTCGCGGAACTTCCCCGACTTCGATGGTTACGGTGGAGGGGTGCCGCACCTCTTCGCCACCAGCGACCTCCACGTGACCCACGAGGGCAACGGCCCCATCCTCGACGACGTCGTCCCGGAGACGCCCGGCGACTGGCTGCTCGTCGCCGGGGACGTGGCCGAGCGGGCCGAGGCGACCATCGGGACCTTGAAGACGCTGCGGGAGCGGTTCGCGAAGGTCGTCTGGGTACCGGGCAACCACGAGCTGTGGACCACGAAGAACGACGACTGCCAGCTTCGCGGCCAGGCCCGCTACGAATACCTCGTCGAGCAGTGCCGCGCGATCGACGTGCTCACCCCGGAAGACGAGTTCCCGGTCTGGCACCAGGGCGGGCGGCCCCTCACGATCGCGCCGCTGTTCCTGCTCTACGACTACAGCTGGCGGACCCCCGCGGCCGAGGGCAAGTCCCTGGAGGAAGCCTTGAGCCAGGCCAGGGCGGCCGGGGTGGTCTGCACGGACGAGTACTTCCTGCACCCGGACCCGTACCCGAGCCGGCAGGCGTGGTGCGCGGACCGGCTCAAGATCAGCACCGAGCGCCTCGACGCGATCCCCGAGGACCACGGCACGATCCTGATGTCGCACTGGCCGCTGCACCGCCACCCGACCGCACCGCTGTACTTCCCGGACTTCGCGCTGTGGTGCGGCACCACGAAGACCGAGGACTGGCATATCCGCTACCGCGCGGAGATCGCCGTCTACGGCCACCTGCACATCCCGCGCACGACCGAGGCCGACGGCGTGCGGTTCGAAGAGGTGTCGCTCGGCTACCCGCGCGAGTGGCGGAAGCGGGCGCGGGGCGCCGTGCCGATGCGCCGGATCCTCTGGCCGTCATGAGTCTTCGGTGCGCCGCCGTTCCCTGAGCGCGCGCACCCGGCCCCGGCTGGCGCAGGCGGGGGAGGGACACCAGCGGCGTCGCCCGCCCGGGTCGGCGAACACGCCCCGGCAGTCCTGCTCCGGGCAGGCCCGCAGGTCCTCGCGCAGCGGTCCGGTGAGCCAGTCGGCCGCCTGATGGGCGAGCCGGGCGAAGGCGTCCGACGCCGTCGGCGGCGCGCTGCGGTGCAGCCGGTCGAGCGCGGCCAGGTGCATCGGCTCGGTCTTGAGGAACGCCGTCAGCGGGGTCACCTGGTCGGCTCGCGGCGCGACCCCGTCGACCGCGCCCAGCGCGAGTTCGCGCAGCACCTCGCGGAGGCGGTGGGCTTCGCGCAGGTCGGCGTGTGTGACGGGCGCGAGTGGCGTCAGCTCCACGAGCGCCAGCCAGTCGCGCAGCCGCTCCACCGTCGGGATCCGCTCGACCGGCTGCGCGCCGAAGTGACGGCCGCGGGTGGCGAGCAGGTTCAGCCAGGGTGCGCCCATGTCGAGGCGGAAGTCTTCGGACACCTCGCCATCGTAACGCCTCAGGCGTTACACTCGGCGGCGTGACCGGTGAACCGAAGGTCCGGACGGTGCTCGGCGACATCGATCCGGCCGAACTGGGCGTGACGAACGCGCACGACCACCTCTTCTTCGCCTCGAAGCTGCTGCCCGGCCAGGAGCTGGACGACCCCACCGAAGCCGCGCACGAACTGCTCGCCTTCCGGAGCGCCGGCGGCCAGGCGCTGGTGCAGTGGACGCCGTACGGCCTCACGCGCCGGACCCGCGAGCTGGCCTGGATCTCGGGCGAGGTCGGGGTGCACATCGTGGCGGCCACGGGCCTGCACCGCGCCGAGCACTACGCGCCGGTGATCCTGAGCCGCGTCGTCGACGACCTGGTCCGCGTCTTCGTCGCCGACCTGACCGAGGGCACCCAGCCCGCCGACCTGCCGGACGAGCCGCGGACCGGCCCGCGCGCCGGGCTGGTCAAGGTGGCCGGCGCGTTCCACACGATCGACTCGCACGCGCGGCTGACGCTCACCGCCGCGGCGATCGCCCACCAGGAGACCGGCGCGACCATCGCGGTGCACCTCGAACTGGGCACCGCGGCCCTCGAAGTGGCCGAGCTGCTGTGCGAGAAGCTGGACGTGCCGCCCGAACGGGTGATCCTCGGGCACCTCAACCGCAACCCGGACGCGCCGCTGCAGCGCGCGATCGCCGAGACCGGCGTCTTCCTCGGGTTCGACGGCCCGTCGCGGGCCAACCACGCGACCGACTGGCGGCTCTTCGACGGGCTCGAAGCGCTGGTCGAAGCCGGGCACGGCGGCCGGATCCTGCTGGGCGGCGACACGACGACCGCAGCGGCCCGCCACGAGCCGGGAGCGTCCTACCTGCTCACGAACCTCGCGCCGCGGCTGACCAAGCAGCTCGGCGGCGACGTCGTCACCGCCATGCTGGTGGCGAACCCCGCGCGGGCGTTCGCCACCAGCTGGCTGAAATAGAGACTCAGCGCAGGCCGAAGCCTTCCTGTCCGCCGCCTCGGCCGCGGCGGCGCAGGTAGCGCTCGAACTCGGCGGCGATCTTGTCGCCGCTGACCTCTTCAGGTTCGACTTCGCTCTGGGCGTCCCCGCGCTCTTCGAGGCTGCGGACGTACTCGCTGATCTCTTCGTCCTCGTCGGCCATTTCGCTGACCGTGCGCTGCCACTCCTCGGACTGCTCGGGCAGGGCGCCCAGCGGGATCTCGACGTCGAGGATGTCCTCCAGCTTGTGCAGCAGGGCGAGGGTCGCCTTCGGGGACGGCGGGTGCGACACGTAGTGCGGGACCGCGGCCCAGATCGACACGGCCGGGATGCCCGCCTGCACGCAGTAGTCCTGGAGGATCCCGACGATGCCGGTCGGGCCCTGGTAGTTGTTCATCTCGAGCCCGTAGAGCGACGCGGTGTCCTTGTCGTACGCCGTCCCGGTGACCGGGACCGGCCGGGTGTGCGCGGTGTCGGCGAGCAGCGCGCCGAGCGTCACCACGGTCGCGACGTCCAGCTGCTTGATGTGCTCCAGCAGCTCGGCGCAGAAGGCGCGCCAGCGCATGTTCGGCTCGGGGCCCTGGACGAGCACCACGTCGCGGTCGAACCCGTCGGGACGGCACACCGACAGCGTTGTCGTCGGCCAGTCGACGCGGCGGGTGACGCCGTCGACCATCCGGACCGTGGGCCTGCTGACCTGGAAGTCGTAGTACTCGTCGGGCTCCAGTTCGGCCAGTGGCGTGGCGTCCCAGTTGAGCTGCAGGTGCTCGACCGCCCGGCTGGCCGCGTCACCTGCGTCGTTCCAGCCTTCGAAGGCGACGACCATCACTGGCCGGGTGGGTTCGGGGCGGTCGCCAGGCGGCCGCGGGGTCTCGTCGACGGGCTCACTCACCGGACCAGCCTACGACCACCGGCCTTACCCTGTTCAGCATGTCCGACCGGGTGTCGTCGCAGTTCCTCGAAGCCCTTCGCTCGCGTGTCCTGGTGGCGGACGGGGCGATGGGCACCGCCCTGCAGGCCCACGACCTGAGCCTGGACGACTTCGCCGGTCTCGAAGGCTGCAACGAGATCCTCAACGTCACCCGGCCGGACGTGGTCCGCTCGGTCCACCGGGGCTATCTGGAGGCGGGCGCGGACGCCGTCGAGACCAACACTTTCGGGGCCAATTTCGCGAACTTCGCCGAGTACGACATCACCGGCCGGATCTTCGAGCTGGCCGAAGCCGGCGCGCGGCTGGCCCGCGAGACCGCCGACGAATTCGCGACGCCGGACCGCCCGCGGTTCGTCCTCGGCTCGGCCGGCCCCGGCACGAAGCTGCCGACGCTCGGCCACGCGCCCTTTACCACGCTGCGTGACGCCTACCAGGAGGAAGTCCGCGGTCTGCTGGCCGGCGGCGTCGACGCGGTGATCGTCGAGACCACCCAGGACATCCTCCAGACCAAGGCGTCGATCATCGGCGCGAAGCGGGCGATGGCGGCCGAGGGCCGGTCCGTGCCGATCCTCGCTTCGATCACCGTCGAAACGACCGGGACCATGCTGCTCGGCACCGAGGTCGGCGCGGCGCTGGCCGCGCTGGAGCCGCTCGGCATCGACCTGATCGGCCTCAACTGCGCCACCGGTCCGGCCGAGATGAGCGAGCACCTGCGGCAGCTGGCCAAGCACGCCCGGGTGCCGCTGTCGGTGATGCCGAACGCCGGCCTGCCGGAGCTGGGCCCGGACGGCGCCGTGTACCCGCTCGGGCCGGAGGCGCTGGTCGAGGCACTCACCGGGTTCGTGCGCGAGTTCGGCGTCGGCCTGGTCGGCGGCTGCTGCGGCACCACCGACGAGCACATCCGGCAGCTCGCCGCCGCGGTGGCGGACACGAAGCCCGTGCCCCGGCGGCCGCGTCCGGAGCCCGGCGTGGCCTCGCTGTACCAGGCGGTCCCGTTCAAGCAGGACGCCAGCGTGCTCATGATCGGCGAGCGCACCAACGCCAACGGCTCGAAGGCGTTCCGCACCGCGATGCTCGAGGGTCGCTGGGACGACTGCGTGGAGATCGCCCGCGAGCAGACCCGCGACGGCGCCCACCTGCTCGACCTCTGCGTCGACTACGTCGGCCGCGACGGCACCGCCGACATGGCCGAGCTGGCCGGGCGCCTGGCCACGGCGTCGACCCTGCCGATCATGCTCGACTCCACCGAGGTCCCGGTGCTGCGGGCCGGGCTGCAGCGCCTCGGCGGCCGGTGCGCGGTCAACTCCGTCAACTACGAGGACGGCGACGGCCCGGAGTCGCGGTTCACCCAGGTCATGGAGCTGGTGAGCGAGTATGGCGCCGCCGTCGTCGCCCTCACCATCGACGAAGAAGGCCAGGCGCGCACCGCCGCGAAGAAGGCCGACATCGCGTCCCGGCTCATCGCGGACATCACCGGCAACTGGGGCGTGCGGACGTCCGACATCATCATCGACGCGCTGACCTTCACCATCGCCACCGGCCAGGAGGAGTCGCGCCGCGACGGGATCGAGACGATCGAGGCGATCCGCGAGATCAAGCGGCGGCACCCCGAGGTCCAGACCACGCTCGGCCTGTCGAACATCTCCTTCGGCCTCAACCCGGCCGCGCGGCAGGTGCTCAACTCGGTGTTCCTGCACGAGTGCGTCCAGGCCGGGCTCGACACCGCGATCGTGCACGCGTCGAAGATCCTGCCGATGGCGCGGATCCCGGACGACCGGCGTGCCGTGGCCCTCGACCTCGTCTACGACCGCCGCCGCGAGGGCTACGACCCGCTGCAGGAGCTGATGGCGCTGTTCGAGGGCGTGAGCGCGGCGTCGACGAAGGCGTCGCGGGCCGAGGAGCTGGCCGCGCTGCCGCTGTTCGAGCGCCTCGAGCGCCGGATCGTCGACGGCGAGCGCAACGGCCTCACCGACGACCTCGACGCGGCCCTGGAGCAGCGGCCCGCGCTGGAGATCATCAACGACACGCTGCTGTCCGGCATGAAGACCGTCGGCGAGCTGTTCGGGTCCGGGCAGATGCAGCTGCCGTTCGTGCTGCAGTCCGCCGAGGTGATGAAGGCGGCCGTCGCGCACCTCGAACCGCACATGGAGACCGGCGACGACACGGGCAAGGGCCGGATCGTGCTGGCCACCGTGCGCGGCGACGTGCACGACATCGGCAAGAACCTCGTCGACATCATCCTGTCCAACAACGGCTACGAGGTGGTCAACCTCGGCATCAAGCAGCCGATCACGACCATCCTCGACGCGGCGGCGGAGAACGGCGCCGACGCGATCGGGATGTCCGGGCTGCTGGTGAAGTCCACGGTGATCATGAAGGAGAACCTCCAGGAGATGAACTCCCGGGGCGTCTCCGCGCGCTGGCCGGTGCTCCTGGGCGGCGCGGCGCTGACCCGGTCCTATGTGGAGAACGACCTGAGCGACCTCTACTCCGGCGACGTCCGCTACGCCCGGGACGCGTTCGAGGGGCTGCGGCTGATGGACGCGATCATGGCGGCCAAGCGCGGCGAGACGCCCCTGGTGGACGCCGACGCGGACAAGAAGCGCCAGGAGCGCAAGGAACGCCGTGAACGCTCGCTGCGGATCGCCGAGGCGCGCAAGGCCCGCAAGGCCGACGAGGAAGCCCTCGAAGGGCCGCCGCCCGCGCGCTCCGACGTCGCGACCGACGTCCCGGTGCCAGTGCCGCCGTTCTGGGGCTCGCGCGTGGTCAAGGGCGTCGCCCTCGCCGACTACGCCGCGATGCTCGACGAGCGCGCGACCTTCATGGGCCAGTGGGGCCTCAAGGGGGCCCGCGGCGGCGCCGGCCCGACGTACGACGAGCTCGTCGAGTCCGAAGGACGGCCGCGGCTGCGCTACTGGCTCGACCGGCTGACCGCGGACGGCGTCCTGGCCCACGCGGCCGTCGTCTACGGCTACTTCCCGTGCGTCGCCGAGGGCGACGACCTGGTCGTGCTCACCGAGCCGGAGCCGGCCGCGCCCGAGCGGCTGCGCTTCACCTTCCCGCGGCAGCGCCGCGACCGGCGGCTCTGCCTGGCCGACTTCTACCGGCCGCACGAGAGCGGCTCCGGCGGTGAGGTCGATGTCGTGCCATTCACGGTCGTCACCATGGGGCAGCCCATCGCCGACTACGCCAACGAGCTGTTCGCCGCCGACGCCTACCGCGACTACCTCGAGGTGCACGGCCTCGGCGTCCAGCTCACCGAGGCGCTGGCCGAGTACTGGCACTGCCGCATCCGCGGCGAGCTGACCCTGCCGGGCGGTGTGGCGGTCGCCTCAGAGGACCCCGAGGACGTCGAGGACTTCTTCAAGCTCGGCTACCGTGGAGCCAGGTTCTCACTGGGCTACGGCGCCTGTCCCGATCTCGAGGACCGGGCGAAGATCGTCGCGCTCCTCGAGCCGGGCCGCATCGGCGTGAAGCTGTCCGAGGAGTACCAGCTGCACCCCGAGCAGTCGACCGACGCGATCGTCTGCCACCACCCGGAAGCCAAGTACTTCAACACCTGAGGAGACTCCACTGTGGACGGATTGGCCGCCGTGCTCTGGGACATGGACGGCACGCTCGTCGATTCCGAGAAGCTGTGGGACGTCGCGCTGTACGAGACGGCGGAAGCGCTCGGCGGCAAGCTTTCCGAGGAGCAGCGGATGACGCTCGTCGGGTCCAATATGGACGACACTTCGGCGTACCTGCTCGAGGTCGTCGGCCTGCCCGTGAACCCCGAGTCGATCGCTTCGACCGGCGACCAGATCCGCCGGCGTACGGCCGGGCTGTTTGACGACGCGCTGCCGTGGCGCCCGGGCGCCCGCGAGGCTTTGACCGCCGTGCGCGAAGCGGGCCTGCGGTCGGCTCTGGTCACGTCCACCGAGCGGGACCTCACCGAGCTGGCGCTGAACACCATCGGGCGGGACTTCTTCGACGTCACGGTCTGCGGCGACGAGGTCGAGGGCCTCAACAAGCCGCACCCGCGCCCGTACCTCAAGGGCGCCGAGCTGCTCGGCGTCGACCCGGCGCGCTGCGTCGCGGTCGAAGACTCGCCGCCGGGCACGGAGTCGGCGGTCGCGGCGGGCTGCACGGTGCTGGTGATCCCCAACGACGTCCCGGTCGAGCCGGGGGAGCGGCGCGTGTTCCGCGACTCGCTCGTCGGCATCGACGTGCCGGCGCTGGCGGCCCTGCTGGGCTGAGCACGGCCACGTCGCATTCCCGCTAGCCCCGGCGTCACGGGTCGGCGATGCTGGACCGTGTGCACGAGGACTTCGAACGGTGCGTGCGGGCCGTGCAGGGGAAGGACGCCCGGTTCGACGGGTGGTTCTACTGCGCGGTCCTGACCACCCGGATCTACTGCCGGCCGAGCTGCCCGGTCGTCCCGCCCAAGCGGCGGAACATGAGCTTCTACCCGAGCGCGGCGGCCGCGCAACAGGCCGGGTTCCGGGCGTGCAAGCGCTGCCGCCCCGACGCCAGCCCGGGGTCGCCGCTGTGGAACGAGCGCGCGGACCTCGTCGCGCGGACCATGCGGCTGATCGCGGACGGCGTCGTCGACACCGAAGGCGTCGACGGCCTCGCCGCGCGGCTCGGCTACAGCGTCCGGCAGGTCCAGCGGCAGGTGCTGGCGGAGCTCGGCGCCGGTCCGCTGGCGCTCGCGCGGGCCCAGCGCGCGCAGACCGCGCGCACGCTGATCGAGACGACGACGCTGCCGATGACCGAGCTGGCCCTCGCGGCCGGCTTCGGCAGCATCCGCTCGTTCAACGACACCGTCCGCGAGGTCTTCGCGCTCACGCCGACGGAACTGCGCAGCCGCGCGAAGGGCACGCCGCCCGCCGGGGCGATCGTGCTGCGGCTGCCCTACCGGAAGCCGCTCTGCCCGGACAACCTCTTCGGCCACCTCGTCGCGACCGCGGTGCCGGGCGTCGAGGAGTGGCGCGACGGTGCGTACCGCCGGACGCTACGGCTGCCCCACGGGCACGGGGTCGTCGCCCTGCGGCCCGAGGACGGCCACATCGCCTGCCGGCTCAGCCTGACCGACCTGCGGGACCTGCCTGCCGCCACCAGCCGCTGCCGGCGGCTGCTCGACCTCGACGCCGACCCGACCGCCGTCGACGACCAGCTCGCCACCGACCCGCTGCTCGCGCCGCTCGTCGCGGCCGCGCCGGGCCGCCGGGTCCCGCGCACGGTCGACGGCGCCGAGTTCGCCGTGCGGGCCGTGCTGGGGCAGCAGGTCTCGACGGCGGCGGCGCGCACCCACGCGGCCCGGCTCGTCGTCGCGCACGGCGAGCCGATCGACGACCCCGACGGCGGTCTGACCCACCTGTTCCCCTCGCCGGAGGCGCTCGCGTCCCTGGACCCCGAGACCCTCGCCATGCCGCGCAGCCGCCGTCGCACGCTGCTCGCCCTGGTCTCGGCGCTGACCGGCGGGCTCGACCTCGGCGCGGGCAGCGACTGGGCGGCGACGAGGGTGGCGCTGACCGCGCTGCCCGGGTTCGGGCCGTGGACGGTCGAGAGCATCGCCATGCGCGCCCTCGGCGACCCGGACGCGTTCCTCCCCACCGACCTCGGCATCAAGTACGCCGCGGAGACCCTCGGCCTCGGCGGGCAGGCCGCCGTCGTCGCCCGGTCGGCGGCGTGGAGCCCGTGGCGCGCGTACGCCACCCAGCACCTGTGGGCCACCGGTGACCACGCCATCAACCGGATGCCCGCCGCTTAGGAGATCCCATGCGTTCCCACACAGTCGTCGACAGCCCGTGCGGCCCCCTGACGCTCGTCGCCGAGGACGACGCGCTCTGCGGGCTGTACATGCACGAGCAGCGCCACCGCCCCGCCGAGCCGACGTTCGGCTCGCCCGGCGCCGGTGAAGTCTTCGAGCGCACCGAGACTCAGCTGAAGGAGTACTTCGCCGGGCAGCGGCGCGAGTTCGACCTGCCGCTGGCGTTCCGCGGGACGCCGTTCCAGCGCTCGGTGTGGACGGCGCTGCTCGAGATCCCGTACGGCGAAACGGCCTCCTACGGCGAGCTGGCACAGCTGCTCGGCAACCCGGCGGCGTCCCGCGCGGTCGGGCTGGCCAACGGCAAGAACCCGATCTCGATCATCGTGCCCTGCCACCGGGTGCTCGGCTCGACCGGTTCGCTGACCGGCTACGGCGGCGGGCTCGAACGGAAGCGGTTCCTGCTCGACTTCGAACGCGCGTGTCCCACCTTTCGGGAGGATGCGTCCACTCCGGTGTGAGATCGACGGCATCCGGACCATCCCGGGGCGGCGCCCGCGGGTCCGGGGTGGAAGGATCTGCAGACCGTGAAGACCTTCGATGAGCTGTTCGCGGAGCTTGCCGAGCGCGCGCGTACCCGTCCCGACGGGTCCGGCACCGTCGTCGCCCTCGACGCCGGAGTGCACGCCCAGGGCAAGAAGGTGCTGGAGGAAGCCGGCGAGGTGTGGATCGCCGCCGAGCACGAGTCCGACGAGCGCCTGGCCGAGGAGATCTCCCAGCTGCTGTACCGCCTGCAGGTGCTGATGCTCGGCCGCGGCCTGTCGACCGAGGACGTCTACCGCTACCTGTGACGGGTCGCTCGAAGATACGAGGAGAGAAGCGAAATGCTGCGTGTTGCCGTGCCGAACAAGGGAGCCCTCGCCGCCGCGGCGACGGAGATGCTCGGCGAGGCGGGCTACCGGAAGCGGCATGAGCAGCGCGACCTGACGGTGCTCGACCACGTCAACGAGGTCGAGTTCTTCTTCCTGCGCCCCAAGGACATCGCGATCTACGTCGGCTCCGGCGACCTCGACCTCGGCATCACCGGCCGCGACCTCGCCCTCGACTCCGGCGCGCCGGTGGAGGAGGTCCAGGCACTGGGCTTCGGCGGCTCGACGTTCCGCTACGCCGCCCCGGCCGGCCGGGAGTGGAAGCCCGCCGACCTGCACGGCAAGCGGCTCGCGACGTCGTACCCGCGGCTGGTCCGCGACGACCTCGCCCGCCACGGCGTCGAGGCCGAGGTCATCCGGCTCGACGGTGCGGTCGAGATCTCGATCCAGCTCGGCGTGGCGGACGCGATCGCGGACGTCGTCGAGTCCGGCCGTTCGCTGCGGCAGAACAACCTGGTCGCGTTCGGCGACCCGATCTGCGTGTCGGAAGCGGTGCTGCTGCAGCGCAAGGGCACCGCCGAGAGCAAGGCGAAGTCGCAGCTCGCGGCGCGCCTGCGCGGGGTCGTGTTCGCGCAGCAGTACCTGATGCTGGACTACGACTGCCCGCGGACGCTGGTCGAGCGGGCGATCGCGATCACGCCGGGCCTGGAGTCGCCGACGGTGGCGCCGCTCGCCGACGACGACTGGGTGGCCGTGCGCGCGATGGTGTCGCGCAAGAAGGTCAACGTCATCATGGACGAGCTGGCCGAGGTCGGCGCCAAGGCGATCCTGGCGTCGGACATCCGCTCCTGCCGCCTCTGACGCACGCCGGTCGTGAGTGAGAAACAGTGTTCTAACCCTGTTTCCCACTCACGACCGGGTCAGCGCGGGCGGTTCGGTTTCTTCGGCAGCAGGTCGTAGAGGCCCTTGCGGGCGCCGTTGTCGTTGACGTTGCGGGCCACCGCCACCTCCGAGATGAAGTCCTCGAAGACGAACTCCTCGTCGGCCGGCACGACCGCCGGGGCCTGGTTCTGCTCCAGGTAGCCGTCCAGCGTGCCGGCGATCTCGCGGAACGACAGTGCCTGCAACGTCTCCGGGGCGTACGTCGTCACCGGGACGCCGTTCGCCGCCGCCTCGTTCATCACCACGCCGAGTGGCAGGTGCGAGAGCATCGGGATGCCGAACTCGTACATCTCCTGCAGCGCCGCGGCCGCGTAGTGCGAGATCGGGCGCCGGTAGAGGCTCGGCACCAGGCCGAACCACGACAGCGGCTGCCGCCCGACCGTCTGCTCGACGTACCGGACCTGGTCGGCCAGCAGCCGCAGCGCGCGGATGCTCGTCTTGTCCGGCTGGACCGGGACCAGGATGCCGTGCGAGGCCGCCAGCGCGTTGTTCGTCAGCACGTCCAGCGCCGGCGGGCAGTCGATGATGCAGTGGTCGTAGTTGGCGAACTGGATGACCCGGGCGAGCTGCCAGCCGGGCACGCGGAACGAGTCGAGCCGCCGGATCAGGTCGAACATCCCCGGCGACGTCGGCACGACGTCGAGCGCGCCCCCCTTGCCGAGGTTGCTGCGCGGGTGCGGGACGACGATCTCCTCGATCGGGCCCTTCCACGTCTTGGCCAGCGCTTTCGCCAGGCTCGGCCGGTCCGGGGGCACCTCGGCCAGACCGAGCATCTCGGTCGTCGCGTGGCCCTGCGGGTCGAGGTCGACCAGCAGCACCCGCCGGCCCTGCTCGGCCAGCGCGGCCGCGGTGCCGACGCTCAGTGAGGTCTTGCCGACCCCGCCTTTCTGGTTGACCACCGAGGTGATCTGCATGCCGGAGCGCTCCTCAAGTCGGTCGTTCCGCGAAGGTTATTGGATGCGGGCCCGTTGTGGGTGGCTATCCGCCCCCGGCCTGTCGCGGACGCACCATGAGCGCCTGCGCGCCGGTGGCCACCGGGCCCTCGCCGTCGTGCAGGATGCTCGTCGCCGTGCCGACGCCGTGCCTGCCGACCAGGGTGACCGCGTCGAGGCCGATCCACTCGCCCGACGGCGGCCGCCGCAGGTGCACGGTCAGCTCGGAGTTGATGAACCACCACTGGCGCGGGTCGAGGTAGTTCGACACGCCGTTGCCGGAGTCGGCGACCGTGAACAGGCGCTGCAGCCCGCTCGGCTCCTCGCCGTCGACCAGCGGGACGCGCTGGCGGGCCCAGACCGCGGCCGGGCCGGGCACGTCCATGCCGCCGCGGACCGCGCGCCACTCCACCGCGTCGAGGTAGCCGGCCTGCCAGCCCTCCGGCCACGGCGACTCCGTGACGCTGTCCGGCGCCGGCATCAGCGGCCCGGCGTCGGTGGCGATCTCGGCCGTGTCCGCCGTCGCGATGCGCCAGGCCGAAGCCCGCGCCACGACGCGCTCCGCGCTCGCCAGTTCGGCCTGCAGCAGCTCGACCGACCGGCCGGGCCGTTCGATCCGGGCCCGCACGGTGAGCTCGGCGACCGGCGCCGGGCCGAGGATCTCGATCGTCACCCGCGCGAGCTCCGCCGGGTGCGCCGGTTCGACGTTTTCGAGAGCGCGGACCAGCAACGCCGACGGCGGCCCGAAGTGCTGCGAGTCGGACGACCAGGGCCCGGCGGTGTGGGCGGTCGCGGCGAACCGGTCGTCGCCGAGCGGGACGTAGAAGGCGTCGGCCATCAGTCGGCCCGGTCCAGCGGCGTCTCTTCGCCCGCGTCGGGCTCCGGCCAGCCGGGGTAGGCGGGTGGCGTGCCGCCGTATTCGGGGCAGTGCGCCTGGTGGTCGCACCAGTTGCACAGCTTGCTCTTGTTGGCCCGGAAGTCGCCGGTCTTGCCCGCCTTGAGGATGGCCTGCCAGATTGCTTCCAGGGTGCGTTCGAAGCGGAGCAGCTCGGCTTCGTCGGGGGTGTAGGCGAGGGACTGGCCGTCGGTGAGGTACATGAGTTTCAGCTGGCGCGGCACGATCCCGCGCAGCCGCCACAGCACCACGGCGTAGAACTTCATCTGGAACATCGCCTTGGCCTCGCCGATTTCGCGCGGCGCGGCACCGGTCTTGTAGTCGACGACCCGGATCTCGCCGGTCGGCGCGACGTCGACGCGGTCGATGTAGCCGCGCAGCAGGACGCCGGAGCCGAGCTCGATCTCGACGTGCAGCTCGCACGCCTCCGGCTCGAGCCGCCGCGGGTCCTCCAGCTCGAAGTAGGCGTCCAGCAGCTTTTCCGCCGACCGCAACCAGTCCGCGTGGTCGTCGGGCTTCTCGCCGTCGAACAGCTCGGTCCACTCCGGACGGTCTTCGGAGAGCTCCACCCATGCCGGGCCGAGGAGCTGCCGGGCCTGGGCGGGAACGCGCTCGGCGGCCGGCAGCGCGAACAGCCGTTCCAGCACCGAGTGGACGAGCGTGCCGCGCAGCTGGGCCTTGGTCGGGACCTCCGGCAGCCGGTCGACCGCGCGGAACCGGTAGAGCAGCGGGCACTGCTTGAAGTCGCTGGCCCTCGACGGCGACAACGCGGGCCGCCGCCGCACCTGCGTGGCGACGGTGGTGGCTGGGGGTTCCGTGGTGACGGTGTCGGCGTCGGGCATGGGCAGAGCGTAACGCCGGGGTACGACAGTTCCGGCGACCGCAACGCCCGGCAGGTCCGGACAACCCCGTACCCGGCCGGCCGGCACGCGTACCCCGACGGACGACACGCGTACCCGGCCGGACGACACGACCCCGCGCCGCCGAGTCGTCCGGCCGGGTACGCGTGTCGTCCGTGCAGGTACGCGTGTCGTCCGGGTGGGTACGTGTTCCGGTCGTGGGGGACGCCACCCGGACCGGATCACCCGGGACCCACACCGGGGGCTCTAGGCTCTCCGGCATGGCCGCGACCAGTGAGCAGGGCACCGGGGGCACCCGGCAGGCCGTCCTCTCGGACGGTGGTCTCCTGCTGTTCCGGGTCGCCGGGGTGCCCGTGCTGCTGGCGCCGTCGTGGTGGATCGGCTCGCTGGTCGTCGTCGTGCTCTACGCGCCGCTGGTCGGGCGGTTGCTGCCGGACGCCTCGACGCTGACGTCGTGGCTGCTGGCCGGCGCGTTCGCGCTGCTGCTGGGCCTGTCGGTGCTCGCCCACGAGCTCGGGCACTGCCTGGCCGCGCTGCGGCTGGGGATCCCGGTGCGGCGGCTGCGCCTGTTCCTGCTCGGCGGGCTGTCCGAAGTGGCCCGCACGCCGAAGCGGCCGATCCACGAAGGCCTCGTCGCCGCGGCCGGCCCGGCGGTGTCGCTGCTGCTGGGCGGGTTCTGCGGCCTGCTGATGTTCGCCGTCCCGCCCGACGGCGCGGTCTGGATGCTGGTGGCCGAGTGCGCGGTGGCGAACCTCGCCGTCGGCGTGTTCAACCTCCTGCCCGGCCTGCCGCTGGACGGCGGGCGGCTCGTCCGCGCGGGCGTCTGGGCGGCGACGGGCATCCGCGCGAAGGGCACGCGCGCCGCGGTCGCCGGCGGCGGGATCGTGGCCGCGGGGCTGCTCGTGTGGGCGCTGTGGGGCCTCGCGACCGGGAGCCCGGACCGCTGGCTGCGCCTCGGCGTCTGCGTCGTCACGGCGTGGTTCGTGATCCTCGGCGCGCGCTCGGAACTGGCCGCGGAAGCACGCCGGAGCTGGCCGGAAGGTCTGGACCTCACCGAGCTCGTGCGACCCGTGTTGCAGCTGCCCGCCGAGAGCCCGGTGTCGGACGCGCTGGCCGCGTCGGCGGGCCGGGGCGTGGTGCTGGTCCGCGCCGACGGCGTCGCCGCCGGGCTGCTCGACACGGGCGCGGCGGAGCGGCTCGCGGGCACCTCGCCGCACGCGCCGGCGGAGCTCGCGGCCGAGCCGATCCGGGCCGAGACGGTCCTGCTGGCCTCGGAGCCGGGGGAGGACGTCGTCGAACGGGTCCGCGAGACCCCGGCGTGGCAGTTCCTGGTGGTCGACGACGAGGGCCGTCCCGCGGGCGTGCTGCGCCGGGACGACCTGCGCGCCGCGCTGAACCGCCGTACCCGCTGAGACCCGCTGCGGCCATGGCCCGGGCGGCCTGCGAAGATCTGTCGTCGGCCATTCGGGGTACTGGAGGAAGTGTTGTCGGTCAGCGGACCGTTTCGCGCGGGTGATCGAGTGCAGTTGACCGACTCGAAGGGGCGGCACTACACCTTGACGCTGGCCGACGGCGGGGAGTACCACACCCACCGCGGCGGGCTCGCCCACGACGACCTCATCGGCCGTCCCGAGGGTTCGGTGGTGACGTCCGCGGGCGGGTCGACCTACCTCGCGCTGCGCCCGCTGCTGCCGGACTACGTGCTCTCGATGCCGCGCGGCGCCCAGGTGATCTACCCGAAGGACGCCGCGCAGATCGTGATGTGGGGCGACATCTTCCCGGGCGCTCGCGTGCTCGAGGCGGGCGCCGGTTCGGGCGCGCTGACGTGCTCGCTGCTGCGCGCGGTCGGCTCGGAAGGGCACGTGAGCTCGTACGAGATCCGTGACGACCACGCCGTGCACGCCGAGCACAACGTCGTGAAGTTCTTCGGCGAGAAGCCGGCCAACTGGTCGCTCACCGTGGCGGACCTGGCGACCCACGAAGGCGAGGTCGACCGGGTCGTGCTGGACATGCTGGCCCCGTGGGACCAGCTGCCGAACGTGGCCGCCCACCTGGTGCCGGGCGGCGTGCTGACGGTCTACGTCGCGACCGTGACGCAGCTTTCGCGCGTCACGGAGTCGCTGCGCGAGCAGCAGTGCTGGACCGAGCCCGAATCGTGGGAAACGCTGATGCGGCCGTGGCACGTGGTGGGCCTGGCGGTGCGCCCGGACCACCGGATGGTCGCGCACACGGCGTTCCTGCTGACGGCCCGGCGCCTCGCGGACGGGACCGTGTCCCCGCGCGTGTCCCGGCGGCCCGCGAAGGGCAAGGGCTGATCCGCTGAGCCGTTAGCCCGGCACGCACCAGCGGCCGCTCTCCTTGTGCAGCGGGAAGGGCGTGTCCTTCGTGCCGCCCGCCGCCTCGACGTGCACCTTCGCCGTCGCGGACTCGCCGCGGACCTCCGGTGGCTCCTTCAGGGTCGCCGTCACCGGGCCGGCCGCGTCCCACATCCGCTGGAGCCGCATGAGGGCCTCCGCGCTCTGCGGGCGGCACGTCAGCTTGCCGAACGTCGTCGAGTCGTGGTGGGCGATGGCGTCGACGATCGCGCGGGCCAGCACGGTCACCGCGGCCGTGTCGACCGCGTCGGGCGCGGTGGACGTCGACGCGCGGGTGGGCGGGGCCGCCGGGGTCGACGGTGCGGGCCCGGAGCCGGACGGCGCGATCAGCAGCAGTCCCAGCACCACGCCCGCACCGGCCACGCCGAGCAGCACGAGCCCCGCGGCGAGCGCGCGGTTCACCGCCGGTGCGGGCTCACGAGCCGTCCGCCTTCACGTTGGACAGGCACCACAGGCCGGATTCCTTCTGGGCCGACATCGTGCCGACCTTGGTCTTGCTGCCGTCCGTGGCCGAGTAGCGCACGCTGGACTTGTCGCCGGTGTCCTGCGGCGACGCGGTCAGCTTCACCGTGACCTTCGGGATCTCGCCGGTGGTGCCCTCGTAGACGCTCCGGCAGATCGTGTCGCCCAGCGCCTTCTCGTCGCCCGCGTTGTAGGCGGCGATCGTCGTGTCGAACAGCTCCTGCGAGCTGCCCTTGCCCGAGGGGGCGGGGCCGCCCGCCGGCTTGCTGCTCTTCGTCGACGGGCTCGTCGGCGACGAGGTCTTGGGCTTCGAGCTCGACGTCTTCGGCGCGGAGGTCGGCGCCGCCGAGCTGCTGGCGGGCGGTGCCGCTGTGTTGTTGTCGTCGCCGTTGGCCAGGACGAACCACGTCACGCCACCGCCGACCAGGATCACGGCGGCGGCCGCGATGCCGACGATGAGCCCGGTTTTCTTCTTCTTGGGCGGCGGGGTGTCACCGAAGCCGCCGCCTCCGTACGGGTCGTACCCACCGTAGTTCTGCTGCTGCTGGCCCCACTGGTCCTGCTGCCCGTACTGCGGGTGGCCCTGCTGGGGCTGAGCGCCCGGCTGCGGCGGGTAACCGCCCTGCTGGGGCTGCCCGTACGGGTCCGGCCGGCCGAACTGCTGGGTGCCGCCGTAGCCCGGCTGGGGCTGCGGTCCGCTCTGGGGGTAGCCGCCAGGCTGCTGGCCGTACGGCCCGGGCTGCTGCCCGTAGCCGCCGGGCTGCTGGCCGTAGCCGCCCGGTTGCTGCGGCGGGTAGGTCATGGGTGGTGCCCCCTCGCGTTCCTTCGGCTCCGGACACCGTCCTCGGGCGGCCGGCGTCGGCCCGATGCTAGCCACCGGGCCGGACCGCCGCGCGGGAAGGGCGGAACTCGCCCGAATCGTCATCTCCGGGCAGGGTTGGGCCGTCTCCGGAGCGGGTACTCCCGCCGTGCTTGGTTCGTCTCGGCCCGGATGGGCCCGCGACGCGCCGGGGCCACGGCACCGAAATGGCCGCTTGCGCTGCGGGAATGTCCGTGCTGGACCAGGCGAGGAAACCGCGACGCGCCGATCTTGTGATCCGGAAAGGCCTTTTCTTGTCGGTGATCGCCGGTACCGTGGAATGAAAAGCACTCCGAGGAGGTGCCCGATGCATCATGACCTTCCCGGAGGTCGGCGCGAGGAGGCCGACCCTTCAGCGACATCCGGAGCTGGGACGACGGCGGACGAGCAGGCTCGGCAGATCCGTTTTCTCGAGGAGGAAGTGGCGCTGCTGCGCCGCAAACTGACCGACTCGCCACGGCAGAACCGAGTGCTCGAACAGCGGCTCGCCGAGGCCTCGGAAAGGGTGAGTCAGCTCACCGAACGCAACACCAAACTGGTCGAAACCCTGCGTGAGGCGCGAGGACAGCTCCTCGCTCTGCGTGAGGAAGTCGACCGGCTGGCCCAGCCACCGTCCGGGTACGGCGTCTTCGTCGAGGCGTACGAGGACAACACGGTGGACGTCTTCACGGCCGGCCGGAAGATGCGGGTGTCGGTATCGCCCGCGGTCGAGCTCTCGTCGTTGCGCCGCGGCCAGGCGCTGCGGCTCAACGAGGCGCTCACCGTGGTCGAGGCCGGCGGCTTCGAACGCACCGGCGAGGTGTGCGCGTTGCGCGAGGTGCTCGCCGCCGACGTCGAGGGCGGCAGCCTTCGCGCGCTGGTGGTCGGGCACGCGGACGAGGAGCGGGTGGTCCTGCTCTCCGATCTGCTGGCCGAGCAGCCGCTCAAGCCGGGCGACTCGCTCCTGGTCGACTCCAAGGCCGGCTACGCGTACGAGCGTGTGCCGAAGGCGGAGGTCGAGGACCTGGTGCTGGAGGAGGTGCCCGACGTCCGCTACGAGGACATCGGTGGCCTCACCCGGCAGATCGAGCAGATCCGGGACGCGGTGGAACTGCCGTTCCTGCACGCCGACCTGTACCAGGAGTACCAGCTGCGCCCGCCCAAGGGCGTCCTGCTCTACGGCCCGCCGGGCTGCGGCAAGACGCTCATCGCCAAGGCGGTCGCGAACTCGCTGGCCAAGAAGGTGGCCGCGGCCCGGGGCGACAACGAGGACGGGAAGTCCTACTTCCTGAACATCAAGGGTCCCGAGCTGCTCAACAAGTTCGTCGGGGAGACCGAGCGGCACATCCGCCTGATCTTCCAGCGAGCGCGGGAGAAGGCCTCCGAGGGCACCCCGGTGATCGTGTTCTTCGACGAGATGGACTCGATCTTCCGGACCCGTGGGTCGGGCGTGTCGTCCGACGTGGAAACCACGATCGTGCCCCAGCTGCTGTCGGAGATCGACGGTGTCGAAGGCCTGGAGAACGTCATCGTCATCGGCGCCTCCAACCGCGAGGACATGATCGACCCGGCGATCCTGCGGCCGGGCCGGCTCGACGTCAAGATCAAGATCGAGCGTCCGGACGCCGAAGGCGCGAAGGACATCTTCTCCAAGTACCTGGCCGAAGGCCTGCCGATCCACGCCGACGACCTCGCCGAGTTCGGCGGCGACGCCAAGGCGACGTTCGACGCGATGATCCAGCACACCGTCGAGCGGATGTACGAGGAGAGCGACGACAACCGGTTCCTCGAGGTGACCTACGCCAACGGGGACAAGGAGGTCCTGTACTTCCGTGACTTCAACTCGGGCGCGATGATCCAGAACATCGTGGACCGGGCGAAGAAGTCGGCCATCAAGTCGGTGCTGGAGACCAACCAGCCCGGCCTGCGCGTGCAGCACCTGCTGGACGCGATCGTCGACGAGTTCGCGGAGAACGAGGACCTGCCCAACACCACCAACCCGGACGACTGGGCCCGGATCTCCGGCAAGAAGGGCGAGCGGATCGTCTACATCCGCACGCTCGTCACCGGCAAGAACACGGACTCGGGGCGGGCGATCGACACCGCCACGAACACCGGGCAGTACCTGTAGGGCTCGAACCCCGATGGGGCGGTCGCTTCGGCGGCCGCCCCATCGGCGTGCTTACAGCCTGACGAGTTCGGGCGCGGCGGTGCGGCTCCGGCGCGACCGCGGCGGCCGGTGGGCCGCGACGATGCCGAGCACCACCAGGAGCGCGCCGGCCGGCTGGTTCCAGCTCACCGGTTCGCCCAGCACGAGCACGCCGAGCAGGACGCCGACAACCGGTGTGAGGTAAGTCACTGCCGACGCGTTCGCCGCGCCCCAAGCGGCGATGATGCGGACGTTCCAGACATACGCGATGCCCGTGCCGAAAACACCGAGCGCGACCATGCTCGCCACCACCGCGAGGTCGAGGTGGACCGGCGTCGCCGCGACCGCCGGGGCCAGCAGGCCGAGGATGACCGTCGCCGAGCCCGTCTGACCGAACGCGACCACGACGGGGTCGACGCCCCGCGGGGAGACGAACCGGCGCATGTAGACGAAGCACGCGCCGTAGCACGTCGTGGCGCCGAGGCAGGCGAGCTGCGCCGTCAGTTCGTGCGAGACGTCGATGCCGTGCCACGCCCCGACGATCGTGAGCACGCCGAGGAAGCCGAGCGACAGGCCGAGCACGCGCGGCGGCGTGAACCGCTCTTCGGGGAGCGCCGCGGCGGCCAGCACCATCGTGACGAGCGGGGTCGTCGCGTTGAAGATACTGGCCAAACCGGACGAAATGTACTGTTCCGCCCACGAGAACAACAGGAACGGCACCACGCACAGCAGCACCGAGACCACCGCGAGATGGCCCCACAGCACGGGATCGCGGGGGAGCGGGCGCCGGCGCACGACCAGCACGGCGGCCAGCGCGAGCGCGCCCAGCGCGACCCGCGCGAGGGCGATCTGGCCGGGGGAGAGCCCGGCCAGGCCCACCTTGATGAACAGGAAGCTCGCACCCCAGACGGCGGCCAGCAGCGCGAACCGCACCGGGACACCGAACTCCGTCGCTCCGAACCGCATGCCCGCAGTCAAGCCGGGCCGCCGGGAGTGAAGCCAGCGGTTATCGGACCTCTCGTTCTGTATAACGACCTATACCCGTCGGGAGTAGGCTGCCGCCCATGGCGTGGGGGGAAGAACCGTGGCGGCGAGCGGTCGCGCACGTCGCGAGCCGCGTGGCCGGGCCGTCGCTGCCCGGCGACCTGGCCGTCACCGTCCACTTCCACCCGGACCGCCTGGTCGGGGAAGTGCCGCTGCTGCGGCACCTGGTGACGGACGGCGTCTACCGCTCGCAGTTCGAGACGGGCACGAGCAACGGCGGCCTGACCGCGCACGCCGGCGGTGACCGGTGGCGCTGGGAGCACCGGATCTTCGGTGGCGCGTACGACGACCTGCCGCCGTCGGCGCGGCCGAAGTACGGCTCCCTCGACCACCGGCGGCGCCCGGCGGGCGGCTCCGTCCGGTTCGGCTCGTCCCACCTGCGGCTGAGGCGGGAAGTGCTCGCGCGCACGACGTTCTGCTATCCGGACAGCTTCGCCGAGCCGGCCGACTTCGGCACCGCCGAGCACATGCCGCTGCTGACGCTCGCCGACGCGGACGCGCGGGACGAGCTCGACGACTACATCGAAGCCCACGTCCACGGCCCGCTCCGGCTCGCGACGGACGTCGAGGCGCTCGTGCTGGACCCGGCGTTCCGCGGCACCGGTGTCGAGGCGGCGGCCACCGAGCTGCCGTTTCCCACCCGCTGGCACCACGGGTTCCGGCTGCCGGTCGAGGTTCTGGCCGAGCACGCCGACTACCGGGGCGAAGACGTCGTGCGGGCCGGGAAGGAGATCGCCCGCGACGGCCGGCTCGACGCGCGGATCATCGGCGACGCCGTCCGCGCCGGCCGGCACGACCCCCAGGTGCTCAAGCGCGTGTGGCACTGCACCGCGCGGTTCGGCCTACGCGGCGACGCCGGCGGGTAGCAGCGCTTCGGCCAGCCGGCGCCAGTGCGGCATGGCCGAGGTGCCCGGTTCGACCCCGATCACCTGGATGCCGACGTGGTCGGCGCCGGCGTCGAGGTGCGCGTGCAGCTTCGCGGTGATCGTGTCCAGGTCGCCCCAGAACACCAGGTCGTCGACGAGCCGGTCGCTGCCGCGGCCGCCGTCGAGGTCGGCTTCGGTGTAGCCGAGCCGCCGGAACTTCGCGACGTTGTACCGCGAGGTGAGGTACGTGTGCAGGTGGCGGCGGGCGACCTCCCGCGCCTTGGCCGCGTCGGTTTCGAAGAGCACGGCGTGCTCGACGCCGAGGAACGGGCCGTCGCCCAGGATTTCCCGCGCCTGGGCGGTGTGCTCCGGTGTCACGTGGTAGGTGTGCGCGCCCGCCGACCGGTCGCGGGCCAGCTCCAGCATCTTCGGGCCGTACGCGGCGAGCAGCCGCCGGATCGGCGTCGGCGGCTCGGGGTTGGCGCTCGTGACGGCGTCCAACGCGTCGAGGTAGTCGTTCATCGCCTGAAGCGGCTTCTCGCCGGGTTGTCCGGCGCCGAAGCCGAGGCCCAGCAGGTGGCGGTCCGGGTACGCGTCGGCCAGCAGCAGGGCCGCGCCGCGGGTCCAGCGCGGTCCCCGCGACCGGATTTGCGCGATCCCGTTGACGACGGTGAGGCGTTCGGTGACCGACAGCAGGAACCCGGCGTGCGTCAGGGCTTCCCGGCCGTCGGTCTCCGGGATCCAGACCGCGGGCCAGCCGAGCTCTTCCAGCTCCCGCACGGAGTCCCGGATCAGGCCGGCCGGCTGGTCTTCGAAGTCGAACGTCCAGATGCCGTAGCGGCCCAGCCGCATGTTCTCGATCGTGCCCATGAATCGAAGTATCGCAGAATTACGATATGAGTCAACCGGCTGCCGATCGGGTCAGGGGAGGGAGAGGGTCAGAGAGAGCGGCCGAGCGCCGCGACGAACTCGGCGATCCGGGCTTCGTCGCGCTTGTAGTGCGTCCACTTGCCGACGCGGGTCGCGCGCACCAGGCCGGCGCGCTGCAGTTCGGCCATGTACGCCGAGACGGTCGACTGCGCGAGCCCCGTCTTCTCCTGGATATGGCTGACGCACACGCCGACCTCGATCGGGTCGGCGATGGCCCGCTCCACCGGGAAGTGCCTTTCGGGCTCGCGCAGCCACTGCAGCACCTGCAGTCGCACGGGGTTCGCGAGCGCCTTGAACACGTCGAGCACCCGCTCGGCGTCCGGCTGGGATTCGGTGCGTGTCGTCATGGCTGGTTCCGAGTATATCGATGTATAACGACCTATACTTCGCGCCGTGAGCGAAGAAACCCGCCGCCCTCGCGCGCCCATCACCGAAAACGACGTCCTGGCCTGGCTGGAGACGACGGCCGCCGCCGTCCAGGCGGGGGAGGTGAGCGCCCAGGAGCTGATCGACATCCTCGGGGAGCTCCGCCGGGCCTCGGCCGCGTGCGCCGACGCCTCCGACTGGGCCCTGCTCGCCGCCCGCGAAGGCGGCGCGAGCCTCCGCCAGATCGCGCCGGTCTTCGGCAAGGGGTACGTCCGGGCCCCGGCCGCGCGCCTCGAGAAGCTCCACCGCCAGGCGCAGAACGCCGACCAGTGGCTGGCCATCCTCCGGCACAAGCAGACGGCGTGAGCGCGCCCGTGGAGCGCATCGCGCTCGGTCTGGCCGCGCTGGGCCGGCCCGCCTACATCAACCTGGGCCGCGAGGGCGCGCTGCCGCCGCGGCGGGACGTCGAGTCCATGCGTGCCGCGACCTTCGCGGTGCTCGACGACGCCTACGCCGCGGGGATCCGGCACGTCGACGTCGCCCGCTCGTACGGGCGCTCGGAGGAGTTCCTGGCCGGCTGGCTCGCCGAGCGCGGGCACCCGGACGTCGAGGTCTCCAGCAAGTGGGGCTACGCGTACGTGGGGGACTGGCGCCTGGACGCCGACGTGCACGAGGTGAAGGAGCACTCGGCGGCGCGGTTCGCCGCGCAGTGGGCGGAAACCCTGGCGCTGCTGGGGGATCGGGTCGGCCTGTACCAGGTGCATTCGCTCACTGTGGACAGTCCACTGTTCACCGACGAGCCGCTGATCGAGGCGCTGGCGGAGCTGTCCGCGAACGGCGTCGCGGTCGGGTTCTCGACGTCCGGGCCGGCGCAGGCGGCCGCGATCGAGCGCGCGTTCGCGCTGGAAGTGGCCGGGCGGCCGGTGTTTTCGGCGGTGCAGTCGACGTGGAACGTCCTGGAGCCGTCCGCCGGGCCTGCCCTCGCCGCGGCGCACGCGGCCGGGAAACGGGTGCTGGTCAAGGAAACCCTGGCCAACGGCAGGCTCGCGGTGGAGGCGCCGGCGGTGCTGCGCGAGGTCGCGGCGGCGCACGGCACCGGGCCGGATGCGGTCGCCGTCGCCGCGGTGCTGGCGCGGGAGTGGGCCGGCACGGCCGTCCTCGGCCCGGCGAGCCCGGCCCAGCTGGCCGCGAACCTGCGCGCCACCACGCTTTCGCTGAGCACTGACGAGGAAGCGGCGCTGGCCGGTCTCGCGGAAAATCCGGAGGAGTACTGGCGACACCGGTCCTCCTTGGGGTGGGACTGAGCCACTGCACTACCCTTCGCAGGCACACGAGGACGACAGGAGGCCGGAGCAGGTGCGTCATCGACAGGTGGTCGCCTTGGCGGCGGTCGCGTTGGTCGGCCTCACCGGCTGCGACGGGCCCGATCCGAACAACCTCGAGACGTACTACGACGATCCGGCGCCCACGTCGGCCCCCGCTTCGGTCGCCGAAGTGCCGGTGAGCCCCGCGAAAGCCGCTCCCGTCACGCCGCCGGCGCCGGACCTGGGCCTGGTCGCGGAGCGGGCGCTGCTGTCCGACGCGGACGTCGCCGAGGAAGGCGTGCAGCCCGGTTCGAGTGAAGCTTCGGGGTGCTTGACGGACACTGTGTCGGCGAGCAGCCGGACGGCGTCCTGGCGCTATCCCAGCGGTTCGGTGCTGCGCCACCGCGTCGCGGCCTACCCCGACGTGGCGGCCGCGCAGGTCGTGGCGGACGCCGACTGCGCGGGCAAGACGGTGACCGTCCCGGACCAGGCCGGAGTGGACCGTCAGCGGGCCTGGTGCGAAGGCAAGACGTGCACGGTGTTGCTGGCGAAGGGAAAGCTCGTGTCCGGGCTGACCGTGTCGGCGAGCACCGAGGCGCGGGCCGTGGACGCGGCGAAGCGGCTGCTGCCCGCGATGGCCGCGAAGCTCGCGGCTCAGCCGTAACGGCGGAACCATTCCTGGACGCCTTCGCGACCGTCAGGGATGAACGGCAGTTCGGGCGCCGGGTCGTCGATCCAGGCGCGGAGGTCCTCCAGCGGGATCCAGCGGCCTTCGACGATCTCCTCGGCCTGGTGGTGGATCGGGCCGTCCCAGCGGACCTCGAACGCGAAGTTGTGGCAGCGGTTGCGGCCGTCGTCGTAGACCTTGGTGAACAGCGGAACGGGTTCCACCCCGTGGACGCCCAGCTCTTCGGCCAGTTCGCGGCGGGCGCACTCGGCCGGTGACTCGCCCGCGGCGACCACGCCGCCGGCCCAGCAGTCCCAGGTCGAGGGCCACACGTCCTTCACCGCGGTGCGCAGGTGCACGTAGACGGCCTGGCCGTCACCCGAACGGACCAGCACGACGCCGGCGGCGTGCCAGAGTCCTTCGGCGCGGACCCGGGAGCGGGTGGTCGTGCCGACTTCGGATCCGGCCTGGTCATAGAGCGCAACGAGTTCGTCACTGCCTGGCATGGGTGCATCGTTCCACTAGGACGACCCCGTAGGGTGGTGGACATGCGGCGGATCATGGGAACCGAAGTCGAGTACGGCATCTCCGTGCCGGGCGACGCGACGGCGAACCCGGTACTCACCTCGACCCAGGTCGTGCTGGCCTACGCGGCCGCGGCCGACATCCCGCGGGCGAGGCGGGCGCGGTGGGACTACGAGGTGGAGTCCCCGCTGCGGGACGCGCGCGGGTTCGACCTGACCGGCCCCGGCGGGCCGGGGCACGACCCGGACGTCGAGGACCTGGGCGCGGCGAACGTCATCCTGACCAACGGGGCGCGGCTGTACGTCGACCACGCGCACCCGGAGTACTCGGCGCCCGAGGTGACGAACGCGCGCGACGCGGTCATCTGGGACAAGGCGGGCGAGCGGGTGATGGAGGAGGCCGCGCTGAAGGCGGCGTCCGTGCCCGGCCAGCCGCGGCTGCAGCTGTACAAGAACAACGTCGACGGCAAGGGCGCGAGCTACGGCACGCACGAGAACTACCTGTGCGCCCGGTCGACGCCGTTCACCGCGATCATCGCCGGGCTGACGCCGTTCTTCGTGTCGCGGCAGGTGGTGACCGGGTCGGGCCGCGTGGGGATCGGCCAGCAGAGCGAAGAGGCCGGGTTCCAGCTCTCCCAGCGTGCGGACTACATCGAGGTCGAGGTCGGCCTGGAGACGACGCTGAAGCGCGGGATCATCAACACCCGGGACGAGCCGCACGCGGACGCGGACAAGTACCGGCGGCTGCACGTCATCATCGGTGACGCGAACATGTCCGAGTACTCGACGTACCTGAAGGTCGGGACGACGGCGCTGATCCTGGACCTGATCGAGTCCGGCATCCGGTTCGACGACCTGAAGCTGGACGAGCCGGTGCGCGCGGTGCACCAGATCAGCCACGACCCGACGCTGAAGGCGCAGGTGGCGCTGGCGAACGGGAAGAAGTACACCGGGCTGGACCTGCAGTTCGCCTACCACGAGATCGTCTCGCAGAACCTGGAGCGCACGGACGCCGACCAGGCGTCGAAGGAGGTCCTGCGGGTCTGGGGCGAGGTCCTGGACGCGCTGGCACGCGACCCGCAGGAGTGCGCGGACCGGCTGGACTGGCCGGCGAAGCTGCGCCTGCTGGAGGGCTACCGGCAGCGGGACCAGCTCGCGTGGGGCGCGCCGCGGCTGCGCCTGGTCGACCTGCAGTACTCGGACGTGCGGCTGGCGAAGGGCCTGTACAACCGGCTCGTGACGCGCGGGTCGATGAAGCGGCTGGTGTCGGAGGAAGAGGTGGTGGCCGCGGTGACGACCCCGCCGTCGGACACGCGGGCCTACTTCCGGGGCCGGGCGCTGGAGAAGTACGCGACCTCGATCGCGGCGGCGTCCTGGGATTCGGTCATCTTCGACGTGGGCAAGGAGTCGCTGGTGCGGATCCCGACCCTGGAGCCCCTGCGCGGGACCAAGGCCCACGTCGGGAAGCTGCTGGACGAGTCGGCGACGGCCGAGGACCTGGTGGAGGCGCTCACCGGTTCGGACTAGGCGGGACGCACCAGCGATCGCGGCGTGACCCCGAATGTCGGGGCCGCTGGGTAGGCTAGGAAACATCAGCCACACCGGGAGGCGAGATGGCCCAGGAAAAGATCGAAAAGCACGGCGGTGGTGACTCCGACGAGGAGTTCGACGACACCGGCGCGGCGGGTCAGGAGCGGCGCGAGAAGCTCGGCGAGGACGTGGACACGATCCTGGACGAGATCGACGACGTGCTCGAAGAGAACGCCGAGGACTTCGTCCGTGCCTACGTGCAGAAGGGCGGCGAGTAGGCCGCCCGGGGCCCCGCGCCCACGCCGACCGTTCAGCCGGCGGCCGGGTCCCGCGTGACGGCACGCCGCGCGCGGGGTTCCGGCCCGCACAGATGGGATTTTTGAGCACGTATGGACAACACCAGGGGCATCTCGGGTCCCGCGCTGCCGGCCGCGTACTTCTCGTCGGCGACGTCGTCGTTTTCGGACTTCCTGCGCGTGCAGGCGCCGGAGTTGCTTCCGGAGCGGCGGGTGAGCGGTGGCGTGGCGGAGCTGGGCGTGCCGCACGGGACGACGATCGTCGCATTGACTTTCGCGGGCGGTGTGCTGATCGCGGGTGACCGGCGGGCGACGTCGGGGAACATGATCGCGAGCCGCGACATCGAAAAGGTGCACGTCACCGACGAGTATTCGGCCGTCGGCATCGCCGGCACGGCGGGGCTGGCCGTGGAGATGGTGCGGCTGTACGCCGTCGAGCTGGCGCACTACGAGAAGATCGAGGGCGTTTCGCTGTCGCTGGACGGCAAGACGAACAAGCTGGCCGGGATGGTCAAGGCGAACCTCGAGATGGCGATGGCCGGGCTGGCGGCGATCCCGTTGTTCGTGGGCTACGACCTGGAGGCCGAGGACGCGAAGCACGCCGGGCGGATCGTCTCGTACGACGCCGCGGGCGGCCGCTACGAGGAGAACGGCGGCTACGCGGGCATCGGTTCGGGTTCGCTGTTCGCGAAATCCGCGCTGAAGAAGCTGCACGACCCGGACGCCGACGCCGAGGCCGCGACGCGCGTCGCGGTGGAGGCGCTGTACGACGCGGCGGACGACGACACGGCGTCGGGCGGGCCGGACCTGGTCCGGCGGATCTTCCCGAGCGTCGTGACGATCACCGCCGAGCGCGGTGCCGTGCAGCTGCCGGAGGCGGAGACCGCGGCCGTCGCGGAAGCCGTGGTGGCGGGGCGGATCGAGCGCCACCAGAGCCGGCTCTCCTGACGCGGGGCTGAACCAGTGAACGTTGGAACACCGAAGAACCTGGAGCGCACACCGTGACGATGCCGTTGTATGCCTCTCCCGAGCAGCTGATGCGGGAGCGTTCCGAGCTGGCGCGCAAGGGCATCGCGCGCGGCCGGAGCGTGGTGGTGCTGAAGTACGCGGGCGGCGTGCTGTTCGTGGCGGAGAACCCGTCGGCGACGCTGCACAAGGTGTCCGAGATCTACGACCGGATCGGGTTCGCCGCGGTCGGGCGCTACAGCGAGTTCGAAAACCTGCGCGTGGCGGGGATCCGGCACGCGGACCTCAAGGGCTACCAGTACGACCGGCGTGACGTGAGCGCGCGGGCGCTGGCGAACGCCTACGCGGCGACGCTGGGCAGCATCTTCACCGAGCAGCTGAAGCCGTTCGAGGTCGAGGTCTGCGTGGCGGAGGTCGGGGCGAGCTCGGCGGAGGACCAGCTGTACCGGCTGACCTACGACGGGTCGATCTTCGACGAGCCGCAGTACACCGTCATGGGCGGCCAGAACGAGAAGATCGCGGCGAAGCTGAAGGAAACGTTCGAGGACGGCCTGGACCTGCAGGCGGCGCTGGGTGTGGCGGTGGCCGCGCTGCGGACGCCGACCCAGCCGGCGACCACCTCGACGACGGCTTCGGCGGGCTCCTCGTCGTCGGCTGCCGCTTCGTCGTCGGCGAACGGCAACGGCGAGGCCGACCCGATCAAGCTGGAGGTGGCGGTGCTGGACCGCGACCGCCCGCGCCGCTCGTTCCGCCGTCTGACCGGCACGGCGCTGGACGCGCTGCTGCCGGTGCCGGACCCGCAGGGCGAAGAGCCCGAGGGCAAGCCGGAAAGCGAGTAGAGCTGCACGGAAGGCGGGGGCGTGGTCGGTGACCGCGCCCCCGCCTTCGTCATGCGGGCCGGTGGGCGACGGCGAGCCGGTCGAACCGGGACAGCCCCGCCGAGTCGAGCGCGGGCTACGAAGGACCCTCGACGCCGAAGACGGCGGTGCCGGTGAAGCCCGCGGCGGGTGCGTCGCCGACCGAGGCCGTGACGCCGGCCGTGCGGGGTGCGGGCGAGCCGGTCGCCTTCGGCGGGGCTCCGGGATCGCGTGCGCCACAACCGGATTTCAGGTGGCGCCGGGCCCGAAGAGTTCGTCGAACCGGGCCTTCGCCCGCCGCCGGAGCAGGACGAGGACCGCGGTGAGCGCGGCGACGGCGGCGATGCTTCCGCCCAGCAGCCACCACGGCCAGGTCCGCGGGGTGTGCCCGGTGACGACGACCGTGTTCCCGCCGGGCACCGCCGTGATGTCGGCCGAGGTCATGACCAGGTCTTCGGGGGTCAGCAGGTCGTTGTGGGCGCGGAAGTCCGCGAGGTCGGTGTAGCCGCGGCCGGTCCGGTCGACGGCCAGGGACTTCCCGGCGCCGCGCACGACGTAGAGCGTGAGCAGCTCGAGCGTGCCGCGTTCGTGCTTGACCAGCAGCGACCGGGCGTACAGGTCGCCGTCGCCGGCCGCTCGGCGGACTTCGTCGGTCAGGTCGCACTTGTCGGAGGGCCACGGGCCGTGCTGGTCGCCGGCGCCGCACCGGAACGTCGCCAGGAGGGCACCGAAGAGCCGTCCGCCGGGGTAGTTGGCGAAGAGGTACTTCGCCCGCTCCTCGCTCGACCCGGTTCCGGTGAACCGGTCGTTCTTCACCGTCGTCGACCGGGCGTACTCGTCGAGCAGGGCAGCCGTGGACGGGAGCGGGTCCAGCGGCCCGCAGGCGGAGACGGCCAGGACCGCCGTCACGGCGAGGACCAGGGAACCGAGGCGCACGCGGCGACCGTAGCCAGGGGTCCCGGGGACCCGTCCCGAACTCAGGACGTCGCCGGCGAGGCCCGGAAGTTCTGGTCCGCGAACGCCAGCAGGTACGGCAGCGTCGCCCGGGCGGTGTGCCAGGTGTGGTTGAAGCCGCGTTCGGCGTGGACGACCGCTTCCTGGCCGCGGGCGTGCAGGGCGTCGGCGATCCGGTGGGCCGTCGTGACGTCGGTGGGGGCGCCGGTGCCGACCGCCAGCATCACCGAGATCGGCGCGGAGAACGTCATGGCCGGCAGGTAGCGGCGCGGGGTGTTGGCGGCGATGGCGGCGCGGTTGCCGTCGAGGACGCCGACCGAGTCGTTGAGGTCGTCGTAGGGGAGGGCGATCAGCAGGGTGCCGAACTCGTCGACGTGGTGCAGGCCGATGTTGAGCGCTCCGAAGCCGCCGCCGGACATGCCGCCCAGCGCGCGGTGGCCGCGGTCGGCGACCGTGCGGTAGCGCTGGTCGATCGCCGGGACCACCGTGTGGGCGAGGTAGGTCTCCAGCTGCGGGCCGCCGGGGACGTCGAGGCATTCCCAGTCCGTGCTGGGCACTCCGGCCGTCAGGTCGACGCTGACCACGATCATCGGCTCGATCACGTTCGCCTGTTGCAGCGCGAGCAGGGTACCCGGGGCGTCACCCGAGGTCAGCCAGTCGCGGGGGCCGCCGAACGGGTAGCCGTGGATCAGATAGACGACCGGGTAGCGCCGCGCCGCGTTCGCGTCGTAGCCGGGCGGCAGGACGACGTAGTTGCTGCCCGACGGGACGCCGTGCGCGGGGTCGGGCAGGTTCACGACGTCGATCCGCTGACCGGCGGCCGCGATGCCCGAGCCCGGGTGCGCCACCGCGGAGTCGGACGGCGCCTCCTTGCCGTCGTCGAGCAGGTGGCCGGCGAGGTTGACGACGCCGGGTCCCTTCTGCAGCAGGCGCGCGAGGTCGTCGGAGGTGCGCACGTACCCGACGTAGCTGTTCAGGGCAGTTACCCCCGCGAGCAGCAGCAGGACGCCGAAGGCGGTGAAGCCCCATTTACGCACCCGGCGGCGGTGCCACAACGCGACGACGGCGGCGAGGATCGCGACGGCGGCCGAGGCGAGGGCGAGCCAGATGAGCGGGGACTCGAACGGGCCGAGGTCACGGGCGCGCGCGGTGATGTCGCCGGGCAGCACCGGGTCGGTGGCGGCGCGATGGATGCCGCTCGCCAGGCCGTGCCCGTCCATCGAATCCCCGCTCGTCCCCTGGCCGCGGGCAGGGTCGCCCGCATCTCGATCAAGACGCTAGCCAGGGACCGCTGTGGGTTCGTTGAGAGAAAGTAAAGAGAGATTAAAGGCGATAGATGGTCAGTGCGCTGGGCCGGGACCGGAAGCGGAACCGGTTGCCGAGCGGGCCGACCTCGCCGTCGGTGGCGACGCGGCGGTGGCCGTCCAGCAGCTCGACGTCCAGCTCGGGCACGTCGAGCTCCTGGTAGACGTGGCTGGCCGCGAGCGTGCGGGTGACCATCGCCAGCAGGAACCGCGCGCGGGAGTAGGGCAGGTCGGCGCGCAGGTAGCGGACGTCGAGCAGGCCGGTGTCGAGCGCGGGCCGCCGGCTGGGCGCGAAGCCCTTCGGCGCGTACGTGCCGTTGCCGACGAACAGCAGCCAGACCTGGGTGAGCTTGCCGTTGAGGCGCACGGTCAGCGGCTTGGCGTGCCGCAGCGTCCGGGTCAGCGCGATCGCGGCCGAGGGCCACTTGGGGTGCTTCTCCTGCAGCTTCTCGCGCAGCCGGACCATCTCCGGGTAGCCGCCGAGGCTGGCGGTGTTGACGAACCAGCGGTGCGCCGTGCCGCCGTCGCCCTCCGCGATCTCGACCTCGCCGAGGTCGATGCCGACGGCGTTGCCGCGCTCGGTCGCCGCGTCCGCGTCGGGCATCGAGCTGACGCCGACGTCGCGGGCGAAGTGGTTGAGCGTGCCCGCCGGGATCAGCGCGAGCGGCAGGTCGCGTTCGGCGGCGACCGCGGCGACCGCGGCCACGGTGCCGTCACCGCCCGCGACGCCGAGCGCGCGGACCGTCCCGCGGGCGTCGATCTCGCTCTCGAGCTGGGCGATCAGGTCCTGGCCGGGGTCCGGGTTGATGATCTCGGCCTTGGGCCAGGCGTGCCGGGCGTCCTCGGTGGGGTCCTGGCCGTCGATCCCGGACTTCGGGTTGACCAGCACGAGCATGTCGTCGCCGTCGACCATCTCGGGTGCGTCCGCGTCGTGGGCGGTGCGGGCCGGGACGTCGTCGTGCAGCGGCCACCAGTGCCGGGTCGCCAGGCCCACCCCGACCCCGATGCCCAGGCCGACACCGACGTCGGACGGCCAGTGGACGCCGGTGTGGACGCGGGAGTAGGCGACGGCCAGCGCGAGCGGCGCCACGGCGAGACCGGCGCGCGGCGACTCCAGCGCCACCGCCGTCGCGAAGGCCGCCGCGGAGGCGGAGTGACCGGACGGGAACGACGACGACGTCGGGCGTTTCCGCAGGCGGCGGTGCATGGGCACCTCCTCCTCGGCCGGGCGGCGGCGGGGGAAGAGCGGCTTGCCGATCAGGTTCGCCGCGGCGCTGGCCCCGGCGATCGCGACCATCCCGCGCAACGCGCCGCGCCGGGTCGCGCCCTTCCGCACGGCCAGCAGCGCGGCGACGCCCCACCAGAGCCGGGACTTGTTCGCCGATCTGGACAGGGCCATCAGCGCGTCGTCGGCTTTCGTGGCCGGCAGCGCGGCACTGCGCCGGATGAGGGCGCGGTCGGTGCGCCCGACCCGCCGGAAGGCCTGGATGAGCTGGTGTGTCAAGGAGTCGCCTTCCCCAAGTCGTCAAGAGCAGTGCTCCAATCGTGCCTGAATCGGGGGGATTTCACCGTCTGTGGCACACCGGGGGCGTGTCGACGCCCGAACGGCGCACCGTCGAAGGGGGTCCAGCGCCTACTCTGGTGGCATGCAGCGGCGGATCTTTGGCATCGAGACCGAGTTCGGGGTCACGTGCACCTTCCACGGCCAGCGCAGGCTCTCCCCGGACGAGGTGGCGCGCTACCTCTTCCGGCGGGTCGTCTCGTGGGGCCGTTCTTCGAACGTTTTCCTGTCCAACGGCTCCCGGCTCTACCTCGACGTGGGCTCGCACCCCGAGTACGCGACGGCCGAGTGCGACGACCTGGTCCAGCTGGTCACGCACGACAAGGCCGGCGAGCGGATCCTCGAGGACCTGCTGGTCGACGCCGAGCGGCGGCTGGCCGACGAGGGCATCGGCGGCGACATCTTCCTGTTCAAGAACAACACCGACTCGGCGGGCAACTCCTACGGCTGTCACGAGAACTACCTGGTGACCCGCGCGGGTGAGTTCTCCCGGATCGCCGACGTGCTGCTGCCGTTCCTGGTGACCCGGCAGCTCATCTGCGGCGCCGGCAAGGTGCTGCAGACCCCGCGCGGTGCCGTCTACTGCCTCTCGCAGCGTGCGGAACACATCTGGGAAGGCGTCTCCAGCGCGACCACGCGCTCGCGGCCCATCATCAACACCCGCGACGAGCCGCACGCCGACGCCGAGCGCTACCGGCGCCTGCACGTCATCGTGGGCGACTCGAACATGGCCGAGCCGACGACCATGCTGAAGGTCGGCTCGGCGAACCTGGTGCTCGAGATGATCGAGGCGGGCGTCCAGTTCCGCGACTTCACCCTGGACAACCCGATCCGGGCGATCCGCGAGATCAGCCACGACCTCACCGGCCGCCGCCAGGTGCGCCTCGCCGGTGGGCGCGAGGCCTCGGCGCTGGACATCCAGCGCGAGTACCACGCCCGGGCCGTCCAGCACCTCAAGGAGAACGGGACGACGCCGGCGAACGAGCGCGTCATCGAGCTGTGGGGCCGGGCGCTGGACGCCGTCGAGCAGCAGGACTTCGGCAAGATCGACACCGAGATCGACTGGGCGATCAAGCACCGCCTGGTCGAGCGCTACCGCCACAAGCACGACCTGGACCTCTCCAGCCCGCGCATCGCGCAGCTCGACCTGGCCTACCACGACATCCGCCGCGGCCGGGGCATCTTCGACCTGCTCCAGCGCAAGGGCCTGGTCCGCCGGGTCACCGACGACGGCGAGATCGAGGCCGCCAAGGACACCCCGCCGCAGACGACCCGGGCGAAGCTGCGCGGCGACTTCATCGCCGCCGCCCAGGCCGCCGGGCGCGACTTCACGGTCGACTGGGTGCACCTGAAGCTGAACGACCAGGCCCAGCGCACGGTCCTGTGCAAGGACCCGTTCCGCTCGGTCGACGAGCGGGTCGAACGCCTGATCAGCTCGCTCTAGCCTCGCCGCCCGCCCGGTGAACCCTACGAAAGTCGCCGGGCGGGTGCGGCAGGATCTCCCGCATGCGTGTCGTGCTGCTCGTGTGCGCCCTGCTGGTCTCGCTCGCGGTCCCGGCATCGGCGGGTGAACACCGGCCGAAGTGGGACGTGAAGGCCACCGGCGTCACCGCCCAGTTCCGCGGCCTGTCCGCCGTCAGCGCCCGCGTCGCGTGGGTCAGCGGCACCCAGGGCACCGTCCTGCGGACCACCGACGGCGGGGCGAGCTGGAAGTCCGTCGGCCCGCCCGGGGCCGAGACGCTCGAACTGCGCGACATCGAGGCCTTCGACGCCGACCACGCCGTGACGCTCTCGATCGGCCCGGGCACCGACTCCCGCGTCTACCGGACCGACGACGGCGGCGCGCACTGGCGCCAGACGTTCCAGAACACCGAGGCCACCGCGTTCTACGACTGCCTGGCCTTCTTCGACCCGTGGCGCGGCCTCGCGATGAGCGACCCGGTCGACGGCCACTTCCGCGTCCAGGCCACCTTCGACGGCGGCCGCAGCTGGCGGCCGGTCCCCGACAGCGGCTTCCCGCCCGCGCTGCCCGGCGAGGCCGGCTTCGCCGCCAGCGGTCAGTGCATAACCACGGCCGGGCCGTTCGACGCCTGGCTCGCCACCGGCGGCGGCGCGACGGCCCGCGTCCTGCACTCCGGCGACGGCGGCCGGCACTGGACCGCGTCCGACACGCCGTTGCCGAGCAGCCCGTCCGCCGGCGTGTTCGCCGTCGCCTTCCGGACCCCGGGCCAGGGCATCGCGATCGGCGGCGACTACGCGAACCCCACCGCGCCCGGCCCGGCCGTCGCGCTGACCCAGGACCGCGGCCGCACCTGGCGCACCCCGGGGCAGTACCCCGCCGGGTACCGCTCGGGGCTGGCCTGGCGCGGCGGGAGCGTCATCGCCGTCGGCACGGGCGGCAGCGACTACAGCCCGGACGGCGGGCGGCACTGGACGTCGTTCGACACCGGCAGCTTCGACGCCGTCGACTGCGCCGGGACGAGCTGCTGGGCCAGTGGCGCCCAGGGCCGCGTCGCCCGCCTGAGCCGCTAGAGCACCTGGCCGGTCGGGCGGACCATGATCTCGTTGACGTCGACCGACGGCGGCTGGGAGAGCGCGTACAGCACGGCGCGGGCGATGTCGTCGGCGTCCAGCTTCGGCTTCTTCCGCTGGTCGTCGTTGAGGATGTCGGTGTCGGTGATGCCGGGGTTGATGAGCGTGACGCGCACCCCGGTCCCGACGGCTTCTTCGCGGATCGCGCCGGCCATCCCGGTGACGGCCCACTTCGTCACCGAGTACAGGCTCGCGTTCCGGATGTAGCGGCCGGCGACCGAGCCGGTGATGAGCAGGTGGCCCGAAGACTCCTTCAGCGCGGGCAGGACCGCGCGGGCGGTGTAGGCCGCGCCGAGGACGTTGGTGCGGACCATCGCCTCCCACTGGGTGGGGTCGGGGTCGTCGGTGCCGAAGAACGAGGTCCCGACGCCGATCCCGGCGTTGGCGAAGGCGGCGTCGAGCCGCCCGAACCGCTCGACGGCCCGGTCGACGGCGCCGGAGATGCTCGTCCAGTCGCCGACGTCGGCCCCGAGCGCGATCGCCCGGTCTTCGCCGAGCTCGCCGGCCAGGGACGTGACGGAGTCGGCCTTGCGGGCCACGAGAGCGACCTTGAACCCGGACTCGGCGGCGAGCCGTGCGGTGGCGGCGCCGAGCCCGCGGGAGGCGCCGGTGATGAGGAGAACGCGATCAGCCATGCCTCCAGGCTAGGGAGGATTCCCGGCGCACGCCCGGGGAGCTACTCTCCATCGGGAAGCACGTCGCCGACCGCACGAGGAGGCTCGCCCGGTGCCCACTCCCGCGGCGGAACGAGGGCGGCACGACGCCTATCTCGCCACCTGTCCCACCCGCAAGCTCCTCGACGAGATCGCCGGCAAGTGGGTCAGCCTGATCCTCGTCGCGCTCGGTGACGGCCCGCGGCGCTACAGCGACCTTTCGCGGCGCATCGCCGGAGTCAGCCAGAAGATGCTCACCCAGACCTTGCGCGTGCTCGAGCGCGACGGTCTCGTGCGCCGCGAAGTGACCCCGTCGGTGCCCGTGCGCGTCGACTATTCCCTTACGCCGCTGGGAGAAAGCCTCCGCGCGCTGATGGCCGGGTTCAAGGACTGGGCCGAGGAGAACTTCGACACGGTGGCCGCCGCGAGGACCGATTACGACGCGCGCACACCGGACCTCACGATCGGGCCGGACGGCGCGGGCTAGGCTCTACCGGGTGTCCACCGCACGCGCCGAACGGCTGGTCAATCTCGTGCTGGCCCTCCTGTCCACCCGGCAGTACCTCACCGCCGAGAAGATCCGCGGCATCGTGCCCGGATACGGGGACGCGGCCAGCGACGACGCCTACTTCCGGATGTTCGAGCGGGACAAGACCGAGCTGCGCGAGCTCGGCATCCCCCTGGAGACCGGCCGCAACTCCGCCTTCGACGCCATCGAGGGCTACCGCATCGCCCGCCGCGACTACGAGCTCGGCGAGATCGACCTCGCCCCCGACGAGGCCGCCGCCGTCGCCCTCGCGTCCCGGCTGTGGGACTCCCCGGAGCTGACCGGCCAGGCGCAGGGCGCGCTGGTGAAGCTGCGCGCCGCCGGCCTTGAGGTCGACGACCAGGCCCCCACGATCGTCGAGCCGCGGGTGCGTGCCGAACCCGCGTTCGGGCCGCTGCTGGCCGCCGTGCAGAACGGCCAGGCCGTCCGCTTCGAGTACCGCCGCAGCGGCTCGCCGGAACGCATCATGCGCACCCTGGAGCCGTGGGGCGTGGTGTCGTGGCGGGCCCGCTGGTACGTCGTCGGGCACGACCGCGACCGGGGCGCCACCCGCTGCTTCCGCCTGTCCCGCGTCACCGGCCAGGTCCGCCCGGTCGGCAAGCCCGGCGAGGTGCGGCGGCCCGAGGGCGTCAACCTGCTCAAGCTCGTGTCGGTGACGGGGGAGTCCGAACCGGCCCCGGTCACCACCGCGCGGCTCTGGGTCGCCGACGGCCGGGCCGCCGGGGTCCGCCGCCGCGGCACCGTACTGGGCCGCTGCTCGATCGACGGCGAAGAGGGCGACCTCGTCGAGATCGGGCTCTACTTCCCGGAGTCGGCGGCCGACTGGCTCACCGCGCAGGGCCCCGACGTCGTCGTGCTCGAACCCGACGTGCTGGCCAAGACCGTCCAGGACCGGCTCGAAGCCGTCGTGGCCCGGCAGGGGAGCGGCCGGTGAGCGGGTCGACCGACCGGATGCCGCGGCTGCTCGCGCTCGTCCCCTACCTGCTCGCGCGCCCGGGCATCCGCGTCGACGAGGCGGCGCACGACTTCGACGTCACGCCGAAGCAGCTGCGCAAGGACCTCGAGCTGCTGTGGATGTGCGGGCTGCCCGGCTACGGGCCCGGCGACCTGATCGACCTGTCCTTCGAGGGCGACACGATCGTCGTGACCCACGACGCCGGGATGAACCGCCCGCTGCGGCTGACCGGCGGCGAGGCCACCGCGCTGCTGGTCGCGCTGCGGGCGCTGGCCGAGACGCCGGGCGTGCTCGACGGCGACGCCGTCCGCCGCTCCATCGCCAAGATCGAGTCCGCGGCCGGGCAGGCCCAGCCCGCCGGCGTGGTCGTCGGCGGCGGGGTGCGCGAGGGCAAGAAGACCGCGCGGACCCGCGAGGAGGTCGCCCGCGCGCTGCGCGACGGGCGGGCGCTGCGGATCCGCTACTACACGGCGTCCAAGGACCAGGTCACCGAGCGCACGGTCGACCCGATGCGGCTGCTGATCGTCCAGGCGGTCGGCTACCTGGAGGCCTGGTGCCGCCGCGCCGAGGGCGTCCGGCTGTTCCGGCTCGACCGGATCGACGAGCTGACGGTCCTCGACGAGCCGTCGCGCCCGCCCGCGCACGCCCACCCCACCGACATTTCCGAGGGGGTCTTCCGCGAGCGTCCCGACCAGCGGGAGGCCGTGCTGGTCCTCGACCAGGACGCACGCTGGGTAGCCGAGTACTACCCGTGCGAGGAGCTCGACGAGCTCGACGGCGGCCGCCTGCGGATCCGGATGCGCTACGCCGACCAGTCGTGGATGGTGCGCCTCGTCCTGGGTCTGGGCGGAGAAGCGCTGGTGGAGAGCCCGGCTGACCTCGCCGCGGACGTCGGCCGCCGCGCCGCCGACGCGGTGGCCCGAGCCCGTCACCTTCCGTCAACCTGCGACCACTAGGGTGATCGACGTGCCGTACCTGCCCACCGTCGTGCTCGTCGCGATCGGCCTGCTGCTGCTCGTCGTCCTGCTGGTGCGGACCGCCAAGGTCTTGCGTGGTTTCAAGCAGACCGCAAGCATGGTGGCTACGAACACCCAGGACCGGGCGGGGCTCATCCGCGCCCGGTCGGCAGCGTTGCGCGTCGCCTTCGCGGAGCGCCGCCGGAAACCGGAAAACCAGTAACATCCCTACCAGACGCAGATAGGAGGCCATCTTGTTCGCCAACGGATTGCAAGGATGGCATTTGATCATCTTGGTGCTGCTCGTCGTGCTGCTGTTCGGGGCCAAGCGGCTTCCCGATGCGGCCCGGTCGATCGGCAAGTCCATGAAGATCTTCAAGGCCGAGACCAAGGACCTCGCGGGTGACAAGAGCACCTCGCACGAGGACGCCGAGCCGGTCGAGACGAAGCAGATCCCGGCCACGGCCGCCCCCGCGGTCCCGCCGACCGTCGCGACCGACCAGCAGGTCGCCGACCTGCAGCGGCAGCTCGACGAGCTGAAGAAGCAGCAGGCCGCCGACCAGCCGCAGAAGAACGCCAGCTGAGCGGCTGAAGCCACACCCGGTCCCTGGTCCACGGAGCGCGCCGGCCCGGCGCGCTCCGGCGGACTCCGACGAGAACGGAACATCCCGTGGCGGAACCCGCCTCCGGTAACGGCACCAGCCGCGTGTCGAAGCGGCGCAAGCGCAGCCGTCGCAAGAACCCCGACGGCACGATGACGCTCATCGAGCACATCTACGAGTTCCGCCGTCGCCTGGCCTTCGCGATGCTCGCCGTGGTGATCGGCGGCATCATCGGGTTCCTGTGGTTCGGCACCAAGGTCGGCCCGATCCCGTCGCTCGGCGACCTCGTCAAGGACCCGTACTGCGCCATCCCGCCGAACCGGCGCCTCGACAGCGCCGAGGGATGCCGGCTTCTGCAGACCGTCCCGTTCGAAGCCTTCATGACGCAGCTGAAGGTCGGCATCGCGGCCGGTGCCGTGCTCCTCTCGCCGGTCTGGCTCTACCAGGTCTGGGCGTTCATCGCCCCGGGCCTGTACTCCAAGGAACGCAAGTACGCGCTGACGTTCGTCGGGTTCGCGTCGGTGCTGTTCGCCGGCGGCGCCGTGCTCGCCTACATCCTCTTCCCGCACGCCCTGCAGCTGCTGATGGGCTTCGGCCAGGACGCGTTCGTCACCGCGCTCACCGCGGACAAGTACATCTCGTTCCTGTTGTCGCTGCTGATCATCTTCGGGATCAGCTTCGAGCTCCCGCTGCTCGTGGTGATGCTCAACCGCGTCGGCGTGGTCAAGTACCGGCAGCTGAAGAAGTGGCGCCGGGGCATCGTGTTCGCCCTGTTCGTCTTCGCCGCCTTCGTCACCCCCGGCTCGGACCCGTTCTCGATGCTGGGCCTGGCGGGCGCGCTGACGGTGCTGTTCGAGCTGTCGATCCAGCTCGCCCGCATCCACGACCGCAAGAAGGACCGGCTGCGCCACGACGAGGGCTGGGACCAGCTCGACGACGACGAAGCCGCGCCGTTCGAGTACACGCCGAGCAAGATCGACGACGAGCCGGCCGCCCCGACCGCGTCCGGCGGCCGTTCGGCGACCGACGACATCACGTAGTGGGGATCCACGCCGCGCTGGCCGTGCACCCGGCTTCGGGGCACGGCGCGGCCGCCCGCATCGCGGACACCGTCGCCGAGCGGCTGCGCGGCGCCGTCGACCGTCTCGACGTGCTGGTCGCGAACTCCGTCGAAGAGTCCCGCGAGCTGATGCGGACCTCCCACGACGCCGGCCTCGACGTCCTGATCGTCCTCGGCGGCGACGGCGCGGCCCACCAGGGCGTCCAGTTCTGCGCGAACCACGACGTCGCGCTCGGCCTGGTCCCGGCGGGCACCGGCAACGACTTCGCCCGCGCCCTCGGCGTCCCCGGCGAGCCGCTGCCCGCGGTCGACGCGCTGGTCGCGGCGCTGAAGTCGGGTGCCCGGCGGCGCATCGACCTCGGCCGCGTCGGCGAGACGTGGTTCGCCACCGTGCTCTGCGCGGGCTTCGACGCCGCGGTCAACGAACGGGCCAACCGGATGCGCTGGCCGTCCGGGCCGCGCCGCTACGACGCCGCGATCCTCGCCGAGCTGGCGGCGTTCCGCTCCCGCCCGGTGGTGGTCGACACCGGCACCGAACGCCTCGAGCTCGACGCGACCCTGGTGGCGATCGGCAACACCCGCTTCTACGGCGGCGGCGTCCCGGTCTGCCCGACCGCCGACCCCGAGGACGGCGTCTTCGACGTGACGATCGTCGGGGCCATGACCCGGCGCGGCCTCATCGGCATGCTGCCGGGCCTGCGCACCGGCAAGCACCTCACGCACCCGGCGGTCCGCACCCTGCGCGCCCGCTCGGTCTCCCTGACGGGCAACAGCTGGCCGGCCTACGCCGACGGCGAGCCGCAGGGGACCGTGCCGGTGACGGTCAGCTGCGTCCCGGGCGCGCTGACGGTCCTGGCCTAACGCTCGTAACCGCCGGCGCGCGCCACCAGCTGCCGGAAGTGCGCCGGCGTCAGCAGCCGGCCCGCGTCGGTGAAGTAGACCCCGCCGCAGCGGTGGCAGAACCAGCCCTGCTCCCACAGCTGCGTCGCGGCCGGCACCCCGCGCCGCTCCCGCCGGTGCGCCCGGATCCGGCGGACGTACAGCCAGATCACCACACCGGCGGCGACGTACACGCACAACGCGGGCAACGAGATCACCGCGAACCCCAGCGCCCCGCCCGGCGGCGGATCGTCCAGCGACGAAAGCGGCAACGCCAGGAAGCAGCTCCCGACCAGCGCCAGCGCGAGCACCGCCGCCACCAGGCCGCCGCTCCGGCGCGGGGGAGGGAAGGGATCCAGCGACCGGGCCACCGCCGACACCGAAACCCCGCTGACCTGGCTGCTCGTGTAGACGACCCCGTCCCCGGCGGGCACCGCCACCGTCGGCCCCCGCCCGCGGAAGAACGAGTGCCCGCCCTGGTAGACGGCGGGCACGTGCTGCACCTGGTCCAGCTGCCCGCAGCCCGGACACGGTTCGGTCATGCAGCCTCCGACGCCACCACGCCCACGCCGGTTCCCTGTGTATAACGATCTATACGTCCTGGCGGATTTCGGCGTCGGTCACGCGGCGCGCGGACCGCCGGGGGGATGTGAAACCCTGACGAGGTGGCCAGTAGCCCTTCTCAGTCCCCGGCCGAGGCCTATGCGGCCTCCTCGCGTCGAGGGAAGTACCCCCAGCTGACGCGCTTCGCCGCGGAGTCGGCCTTCGAGTTCGACGAGTTCCAGATCCGCGGGTGCGAGGCCCTCGAAGGCGGTCATGGTGTGCTCGTCTGCGCGCCGACCGGGGCGGGGAAGACCGTCGTCGGCGAGTTCGCCGTGCACCTGGCGCTGGCCGAAGGCCGCAAGTGCTTCTACACGACGCCCATCAAGGCGCTGTCGAACCAGAAGTACGGCGATCTCGTCGCCCGGTACGGCCCGGACGCCGTCGGCCTGCTCACCGGCGACTCGTCGATCAACGGCAACGCGCAGGTGGTCGTGATGACCACCGAGGTGCTGCGCAACATGCTCTACGCCGGCTCGTCGACGATCACCGACCTCGGCTACGTGGTCATGGACGAGGTCCACTACCTGGCCGACCGGTTCCGCGGGGCGGTGTGGGAAGAGGTGATCCTGCACCTGCCCGAGCACGTCCGTGTGGTCGGGCTGTCGGCCACCGTGAGCAACGCCGAGGAGTTCGGCGAGTGGCTGGTCGAGGTCCGCGGCGACACGGCCGTGGTCGTCGACGAGCACCGGCCGGTGCCGCTCTGGCAGCACATGCTCGTCGGGAACCGGCTGCTCGACCTGTTCGCCGGCGAGGACGTCCACGCACCGGGGGCCGAGCTGCGGATCAACCCGACCCTGCTGCGCCGCACCGAGGAGATCGGCCGCCAGTACGCGCCCGCCGGGTTCCACGGGCCGCGCGGGTCCCGGCGGGGCTCGCCGCGGATGCCGCGGTTCCGGCCGCCGTCGCGGGTGGAGGTCGTGGAGCAGCTGGACCGGGCGGGGCTGCTGCCGGCGATCGTGTTCATCTTCTCGCGCGCCGGCTGTGACGCCGCGGTGGCGCAGTGCGTCCGGTCGGGTCTGCGGCTCAACGGGCCGGGTGAGGTCGAGGAGATCCGCCGGATCATCGAGGAGCGCACGTCCGGGCTGCCCGAGAGCGACCTGGGCGTGCTCGGCTACTGGGAGTGGCGCGAGGCGCTCGAACGCGGCATCGCGGGGCACCACGCCGGGTTGCTGCCGGCGTTCAAGGAGACGGTCGAGGAGCTGTTCGTCCGGGGCCTGGTGAAGGCGGTGTTCGCCACCGAGACCCTCGCGCTCGGGATCAACATGCCGGCCCGGACCGTCGTGCTGGAACGGCTGGTCAAGTACAACGGCGAGGCGCACGTCGACCTGACGCCGGGGGAGTACACGCAGCTGACCGGCCGGGCCGGGCGGCGCGGTATCGACGTCGAGGGCCACGCCGTGGTCGCGTGGCAGCCGGGGGTCGATCCGAAGCAGGTCGCCGGGCTGGCTTCGACGCGGACCTACCCGCTGCGGTCGTCGTTCCGGCCGGGCTACAACATGGCGGTGAACCTGGTCGCCCAGGTCGGCGCGGCGGACGCGCGTGAGCTGCTGGAACAGTCGTTCGCGCAGTTCCAGGCCGACCGGTCGGTGGTCGGCACGGCCCGCCGGATCGAGCGGAACAAGGAAGCCCTGAAGGGCTACGCGAAGGCCGTGACCGGGGACTTCGCCGAGGTGCTCGAGTACGTGGAGCTGCGGTCGAAGATTTCGGCGCGGGAGAAGGCGTTGTCGCGGCAGAACACCGCCGTCCGCCGCGCCGGGACGGCCGAGTCGCTGGAGAAGCTCCGGAAGGGTGACGTGATCGCGGTGCCGGCGGGCCGGCGGGCCGGGCTGGCCGTGGTCGTCGACCCGGGGCTCGACCCGATCCGGGAGCCGCGTCCGGTCGTGGTGACCGAGGACCGGTGGTCGGGGCCGTTGTCGGTGGCCGACTTCCCGGCGCCGGTGGAGGCGCTGGGGCACATCAAGCTGCCCAAGCACATCGAGCTGCGGTCGCCGAAGACGCGCCGGGACATCGCTTCGACGCTGCGCAACGCCGGGATTTCGTTGCCCGGCAGGCAGAAGCGGCGGTCCGGGGCGAACGAAGACGGCGAGCTGGCGGCGCTGAGGCGGGCGTTGCGGGCGCACCCGTGCCACGGGCTGGCCGAGCGCGAGGCGAACCTGCGCTGGGTCGAACGGTACGAACGGCTGTCGACGGAAACCCAGCAGCTGGAGCGGAAGGTCGCCGCGACGACGCACTCGCTGGCGCGGGCGTTCGACCGGATCCTGGCGCTGCTGGGCGAGCGCGGCTATCTGGGGCCGGAGTCGGCGGGGGACGGCGAGGACCGCGTCACCGAGCACGGACGGCGCCTGACCCGGCTCTACAGCGAGTCCGACCTGCTGGCCGCGGAGTGCATCCGCCACGGCGTGTGGCAGGGGCTGGGCCCGGCCGAGCTGGCGGCGGTCGTTTCGACGCTGGTCTTCGAGGCTCGCCGGGACACCGCGGGGGAGCCGCGGCTGCCCGGTGGTGCGGTGCCCGAGGCGTGGCAGGAGACGGTGAAGCTGTGGGTGGACCTCACCGAGGACGAGCGTCGGCACCGGCTCGACCGCACCCGGGAGCCCGACGCCGGGTTCGCGTGGCCGGTCTACCGCTGGGCACGCGGCGAGTCGCTGGAGAAGGTGCTCACGGCGGCCGAGGCGAACGGGCAGGAGCTGTCGGCGGGTGACTTCGTGCGCTGGTCGCGCCAGGTCATCGACCTGCTCGACCAGATCCGCGACGTGCTCGGCAAGAGCGATCCGGTGGGTGCGGCGGCGGCCGACGCGGTGAAGGCGCTGCGGCGGGGTGTCGTCGCCGCGGGCGCCGCGTGAACTCCGTGTTAGGCCTGCTCCGGCCTGGGGCAGGTGGTGGGCGTGGACACGTGTGCTCGGCTCCGACCTGTGGTTGGATCGCCTGCAAGACCGTGTGTACGCGACACCACGGCGGTTTCGGGGTGGACAGCTAGATGAGCGAAGCAGGCGGAGGCAGAAGATGAGCACGCCGTATGGCGGCAACGACCCACAGCAGCCCCAGTACGGGCAGCAGCCGGGCGGCGCGTACCCGCCGAGCGGCCCGCAGGAGCAGCCGCAGTGGGGCCAGCAGCCGCCTTCGTACGACCCGAACCAGCAGCAGCCGCAGTGGGGTGGGCAGCAGCAGCCCCAGCAACCGCAGTACGGCCAGCAGCCCGGGGGGTACACGCCGCCGCAGCAGCCGCAGTGGGGTCAGCAGCCGCCGCCCTACGGCCAGCAGCCCGGCGGTGGCTACCCCCAGAGCGGCCCGCAGGCCCAGCCGCAGTACGGGCAGCAGCCGGGCGGGGCGTACCCGCAGAGCGGGCCCCAGCAGCAGCCGCAGTACGGCCAGCAGCAGCCGCAGGGCCAGTACGACTACGGCCAGCAGCAACAGCAGTTCCCCGGCCAGGGCGCGCCGGAAGGGGAGCAGCCGGCGAAGTCGAAGAAGGGCCTGCTGATCGGCATCGTGGTGCTGGTCGTGGTGGTGGCCGTCGTCGGCATCCTCGGTTTCGTGGCGCCCGGCTTCTTCAAGACGCAGGTCTTCAACAACACCCAGATGCAGACCGACGTCCAGAAGCTGCTCACCGAGACCTACAAGATCGAAGGCGTGACCGGCGTCACCTGCCCGGCCGAGCAGAAGGTCGAGGACGGCGCGAAGTTCGAGTGCACCGCGACCATCGCGGGCAAGCCGCAGCAGATCCCGATCACGGTGAAGGGTGACGGCGGAAACTACGAGGTTTCGCCGCCCGCCACGAAGTAGCCCGGGTGTGCACGAGGTCCGGTCGCCGCGGAATTGCGGTGGCCGGACCTCGTCGTTTCCGGAGATGATCCGGGGATGAGCGACTTCGAGATCCGGACGCTGCGCGACGACGAGATCCGCGGGGCGAGTGACCTCTTCCGGGCGAGCCTGCACGTGCCGCCGAGCGACGACGCCGACTGGGAGCGGGCGGCGCGCGCGTACCAGCCGGGCCGGACGCTCGGGGCGTTCGACCCCGGGCTCATCGGGACCGCGCGGTCCTTCGACGCCGAGCTGACGGTCCCGGGCGGGGCGCGGCTGCCGATGGCCGGGGTCACCGGGGTCGCGGTCCGCGCGGACCGGACGCGGCGGGGCGTGCTGCGTGCGTTGATGGCGGCGCAGCTGGAGGACTTCACCGCGCGCGACGTGGTGTTCGCGAGCCTGCTCGCGTCGGAAGCGCGGATCTACGGCCGGTTCGGCTACGGGCTGGCCCTGCGGCACCGCACCTACAGCGTCGACCGGCATCGCGCGCGGCTGGCGCCGGAGGTGCCCGTGGCGGGGGAGGTCCGGCTGCTGGAGCTGGACGAGGCCCTGGAGGTCTGTCCCGGCGTCTACGAGAGCCTGGCTGGCCGCCCCGGGCGGATGTCGCGGCCGGAGGTGATGTGGCGGCTCTACGAGAACCACGCCCGCCGCAGCACCCAGCCGGTCCGGGCTCTCGTGCACCACGGGCCCGACGGGCCGGACGGCTTCGCGACGTACTTCGTCGAGGGCCTGCAAGCGCATCCGTGGACGAAGAACCTGCACCTGGTGGACCTGTTCGCCGGCACGCCGGCCGCGTACGCCGGGCTGTGGCGGTTCCTGCTGGGCATCGACCTGGTCGACCGGATCGTCGCGGAGGCCCGGCCGCTCGACGAGCCGATCGAGCTGATCCTCGACGACCACCGGCAGAGCACGGTCGACCGCGTCGGCGACGAGCACTGGATCCGGCTCGTCGACGTCCCGAAGGCGCTGGCCGCCCGCGAGTACGGGAACGCCGCGCCGGTCGTCGTCGAGGTCGAAGACCCGGTGCTGCCGGCCAACAGCGGCACGTACCGGATCGGCCCCGGCGGCGCCGAGCGCACCGGTGAGGCCGCGGCGCTGCGCCTCGACGTCACCACCCTCGCGATGGCCTACTTCGGCACGTGGCGGCCGTCCGCGCTGGCCGGGGCGGGCCGGATCGAGGTCCGTGACCCGGCCGCGCCGGCGAACGCCGACGTGCTCTTCGGGACGCGAGTGGCGGCGTGGAGCGGCACGCACTTCTGAGCCGCCGGAAATCGGGATGCCGTGAGCGGGGCCGGACGGCAAGATCGGCGGGATGACCGACTTCGACGTCCGCCCCGTGACCGAGGACGAGCGCCGCGGCACGCTCGACCTGCTGGGCCGCTCGCTGCACACCACCCGGATCAGTGACGAATCCTGGGCGCAGTACGGGGATTCGTGGCCCGCGGCGCACAAGTTCGGCGCGTTCGACGGTGGTACCCCGATCGGGATCGCCAGCTCCTACGACACCGATATCGCGGTACCCGGCGGGGCCGTCCTGCCGCTCGGTGCGGTCGACGGCATCGGGGTCCGCGCCGACCGCACCCGCCGCGGGGTGCTCACCGCGATGATGGCGGTGCAGCTGGAGGACTTCGTCGCGCGCGGAATCCCGCTGGCCGCCCTGCACGCCAGTGAACCCACCATCTACGGCCGGTTCGGCTACGGCTCGGCCGCGCTCGGCAAGACCGTGTGGCTGCCGAGGCCCGCGGCGCGGCTGCACGACCGCGTCCCGGTGAGCGGTGACGTCCGGATGCTGACACCCGAGGAGGCGTTGACGGAGATTCCGGCGCTGTACGAGCGGATCGGGCTGCACCGGGCCGGGATGATCGGCCGGCCCGCCGAGTGGTGGCCGATCGCGCACGACCGCCTCGTCGGCCCGAAGGGCAGCCACCTCGTGGCCGTCCACAGTGGACCCGACGGCGACGACGGGTTCGTCCTGTACGACACGGTCGACCGCCGCACCCTGGACTCACCCGACGAAGGGGTCGTGCTGAAGGTCCGGGAGCTGCACACCGCGGACCCGGTGGCCCGGGCCGCGCTGTGGCGGTTCCTGCTGTCGATCGACCTCGTGTCCGGGGTGCGGGCCCGCTACCGCCCGGTCGACGAGCCGCTCGCCGCGCTGCTGGCCGACCACCGGCACGCCCGCACCACCGACGTCGAGGACGACCTGTGGCTGCGCGTGGTCGACGTGGCCGTCGCGCTCGGCGCGCGCACGTACCGGGCGGCCGGGCCGGTGGTGCTGGCGGTGACCGACCGGCAGCTGCCGGCCAACACCGGGCACTACGAGGTCACCCCCGACGGCACGAGCCGCACAGACGCCGCGGCCGACCTGGCCCTCGACGTCGACACCCTCGGCATGCTCTACCTCGGGCAGTGGAGCGCGACCGCGCTGGCGGCGGCCGGGCGGATCACCGCGCACGACCCGGCCGCGCTCGAGCGGGCGGACGAGCTGTTCACCACGGTCACCGCCCCGTGGTGTGGCACGCACTTCTAGGAGGTCAGGCGCCGGGCAGGGCCTTGAGCAGCCGCTCGACGGAGTTGCCGAGGTTCCACCGCTCGGCCAGCTCGGCCACGCGGTCCGGGTCGGCGGGCGTCGCGGGCACGGTGTCGGGGCGGGACTGCTCGACCGGCGCGTCGACGGCGACCCGGACCACGGTCGGCGCGACGGCGAGGTAGTCGGCGGCGTCGGCCAGGCGAAGCCGCGTCTTGAGCGGGACGCGGGGATCGCTCGCGGCCGACGCTTCCAGGAGCGCGTCGAGGCTGCCGAACTGCGTGATCAGCTTCGCGGCGGTCTTCTCGCCGATGCCGGCGACGCCGGGCAGCCCGTCGGACGGGTCGCCGCGCATCATGGACATGTCCGCGTACGCCGGCCCGGCGGTCTCGCGGGGGAGGCTGTAGCGCTCGGCGATCTCGGCCGGGCCGAGGACTTCGGCCTTGGCCCAGCCCTTGCCGACGTAGATCACCGACGCGGGCGTCGGCTCGGTGCGCACCAGCTGGAACAGGTCCCGGTCGCCGGTGATGACCTCGACCGGGTCCTTCGTCTCGCGGGTGGCGAGGGCGCCGATGACGTCGTCGGCCTCGTAACCGGCGGCCTCCGCGGTGGCGAACCCGAACGCCTCGAGGAGGTCGAGGATGATCGGGACCTGCGGAGTGAGGGTGTCGGGCACCTCTTCGACGTCGGGGCTCGCGCTGGCGGTTTCCTCGGCCACCCGGTGCGCCTTGTAGCTGGGCAGCAGGTCGGTGCGGAACTTCGGCCGCCAGTCGGCGTCGAGGCAGCACACGAGCCGGGCCGGGTGCCGGTCGGTGAGGATCCGCGCGATCGTGTCGGCGAACCCGCGCACGGCGTTGACCTGCGTCCCGTCGGCGGCCTTCATCGAGTCGGGCAGGGCGTAGAACGAACGGAAGTACAGGCTCGCGGAGTCGAGCAGGGCAAGGGGTCCGGTCACCCGCACAGCCTGCCACGCCCGGCGCGCGCCGGGGGCGAGCCACGCGCTCGAGGTCCGCGAATGGCACGGCGGGAGATGCGCGGTGATGGCTCGGCGGCCTGCGGCGCGGGGGAGCGGGGGCCGGAACGGCGCGGCGGGCGAGCGGGTTTCGCGGGATGCGACCGGGAGGCGCGGGCCGGCCGGCGGGCTTGGGTGGGCAGGCGCTGCGGGAGACGCGCGCCCCTGGCTCGGCGGCCTGCGGCCCGGACGGCGCGGCGGGCGGGTTTCGCGGGGGTGAGGCGGCGAGGAGCGGCCGAGGGGGCGGGGCGGTGGCGCCGGCGGCTTGGGCGGCCGGGCGCTCGGGGCGGCGAGAGCTGGCGGGCGCGGGGAGTTGCGCGGTCGGCGAGAGGCGTTGGGCGTGGGGCAGGTGTTGCGTGGGCGCTGCGGGGAGTTGCGTGGGCGGGGGAAGCTGTCGGGCGTGGGGCAGGCGCGCGGAGTTGCGTGCGTGGCGAGAGCCGGCCGGCGTGGGCCCGGCGCTGCGTGGGCGGAGCGGGCGCGGGCCCGGCACTGCGAGCGAGCCGCCCAGGCACCGGTTGCCGTGGGGGAGCGGCGAAGCGAACCGCGTCACCCGGACCGGCATGTCGTGGGCCCGGGCGGTCCGGCCACCCGGGCCGCCCCACTAGGCTCGCCCTCATGTCGCGCCGTTCCCTCCACACGCCCGCCCCCGATGCTGCCGCCCTCCGGGCGCGCCTGGACCGCGCCCGCTCCGCCGCGGCCGCCGCGGACACCGACGCCCTTTTGATCGCGCCCGGCTCCGACCTGCGCTACCTCCTCGGCCAGGCCGGCGGCTCGTTCGAGCGGCTCACCACCCTCGTCGTCCCGGCCGATGGCACGCCCGCGCTCGTCGTGCCGAAGCTGGAAGCGCCCGGCTACGCCGACGTCCCCACCGACGAGCTCGGTGTCGAGCTGCTCACCTGGGTGGACGGCGACGACCCGTACGCGCTCGTCGCGGACCGGCTCGGGAAACCCGGCCGCGTCGCGGTCAGCGACTTCACCCCGGCGCTGCACGTCCTGGCCCTGCGGGCCGCCCTCGGGACGGCCGAGCAGACGCTGGCCGGCCCGGTGGTCCGGGAGCTGCGGATGCGCAAGGACGCCGCCGAGATCGCCTCCCTGCGCGACGCCGGCGCGGCCATCGACCGCGTGCACGCCCGCGTCCACGAGTGGCTGCGGCCCGGCCGCACCGAGGCGGAGGTCGGCGCCGACATCGCCGCGGCCATCGTCGAGGAGGGCCACGTCCAGGCCGACTTCGTCATCGTCGGGTCCGGCCCGAACGGCGCGAGCCCGCACCACGACGTCTCCGACCGCGTCATCGAAAAGGGTGACGTCGTGGTCGTCGACATCGGGGGCCCGCTGCCCGCCGGCTACAACTCCGACTCCACGCGCACCTACGCCGTCGGCACCCCGCGCGACGCCGACGTCGCCGAGACCTACGCCGTGCTGCAGCGCGCCCAGGCCGCCGCGGTGGCCGCGGTCAAGCCGGGCGTCACCGCCGAAGCCGTGGACGCGGCCGCGCGCGACGTCATCGCCGAGGCCGGGTTCGGCGAGTACTTCATCCACCGCACCGGCCACGGCATCGGCCTGGACGTGCACGAGGAGCCGTACATCATCGCCGGGAACGCGCTGCCGCTGGAGCCGGGCATGGCCTTCAGCGTCGAGCCGGGCATCTACCAGCCGGGCCGCTGGGGCGCCCGGATCGAGGACATCGTGATCGTCACCGCCGACGGTGTCGAGTCGGTCAACAACCAGCCGCACGAGCTCGTCGTGCTGAACGCATGACACCCGGCGGCCTGGAGCCGCTGGACCAGTCGATCGTCCAGGAGCTCGCGGCCGACGGGCGGCGCAGCTTCACCGACCTCGCCGAGCGGGTCGGGCTGTCGGTGTCGGCGGTGCACCAGCGGGTGCGCCGCCTCGAGCAACGCGGGGTCATCCTCGGCTACACCGCGCGGCTCGACGGCGAGCAGATCGGCCTGCCGCTGACGGCGCTGATCTCACTGACGCCCAACGACCCGGGTGCGCCGGACGACTACCCGCAGCGGATCCAGCACATCAAGGAGATCGAGTCGTGCTACTCCGTGGCCGGCGACGAGTCCTACATCCTGCTGGTGCGCGTCCAGTCGCCGCTGGCCCTGGAGGACCTGCTGCGCCGGATCCGCGAGGCGGCGAAGGTGTCGACCCGCACGACGGTCGTGCTCTCTACGCCGTTCGAGGGACGTTCGCCGACGTTCTGACCCCGGTGGGCCGCCCGACGACCGGGGCACTGGTACGGTAAAAGGTATGGCAACACGTAAGGTCACTCTTTCGCTGGACAGCGGCGCCTTGGACTTCGCCGAACGCGCCGCGAAAGCACACGGGATCTCGGTCTCGTCCTGGCTGTCGAAGGCGGCCAGGCGCGAGGCGGTTCGCACGGGTTACACCCCGCAGAAGCCGGAGCCGGCCGTCGCGGAGTTCGACGAGGCCGAGCGCGCGGCGGCGGAGAAGGATCTGCGTGCGCAGGGGTGAAGTCTGGACGTACCACCCCCCGACCGAGCCGGCCCGGCAGCGCACGGTCGTGCTGCTGTCCTCGGACGGGGTGAACGAGTCCGAGCGCCCCTGGCTGCTCGGCACCGAACTCCTGGAACGCGACCCGCAGGACATCCTCGGCGTCGCGATCGACGCCCGGTACTGGGTGTCGACGCTCAACCTCACCCGGCTCTACCGGCCGTGGTTCGACGAGCGGATCGCCGAGATCGACTTCGACGTCCAGGAGCGCATCGACATCGCCCTGCGGGCCGCCCTCGATCTTTGAGTGTATAACGGCCTATACCGCCCGGCGACGGTGAAAGACACCGGTCCCGTGAGCGCGCGCGTCACCCTCAAAGCTCGCCAAGAGCAAGGGGGTCAGCGGGCGACGACCTCCGGGGCCGCGTGCAGCTTGCCGTCCGCGCCCGCGAGGCAGGACGCGTTGCCGTCGCGGGCGGCGATGAACTCCGTCAGGCAGTTGGCGATCGCCGCGTGGCCGGCCGCGTTGGGGTGGAACGACTCCTGCAGCGCGTGGCCCGCCCGGTCGGCCTGCGCGAGGTCGGCCAGCTGGAGCGTCAGGCGCGTGAACCACTCCGTCGCCGGGTTGGCGCCGCCGCTGCACGCTTCGTGCTTGACGCCGGCCTTCGCGAGGTCGAGGAACCGCGCGCCGGTCTGCTGGGCGGCGGCCTTGAGGCCGGCGGAGAGCACTCCGATGCCGGTTTGGGAGATCCATTGGAGGTCTTCGACGCGGAAGGGGCAGCCGTTGAGGGTGCGGAGGTCCTCGGGCAGGTCCGGTCCGATCGGGGCGGCGTAGGACTGCAGGATGAGCTGGTAGTCCGCGGGGACGTACCCGGCGGCGGCGAGGACCTTCTTGACGTCGGCGACGGCGGTGGCGACCTTCGGGACCATGGCGTCCACTTTGGACTGCCAGGTCTGCTTCAGTGCGGTGCTGCACGGCGGGCCGCCGGGGTTGAACCAGGCTTTGAAGCAGTCGGTGACCTGGTTGGAGAACTTGGGTTCGTCGTTGGCGCCGACGGCGATCACGACGGCGGCGACGCGGTGGTCCTTGACGAGTGCGGCGAGCTGCTGTGCCTGTGAGGGCTCGGTCCACTGCTTGACGTCGCCGAGGGCGACCTGTTCGGCGGGTGCGCCGGAGCAGGCGAGGTTGACGTGGGCGGTGATGCCGGGTGCGGTGATCTTGTCGACGAAGGCGTTGGGGGAGCGGTGGCACCAGTTGCCGCCCTGGCCGTTGGTGGTGGCGGTGTACTGGCCGGCGCCTTCGCCGGAGACGGTGCTGTCGCCCATGGCGACGATGGTGAGCGGGCCGGTGCCCGGTGGGCCTTGCCGTGGTTGTGGTTGCCCGTTCTTGCTTTCGGAGCCGAAGAAGACGAAGAGGCCGGCCAGCAGGGCCACGCACGCGAGGACCAAGGCTCCCCAGTACCACCGAAGACGTCGCATCGTCGTCGAGTCTACGGATCAGTGGTCGGACGGGTGTGCGTCACCGGTCACGCCGAGCGCCGGGCCGCGTGGTGGGGGACGAGGTCGACCGGGAGCTCGCGGACGCCGAAGATCATCGGTGAGGGGTAGCCGATCTGGACGCCGTCGCGGACGCGGATGTCGGCGAAGCGGTCGAGGAGCTGTTCGAAGACGACTCGTCCTTCGAGGCGGGCGAGGGGTGCGCCGAGGCAGAAGTGGACGCCGCCGCCGAAGGCGAGGTTGGTTTCCTTGCGGGGGCGGGGGTCGAACTCGGTCGGGCGGGTGTGGTGGCGGGGGTCGCGGTTGGCGCCGAGGACCCAGGGGGTGACCATCGACTTGGCGGGGATGGTGACGCCGCCGAGTTCGACGTCGGTGGTGCTGATCCGCAGGAGGCGCATGATCGGTGGCCGGTGGCGGGTGACTTCTTCGAGGAGGCTGGGGACGAGGCTGTGGTCGCGGCGGACGGCCGCGGCGGCGTCCGGGAATTCGTGCAGGGAGAGCACGGTGTTGCCGAGCATCATGGTGGTGGTGATGTGGCCGGCGGCGAGCAGGAGCGAGGCGAAGTTGAGGACTTCGTGGTCGGCGAGGCGTTCGCCGTCGACTTCGGCGTGGGCGAGTGCGCTGAAGAGGTCGTCTTCGGGGTCGCGTCGGCGTTGGGCGAGGAGGGCGGCGAGGTAGGTCTCCATGACCTCGGTGAGGGAGGTGCCGTCTTCTTGGGGGGCGCCGCCGGAGAGCAGGGCGTCGGCCCAGCCGCGGTAGAGGGTGCGGTCTTCGGGTGGGATGCCGATGAGGTCGCCGATGACGACGACGGGCAGTGCGTAGGCGAGGTCGCGGATGAGGTCGGGGTCGTCGCGGTGCGCCATTTCGGTGATGAGGGTGTCGGTGGCGGTGACGATCCGGGGTTCGAGGTCGGCGACGACTTTGGGGGTGAAGGCTTTGCTGACGAGTTTCCGCAGCCGGTGGTGGACGGGTGGGTCGACGGCCGCCATATTGCCGCGGACGGCTTCGGCGGTGTCCGGGAGGAGGAGTCCGGGGTCGGAGGAGAATGTCTGGTGGTCGGTGAAAATGCGGCGGACGTCGGCGTGGCGGAATACGTGCCAGGTGTCGTCTTCGTCGGCGATGACCGGGTGGTTCTCGCGCATCTGGTCGACCCACGCGAACAGCGCGGCTCCGCCGTCTTCCAAGGATGGTGGGCGGACTTCGGGCGAGCTCATCCCGCGGCTCCTTCGCTGAAACCGATTTCCCCAGAATGAATGCATTCATTCGTTGACATTGACCACGCTATTGGCGTTCCCGGTTGGGCGTCAACAAGAAAAGGTGATCATATTCGTCAACGAAATGGGCTTGTCGATCAACTTTGGGTGTCAACGGGACGATTCAGCCTGCTTCGGTCAGATCGGTGGTCGCGGCCAGTTCGGCGGCGATGTCGGCGACGACCGTGACGGCCGGGTTGTCTCGTCCGGGTGCCCAGACGAGGTCGGTGCGGGCGATGTCGTTTTCCAGGGGTACGAACGCGACGCCGCTGCGCCGGAGGCTGTGGGACGAGCGGGTCAGCCGGGTGACGCCGATGCCGGCCGCGACGAGGCCGAGGAGGCCCTGCACGGTGGTGGCTCGCTGGACGACGTGCGGGGTGAAGCCGGCGGCGGCGAAGTCGGCGTCGTAGCTGCGATGCCAGGGTTCCCAGCTGGCGCGGGGTGTCAGTACCCACGGTTCGTCGGCGAGGTCGGCCAGCGTCAGGGAGGTGCGGACGGCGAGGGGGTGGCCGGTGGGGAGGACGGCGCAGACCTCTTCGGTGAGGAGCGTCCTGGAGACGAGGTCGTCAACGAGTGGGGGACGGGTGAAAGCGAGGTCGAAGCGGCGTTCGCGCAGGCCGTCGACGAGTTCGGCGATCGAGGCTTCGGCGGTGGTCACCTCGAGGTCGGGGAACCGTGCGCGGACGGCGCGGACGACCGGGGGCAGCAGGTAGTTGGCCGTGCTGGTGAGGAAGGCGAGCCGGGCGGTGCCGATTTCGCCGCGGAGGGCGCGTCCGAGTGTCGCGACGGCGGCGTCGGCGCGGGCGAGGACGGCGCGGGCTTCCGGTAGGAAGAGTTCGCCGACGGCGGTGAGGCGGGTTCCGCGGGTGTCGCGGTCGAAGAGCCGGGCGCCGAGGGTGCGTTCGAGGACGGTGATCTGCTGGGAGAGGGACTGCTGGGCGATGTGGAGGCCGGTGGCGGCGCGGGTGAAGCTGGTTTCGTCGGCGACGGCGACGAAGTAGCGCAGCTGCCGGAGCTCGGGGGTCACAGGCTGGGACTGTAGCCCTGGCAGGAGATCGGTGTTGGCGGTGTGGTCGTGCGCGTCCCCAGGATGGAGGGGAATCCACTGGGAGGAACAGATGACGAACACCGACGGCCGCGTCTGGCTGATCACCGGCTGCTCGGCCGGGTTCGGCCGGGAGATCGCGCTGGCCGCTTTGGCCGCGGGTGACCGGGTGCTGGCCACCGCGCGGCGGCCGGAGACCCTGTCCGGCCTGCGGGAGCGTGGCAGGGACCGGGTCCGGACCGCGGCGCTGGACGTCACCGATGCCGGGCAGGTCGATGCCGCGGTGAAGACGGCGCTGGAGGAGTTCGGCCGGATCGACGTCGTGGTGAACAACGCGGGCAACGGCTCGGTCGGCGCGGTCGAGGAGCTCACGCTGGAGGAGCTGCGCGCGCTGATGGAGGTGATGTTCTTCGGGGCGGTGGCGGTGACCAAGGCGGTGCTGCCGCACCTGCGGGCGCAGGGCAGCGGCACGGTGGTGCAGATCAGCTCGATGGGCGGGCAGCTGTCGATGCCGGGTTACGGCGCCTACTGTGCGACGAAGTACGCGCTGGAGGGTATTTCGGAGGCGCTGGCGGTGGAGGTCGCGCCGTTCGGGGTGAAGGTGCTGATCGTGGAGCCGGGTGCGTTCCGGACGGAGTTCGGTGGTGGCCGGATGCACCGTTCCCGCACGATCGACGCGTACGCGGTGTCGACGTCGGGTACGCGGGACGCGGTCGAGTCGATGGACGGCACGCAGCCGGGTGATCCGGCGAAGGCGGCCGCGGCGATCGTGCGGGCGGTCGGCAGCGAGGACGCGCCGTTGCACCTCGCGCTGGGCGCGGATGCCGTGGCGGCGATCCGGGCTCAGCACGAGGCGCTCGCGGCGGACCTGGCGGCCTGGGAGGAGGTCAGCCGGGCGACGGCGCTGGACTAGTTCTGCGGGTCCTGCAGCACGCCGAGGACGTTGCCGTCGGCGTCGGTGAAGGTCGCGACCAGGCGGCCGTTGCCGACGTCCTTGGGCTCGTCCTTGATCTTGGCGCCGGCGGCGGTGACTTCGGCGAGCTTGGCTTCGATGTCGGTGACGTGCCAGTAGGTCACCGGGCCGGTCATGCCCTGCTGGGCGCCGTTCGGGACGAGGCCGATGTGCTGGCCTTCGACGTCGTAGCCGACGTAGTAGGGCGCGTCGGCCTGGGGTTCGGTGCCGAGCAGGGCGGTGTAGACGGCCTTGGCGGCGGCGAGGTCGGTGACGGGGTGGAGAACGGTCTTGATCCCCTGGGTGCTCATCTTCGGTGCTCCTGAAGTCGTGGTCTGCGGTACGTCGATGACGGTATTGGTGAGCCGCTGACCTGTGCTTCTCGATTCCTGATCGGTTAGTCGAGCAGGGCGGTGAGGACGCCGTCGAGGAGGCGGACGCGGCGGTCGGCGATGCGGTGGACCTCGTCGTCGTGGGTGGCGACGATGACGGCGGCGCCTTCGGACGCGCAGCGGCGCAGGAGCTTCAGGACCCGGGGGGTGCTGCCCGCGTCGAGGTGGGCGGTCGGTTCGTCGGTGAGCAGGACGCGGGGCCGGCCGGCGACGGCGCGGGCGAGGGCGACGCGTTGCTGCTGGCCGAAGGACACTTCGAGGGGGTAGCGGTCGCCGAGTTCGCCGATGCCGAGGTCGTCGAGGAGTTCGGTGACGCGGGACTGGATCGCGGCGGGGGCCGGGCGGGGTATGTCGGAGCGCAGCCGCAGGGGCAGGGCGACGTTTTCGGCGATCGTGAGTTCGTTGGCCAGGCCGAGTGCCTGCGGCAGCACGGCGCAGGTGTGCCAGGGCGGGGCGCCGCTGATGGGGACGCCGTCGAGCAGGACGCAGCCGGAGTCGGGGGAGTCGAACCCGCACAGCAGGGCCAGCAGGGCGCTTTTGCCGGAGCCGGAGCGGCCGGAGACGGTGACGAGCTCGCCGGCGCCGACGCGCAGTTCGAGGCCGCGCAGCACTTCGATGTCGCCGCTGGGGTGGGCGAAGCTGCGGCGCAGCCCGACGGCTTCCAGCATGGACGGCGCGGTTTCCGCGGTCATCGCTGCGGCTCCCGTTCTTCGACGCCTTCGAGCGTGCCCTTGTGCAGCCGGGCGACGCGGGCGCCGAGGTCGATGAGGCGTTCGTCGTGGGAGGCGACCAGGACCGCGAAGTCCTGGTCCACCAGGTACTGCAGGGTGTCCAGGACGAGGTCGGCGGAGGCTTCGTCGAGCTGGGACGTGGGTTCGTCGGCGAGGATCACCGTGGAGCGCGCGGCGAGGACGCAGCCGAAGGCCAGGCGTTGCTGCTGGCCGCCCGAGAGCGCGGCGATCTTCCAGTCGCCGGTGCCGTGGAGGCCGAGCTGGCCGAGGATGTCGTCGGGGTTGCAGTCGGTGCCGGCGGCTTCGGCCGCGGCGCGGAGGTTGTCGGCGACGCTCAGGTAGGCGAGCAGGTTGTCGGACGGGCTTTGGAACACCAGTCCCAGGTGGTGGCGTCGCAGGGCGCGTCGTTCGCGGTGCTTGAGCTTGCGGACGTCGGCGCCCTGGAAGGTCAGTGTGCCGCGGGCGGGCTGTTCGAACAGGCCGAGCACGCGCAGCAGCGTCGACTTGCCGGAGCCGGACGGTCCGGCGAAGACGGTCATGCCCCGGGCGGGGACGTCGAAGCTGACGTCGTCGACGCCGGTGACGACGCCGGCGGGGGTCGGGTAGTCGACGCCGATGCCGCGAAGGGTGAAGATCGGTTTGTCAGGCACGGATCAGCTCCGCGGTCCGGGCGGTGCGCACCGAGCGCATCGCGATCCAGCCGGCCAGTGCCACCACGAGCACGCCGACGACCAGCACGGTCAGCACGAACGGCAGGGGGTCGGGGAGTTCGGAGCGGGGCGCGAGGAAGGTCGCGGGGTCGAACCGGGGGACCGAGAGGCCGGCGACCGAGATGCCGCAGACCACGCCGACGACGATCGCGAGGCCGCTGAGGGCGCCCAGTTCCATCAGGTGGCTCGCGAGCAGGGTCCGCGGCCGCATGCCCATCCGCAGCACGAGCGCTCCGGCCAGGGCGTTCTGGCGGCGGCGGACTTCGACGGCGACGAGCAGCGCGAGGATCGCCACGACGCCGAGGACCGCGCCGAGCAGTGCGACGAAGGAGAACGTCCAGGACACGACGAAGAACGGCAGGCCGTCGAGTGCGGTTTCGCGGTCGATGCGGTTGGGGATGAAGACGCCGGCGGTACGCAGCGCGGCGGTCGCGTCGGCCATCGACGCGCCGGTCAGGACGCTCCACTTCGGGATCCGGTCGAGCTGTCCGTGGTCGAGCGCGGTGCGGGAGACGACGTAGCCGGGTGAGGTGCCGATCATCGGGAACACCGGGAGGTCGGCGACGGTGACGGCGTCGCGGAGGCCGTCGGGCAGCCGGTCGCTCTGCTTGGCGGTGTGGCCGACGCGGATGACGGGGGTGCCCTTGGGGTCCGGTTGCGAGATCTGCCGCAGGAGCCCGTCGAGGTCGCCGGCCGGGACGTCGCCGGCGGTGGCGCCCCGGGTGAACGTGGCGGGGTCGACGACGAGGACGACGCTGCCGGTGCCGGTCAGCTCGCCGACGACGGTGCTGTTGTGCGCCAGTGCGGCGGGCATCGCGACGGTGCCCATGCCGATGGGGCTGTCGGTGTCGAGGCGGGCGTTGCCGCCGACGAAGATCGCCGACTTGGTGTCGAGCGCGGCTTCCTGGCCGTTGGCGATGCCGATCCCAGTGGCGAGCGTGCCGATGGCGAGGGTGCCGATGACCAGGACGCCGGTGACCGGGGCGCGGGCGCCGGCCAGCCGCCGGATCGCCAGCTGCAGGGCGGGGCGCGACCAGAGCCGGGCCCGGTGGGAGGCGTGCAGGGCCAGCCAGGCCAGCCGCGCGGTCAGCAGGCCGACGGTCAGCACGACGAACACCGGGTAGGTCAGGGCCAGCGGGTCGACCTGGGGTAATGGATTTCCGAGCCGGGAGCCGGTGCTGTAGTGGGCGAGGCGGGTCCAGCCGAGCCAGGCCATGCCCGCGGTGGCGAGCTCCCACGGGAAGTACCCGAGCAGCCGCATCCGGTTGCCGGCGCGGCGGACGCGGCCGAGTTCGAACTCCCGGTGCGCTCGCACGGCGACGACCAGGGCCAGCAGCGCGAGCGACACGACGAGTACGCCGGCCGCGACGATGCCGGCGTTCAGCTCGGCCTCGGGGTCGGGTGCGCCGGGTGGGCCGTAGACGCCGAGCAGCAGCCGGGCGGCGACCGCGCCGAGTGCGCCGCCGAGCAGGATCGGCAGGCCCAGTTCGGCGACGGCGAGGCCGCCGAGGGCGCCGGGGCCGCTGCCGCGGGCGGAGAGCAGCCGCAGCTGCGCGTGGCGGCGCTGGTACCACTGCAGGGCGACGGTGCCGAGGCCGGCGCAGCCGACCAGGACGCTGATCAGCGCGAGCGGCAGGATCGAGACGAACACGTTGTCCTGGGCCTGGCGGGCGATCTGCACCGAGCGGTCGAACGTCGGGACGTCGGCGGCGACGAGGTTCCCGAGTCCTTGGGCGGTGAGGTCGGCGCGGACGTCGGCGATGAGGTCGCGGGAGCGCTGCAGCAGGTCTTCGGCGGCGCTGAGGGTGGCCGGTGCCGGTTCGTAGAACGAGATGTGGAAGTACTGCATCTTCGGCAGGCCGATGGCCTTGACCGCGTCGGCGAAGGTTTTGCCGTCGGTGGCGAACACGATCGAGTCGATGGGGTCGTTGGCGAGCCGGTCGACGACGGCGCCGGACTGCTGGGAGCACCACCAGCGCGGCGGCGGGTCGAGCAGGTCGCGGTAGATGCCGGTGACCGGGGGCAGCGCGGTGCCCTGGATGCTCGGCCGGGTGCCGACGCCGATGTGCTCGGCGTCGGCGACGACGTTGCCCAGCCACAGCCCGGGGGCGCGGGTGCCCTGCTGCAGCGCGAGGTTGTCCAGGCCGGCCTGGTCGCGGTAGCCGAGGCGGATCTTGTAGTTCGGGTCGCCGTTGAACTGGGTGCCGGGCAGGACGGTGGTGTACTGGCCGACGACCGGTGTGCCGAAGCCGTGGGCGCCGGCGTGGCGCTGGACCGCGCCGGTCACGGCCGGGATGTCCTGGACGGGGATGTTGCCCTTGCCGAAGACCGGGCCGTAGCTGTCGGGGCAGGTGATGCCGGTCTGGTAGGCGATCGTCGCGCCGCCGGCCGCGGAGGCCTGCAGGACCGCGGCGGTGCCGAGGAAACAGGCGAGCAGCGAGGTCACCGCGGCGACGATCAGGGTGAGCGGGCTGGAGAGGGCGGCCTTCGGAGCCGCACGCCACGGCTTGGTCACTCTGCGCTGTCCAATTGTCCCCCATTTCACCCGCATGGACGCGCACGCTACCGGCAGATCGCAGGAGTTGGCACGTTTTTGTATCCGATTGTTGCTCACACGCGGTCATCGGCCACGGATTCGGGAACGAGCAACCCGTGCGGCCATCCGGCCGGTTTAGTGGTCTAGACCTTGACGCATGGATTGGTCTGATCCAATCCTGAAGGCGTTCTCGCCGTGTTACGCCGCGGCACGGCTTCCCGCCGGCACTGGAGCGCAGATGCGTCGACGCAGACCTTTCTCCCGAATGTCCGTTTTACTTGCCCTGGCTGGGGTTTCGGCCGGCACGCTGGTCGCCGCGGCCGGGTCCGCCCAAGCCGCGACGCCGCTGCCCGCGCACGTCTTCGCGCCGTACGTCGAGGCCTGGACCGGCGAGAGCCCCGCCGCGCTGGCCCAGCAGTCGGGCGCCAAGCACCTCACGATGGCCTTCATCCAGGCCGCCACCAAGGGTTCGTGCACCGTCTACTGGAACGGTGACACCGGGATGCCGATCGCGAACTCGACGTTCGGCGCGGACATCGCCACGATCCGGTCCCGCGGCGGCGACGTCATCCCGTCCTTCGGCGGCTACACCGCCGACAACACCGGCACCGAAATCGGCGACAGCTGCACCAACGTCGACTCCATCGCCGCCGCCTACGAGTCGGCGATCACCACCTACGACGTCCCGCGCCTCGACATGGACATCGAGGACAACTCGCTCACCAACACCGCCGGCATCGACCGCCGCAACAAAGCCATCAAGAAGGTCCAGGACTGGGCCGCGGCGTCCGGGCGGTCGCTGCAGATCTCCTACACCCTGCCCACGACCACCCGCGGCCTCGCCGACAGCGGCCTGGCCGTGCTGCGCAACGCCGTCGCCAACGGCACCCGCGTCGACGTGGTCAACATGATGACCTTCGACTACTACGACAACGCCGCCCACCAGATGGCCACCGACACCCAGACCTCGGCCACCGGGCTCGTCTCCCAGCTCGGCGCGCTGTACCCCGGCAAGACGCAGGCACAGCTGTGGGCGATGGTCGGGATCACCGAGATGATCGGCGTCGACGACTTCGGCCCGGCCGAGACGTTCACGACCGCCGACGCGGCCACCGTCTACAACTGGGCGGTCTCGAAGGGCATCAACGAGCTGTCGTTCTGGGCTCTGCAACGCGACAACGGCGGCTGTCCCGGCGGCGCCGCCGCGGACAACTGCTCCGGCATCGCCCAGGACACGTGGTTCTTCAGCCACGCCTTCGCACCGTTCACCGGCGGCACGACCGTGCCCGGCAACGACTTCTCCCTCGCCGCGAACCCGGCCTCGGCCTCGGTCGACCCGGGCGGCTCGGCCACCGCGACGGTCGGCACCGCCGTCACGTCCGGGTCCGCCCAGCAGGTGACGCTGTCGGTCACCGGCGCTCCGGCCGGCGTCACGGTGTCGGTCAGCCCGGGCTCGGTCACCGCGGGCGGCAGCGCGACGCTGTCGGTGAGCACCACGTCGGCGGCGGTCCCCGGGGTCTACCCGCTGACCGTCACCGGCACCGCGACCGGCGCGAGCCACAGCGCCACCTTCACCCTCACCGTGAAGGGCACCCCGCCCGCGGGCGGCGTCGTCAACGGCGGGTTCGAAACCGGCGCACTGAGCCCGTGGAGCGCCGCGGGTGACGCCATCGTCGCTTCGCCGGCCCACTCCGGGACCCACGCGCTGCAGGTGGTGCCCACCTCCTCGGCCACCGGGGAAGCGGCGCAGAACGTCACGCTCGCACCGAACCACGCCTACACGCTCAAGGCGTGGGTGCAGGGCAACTACGCCTACGTCGGGGTCCGGGGCGGCGCGACCGCCAGCACGTGGACCTCGAGCAGCGGCTGGACCCAGCTGTCGGTGCCGTTCACGACCGGCGCGTCCGGCGCGGTGACGGTCTACGTCCACGGCTGGTACGGCCAAAGTGCCCTCTACGCCGACGACTTCACCATCGGCTGATCCGTTCGGCGGCGGCCCGGTTCAGCAAAGTGGAGGTTGGCCGGGCCGCCCACGGCCGAAAGACTCACGGGGAGATCTTTCGCCCGCGAGGAGGACCTGATGCCGCACATCCCGCTCGACCCGCAGCTGCCGGGCATTTCGGCGCTCTTCGCCTACCGGCCGGAGACCGCGGTGCCGCTCGGGGCGCTGGGCGAGGTCCTGCTGCGCGGTCCCAGCACCCTCACCGTCGGGGAGCGCGAGCTGATCGCGACCGTCGTGTCCCAGGGCAACGAGTGCCGGTTCTGCACCGGCAGCCACGCCGCCGTCGCGGCCCAGACCATCGAAGGCGGCCGGGCGGTCGTCGACGCCACGCGCGGCGGGATCGACAACGCCCCCGTGTCGGCGAAGCTCAAGGCACTGCTGTGGATCGCGCTCGCCGTGCGGGAGACCGGCCGCGCGGTCACCGAAGAGCTCATCGCGGCCGCCCGCGCGGAGGGCGCGACCGACACCGAACTGCACGACACGGTCCTCATCGCGGCGGCGTTCTGCATGTTCAACCGGTACGTCGACGGCCTGGCCACGGTCGTGCCGGACGACGAAGCCGTCTTCGACCTGATCGGCAAGCGGCTGGTCGAGAACGGCTACCGCCGCTAGGGCACCAGCACGACCCGGCCGGGACGGGTCCACGCCGCACCCGCGTCGCGCAGCGGGACGCGCTCGTAGTCGACCGTGAGCGCCCCCGCCACCGCGTGCCCCACCACCGTCAGGAGCGCTTCGCGGCGGCGGACGGCGTCGAGCTCGTTGTTCGTGTAGCCGTGGACGTGCAACGACTTGCTGCGCAGCACGGCCGAGGACACCGGGAACTCGTCGCCGGCCGCGCCGCCGAGGTTCACCAGCCGCCCGCCGGGGCGCAGGGCGCGCAGTGCCGCCGCGGCCGGGATCCCGGCCACCGGGTCGATCACCAGGTCCACCGGGACCTCACCGAGCCGGGCCGCCAGGCTTGCGACGTCGTCCTCGGCCGCGAGCCGCACGACGCTGTCCGCGCCGAGGCGGCGGGCCCGCTCCAGCGCGGCGTCGGACCGTGCGCACGCGATGACGTGCCCGGCTCCGGCGACGCGGGCCAGCTGCACCGCCGACTGGCCGACGATCCCGCCGGCGCCGAGGACGAGCACCGTCTCGCCCGCGCCGAGGTTCCCCTTCCAGGTCAGGCACATCCACGCCGCCACCGCCGACAGCCCGAGCGCCGCGACGAGCGCGTGGTCCGTCCCGGGCGGCAGGATGACCAGATCGTCGGGCGCGGCGACGGCGTGTTCGGCCATGCTGCCGTCCCCGGGCCGCATGCCGGCGGGCGTGGCGAACCAGACCGGGGTGCCGGCCGGCTCGGTCGGCGTCGGGCGCGTCAGCACGCCGACGCCCTGGACCCCCGGCACGTACGGCGTTCCCGGCCGGCCGAAGTAGGACGTGCCGGACGCGCAGAGCAGGTCGAGCGGGGTGATCGGCGCGGCGGTGACGCTCACCGCGACCTCGCCCGCCCCGGGTTCGGGCACCGCCCGGTCCGCCACCGCCGGTGGCTCGCCGGGCGTCCGGATCTCCGCCGCGCGCATCGCGCGTCAGACGGGCTGGAGGATGAAGTCGTACCGTGCCTCGAGCCACGGCTCGGCCGACTCGCCACCGTCGGGCGTCGGCCCCGGATCGCGGTGCTCGAAGGTGACGACCAGCTCCTGCTTGGTGCCGAACACGACGTCGCTGTCGAGGTACTCGGCGCCCTCCTCGAACAGGTGCGTGATCAGCGGCTCGTAGCCGGCCGCGTTGATCAGGAAGTGCACGTGCGCCGGGCGGAAGTGGCTGATGTCGGTGCCGCTGATGAGTTCGCCGACCGGGCCGTCCATCGGGATCGAGTAGCCCTTCGGCGCGATGGTGCGCAGGCAGTAGGTCCCGTCGGCGCGGGTGGCGTACTTCGCTCGCAGCCGGGCTTCGTCGATGTCCGGGATCTGCGACTCGTACGCACCTTCTTCGTCGGCCTGCCAGACGTCGAGGATCGCCCCGGGGACGGGGGAGCCGTCGAGGCCGGTGACGGTGCCGGTGACGTAGAGCGGGGTGCCGGGCAGGCCGTCGGACATGTCACCGCCGAAGTCCTGCTCCGGCGAGCCGTCGATGTGGAACGGGCCGAGCACGGTGGCCGGGGTCGCTTTCGCGTCGAAGGCGTGGTTCATCTGCACCACCAGCATGCTCAGGCCCAGCACGTCGGAGGCGAGGATGAACTCCTCGCGCTTCTCGTCGCTGATCTGCCCCGTCTCGGTGAGCCACCGCATGGCGGCCATCCACTCGGTCTCGCTGAGCCGCACTTCGCGGGCGAAGGCGTGCAGGTGCCGGACGAGGGCGGCCATGACCTGCGCGGTACGCGGGTCGTGCGCGCTCGACCAGCGTTGCGCGGCGAGCTCGGTGATGTTGTCCTCGGTGACGAGCTGCATCGGCGTTCCTCTCAGCGTTGCGGGTCCGGCGGGACCGGCCGGTTGTTCAGGTCTACCGACAGGAAGATGTCGTTCGCGACCGGGTGCCGCAGCTCCTCGGCGAGCTGGCCGATGAGCCCGGCGGTCCGGGCCAGCAGCGCGAAGCCGCGCAGCAGCTCCAGCGGCAGCCCGAGGTCGGCCAGCGCGGCGCCGCAGACGCCGGCGCCGTTGAGCGGCAGCGTCTTGCCCAGCACCTGGGGGTGCACCCGGCCGATGGCGGCGAACAGCTCCAGGTGCGGTCCGCGCAGGCCTTCTTCGGCGGCGATCTCGAACAGCCGCCGGGTCCGCGGGTCGCCGTCCTTGTGCACGTGGTGCCCGAGCCCGGGGACGAACTTCTTCTCCGCACGACGGTCTTCGACGGTCTTGAGCGCGAGCGCGTCCCAGCCGGCCTCGTCGGTCGGCGTTTCCGCGCTCGCGAGGACCTCGTGCAGGAACCGGCCGCAGTCCTCGGTGACGCCCAGGAAACGCGACCCGCCGCCGAGCAGGCCCGCGGCGAGCGCGCCCTGGACGGAGTCGGGCGCGGACAGGTACGTCAGCCGGGTGACGATCGCGGTCGGGGTGAAACCGTGGTCGGCCAGCGCTGCCAGCACCGCTTCGAAGACCCGGGTCTCCCCTGGGGACGGACGTCGTTGCGTGGCCAGCCAGAAGGCCAGCTCGCCGAAGCCGACGGTGCCCATGACGTCCTCGGCGAGGTCCTGGCCGAGCAGGGTGATCTTGTCCTTCGTGGACGATCCGAGGGCTGTTTCGTAGGTAGGGTCAGTCATCCGGGGTCTCCGTGAGCCAGGTGCGCAGTTCGGCGCCGTGTTCGTCGAGCTCCGGCGGCGGCAGCCGGTAGGCGGCCGGGGTCGCGGAGAACCGGATCGGGTGCCGGGTGGTGGGGACGGCGCGGTCGCCGTCGCCGACCTCGACGATCGGGTCGAGCCCGAAGCGTTCGGCCATCGCGAAGCCGCCGTCGATGGTGTTGATCGGTCCACACGGGACACCGACGTTCGTCAGCGCCTCGAACCAGTCGACCGCGCTCTTCTTCGCCAGCCGCTCGACCAGGATCGGCCGCAGCTCTTCGCGGTTCTTCGTGCGGTCGGCGTTGCGGGCGAACCGCGGGTCGCCGGGGACGTCGGGCAGGTCCAGCACCTCGCACAGCCGGCGGAACTGCCCGTCGTTGGCCGCGGCGACGATCAGGTCGGCATCGGCGGTGGGCAGCGGCTCGTAGGGGAAGACGCTGGGGTGGGCGTTGCCCATCCGGTAGGGCACCACCCCGCCCGCGGCGTAGGCCGAGCTGTGGTTGACCAGCCCGGTCAGCGCCGAGGACAGCAGGTTGACCTCGACGTGCTGGCCCTCGCCGGTCGCGTCGCGGTGGCGCAGCGCGGCGAGGATGCCGATCACCGCGTGGTTGCCGGCCATCACGTCGAACACCGAGATCCCGGCCCGGTACGGCGGGCCGTCCGGATCGCCGGTCAGGCTCATCAGGCCCGAGATCGCCTGCACCATCAGGTCGTAGCCGGGCACGTGCGCGCCCGCACCCGAGCCGAAGCCGCTGATGGAGGCGTAGACGCTGCCGGGGTTGGCCGTCTTGACGGAGTCGTAGTCCAGGCCGTACTTGGCCAGTCCGCCGGGCTTGAAGTTCTCGATCACCACGTCCGCGCGGGCCGCCAGCTCGCGGGCGACAGCGGCGTCGGCCTCCTCGCGCAGGTCGAGCGCGATCGACCGCTTCCCGCGGTTCACCCCGAGGTAGTACGTCGAGACGTCGCCGCGCACCGGCGGCATCCACGTGCGCGTCTCGTCGCCCTGCGGTCCTTCGACCTTGACGACCTCGGCGCCCATGTCGGCGAGCAGCATCGTGGCGTAGGGCCCGGCGAGCACCCGGGAGAAGTCCGCGACCAGCAGCCCGGACAGTGGGCCGGCCGTGCTGGGTTCCACCCGGATCCTCACTTTCTGTCCGTCAGACGGACGCTTGTCCGCAGTCTGCCCCGGCGCGCGGTGGCGGTCAAGACACCGCGGGGACGGTGACGTGCGGGACGTCGTGCAGCCGCGCGAAGTCGGCGCTGATCTCCCCGGCGGTCTGCAGCAGCAGCGGCAGGTGGTGCTCCAGGAGCCGCTCCACCGGCGTTTCGGCGGCGTGGCAGTTGACGTTGACGCCGGCGATCACCCGCCCCGAGCCGTCGCGCAGCGGCGCCGCCACCGAGCGGATGCCCAGCGCGAGCTGCTCGTCGGTGAGCGCCCACCCGCGGGCGCGGACCTCGCGCAGCTCGGCGTCGCGCTCGGCCGGCTCCGGCTGCCAGCGGGGGACCAGCCCGGAGCGGGTGGGCTGGGCCAGCACCGCATCCAGCTCGTCGGGGGCCAGCGCGGCGAGCTGGACCTTGCCCAGCGACGTCGGCAGCGCCGGGAACCGGGTGCCGATCTGCACGCTCAGCCCGACGATCTTCGGCACCGCGACCCGGGCGACGTAGACGATGTCGGAGCCGTCGAGCTGGGCGATCGAGCACGACTCGTTCGTGCGCTCGACCAGGCGTTCCAGGTGCGGCCGGGCGATGTCCCACAGGCCCATCGAGCGCACGTAGGCGACGCCGAGGTCGAGCACGCGCGGGGTCAGCGCGTAGCCGCGGCCGCCGGCGCGGACGTACCCGAGCTCTTCCAGCGTCAGCAGGATCCGGCGCGCGGTCGGGCGGGCCAGGCCGGCGGCGGTCGCCACCTCGGCCAGCGTCATCTCCGGCCGGTGCGGCCCGAACACCGTGATCACCTCGAGCCCGCGCGCCAGCGCTTCGATGAAGTCGGGACCCGTTCCCTCGCGTGGCATGCGCGACCTCCCTCTTGCAGTGCTGCCCCGCAGCGTAGCGGCGGGGATCGACGGGGATTGACACCGGCGCGGCACTGGGCAAAGGTGGCGTCACCCCTTGAGTGTCCGTAGAGCGGACGAGTGTACGCGACCGGAGGCAGCGATGACCGGACCCATCGTCCTGCGAGGCGGCACGGTGCTGACCCTCGACGACGCCCGCCGGGTACTGCCCGGCGAAGACGTCCTGGTCACCGGCGGCGAAATCGCCGCGATCGGCCCCGCCCTGGACGTCCCGGCGGGCACGACCGAGATCGACGCCGCGGGCGGCATCGTCATGCCGGGGATGATCGACACGCACCGGCACCTGTGGCAGACGGCCATGCGCGGCTACGGCGCCGACTGGACGCTCACGCAGTACTTCGTCTGGTACTACCTCGAATGGGGCAAGGTGTTCCGCCCCGAAGACATCCACGCGGGCAACGTCCTCGGCGCGTGGGAAGCCCTCGAAGCGGGCGTCACGACCACCGTCGACTGGTCCCACGGCCTGCAGACCACCCAGCACGCCGACGCGGCGGCCGACGCGCTCGAATCCGTGCCCGGCCGGTTCGTCCTGGCCTACGGCAACATCCAGGACGCCCCGGCGAACTGGACCGCCACCCCCGAGTTCCGCGACTTCGTCGCCCGCCGCACGGGCGGCGACCTGGGCTTCCAGCTGGCGTTCGACGTCACCGGCGACCCCGCGTTCCCGGAGAAGCCGGCGTTCGAGGTGGCGCGCGAGCTCGGCGTGCCGGTGACCACGCACGCCGGAGTCTGGGGCGCGACCGGCGACGACAGCATCAAGCTGATGCACGACCACGGGTTCATGACCCCGGAGACGATCTACGTCCACAGCGCGTCGCTGTCGGCCGACTCCTACCACCGGATCGCGGCGACCGGCGGGTCGGCGTCGGTCTCGACGGAAAGCGAGCAGAGCGCGGGCCAGGGCTACCCGTCCACCTGGGCACTGCGCCAGTACGGGATCCCGGTGTCGCTGTCGATGGACACATCGGTCTGGTGGAGCGGCGACCTGTTCTCCGCGATGCGCACGACGCTGGGCGCGGACCGCTCGCGCGAGCACCTGGAGGCGCACGCGAAGGGCGACACGGTCACGCACGCGGCGCTGCGCGCGGAGCAGGTGGTCGAGTGGGCCACCCGCGGCGGCGCGGCCGCACTGGGACGCTCCGACATCGGCAGCCTCGAGGTCGGCAAGAAGGCCGACGTGGTGCTGCTGAAGAACGAGCACTCGCCGGTGTCGTTCCCGCTGCTCAACCCCTACGGCCACGTGGCGTTCCAGGCCCAGCGCGGCGACGTCCACACGGTGCTGGTGAACGGACGGGTGGTCAAACGCGACGGCCGCCTCGTCGACGTAGACCTCCCGGCGGTGCGCAGCCAGGTGGAGTCGACGGTCGAATACCTGCGCGGGCAGCTGGGCGAGGAAGCGTGGGCGAAGGGGATGAACCCGGACGTCCCGGAGACCAAGGTCCTCGACAACCCGTACACGTACACGACCTACCAGAGCGACACCACCCACGGCGGCTGAGCTACCGTGGCGCGGTGGTCCAGGTCTTCATCCAGCCCGCCTACGGCACCGCGGACGCCCGCCGGTACGGGGCGGAGTCGCTGGAGAAGACCGTGGACTTCCGCGCGTACGCCGACCTCCTCGACCCGGCCGACCTCGCCCGCCTGACCGCGCTGCACCGGAGCGGCCGGGCGCGGTTCTGGGGCGCCAAGGACAAGTACGACCGCCGGATGGACACCGTGCGCACCGGCGACGTCGTGCTGTTCACCGGCCGCAAGCACGTCCAGGCCGCCGCCGAAGTCGGACACGGCTTCCGCAACCCCGCCTTCGCGCGGCGCCTCTGGAACCCGGATCCCGGGAAGTGCCTGTTCAGCAACGTCTACAGCCTGCGTCGCCACCGGCAGGTCGGACTGCCTTACGAAGCGCTCTGGGCGTTGCCCGGCTTCACCGCCGGCGACCACTTCATGGGCTTGCGCTTCCTGGATGACGCGAAGTCGGCCGCGGTCGTGGCGTTGCTCAGTTCGGCTGCTTGAGAACCGCCGGGCGGGCGAAGGGGTAGCCGGGCAGGCGGACGCGGCGCGCCCGGCGGTCGCTCAGCTCGACGTTCACCCCGGCGCACCACAACCCGGCCAGTCCCGTGTGGACGTCCGCTGTGGACACCGCGGTCAGGTCCGGGTGGACCGGGAACTCACCGCCGAAGCCGACGACGACGGCCGCCCGGTTGCCGCTGGCGACGGCGAGCAGCGCCGACGCGTCCGGGAGCGCCGTGAGGTGCTTGGCCCACAGCCGGGTGTCGAGCGGGCGCCCGGCGGGCAGGATGCCTTCCGCGGTGGCGATCGGCACGACGGGCGGGGCGAAGGTGACGTCGTCGAGCGCGGCCGTGAGTGTGCCGCGGCCGAGGGCTTCGGCCAGGCGCGCGCCGTCGGCGGACGACAGCACCCCGGCGGCGACGGCGGCGGTCAGGTGCCCGGCACCGCGACCGGTCACGACATCCGGAGCCGCACCACGGGCGGTGAACTCCCCGAGCAACGCGTGCTCGTCGGCGGCCGTGCCGAAGGCGAAGACGACCCGGACCGGACGCGTCCGATCGACGACACCGGCGGTCCCGGCACCGTCGCGCAGTGCTGTGACGGCGTCGGCGACGTCCTCGGCGACGACGGCGAAGCGGTGCGGGAACCGCTCGCGGCCACGGTCCAGCGTGGCGGCGACGCCGGCGAGGTCGAGGCCGGGGGTGGTGGAGAGGTGCTCGGCCAGCTGCCGCCGGGCGTCGGCGAGCGCGGTGGGGGTCGCCGCGGACACGGCGATCACCTGCCGCCCGCCGATCACGGGAGCCGGCCCGGAGGTGGGGGACGGCGCGGCGGGAGCCAAGGTGGGCTCGAGTGAGTGGGCCTGGCCCGCAGTTCCGGCGGTCCGCGCAACAGGCGCCGAAGCCGCCACGGTCTGTGCCACCGGAGCCGAACCCGGCACCGAGACCCCTCCGGCCAGCCCCACCGCGGCGATGTCCGCCCCGGCCGTCACCGGTGCGACGTTCGCCAGCAACGCCACCTGGGCCCGCACCGTCGTGTGGCGCAGCAGCTCGCCGATCGTCGGGGCCGACGTGAACCGTGCTCGCAAGCCCGCCTGGAGCTTCACCAGGATCAGCGAATGGCCGCCGACGTCGAAGAAGTTGTCGTCCATCGTGAACGTGTCGTGTTCGAGCAGCTCCGCCCACGCCGCCCGCACCAGGTCCACAGTGGAATCCGCGACGACCACCGCAGCGACGGCCGGAACAACGACCGGCGCCGGAGCGGCGGGAGCCTCGGCCCCCACCTCCGGCAACCGCCGCCGGTCGATCTTGCCGTTCGGCGTCAACGGCATCCGGTCCAGCGGCACGAGGTACCGGGGCACCGCGAACACCGGCAGCACCTCCCGCGCGTGCCGGCGCAGCTCCTCGACCGTGCCGCCCGGGCCGAACACCACGTACGCCGCGATCTCCTTCTCCTTGCGGCTGTTCAAGCACACCCGGACGAACGCCGCCTCCACCGAAGCGTGCGCCGCCAGTGCCGACTCGACCTCGCCGAGCTCGACGCGCTGGCTGCGGATCTTCACCTGGTTGTCGTTGCGGCCGATGAACTCCAGCCGGCCGTCCGGCAGCCACCGCACCCGGTCACCCGTGCGGTACAGCCGCGCGCCGGGCACGCCGGAATACGGGTCGGGGATGAAGCGCCGCGCCGTCTCGCGCGGGTTGCCCAGATACCCGCGCGTCACGCCGGTGCCGCCCAGCAGCAGCTCGCCCGGCACCCCGCGAGGCGCCTGGCGCATGGTCGCGTGGTCGAACACGACGTACCCGTCGGTCTCCGGCACGACCGAGCCGATCGACAGCGTCCGCGTGTTCTCCTCGATCGCCGTGATCGGCGTCCACGTCGAGGTGAACGAGTTCTCCGTCGGCCCGTAGCTGTGCAGCAGCGTCCCGGGCGCGCACCAGCGCAGCGCCTTCGCCATGTGCGGCACCGAGATGATCTCGCCCCCGAAGTACACCCGGCGCAGGCCGGGGAACAGGTCGGGCACGTCCTCGATCAGCCGGTTCAGCAACGGCGTCGACACGATGAGCGTGGTGATCCCGCGCTCGCGGAACGCCGTCCGCAGCTCCGGCGGGCTCAGCGTCAGCTCCTTGTCGAAGATCACCAGCTCGGCGCCGTGGGTCAGCGCGCCCCAGACCTCGTAGGTCGCGCCGTCGAAGTTCAGCGGGGACAGCTGGGAGACGACGTCGGTGTGGTGCAGCGGCACGAAGTCGGGCCGGTCGAGCAGCCGGACGAACCCCGAATGCGGCCACACGACACCCTTGGGCCGGCCGGTCGAGCCGGACGTGTACAGCACGTTGAACACCGACGCCGGATCGATCTCCACCGCCGGCGGCGTCGCCGGGTGGCGCGCGGCCTCCGCGAGGGCCTCGTCGACGAGGTAGATCGGGCACTTGGGCAGCCGCACCCGCTCCACGAACCCGGGCGCGCCGATGACCAGCCGCGGCCGGGCGTCGTCGATGACCATCTGCAGCTGCGCGTCGGGGTAGGCCGGGTCCAGCGGCACGTAGGCCGCGCCCGCCATCAGCGTGCCCAGCCAGAACACCACCGACGTCGGGCCCGGCGGCAGCAGCAGCGCCACCAGCGACTCGGCGCCCGCCCCTTCGGCACGCAGCCAGTTCGCGACCGACGCCGCGCGCCCGACGAGTTCGGCGTAGGTGAGCACCTCGTCGTGGTAGCGCACGGCGACCGCGTCCGGCCGCAGCCGCGCGTGCCGGCGCACGAGGTCGGGCAACAGGACGCGGTTGACCGGCTCGCGTTCGGTCTCCGGCCGGGCCGGCACGAACGGGTCGCACGCCGCCACCAGCGCACCGCAGCTCGACGCCGGGTCGGCGACCGCGTCGGTGAGGAGCGTGACCAGCTGCGCGAGCAGCAGTTCGGCGGTGCTGTCGCGGTACACCAGCGTGTCGTGGTCGACGCGCAGCCGGATGTGCGCGTCGCCCTCCAGCGCCGCCAGCGACAGGTCGTACTTCCCGGCGGCGGTCTCGTGCTCGACGACCCGGATGGTCGTGTCGCCGGCGGTCCAGGTCTGCTCCTGCTCGGGGAAGTACATGAAGACGCTGTTGTCGATGAGGGCCGAGCCGCCGTCGCGGCGGATTTCGCGCAGCCGCCCCGACGGCACGGCCGAGTGCTCGAGCGAGTCGAGCATCTGGTCGCGCACGCGGTCGACGAGCGTGGTGAACGACTCGGCGAAGTCGAGTCCGCTGCGCACCGGGAGCACCCGGGCCAGCAGGTCGACCCGGTCCTCGTTCTCGGTGGTGCGCGCGGCGAACAGCATGCCGGTGGTGCCGTCACCGGTGGCGCTCCAGGCGTGCAGGAGGGTCAGCCACGCGCTCAGCACGACCACCGCGGGCGACGCGAGCCGGTCGCGGGCCACCGCGCGGACGCGGTCGAGGACGTCCCCCGCCAGCACCGTCTCGTGGAAACCGGCCACGCCGGGCACCGAGCCCGGGCGGTTGAGGTCCGCGATCGGCGCGAGCGACGGCGGCTGGTCGGCGAGCAGGCCCGTCCAGTAGGCGGCCGTCTCGGCCGGCGAGACGTCCACAGTGGACGGCTCGGCGGGCAGCGGCGCGTCCCACGGCGCGCGGCCGGCGACCCGCGAGGTGTAGGCGTGGACGAGGTCCCGCACGAGGATGCCCTGCGACCAGCCGTCGGACACGATGTGGTGCACGGCCAGCACGAACAGGGCGCCGTCGCCGGTGGTCAGCAGGGTGCCCCGCACGAGCGGCTCGGAGGCGAGGTCGAACGGCTGCGCGGCGATCGCCGCCGCCCACTCCAGTGCCTCCGCGCGGTCGTAGGGACCGGGCCGGCGGTGCTTGACGAACGGCACGGGCGGGCGGCGGTGCACCACCTGCACGAGCTCGCCGTCCTCGGTGTGGAAGGCGCTGCGCAGGTTGGGGTGCCGCTCGACGACGTCGTCGAGCGCGGCCCGCAGCGCCGCGACGTCGACGCCGGGGGTGAACTCCAGGTCGAGCGGGATGGTGAACCGGGCGGACTCCGGCTCCCGCTGCATGGCGAGCCACACCTCGGTCTGTTCCGCCGTCGCCGGCCTGCGCGCCTCGATCACGAGCGGTCCCTTCGGGAGGTCAGTTGCCGGCCTGGCGCCGCACGACGAAGTCGGCGATCGTGCTGATGGACCGGAAGTTCAGCGGCGTGAAGTCGGTGTCGGAGATGGCCACGCCGAACTGCTGCTCGCACCGGGCGCGCAGCTCGATGAACCCGAGGGAGTCGAGCCCGAGGGTTTCCTGCAGGCTGTCCTCGGCGTGGATGCCGTCGGCCGGGACGTCGACGTACAGGTCGGCGACCAGAATCTCGCGCAGCGTGTTCTCCAGGCTGGTCTTCGGCGACATGGGCGCTTGCCTCACTCTCGGGTTCCGGCGGGCAGGAGCGTGCCCGCCTGGTGCGCGAGCCGGTCGGTGGCCGGGGTCGGGATACCGCGCCGGCGGCCGGCCGCGTGGATCGGACCGGCGATCGCGTCGAGTTCGCCCGCCGTGCCGCGCTCGGTGTCCCGCTGCAGCGACGTGCGGGTCCGGCCGGGCGCGCGGGTCAAGGCGCGCAGCACGCGGCCGCGGTCGAGGCGGGCGCCTTCGGCCCGGCCCACCGCGACGGCTTCCTCCGCGCAGGCGAGCATCAGCCGGGTCAGGTCGTCGTCGGCGCGGACCCGCTCGAGCGGACCGGCGGCGCACGTCGTGGCGAGGGCGAGCGGGGCGAGGAGCGCGAGCTTGCGCCACAGGACGTCGGCCGCGGTCCCGCCGTCGGTGCAGCCAATCCCGGCCGCGGCCAGCGCCGCCGAGACGACGCCGGGCGGGCCGGCCAGCTCGATCTCGGTGAACAGCGACTCCTGCCGGACCTCGCCGGGGCCGGTCCGGGCGGCTTCGATCCGGATCGCGCCCGCGACCACCCGGTCGCCGAACCGCGCCCGCAGCGCCGGCAGGTGCCCGAGCCCGTTGAGCAGCGGGACGACGACGCCGGGTTCGGCCGCGACGCTTGTGAGGGCCTCGGCGAGGTCGGGGTGCTTGACGCAGATCCACAGGACGTCGGCGGGCTCGGTCAACGTGGCCGCGGCCGGGACCGCGGCGGTGAAACTTTCGCGGATCCCGTGGTGCACGGTCACGGTGCCGGGATACCGGGGGAGCGCGGCGGCCCGCAGCAGGAGGGTGACGGTTTCGCCGCCGCGGGCCAGTGCGGCGGCGAGGGCGAGCCCGACCCCGCCGCCGCCGAGCACCGCGTGCCGGCTCATGCGGACCGGCGGACCGAGCGGGGCGCGATGTCGCGCCAGGTACCGGCGATGTGGTCGAGGCAGGCTTCCTCGGTGCCGGCGAACCCGGCGGCGCGCCAGCCGGCCGGCAGGGCGAGCCCGGCCGGCCAGACCGAGTGCTGCTCTTCGTCGTTCACCACGGCGACATGCGTCGCACCGTCGTCTTCCGGCACTTCCGCCCCCACTCCGCACGCCACCGTTGCCGAATTCGACGTTAGCGACTCCGGGCACCCGACCTTCTCCATTCCTGCGCATTCACGGAAGGCGGGCGGCGTGTCGGAAAACGTATTCTGGAATGCTGTGATCTGAACCACATCTGGTTTCTGTTGCCGTGCTCGACAGTGGACTGCCACCTTGTGAACCAAGGCATTCGCCGTCGAATTTCGCATGGGGGTTCCTTCGTGGCAGGGTCGGCAGGCGAGGACGGCGACCGCGAGGTGCGGACGCTGAATCCGTCCCAAACGAATCCGCGGCTTCGGTACGAATTCGACCGCGGCAGCGGCTACGAGGCCGAGATCAGGCTCACGACCGCGCTCTCGGCCCTCATTCCCGAGGACGAGCTGCTCCACTCCGACCACCGCTTCTTCCAGATCGTGCACCTGCTGACCGAGTACTGCTGGGTCGCCGTGCACCACAGCCTGTGCGACCTGACCGAGGCCCTCGGCCGGGGTGACGCGACCGCCGCCGGACGGCTGCTCGTGCGGTGCGCCGACACCGCGTCGCTCACCGTCGAATGCCTGCGCGTCATGGGCAACTCCCTCACCCAGGTCTCGTTCCTGCGCATGCGTGACGACCTCGCCGGGGCGGCCTCCGGGCTCGCCTCGCCCGGCTCGCGCAACGTCCGCCGCGCCGCGCACGCCGTGTGGGCCGCCTTCGAGGAAGCCACCGCCGGCGCCGGGATGACCCCGGCCGACCTGGTCGAGGCGACCCACCCGGACTCCCGTGCCGCCGGGCGCGTCGCGCAGCTCGCCGACGTCATGATCGGCATGCAGCGCTTCGACACCCAGGTCCTCGAATGGAAGCAGGTCCACCTCAACCTCGTCTGGCAGATGCTCGGGGGCCAGCCCCGCGCCGCCGACGAAGCGGACGAGGACACCGACCGCCCGCGGAGCATGCGCGGAAAGTCCATCTCGGACCTGGAGCGGCTCGCCGTGCGCCCGCTGTTCCCCAAGCTGTGGTTGCAGAACACCGCGGTCTACCGCGCGATGAGCGCGGGGATCCCCGACGAAGAGGCGGCATGACGCAGGAAACGAAACACCCCGCCACGACCGCGCCCGCCGGACCGCCGCTGACGGTCCTGCCGACGCCGCGGGCCACGCTGCGGGAGGTCCCGTTCGGCGAGATCCGCGCGATCCTCGCCGGCGAACCGGCCGGGGAGCGCTGGGCGTGGGCGCCGGGCTACCCCTTCGACGGCACCGTCGGCGGCGCGAAGCTGGTGCTGCGGATGGTCACCGCGGACGCCTACCGCCCGGGGTTCGGCCTCTACCAGGTCGTGGACCGCGAGTCCGGGCTCGCCGTCGGCGACGTCGGGTTCCACTCCGCGCCCGACGCCGCCGGTGCGGTCGAGATCGGCTACGGCCTGATCGAGCCGTTCCGCGGCCGCGGGCTGGCGACCGAGGCCGTCGAGGCGCTGCTGGCGTGGACGTTCGAGCAGCCCGGCGTCACGGCCGTGCGTGCCGAGACCGACGAGGGTCACCTGCCGTCGCGGCGGGTGCTGGAGAAGACCGGGTTCGCGTTCGTCGGCACGGACGGCGAAACCCGCGAGTACGCGAGACGGCGGGAGCCTGGCTCATGACCAAGGTGGCGGTGTTCGAATCGGCCGACGCGTCCGCACTGCCGGACCTGCTCGACGCGGCCGCGGACTGGTGCGAGCTGGTCGTGGTCAACGCGGGCCCGCAGCCGTGGACCGCGGACGAGCGGGAGGGCCTCGCCGACCTGGCCGAGGTCCTCGACGCGGCCGGGTCGGACCCCGCCACGATCGCCGCGCAGCTGGCCGCCCTCGACATCGAGGGCGTGCTGACCATGGAGGACGAGTGGATCCCGCTCGTCGCCGCGGTCGCGGCCCGCCTGGGCCTGCCCTACCACAGCGAGGCGACCGCGGAAGCGGTGACGCGCAAGGACGTCCAGCGCGCGATCCTCGCCGATACCGGTCTCGGCGTGCGCGCGGCGGCGTTCACCGACGAAGCCGGGCTGGTCGCCGCGATCGCCGCCGTCGGCTTCCCCGCCGTGCTCAAACCGGTGCTGGGCAACGGAAGCTTCAACATCTTCCCCGTCGACGACGAGACCGCCTTGCGCGCGGCACTGGCCGGCGCCGCCCGCAAGGCGGGCACGCAGCGGTGGCTGCTGGAGGAACGGCTGATCGGCGTCCCGCACCCGGCGGGGGACTGGCTCGGCGACGTCTTCTCGGTCGAGATGGCCACCCTGGGCGAAGGCGAGCACTGGCCGTTCTGGATCTCCGACCGGTTCCCGCTGCTCCCGCCGCTGCGCGACAGCGGCATGGGCGGCCCGTCGCTGCTGCCGTGGGACACCCAGCAGCTCGCCACCGAGCGGGCCGGGCGGATCCTGACCGCGCTGGGCGTCACCAGCGGGCTCGCGCACATGGAGTTCAAGCAGACCGCCACCGGGCCGCGGCTGATCGAGGTCAACGGCCGCCTCGGCGGGTTCCTGTCCTCGTTCGTGCCGCGCGTCAGTGACCTCAACCCGGTGCGGCTGGCCCTGGAAGTGGCCGTGGGCAAGGCCGAACGGCGCCCGCTGGTCACCACCGGCTACGCGGCCTGCATCTTCACCCAGTTCCCGCCGACCGCCCGCCGGCTCACCGCGCTCGCCGATCCCGCCGAGCTGCTGAAGGTGCCCGGGGTGTGGCGGGTCGACCCCCGCCGGGCGGTCGGCGACGCGCTCGACTACCGCACCGGCCTGCACGGGCGCCTGCAGAACGTGTGGATCGAGGGCGAGACCCCGGCCGCGTTCCGCGACGCCTGGGCGGCCGCGTCCGCGGTCGTCGCCGAGGGCAACCGGTTCGAGTGAGGGGACGACGATGACGAGCGGCGTACCCGTGCTGTGCTTCCCACCCGCGGGGGCGGGACCGAGCTTCTTCCAGTCGTGGGGCGAAGCGGCCTCGGCGCTGCGGTTCGTCGCGGTCGAGCTGCCCGGCAAGGAGCGGCGGTTCGCCGAGCCGCCCGCGACCACCATGACCGGCCTGCTCGACGCGATCGCCGACGACGTCCTGCGCGAGGCCGGCACCGCCGGACGGGTCGGCGTCTTCGGCCACTCGTTCGGCGCCCGGGTCGCCTACGAGGTCGCCCGGCTGGTGGCCCGGATGCGGCCGGAAGTGGAACTGACGCTCTTCGCCAGCGGCGCGGAACGTCCCGGCGTCGAGCGTCCGGCGCCGATCGCCGGGCTGCCCGACGACGAGTTCGTGGTCGCCGTCGCGGAACTGGCCGGCTACCGGCACCCCGCGATGGACGACCCGGACCTGCGTGAGCTGCTGCTCCCCGGGCTGCGCGCCGACATCGCGGTCGACGAGACCCACCGCCCGGAGCTCCCGGAGCCGGTCGCGTTCCCGATCGTCTCGGTCCGCGGCTCGGACGACGAACTCGTGTCCGCCGCGGCGGCCGCGCGCTGGGCCGAGGTGACGTCGGCCGGGTGCACGACCCCCGAGATCCCGGGCGGGCACATGTACCTGGTCGAGCAGTGGCGGCCGCTGGTGGCGCTCATGGCGCGCGAACTGGCCGTGAGCTGCTGAAACGGGTGGGAGGAGAAGCCGTGCCGAACGTTCTGCGCCCGGTGCCCGCCGGGCTCGGCGACGGGACCGTGCGCGCCCGCGCCGTCGCGCTGGGCACCGCTCTGCGGTTCGAGCCGGTGCCGTGCCCCGCCGCGGAAGGCGCGCGGTGGCGGGAGCGCGAACTGGCCCGCGGGACCGCCGGGCTCGTCGTGCTGTCGTATGCCGACGGCGTCCGTGAGCTGGTCGCGACCGGGCCGGACGCCGAGGAGCTGGCCCGCGCGGTGCTGGAAAGCCCGCGGACCGCGGAGCTGCCGGCGCACCTGGCCGGACCATCGGAACAGTCCACTGTGGACCTCGGCCCGGCCGCACCCGCCGACGTGCTCGCCGCGCTCAGCCTGGTGCTCAGCCGGTACACGCCCGGTGCCACGGTCGACGAGGACCAGCCGGTCGGGGTGTTCCGCAAGCAGGTCGCGACCGGCGCCGTACCCGAGGTCGTCACCGTGGGCGACGCGCTGACCGTGCGGGTCACCGGCGGCCGCGCCATCGCCGGGTTCACTGAGAACGGTGTCGCGGAGTGGGCCGCGATCCAGCTCGCACAGCAGCTCACCGCCGTGCTCGGCGAACTGCGCGACGGTGACCAGGACCGGCCGCTCGCCGACATCGCCTTCGACGCCGGCCCCGAGCCGCAGCCGGCGACCACCGGACAACCCCGCACCATCACCGAAGTCTTCGCCGAGCAGGCCGCCCGGCGCGGTGCGGCGCCGGCGGTGTCGGGCGACGACCGCTCCTTCACCTACGCCGAACTCGCCGCGCGAGCCGAACGCTTCGCCGCCGGCCTGCGGGCCCGCGGGATCCGGCCCGGCGACCGGGTCGGGATCGTCCACGAGCGCGGCGCCGGCCTCGTCGCGCTGCTGCTCGGCGTGCTGCGGGCCGGCGCGGTGTACGTCCCGCTCGACCCCGCCTACCCCGAGCGGCGGCGCACCTACATCGCCGAGGACGCCGGGCTCGCGCTGGTGGTCACCGACGAGCTCGCGGCCGAGCTGCCCGCCGACGGCGAGGTCCCGGCCGGGCTCGCCGGACCCGACGACCCCGCCTACGTCATCTACACCTCCGGCTCGACCGGACGGCCCAAGGGCGTCGTCGTCCCGCACCGCAACGTCGTGGACCTCGTCTCCGGCACCGCGGCCGACTTCGGGCTCGCCGACACCGACGTCTGGACGTGGTTCCACTCGGTGGCCTTCGACTTCTCCGTCTGGGAGATCTGGGGCCCCCTGCTCACCGGCGGCCGCGTCGTCGTCGTGCCGGAGTGGACCCGCCGCTCGCCGGACGACTTCGCCGCGCTGCTGCGCGACGAGCGCGTCACCGTCCTCAACCAGACGCCCTCGAGCTTCGCGCAGGTGATCGAGACGCAGCGACGGCGGTTCGACGACCTCCCGCTGCGGCTGGTGGTCTTCGGCGGCGAACCGCTGGACGCCTTCGCGCTGCTGCCGTGGTTCGACCGCTACCCGGAGACGCGCTGCCGGCTGGTGAACATGTTCGGCATCACCGAAACGACGGTGCACGTCACCGCCCAGACCGTCACGCGAGCCGACGCCCTCGCCGGGTCGCGGTCGGTCGGCCGGGCGATCCCCGGCTGGGAGGTCCGCGTGGTCGACGCGCGCGGCCGCCGGCTGCCCCCGGGCGTGCCCGGGGAGATCGCGGTCGGCGGCGCCGGGCTCGCCCACGGCTACCTCGGCCGCCCGGAGCTCACCGCGGACCGGTTCGTCCCCGACCCGGGCACCGGACGGCGGCGTTACCTCAGCGGCGACCTCGGCCGGCTGCTGCCCGACGGGCGCCTGGAGCACCTGGGCCGGCTCGACAGCCAGGTCAAACTGCGCGGCTACCGGATCGAGCTCGACGAGATCCGCAAGGTCCTGCTGGCCGAACCGGACGTCGTCGCGGCGGCGGTCGTGCTGGCCGCCCCGGGCACCGCCGAAGCCCGCTTGGACGCCTACGTCGTCGCAGCCGGCGCCGACCTGGCCGGCCTGCGGACCCGGGCGGCCGCCCTGCTGCCCGACTACATGGTCCCCTCGACGTTCACCGCCGTGCCCGCGCTTCCCTTGACTGTCAACGGAAAGCTCGACGAGTCCGCCCTGCCCGAACCGGTCCTCGGCGGCACCGCGGCAGCCGAGCCCGACGAGGACGCCGACGTCGTGCTGACCGCGTGGCGCTCGGTGCTGGGCGCCACGATCGGACCGGACGACCACTTCTTCGACAGCGGCGGGAACTCGCTGCTGGCCGCCAAGACCCTCGCCGCCCTGCGCCGCGCCGGCCTGACGGTCGGGATCCGCGACCTCTACGGCCACCCCACCCCGCGCCTGCTCGCCGCCCACCTCGCCGGAGAACCCGCACAGCAGAAGGAAGCGCAGCCGTGACCACACCGCACCCGCAGCCCGACCTCACCGCCCTCGTCCGCCGGAACTGGGCCCGCGTGCTGGGCCACGACCGGTTCACCGACGACGACTTCTACTTCTCCATCGGCGGCAACTCCCTCGGCGCGACGCGGATCATGGCGGCACTCGGCCGGGAGGTCGGCACCCGGCTGCCGGTCCGGATGCTGTTCGACCACCAGACGGTCGCCGCACTGGCCGGGGCGGTCGCCGCCCGGCTCGAGGCGAACGCGGCATGAAGGGCCTGAGCCGGATCGCCGCGCTGCCCCGGGCGGCGCGGCTGCTGATCTTCACCAACGGCGTCAGCGCGCTCGGCGCCGGGATGGTGATGCCGTTCCTCTGGATCTACCTCACCGAGGTCCGGCACCTGCCCACCTGGGTACCCGCGGCGACCCTGGCCGTGCAGGCGTTCTCGGCGGTGTTCGGCGGCCTGGCCTACGGCGCGCTGCTGGACCGGCTGCCCTACAACGTCGTCGTGCCGCTGGCCAACGTCAACGCCGGCGTCGGCACGCTGCTGTTCGCCTTCGCCGGGCAGGCCTGGATCGCCGTCGCCGCCGCGATCGTGTTCGGGTTCGGCATCAGCGGGGTCGGCACGGCCGTGCGCGCGGCCTACGGTGCGACCACCAGCCCGGACCAGCGCGAAACCGCGTACTCGGCGGACTACGGCGTGCTGAACGTCGCGATGGGGATCGGCGTGATCCTCGGCGGGGTGTTCGCCGCGCTGGCCTTCCTCAGCCCGGTCGGCCGGTACTTCCTGATGTACTCGATCGACGCGGCGACGTTCTTCGTGATGGCCGTGGCGACCGTGCGGGCCCTGCCGAACCGCGTGCACCACGCCGCGAGCACCGGCGCCGTCCGCGGCAGCTACCGGGCCGTGCTGCGCTCACCGAGCCTGCTCGCCCTGCTGGCCGTCCTGCTGCTGTCCGCGCTGGTGTCCTTCGGCCAGTTCCGCGCCGGGCTGCCCGGCTACCTGACCCAGACCGGCGCCATCACCGCGAGCGGGCTGTCGTTCGCCTTCGCCGTCAACATCATCCTCTGCGCCGTGGTGCAGTTCGTGGTGATGCCGCACCTGGAGCGGTTCTCGCGGACACTGCTGGTCGCGGCCAGCGGCGTGATGTTCGCGGCCTGCTGGGTGTTCGTGCTGCTGGCCGGCGGCCACACCGGGATGACGGCGCTGGTGCTCGCCACGGTCGCGGTGATCCTGCTGTCGATCGGGGAGTCCCTGGTCGTCCCGCTGCTCACGACGCTGCTGAACAACGCCGTGGGCGAAGAGCTGCGCGGCCGGGCGAACGCGCTGTTCTCGATCACGCTGTCGACGAGTGCCGTCATCGGGCCGGCACTGGCCGGGGCCCTGCTGCCGTTCGGGTCCGGTGCCGCGTTCGTCGGCGTGATGATCGTCCTGAGCGTCGTCGCGACCCTGCTGGTGCTGGGCCTGCGCCGGTCGTTGCCCGTCGCGGGGGCGGAGCCGGAGATCATCGACGAAGTGGAGGCCGCGGCATGAGCGAAGGATCCGACGCGATCGCGATCATCGGCATGGGCTGCCGGTACGCCGGGGCCGCGAGCGCCGCGCAGTTCTGGGACAACCTGCGGGCCGGGCGCGACCGCTTCACCCGCGGCGGGCCGGTGCCGCCGGGTGACGGGCCGCGCGACATCCCGGCGTGGGGCTTCATCCCCGACCGCAACCTCTACGACGCCGGGCTGGTCGGCTACACGAGCGAGACGGCCGAGCGCGACCCGCAGCACGGCATGCTCTACGAGGCGTTCTGGGCCGCGGCCGAGGACGCCGGCGTGCGGCTCTCGGACATCGGCCCGTCGACCGCGGTCTACGCCGGGGTGGCCCGCACCAAGCACGTCGAGCGCGGCACGTTCGAGTCCACTGTGGACAGGGACGCCACGTTCGCCGGCCCGCACTTCTCGTACTTCCACGACCTGCGGGCCGAAAGCATCATGATCGACTCCTCGTGCGCGACCGGGCTGGTCGTGGTGCACCTGGCCTGCCAGAGCCTGCGGCTGGGCGCGTGCGACTACGCGCTCGCGGGCGGGGTCGCGGTGATGGACACCGACGGCAGCTACGAGTACACGCCCAACGGCATCTACTCCAGCGAAGGCGTGTGCCGCCCGTTCGACCGCGCGTCCACCGGCACGGTCCCCGGCGACGGCGTCGGCGCGGTGCTGCTGCGCCGGCTCGACGACGCCCTCGCCGACGGCGACCCGATCCACGCGGTGATCCGCTCGAGCGCCGTCGACAACGACGGCAGGCAGAAGGCCGGGTTCACCATCCCCGGCGTCGAAGGCAAGATCCGGGTCGTCGCCAAGGCACTGGCCGGCGCCGGGCTGACCGGCGCGGACCTCGGGTACGTCGAAGCGCACGGCGTCGGCATCCCGATGAACGACGAGATCGAAGCCACAGCGCTGACCGAGGCCCTCGGCTCCGCCGGCCAGCCCCTCGCCGTCGGCTCGGTGAAGGCGAGCATCGGGCACACCGACACCGCGGCCGGGCTCGCCGCGCTGATCAAGACGGCGTTCACCGTCGAGCACGGCTTCCTGCCCGCCACCCCGAACACCGCCGACCCGATCGAGGAGCTGACCGCCGGCGGCGACCGGTTCTCCATCGTCCCCGAGGGGCGCGCGTGGACGCCCGACGGGCCGCGCCGCGCCGGGGTGATGTCGGCGGGGATCGGGGGCACCAACGCGTTCGCGATCGTCGAGCAGGTCCCGTGCTCTCCGTGACCGGAACCGCCTGGCACACCTCGCTGGGCGCCGGCCGCGAGGAAGTCTGGCAGGCCCTGCTCGCCGGGCGGACCGGGCTGCGCGTGGTGCCCGGGACGAACAAGTTCCGCAGCTTCGTCGCGGGCCCGCTGCCGGACGGGCCCACCGAAGGAAGCGCCCGGGAACGACACGTCGAGTTGGCGACCGTCACGGCCGAAGCGGCGCTGAGCGACGCCGGGCTGCGGGCCGGGGACACCGATCCGGTGCTGGTGCTCGGCACCAGCCTGGGCCCGCACATCGACGACGCGGACCCCGGTTCGCTGCACGACTGGGCCGCCGAAGTGGGCAAACGGCTCGGGCTGACCCGGCCGCCGGTGTCGCTGTCGACGGCGTGCTCGTCGGGTGCCGACGCGATCGCCGTGGCGGCGGACCTGCTGGAAGCCGGGTACGCGGACATCGCCGTCGCCGGGGGCGTGGACCTGCTGACCGAAGGCAAGCGGCTCGGGCATTCGCTGCTGGGCACGCTGTCCCCGACGACGCACCGCGCGTTCGACGCCGACCGGTCCGGGATGCTGCCCGGCGACGGCGCGGGCTACGTCGTCCTCGAACGGACCGACTCGGCCCGGCGCCGCGGCGCCCGGGTGCACGGGTACCTGCGGGGCTGGGGTTCCACCAACGACGCGGACGGCATGACCGCGCCGAAACCCGACGGTGAGGCCGCCGCGCGGGCCGTCCGGCGGTGCGTCGACGTCGCCGGGCTGGACTTGGCTGACGTCGCGGTGGTGAACGCCCACGGCACCGCGACCGTCCTGAACGACCAGGCCGAAGCCACCTGCCTGTCGGGACTGTTCGGCCAGGTGCCGCGGCCGCCGGTGGTGTTCGCGACCAAGGGCGCGCTGGGGCACTCGCTCGGCGCGACCGGCGTCATCGAGGCCATCACGCTGCAGCTGGCCCTGCGCGACCGGACGGTGCCGCCGGTGCTGGGCCTGGTCCGGCCGATGCCGGAGCTGCGCCTGCCCGTCGCCCGGGACGCGCCGCGCCGGTTCACCGGCGGGTTCGGCATCAGCCTGACCCTCGGTTTCGGGGGGTTCAACACCTGCCTGCTGGTCGAACGGGGGGACGATGCCTGAGCCGGTCACCGCGACCCGTGCCCCGGACGCGCCGCGGCCGCCCGGCGCTCCGGTCCGCTACGCCGACGCGTCCGCCTGGCTGGTGTGCGACCTCGTGGGTGCGGTCCTGCGCGACTGGCCGGGCCCCCACGAGCAGGTCGGCGTCCTCGGGGTCAGCGAATACGCCACCGGCGACACCCTGCGCCGGGTCGCCGACGACGTCGCCAAGAAGGCGATCTCGCCGCTGCGGTTCGTCGCGGCCAGCCCCGGGACGCTCGTCGGGCTGAGCTGCCTGCGCTACGGCCTGCACGGGCCGAGCCTGCTGCTGACGATGCCCCCGGCCGACGGGCTGCCCGTCGCGCGGGTGCTCGCCGCCCGCTGGCTGACCGGCGCGGCACCGGCGGTGCTGCTGGTGACCCACCAGGTCGAGCGCTCGGGCACCCACCGCGGAACCTGCGAACTCCTGGAGGCGGCGTGAACGGCACCGCGGTGACCGAGCGGGAGGTCGAGGACCTGCTCGCCCGGACGACCTGGCCCGGCGCCACCGAAGGCTGCCCGGGCGTCGGCGAGCTCGCCGCCCGGTTCGCCGCGGCCGGCCTGGCCCCCGGCTCGGTCGTGCTGGTCGCGCTGCCCAACGGCACCCGGCTGATCCGCGTCTTCTTCGCCCTCGTCCTCGCCGGGCTGGTGCCGACGCTGCTCGCCGCGTCGACCCCGGCGACGCGGCTGCGCGCCACCGCCCGGCGGCTCGGCGCCGCGGCCCTCGTCCGCCCGGCCGGGATCGGCACCGGCGAGACCGACCAGGTGACCGTCACCCGCCTGGCCGAGGGCCCGCACCGGACCCACCGGCCCGGGCAGGCCGTCCTGCTCACCTCCGGCACGTCCGGGATGGCCACCGGCTGCCTGCACGACGTCACCGCGCTGCGGCGCAACGCCGCCCGGCACGCCCGCGCCATCGGCCTGACCGCCGCCGACCGGATGCTGATCACGCTACCGATGCACTACTCCTACGCGCTGGTCGCGCAGGTGCTGGCCGGGCTCGTCACCGGCGCGTCCCTGGTCGTCACCGGCCCGCCGTTCACCCCGGCCGGCTACCGCGACGTCGTCGCCGCCCACGACGTCACCGCGTCCGCGCTGACCCCGCTGCTCGTCGCCGACCTGCTGGCCGACGGCGGCCGGCTGCCGCCCGGCCTGCGGGCCCTCGGCGTCGGCGGCCACGCGCTCGCCCCGGCCCGCACCGCCGCGCTGCTGGCCGCGAACCCGGACCTCGAGCTGTACCTGACCTACGGGCTGACCGAAGCCGGGCCGCGGGTGTCGACGCTGGCCGCGCACCGCGAGCCGCCGGGCCGGTTCGCCTCGGCCGGCACCCCGCTCGACGGCGTCGCGCTGAGCGTGCGCGACGCCGGTCGTGGCCCGGCCGAGCAGGAGGTGCTCGTCACCGCCGACACCGTGTACCGGGCCAAGGTCGGGGTCGAAGGCGGCGTGTCCCGGGGGAAGCTCGTCGGGCCGGACACGATCGCCACCGGCGACGTCGGCCGCCTCGACGACGACGGCTACCTGTGGCTCACCGGGCGCCTGTCCGACTTCGCGATCGTGCGCGGCGACAAGGTGTCCCTCTCGTCGGTGCGCAAGGCGGCCGAGTCGCTCGACGGTGTCCTGCGCGCGGTCGTCACCCCGCCCGGCGACGAGAACGCCGGTGCCCTCGGCCTCGCGATCTACGTCGACGAGTCCCGGTCCCTGTCCGAAAAGGACGTCCGGCGGACGCTGTACCCGCTGCTGACGGCCAACGAACGCCCCGGCGAGCTGACCGTGCACCCGGTCGCGGCCGGCAGCCTGCACAAGTAGGGGAGAAGGCCATGGAGTTGCTCTGCGTACCCGGGGCCGGCGGCTCGGCCCGTGCCTACCGCCCGTGGGCCGCGGCACTGGCCCCGGAGATCACCGTCCGCGCGCTCGACCTGCCGGGACGCGGCAAGGCGGCGCGCGAAACCCCGGCGCCGACGCTCACCGGGACGGCCGCGAAGCTCGTCGAACGGATCCCGCGTGAGGGCCGCTACGCGCTGGCCGGGCACAGCATGGGCGGCCTGCTCGCCTACGAGATGGCACGCCGGATCTGCGCGACGGACGCGCTGCCGCGCCCGGAGTTCGTCGTCCTCGCCGGGGTCCGGCCCCCGCACCTGATCTCGGCCGCCGAGTTCAACCGGCTCGTCACCGCTAGCGACGACGACTTCCTCGGCGGGCTCGTCGCTCTCGGTTTCCTCGACCCGGTCGCCCTGCAGTCGCCGATGCGGGGCCTGTTCGTGCCGACCCTGCGGGCGGACCTGGCGCTCGTGGCGGGCTACGAACCGGGGCCCGTCGAGCCGCTGCCGGTCGACCTGTTCGCCTGGTACGGCCGCGCCGACCCCACCGCGCCCGGGACCGCCGTCGAGGAGTGGGCCCGCTACACCGGCGCCCGGTTCGAGGCGGCCGCCTTCCCCGGCGGCCACGACTTCCCGTTCGAGCGGCCGCCCGCGGTGGCCGAGCGCCTGCGGGCGCACCTGAGCGTCCACTGAGGACGTTCCCGACCACAAGGAGGCACCATGTCGGCCACGATCGACCACATCCCGGGCCGGTTCGCGGACTGGACCCCGCCGCGGGACCTACCGTTCCACTGGCACATCTACGACGTCGGCAGCGCCCTGCCCACCGGCTGGGCCGAAGAGCTGCTGGACGTGGCGGCCCGGCAGGCGGACCGGCGGAGCTTCCGCCCGACCATGACCACCGCCCGCGAGACGCCCGACGCGATCATCCCGCTGGAGTCGGTCGACGGCGAGGTGCTCGTCGAGCAGGCGCCGTGGGTGAACGAGCTCTACACCGGCTGGTTCCGGCAGCTGGGCGAGCGGCTGATCGACGAGCCGCTGGAGCTGACCAGCACCGCCAACCGCGCGCTGAGCCTGAACGTGCAGCGCGGCATCACCATGCGCTACCCGTGCCACGTCGACAGCAACCCGATGGAGGGCCTGCTGTACCTGACCGACTGCACCGAGGAGACCGGCGGCGGCCTGGTCGTCTCCCGCAACCGCCACGCCCGCGACGTGTCCGAAGTGGACGAAGACGCGGCGGTCATCCTCCCGCGCCGCGGCCAGCTGTTCTTCTTCGACGCCCGTTTCCACCCGCACTACGTCCAGCCACTGCGCACCGACGACGCCCTGCGCGCGGTCGTCACGATGAACTACTACACGCGGTCGATCCCCGAGGCCGTGCGCCCGGCGGGCCTGGACGACCAGCTGTTCGGCACGCGATGACGCTGCTGGTGCTCTCCGGCGCCGACGTCCGCGCGGCGTTCCCGCCGAAGGAAAGCCTCGCGCCGATGCGCGAGGCCCTGATGGCGCTCGCGCGCGGCGAGGCGCACCAGCCGCTGCGTCCGGTCGTCGCCCCGGAGGGTGCCGCGGGCCTGCTGGCGATGATGCCGGCCTACACCGCGGCAGCGGGCTACGGCGTGAAGATCGTCTGCCTGTTCGAGGGCAACACCGCGCTCGGCCTCGACGCCCACCAGGGTGCGATGCTGCTGTTCAGCGGCGAGACCGGGGAGGCGCTGGCGCTGCTGAACGCGTCGGTGCTGACCGAGCTGCGCACCCCGGCGGTGACCGCGGTGGCGACCGAGGCACTCGCCCGCCCGGACGCAGCGGACCTGACGGTGTTCGGCATCGGCGTCCAGGGTGCGGCCCACATCCGCACCCTCGCGGCGGTCCGTCCGTTGAACCGGGTGCGGGTCGTGGCCCGCGACGCCGTACGAGCTCGGCAGGTCTGCGCGTCGCTGTCGGCCTCGTTGGCAGTGCCGGTGGACGTGGCCGCGTCTCCGGAGGAGGCCGTCCGCGCGGCCGACATCGTGGTGACGGCGACCAACGCGGTGGCGCCGTTGCTGCGGCGGGAATGGCTGCGCCCGGGCACGCACGTCAACGCGGTCGGCTCGTGCGTCCCGCACACCCGCGAGGTGGACACGGCGACGATGGCCGGCGCGCGGGTGTTCGTGGACTCGGTCGAGTCGGCGACGCACGAAGCGGGCGACTACCTGTTCGCCGCGCGCGAAGGCGCGATCGGACCGGAGGACCTGACACCGCTGGGCGACGTCCTGCTCGGCCGGGCCCCCGGCCGCCGGTCCGAGGACGAGATCACGGTGTTCGAGTCGGTGGGCGTGGCGGTCCAGGACCTGGCGGCGGCACGCTTCATCCACGCGAGGGCGGCGGAAACCGGCGGCGGGACCCGGGTCGAGTACTGACTCCGTTAGGTTCGTCCCATGGAGACTTTCGCCCCGCGGACCGCCCCGGCGGTACTCGAAGACCTCCGCACCCGGCTGCGCGCGACCCGCTGGCCGGACGCGCCCGAGGACGCCGGCTGGTCGGCCGGCGCCGACGTCGACTACCTGCGTGAGCTCGTCGCGTACTGGGCGGACGGCTTCGACTGGCCCGCCCGCGAAGCCGAGCTCAACGCGATCCCGCGGTTCACGACGTCGGTCGGCGGCCACGACATCCACTACGCGCACGTCCGAGCGGCGGGCGGCCCGGCGCTCCCGCTGGTGCTCACGCACGGCTGGCCGGACTCGTTCTGGCGCTACACCAAGGTGATCCCGCTGCTGACCGATCCCGGCGCGCACGGCGCCGACCCGGCCGACGCCTTCGACGTGATCGTCCCCGACATCCCCGGCTTCGGGTACTCCTCGCGCCCGGCGACGCCGCTGGACTCGATCGCCGTCGCCGGGCTGTGGGCCGAGCTGATGACGAAGCTCGGCCACCCGCGCTTCGGCGCGGCGGGCGGTGACCTCGGCAGCCACGTCAGCCGCTACCTGGCGCTCGACCACCCCGACCGGGTGGTGGCGGTCCACCGCACCGACGCGGGCCTCCCGATCTTCACCGGCGACCCGGCGGACCTGACCCCGGAGGAGCGCGCCTGGATGGCGGAGGTGACAACGTGGGGCGCGGCCGAAGGCGCGTACGCGGCGATGCACCGCACGAAGCCCCAGACGGCGGCGGCCGCGCTGAACGACTCACCGGCGGGCCTGGCGGCGTGGATCGTCGAGAAGCTGCAGTCCTGGAGCGATGGTTTCCGCTTCACGCAGGACGAGATCCTGACGAACATCACGCTCTACTGGCTGACCGAGACGATCGGCTCGTCGATGCGGATGTACCGCGCGAACGCGGCGATCCCACCGGCCCAGCTGGCCCGCCGGGTGGAGGTGCCGTCCGGGTTCGCCCTCTTCCAGGGCGACATCGTCCGTCCGCCGAAGGCCTGGCTCGAGCGGTCGGCGAACACGGTCCGCGCGACCGAGCCGGAGCGCGGTGGGCACTTCGCGGCGTTCGAGGAACCGGAGATCTACGCGCGGGAGCTGCGGGAGTTCTTCCGCCCCTACCGTTCGTAGGGCCATCGACGGGAGGAGCCGACCCGGCGCGCGACGGCGCTGTCATCGAGGTCCTCACCGACATCATCCGGACCACGGGTGTGGTCGTCGCGGCGGTGGCCGGGCTGGCGATCGCCGGGGGAGCCGGCGGCATCGGGGCCTCCGGTGGTGCGGCGGGCGGGGCCGCGTCGGAGGCGCTGGCCGGGAACAGCGCCGGCGATGTCGTCGACTCGCTGCCGGGCCGCTCGCTCAAGACCCGCAACGCCGAGGCGCGCGAGTCGGCGAAGCGCGGGAAGTCCAAGGAAGCGTGGAGCCGGCTGAAGTTCAAGGAGCTCAAGCGCGAGGTCCGGCGGCTGGAGCGCGAAGGCGACTGCGTCGCGGCCGCCTCGGGCCGGGTCCGGGAGTTCCTGGTCAAGACCCCCTGCACAGGACTGGACCGGATGCTGCTGGCCGTCGGGGACGGGCACGGCAACGCGGCGGTCGTCTCGGTGGTCCGGGTCGGGTTCCGCTCCAAGAAGCAGGCCGCGGACTTCGAGAAGGTCGAGGCCGTGCAGGACAGCGGTGACGTCCGGCCGCTGGAGATCGCGGCCGTCCTGGGGATCGCCGGGGTGCGGATGACCGGGCTGCACTACCGGTCCCGGCCCGACGGCTACGGCATGGTCGTCGCCGAGGCCGACACCGCGACCGGCCACGTCGACGGCGCGACCTTGGCCGCGCTCGCCGATGTCGCCGCCTACCTGCCGGTGAAATGATCATCAGAACTGCACCGATTCCGATTCTCGGCACCTGCTAGATCAAATTCCGGAAACCGGTGAAAACCAACTTTAGTCGGATTCTTCGGGGCCACCTTGGTTGCGCCCGAATGGTCGTCGATGTGGGCGCGGCGGGCTGCCTACACTCCGCTGGTTGTGTTCAGATCCTTCGGCTACTGGGAGGTTCCGCCATGCGGACTGTTGATTCTGCTGCCGTTTTGGAAGGGTGGCTGTCGGGTTCGGAATCGGCGCACGGCCTGGCGAACCCCGCCGGTCCCCTGTACGTCGGCGGGAACGCCGCCGAGGCCGCGCTGGTCGACCCGACCGACATGCTGTACGCCTTCTGTTCCAGCCCGAGTGGCTCGCACGGCAGCTGGTGCTGCTGACGCGGTCATTGCTCGAAACGTGCCCGCTTCTCCCGGTTTCCGGGAGGGCGGGCGCGCCCGGGTCGGAACAGGCGGAGGCGGACGGTGCTCGATTCAGTGGAAAGCGAAACCCTCGCGTTCGGCGGCCCCGTCCGCTGTCTCGCGCGGCCGTGGCGGGCCGAACTCGCCGAGGAACTCGACGCGATTCCCGGCTTGACACCGGACGAGCGCGAAGTGGTGCTGGCGGCCGGGAGTGACGCGCTGGTCTATTCGCTGCACGCGAAGGTGTCGCGCGTGTTCCTCATCGAACTGCACGCGCGTCGGCTGGCCGGCGGGGACGAGTCCGCGATCTGGGCGCAGTACGTCGAAGACGCGATGCGGGACGGCTACCTGACGAGCATCGAGGGGCGTTATCCGGTCCTTCCACGGCGGATCGGGCAGGTGGCGCGGTTGTCCGTGGCCGCCGTCGCCGGGTTCGCCGCCCGGCTGGCCGCGGACCGCCCGCTGTTCGCCGACGCGCTGCGCGGGCCACTGCGGGCGGTCACGTTCGGACGCGGCGACACGCACCGGGGCGGCCTGACGGTCAGCCGGGTCGACGTCGGCGGCGGGACCATCATGTACAAGCCGCGGAACTCGGCGATCGACGTCGCGCTCGCGGCCTTGATCGACGACGCCTACGAGGACTTTCCCGCCGCTCCGCCGCTCGTCGAGCGGATCCGGGTGCCCTCGGTGCTGCTGCGCGACGGCTACGGGTGGGCGGAGTTCGTCGAGCCCCGTTACTGCGCGGACGAGCGCGAGCTGGGCGTCTTCTACCGCAACCTCGGGCACTGGCTGGCGATCCTGCGGCTGTGCGGCGGCACCGACATGCACGCGGAGAACATGATCGCCGCGGGTCCGGTGCCGGTCATCGTGGACGCCGAGACGCTGTTCGACGCGCCCGCGGAGTTCCCGGCCAGCGGTCAGGGCGACGCCGTGGACGTCGCGACCGCCGCGATCCGCCGGACGGTCCTGCGCACCGGGCTGCTCCCGGTGCGCGGCACGGGGTACGCGCTCGGCGGCGTCGACATCTCCGGAATCGGCGCGCTGCCCGGGCAACAGCCCCGCATCCCGGCGCCGGTCATCGCCGCCGCGGGCACGGCCGCCGCGCGCCTGGAGGTCGACCTGGTCGAGATGCCCACCGCCGGGAACCACCCGAGCCCGACCGCGGTGCTGCACGCCCACTGGGACCGCGTGCTCGAGGGCTTCCGCGAGATGACCGCGCACCTGCACCGCCTCGACACCCGCCCCGGCGGGGACGCGCACCACCTGCTGCGCCACTTCGAGGGCGTCGAGGCCCGCCGGATCCTGCGGCCGACGCAGGCCTACGTCGACATCGGCCGGATGCTGTGGCACCCGGCGTCGCTGCACGACGAGGCGGCCGCGATCGAGCGCGGGCGGGACATCCTGCTCCGCAACGCGAAGGTCCTGCACGGTGCGCCGCAGGACCTCGCGACGATCGACGCGGAGATCGCCGACCTGCAGGCCGGCGACGTCCCGTTGTTCAGCTTCGAGGTCGACCGCGCGGCGATCGAGACGTCGGTGGCGGACTGGCGCGGCGCGGACCTGCCGTTCGAGGAGGCGATCATCCAGGACGCGCTCGTCGGGGCCTACCTCAACGAGCGGACGCTGCCCTCGCGCCGTCAGTACCCGGCCCGTGACCCGCACTGCCGGGACCGCGAGCGCCGGCGCCGGGCACTGGCCGCGGGGCTGGTCCGGCAGCTGTGCGACGGCGCGGTGCGCGGCGCGGACGGCACGTTCACCTGGGTCAGCCCGGTGTTCACCCCGGCGGGCTGGTCGATCCGGGTCCTGCCCGCCGACCTCTACACCGGCCAGGGCGGCGTGGTGCTCACCCTCGCCGAGTACCTGGCCGAGGTCCGCGCCGGGCGCGCCGACGAGGTCAGGGGCGTGCAGGAGTGCTTCGACGGCGCGCTGCGGGTGCTGAAGAGCGTCGAGGAGCTGACCGAGACGCCGTCGGCCGGGGCGTTCAGCGGGGCGGCGTCCCAGGTGTGGACGTGGCTGGCGCTGCACCGCGTGCTGGGCTGGGACTGGCTGCTCGACCGGGCCGCCGAGCGCGCCGGGCAGTTCTCCGACGGGCGCATGATCGCCGAGGACCGCGAGGTGGACCTGCTCAACGGCGTCGCGGGCGCGGGAGTCCCGCTGCTGGATCTGGCCGCGACCGGGCGGCCGGAGTGGCTGCCGGTGGCCGCGGCGGTGGGGAACCGGCTGGTGGAGCTGGCCGTGCACGAAGACCACGGAGCCCGTTGGCCCACCCGGCTCAACCCCGAGGGCATCGGCGGCTTCGCCCACGGCGCGACAGGGATCGGCTGGACCCTGACGCGGCTCGCCCTCAGCGACGCCGGCACCCCGGCGGAACGGGACACGTGGCGGGAGCTGGCCGAGCGGGCGTTCGAGTACCAGGAATGGCTCTACCGGCCGGAAGCGGGCAACTGGTTCGACGCCCGGATCGGCAGCGAGGACGACTTCTTCACCAGCTGGTGCCACGGCAGCGCCGGCATCGGCCTGGCGATGCTCGACCTCCACCACCGCACAGGCGACCCCCGCCGGCTCGAGATGGCGGTCCGAGCCGCCCACGCAAGTGCGGCGGAGGGCTTCGGCTGGAGCCACACCCTGTGCCACGGCGACATCGGACTGTGGGAGATGCTGGACGCGATCCGGCTGGCCGACCCGTCGTGGAACGGCCCGGACCGCGACGAGATCGACGCGGAGCTGCTGACGAGCCTCGAGCAACGCGGCCCGGTCGGCGGCCTGGCCCGGGAGGCGTTTTCCCCGAGCCTGATGTCAGGCCTGGCCGGCGTGGTACACGGGTTGCTGAGGATGCACCCGGAGCAGGACCTGCCTTCGCCGCTCCTGCTGGATTGACGTCGCCCTGGGTTCCTTGCCGGCCCACGATCGACAACTCGCCCACCACCCGTCGGCACCTTGAGGAAGGTGATCGGGAGTATCTGGCGGCGCCGCCGGTTCACCTGTAGGCGTGAGGACGGATTCGGACGGTCCGCGGTTCCAGGTGCTCGGGCCCTTCGAGCTGCGGGTGCGCGACCAGGTCCTGGAGCTCGGCGGATTCCGCATCCGCACGCTCCTCGCCCTGCTCACGGCCAACGCCGGCCGCGTGACCTCGGTGGGAACGCTCGTCGACGCGCTCTGGGAGACCGAGGCGCCGCGGGACGCGCACCGGACCGTCCGCAGCTACGTGTCACGGCTGCGGCACTCGCTGGCGCCGGCGGCCGACCTGATCGTCACCCACCCCGCCGGGTACCTGCTGCGACCGCCGCCCGATGCCGTCGACGCCGGCCGCTTCGAAGGGCTCGTCGTGGCCGGCAGGCAGGCGATGGGGACCGAGCCGCAGGTGGCTGCGGAACGGCTGGCCGCCGCGCTCGCCGTGTGGCGCGGGGACGCCTACGCCGAGTTCGCCACCGTCCCGCAGCTGCGCGCCGAAGCGACGCGGCTGCACGGGCTGCGCCTCGGTGCCGTCGAGGACCGCGTCGACGCCGAGCTCGCCACCGGCGCGGGCACCGTCCTGGTGGAGGAGCTCACCGGGCTCACCGAACGTCACCCCGGCCACGAGCGGCTGTGGGGCCAGCTGATGACCGCGCTGTACCGGGCCGGCAGACAGGCCGACGCACTCGACACGTTCGCGCGGGCACGCACCGTGCTTGTCGAACGATTCGGCCTGGACCCCTCGCCGCGGCTCGTCGAGGTGCACCGGCAGGTGCTGGCGAACGACAGCCGGCTCGAGGCGACCGCCGCCGTGGTCGTCCACGGCCCGCCGGCCCGGCCGGTGCGCAGTGATCTGCCGGGCGACATCGCGGACTTCGCGGGCCGCCGGGCCGAGCTGGACCGGCTGCTCGCGAGCGGGCCCGAGACGGCCCCGCTGGCCATGGTCATCGAGGCGCTGGACGGCATGGCGGGCGTCGGCAAGACGACGCTGGCGGTGCACGCCGCGCACCGGCTGACCGAGCGCTACCCCGACGCGCAGCTGTTCATCGACCTGCACGGCCACACCCCGGGCCAGCCGCCGATCGCCCCGACGTCCGCGCTGGACAGCCTGCTGCGGGCGCTGGGCGTGCCCGGTGATCGGATCCCCGCCGACCTGGACGCGCGGGCCGCGTTGTGGCGCGCGGAGCTGGCGGCGCGTTCGGTGCTGGTCCTGCTGGACAACGCCGCCGACGCCGCGCAGGTCCGCCCGCTGCTGCCCGGCACCGCGCGGAGCCTGACGCTGATCACCAGCCGACGCCGGCTCGTCGACCTCGAGTCGGCGCGCACCCTGTCGCTGGACGTGCTGCCGCAGGCCGACGCGGTCGCGTTGTTCGCCGGGGTCGTCGGCGACGAGCGGGCGACCGCCGAGGCCGGCGCGGTCCGCGACGTCGTCGAGCGGTGCGGCCACCTGCCGCTGGCGATCCGCATCGCCGCCGCCCGGCTGCGCTCGCGGCCCGCGTGGACCGTCCGCTACCTGGCGGACCGGCTGGGGGAGGCGTACTCCACGCTCGCCGAGCTGGCGGTCGGGGATCGCAGCGTCGGGGCCGCGTTCGCGCTGTCCTACCAGCGGCTGGACGAGCCGCGGCGGCGGATGTTCCGGCTGCTCGGCGTGCATCCGGGCGCGGAGATCGACGTCCCGGCGGCGGCCGCCCTCGCCGGGGTGGCCCGCGCCGAGGCGAACGAGCTGCTGGAGAGCCTCGTCGATGACCACCTCGTGCAGCAGCCGCTCACCGGCCGGTACCGGCTTCACGACCTGGTCCGACGGCACGCGCGCGCCGTCGCGCTGACCGAAGAGCCGGAGGCGGCCCGGGCCGGGGCCCTGCGCCGGGTCGTGGACTTCTACCTCCACACTGCCTACGCGGCCAGCCGCCTGCTCGACCAGCAGCACCCGCCCCTCGACCTGGGCGAGCCGGCCGCGGGCTGCGTCCCGCTCGCCCTCCCCGACGACGCCGCGGCGATGGCGTGGTTCGACACCCACCACGGGTGTGTGGTGGGTGCCCGGGTGGCGGCCACGAACGCCGGCTGGGACACGGCCGTCTGGCAGCTGGCCTGGACGCTGGACAACTTCCACTACCGGCGCGGCCACCTGCACGAGAACATCGACGCCTGGCGCGCGGGGCTGGAGGCGGCCGAACGGCTGGAGAACGCCGCGGTCCAGGCCCGCGCGCACCGCCGGCTCGGCCTGGTCTACGCCCCGCTCGGCCGGCAGGAGGAGGCGCTGCTCCACCTGAACCGATCGCTGGCGCTGTCCGAGCAGATCGGCGACACGCTCGGGCAGGCCGGCGCCCACTTCGTGCTGGCGCTGGCCTGGTCCCACCGCGACGACGACAGCCGCGCGCTCACCCACATCACCAGCGCGCGCGACCTGTATCGGTCGGTGGGCGACGAGAAGTGGGAGACGAGGGCGCTCAGCATGATGGGTGCGTGCCACACCCGGCTGGGCCACCACGACCGGGCGCGCGAGTACTGCGAGTCCGCGCTGGCCCGCTGCCGGGAGCAGGGCGACGTGTACGGGCAGGCGGACAGCCTGGACAACCTCGGCGCGATCGCGACCGCGGTCGGGGACAGCGCCGAGGCTTTGCGCCACTGCGAGCGGGCGTTGGAGCTCTGGCACCGGCTGGACAACACCTACCGCCAGGCGGCAACCCACACGGCGATGGGCGACGAGTACCAGCGCTTGGCGGAACCGTCCCGGGCCCGGGCGGCGTGGCAGCGAGCCGCGGCGCTCTACCGGGCCCAGAACCTGGACGAGGCCGCGCTGGAGGTCGAAGCGAGGCTCGACTCAGGGCCCGTTCGCGCGGGGTGAGGCGTCGGCGGCCAAGCTGCTGCGCTTTGGCCGGCTGCTTGCGGGACTCAACCGAAGGACCTGCTCGAGCGTGAGGGGTTCGCCAGGGCCGTGCGGGCCTGGCGACACCCACCCGGGGAGGAAACGTGGGAGCAAGACTGAAGGTGCTGGCCGCCGTGAGTGTGCTGGCGGTCGCCGCGCCGGCGACGGCGTCCGCGGCGGAGCTCGCGCCGGCCGCGGTGTGCCGGGTGGCCGAGCTGCCCGGAACGGTGGCCGGCGAGGAGGTCTACCCGGCCGCCACCGACGACCACGGCACGTTCGTCGGCCTCGGCCGGTCGCACTTCGGCGACAACGAGCACGGGCTGCAGTGGCGCGACGGGGTGACGACGGACCTCGGGGAGTTCGTCCCGTCCGCGATCAACTCCGGCGGCGTGATGGTGGGCTCGCAGTTCGCCGACGGGAGGCAGCACGCGGCGATCCGGTCGGGCGGGGTGACGACGTTCCTGCCGGAGCCGGGTGAGCCGGGCTCGGGGGCGACCGACATCAACGCCCGCGGCGACGTCTCGGGGTACGCCTGGGTCGACGGCCTGTCCCGCGCCGTCGTCTGGCCGGCGGGCACGCGGACGCCGCGGGTGCTCGACGACGGGCCGGTGTACACGATGGCCCTGAAGGTGGACGACCTCGGCTTCGTCCTGAGTTCGGCGGGGTTCGCCGGCGACGAGGTGCAGACGGTCTACCGGCTCGACGGCACGGTCGTGCGGTCGTTCCCGGTGATCGGCCCGGGCGGGCACCGCGCGTCGGACCTGGCCGGGGGCGTGCTGATCGCCGACCGCGGCGGCGCAGAGGGCGATGAGCTCACCTACATCGACGTGCTGACCGGACGCGAACGCCCCTTGCCTGACAGCACGTACGCCCAGGGCGGGGTCCTCGCCGCGAACGGCGTCGTCGCGGCGAAGAACCGCAACGGGTCCCCGGCGCGCTGGAAGCACGGCCGCCAGCTGCAGCTGCCCCAGCTCGGGAACAACTACCCGCTCTACCCGACCGCGATCAGCGCCGACGGGCGGCAGATCGCAGGCGTCAGCACGGACAACACTCGGCAGATCGGCACGCTCTGGACGTGCCGGAACTGACGATGAAACGATTTTCCGTCCGGACAGTTGCCGCAGCGTCACCGGCAAGCGCAGCTGCCTACCCCACTCTCAACTTCCTCCTCAAGGACGGCACGGGTGGCTACTATTCCGGTACGGTCACCTTTTACAACCGCTCAGTCGGCGTCATCGGGTCGTTCAACGCCAGCGGCTGCGAGCGGGCATACGCGACCTCGCTGGTGGACTTGAAAGCGCTTGACGCGAGAAGCACGAGCCTTCACTGCGATACTATAACTTCGGGAAGCTTTTCCCTTTCCGCGGACGTTCCCGGTGGGGCGAATCGTGTCTACCTCGCCATCAAAAGCGAGTATGAGAGGGTGTACGACTTCACGAATTGCAGGCGTGACACCATGATCTGCAACTAGCACTGCAGTGGGGTGAGCAGGCGCCGGATCTCCGGCGCCTGCTCACCGTTCGGCGGTCGCTCGTCGTGTGGCCGGCACGGGCGGCCTGCTGGGTGCGGAAGCCGTCCCAGGACCACACCAGCACCACGCCGTCGTCGATTCGTCCGAGCGCCGGGCCGTGGCTGGACCGGCCGACCGTCGGGTGCTGCTCCGACCAGCGGTCGCCGCACCCCGCGCAGCGGGGCGTGCTCGGCCGGCACCGGCGCGGCCGCGCCGGGTTCGGCGTGGCGGTCGAGGCCGGGCGCCGCCTGCACTGGCAGGACAGCCCGGAGCACCGCGCCGCCCTGGCCGCGTTGGACGTGGGTGGCCTGGACCTGTGACGCCGGCTCGTTGAGCCGTTCGGGTGGCAACCCGGCCGGCGACCAAACCTCCCGGGGCCGCTGGGCGTGGTGGGAAGACGGCCGACTCCCGGGGGGAACCATGCTCAAGCGAACTCTTCTACTCGTGGCGGCGCTCGCCGCCGCCCTCGTGCCCGGCGCACAACCCGCGGTGGCGGCGAGCTGCACCTGGGCGATGACACCGCTGGCACTGCCGGCGCCCTACACCAGCAGTGAGGTCTACGCGGCGGCCGAAGGCGACTGGTTCGTCGGAGCGGTGCGCGGGCCCGACGCGTATTCGCAGGTGCGGTGGCACGGCGGTCAGGTCGTTTCGTCGTTCCGCCTGGTCGAAGTGCGCGACATCAACTCCTCCGGAGACGTCGTGGGGGACGGGGGGACCGGTGATTGGTGGGCCGCGAAACCCGTCGTGTACCGCGGTGGCCAATACGTGAACCTGCCCATGCCGCAAGGGTTCCGGTCCGCCAAGGCCACGCACATCAACAACGCCGGGGACGTCATCGGTGTCGCCTACGGTGATTTCGGCGGCGACGTCCACCCGGTGCTGTGGGCCGCCGAGCGGCCGGGCACAGCCGAGGTCCTGAACCCGGATCCGCAGCACCTCTACGACACCTACCCGGTCGACGTCGACGAGCAGGGCCGCGTCCTGCTCTACACCGACATCGGCGAGAGCTCGGGCGAGGTGTTCGTCCGAGCCACCGACGGCGGTTACCGGCAGCTGCCCCCGCTGTACCCCGGTGGCGCGGTCTACCTCGAGGCCTTCCACGGCGGTCGCATCGCCGCTTCGGTCGTCACGCCCGAGCTGACGATGGTCGCCATCGAGGCGGACCTGGCCGGGAACGTCGTGCACAAGACCACCGAAGCGGCCGACACCCTGTTCCTCGACGCCGGCACGACGATGGCCGGCGTGGCCCACACCTTCGGCCCCGAGAACTACGAACTCCGCATCTGGGAGAACGGCGAACCCACGGCCGACCTGGCCGGCGACGCCGACTTCAACGCGGCCCCGCGGCCCGCGGGGCTCACCGACGACGGGACGCTGGCCGCGACCATCAGGTTGCCGGGCACGACGCAACCCCGGGCGGTGGCCTACCACCGCGGCTGCTGACATCGCTTGCATCACGCGGCCGGACAGCAGCAGCTGCGCGGCGACTGCTCGTTCTGCCGATCGCGGATGTTCCGGGTCCGGCCCAGCCACGGCACGTTTCACCGCTTCGGATGCGGTGTCGGGGGCGACGCGCGGATGTTTCCGCCGAAGTCGGCCACCGGCACTGACGGTCAGCGGTTCAGGTTGCGGAACCGGCCCAGGAATGATCACAGCCCCAGGCGGCATGACCAGCAGGTCAGGGGCACATCCGGGACTATCGCGAGAGCGATGCCAGCAAGCTCGGGCGTCACGCCCGGCATGGCGGCCGGCGTGGCTTAGCCACAACGGTCTACTAGGAGTCGCCTCGCCGTCAGGGTCTCACCGGGACGGTCGCTGGACGGTTTGGCGCCGCGGCCCGACTGGTCCGCGTCCGTCGCCAGGTCCGGGTAACTGTCCACAATGGTTCTTCTGGGCCGTATGGCGATCGGTCGCAACCGGAACGCACCGGCCCTGACCAGACCAAACACGCGAATAAGCCAAAGGGTGCCGCGCGGCCCCGATCGGGCCGCACGGCACCCGCTAGGCGTCAGCGGGGCTGGTTCGCCCACCAGGTCCGGCCGGCCTCAGGCAGCGTCGAAATCGGGTCGTAGTACGGGTACCGGCGCTGCAACGCCTCCGGGTCCTCGAGCTCGATCCCCGTCCGGTAGTTCTTCGTCCAGTACGAAATCCCCAGCTCCCGGTCGTACTCCGCCAGCTGGTGCACCCACCGCTTCCCCACATACGGCACGTCGCACACGATGCGCGGCGTCGCGTACCCCGGCAGGTACCCCATGATCGCGTGCTGCAGCTCCTGGGCTTCCCAAACAGCAACCCGCCAGTGCTCCGCGTTCGGGATCATGTCGCACATGTAGAAGTAGTACGGCAGGATGTTCGCCTCGCCCTGCAGCGCGAAGCACAGGTCCAGCAGCTGGGCCGGCGTCGCGTTCACCCCGCGCATCAGCACGCCCTGGTTGCGCACGTCCCGCACACCCACGTTCAACGCCGTCTGGGCGGCCTCCGCCACCAGGGGCGTCACCGACTGGGCGTGGTTCACGTGCGTGTGGATCGCCAGGTTGACGCCGCGGCGCTGGGCCGTCACCGCGACGCGCTCCAGGCCCTCGACCACCTTCGGCTGGAGCCAGTGCTGCGGGAGCGCCGCCAGTGCCTTCGTCGCCAGGCGGATGTCGCGGACCGTGTCGATGTCCATCAGGCGCATCAGGAACGACTCCAGCTGCGGCCACGGCACGTTGGCCACGTCGCCGCCCGACACCACCACGTCGCGGACGCCCGGGGTCTTCTTCAGGTACGCGATCATCGCGTCCTGGCGGTCGACCGGCTTGAGCGAGAGCTTGTGCTTCTCGACCGTCTCCGTGGAGTTGCCGACCAGGTCCATGCGGGTGCAGTGGCCGCAGTACTGGGGGCACGTCGAGATCATCTCGGCCAGCACCTTGGTCGGGTAGCGGTGGGTCAGGCCCTCCACGACCCACATCTCGGCCTCGTGCAGCGAGTCGCGCTCGGAGTGGGGGTGGCTCGGCCAGGTGGAGTCACGATCACTGCGCACCGGGAGCATGTAGCGGCGGATCGGGTCGGCGTAGAACGCCTCGGTGACCTTCGCCGGGTCGGTGCCCGCCGTGGGCGCCATCGTGTTGATCATCTGCGGCGGCAGCAGCATCGACATCGTCGCCATCTCGCGCTGGTCGGCGAGCATGTCGTCGTAGAAGCGCTCCTCCAGCAGGTCGCCCATCAGCGCGCGCAGCTGCTTCGCGTTGCGGATGCAGTGCACCCGCTGCCACTGCGCGTCGCGCCACTCGGCGTCGGTCACGTCGTGCCAGCCGGGGAAGCGGCGCCAGTCGGGTTCCACGAGCTCGGCGCGGGCGTACTCGTAGGGCTGGTCGAAGGCGGCGGCAGGCGTCACAGGTTCCTGGATCGCAGTCACTTGTACTCCTAGTCGTCGGGAACGCGTTAAAATATCCTGTCATAACGTTCTCACGGAGTAAATCTTCCTGCCTGCTGGTGTGTCTTCCCCCAGGTGCAGTAGCCCTCGCCACCGGGGGCAGACTCAAGGGCGTGACGGACGAACACACGACGCTCCTGCTCGGCGGGCGCGTCTACACCCCCGCCGGCCCGGACGCCACGGCCATGGCGGTCACCGGCGGCACCGTGGTCTGGGTCGGCCAGGACGGCCCGGCCCGCGCCCTCCACGAAAACGCCGAGATCGTCGACCTCCACGGCGCCTTCGTCGCCCCCGCGTTCGTCGACGCGCACGTCCACGCCACCGCCACCGGCCTGCACCTGAGCGGCCTCGACCTCACCGGCGTCCGCTCCGGCGCCGAGCTGCTGGCCCGCGTGCGCGACGCGATCGTCCCCGGGCAGGCCCTGCTCGCCCACGGCTGGGACGAGAGCACCTGGACCGACTCGCGGCTGCCCAGCCGCGCCGAGCTCGACGACGCCGCCGGCGCCACCCCCGTCTACCTCAGCCGCGTCGACGTCCACTCCGCGCTGGTCTCCACCGCGCTGGTCGACCTGGCCCCGGCCGCCCGCGACGCCGGCGGCTGGTCGCCCGACGGCCCGCTGACCCGCGCCGCCCACCACGCCGTCCGCGCGGCCGTGCGCGCCGCGATCACCCCCGAACAGCGCGAACGCGCCCAGCGCGCGTTCCTCGTCGAGGCCGCGGCCCAGGGCATCGTCAGCGTCCACGAATGCGCCGGCCCCGACATCTCCGGCCGCGACGACCTCGCCGCCCTGCTCGCCCTCGCCGGCCCGGATACCACCGAGGTCGTCGGCTACTGGGGCGAACTCGGCGCTGTCGAGACCGCGAAACAGCTCGGCGCCCGCGGCCTGGCCGGCGACCTGTTCGCCGACGGCGCCCTCGGCTCCCACACCGCCGCCCTGAGCGCCCCCTACGCCGACCACACCGGCTCCGGCACGCTCTACCTCGACGCGCACCGCATCGGCGAACACCTGGCCGTCTGCACCGAAGCCGGGCTGCAGGCCGGCTTCCACGTCATCGGCGACGCCGCCGTCGCCGAAGTCGTCGAAGGCTTCCGGCTCGCCGAGAAGGAGGTCGGGCAGCGCGCCCTCGCCGCCCGCCACCACCGGCTGGAGCACCTGGAGATGGTCACCGCCGAGCAGGCGAAGCTCCTGGCCGGCTGGGGCGTGGTCGCGTCGATGCAGCCGTTGTTCGACGCGCTCTGGGGCGGCGACGAAGGCATGTACGCCGAACGTCTCGGCACCGCCCGCGCCGCCGGGCTCAACCCGTTCTCGACCCTCGCCGCCGAGGGCGTCCTGCTGGCCTTCGGTTCCGACGCGCCGGTGACGCCACTGGACCCGTGGGCGAGCGTCCGCGCCGCCGCCTACCACCGCACCCCGGGCGCCGGCCTGTCGCCGCGCGCCGCGTTCACCGCCCACACCCGCGCCGGGCACCGCGCCGCCGGCGTCAACGACGGCATCACCGGCAGCCTCGTGCCGGGCGCGCCCGCGCACTACGCGATCTGGGACGCGACCGACCTCGTCGTCGCGACCCCGGACAGCCGCGTGCAGCGCTGGTCCACCGACCCCCGCGCCGGTGTCCCGCCCCTGCCGCGGCTCGAACCGGACGCCGTCCTGCCGCACTGCCTGCGCACGGTCCGCGCGGGTGAAGTCCTCCACGACACCATCACCTAGAGTCGTCTTCCGTGGCAGTCACCGTGGCGGACCCCGAACCGGGCGCCCCGCACCAACCCGCCCGAACCCGGCGATTCCCGCGTGCCGGGCTGCTGCGCCTGGCCGGCGCGCTGGTGTCCGGGTTCGCCTATTACCTGAGCTTCGCGCCCCGCCCGCTGTGGTGGCTCGCGCCGCTGGCGTTCGCCGGGTTCGCGCTCGTGCTGCGCGGCCGCAGTTTCCGCGGCGCGTTCGGCTACGGCTTCGCGTTCGGGTTCGTGTTCTTCCTGCCGCTGCTGACGTGGCTGCTGGACTTCCTCGGCCCCGACTTCGGGCCGTGGCCGTGGCTGGGCCTGTCGTTCGCGCTGGCGCTCTACTACGGCCTCGCGGGCGGCCTCATCACGTGGGTGTCGCGGCTGCCGGCCGGTCCGCTGTGGGCCGCGCTGGTGTTCATCGCGCTGGAGACGCCCCGCGCGTGGTTCCCCTTCGGCGGCTTCCCCTGGGGCCGGGTCGCCTTCAGCCAGCCCGAAGGCGCGTTCCTGCCGCTCGCCTCGATCGGCGGCGCACCGCTGGTCGGCTTCGCCGTCGTCCTCAGCGGGTTCTGCCTCGCCGCCCTCCTCGGACGGCTCTGGGACGGCCGCGAAGCGCTCACGGCGGCGCTGCGCACCCGCCCGGCCGTCTTCGCCGCCGTCGGCACGCTCCTGCCCGTCGTGGCCGGCCTGGCGCTGTGGCCGACCGTCGGCACCGCCGCGCAGGACGGCGAGCTGACCGTCGCGACCGTGCAGGGCAACGCGCCGGACATCGGGCTGGCGCTGCAGGGCGAACGGACCGTCCTGCGCAACAACACCATCGCCGAGAGCCAACGGCTGCTCGACGCCATCCGCGCCGGGAAGGTCCCGAAGCCGGACCTGGTGCTGTGGCCGGAGAGCGCCACCACCGTCACCGGGCCCGACCCGCAGGTCGACCAGCTCGTCGCGAACTTCGGCGTGCCCGCGCTGATCGGCGCGATCTACGAGCTGCCCGACCGGCACCTGCAGAACTCCGTCATCGCCTGGGACCCGCACACCGGGCCCGGGCAGCGCTACGCGAAGCAGCAGCTGGTGCCCTTCGGCGAGTACGTGCCCGCCCGCAAGCTCGCCGAGCTGGTCACGCCGTTCCTGGACTCCGAGACCGTCGACATGGTCCCCGGCGACGGCGCGAACCAGACGATGGCCGTCGCGGGCACGAAGGTCGGCATGTTCGTCTGCTACGAGGCCGCGTTCGACTACCCGGCCCGCGACGCCGTGCGCGACGGCGCCGAACTACTCGTCGTGCCGACCAACAACGCCTGGTACGGCGAGAGCGAGATGAGCGTCCAGCAGCTGGCCATGTCGCGGCTGCGGGCGGTCGAGCACGGCCGGTCGGTCGTGGTGTCCGCCGTCTCAGGGGTGAGCGCGATCGTCGCCCCCGACGGAACGGTTACCAGCTCAACGGGCCTTTTCACCGCGGATTCCCTGGTCGGGCGCGTCCCGCTGCGGACGCAGACTACGCTGTCGGATCGACTCGGTGCGTGGACGGAGTACGGGCTGCTGGCACTGGCGATCGCCGGGGTGGCCGGCGGGCTCGTGCTCCGTTTTCGCACCCGGCGCGGCAGCGCCGGCACGGCAGGGGACACGGCGGACTGACCGCCGGGGATATCGGAGGAGCACGGATGTCGCAGGCGCCGCGGGGGGCCCGGGGAATCGAGCCGGTGCTGGTGGTGATCCCGACGTACAACGAACGGGAGAACCTCGGCCCGATCCTGGATCGCCTGCAGAAGGTACTCCCGGACGTGCACGCGCTCGTGGTGGACGACGGCAGCCCGGACGGCACCGGCGAGCTCGCCGACGAGCGCGCGGCCGCCAACGACCACGTCCACGTGCTGCACCGCACCGAGAAGGCCGGCCTCGGCGCCGCCTACATCGCCGGGTTCCGCTGGGGCCTGGCGCGGGAGTACAACACCATCGTCGAGATGGACGCCGACGGCTCGCACGCGCCCGAGGACCTGCCCCGGCTGCTGGACGCCGTCGGTGACGCCGACCTGGCCATCGGGTCGCGGTACGTGCCGGGCGGCAGCGTGGTGAACTGGCCGCTCAAGCGCCAGGTCCTCTCGCGCGGCGCCAACATCTACTCGCAGGTCGCGCTGGGCATGCGCACCCGCGACATCACCGCCGGGTTCCGCGCCTACCGCCGTCCGGTGCTGGAGAAGCTGGCCCTGGACGAGGTCAACTCGCACGGCTACTGCTTCCAGATCGACCTGACGGTCCGCACGGCCGACGCCGGGTTCGAGATCGTCGAGGTGCCGATCACCTTCACCGAGCGCGAGATCGGCGAGTCCAAGATGGACGGCTCGATCATCCGCGAGGCGTTCCTGCGGGTGGCCACGTGGGGCGTGGAGCGCCGCTGGCAGCAGCTGCGCCGCCTGGTCAAGCGCGGCTGACCCGCGCGGTCACGATCCACGTCCGGGCGCCCAGCAGCACGCCGTCCGGGGTTTCGTGCGCGGCGAAGGCGTCCCGCAGGCGCGCGACGGCGCCGTCGGTGGGCCGCAGTTCCTGGACGTCGTGAAGACCGAGGGCGAACTCGCACGCCGTCGCCGCGTCGGGTCCGTAGCAGACGGGCTCGCGCAGCTCGGTGAACTCGACGTCGCCGAAGCCCGCGTCCCGCAGCAGGGCCTCGGTGTGGCTTCGGTCGCCGAGGGAGAAGTGCGGCCCGGGCGGCGGCGCGGCCGTGCCGGGGGAGACGGCGTCGTGCAGCACCGAGTACCACTCGTTGCGGGCCCGCTCCTGCCACACCAGCAGCACCAGGCGCCCACCGGGGCGCAGCGCGCGGGCGAGGTTGGCGAACGCGGCGGGCGGGTCGGCGAAGAACATCGCCCCGAACCGGCTGAGCACGACGTCGAACGTCGCCGCCGGGAACGGGTGCGTCTGGACGTCGGCCACCTCGAAGGTCGCCCCGCCGAGCTCGCGGGCCTTGGCGATCGACTGCGCCGAGACGTCGACGCCCAGCGCCGTCGCGCCCGCTTCGGCGGCTTCGCGGGTGGACTCGCCGGTGCCGCACCCGACGTCGAGGACGTCTTCGCCCGGCCGTACGGCGGCCGCGGCGCGGAACCGCTCGTTGTGCGGGCGCACCTCGGCGTCGAACAACGCCGCGAACCGGACCCGGTGGGGTTCACTCATGCCGTCTTCTCCCGTCATCGGCCATCATGGGGCCGATGACGACCATCGTGGCCTTCCACGCCCACGCCGACGACCCCGTCCTGCTGAGCGGCGGCACCCTCGCCCGCGCGGCGGCCGACGGGCACCGGGTGGTGGTCGTCGTGGCCACCGACGGCATGGACGCCGAATCCCCGACCCCGCGCTGGCGGGAGCTGGAGGCGAGCGCGGCCATCCTCGGCGTCCGGCGCGTCGTGCACCTCGGGTACGCCGACAGCGGCCACGGGCCCGAGCTGTACCCCGATCCGCCCGGCCGGCAGCGCTTCGCACGCGCGGACACCGAGGAGGCCGCCCACCGGCTCGCCGCCGTGCTGCACGAGGAGAAGGCCGACCTCCTGCTCGGCTACGACGCGAACGGCGGCTACGGCCACCGTGACCACGTCCAGGTGCACGCCGTCGCGCGACGGGCGGCCCGGCTGACCGGGACGCGGCTGCTGGAGGCCACGATCCCGCGCGACTTCGCCCGGCGGTTCGTCCGGGTGGTCCGGGCCTCGCGGATCCCGTTCCCGTACGACGCCGAAGCGCTCGACCACGTAGGGAGCCCGGCTTCGGCCGTCACCCACCGCTTCGACGTGCGGCGGTTCGCCGGGCGCAAGCAGGCGGCGCTGGCCGCGCACGTGTCCGACGTCCGCGGCAGCGGGCGGCTCGCGGCGGCGCTGCGGGTGCTCGTGTGGCTGCCGGCGCCGTTGTTCGCGGTGGTGGCGGGTCGCGAGTGGTACGTCGAGGTCAGCCCGGCCGGATCGCCACGCCGATCGCTGCAAGTTTCTGCACGTTCTGGTCGCCTGGATCGGCGTCGGTGATGACGCCGGCGATGTCGGCGAACGGCAGCACGGTGAACCGGGAGGCCGCGCCGAGCTTCTCGGCACTGGCCAGCACGTAGGTGTCGGCGGCGCGCCGGGCCAGGGTGCGTTTCATCGCGGCTTCCTCGGCGTCGCCGGTGGTGAGCCCGGCGTCGGGGTGGACGCCGGTGACGCCGAGCAGGAAGACGTCGGCGCTGATCGCCTGGGCGGCCTCGGCCGCGGCGGCGCCGCAGGTGACCGCGGAGTGCCGGAACAGGCGTCCGCCCAGTAGGAAGACCTCGACGCCCGGGTGGTCGAGCAGGGCGACGGCGACGGTCGGGCTGTGGGTGACGATGGTGGCCTCGAGGTCTTTCGGCAGGGCGTTCGCGACGGCGAGGGTGGTGGTGCCGCCGTCGAGGATGACCGTCGAGCCGGGCCGGACCAGGCCGGCGGCGATCCGCGCGACCCGGTCCTTGCCGTCGACGGCGATGGCCGTGCGGCTCGCGTAGTCGGCGACGGCGGGGGAGACGGGCAACGCGCCGCCGTAGACGCGCTGGCAGAGCCCGGCGGCGGCGAGGTCGCGCAGGTCGCGGCGGATGCTGTCCTCCGAGACGCCGAGCTCGGTGGCCACGTCCTTCGCCAACACTTTGCCGTCGGCCGCGAGCCGGGCGAGCAAGAGGTCACGGCGTTCGGCGACGAGCATGCACAGTCCTCCTTGTTTCTGCCGAGTCGTGCACATTATGGTCGCGGCATGACCTCCTCGACAAGCCCGTCCCGCAACCCGCGCGTCCGTGTCACCGACGTGGAACTGCTGTCGTCGGCCTGGTACGTGCTGCGCCGCACGACGTTCGACTACCAGCACGACGACGGCCGCTGGACCACCGAGCAGCGGGAAACCTACGATCGCGGCAACGGCGCGACCGTGCTGCTCTACGACGCGGCGGGCGGGATGGTGCTGCTGACGCGTCAGTTCCGCTACCCGGTCTACGTCAACGACCACCCGGACGGCATGTTCCTGGAGGCGGCCGCGGGCCTGCTGGACGCCGACGACCCCGAGACGGCGATCCGCCGCGAGGCGCAGGAGGAGACCGGCGTCCGCATCGGCGAGCTGGAGCACGTGTTCGACGTGTACACGAGCCCGGGCTCGGTGACCGAGCGCCTGCACTGCTACGCGGCGCCCTACGACCCGGCCGACCGCGGCGCGGGTGGCGGGATCGCCGAGGAGGGGGAGGACATCGAGGTGGTCGAGCTGCGCTTCGAGGACGCCCTCAAGATGATCGAGACGGGGGAGATCGCGGACGCGAAGACGATCATGCTCCTGCAGTGGGCAGCCCTGCGCGGCCCGTTCCGCACCGATTAGGTTTCCCCGCCACGCCCGTCTGTATGGGGGAAGCGACACTCACGAAAGGCCGGCACGATGCGGAAACTGATCTTCGGCATGAACCTGACCCTGGACGGCTACATCGCCGCGGCCGGCGACGACATCGGCTGGAGCGGCGCGCCGGGCGACGAGCTGTTCCAGTGGTGGCTCGACTACGAGCTCGGCATCGGGACGTCGCTGTACGGCCGCAAGCTGTGGGAGGCGATGAGCTCCTACTGGCCGACCGGTGACCAGCAGCCGGACGCCACGCCGGCGCAGATCGAGTTCGCCCGGAACTGGCGGGACACGCCGAAGGTCGTGTTCTCCTCGACCGTCGACAAGGTCGACTGGAACACCCGCCTGGTCACCGGCGACGCGGTCGCCGAGATCACCCGGCTCAAGGCCGAGGTCGGCGGCCCGATGACCATCGGCGGCGCGACGCTCGCCCGGGCTGCCCTGCGGGCCGGGCTGGTCGACGAGTACGTGCTGGTCACCCACCCGGTCCTGGTGGGCGGCGGCACGCCGTTCTTCACCGCGCTGGACAGCTGGGTGCACCTGAACCTGGTCGAGACGCGGACGTTCCCCGGGGGCGCGGTGCTGACCCGGTACGAGACGCGGTGATCACAGCGTCGCCGGCAGGCCCAGCCAGGGCTTGCCGGCGACCTCGAACCCGGTGAGCTCGGCGATCTTCCCGTCGGCGATGTGCAGGACCGCGAGGTTCAGCAGCCGGTGCACCGGGTCTTCGGGGGTGCGCAGGTACAGCGCGGCGGCGGGCATGCGGTTGACCGTCGTGGGGGTACAGCGCCAGTCGTCGTGGCCGCGCCGGAAGAGCCCGCCGGCGACCCAGCCGTCCACCGCCTCCCGGGCTCCCGTGGTCACGGTGCCCGGGTCGGGCAGCATCGCGAAGCGCAGGTCGTCGCGCAGCAGGGCCGTCAGCCCGTCGAGGTCGTTGCGCTCGTGGGCGTCGGTGTAGGCCTTGACCACGCCGCGCTCGTCGTCCGACAGCTCGTGGGTGGCGGGGCTCCGCCAGTCGAGACGCCGGTCGGGCAGCTGCTCGCGCATCGTGACCCGCGCGCGTTGCAGGGCGCTGGTCACCGAGGCGACGGTCAGCTCGAGGGTGCCGGCGGCTTGCGACGCGGGCCAGCCGAGGACGTCCCGCAGGACGAACACGGCCCGTTGCCGCGGCGGCAGGTGCTGGACGGCGACGACGAACGCCAGCTCGATCGTCTCCCGCGCCACCGCCGACTCCTGCGGGTCGTCGGGGAGCATCCGGTCGGGGTAGGGCTGCAGGTGCGGCACCTCGAGGTCCGCGCCCGGCAGCTCGGGCGTGCGCTTGTCCAGGAAGTCGAGGCAGGCGTTGGTCGCGATCCGGTACAGCCAGGTCCGTACGGCCGCGTGGCCCTTGAACGACTCCCGCTTGTCCCACGCGCGCAGGAACGTCTCCTGTGTGAGGTCCTGGGCGTCCTCGAAGTTCGCGAGCATCCGGTAGCAGTGCACCTGCAGCTCACGCCGGTGGCGCTCGGTGAGGAGCGCGAACCCCGCCGCGTCGATCATGGTCGTCGATCCTTCCACCCGTGCGAGAGAGCCGTCAGTACAGACGGGGTGGCGAAGGACTTCTGATCGGTCCGGGCATGCGAAAGGCCCCGCGGGGGGAGGTCGCGGGGCCTTTCCGTTGTGGTGGGAGCGGTGGCTACGGGCCGACGCTCTCGGGCGTTACGCGGACCGGGAGGTCCGCCGGCCCTTCAGCTCGGCGAGACGTTCGTTCAACAGGTCCTCGAGCTCGGGGATCGTGCGCCGCTCGAGCAGCATGTCCCAGTGGGTGCGCGGCGGCTTGACCTTCTTCTGCTCGGGCTGCCCGCCGTCCACGATCTCCGACTCGCTGCCGTGCAGACGGCATTCCCAGACCGTCGGGATCTCGGCGTCGTCGGAGAACGGCACCTCGAACTCGTGGTTCTTGGGGCAGGCGTAGCGCACGGTGCGGCGAGGGGCGAGGTCGTGGTTGCGGTCGGTCTCGTAGCTGACCGCTCCCAGCCGGCTTCCACGAAGAACACGGTCGGCCATGATGGGGGTCCTTTCAGTCAGCTCCGGGTGGAGCCTGGGGTGATGCTCACCCTATGCAACGACTTGGGGCCCCCGAGGATTCCCGGGCTGCCATGTCGTTGCTCACGATGAGCTGCGTCACCCAACGGCATCAGCTTCCTCTAGTAGGAGGCGTTTCGCGCTTCGGCGTGACGTCAATACGGCCTTCTTAGTGCTGATATCCCCCGGATGGGCTACTCGGGTCCATGTCAGGTCAACCGTAACTGACCGTGACGACCAGTAACGGGCCCCAAGTCACCCGATCGGAAGTGGCGGCGACACAATACCTGATAACGCACAGTAGCATTTTCGGCCTCAAAACCGGCCAAAGCTGAAGATTCAACTACGGATTGTTCGGTATCTGCCACCACGACGGTGTCGCCCTCACGCACGACCTCGCCCTCGAGCACCCGCGCGTTGAACCGTCCCGGCAGCCCGCACCAGCACAGCACTTCCACCTGAACGGGTTGCAGTTCGTCCGCGAGTTCGAACAGGCGAGCGGCCCCGGGGAACAACCGGCTCCGGAAGTCCGTCGCGATCCCGAAGCAGTACACGTCGATCTCGACCTCGTCGGCCAGCTCCGCCAGCTGGTCGACCTGCCCGGGGGAGAGGAACTGCGCCTCGTCCACCACGACGTAGTCCACGTGCTGCCCGCGCGCCCACTCCTGACGCACCAGGTCACGCACGTCGGTGTCCTCGCCGACCTCCACCGCCTGCCGACTCAGCCCGATCCGGCTCGAGATCTGCGGCGCGCCCGAGCGGTCGTGGCGCACCAGCACCAGACCGCGCCGGCCCTGCCGCGCGTGGTTGTGGTCGATCTGCAGCGCCAGGGTCGACTTCCCGCAGTCCATCGGCCCGTAACAGAACTTCAATCTGCCCACCGGCGGCGTCCCGCGGCGCGAACCGGCCGCGGGAACCGACGAGAGCGCGTCGGTCGGATCGGGGCCGGCTGCCCGGTCGTTCAACAAGGTCACGACACCTGACCCTATCGGTGTCTGGACAGTCGTTCAGGACAGCCCCGCGTGACAGCCGAACGAGCCACGTCACAGCGTCACAGAACCTCCGGCGGCGTGTTGCCCGCGGCCACGATCGCGCGCCGCACCGGCACCAGCCAGACGAGCACCAGCCCCGCCGCGAAGAAGATCACCAGCGCGATGATGGCCAGCCGGAACGACCCCGTCGCCTGCCCCACCCCGGCGAACAGCAGCGGACCCAGCCACGACGTCCCGCGCTCACCCACCACGTAGAGCGAGTAGTACTGCGCGTCCTTGCCCGCCGGGATCATCTGGCTGAACAACGACCGCGACAACGCGTTCGTCCCGCCCAGCACCAGCCCGATCCCGACCGCCACCGTCAGGAACTGCACCATCTGCTTCGGCTGCACGAAGTACGCCCCGGCCAGCACCACGACCCACAGCACCAGGCTGCCCAGGATCGTCCGCTTCGCCCCGATCCGCCGCGCCACCAGCCCGTGCAGCGTCCCGCCCAGGTACGCCACGAACTGGATCACCAGGATCGTCACGATCAGGACCTCGTTGCCGAACTTCAGCTCGTCCTTGCCGTACTGCGCCGACACCGTCACCACGGTGTTGATCCCGTCGGTGAAGACCAGGTAGCTGCCCAGGAAGGCCAGCGTCAACGGGTACGCCTTCGCCGCCACGATCGTCTGCCTCAGCTCCGCGAACCCCGCCCGCAACACCGACCTGCCCGGCACCACGTCCACCGGGGTGTGCCGGCGGGGGAGCGCCCGCACCGCCGGGATGGTGAACAGCGCCCACCACAGCCCCGAGGTCAGGAAGCAGATCTGCACCGCCAGGTCCTTGCTCACGCCGACGGCGTCGTGGCCGAGGTAGAGCCCCAGCTGCAACACCAGCGCGAGCCCGCCGCCCAGGTACCCGAACGCCCAGCCCTTCGCCGAGATGTCGTCCCGCTCGTCCGGCCCGCCGATGTCGACCAGGAACGAGTAGTAGACGACCAGCGAACCGCCGTAGCCGATGTTCGCGACGATGAACAGCACCACGCCCAGCTGCCAGTCCGACCCGGCGAAGAAGAACATCGCCGCCGCGGCCGCCGCACCCACGAACGCGAACCCGCCCAGGATCCGGCGCTTGTTGTGGCTCCGGTCGGCCACCGCCCCCGCGATCGGCAGCACCAGCACCTGCACCACCGTCGCCACCGACAGCAGGTAGCCCCACACCGAACCGGCCGGGAAGTGCAGCCCGAACAACGTCACGTCGCAGTTGTGCAAAGTGTCCGGCTGACCCGCCGCGTCGAGGCACGCGCGGTCCCCGTTAAGGGTGAAGTTCGACTTCGCGTCCGCGGCCGCGATCGTGCTCATCGAAAGGGCGCCGAACACCGTCGTCGTCGACGAATAGAACGGCGAATTCGCCCAGTCGTAGAAATACCAGCCCCAGCGCTCGCGCTGGGTCGAGCGCGTCCCGGCCAGCGTCATCCACGGCTCCTTCACCTCGAAGATCAGCAGGTCAGCGCGGAGACTACGGGGCGCATCCGAACGCGGGGGACCGGACCGCCAAACCGTGTCCGCTTTGTCGCTTCGTGATCATCCGTCACTTCCGGGGCAATCACGGTCCGCGCGTCACCGCGTGTCGCTGACTCGTGTGAACAGAGTTTCATGTGAGACTCAGGCGGGCAGTGTGTCCCTTGTGGTCAGTGGGACACGCTTCTACTGTGCTTCCATGATCCAGAACCGGAGACGCACCACCGCGAGAATCCTGCTTCTCGCCATCGCCGCCTTGGGTCTGCAGCTCACCATTCCCACCGTTGCCATCGCGGATCCCGCGTCCACGGCCTGGGCCAAGCTCCGCATGTGCGAGTCCAGCGGCCGCTACGCCACCAACACCGGCAACGGCTACTACGGCGCGTACCAGTTCGACCTGCCTACCTGGCGCAGCGTCGGCGGCGCCGGCCGCCCCGACCAGGCCGCACCGTCCGAACAGGACTACCGCGCCCTCTACCTCTACCGCATGCGCGGCTGGCAACCCTGGCAGTGCGCCGGCATGCTCAAGCTCGCCGGCGACGCCGACGCCCGCAGCAAGCGCGTCCCCAGCTACGCCGAAGCCGCCTACATCGGCGGCGGACCGGCCCCCGCACCCACCCCGGCGCCCCCCAACGGCAAACCGCCGTGGCCCGGCGTCGTCTACGCCTTCGGCGACTGCGCCGCCCCGCTCAAAGCCTTCCAGCTCCGCATGAACGCCTTCGGCTACGGCTTCACCGGCACCGGCTGCTACTACGAAAAGACACGCACCGCCGTCCTCGACCTCCAGCGCGCCAACGGCATCAAGGACAGCGGACTGCTCGGCCCCAAGACCTGGGAAGCCGCCTGGAACGGCAAGCCACCCCGCTGACGCTCACGGCTCCTGGGACCGCTGCCAGGAGCCGCGCTCGATCAGCACCTCACGCAGCAGGTCCGGCCGGTCCGTCACGATCCCGTGCACACCCAGGTCCAGCAACATCCGCATCTCCGCCGGATCATCGATGGTCCACGTGTGCACCTCGATCCCGGACCGCCCCGCGATCGACAGGAACGCCTTGTCCACCACCCGCAGCGCCCCCTGCCGCACCGGCACCTGCGCCATCGCACCCAGCATCAGCCGCCCCAGGGGGAGCAGCGGCAGCTTCCCCCGCGCCCACAACGCGAACGCCGACCGCGGCCCCATCGCCGTCACCAGCTTCGGCCCCGCCAGCTTCCGCAACCGCACCAGCCGCGCGTCCGAAAACGCCGCCGCGGCCACCCGGTCGTGCGCCCGCGTCCGCTCCAGCACCTCGACGAACGGCGTCACCGCCTGATCGGCCTTCACGTCGATGTTGAACCGCGCGTCCGGCAGCTCCTCCAGCACGTCCTCCAGCCGCGACAGCGGAGCCCGCCCACCCACCTTGACGTTCTTCAGCTGCTCCCATGTCTGCGTCGCGATCGCCCCCGACCCGTCGGTCGTCCGGTCCAAGCGAGCGTCGTGGTGCACGACCACCACACCGTCCGCCGTCGCGTGCACGTCCGTCTCGACGTACCGGTACCCTTCCGCACACGCCCGCCGGAACGCCGGCAGCGAGTTCTCCAGCCCGTCGAGCTCGTCGAGGTGCCACCCCCGGTGCGCGAACGCACGGGGGAGCGGATCGGCCAGGTACGGAAACGACGACTGCATCCCTCAAGTGTGCACTTCCGCCATGACCCCGGCATGAGCAACCGGTGGCCAGCTAGGGTCTCCCTGGTGAGGGAAGCCGCCGAACTAGCCCAGCCCGTCCCCGTCGAAGTCGTGCCCGCCCGCCGCGGCGCGCCCCGGCACTGCGGCTGGTGCGGACGACGCCTCCCCGAAGCCGGCAACGTCGGCCGCCGCCGCCGGTACTGCGGCCAGTCCTGCCGCCAGCGTGCCTACGAACGCCGCACCGCACTGCAGCGAAGCGGCCTGCCCGAGGACGCCGTCGTGCTGTCCGACACCGAAGTCGCCGCCCTTCAGGACCGGCTGTTCCAGCTCCGCTGCGCCGCGGAGGACATCGTGACCGCCGCCGACGACGGCGCCGACGTCCGCGAGCTGCGCGCCCTGGCCGACGACATCGCCCGGGCCGCCAAGGACCTCGAACAGCTCCGCTGACCGGCACCGCCGAGGACGTTCGGGCACATCTTGCACACCCCGTCACCTTGCCGGTACGCAAAGGATCGCCCCCGGCCACCCGCGCCTGAAACCCTGACGCTCAGTACTCGTCGGCGAGCTGAACGTGGGGGATGACGCGGATGACGGAACGCGCGCGGGCCTGGGCGAGCGTCGACAGCACGGACACACCCACCTACCGGGACGTCGTCACCGCCCACCTCGCCGCGGCCTCGCGGGTCGTCGACCTCCACCACGCCGACTTCGCGACCACCCTGATGGGGGACTGGGCCGACCGGCCTGTCACCGACTTCGACCACCAGCCGTCGTTCGCCGCGAACGACGGCTCACCCGTCGAGTTCTCCTTCGCCCTCACCCGCACCGGCGCCGAAGCCAGGATGGGCTTCGAAGCCCTGGACACCGCCGAACGCCTGACCGACCACCACTTCATCCGACGGCTGCCCACCGCCGACGTGACCAGGCTGCACCTCATCGAAGATCTCTTCGCCCCGGCAGGCGGCCTGTTCTCGATGTTCTGCGCGACCGCGCTCAGGACCGGCGCGCCGCTGTTCAAGGTGTACCTCGACCCCTCCGCGGGCGGACAGCCCCACCGAACCGTCGCCGAAGCCATGGACCGCCTGGGGCTCAGCGCACCGTGGACCGACAAGGCCCACCACGAGATCGCGGTCTTCGCACTGGACCTCGGCGCCGCACCCGAAGCCAGGGTCAAGCTCTACCTCCGCCACACCGGCAGCGACCCGGCCGACCTCGAGTGCGTCGCCGCCCTCGCCGACGACCACCAGCCGGACCTCTTCACCAAGATCCTCACCCGCGTCTACGGCCACCCCAGCACCGATCTCGCCAAAGCCCCCATGACCTGCCTGGCCTTCCGGGGGAGCAGCCCACACCCCGCCTCGGCCACGCTCTACTGCCCGCTCGACCCCAACCTCGACAACGACGCCGAAGCCGCCGCCCGCGTACTCGACCTGCTCGAGATGTCCGGCATCGCCCCGGACCGCTTCCACGCCCTCGCCACCACGATCTCCGGAACCGACCTCACCCGCGCACACCGGCTCAGCTGGCTCAGCTACAAACAACCCGAAGACCCCGTCGTGACGATCTACGCCGGCCTCGACGGATCACCCCGGTGACAGCCCGTCCAGCGCCCGGTACGTCCGATTGCTCGCCGCCGCCGCACGCTGCTCCCGGCCCGTCGCCTCGATGTAGTTCTGACTCGTCGCCAAGCTCGCGTGCCCCAGCAACGCCATGATCTCCGACGCCGTCGCCCCGTCCTCCGCCAACCGCGTCGCGAACGTGTGCCGCAAAGCATGCAGATTCGCCCCCACCGGCACCCGGTCGTGCAACCCCGCCCCCCGATAACACGACTTCACCAGGTACTCCAGCGCACCCCGCCCGATCGGCTCACCCGACCGATCCAGCAGCAACGGCGAACCAGGGGAGAACCGCACACTCGAAAACCGCACCCGGCACGACTCCCGGTACCGCTCGATCAGCTCCGCCAGCACCGGCTGCACCGGAATCGACCGATCCCGGCTGCCCTTCCCCTTCACGTGCAACCGCAGCTCACCCGCGCGCCCCACCAGAGACCGCGCCGTCAACGCCCGCATCTCCGCCGCACGCAACCCCGCCACCAGCCCCAGCGCGATCACCAGCACGTCCCGCTCCGGCCACGGATCCCGCGCACGCCGCGAACCCGCGGCCGCCGCCGACAGCAGCTGTTCCGGGGTTTCCTCACCCCGCAACGGTTTCGGCGTCAACGCCGGCGTCCGCGGCCGCGCCACCGCACCCATCGGATTGCCCTCCAGCAGCCCGTCCGCCACGCAGAACGTCAGGAACTGGTTCCACGTCGACCAGGCCCGCAGCACCGAGCTCTTCGCATGGCCGTCGGCGAACACGCCGAACACCGACCGCAGCGCCGGTCCGGTCAGATCGGCGACGTCCAGGTCTTCGGCCGGGCGGCCGAGCTGCGAAACCAGGAGAGTGGTGATCCCGGCGAGGTCACGGCGGTAGGCGTCGGTGGTGTGCGGAGAGTCCTTGCGGGGCCGGCGGGCCGCGAAGAAGGCTTGCTGGGCCTCGGAAACCTTCATGTGGATCTTCTACAGCACGGCACCGACAATTCCGGTCGCCGGGTCACCTCCCATTTCATGCATAATGGCAATTATGCATGAAATGTCGGTTTAGTCCGGAATAGCCCTCTTGGGGGATCCGAGACTCTCGAATGCTATCCAAGGCTCGAATCCGCCCCTTGAGTGCCCGGCGGCGGGGATGCGCACATATGTTCGAGCGCTGCGGATCGCTCGGGGCGCCACCCGGGGCGAATCGGTCGCCGGGACGTCCGCGGGCAGGTCGCCAATCGCCGTCTCAGTGCCGGATCACCTGACATAGTTTCGTCACCGTGACGTTTTGAGGTTGAGTGGCAGCGCATCCGATCCTCGGCTTCAGGGGATGCTCCTACGGCCTCCCGAAGGCGTCTCCAGGGGCCCTTGGTGTCCAGTACGTCGGAAGGCTCGACGAGAAACCTCAGGAGAAGCCGTCCTGACGAACCGGACGCACCGCTCGAAGGCCGGCTTCGGCACCCCTCCCGGCTCTTCGTCGCAGCGTGTCCCTAAGTGCCGATAATGTACATTATGTCAAGTAGTCGATCCGGGAGCCTCCCCTCAGAACCCCATCTGCTGTCGGAGCGTCGTGAGCGTGTGCGAGTACTCGACCGTGCTCCACGTCCGACACCGCGACCCGCTGTCGCCGCGGCGCCGGTCAGTCCCGTCGGTGAGTGCGGTGTGACGTGGGCTTCTGGTGCACGGCAACCACTACGAGGCCGTCGACCCGCCGGCGCCGGATCACCGGCTGATGTCGCCGGACTCATTGGTGCGTGTCCCCCTGGCTCGCCGCGGCCTGCGGGAGGCGGCCGGGGCAGAGAAGTCCGTCGACATGCGCGCCGCGATCGACGCGGCGATGTCCGATCACCTCGGGCGGCCCGACTCCGTCTGCACCCACCCGGACGAGCGGGTCCCGGAGCCGGACCAGTGGCCGACCAACCCTGTCCAGCTGCGTCGACATCACCACCGGCGGCTACTGCGTCGCGCCGGGCTCCCCTTGTCACCGCGATGTCCCTCTCCCCCAGACTCACGATCGGCGCCTTGTGCGCGATCGGGGTCCTGTGCGCGGCCTGCGGTGGGCCGGGTCCTTCCGGCGCCGCGGCCGACGCCAAGGCGAACGTGAAGCTGGTCGACGCGACCCCGGCCGCGGCCGGGCAGCTCGACCGGGCCACCTGGTTGGTGGCCAAGGAACCGACCAACCTCGATCTGTCCAATGCGGACGCCGACTACTTCGCCGATGTGCTCGACCACGTGCTGACGGAGGGCTGGTAAGCGCGTCAGTGCCAGTCGCTGATCGCGACGTCGTGGGGGTCCGGGGCGCCCTTCCCGGTCTCCAGCAGCTGCTTGAGGCTCATCAGGAAGATCGCCCACTTCGTGCTGCAGTGGTGCATGAACTCGCCGGCCTCGCGCCAGCCTTCGTGCTTGAACAGGACGATCGTGTAGTCGCCGCGCTGTTCGATGTCCCAGCGGATCGTCGTGCCGACCCACTCGGGCGGTCCGTCGACGACCTCCCAGCGGACGAGCCGGTCCGGGTCGAGCTCGGTGACCTTCATGTCGAAGCCGCCGGCGGTGAACCGGAACGCGATGACGCCGCCGAGCTCGACGTCGCCCACGGTCTTGTGGGCCCACCACGCGGACAGGCCGTCGAGGGTGGTGACGGCCTCGTAGACCTTCTCCGGCGTGGACTTCTCGATGCCGATGCGGTGCAGGATGTCCATGGTCGTGCCTCTCTAGAGGTTCTTCTGGATGGTCTCGGCGATGCGCTTGATGCGGCGGAGCCGGGCGTCCCAGGCGGCGCCGACGTCGGCCAGCTGCGCGACGGCGCGGGCGAGCTGGGCTTCGTCGACGCGGTACTGCTTCTCGCGCCCGGCGGCCGTCGCGTGCACGAGGCCGACGTGGTCGAGGACGGTGAGGTGCTTCGCGACGGCCTGGCGGGTCACCGGGAGGTGCTCGCTCAGGCTCGTGGCGGTCGCGCTGCCGTCGTTCAGCAGCAGGTCGAGCAGGCGGCGCCGGGTGGGGTCGCCGATGGCCGACCAGAGGTCGTCGTCCACGGCGGTGCTCACGGGGTCGCGGCTCCCACCTTGATGGCGTATGCGGGCAGGCGCGGGAGGAAGTGGTCCCAGCCGCTGACGTGGTCGGCGTACTCGGCGGCGATCTTGGCTTCGTCCCAGCCGCGCTCGCGGAAGCCGGTCTCGGTCATCCGCAGACGAGTCCCGGTCCCCGAGGCTTCGAGCTCGAAGACGACGAGGAACGAGTTGCCGGGCGCGGCCGTCTCGCCCTCGGCGTGGGCCCAGCGGAAGGAGAAGAGCTTCGGGGGGATGGCGTCGACGACGGTGAACTGCACCCAACTGCCACCGAAGCCGATCCGGCCCGCACCACCCGGTTCGACGGGGTACTCGGCCTCGTCGGGCCACCACTCGCGGAGGTGTTCGGGGCTGCTGACGACGTCGAAGACCACGTCGGGGGTGGCGTCGATGTGGATCTCGCGGTCGAGTGTGCCGTATTCCATGCCGGGCTCCTAGTGCAACGTTTGGTTGCGTGTCACGTTAACGGCACCGGCGGCGATGCGCAACCATCGGTTGCATGAAGGTCCTTCTGGACCCACGCGACGTCACGCCAGGCGCCGTGCTTCCAGCCGACCCGGCGGTAGACGCCCACCGGCTCGAACCCGAGCGCGCGGTGCAGGCCGGCGCTCGCGTCGTTGGGCAGGGCCATGCCCGCCAGGGCACGGCAGAACCCGCGCTCGCGCAGCCGTTCGAACAGCGTCTCGTACAGCGCGCGGCCACCGCCCGTCCGGCGGCGGCCGAGTTCGAGGTAGATGCTCGTTTCGCACGACCACCGATAGGCGGCGCGCGCGGCGAAGGGGTGCGCGTAGGCGAAGCCGGCGACGGTGCCGTCGTCTTCGAGGACGAACCAGGCGTGAGCCTGAGCGATCCGGCGAGCCATCTCTTCTGCCGACGGTGGCTCGTCTTCGAAGGAGATGACGGTGTCGGTGACGTAGGGCGCGTAGATGGCGGCGCAGGCGGCCGCGTCTTCAGGAGTGGCGTCTCGGATCAGCATGGCTCATATGGTAGCCAGAACAGGTCGTATAGTATCAACCCATGACCGATCCCCTGACCACGCGCCTGGCCGCCACCGTGCACGCCGCACGGACGTCCCGAGGTCTCTCGGCGGCCGCTCTGGCCGAGGCGTCCGGGGTGTCGCGGGCGATGATCGGCAAGATCGAGCGGGGTGACGTCCAGCCGACGGCGGCGTTGCTGGCGAAGCTGTCGTCGGCGCTCGGGATGACGCTGTCGGAGCTGATCGCACGAGCCGAGGGCGACGAGCGGCGGCTGGTGCGCGCGGCCGAACAGCCGGTGTGGGTCGATCCGGACACCGGATACCGGCGGCGCGCGGTCTCCCCCGCCGGCGGCCGTCCGCTGGAGCTGGTCGAAATCGAGCTGCCCGCCGGCGCGGAGGTGCCGTTGCTCGCCAGCGGGTTCCTGCACCAGCAGATCTGGGTGCTGGACGGGCACCTGCGCCTGCGCGAGGGTGCCGAGGTGCACGAGCTGGACGCCGGGGACTGCCTGCAGCTGGGGACCGCGCCGGAGCGCGTGTTCACGAACCCGGGCTCGCGGCCCTGTCGCTACCTGGTCGCGCTGGTGCCGCGCGCCACCTGACCAGGTGATCCGGCGTGCCCTCGCGCGCTCGGACCGCTAGCTTCGCGCGGTGCGTCGACTGCGGAGGATCTGGTACCAGTGCGCGGAGTTCCTGCTGGTACTGCTGGGATTGGGCTGGCTCATCGCCCCGGATACCGGGCTGGACGTGGTGTTCCTGCTGGCGTGGGACGTGCTGGCGGTGGCGGTGATCGTGACCCGGTTCGTGCGGATCCGGCGCTACCGGCTCGCGGGTGACGGCGAGCCGACGTGGCTGCACAGCCTGCTGGGCCGGCGGTCGAGCTTCGCGGCGACGCTGCTGGTGAGCGTCGTCGGGATGTCGGCGGGGTTCCTGATCCTCGTGGCGAACGTCATCGCCGAGGAGGACGACGAGTACGCGTCGGTGCTGCAGATCAGCGCGGTACCGGCGGTGCTGGCGGCGTGGATCCTGCTGCACTTCGGGTACGCCGACCGCTACGCGCACCTGCACTACCGGGCCGCGCCGGGACCCGGTCTGCGGTTCCCGGCGACGGAACGGCCGAACCTGCTGGACTTCGCCTACTTCGCGTTCACCGTGGGGACGTCGTTCGCGACGTCCGATGTGGAGGTTCAGGCGCGGCCGATCCGGTACACGGTGCTGACGCACAGCGTGGTGTCGTTCGTCTACAACACGGCCATCCTCGGGATCGCGGTCGGCGTGATCACCGGGAAATAGCGTCGATGCCGGTGAGCTCGGCCGACAACGCCCACAGTCGCGCGGCCTGCTCGGGGTCGACGGCGTACTCGCGGACGCCGACACGGTGGCGGACCGCGGTGACGCCGTCGTCCGCGGGCGCGGGCTCGGCGATGTCGCAGTCTTCGAGGTAGACCCCGCCCATACCGTCGAGCTGAGCGGAGGTCGCGGCCCAGACCTGGGTGGCGGCACCGGCTTCGACGGTCTTGAAGTAGTCGGTGGGGTTGCCGTGTTCGTCGAGCCAGCCGTGGGCGCGCCACTCTTCCCGCGGGATGTGGCGCAGGAGGTTGGTCATGATCGAGCCGGGGTGCAGCGCGAAGGCCCGCACACCGCGATCCCGGCCGAGGCGGTCGAGGTGGACGGCGAACAGGACGTTGGCGGTCTTGGCCTGCCCGTAGGCGAGCCACCGGTCGTAGTCGTGTCCGAAGTGGACGTCGTCCCAGCGGATCGGTGAGAAGTGGTGGCCGCGCGAGGAGACGGAGATGACGCGGGCGCCGTCGGCGATGGCCGGCCAGAGGTGGTTGACCAGGGCGAAGTGGCCGAGGTGGTTGGTGGCGAACTGGGCTTCCCACCCGGGCCCGACGCGGGTTTCGGGGCAGGCCATGACGCCGGCGCTGCCGACGACGAGGTCGAGACGGCGGCCGGAGTCGAGGAAGCCGTCGGCGAAGGCGCGGACGCTGTCGAGGTCGCCGAGGTCGAGCTCGCCGACCTCGGCGTTCGGGATCCCGTCGAGGGCGTCCTCGGCCGCGGCGCGGCGACGGGCGGGGACGACGACGCGGGCACCGGCGTCCGCGAGAACGCGGGTGGTCTCCAGGCCGATGCCCGAGTAGCCGCCGGTGACGAGGGCGAGCTTGCCGGTCAGGTCGACGCCGGCGAGGACCTCGGCCGCGGTGCTGGAGGCCCCGAAGCCGGAGCCGATCTTGTGCTGCGGAGTGGTCATGGGTTCGACGGTAGGAGCTGGAGCGCGCTCCAGCGCAAGCGCGAGAATGGCGGCGTGGAGCGGGTGCTGGTGCTGGGGTGCGGCGGGTCCGGGAAGTCGGTGTTCGCGCGTCGGCTCGGGGCGCGGACCGGGCTGCCGGTGGTGGAGCTGGACGGCGTGTTCTGGCAGCCGGGCCCGGCCGGGTTGTCCCGGGCGGAGTGGGTTGCGCGGCAACGGGAGCTGGTGGCGAGTCCGAAGTGGATCCTCGACGGTGATCTCGGTCCGTACGACGTGCTGGAGGTCCGGGCCGCGGTGGCGGACACGGCGGTGCTGCTGAACCTGTCGCCGGCGCGGTGTGTGTGGCGGGCGGTGCGGCGGGGTCGTGAGCGGTGGGACTTCTGGTCGTGGGTGCTGAGCTACCGGTGGCGGCACCTGCCCGCGGTGCGGCGGGCGCTGGCCGCGTCGGGCGTCGAGGTGGTGGAGCTGCGGTCGCCGCGGGCGGTGCGGCGCTTCCTCGGCGAGCGTTGACTGAAGCAATGAATCAGTGCTTCACTTCTTGACGTGCCCTACCGCCGCACCCCGAAGGTCCAGGAACGGCTCGACGCCCAGCGCGAGACGATCGTCGCCGCGGCGACCGAACAGCTTGCCGACCTCGGCTACAGCGGCTGCTCCGTCGCCGCCGTCGCCGAGCGGGCCGGGGTGGCCGTCGGGAGCGTCTACCAGCACTTCCCCACCAAAGCCGACCTGGTCGTGCACGTGTTCCGGCAGGTCGTCACGCGGGAGGTCGAGGCGGTCCGGGCCGCGTCCGCGCGGCCCGGGGAACCCGCCGAACGCGTCCTCGCCGTGTTCGAGACCTTCGCCCAGCGCGCGCTCAAGGCTCCCCGTCAGGCCTACGCCCTGCTCGCCGAGCCGGTCGACGCTCGGATCGATGCCGAACGGCTCGAGTTCCGGCGGGCGTTCACCGAGGTCGTCGCCGAGCACGTCGCGGCCGGGGTCCGGCAAGGCGTGCTGCCGCCCCAGGACGGCCGGCTCACCGCCGCCGCGCTGGTGGGTGCCGCCGCCGAAGTCCTGATCGGCCCGTTGACCAGCGGCAACGCCGGTGACGTCGCCGAGCTCCGCACGTTCGTCGTCCGCGCTCTAGGAGGTTCCGATGCCCGCCACGCATGAGGTCACCAACCAGGTCCCGACGCTGCAGGGCCACGACGTCGCCGACGACCCCGCGCTGCTGGCCGGGCTCGAACGAGCCGGCGCGGGCTGGGCGTCGGACGAGCTGCACGAGCTGGGCCGGCTCGCCGGCAGCGAGCAGGCCCAGGAGTGGGGCCGGGTGGTCAACGAGAACGAGCCGGTGCTGCGCACCCACGACCGCTACGGCAACCGGATCGACGAGGTCGAGTTCCACCCGTACTGGCACGACCTGATGACCGTCGCGGTGTCGCACGGCCTGCACGGCACGCCGTGGCAGGACCCGCGCAACGGCGTGCACGCGGCCCGGGCGGCGAAGTTCTACGTGTGGGGGCAGGTCGAGGCCGGGCACAGCTGCCCGATTTCGATGACCTACGCGGCGATCCCGGCGCTGCGGGCCAACCCGGAGCTGGCCGCGCGGTACGAGCCGCTGCTGGCCTCGACCGAGTACGACTTCGGGCTGCGCGAGCCGAGCACCAAGCGCGGCCTGATCGCGGGCATGTCGATGACCGAGAAGCAGGGCGGCTCCGACGTCCGCGCCAACACCACGACGGCGACCCCGGGCGCCGACGGCAGCTACACCCTCGTCGGGCACAAGTGGTTCACCTCGGCGCCGATGTCGGACATGTTCCTGACCCTCGCCCAGGCACCCGGCGGGCTCTCCTGCTTCCTGCTCCCCCGCGTCCTGCCCGACGGCTCGCTCAACCCGATCCGGCTGCAGCGGCTGAAGGACAAGCTGGGCAACCGGTCCAACGCGTCGTCGGAGATCGAGTACGACCACGCCGTCGGCTGGCTCGTCGGCGAGGAGGGCCGCGGGGTCCGGACCATCATCGAGATGGTCAACAACACCCGCCTGGACTGCACGCTCGGCAGCGCGTCCGGCATGCGCCTGGGCGCGGTCCGCGCGGTCCACCACGCGACCCACCGGCACGCCTTCGGCAAGGCCCTGGTCGACCAGCCGCTGATGGCGAACGTGCTCGCCGACCTCGTGGTCGAGTCCGAAGCGGCGACGACGGTGGCGATGCGGCTGGCCGCGGCGGGCGACCGGCGCGACGACGCGCAGGAGCAGGCGTTCCGGCGGCTCGGGCTCGCGGTGTCGAAGTACTGGGTGTGCAAGCGGGCGCCGATGCACGCGGCCGAAGCCCTGGAATGCTTCGGCGGCAACGGGTACGTCGAGGAGTCGGGCATGCCGCGGCTCTACCGCGAGGCACCGCTGTCGTCGATCTGGGAAGGCTCGGGCAACGTCGCCGCGCTGGACGCGTTGCGCGCCATGGGCAAGCAGCCGGAGACGGTCGCGGCCTTCTTCGCCGAGGTCGAGCGGGCGGCCGGCGGCGACAGCCGGCTCGACGACGCCGTCGACCGCGTCCGCAAGGAGCTGACCGACCTCGACGCGATCGAGTACCGGGCGCGGCGGGTGGTCGAGTCGATGGCGCTGGTGCTGCAGGGATCGCTGCTGGTGCGCCACGGCCACCCGGCGGTCGCGGACGCGTTCTGCGCGTCCCGCTTCGGCGGCGACTGGGGCATCGCGTTCGGCACGTTGCCGGCCGGGGTCGACACGGGCGCGATCATCGACCGCGCGGCGGTGCGCTGAGTCAGCCCAGCGCGTCCAGCGCCCCGGCGACCGCGGCGGCCTTGAGCTCCGCGACCGGGGCGTCGGGGAACTGCATGCAGACGTCCTGCAGGCCGCCCAGTGCCAGGATCGCGCGCGCCTGCTGTTCGAGGGTCGGGGAAGGGCCGCACATCAGCCCGGTGAGCCGGGTGCGCCAGGCCAGCACCTTGTCGATGAGCCCGAGGTCGGCCAGCGTCGGCATCTCGGCCAGCAGCATGACCACGTCCGCGCGGTGGCGGTAGTTGAAGTCGAAGAACCCCTCGATCAGCTCCCGCACCGGCGCGTCACCGCGGGCCTCCTGGTCGAGGAGGAACTTCTCGCCGTCGTCGAGCATGGGCTGGACGATGCTGCGGACGAGGTCGTCGCGCGACGGGAAGTGGTAGTAGAGCGCGGGCTTGGTGATGCCCAGCCGGTCGGCGATGTCCTGGAGGCTGGTGCGCTGCACCCCTTGGGTCGTGAAGAGGTCGCGCGCGGCGTCGAGGATGCGCTGCTTGGTGTCGGAGGGTTTCGGCACGGACCCAGCATAACTGACTTAACGATAGGTAAGGAGCTGTGGTACAACTTACCTACCGTTAAGTCAGGGAGGTACTCATGCGGATTCTCGTCTCGGGCGCCAGCATCGCGGGGCCGGTGCTCGCCTATTGGCTCACCCGCCACGGCTTCGACGTCTCCGTCGTCGAACGCGCCCCGGCCCTGCGCAAGACCGGCGGGCACGCCGTCGACCTGTTCCGGCCCGCCATGGAGATCACCGAGAAGATGGGCGTCCTGCCTCGGGTCGAAGCCCTCAAGACCGGCACCACCCGGATGACGCTGTACCGGGAAGGCGTGCGCCGCCCGTCGCGGGTGGACCTGTCGAAGATCTACCGCGCCACCTCCGACCGGCACGCCGAGATCATGCGCGACGACCTCAGCGAGATCTACTACGACGCCGGCCGTGACGACGCCGAGTACCTCTTCGGCGACTCGATCACCGCCCTCTCCCCCGACGGCGACGTCACCTTCGAACACGCCGCACCCCGGAAGTTCGACGTCGTCGTCGGCGCCGACGGGCTGCACTCGAACGTCCGGCGCCTGGTCTTCGGCGAGGAAGCCGGCCTGACGAAGTTCATCGGCGCCTACCTGGCCGTGCTCTCCATGCCGGACACCAACGGCCTCGGCGACGGCGAGACCGTCCTGCACCTCGGCCCCGGCCGCACCGCCGGCGTCTACAGCGCCCGGCACCTCGACGAAGCCCGCGCGGTGTTCCTGTTCCGCCGCGACGAGCAGCTCGACTACCACCACCGCGACGTCGCGCGGCAGCAGGAGCTGCTGCGCGAGGCCTACGCCGGGATGCACCCGCAGGTCGACGGCTGGCTCGCCGAACTCGCCGGCCCCGGTCCGTTCTACTTCGACTCGATCACCCAGCTCGGCCTCGAGACGTGGTCACGCGGGCGCGTCACGCTCGTCGGCGACGCCGGCTACTGCCCCGGCCCGGCCGTCGGCGGCAGCACCAGCCTCGCGGTGCTCGGCGCGTACGTCCTCGCCGGCGAACTGGCCGCGGCCGGCGGCGACCACGAACGCGCTTTCGCCGCCTACGAAAGCGAAATGGGCGAGCTGGTGCGCAAGAGCCGCGCGTTCGCCGTCGGCGCCGCCCGGAGCCTGATCCCCGGCTCGCGCGCCGGGGTGTGGGCACTGGCCCGCGGCGGCCAGCTGGTCTCCGCCCTGCCCGCCCGCGTCACGACGGCGCTGGCGAAGCTCAACACCGGCGGCGTGCGGATGCACGACTCGATGCGGGTCAAGGACTACGCGGTCACGCCCGTGGCCTGAGCCCGTCGACGAGGACCGCGACCATCCGCTGGTTGTACTCCAGGTCCTCGCCTCGCACGGGCTGGCAGAGCAGGGCGACGGCGTGCAAGAGGTCTTTCGCGCTGACATCGGCGCGAACCTCGCCCGCCGCCGCTTCCAGCAGGGCCGCCAGTACCGGTTCCATCCGCTGCATGAAGTAGCCGGGCAAGGCGTCGAACGCCGGGTCGCCCGAGTGCAGGGCCGCGGCGAACCCCCGTTTCGTGCCGACGAACTCCGTGTAGCGGCGCAGCCACCTGTGCAGCGCCTCGGCCGGCTCGTGGCCCGCGCCGAGCGCCGGTCCGGCCTGCGCCACGACGTCGATCTCGCGCTGCAGCACCGCCGCGACCAGGTCCGCGCGCTGCGGGAAGTGCCGGTAGAGCGTGCCCACGCCGACCCCGGCGAGGTCGGTGATCTCCTTGGCCGGCGCGTCCACCCCCGAGGTCGCGAAGACGCTCTTCGCCGCCTCCAGCAAGGCGTCGACGTTGCGTTGCGCGTCGGCGCGCCGGCGTCGCGGCTCTTCGGGCATGGCGCTCCTCCGGGTAGCTAAGCGGAAAGCCTTTCCGTATAGTTGTGGAAAAGCTTTCCGGTTAAGGCTACCCGAGGAGTCCCCATGCAGTACCGCACCCTGGGCCGGACCGGCATCAAGGTCAGCCCCTACGCACTGGGCACGCTGATGTTCGCGACGTCGATCGGCAACGCCGACCCCGGCGACTCGGCCCGCGTCCTCCACAAGGCCCTCGACGCCGGCATCAACTTCGTCGACACCGCCGACGCCTACGGCGACTCCGAGGAGATCGTCGGCAAGGCACTGGAAGGCCGCCGCGACGACGTCGTGCTCGCCACCAAGTTCGGCCGCCCGACCGGCCAGGACCCCAACCACCAGGGCGCGTCACGGCGCTGGATCGTCACCGCCGTCGAGAACTCATTGCGGCGCCTGCGGACCGACCACATCGACCTCTACCAGCTGCACCGCCCCGACCCCGGCACCGACCTCGAGGAAACCCTCGCCGCGCTCACCGATCTCCTGCGCAGCGGCAAGGTCCGCGCGATCGGCGCGTCCGGCACGCCCGCGTCCGGCATCGTCGAAGCCCACTGGATCGCCGAACGCCGCGGGCTCACCGGGTTCCACACCGAACAGCCGGTCTACTCCCTGCTCAACCGCGGCATCGAACGCGAGGTCCTGCCCGTCAGCCGCCGCTTCGGCATGGGCACGCTGGTCTGGGGTCCGCTCGGCCAGGGACTGCTCACCGGCCGCCCGCACGACGAGCTGCGCCGCGCCGCCCTGGTCCGCCACCTCAACGACGAAACCCGGCTCGACGTCGTCGCGAAGTTCACCGCCCTCGCCGCGGAAGCGGGCCTGCCCATGACCCACCTCGCGATGGCGTTCACGATCGCCCACCCCGACGTGACGAGCGCGCTGCTGGGGGCCCGCACGATGGCCCACCTCGACGACCTGCTGGCCGGCCTGGACGTCACCCTCTCCGACGACCTCCTCGACCGCATCGACGAGATCGTTCCGCCGGGCACCGACGTCGGGACCCTCGACCAGACGTACCAGCCGCCGGCGCTGACGCGGGCGGAGCTGCGCCGCCGCCCGCTCGCCGACCGCGCCGCGGCCTGAGCCGGGCGGACCGGGGCACCGACAGAAACCAGCACCGGAAGAAACCGGGCGGGCGCGCGGGTGAATCGGCACCGCGCGCCCGCACCCCCAGTGGGTCCCGGCGGGGAAACCCCGCCGTCGCGGACAGGAGACACCGGAGACCGCGCTGGATACCGCACGGTCCCCACGAAAATCCCTGGCGAGGCGCGGGTTATCCGCGTTAAGAACCCTCAGCCGAGCAGCAGGCCCGGATCGGACTCCGGCGGGCCCGCGGGCCACCACTCGCCGCCCTCGCGCCGGTACGGGTGCCACCGGCCCCGGCGGTCGAGCCGCACCTGCACCTCCCCGGCCGTGCACCGGTTGCGGTCGAACACCGGCGCCTCGTCGGTGACGTCGGCGAGCGCGGCCCGCGCGGCCGCCAGCGCCGCCTTCGGCGGTGTCCACGGCGAGTCGAGCACCTCCAGGCCCGCGCGCCCGCCGTGCGTCCACGCCGCCACCGCCCGGTCGAACTCCGCCCCTTCACCCAGCCGCGACGCCGTCGCGGGGAACTCCGCGGCCAGCCGGACCGTGTCGGGCCGCCGTCCCGGCCACGGCTCGCCCGCCAGCAGCGCCCGTGCCTGCGCCGACGCGTTCGCCGCCAGCAGGGCGAAAGCCGCCGCGGGCACCCCGGGCGCGGCCGGGATCGACGGCGCCCCCGACGGCCGGAACTCCGCCGGATCCGGCAGCTCACCCGGCGTCCGGTCCTCGACGAGGAGGTCCTCCCGGGGCGCTGTGCGGCTCTCCAGCTCCGCCCGGATCTCCCGTTCACCCTTGCCGCGCATCAGCAACAGCACGAACGGGTCCGCGTCCAGCAGCCACGACGCCTGGAACGACAACGCCGCCGCGTGCCGGCACGGCAGCTCCCAGCCCGCGCAGTCGCACTCCGGATCCAGGTCGCCGATCCCCGGCAGCAGGTGGACGCCGGCGTCGTCGGCCGCCGCCACCAGGTCCGGCGGCATGTCCCGGTCCAGCAGCGCCGCCAGATGCCCCGCGCGTGAGGCGACCCGGTCGAGGAAGCGCGTCCAGTCCACTTCGGACAGCTCCGCCAGTCGCAGCTCCGTGTGGAACGGGCCGCCGTCGACGTCGTCCACCGCCGCCGCGATCCGGCCCGGGCTCACCGTGATCGGCCCGACCAGTCCGGCCGCGGCGTACCGGCGGCCGGCCTTGAGCTGCCGCAGATCGAGCGCGGTGTCCTCCATCGCGCTCAGCCACGCCCGGCCCCACCACGACTTCGCGAAGCGTCCCCGCGCCCCGGCGGCTCCGAACGCGGGGAAACCGCGCACCGCTTCGTCGCTCATCCGCGGCTCCTGAGCTCGACGAGCTCCGCGAGCTCGGTGTCGGTCAGTTCGGTCAACGCCGCCTCGCCACCGGCCAGCACCGCGTCGGCCAGGGCCCGCTTCTCCCGCAGCATCGCCGCGATCCGGTCTTCGACCGTGCCTTCGGCGACGAGCCGGTGCACCTGCACCGGCCGGGTCTGCCCGATCCGGTACGCCCGGTCGGTCGCCTGGTCCTCCACCGCCGGGTTCCACCAGCGGTCGAAGTGCACGACGTGGTCGGCGCGCGTGAGGTTCAGCCCGGTACCCGCCGCCTTGAGGGACAACAGGAACACCGGAACTTCGCCGGCCTGGAACCGCTCGACCATTTCCTCGCGGCGGGGCACCGGAGTGCCACCGTGCAGCAGCAGTGTGCCGACGCCCCGCGCGGCCAGGTGCTGCTCCAGCAGCCGGGCCATGGCGACGTACTGGGTGAACACCAGCACCGCGCCACCCTCGGCGAGGATCGTGTCCAGCAGCTCGTCGAGCAGCTCCAGCTTCCCCGAACGGCCACCGGGCTCTTTCAGGTAGTGCGCCGGGTGGTTGCAGATCTGCTTGAGCGCGGTCAGCAGCTTCACGATCCGGCCGCGGCGCGCGATCCCGTCGCTCGCGGCGATGTCGGCCATCATCTCCCGCACGACCGCCTCGTACAGGGCCGCCTGCTCCGGGCTCAGCGCCACCGGCCGGTCGGTCTCGGTCTTCGCCGGCAGCTCCGGCGCGATCCCCGGGTCGGACTTGCGGCGCCGCAACAGGAACGGCCGCAGCAACCGCGACAGCCGCTCGGCCGCGGCGGGGTCCCCGGCCTCGATCGGTTTCGCCCACCGCGTCCGGAACTCGCTCAGCGAACCCAGCAGGCCCGGCGCCGACCAGTCGAGGATCGCCCACAGCTCCGAGAGCGTGTTCTCCACCGGCGTGCCGGTCAGCGCCACCCGCGCGGCCGCGGGTACCAGCCGCAGCGCCTTGGCGGTGCCCGACCGGTGGTTCTTGACGTGCTGGGCCTCGTCGGCGACCAGCAGCCCCCAGCGCACCTCGGCCAGCGGTGCCGGATCGGCGCGCAGCGTGCCGTAGGTGGTGAGCACGAACCCGTCGAGCTCCTCGAGCGAGCGCGCGCCGCCGTGGAAGCGCCGCACCGGCACGCCCGGGGCGAACCGGCGGATCTCGCGCTCCCAGTTGCCCAGCAGCGACGCCGGGCAGACCACCAGCGTCGGCCCGGACGCGCGGTGCAGGTGCAGCGCGATGAGCGTGATCGTCTTGCCGAGACCCATGTCGTCGGCGAGACAGCCACCGAGGCCGAGGCCGGTAACGGTGGCCAGCCACTGCAGCCCGCGCAGCTGGTAGTCCCGCAGCGTCGCGGCCAGCCCGGCCGGCGGCGCCTGGGGTTCCGGCGGTGCGGACAGCCGTTCCTTCAGCCGCGCGAGCCAGCCCTCGGTGACGACCTCGACCGGCTCGCCGTCGACCTCGGTGGTCCCGGTCAGCACCGCACCCAGCGCGTCGACCGGGGTGAGCGGCTTCAGCGTCCGCTCGCGCGCCTTCGCCGCCAGCGCCGGGTCGACCAGCACCCAGCGGTCGCGCAGCCGCGCCACCGGACGGCGGGCCTCGGCCAGCGCGTCCAGCTCCGCCTCCGTCAGCACCTCGCCGCCCAGGGCGAGCTGCCAGTCGGACTCCAGCGCCCGCCCGCCGCCGAAGAACGACGGCAGGTCACCCGGCGCGTCGCCGGCGGTCACCACGGCCCGCGCGGTCAGCGACCCCGCCAGCTCGGCCGGCCAGTGCACGTCGATGCCCACGGCCGTGAGCCGTGGCGCCGCGGCCGCGACCAGCTCGGTCACGTCGTCCTCGCCCAGTGCCAGCTCGTCGGGCACGGCCGAGGTGAGCAGCGGGCTCAGCGCCGGCCAGACCTGCGCGCCGCGCCGCAGCGCCAGCACGACGTCGATGCGCGCCCGCGGCCCGAACCGGCCGGCCTCCCACAGCTCCGCCGCGTCGGCGACCTGACCGGGGTCGGCGAGGCTGTGCACCTGCACGACGGCGTGGAAGCGGCCGGTGTCGAAGCCGTCGGGTGCCTCGACCCGCAGCGACACCCGGATGCCCGAGTCGAGGCCGGCGGCGAGTTCGTCGGCCCAGTCGCGCAGGGCGTCCGCGCGCTGCGGCGCTACGGCGGCGAACAACCGCGTCCCGGCCGCTTTGGCCGCGGCGGGGGTGCGGGGCAGCGTGTCGGCGACGGCGTCGAGGAACGCCCGCAGCAGCGGCCCCGGCGCCCGCTCGTCCACCGGCATCGCGGCCGCCAAGTCCCGCAGCCACGCGGCTTCGGCGGGTTCGAGCGGTCCGACGCGCCAGGCGTCGTGGCCGGCCTCGGTGACGCCGGGCAGCAGCCGGCCGGCCGCGACGAGCCGCAGTGCGGCCTTCGACGCGGTCGCCCAGAACAGCACGGACGGGTCGTCGTCGGTGGCGGTCAGCAGCTCCGGCAATCCGTCCACAAGGGACAGCCGGCGCCCGTCGAGCACCAGCCGTCCCGCGCGTGGGGGTTCCCCCGGTTCGAAGTCGGCGTTCAGTTCCCCAGCCTCCCGTATCGGCGCACGGACAACGGCACGAACACCGCGAGCAGCACCAGCGGCCACACCACGGCCATCAGCACGGAGTGCGCACTCACCCAGGACGTCCCGGCCGCGCCCGGGTTGCCGAACAGCACCCGCGCCGCCGTCACCGTGGAGGACAACGGGTTCCACTCCGCCACGGTTCCCAGCCACGCCGGCATCGTCGCGGTCGCCACGAACGCGCTGGAGAGGAACCCGAACGGGAACTCCAGCGTCTGCGCGAGCGTCACCATCGACGGGTCGGTCGTCAGCAGGCCCAGGTAGATCCCGGCCCACACCAGCGCCGTGCGCAGCAGGAGCAGCAGCCCGAACGCGGCGACGGTCTCGGGCAGGCTGCCGTGGGGCTGCCAGCCGACGGCGAACCCGCAGCCCAGCAGCACGGCCAGCGCGAGGACCGCGTTCGCCAGGTCCGCGGCCACCCGGCCGGTGAGCACCGCCGACGGCGCCATCGGCAGGGACCGGAACCGGTCGGTGACGCCCTTGGTGGCGTCGTCCAGCACCGCGATCATCGTCCCCGACAGCCCGAACGCCATGGTCATCGCGAACATCCCCGGCATCAGGAACTCGCGGTAGGAGCCGCCGCCGGGCACGGTCATCCCGCCGCCGAGCAGGTACGCGAAGATCAGCACCATCAAGATCGGGAACGCCACCACGGTGGCCAGCCGGGCCGGCCGCCGCGCCAGGTGGGCGAGGTAGCGCTGGGTCAGCGTCCAGCCGTCTTCGAGCGCCCATCTCATCGCGCCACCCCCGTCAGCTCCAAGAAGACCTCGTCGAGCGTCGGGTGCCGCAGCGCCACGTCGGCGAACGACAGCTCGGTCGCCGCCAGCTCGCGCACGACGTCGGTCAGCATCGACGGCTCGGCCGGCACGCTCACCTTCAGCTCCTCGGCGACCGGCTCGGCGCCGGTGACCCGGGCCAGCAGCGCCGTCGCCGCACCGACGACGTCCGGGTCGGTCAGCACCAGCTCGATCCGGGTCGCCCCCAGCGAGCCCTTCAGCTCGGCCGGCGTGCCTTCGGCGATCACGCGTCCGTGTTCCACCAGGGAGATCCGGTCGGCGAGCCGGTCGGCCTCCTCCAGGTACTGCGTCGTGAGCAGCACGGTCGTGCCGTCGGCAACCAGGGACCGCACCGCCCGCCAGACCTCGACGCGGCCGCGCGGGTCCAGGCCGGTCGTCGGCTCGTCGAGGAACAGCACCCGCGGGGCCGCCAGCAGCGACGCGGCCAGGTCCAGGCGTCGCCGCATGCCGCCGGAGTACGCCGAGACCGGCTTGCTCCCGGTGTCGGCGAGCCCGAACCGCTCCAGGAGGTCGTCGGCGCGGCGGGTGGCTTCGCGCCGGCCCAGGTGGTGCAGCCGGCCGAAGAGCACCAGGTTCTGCCGTCCGGACAGCAGTTCGTCGACCGCGGCCTGCTGGCCGACCAGCCCGATCGCCGAGCGCACTTTCGCCGATTCGGTGGCGACGTCGAAGCCGGCGATCCGGGCGGTGCCGCCGTCGTGGCGCAGCAGCGTGGACAGGACGCGGACGGCCGTGGTCTTGCCCGCGCCGTTGGGTCCGAGCAGGCCGTGCAGGGACCCGGCGGGGACCGAGAGAGTGAAGCTATCGAGGGCGTACGCGTCGCCGTAGCGCTTGCGAAGTCCCTCGGCGTGGATCTGCGGAGTCATCCTCCCCCTTAACTCTGTACTGTGTACGAAGTAGAGCGTAACACAACTCTGTACGTCGTACGTAATTAAGGTGGGCAGAATGAGCGGCGTGAGCACGGAGGAGAACGACGACGGCGACCCGCGACGGGCGATCGAGCTGCTCTGGGGCGTCTCGGCACCTCCGCGACGCGGCCCGAAACCGAAGCTGACCACGGCCGACGTCGTCCGCACGGCGATCGCGCTGGCCGACGCCGACACGATCGACGCCGTCACCATCCGCCGCGTCGCCGAGCAGCTCGGCGTCTCCCCCATGTCGCTCTACACCTACGTGCCGGGCCGGGCCGAGCTGCTCGACCTGATGATCGACCACGCCCACGGCGAGCTGCCGGTCCCCGACCCCGGTCTCGGCTGGCGCGAGGCGCTCACGGCGATCGCCGACGACCAGTGGGCGCTCTTCCACCGCCACCCCTGGCTGCTGCAGGTCACCACCAGCCGCTCGGCGCTGGGACCGCACAGCTTCGCCAAGTTCGAGCACGAACTGCGTGCGGTCGAAGGCATCGGGCTCGACGACGTCGAGATGGACGCCGCCGTCACCCTCGTCACCGGCCTGGTCCGGACGACCGCGCGCAGCTCGCTCGACGCCGCCCGCCTGGTGCGCACCAGCGGCCTGACCGACGCCCAATGGTGGGAGCGCGCCGCGCCGGTGCTGGCCGGCATCCCGGCCGCCGACGCGGCGCACTACCCCCTGGCCTCGCGGGTCGGCCAGGCCGCCGGCGAGGCCCACAACGCCGCGGAAGACCCGGCCTACACCTTCCGCTTCGGCCTCGCCCGCGTCCTGGACGGCATCGAAACTCTGATCTCAGAGCGTCAGCCGTAGTTCCGCCGGCCGCCACGTCCCGCCGTCCGGCGCACGCGGCACGTCACCGGCCAACGACAAGCCCGGGAACCGGGCGAACAACGCCGACAGCGCCACCTCCGTCTCGACGCGGGCGATCGACGCGCCCAGGCAGAAGTGCGGGCCGTGCGAGAACCCCAGCTGCGCCGGCCCTTCGCGGGTGACGTCGAGGCGGTCGGCGTCGGGGAACGCACGCGGGTCGCGGTCGGCGGCCACCATCGCGGCCGTCACGCGCTCGCCTTCGCGGATCAGCTGCCCGTCGATCTCGACGTCCTCGCGCGCGAACCGCGGCGTGGTCAGCAGCTGCGGGCTGCAGAAGCGCATCAGCTCCTCGACCGCGCCCGGCCACCGTCCCGGGTCCGCGCGCAGGGCCGCGAGCTGGTCCGGGTGGCGCAGCAGAGCTTCGACGGCGTTGGCGATCAGGTTCACCGGCGTCTGGCCGGCCAGCACGAGGTGCCAGACCAGGGTGACCAGCTCGGTGTCGGTGAGCCGGTCGGCGTCCTCGGCGCGCACGAGGTCGCCGATGAGGTCGTCGCCCGGTTCGGCCCGGCTGCGCGCCACCGCGTCCTGCGCGCCCGCGATGATCTCGGGGATCGCGGCGGCGAAGTCCGGGCCCATGCCACTGGCGACCGCGGCGCCGTACTCCCGCCAGCGCGGCCGGTCGGCGCCGGGAATGCCGGCCATCTCGCAGATGACGTCCATCGGCAGCGGCCGCGCGAAGTGCGGGATCAGGTCGACGACGCCGTCTTCGGCGTGGGCGGGCAGCTCGTCGAGCAGCCGTTCGGTGAGGACCGCCAGCCGCGGGCGTAGCTGCGCGGCGCGCTTCGGGGTGAACGCCGGTGCCACGAGCCGGCGCAGCCGCAGGTGCTCGGGCCCGTCCTGCTCGGCCATCGTCCGCATGTACTCCAGGCAGTGCTCGGGGATGCCCGGCGGGCGCATGAAGCTCTCCGCCCGGACCTCGAACCGCGGGTCGGCCAGCATCGCGCGCGCCTGGGTGTAGCGGGTCAGCGCCCAGAACGGGCCGAAGCCGGGGATGACGAGCTTGGCCACCGCACTCATCTCCCGGGCCTGGTCGTAGGCGGTGAACGGGTCAGTCAGGACCTTGAAGTCGGTCAGGTCGATCTCGGGGGTCATCCAGCACTCCAAATGTTCATATCAGATGTTCTAATCATCTCAGTGGTCACGGTATCTTGGCTCGCGACGCCACGGCAAGGAGGACGATGGTCAGGCTCAGCAGGACCGAGACCCAGGAACGCAACCGCGCGAAGGTCCTCTCCGCCGCCCGCGACGAGTTCGCCGGACGTGGCTTCCGCGAGGCGAAGATCGACGTCATCGCCGAACGCGCCGAGCTCACCCGCGGCGCGGTCTACTCCAACTTCCCGGGCAAACGGGCCCTGTACTTCGCGGTACTGGCTGACCTCGCCGAACGCGCGCCCCGGTTCGCCACCCCACCGCCGGACGCCGGCGCGGCCGACGTCCTGGCCGCGTTCGCCCGCGCCTGGGTCGCGCGCCTCCCCCTGGCCACCGACACCGACAGCGGCGACGCCCGGCTCGGCCGCGACCTGCTGCCCGAGATCCTCACCGACGAGCACACCCGCCGGCCGTTCGCGCAGCTCATGCGCGTCGACGCGATCCTGCTGGGGCTCGCCCTGGAACGGGTGCGCCCGGGACGGCGCCTGGTCCGCGTCGCCGAAGCCGCCCTCACGACGTTGCACGGCGCGAGCCAGCTCGCCGCCGCCGCGCCCGGCTTCGGCGAGCCGTTCCACATCGTCACCGCCTGCGCCGCGCTGCTCGACCTGGACCTCAGTGACGACTGGCCGGCCGTCCCGCCGATCACGAGCCAGGCCCGGCCCGCCGACGAGCCGTGGACCCCACCGGCGGCGACCGACCTGCTGACCGGCGAGGAGTTCCGGCCCGGCGACGGCGTCGTCACGATCCTCGGCCTGCACCGCGCCGCCGCCTTCGAAGAGGCCGTGCGCACCGGCGCCGACGTCACCGCCGTCCTCGTCACCAGCGACCCCGGCGAACTCGCCCCGCTGGCCCGGCTCGCCGTCGCCGACCTGCGCGGCTGCCTAGACCAGGCGATCGCGCCCCCGGCCCGGCCTCGCCTGCGGCTCGTCTGCGACGCGACCGGCGAGCTCGCCGCGGCCGCCGGCGTCACCGCGGTCAGCGACGCCACCGAGGCCGCCGTCCGCGTCGAAGCCGGCCGGATCGTCGCCCGCGCCGAGGGATTCGGCGCCTGTCACGCGGCGGCTGTCGGTCCCGGGCCCGGCCGTTCGTCGGGTGGGTGACCCGGCGGAAGGAGCAGCGGTGGACGTCGAGACCGCGGTCGCGGAGGCGTTCCGCGAGGAGTGGGGCCAGGTCGTGGCCACGCTCATCCGGATCACCGGCGACTGGGACCTCGCCGAAGAGTGCGCTCAGGAGGCGTTCGCCCTCGCCCTGCGCACCTGGCCGCGCGACGGCGTCCCGAAGCGGCCCGGCGCCTGGCTGACCACCGCCGCCCGCAACCGCGCCACCGACCGGCTCCGCCGCGAGACCGCCGGCGCCGCCAAGCTGCGGGAGGCCGCCTTGACCCACGTGCCGGACGAGCCCGAAACCGACGACAGCGGCGTGACCGACGACCGGCTGCGGCTCATCTTCACCTGCTGCCACCCGGCACTGGCCACCGAAGCCCAGGTCGCGCTCGCGCTGCGCACCCTGGCCGGGTTGTCCACCGCCGAGATCGCCCGCGCCTTCCTCGTCCCCGAAGCGACCATGTCGCAACGACTCGTGCGGGTGAAGCGCAAGATCCGCCACGCCGGCATCCCCTACCGCGTCCCGCCCGCGCACCTGCTGCCCGAACGCACCGCCGCCGTCCTCGGCGTGCTGTACCTGACGTTCAACGAGGGCTACTCCGCCAGCGCCGGGCCGGACCTGCTGCGCCCCGACCTCGCCGCCGAAGCCGTCCGGCTGGCCCGCGTCCTGGCCCACCTGATGCCCGACGAACCCGAGGTGCTCGGCCTGCTCGCGCTGATGCTGCTGCAGCACGCCCGCCGCGCCACCCGCGCCGGTTCCGACGGCGAGCTCGTCCCGCTCGAGGAACAGGACCGCACCTGCTGGGACGCGGCCGGCATCGCCGAAGGCACCCGGGTCCTGGAGACGGCGTTGCGCCGGCGGCGGCCCGGGCCGTACCAGATCCAGGCGGCCATCGCGGCCTGCCACGCCACCGCCGCCCGGCCCGCCGACACCGACTGGGCCCAGATCGCCGGCCTCTACGGCGAGCTGCGCAAGCACGTCCCGAGCACGGTCGTCGAGCTCAACCGGGCCGTCGCGGTCGGCATGGCCGACGGCCCGCTCGCCGGGCTCGCGCTGCTCGACGAGCTGACCATGGACGGCTACCACCTGCTGCCGGCCACCCGCGCCGACTTCCTCCGCCGTCTCGGCCGCCACGCCGAAGCCGCGGACTGGTACGCCAAAGCCCGCGACCTCGCGCCCACCGAGGCTGAACGCGCGTACCTCGCGCGAAGAATCTCCGAAGCGGTGTCGGTCCCGGGCGACCTCGTTCGTCGGTCGGGTGAATCCCGGCCACCTCAGGAGAGCCCATGACCACCCTCGCCGTCCCCGGCGCCACGATCACCTACGACGTCACCGGAAGCGGCCCGGTGCTGCTGCTGGTCCCCGGCGGGCCGGCCGACGCCGCCGTGTTCACCCACATCCGGCCGCTGCTGGCCGAAACCCGCACCGTCGTCACCTACGACCCGCGCGGCCTCGGCCGCAGCCCCCTCGACGGCGAACCGGGCGACGACATCATCCGCGAGCACGCCGACGACGTGCACCGCCTGCTCGCCGAAGTCGGGCCCGCGGACGTGTTCGCCAGCAGCGGAGGTGCCATCACGCTGCTCGACCACGTCGTGCGCCACCCCGGGGACGTCCGCACGGTCGTGCTGCACGAACCACCGGTCAGCCGTTACCTGCCCGCCGCGGCTCTCGACGGCCCCGACATCCCGGCGCTGTTCCGCGAGAACGGCCTCGACGCCGCCTTCCCCGCGTTCATGGCGCTCGTGGGCGTCGACCCCGCGCCCCCGCTCGACCCGCGCGGCGAAGGCAACTTCACCTACTTCTTCGCCCACCTGATGGCCGCCACTGGCGCCTACGAACCCGACTTCGGCGCGCTCCGGGCGACGTCCGCGCGGCTGGTCGTCGGCGTCGGCGAGAAGTCCGCCGGGTCGACGGCCCACGAGACCGGCCTCGGGCTCGCCACCGCCCTCGGCCTGACGGCCGTGGAGTTCCCGGGCGACCACGGCGGGTTCGCCACCGAACCGGAAGCCTTCGCCGCGCGCCTGCGCGACGTACTGGAAGGACCCTGAATGCGGTACCTGCTGATGATCGCCGGCGACGAGACCGCCGAGGAACACCAGTACGACGGCTGCGACGGCTGGGGCGAGGACCTGGCCCGACGCGGCAAGATCCACGGCGGAGGCGGCCTGCGCCCGCCGTCGGAAGCCACGACGATCCGCGTCCGAGACGGCGAGGTCCTGCTCACCGACGGCCCGTTCACCGAGGCCAAGGAACAGATCGGCGGGTACGTCGTCCTCGAGTGCGACGACCTCGACGAAGCCCTCGAGATCGCGGCCAAGCACCCGGCCGCGACGTACGGCAGTATCGAAGTCCGCCCGATCTTCGTCCCGGAGGAATCCTGATGCCGTCCATCGTGGACCGACCGGCCCAGCGGTACGTCGCCGAGCGCGCCACCGTCGGGATCGAGGAGTTCCCGCGCATCGCCGACCGGCTGCCGCCGCTGATCGGCACCCTTGCCGGCCACGGGATCGTGCCGGCCGGGGCGCCGTTCTTCCGGTACCGCGTCCTGCACCCCGGGATGCGGTTCACCGTCGAAGCGGGCGTCCCGATCGAGGGCGACTTCGCCCCGGCCGAACCGGCGTTCCTCGGCGACCTCCCAGCGGGGAAGTACGTCCTCGAGACCTACGTCGGCGCCCCGGACGGCTTGGCCGCCGCGACCGCGGAGGTCCTGGCCTGGGGCGCTGGCGAGGGTGTCACCTGGGACGTCACGGAAGGCCCCGACGGCGAGGAGTGGGGTGGCCGCCTGGAAGTCCTGCGCACCAACCCCCTGGAGGTCCCGGACCCGAACCAGTGGGTCACCGACCTGCTCTTCCGCCTCGCGGACTGACTCAGCGGTCGGTGAGCACGGCCGCCACCAAGCAGCCGAACCCGGCCGTGCTCACCACGGCCCGCAGCACATTCCAGCGCACCCAGATCGACTCGAACGCCGCCCGGACCGCCGCGTAGTCGTCGCCGCCGCTGTCCAGCGCGTTGTTGAGCGGGATGTTCACCACCGCGGTGATCACGATCATCGCCAGCAGGAACCCGAACCCCGCGATCACCCACGGCCGCGGCCCGGGGTTGAGGAAGATCGCGACGCCCGCCAGCACCGGCGCGCCCAGGAACGTCAGCATGAAGACCGGGTTGACGATCGCGACGTTGATCCCGCGCATCGCCTCCACGAACGTCTTGTCGTCGCCGCGCGCGAGCCCCGGCATCACCGAGCACGCGTAGGCGTAGAACAACCCGGCGATCAGCCCGGCCGCGACCAGCGCGGCCACCAGCACCACAGTGGACATCGGTCTCTCCTTCCCCTTCACCGCGACCAGATTCCGGTCGCCGCCGCGTCCCGCGCGAAGGCGGCGAAGTCCGTCGCCGGCCGGCCCAGCACCCGCTCGACGTCGTGGGTCACCGACTCGTTGCGGCCGTCGAGCACCCGTGCGAACAGCTCCGTCAACGCCCCGACTTCTTCCTCCGGCACGCCGTACTCGACCGCCGCGGCGGCGTACTCCTCGGCGGAAACCGGAACATAGCGGACATCCCGCCCCGACGCGGCCGAAATTTCCGCGGCGGCGTCGGCGAAGCCGAGCAGTCGCGGCCCGGTCAGCTCGTACAGCCGGCCCGTGTGGCCGGGTTCGGTCAGCACCTTCACCGCGACGTCGGCGATGTCGCGGACGTCGACGAACGGCTCGGTGACCGTGCCCGCCGGCAGCGCGATCTCCCCGCCGCGCACGGCGTCGAGGAGGAAGTGCTCGCTGAAGTTTTGCGCGAACCAGCTGCACCGCAGGACCGTCCAGCCGGTCCCGGCATCGGCCACGATCCGTTCGCACGCTTCGGCTTCCTCCTCGCCGCGGCCGGAGAGCAGCACCAGGTGCCGGACCCCTTGCGCCACGGCCAGTTCGGCGAACGCGTGGATGTCGGCGGCCGCCTCGGGCACCACCAGGTCGGGGTAGTAGGTCAGGTACACGGCGTCGATGCCCTTCAGCACCGGCGCCCAGGTCTCGCGGTCGCTCCAGTCGAACGGCGGCGCCCCGCGCCGGGACGTGATCCGCACCGGCAGACCGCGCTCCCGCAGCCGATCCGCCACGCGGCGCCCGGTCTTGCCGGTGCCGCCCACCACCAGGAAGTTCGTTGTCATGGCAGTGAGTCAACCGCCCGCTAGTAAGACTCTCCATAGTTCAAAGCCTCGATCGCATGTTCCAGCGTCTACACTCGGCGGCATGGATCCGCTCGCCGCGCTCCTCGACGGCCCCCGCGCGCACGGCGCGTTCCTGCTGCGCTCGGTGCTGACCCCGCCGTGGTCCCTGCGCATCGAAGACGAAGCGCCGCTGACCGTCGTGTCGGTCGTGCGCGGTGAAGCGTGGATCGTCCCGGACGCCGGCGAGAACGTGCTGCTCGGCGAAGGCGACGTCGCGATCGCCCGCGGCCCGGATCCGTACGTGGTCGGCGACCACCCGTCGACGCCGCCGCAGGCGCTGATCCTGCCCGGCCAGGAATGCCGCACCCCCGACGGCGGGCACCTCACCGCGTACGCCGACCTCGGCGTACGCACCTGGGGCACGGGCGGCCCGGTCGTCCTGCTCACCGGCACCTACGGCATGGAAGGCGAGATCAGCAGGAAGCTCCTGGCCGCGCTGCCGACGCTGATCGTCCTGCGGGCGGCCGACTGGCCGACGCCGCTGGTCGGGCTGCTCGCCGACGAGATCGGCCGGGACGTGCCCGGGCAGGAGGCCGTCCTCGACCGGCTGCTCGACCTGCTGCTGATCGCCGCGCTGCGGGCGTGGTTCGACCGGCCCGACACCACCGCGCCCGCCTGGTACCGCGCCCACGACGACCCGGTCGTCGGGCAGGCGCTGCGGCTGCTGCAGCACCAGCCGGCCGAGCCGTGGACGGTCGCCAAGCTCGCGTCCAACACCGGAGTCTCCCGGGCGGCGCTGGCCCGGCGGTTCGCCACGGCGGTCGGCGAGACGCCGATGGCCTACCTCGCCGGCTGGCGGCTCGCGCTCGCCGCGGACCTGCTGCGCCAGCAGCCGGACGCCACGATCGGCGCGGTCGCCCACCAGGTCGGCTACGGCAGCGCGTTCGCCCTCAGCGCGGCCTTCAAACGCGAGTTCGGCGTCAGTCCCCAGCGGTACCGGACGGCTTGAGCGGCACGGAACTGTGCTCGTGGACGATCTTCCAGCCGTCCTCGCCACGGCGGAACCCGACGGTCGAGCGCACCCACATGTCCACGACGGTGTCGTCGGTCATCGTTCCCCGCACCTGGAACAGGTAGTGCGCGAACGCGACATCGCCGTCGGCGACGACTTCGAGGTCGCGGATCTTCAGGTCGATCGTGGAGCGGTACGCGCCGAACCACTCCCGCAGCCGGTTCCGCTCGGCGTCCCGGCCGGTGTCGCGCAGCGGGCCGAGCGCGTCGAACAGCGTGACGTCCTCGGCGTATTGGGCCACCAGCGTCTCGACGTCCTTCGCCGCGACGGCTGCGACCCGTGATTCGACGAGCAGTTCGGGCGTCATTTCAGCTCCTCGCCGAGCCGGTCCAGCCAGTCACCGGTGCCCTGCTCGCGCCAAGCCGGTTCTTCGGCGCCGTCGAGGAAGGTGCCCTGTTCGGTCAGGACCAAGCGGGTGCCGTCGCCTTCGCCGACCAGCTCGACGGTGGTGATCGAGACCGTGGCGAGCGTCTTCCCGCCGCTCAGCGCCGTGGAGTAGACGATCCGCCGCTCCGGCACGATGTCGTGGTAGGTCGAGAGGACCGCCAGCGGCGTCCCGTCCGGGCCCACGGCCTCGACGGTCTCGCGGCCGCCGACGCGGAAGTCCAGCTCGTGGGTCCCGTCGGGGGCGAACCAGCGCGTCTTGACGGCCGGGTCCGACCACGCGGCGAACACCCGCGACGGCGGGACGGGGTAGGTGCGTTCGAGCGTGAAGGTGCTGTGGTTGACGGTCATGTCGTGCTCCCTTCCGACATTCCTGGCGGCTCGGCGAGGACGTCGCCGAGCCGGTCGAGCCTGCTTTCCCACGTGGTGCGCTGCCCGCCCAGCCAGTGCTCGCCGGCGCGCAGCATCTCCGGCTCGATCCGGCAGGTCCGCACGCGGCCGACCTTCTCCGACCGCACGATCCCGGCGGATTCGAGCACCTGCAGGTGCTGCACGACGGCGGCGAGCGACATGGTCAGCGGCTCGGCGAGCTCACTGACCGACGCCGGCCCGCGCACGAGCCGCTCCACCAGCCCCCGCCGCGTCCGGTCGCCCAGGGCGCGGAACACCAGGTCCAGCTCATGGTCAAGCATGTACTTAAGTTATGCCCGCGTTCGCCAATAGTCAAGTAATTACTTAAGCATTGCGGTGACGGCATCAGGGAGCCCTGGCGTTTCCCGGAGCACGGCGAAGACCTTGGCCAGCGCGCGCTCGGCGTTGTCGGCGCGACCGGTGCAGGTGCGCAGCTCGGCCCCGAGGCTCGTGGTGGTCTCGTGCATGGACCGCACGGTCTGTTCGTGTGCCGCCTGCAGTTCGGCCAGCCGCTGGTCGTACCCGGCGCGCAGGCGCTCGGCATCCATCCGGGCCCGTTCCAGGGCGGCTTCCTGCGTGGCGTGGTGGGCAGTAGCTGCCCGGGTCAGCTCCTCGCGTGCCGCGTCGAGCCGACCGGCGGCCGTCTCGGCGCGGGCTTCCGCCGTTTCGGCACGCGCCGCGGCGGCCTGGGCGCGGCCGCGTTCGTCGTCGAGCGCGGTGCGGGTGGCCGCGACGTCCGCGGTCAGGGTGGCGATCGTCGATGCCCGCTCGCCGGCCAGGGTCGCGCTCGCCTCGGCCCGTTCGGCGACCCGTGCGAGCTCGTCCCGGACCGCGGACAGCTGCCCTTCGACGCGCTGCCGCTCGTGGAGCGCCTCCCGCTGGGCGCCGCGGGCAGCGTCCCGCTCCCGGAGAGCGGTTGCTGCCTCCTTCTCGGCGGTGCCCGCTTTCCTGACGGCCTCTTCGGCCGTTTCGCGAGCTTGGGCGGCTTCAGCTTCGGCGAGCCCACGCTGCCGGCGGTAGTCGTCGGCCTCGGCCAGGGCGGCGTCCCGTTCGGCGAGCGCGGCGGCGGTGGTGGCTTCCAGCTGATGGCGCAGGGTCGTCAGCGTCTCGACCAGCCCTCGCGCGGGCTCGAGCACGCGATCGACCTGCCCGGCGAGCGCGGTGACGGCGGTGTCGTCCAGCTCGGTGTCGCTCTCCCGCAGCGACTCGGCGTCCGACAGGACGGCTTCGGCGTCACGGCAGTTGAGGTTCCGGCGTCCCCAGGTCTTCCCGTCCTGGCAGAACCGAGCCCGGCTCCCCCGCCCCACCGCCGGCGGCAGCAGCGCCCCACAGCGCCGGTACTCGCAAATCCGAGGCTGACCTGCATCTTCCGTCATGATCGGGAGTCTATCAAAGCTTCTAATCAGAACTAGAAGCAGCTGTTCAAAATCTAAAGAAACCTAGTCGGCCACCTGAGTTCGGATAAGGTCACATATCCGAACTCAGAGGAGCCGATCGAGCGGAAGCGGGATCTGGTAGTAACGGAAGCCCCGTTCTCGACGAGTCAGGAACCGATGAGCGCACCGGAGTTCGGCGACGAGTTGGTTCCGCTCCAGACCGTCGATGGCGTGGCCTACGCCGTCGTGTGGACCGCGCGACCGTGGGACCTGCCGGTCGACGCACTGGCGATCTCCGTTGGCACCACCTACGGCGGCGTCGGCGACGCGATGCAGGAGGTGTTCCCCCGTGCCGGCTGGCGCCGGGTCGACCTGGGCTCGGTCACGCCCGCCGAGCCCGTTCTGCTGGACCTCAGCGCGCACACCGGCGGACGGCTGCGCCTGGCTGTCCTGGCCACTCCCCACGACAAGGGGGAGCGCAATGAACCGACACCGGACGCGATCGCGACCGCGACGACAGCCGCCATCACCACCGCGGCGAGCGCGGGCGCGACCGCCGTCGCCGTGCCGCTGTTCGCCACCGGACGGCTCGGACTCGCGCCCACGATCGCCGCCCGCGCGGTCATCCGCGGCGCGCTGGCCGCGAAGACCCCGGTCCGCGAAGTCGTCTTCTTCTCCGACTACGACGGCCACGTCGACGCGATCAAGGAGCAGTGGGCGGCCGACGTCCCCGGCGCGGCGGCCTTCGAGCCCAAGCGGACCGCCGACCCGCCGTCCGGTCCCCGGGTGCCCGTGTTCTCCGACGACCAGCTCGCCGGCGGGGTCGCCCGGGACCTGGTCGACCCGAACGAAAGCATCCCGCTGGCCCATGACCACCTGGGCGTGAAACCGTACGTCTCGATGCTGGCCACGGTCATCGCCGCGAAGGACACGCCGCTGCCGTTGTCGATCGGCGTCTTCGGCGAGTGGGGCTCGGGCAAGAGCTTCTTCATGGGCATGCTGCGCGGCCAGGTCAAGGCCCTGGAAGGCACCCCCGGCCACTGCGCCAAGATCGCGCAGGTCGGCTTCAACGCCTGGCACTACGCGGACGCGAACCTCTGGGCCAGCCTCGGGGACGAGATCTTCCGCCAGCTCTCCGAACCCGCCCGGCGCCCCGGTGAGCCGGACGCCGAGCACCAGGCCCGGCTCCGCGAAGGCGCGCGGCTGCGCGAACAGCTCGCGGCCGAGCTGGAGCAGCGCAAGCAGCTGACGGCGGTGACCGAACGCGCCCAGGCCGAGGCCGCCGCGCTCAAGCGCCGGATCGGCGACGCCGAGCGAGACCGCAGGGTGCGGGCCGGCGACCTCTTGCGCGCGTTGCGGAAGTCGCGGGCGTTCCACGAGCAGTACGACGGGCTGTGGCGCAAGCTCGGCGTGGACGACCTGGCCGACCAGGGCAAGCTGCTGGCCGCCGAGATGCGCGGGGCGCACGGCGAAGCCGCGGCACTGGGCCGGATCGCGCGCTACCGCCACGGGAAGACCGCGCTGATCGCCGCGGCCGTCGTACTGCTCGCCGGTGTGGCCCTCGCGGCCGTCGTCCCCGACGTGCGAGCCTGGCTGACCGGCGTCGGCGTCGTGTTCGCCGGCCTCGCCGCCACCGGGCTGAAGCTGGTGAGCGCGGCCCGCACGGGCCTGCGCCGGCTGCGGGTGCTCGCGGAAGACCTGCACGACGGCCTGGACACCGGTGCCCAGCAGGAGCTGCTCGCGTTGCGCAAGGCCGACGTCGACCAGCAGATCGCCGAACGGCAGCTGGCGGAGGTGGTCACCAGGATCGGGGAGCTGGGCCGTCAGCTCACCGAGCTGACCCCGGGACGGCGGCTGTACGCCTTCCTCGCCGAGAGGTCCCGCGGCGAGGACTACCGGGGCAACCTCGGCCTGATCTCCACCATCCGCAAGGACTTCGAGAAGCTCGTCGCGTTGATGACCGCGCCGGCCACCGACGGCGAGGACGGCGCCCGCCCGCTGGACCGGATCGTCCTCTACATCGACGACCTCGACCGGTGCAGCCCCCAGCAGGTCGTCGACGTGCTGCAGGCCGTGCACCTGCTCCTCGCGTTCGACCTGTTCGTGGTGGTCGTCGGCGTGGACCCGCGGTGGCTGCTGCGGTCGCTCAGCACCCACTACGACCGGCTGATCGAAGGGGACGCCGTCGTGCGGTCGGACGGCTGGCACGTGACTCCCGAGGACTACCTCGAGAAGATCCTCAACATCCCGCTGGTCCTGCCGCGGATGCCGGCGGGCAGCCTGCAGCAGCTGCTGTGGTCGATGATCGACACCCCGCCCGCCGACACCGGCGAGCGGCCCCCGGCCGACCCGGAGCACGACGAGGCGACCGGCGTCGTGGCCCCGGCGGGCGGCCCGGCGCCGGTCATCCCGGTCGAGCCCGGCTCACAGGTGGCCGCGCAGCTGAACCCGGGGCAGCCGCCCGAGATCCCGCGGCCGCTGACCGATCCGGAGATCACGCTGCTCTCCCGCTTGGATCCGCTGGTCGACACGCCCCGGGACGCGAAGCGCCTCATCAACCTCTACCGCATGCTCCGGGCGACGCGAGACCTCTCCGACGCCTCGACGTTCCTCGCCGGCGAGTACGAGGCGGTGGTCGTGCTGCTCGGGACGTGCACCGCGCACGGCCGCCTGCTCGGCCGGTTCGCCGACGCGCTGCTGAAGACGGCGCCCGAGACGCCGTGGAGCGACTTCGTCGGGCGCCTGCGGCCGGTGGAACGGGAGGACCACTGGAAAAGCGAGGCGGTGGGCCGGATCCCCGCCGGCGAGGCAGTGCAGTGGGAACACCTCCACCGCAGCCTGGCCGAGCTGGCGCCGGCCGTCACGCTGCCCGACGTCAGCGTCTTCCAGACGTGGGTCCCGCGGGTCCGCCGGTTCTCCTACGTGCTGTCACCCGGCGCCCGCTGAGGCTCGTTTCCGTTCCAGCAGCGCCTTTTCGGCCGCGTTGTGCGTCAGGTCGATCGCCGCGGAGTAGGCCGTCACCGCTTCCCCGCTCCGGCCGACCCGGTCCAGGAGCTCCGCACGGATCGCGTGGTACAGCGGGAACCGCGGCAGCTCGAGTTCCTCGACCAGCGCCAACGCCACTTCGGGACCGTCGACCTCGGCGACCGCCACCGCCCGGTTCAGCGCCACCACCGGTGTCGGCGTCACGGCCAACAGTTGGTCGTACAACGCCTTGACCTGGGACCAGTCCGTGGGCGCGTCGCTGTGGACGGCCTGGATCGCCGCCTGGATCTGGTACGGGCCCGGCTGGTTGCGGCGCAGGCAGCGACGGACTATCTCCTGGCCCTCGGCGACCAGGGCCGCGTCCCAGCGCGAAAAATCCTGGTCTGCCAGCAGCACCACGTCGCCGTCGGCACCGGTGCGGGCCGCGCGGCGCGCGTGGATCAGCAGCATCAGTGCCAGCAGGCCCCACGCCTCCGGCTCGTCGGGCATCAGCCCGGTCAGGACGCGGGCGAGCCGGATCGCCTCGTGGCAGAGGTCGTCGCGGACCAGGTCCTCCCCCGCGCTCGCCGTGTAGCCCTCGTTGAAGATCAGGTACAGCACGCCGAGCACCGCGGACAGCCGCGCCGGCAGGTCGGCGTCCTGCGGGACGCGGTACGGGATGCCCGCGTCGCGGATCTTGTTCTTCGCCCGGACGATCCGCTGGGCCATCGTCGGCTCGGCCACCAGGAACGCGCCGGCGATCTCCGCGGTCGTCAGGCCGCCGAGCAGCCGCAGCGTCAGGGCGACCTGCGTGGGGCGGGCCAGCGCGGGGTGGCAGCAGGTGAAGATCAGCCGGAGCCGGTCGTCGGGCACGGCGCCCTCCTCGACGGGCTCTGTCTCCGCATGCAGCAGTGCGGCCTGGGCGTGCTTGTCCGCCCCGGCGGCCTCCCGGCGCAGCCGGTCGATGGCGCGGTTGCGGGCCGTCGTGATGATCCAGCCGGCGGGGCTCGGGGGCGTCCCGTCGGCCGGCCACCGCCGGACCGCCTCGGCGAACGCGTCCTGCACGGCCTCCTCGGCGACGTCGATGCTCCCGAAGACCCGCACCAGCACCGACACCGCGCGGCCGTACTCCGCGGCGAAGACCTCCTCGACGCTCACCCCGCGAACGGCCGCACCTCGACCGGCAACGGCGCGACGGCGTCGGCGAGCCGGCCACCCCAGACGAGCGCCGCGTCGAGGTCGGGCGCGGTGACGATCGTGAACCCGCCGAGGTGTTCCTTGCCTTCGGCGAAGGGGCCGTCGGTGACGAGCGTGTCGCCGTCGCCGGCTCGCAGCACCGTGGCGGTGGAGGGCGGGTGCAGACCGCCGGCGAACACCCAGGCCCCAGCGGCCTTGAGGTCGGCGTTGAGGGCGTCGAGCTTCTTCGTGATCCCGTCGAGGACTTCCGGCGGCGGGGTCGGGCCGTCGGGCTGGTAGATGCTGAGCAGGTACTGCTTCACGCGGTCTCCCTCGGTCGGTGCTTTCCCCGCTGACACGAACGGCGCCCCGCCGGATCGACAGCGTTCCGGAAGAATGATCCCGTAATCTTCGGCGCGTGCCCGAGCTCGAACCGGTGACCGACGCCGCCCTCACCGCCGCGAGCCCGCAGGACCGGCTCGCCCTGCTCGACGAAGCCGCCGCCCGGCACGTCGACGCGCAACGGCCGCCGAACACGCTCAAGGCCTACGCCCAGGACTGGCAGGTGTGGCAGGACTACACCGCCGAGGCCGGGATCCCGCCGCTGGCGGCGTCGATCGGCGCCCTGACGGGGTTCGTCGTCTGGCTAGAACGCGGCCGCACGCTGCGTCCGGACGAACGCGTCGTGCCGGAAGTGCCGGAGCGGGCCGCGCCGGCGGCCCCGTCGACGATCGAACGGCGGCTCACCGGCGCGCTCGCCGGGCTGCGGCACCACAAGGTCGTCGTCGACCCCGAAGCGAGCCGTGCCGCGTGGCGCGCGTTGAAGGGCTATCGGCAGCGGCTGGCCCGCGAGGGGATCCAGCGGGGTCGCGGCAAGGCCACCATGGTGACGCTCACGGACCTGCGGGCGATGTCCCGGGCCTGCCCGGACACCCTGTCCGGTGCCCGCGACCGCGCGATGCTGCTGATCGGCTTTCCCATCGCCGCCCGGTGTTCCGACCTGGCGAACCTGCTGGTCACCGACGTCGAGCCGGTCGACGACCGGGGCCTGGCGGTGACCGTACGGCACGGCAAGAGCACCGGCGACATGGTCGTCCCGCGGCGCGAGAGCCCCGACACCGACCCGGTGCGGGCGTGGCACGCGTGGCGCTCCGGCGCCGGGATCACCGAGGGGCCGGCGTTTCGCCGGGTGGACCGGCACGGCAACGTCGGCGCACCCGCGCTGAGCACGACCGGTGTCAACCAGATCCTCACCCGGGCGGGGGTCCGGGCGGGCCTGCCGTACCCGGTGACCGGGCATTCGCTGCGGTCCGGGTTCGCCACCGAGGCCCGCCGCGCCGGGGCCGACGACCTGGCGATCGCCGACCAGGGGCGCTGGGTGCGGGGCAGTCGCGCGCTGTACGAGTACATCCGCCGGGTCGACCAGTGGAACGACAACGCGGCGGGCGTGCTCGACCTCTGAACACGCGCTCAGCGTGGCCAGGGGAAGGCCGCCGCCGACGCGCCAGGGCGACCAGAGGCCGCCGAAGCTCACCCGGTCAGCCATGCCTGGCTAGCGCCGGCGACGCGCGAGTCTGCTGAAGCTCGCCTGGTCAGCCAGGCCCGGGTGGCGCCGGCGACGCGCCAGCCTGCCGAAGTTCACCCGGTCAGCCACGCCTGCGTGGCGCCGACGACCGCACCAGCCCGCCGAAGCTCACCTGGTCAGCCGTGCCCGGGTAGCGCCGCCGACCGCACCAGCCTGCCGAAGCTCACCCGGTCAGCCACGCCCGGGTAGCGCCGACGACCTCGCCGTCGAAGCGGGCGAGCCAGCTGCCGCAGACGCAGCGCACGTAGTCGAGCCGGTGGGTGGCGGGCCGGGCCGCGGTCGCCGGCAGTTCGGCGAGCGGCCAGCCGCAGCGGGGGCAACGGTTTCCGTCCATACCCCGATCGTGGTGTAATGGCTTTGTGCACTTCAACCCTTACGGCGGCCCGGCCGCGCTCGTCGCCGCCGACCTGGTGAACGCGGGCTCCGCGAGCGAACTGCTGGACGGGATGGTCCGCAATGGCATGTCCATCGCGGCGCTGACCGACGACGAAGCCGCCCGGATCGCCGCGTGGGCCCGCGTCCTGCGCCCGGTGTTCGCCGCCGACCCCGCGGCCCGCCCGGACCTGGTCAACGACCTGCTCGCCGAGGCGGCGTGCCGGCCGTACATCGCCACCCACGACGGGAAGCCGCCCCACCTGCACTACTCGGTCGAAGACGCCGGCCCGGTCGGCCGCGTCCGGGCTTACACCGCGGGCGGCCTCGCCCACCTCGTGTGCGAGGCCCCGGACCGCCTCGGCATCTGCGGCCGCGAAGGCTGCGAGACGGCGTACGTCGACACCTCCCGCAACGGCCGCCGCCGGTTCTGCTCGACGCGCTGCGCGACCCGCGTCCACGTCGCCGACCACCGGGCCCGGCAGCTCACCGCTTGACGGCCCGCCAGCCCAGGACGGTCGGCGTGGGTGCGCCGCCTTCGGCGAACCGTTCGAACACCAGCCCCGCGCCGAGGACGGCGTGGAGCAGGTCGGGCAGCGGCCGATGAGTGGCACCGACCTTGTCCCGCAGACCGCGGTCGGTCCAGGACGCCGTCGTCCAGCCGGGCTCCCGGTACCCGGGCCGGAGGACGACGGCCCGCTCGTCGGACCGGTCGGCGAACGCGCCGCAGAAGCACGGGTGCACTCCGATGTGGACGAACACCCCGCCGGGGGCCAGCACACGTGCCACCTCGCGCAGCACCGCCGGGTAGGCGGGCATGTCGGTGTGCACCATGAGAGACGCGACCGCGGGCAGCGATCCGGTGGCGACCGGAAGGGCTTCGCCGTCGCCGCGCAGCACGGGCAGCCGTCCGGACGCGTGGCGCAGCATGCCGGCGGAGATGTCGACGCCGAGCGGCGTCCGGCCGAGCTCCCGGATCCGGCCGGCGTGGGCGCCGGTGCCGCAGCCCAGTTCGAGGCACGGCCCGGAGCCGAGGCCGAGGAGGTCGCGCAGCACGGGGCCGATCTCCAGGGGATCGTCGCGTTGACCGGGCAGGAACGTCGTTTCGTACCAGTCGGCGATCGCGTCGTAGGACGTCATCTTTCCCGTGTACCGGCCGCCGGCCGCGGTGCGCCAGGGATTCCGCCCCGGGCGGAAGGCGAGCGGCAGGGGGCCGCTTAGACTGCGGACATGAGCAAGCGCTTAGTGGTCATGGGGGACTCGTTCACCGAAGGCGTCGGGGACGACGACCCGGCCGCCCCGAACGGCGTCCGCGGCTGGGCCGACCGCGTCGCCGAGCAGCTCGCCGCGCGCGAGCCGGGCTTCCGCTACGCCAACCTCGCCATCCGCGGCAAGCTGCTGCCGCAGGTGCTGGGCGAGCAGCTCGAGGCGGGCCTCGCGATGGACCCCGACCTCGTCTCCCTCTACGCCGGCGGCAACGACCTCATGCGGCCCAAGGTCGACATCGACGCGCTGCTCGTCGACTACGAGACCGCGGTCGCCCGGGTCCGCGCGACCGGGGCCCGCCTGATCCTGTTCACCGGGGTCGACGGCGTCGAGGACCCGCTGTTCCGCGCGATCCGCGGCCGGGTGGCGATCTACAACGAGCTCGTGCGCGGCATCGCGGCCCGGCACGACGCCCTGCTGGTGGACCTGTGGTCGATGCGGCAGCTGTGCGACCGCCGGTTCTGGGCGCCGGACCGTCTGCACCTCAACGCGCTCGGGCACACCGAGGTCGCCATCGAGGTGCTCCGGGTCCTCGGTGTCGAGCACCCGCTGCTCAGCCCGGAACTCGAGCCGCGGGCGATCCTGAGCCCGGCCGCGCGCCGCAGCCAGAACCTGCAGTGGGCGCGGGAGCACGCGCTGCCGTGGGTGCGGCGGCGGGTGAAGGGCGAGTCGTCCGGGGACACCATGGCCGCGAAGCGCCCGACGCTGGAGCCGCTCGTCTCAGCGCCGCTCCCCCGCTGACGGCCGGAGTCCGTCGAAGAGGATCGTCACGGCCCGGTCGCGCAGCCGCGCGTCCGGGCCGGCGTATTCGGCGGCCTTCGCCACACCGATGATGACCGTGATCAGCTCGCCCGGCACGAGGTCCTCGCGGACCGCACCCGCCACCTGGGCGCGGGACAGCAGCACCCCGAGCGCGCCGAGCAGCCGGGCGCCGATGTCGGACTTGGCGTGCGGCACGCTCACGCCGGCGGCGGTGAGCGCCTCGAAGTAGGCGTTCTTCGCACCGGACATCTCGATCCAGCTGGTGAGGAACGAGAAGAACGCACCGCCCGGATCGGCGGAGTCGGCCGCGACGACCGATTCGGCCTCGGCGACGAACCGCTGCAGCCGGGCGATCAGCACGGCCTCCAGGAGTGCTTCCTTCGTCGGGAAGTGCCGGAACACCGTGCCGATGCCGACGCCGGCGGCGCGGGCTACCTCTTCGGTGGGTGCCCCGGTGCCCTTGGCCGCGAACACGCTCTCGGCCGCGTCCAGCACGCGCGCCCGGTTGCGCCGGGCGTCGGCGCGCAGGGGTTTCGTCTCGGCGGGATCAGCGGTCACCTCCCGATGGTACTGCGCCGTTTGTCACCGATCGGATCGATGACGGGCCGGGTCGTCCATCGCGTCCAGCAGCCGGGCCAGCGCGCGGGGTACGTGGGAGCGCCAGCCGCCGCCCATGATGCGGCGGGAGACGCGCTGGAACTCGTCGTCCGGGTCGAAGCCGGTGTGGCTGAGGAAGAGCCGGGTGCCGGTGCCCTCCGGTTCGAGCCGCCAGGTGACCGTCCACTGCGGACCCCAGCGGATGCTGAGCTTGCGCTCGGGTTCGACTTCGAGGACCTCGCACGCCACCGGTCCGCCGGCGAACCCGGCCGCGGGCACCGGCTCGGCCAGCAGCTGGAACCGGTGCCCCACCACAGGTTCGATGTCGTTCGGCATGTTGATCCAGCGTTCCAACAGGTCCGGTTCGGTGAGGGCCCGCCAGACCTTGCGCGCCGGGTGGGCGAGGAACTGGTCGACGTGGATCGCGGTCGGGTCGTCGTCGGTCACAGGTCGCCCTCCTCGTCGAGCAGGTCACGCAGGTTGGCGAGCTTGCTCCGCCAGAACCGTTCGTACGGCGTGAGCCAGTCGGCGACCTCTTCCAGCGGGGCCGCGTCGAGGCGGTAGACGCGGTTGCGGCCCTGCCGCTGCTCGTTGACCAGGCCCGCCTCGCGAAGGACCCGGAGGTGTTCCGAAAGGCTGGGCCGGGCCATGTCGAACCGGTCGGCGATCGCGCCGGCGGCCATCGGGCCGTCCAGCAGCAGCCGCAGGACCTGCCGCCGCGCCGGGCTGGCCAGCGCGGCGAAGACGTCGTCGTTGACCGGCATCAGTGCGGCACGTCGCCGAAGTCCGACGGCTGCAGCAGGCCGAGGGTGTGGCCGTCGAGGTCCTTGAAGGACGTCGCGCGCCCCCACGGCCGCTCCTCCGGGTCGGCCACCTCGACGCCGCCGGCCCGCAGCACGGCGACGTCGGCGTCGAGGTCGGTGGTCTGCAGCTGGAAGTGCCGCGGGCCCGGCTCGATCCCGGTGACCCGCTGGTCGGTCAGCACCACGCCGGTCTTCGCGCCCTTCGGGGCGACCATCACGAACCGGCCGCCCTCGGGCGTGCGCCGGTCGACGAGCGCTTCGAAGCCGAGCTTGCCGACGTAGAAGTCCCGCGCGCGGGCGTGGTCGGCGACGGGCAGGGTCAGGAACTGCACGTGGGTGATCGTCATGCCCGCGACATTACGTAGGAGATCTCCTACATGTCAACGGGGCTGCCGAACCACCGTTCGAGCGCCGCCCGCAGCGTCTTCCGCTCGGTGTCGTCGGGTTCGGCCGAGCTGGTCGCCCAGGCGACGTACCCGTCCGGGCGGATGAGCAACGCGGTCGCGCCGGCGTCCGCCGTCTTGCCCGCGACGAGGTCGACGCGGTCGGTCCAGCCGCGCAGCTCGTCGCTCAACGAGCCGGTGAAGTCCAGCAGCAGCGGACGCGCCGTGCGCGTCAGCTCGGCGAGCCGGGTTCCGTCGTCCAGCACCAGGTCCGGGGCCCACCGGCCGTCGAGCGGGTGGTCGGTACCCGGTTCGTACCTGATGTCCGCGCCGGACATCAGGTCGGCGATGTGCTGCACGGTGCCGGGCAGCCGCAGCAGCTCACCGAAGAGCTCCCGCAGCGCGGTGACGTCGCGGCCCGGCGCGATCAGCGCGGACTGGGCCTGGGTGTGCATGACGACGCGTTCGGCGACCGGGCGGCGTTCGCTCTCGTAGGTGTCGAGCAGCCCGGCCGGCGCCCGGCCGTGCAGCTCGGCGGCGAGCTTCCAGCCGAGGGCGACCGCGTCCTGCAGGCCGAGGTTCAGGCCCGGGCCGCCGATCCCGGAGTGGACGTGCGCCGCGTCGCCGAGCAGCAGGACCCGGCCCTCGCGGTACCGGTCGGCCAGCCGGGTGTTGCGGCCCCGCAGGCGTCGCAGCAGGTGTGGTCCGTCGCCCTCCGGCGGTCCGATGGGCAGGGCGAAGCCGAGCACCCGCTCGATGGAGGCGCGCTGGTCGTCGAGGGTCATCGGAGGCTCGTCGACGTCCTCCTCGGCGTCGGTCCACTCCAGCGTGGTGACGAGAGCGCCGGTGGGGAACGGCGCGTAGACGAACAGGCCGGTTTCGGTGCGGTAGTGGAAGAACGGCGGGATGACGCCGTGGCCGGGCACGGTCAGCCCACCGGACGCGGCGTCGACGAACTCCGCGGGGACGGTGGCGTTCGCGGTGATGGAGAGGGTGCGGTCTTCGGTCACGCCGGGGAAGCCGATGCCGGCGAGCTTGCGCGTGATGCTGCGCCCGCCCTCGGCGCCGACGAGGTACCGGGTGATGAGCCGGCCCGGTCCGTCAGGGCCGGCGACGCCGAGGGTGACCGCGTCGGCGTCCTGGGTCAGGCCGGTGAGCTCGTGGCCGCGGCGGAGCTCGACGCCGAGCTCCGCCGCGCGTTCGGCGAGCATCGCCACGATGCGCCGCTGGGGCACACCGAGGATGGTGAGCGAGTTGTGCTCGGCGAGGCTGAGGTCCAAGCGCATCGCCCCGAAGACGAACCCGGGGGCGGGCGGGCCGATCGGGCCGGCGAGCCGGTCGTGCAGCCCGCGGCGGTCGAGGAGGCGCACGACCTGGCCGACCAGGCCGTTGGCGCGGTTCTCCTCGGTCGGCTCGGGCAGCCGCTCCAGGACCAGCGGACGGATGCCGGCGAGGGCGAGTTCGCAGGCGAGCATGAGGCCGTTGGGCCCGGCACCCGCGATGACGACGTCTTCCATGGCGGAACTCCTTGCGGTGAAAGGGCATGACTGAGGAGCCCGGTGACCCTGCCGGGCGTGGAGCGAGGTGGTTCAGCGCGGTTCGGGCAGGCCGGCGGCGAGCCGGTCGAACACGTCCCGGAGCAGGTCTTCCATCGGGCACGGCGGCTCGGTTCCGAGCCACTGCTGCGTGACGACGTTGAGCGCGGCGCCGACGACACCCGCGACGAGCTTCGGGTAGACGTCCGCCTCGACGTCGGTGCCCGTGCGCTCGGCGACGACCCGGGCGATCTCGGCTTCGCCCGCCGCCCCGGCTTTGTGGAACTCGCTCTGCAGTGCGGGTTCCGCGACCATCAGCCGGATCCCGGCCAGCCACGACTGGTCGGGGAGGCGTCCTTCGGTCTCACCGAGGGCGAACCCGGCCAGCGCGGCCGCGGTGATGGCCGCCCAGATCGGCTCGCCGGCCGGGCGTTCCCGGAGAGCCGCGGCGATCGCGCGGGACCGCTCGTGGTGGCGGGCCACGATGGCCTCGCCCTTGGTGGCGAAGTAGTTGCTGAAGGTCCGGGTGGACACCCCGGCCTCGGCGGCGATGTCCTCGATCCGGACCTGGGCGTAACCGCGTTCGACCGTCAACCGGATGGCCGCCCAGCTCAGCGCGATGCGCGTCTCCTGCTTCTTGCGCTCACGCAGGCCTTTGGCGTCCATGGGTTCACCATAGCGGAACTTGCAGATTCTGCAAAGTTGCAGAATCTGCACTTTGTTCATCACCGACCGGACGCGATGTCGGACATCGATCGCCTAAATCGTCGACGGGCGTCACACTGTTGTGTGACATCAGTCACCGGAGGTGTTGCGAGATGGTCTTGGGCGACAACGGAGTCACTCACAAGGTGGAACCGGACAGCGAGTCCGGAAAAGTGCAGGTACGGCGTGCGGCGATGGCGAGTGCCATCGGCACGACCATCGAGTGGTACGACTTCTTCCTCTACAACACCGCGGCGGCCTTGGTCTTCCCGCACCTGTTCTTCCCGTCGTCGAGTGCCTACGCGGGGGCCATGCAGTCGTTCGCGACCTACGCGGTCGGGTTCGCCGCCCGCCCGGTCGGCGCCGCGATCTTCGGGCACTGGGGCGACCGGATCGGCCGCAAGGCCACGCTGATCGTCACGCTGCTGCTGATGGGCGTCTCGTCGGGCATCGTCGGGATGCTGCCCGGGACCGCGGCCATCGGGTTCGCCGCGCCGCTGATCCTGGTGCTGCTGCGGCTGATCCAGGGCATCGCGATCGGCGGTGAGTGGAGCGGCTCCGTACTGCTCGCGATGGAGTGGGGCGACCAGAAGAAACGCGGGCTGCTCGGCAGTTTCGCGCAGATCGGCGTCCCGGTCGGGCTGGTGCTGGGCACGGGCGGCATGACGCTGCTGTCGGCGACCCTCTCCCCCGACGCGTTCGACTCGTGGGGCTGGCGGCTGCCGTTCCTGGCCAGTTTGATCCTGGTCGCGGTCGGCCTGGTGATCCGGTTGAAGATCCTCGAGACGCCGATGTTCGCGAAGCTGGTCAAGAACCAGCAGACGGCGCGGACGCCGGTGCTCGACGCGATCCGCCACCACTGGCGCGAGATCCTGCTCTCGGCCGGCGTGCGGTTCAGCGAGCAGATGCCGTTCTACCTCTTCACCAGCTACGTGCTGGTGTACGTCGTGTCGCGGCACGAGTTCAGCAAGACGTTCGTGCTCAACGCGGTCCTGGTCGGCGCCGCGTGCGAGCTCGCGATGATCCCGTTCTTCTCGGCCCTGTCGGACCGCATCGGCCGCAAGAAGGTGTACCTGACCGGGGCGGTGTTCACCGGCGTGATCGCGTTCCCGTACTTCACGATCCTGGCGCACGGCAACCACGCGCTGGTGTTCGTCGCGGTCGTGGTGTCGTTCATCCCGCACGCGCTGCAGTACGGCCCGCAGGCGGCGCTGATCGGCGAGAGCTTCCCGACGCACCTGCGCTACGGCGGCGCGGGGCTGGGTTACCAGCTGGCGTCGGTGTTCGCGGGCGGCCCGGCGCCGCTGCTGGCGACGTGGCTGCTGCACCAGACCGGGACGCCGTACTCGATTTCGGGCTACATCATCCTGTCGGCGGTGGTCACGGTGCTGTGCGTGATCTTCCTGAAGGACCGCTCGAAGGCCGACATCGACGACGTGACCGTGTACCAGCGCACCTGACGACACAACGAAAGGGGGCCTCCCACCGGCTTCGGTGGGAGGCCCCCTTCACGTGCGGATCAGCGGCGCGGGCCCTGGGGGCCGCCGAACGGGGGCTGCTGCGGGAACGGCCCGCTGCCCGGGTTCTGCGGACCGCCGAACTGGCCCGGCGGCGGGGACTGCGGCGGCTGGCCCTGGTATCCGGCGCCCTGGTGCGGGCCGGCCGGGGACTGCGGCTGCGGCAGCGGCTGGCCGCTCTGCGGCGTCGGCGGCTGCTGGGGCGCGGGCGTGACCTCGGTGCCGCGCTCCTCGTCCGCCGCCTCCAGCTCGGGCTGCTGCTGGACCGGGCGCGGGATCGCCGGCCGCGCGGGCGGGGCGCCGGTCGGCACTCCGAGGGCCGGAACCTCCTGGCGGGCCACGGCTTCCGCGGCCGCGACCGCCTCGGCGACCTTCGGGTCGCTCTTCGTCTCGAACCAGCTCGAAACCTCTTCGTCCTCGAGCTCGGGCTTCGCCGGGACGTCGTCTTCCTTCGGCGGCTCGTAGCGGAAAACGCCGTCGTCGCCGGGGGCACCGAGGGCGCGGGCGAAGCCTTCGAGGGCCTTGCCGTAGTCGCTCGGGATCATCCAGACCTTGTTCGCGTCGCCCTGCGCCAGCTGCGGGAGGGTCTGCAGGTACTGGTAGGCCAGCACCTCCGGCGTCGGGCGGCCGGCCTTGATCGCGGCGAACACCTTCTCGATCGCCTTCGCCTGGCCCTGCGCCTGCAGGTACCGCGCGGCACGTTCACCCTGCGCCCGCAGGATGCGGGACTGCCGCTCGGCCTCGGCGGCGAGGATGGTGGCCTGGCGGGCACCTTCGGCGGAGAGGATCTGGCTCTGCTTCTGGCCTTCCGCGGTCTTGATCGCGGACTCCCGCTGACCTTCCGCGGTGAGGATCATGGCGCGCTTCTCACGGTCGGCGCGCATCTGCTTCTCCATCGAGTCCTGGATGGAGGGCGGCGGGTCGATCGCCTTGAGCTCGACGCGGCCGACGCGGATGCCCCAGCGGCCGGTCGCCTCGTCGAGCACGCCGCGCAGCTGCGTGTTGATCGAGTCGCGCGAGGTCAGCGTCTGCTCGAGGCTCATGCCACCGACCACGTTGCGGAGCGTGGTGGTGGTCAGCTGCTCGACACCGACGATGTAGTTCGAGATCTCGTACACCGCGGCGCGCGAGTCGGTGACCTGGAAGTACACGACGGTGTCGATCGACACCGTCAGGTTGTCCTCGGTGATGACCGGCTGCGGCGGGAACGAGACGACTTGCTCGCGCAGGTCGATCCGGGCGCGCACCTTGTCCAGGAACGGCACCAGGAAGGTCAGGCCCGGCGACGCCACCGTGCGGAACCGGCCCAGCCGCTCGATCACCGCCGACTGCGCCTGCGGAACGACCATGATCGCCTTGGCTACCGTGATGATCACGAAGAGAGCCAGTAAGACGACCACGACGATCGCTACTGTGGTGGTCAAGAGATCTTCCCCTTACCTAGTACCATTCTTGCGCGGTTGACGGTGTTCCGGGCGCCGCGGGCGGGCGCACCTCGAGCTTCAGCTCGCGAGTGGCGATTCCCCAGCGTCCTGTGGTGTCGTGCAGGACCGTCCACACTGTACGGCGCAGGTCCTCCGGTGCGGTGACGGCGCGCTCGGCCGTGGTCAGGCTCGCTTCCTGCCGCAACGCCGTGGTGGTCAGCTGTTCGATCGCGATCGCCGGGTTCATGATTTCGTACGTCGCCAGCTTCGGGTCGGTGACGGCAAAAATGACCTCGAATCCGATGTGGACTTCCCGGCCGTCGCCGGCTTCGATCGCCCGGGGCGGCGCGGACAGGATCTGCTCGCCGAGGTCGACGCGCGCCCGGACGGTGTCGGCGAACGGCACCACGAAGTGCCGGCCGGGGCCGAGGACGGCGCGGAAGCGACCGCCGCGTTCGATCACCGCGGCCCGGCCCTCGGGAACGATGACGAGCCCCAGGCTCACGGCTCGGCCGACACTACGGCGGTGGCGCCCGAGATCTCGACGACCGTGACGGACGTGCCGGGCTGGATCGGCTCGTGGTGCTCCGAGAGGCTGCGGGCGGACCAGACGTCGCCGGCCAGTTTCACCTGCCCCGCCTCGTAGTCCACTGTGGACAGGACGACGGCGCGGGCGCCGATGAGGGCCTCGATGCCGGTTCGGTGGCCGGTGCCGGCGAGGAATCGCCGCTTCAGCGCGGGCCGGACCAGCACGAGCATCCCGACCGAGGCGACGGCGAACACGGCGACGTCGATGAAGATGTTCCCGGTGAGCACGTCGGCTCCGGCGCCGAACAGTGCGCCGACGCCCAGCATGATCAGCACGAAGTCGCCGGAGAGGACTTCCGCGATCATCAGGGCGATGCCGACGATCAACCAGACCACTGCCCATGCCATGGCTTCATGCTCTCAGATCGCGCCGGTTCGCACCGGCGTAGTAACGGGACGTGACCTACGCGTGACCTTGGACAAATCAGACATTCAGCCCTCTTCCGCCGGCTCGGTGACGAAGTCGATGAGCCGTTCCACGGCCCCGATGAGCGGGGTCTCGAGGTCGCAGAAACTGCTCACCCCGCTCAGGACACGTTGCCAGCCTTCGTAAGGTTGCCCCCAGCCGAGCGCGTCGCAGATCCCCTGCTTCCACTCGGTGCCGCGCGGGATCTTCGGCCACGCCCTGATCCCGACCGCGGCGGGCCGCACGGCCTCCCAGACGTCGATGTAGGGGTGCCCGGTGACCAGCACGTTCTCGTCGTGGACGGCCTCCACGAGCCGGGACTCCTTGCTGCCGGGCACGAGGTGGTCGACGAGTACGCCGAGGCGCCGGCCGGGGCCGGTGCCGAACTCGGCGACGCGGTCGGAGAGCACGTCGACGCCGTCGAGGGGCTCCACGACGACGCCTTCGACGCGCAGGTCGTGACCCCAGACGCGTTCGACGAGCTCGGCGTCGTGCTTGCCCTCGACCCAGATGCGCGAGTCGCGGGCCACCCGCGCCTGCAGGCCCTGGACGCGCACGGACCCGGACGCCGACACCTGCTTGACCGGCGCCTTCACCGTCTTGACCGGAACCAGCGTGACCGGTTTGCCTTCGAGCAGGAAGCCGGCGGGTTCGAGCGGGAACACGCGGTGGCGGCCCTTGGCGTCTTCGAGCACGACGTTGCCGTACTCGATCTTCACCACCGCGCCGCAGTAGCCGCTGGCCGGGTCCTCGACCACGAGACCGGGCTCGGCGGGGACCTCCGGCACCTTCTTGCGGCGCGGGCCGGCGAGCACGTCGTCATAGGAATGGGAGCGCACGACCCGGCACGCTAGTGGTCCCCGGTACCCGGACGGGTCATGCCACGCCGGTCAGCGCGCCAACTCCAGGACGGCGTCGGTGAACGGCGTCCGCTCGCCGCGGCGCAACGGCGACAGCGCGACCAGCGGGGCCATCGCGACGCACCAGGCCCGGACACGCTCGGCGTCGAAGTCCGCCACGTGCGGGGCGAGGGCGGCGAGGCCGTCGTCGATGGTGCCGCCGCGCGCCATGGAGACGAACATCCAGTCGACGGCGTCGAGCGACGGGTCGCCGAACCCCGCGCGCGGGTCGATGGCGACGATGCCGCGGCCGGGTCCGGCGTCGAGGACGTTCGCCGGGTGGAGGTCGCCGTGGATAAGCGTGACCGGCCCGCTGGTGGCCAGCTCCATCGCGCGCTCGCGGCCCTTCGCCAGCACTTCGGCGCTCATGTGCTCGGCGGCCGGGGACTCGCGGCGACGGCGCTCCGAGAGCGTGAAGATGAATTCGATGCCGTCGGCCAGCCGTCCGAACTGTCCGACCGGCTCGACGGAGTGCAGCTGGTCGAGCAGGTCGCCGACCTCCGCCCACGGGACGTCACCGTCCAGCTGGGTGCCCGGGACCAGGCCCTCCAGCAGGATCGCGTTCGCGCCGAGGTCGGTGTCGAGCACGTTCACCACGCGGGGACGATCCGCCCACGCGTCGAGGGCTGCGGCTTCGGACTCGGCGACGGCGGCGTCGGGGGTGAGCTTGAGTACGCGCAGGTCACCGCGGGGACCGGTGCACAGCAGGGTGCGGCCGGTGTTGCCGGGCCGGGCCTCACGGACTTCGAGGTGCCACTTCGCGGTGAGCCGGGCGACCAAGTCTGGGAGCGCGTCACACCACGGCTCGGCCAGTTCCGCTCCGAAGCGGTCGACGAGCCGGGCGCGGGCCGCGTCGTCGATCAGAACAACGGCCACGGGATGGCGCGCCAGTCGTCGCCCGGTTCGGGGAAGATGCCTTCGGCCAGCAGCAGGTCGGTGCGTTCGGCCAGGGCCCGGATCTCGAACTTGGTGATGTGCTCGGCCAGCGTCTTGCCGAGGCCGCCGTCGATCTCCGACCGCAGCTTGCGCAGCTTTTCGACGGTGTCCGGCGGCACCGGCTCGCCGATCCAGCCCCAGAGCACGGTCCGCAGCTTGGGGTCGGTGTGCAGGCAGATGCCGTGGTCGACGCCGTAGACGCGGCCGTCGAAGCCGGGCAGCAGGTGCCCTCCCTTGCGGTCGGTGTTGTTGACGACGATGTCGAGCACGGCGAGGTCGCGCAGCCCCGGGTGGTCGGCGTGGGCCAGCACCGCGGGCTCGCCGAGCCGGTCGTGGGCGTGCAGCACGACGCGCCAGTCTTCGGGGAGGTCTTCGGGGGCGCGGACCTCGACGAGGTCGTCTTCGGTGGTCTCGATCCACAGCTGGACCATGCCGGGGCCGAACGGCCCGTCGCGCAGCACGGTCGGCGGGATCGCGCCGATGCCGGCGGCTTCGCTGATGATGGCGGTGGCGACTTCGCGGCCGGCGAGGGTGCCGTCGGGGAAGTCCCACAGCGGCCGCTCCCCCGACACCGGCTTGTACACGACGCGCCCGGTGACGCCGTCGAGCTCGATGGCGCAGAACAACGTCACGTTGGAGGCGTCGACCAAGCGGCCTTCGACGTCGATGCGGCCGTGGGTGACCAGCTCGCGGGACGCCGGGTCCGACGGATCCGGCTGTCCCGCCGGCGTGTCGGCCATGGTCAGTCTTCGTCCGCGTCGGTCTCGCGCCGGTAGCCGTTCTGCCGCGGGCAGATGTGCCCGTTCGGGTCGAGCGGCTCCCCGCACAGGGGGCAAGGCTTGCGGCCGGCGTTGACGACGCGGTCGGCTCGCTCGGCGAAGGCGCGGGCGGCCGCCGGGGTAAGGAAGACGCGGACCGCGTCCGGGCCCTCCTCGGTGTCGTCGAGCACGACCGTCTCGTCGACCTCGCCCTCGGTGATGGCGAGCAGCTCGATGACGACGGCGCTGCTGTCGGCGTCCCAGCCGAGACCCATGGTGCCGACGCGGAACTCCTCCTCGACCGGGACGGTGAGCGGGTCGACGTCGAGCTGGTCGTCGGGGACGTCGTCGGGCACGTCGGCACCGAAGCGGCTGGCGACCTCCTCGAGCAGCGAGCTGAGCCGCTCCGCGAGGACGACGACCTGCTGCTTCTCGATGGCGACGCTGATGGTGCGCACGTCCTCGGAGGCCTGGAGGTAGAACGTGCGATCGCCGGGCTCGCCGACGGTGCCGGTGACGAACCGATCCGGCTGGCGGAAGACGTGGATTACGCGAGACATAGCAGTGTCGACCCTAGGCCACGGGCGCATGATCGGCATCCGCCGCCCCACCTTCGCGGGCCGCTAGCCTCTGGGGGTGTCTCGGATCTCCCCGTACGGAACCTGGTCCTCGCCCATCACCGCCGCCGAGGTGGCCGCCGCCGGTGGCGGCCCGCAGTGGCTCGACGTCGTCGGGGACGAGGTGTGGTGGGCCGAGGCGCGGCCGGGTGAGCAGGGCCGGGTCGCGCTGGTCCGGGCGGTGCCGGGGGGTACCGAAGACGTGCTGCCGGCACCGTGGAACGTCCGCAACCGGCTGCACGAGTACGGCGGCCGGCCGTGGGCGGTCGTGGCCGGTGTGGTGGTGTTCACGCACTGGGCGGATCAGCGCGTTTACGCGGTGAGCGAAACCGGTGTGGTGCCGCTGACACCCGCTCCCCCGGAGCCCCAGAGCGTCCGGTACGGCGACCTGCGGGCCGGGCGGCCCGGTGAGGTGTTCGCGGTCCGCGAACGCAGTGTCGGACCGCGGCCCACCGACGTCGAGCGGGAGCTGGTGGCGATCGCCCTCGACGGCGGCGCGGAGCGGGTGCTCGCCGCGAGTCACCGCTTCCTGACCGTGCCGAAGCTGTCGCCGGACGGGCGGCACGCGGCGTGGTTCGGCTGGGACCACCCGGCGATGCCGTGGGACGGGACCGAGCTGTGCGTGGCGCCGGTGGCCGAGGACGGGTCGTTCGGGCCGCACCGGGTGCTGGCCGGCGGCGCGGACGTCTCGGTGTGCCAGGTCGAGTGGGAGACGCCGGAGACGCTGCTGGCACTGCTCGACCCGGACGGCTGGTGGAACCTGCACCGGATCGGGCTCGACGGGACGTCGGCGAACCTCGCGCCGGTCGAGCGGGAGCTGGGCGGGCCGCTGTGGAAGGTGGGCGCGCGCTGGTTCGCCCCGCTCGGCGGTGGCCGGCACGCGGTGCTGGCGTCGGGGCGGCTGGCCGTGCTCGACGAGGCGGACGGCTCGGTGACGCCCCTGGCCGAGGAGCTGACGGCGTGGTCGTCGACGGGGCTCGCGGTGTCCGGCGACGACGTCGTCGGGATCGCCGGCGGCCCGGTCCGCGAGGCGGCCGTGGTGCGGGTGACCCCCGGCGGCGCGGTGACGGACCTGACGCCGCAGCCGGAGCTGCCGTCGGCGTTCCTGCCGGTGCCGGAGGAGCGGGTGTTCACGACGGCGGACGGCGAGACCGTGCCGGTGGTGCTGTACCGGCCGGCGAACCCGGACTTCGAGGCGCCCGAGGGTGAGCTGCCGCCGCTGGTGGTGCACGTCCACGGCGGGCCGACCGGGCAGTACCTGCCGATGCTGGATCTGGAGCTGGCGTACTTCAGCAGCCGGGGCATCGCGGTGGCGGCGGTGAACTACGGCGGGTCGACCGGGTTCGGGCGGGCCTACCGGGAGCGGCTGCGGGAGCAGTGGGGCGTGGTCGACGTCGCCGACTGCGTCGCGGTGGCCGAGGCGCTGGTGGCGGCCGGGCTGGCCGACGGCGGCCGGCTGGCGATCCGGGGCGGCAGCGCGGGTGGGTTCACCGCGGCCGCGTCGCTGACCACGACGAAGACCTACCGGGCGGGCACGGTGATGTACCCGGTGCTGGACCTGGCCGGGTGGACCGGCACCGAGGGCGACACGCACGACTTCGAGTCGCGCTACCTCGACGGGCTGGTCGGGCCGCTGCCCGCGGCGAGACAGCGGTACGTCGAGCGGTCGCCGCTGGCGAACTCGGCGTCGCTGGCCGGGCCGGTGCTGTTCCAGCAGGGGCTGGACGACCGGATCTGCCCGCCGGAGCAGGCGGACCGGTTCGTGGCCGGGCTGGAAGGGCGCGGGATTCCCTACGCCTACCAGCGGTTCCCCGGGGAGCAGCACGGGTTCCGGCAGGCCGCGACGATCGTGGCGGCGCTGGAGGCCGAGCTGTCGTTCTACGGCCAGGTGCTCGGGTTCGAGACGCCGGGCGTGACGCGGCTGGAGCTGTCGCGATGAGGCCGCCGCGCCTGCGGGCGGGTGACACGGTCGCGCTGGTGGCGCCGGCCGGGCCGGTGCCGGCGGACCTGCTGGAGAAGGCGATCCCGGTGCTGCGCGGCTGGGGTGTCGAGCTGCGGATCGGGCCGTGCGTGCGGGCCGAGCCGGGGTCGCCGCCCTATCTGTCCGGTTCGGACGCCGCGCGAGCGGCGGAGTTCACCGAGGCGTGGCTGGACCCGGGCGTGCGGTGCGTGCTGGCGGCGCGGGGCGGCTACGGCGTGCAGCGGATGCTGGACCTGGTGGACTGGGCCGCGCTGAAGGAGGCGGGCCCGAAGGTTTTGGCCGGGTCGTCGGACATCACCGCGTTGCACCGGGCGGTGGACGTCCACTTGGGACTGTCCAGTTTGTTCTCCCCGATGCCGGCGAGCGTGCTGTTCGACGACTTCGCGGTGGAGCACCTGCGGCGGTCCCTGTTCGACCCCGAGCGGAACCTGGTGGTGCGCGGCGGTTCGACGCTGGTGCCGGGCCGGGCGTCGGGGAGGCTGACCGGCGGGAACCTGTCGCTGCTGGCGGCCGGGCTGGGCACGCCGGAGCAGGGTTCGGCGCGGGACGCGGTGGTGCTGCTGGAGGACGTCACCGAGAGCGTCTACCGGCTGGACCGGATGCTGACGCAGCTGCTGCGCGGCGGCTGGTTCGCCGGGGTCCGCGGGATCGTGCTGGGTTCGTGGGCGGCGTGCGGCGATCCCGCCGAGGTCCGCGCGCTGCTGCTGGAACGGCTGGGGCCGTTGGGGGTGCCGATGGTGGAGGAGTTCGGGTTCGGGCACGTGGCGTCGTCGCCGACGTTGCCGCTGGAGGTCCCGGTGACCCTGGACGCGGACCTGGCGACGTTGACGTTCGACGCTCCGGCGCTGACATGAAGCTTTCCCCGGCGGAGGCCCGCGCGCGCTTCGCTTCGGCGAGGGTCGCGCGGCTGGCGACGGCGTCCGCGGCCGGCGTCCCGCACCTGGTGCCGGTGACGTTCGCGGTGCACGGCGACGAGGTGGTGTTCGCGGTGGACCACAAACCGAAGTCTTCCCTGGCCTTGCGGCGGCTCCGCAACATCGCGGAGAACCCGGCGGTGTGCTTCCTGGCCGACGGCTACGACGAGGACTGGTCGCGGCTGTGGTGGGCCCGGGCGGACGGCATCGCGCGGGTGCTGCCCCCAGGTTCCGAGCCGGTTTCGTGGCTGGTGGCGAAGTACGAGCAGTACGCGGAGCGGCCGCCGGAACACGCGGTGGTGGTGACGGAGATCCACAAGTGGGGTGGTTGGTCGGGCTCGGCCTGAATTCGCTACCCGACAGTGGGCCGGCGTGGCATCGTCCGGCCATGGCTTACGAGGAGCGGGAGCACGCCGGGCGCTTCTACGGGGTGCAGTTCATGTACGCCGTGCCGGAAGACGCCTGGTTCATCGAGCTGACCGACGTCACATCCGGTTGCATGATCATGACGGGAGTCGTGCCCGACGAGGATCCGTCAGTGGAGCCGACCGTGCGCGTGCACGCACCGGAGGAGTACCGCATCCCGCACGAGATCATGGTGTGGTTCATGGCGAAGGTCGCCGAGGAGATCGCGCGCAGCCGCCCCGCCTAGGAGGAACTGCGTAGGCAGGCCGGGTCCTAGTCGCGGAGGAACTTCTCTGGGCGGCGCCACGCGTCGATGATGCCCAGCGGGTCGGGGCGCAGCAGCGAAGCCGCCGAGTACAGGCTCGCCACCACCACCAGCGCGATGAACCACCAGTCGTACAGAGCCTGCTCGCCCGTCGGGTAGTAAACCAGCGTCACGAACACCGACACCGCCACCACCAGCGCGAGGTGGCGGGGCTGCCACTTGAACGCCGACAGCAGCACGAAACCCCAGGTCAGGTACCACGGAAGGGTCGGCGGCATGAGGATCGCCACCGCGAGCAGCGAGATGCCGGCCCGGTAGACCGCCTCCGTGCCGCCGCCGCGGCCGAGCCACCACTGGCGGGCGCCGAAGCCGATCAGCAGGAGCATGCCCGCCGCGCGGGCGACCGTGACGAACGGCGACACCTGGACGTCCACGACGATGTGGACCAGGTTGTAGAACACCTCGCCGATACCCGTCGGGATGTTCAGCCAGTTCGCGATGAGCTGCGGGGCCTTGAGCCCGGACCACCAGCCGAGGTTCAACGACCCCAGCGAGATCCACGTGCCCGCGACGAACACCGGGAGGAACAGGCCCACCGACGCCGCTCCGGCGCGCAGGAAGTTGCGGACCTTGGACTCGCCGGGCAGGTGGTTGGCCCACATCCAGACGATGAACGGCAGCGCGATCGCGGCCGTCGGCTTGATCAGCATGCCGATCGTCACCAGGACGACCGCGACGACGTGCTTCTTCTCCAGCGCGGCCAGGACGCCGATGGTGAGGAACGCGAGCATCATCAGGTCGTTGTGCGGGCCGCCGAAGAGGTGGATCACCATCATCGGGCTGGCCACCGCGAGCCACAGCGCCACCGGGAGCTTGCCGCCGAGGTGCTTGACCAGGCGCGGGAGCGCCCACAGCGTGCCGACCAGGCCGACGAGCAGGACCAGGCGCATGAGGATGACGCCGAGGATCATGTTGTCGCCGCTGACCGAGACGACGGCCTTGGAGATCAGCAGGAACAGCGGTCCGTACGGGGCGGGCGTGGTCTGCCAGAGCGGGTGGACGTTCTGCACGACGTTCGGCAGCACGTCGAGCTCGGCGGGGCCGTTGGCGTACGGGTCGAGCCCGTAGAGCAGCTGGGCGCCCTGGCCGAGGTAGGAGAAGACGTCGCGGGTGAACAGCGGCGGTGAGATGAGCAGCGGCGCCATCCAGCAGCCGGCGGCGACCAGGATCGGGCGGCTGCCGACGCGGCCCTGCAGCACGTAGCGGCCGAGCCGGACCCAGGCCCACACGACGAGGCCGAAGCCGGTGTAGAGGACGGCGTTGGCGAGCATGCGACCGTGGCCGTAGCGGATCCACGAGAGCGGGCCGTGGCCGAGCACGGGGTCCTTGATCAGGATGCCGCCGGCGCCGAAGGCCGCGATCATGAGCAGGGTGCTCCCGACCGTGCCCATCGCGATCGTGCGGTAGGGGAATCGCGAGGGCGTGAGAAGCCGCTCGGCCAGCGTGGTCGAGGGCGTCTGCGCGGGGTCGGTGGTGGTCGCCATTTCCGTTCGGAGGTTACACACTGCGCTGAAGCGGGCTTCCCGCAGTATCAGTTTTTCGACGTCACGTCGCGGTCAGTTCGCGACGGTGCGGCGCTGGGCGGTGCCGCCGGGCAGGGCGGCCAGCAGGGACTTCGTGTAGTCGTGCCGCGGGTCGAGCAGGACCTGTTCCACCGTCCCGGTTTCGACGAGCTCGCCGCGGTACATCACGGCGACGCGGTCGGCGATGTTCCAGGCGAGACCCAGGTCGTGGGTGATCACCAATGCGGCGAGGCCGAGCTCGCGGCGCAGCCTCAGCAGCAGTCCGAGGATCTCGCCGCGGACGGACGCGTCGAGGGACGCGACCGGTTCGTCGGCCACCACCACCGACGGTTCCAGCGCCAGTGCCCCGGCGATGACGACGCGCTGCCGCTGGCCGCCGGAGAGCTGGTGCGGGAGCCGGTCGGCGTACTTCCCGGCGGGCCGCAGCTCGGCGGCCTCCAGTGCCCGGTGGACGACGGCGCGCTCGTCGGCGAGCTTGTGGATGCGGGGGCCCTCGGCGACGGCCTCGTAGACCGTGTGGGCCGGGTTCAGCGCACTGGTCGGGTCCTGCAGCACCAGCTGGACCTGCCGGCGGTAGGCCTTGAGGCCCGCGCCGCCGGACGGGACCGGGTTCCCGGCGTAGCGGACCACGCCGGAGTCGGGTTTCTGCAGGCCGAGCAGGGTGCGGGCCAGGGTCGTCTTGCCGGAGCCGGACTGCCCGACCAGCGCGACGATCTCGTCGCGCGCGATGGCCAGGTCGACGCCGGCGACGGCGTCGATCCGCTTACCCGTGCGGTCGCGGAAGGACACTCGCAGGTTCTCCGCGGCCAGCAGCGGTTCGCCGGCCGGGGCGCGGTCCGCGGGCTCGGGCGGGAGGGGGTTGCTGGTGGCCGGGGCGAAGCGCGACACCGGGTCGCCGACCGTCGGGAACGCCGCGGCGAGCGCCCGGGTGTGCTCGTGCTTCGGCGAGCCCATCACCTCGGCACTGGGGCCTTCTTCGACGATCTGCCCGTCGTACATGACGGCGATGCGCTGGCAGGTGGCGGCGAGCACGGACAGGTCGTGGCTGATCATGATCAGGCCGATGTCCTGCTCGGCGACCAGCCGGGAGAGCAGGTCGAGGACCTGGGCCTGGACGATGACGTCGAGGGCGGTGGTGGGCTCGTCGGCGATGATCAGCCGGGGCGAGCAGGCCAGTGCCATCGCGATCATGACGCGCTGTTTCTGCCCGCCGGACAGTTCGTGGGGGTAGGCGCCGGCGCGGCCCGGGGGCAGGTCGACCTGAGTGAGCAGCTCGGCGACCCGCGCGTCGACTTCGGCGTCGGTGAGCGCCTTCCCGGAGGGTGGGTGCAGCCGCAGGGGCTCGGCGATCTGGTCGCCGATCTTGCGGACCGGGTTGAGGGCGTGCATGGCGCCCTGGAACACCACGGACGCCTCGGCCCAGCGGACCGCCCGCAGGCGGCCCCACTTCATGGCCGTGACGTCTTCGCCGTCGAGGAAGATCTCGCCGGTGATCTTCGCCGTGTGCGGCAGCAGGCGCAGGACGCTCATCGCGACGGTGGACTTGCCCGACCCCGACTCCCCCGCGACGCCGAGGGTGCCGCCGGGGTCGAGGGTGAGGCCGACCCCGCGCACGGCGGGCACGTCCTGCTCGCCGACCGCGTAGGTGACGGTGAGGTCCTTGAGCTGCAGCAGCGGGGTGGTCACTTCTTCAACCTCGGGTTGAGCACGGTCTCCAGTCCCCGGCCGACCAGGGTGAAGAAGAGGACGACGAGCACGATCGCGATGCCCGGCGGGAGCACGTTCCACCAGGCGCCGCGGCTGATGGCGCCGTTGTTGAGTGCGTCTTCCAGCACCTTGCCCCAGCTGACGGCGTTGGCGTCACCGACGCCGAGGAACGACAGGGTCGCGTCGGCGATGACGGAGTTGCCGACCACGAGCGTGGTGTTGGCCAGCACGAGCGGCATGACACCGGGCAGGACGTGCTTGCCGATGACGTGCAGGTGGCCGCCGCCGAGGGCGTGGGACCGCTCGATGTACGGCCGGCTCTCGATGGTCAGCGTCTGCGCCCGGACCAGCCGGGCGGTGCTGGGCCAGGCGGTGAGGCCGATGGCGACGATGATCGTGCCGACGCCCTTGGGCAGCACGGCCGACAGTGCGATCGCGAGGATCAGCGACGGCAGGACCAGGAAGAAGTCGGTGAACCGCAGCAGCGTGGCCGACACCCAGCCGCCGAAGTGCGCGGCGGTGATCCCGATGAGCGTGCCGATGATGACCGACAGCAGGGCCGCGGAGAACCCGACGAGCAGGGAGATCCGGCTGCCCCAGACGGTCATCAGCAGCACCGACCGGCCGAAGTTGTCGGTGCCGAGCCAGAAGTCGGCGGTGGGTGGGGACAGCGGCTGCCCGGTGGCCTTGGTGACGTCGAGGCCGCTTTCGTCGCTGATCAGCGGCAGCAGCAGCGCGACGACGACGGTGGCGCCGAGCAGGATCAGCCCGACGAGCGCGGCGCGCTGCCCGGCGAACTCCCGCCAGGTGCGGGCGATCGAGGCGCGCCGTCGGCTCCACGCGATCTGCCGCGGTGTCTCGGCGGTGGTCATGAGGTACGCACCCTCGGGTCGAGCACGCGGTAGAGCAGCTCCGCGAGCAGGTTCATCAGCACGACCGCGCTGGCCAGGACGGTGAACACGCCCTGCAGCACCGGCAGGTCGGGCCCGTGCAGCGCGTCGTAGGTCAGCTGCCCCAGGCCGGGCCAGCTGAACACGGCCTCGACGGTGACCGCGCCGGCGACGACCTGGCCGAACTGCATGAACACCAGCGTGGTGGTCGGCAGCAGGGCGTTGGGGACGGCGTGGCGCCTGCGGACGAGGTCGTCGCGCAGGCCCTTGGCGCGGGCGGTGGTGAGGTAGTCGGCGTTCATCTCCCCCAGCAGCGACGACCGCATGATGAGCATGTACTGGGCGTAGAACACCGCCAGCAGCGTCACGCACGGCAGCACCAGGTGGTGCAGGACGTCGACGGTCTGGGAGAACACGTCGGGCGCGGCGTCCGGGGAGTGCATGCCGCGGCTGGGGAACAGGCCGTTGCTCACCACGAGCAGCATCAGGCCGAGCCAGAACTGCGGGACCGACCAGAGGGTCAGCGCGATCCCGGTCTGGGCGCGGTCGAAGAGGCTGTCGCGGCGCCAGGCGGCGCGGATGCCCAGCCACAGGCCGATGATGACGGCCAGGGTGGTGGCGCTGCCGACGAGCAGGATGGTCGGCCAGAGCCGTTCGCCGATCATGTCGGCGACCGGGCGGCCGTTGTTGAGCAGCCGGGACTCGCCGAGGTCGCCGTGCAGCAGGTCCCAGAAGTACTGGCCGAACTGGACGAAGACGGGCTTGTCGACGCCCATCTGCGCGCGCAGCTCGGCGATCTGCTGGGGGCTGGTGGCGCGGTCGCGGGTCATGGCGGCGACCGGGTCGCCGGGCAGCATGCGGAAGAGGAAGAAGAACAGCACGACCACCAGCACGATGCTGATGACCGCTTCGAGGACCTTCTGGAGCACGAACCGGGCGGTGCCGGTCCCGCCGCGGTGCTCGTCGGGGTCGACGAGCACCGCGGCTTGTTCGGGGGCGGTCATCCTTACTCGCGGTCTTCCGAGGTCTTGTTCCGGCGGCTGATGATGACGACGCCGGCGACGATGATCACCACGACGATGGCGCCGACGACGATCCACACGACGGTGCCGCCGCTGCCGGAGTCGGCGGTCGCTTCCGCGCCGGCCGGGGTGGCGCCGTAGACGCCCCAGTAGCCGGTCTGCTCGAGGATCGCGCCCTTGGGCTGCGGCTGGGTGGTGAAGGCGGCGAACTTGTCGGAGCGGTAGGCCTCGAGCGCGTTCTGGTAGTCGAGCACGATCGTCGGGAACTGGCTGTAGAGCCGGGCCTGGGCCTGCTTGACGTAGTCGGCGCGCTTCGCGTCGTCGGTCTCGGTGAGCTGCTTCTTGTAGAGGTCGTCGTAGGGGGCGTCGCAGAAGAACGTGTCGGTGCTGCCGCCCTTGCCGTCGGCGCTGGGGCGCGCGGCGCAGGTGTGCAGCGAGAGCACGTAGTCCGGGTCGGGGTTGGTGCCGTAGCCGCCGATGGCGAGGTCGTACTTGCCGGTCTGGGTGCGGTCGGACAGCTCGTCGTCGGAGACCAGGTCCTGCTTGACGGTGATGCCGATGTCCTTGAGCCAGCCGCTGACGTACTGGGCGACGCCCTGGTCGTAGCTGCGGTTGGCGTGCCCGGTCAGGCGCAGTTCGAGCTTGGCGCCGTCGGGGGCGGCGCGGACGCCGTCGGCGCCCTTCTTGTAGCCGGCCTGCTCGAGGGTCGCGTTGGCGGCGGCGAGGTCGAACTTGACCTTCTCGGTGGCGCTGGGGTCCCAGTGGTAGGCGCTGTAGACCGGGGGTACGACGCCGCCGCCGACCTGGCCGAGGCCCTTGAGCACCTTGTCCACCAGCGACTGGGTGTCGACGGCCTGGGTGATCGCCTTGCGGACGTTGATGTCCTTGAGCACCGGGTTGCCGTCACCGATGGGGTTGTTCGAGCTGTCGGTGACGCCGAAGTTGAACGCGAGCTCGTCGTAGCGGCGGCCGGGGGCGGCGTTGGTGGTGATGCCGTCCTGGCCCTGCAGCGCGGCGAACTGGTTGGGGTTGAGCCGGTTGATGACGTCGACTTCGCCCTGCTTGAGCGCGTTGACCGCGGCTTCGGTGTCCTTGAACTGCAGCAGCTGCAGTTCGTCGACCTTCGGGGCGCCGCGCCAGTAGTCCTTGTTGGCCTTGAGCTTGACGTACTCGTTCGGCTTGTACTCGGTGACCTGGAACGGCCCGTCGGAGACGCCGGCGATCTTCAGCTCGTCGGTCGAGGGGTCCTTGAGGTCCTTGACGCCGTCCCAGATGTGCTGGGGCACGATCGGCACGTCGAGCAGGTTCATGTTGACCTGCACGGTCTTCGTCTTGATGACGAGGGTGGTGTCGTCGGGCGCGGTGACCGTCTCGAAGTTGGCCACGTAGTTGCCGTTGGCGGTGCGGGCGTTCTCGTCGGTGAGCATGCGGTTGAAGGTGAACGCCGCGTCCTTGGCGGTCACCGGCTGCCCGTCACTCCACTTGACGCCGCCGCGGATCTTGAACGTCCAGGTCAGCTTGTCGGCTGACGGCGTCCAGGACTCGGCCAGCGCCGGCGAGGCCTCGGCCTTCTCGGCGTTCGGGACCGTGAGGAACTCGTAGGTGAACCGGCCGATCTGCGTGGACGCGGCGAGCACGGCGGTGAACGGGTTCAGGTGGTCGATGCCGGTGGTCAGCGCGACCCGCAGCACCTTGCCCTGCTGGGCCTGGGCCGGGGCGGCGAGCGGGATCGCCGCCATCGTCGCGGCCGCGACGACCGCGCCGACGCGGCCCAACCGGCCGATCCTGCGTGGGAAATGCACCAAAAACCACCCCATCGTTCTCGCTGTGAAGCCTCCCCAAGGACGAGAAGTAACCACATACCCGGACAACCGCGCAATATGTTGCCGCCTCGGCAGGTGTCCGATCGTTATCGATCGCGTTCGACTACGCACCGTGATCGGGGATCGGTGCCCAGGGCGCCGGCGGCCTGGTTAGAGTGCCGGTCATGCGCATCATGATCTCGGCGGACATGGAGGGCGCCACCGGCGTCACCTGGACCGACGACGTCGTGCCCGGTTCGCCGCAGTGGGACCGCTTCCGGCGGCTGTTCACCGGTGACGTCAACGCGGTGCTGGCCGGGCTGTTCGAGGCCGGCGCCGGGGATGTGCTGGTCAACGAGGCGCATTCGTCGCAGCGGAACCTGCTGCTGGAGGACCTCGACCCGCGGGCGCGGATGCTGACCGGGCGGCACAAGCCGCTGTCGATGATGCAGGGCGTCGACTCCGGTGTGGACGGTGTGGTGTTCCTGGGCTACCACGCCGGCGCCGGGTTCGACGGGGTCCTTTCCCACACCTACCTGGAGAACCAGATCACCGGGGTGTGGCTGGACGACGTCCCGGCGAGCGAGGGGCGGCTGAACGCGGCGATGGCCGCGGAGTACGGCGTCCCCGTCCTGCTCGTTTCGGGTGACGACAAAACGTGTGACGACGCCCGTGACTACGCTCCGGAGGCGGAGCTGGTCCAGGTGAAGGAGTGCGTGAGCCGGTACGCGGCGATCTGCCTGCCGCCGGCGCGCACGGCGGACCTGCTGACCGGCGCGGCGGCCGACGCGATGGCGCGGGCCGGGCGCGAGGAGCGGCAGGTCCGGGCGCACCGGATCGAGGTGGAGTTCGACGCGAGCCACCTCGCGCAGGCGACGGCGGTGATCCCGACGGTGGAGCAGATCGGCACGCGCCGCGTCGGCTTCGACGCGGTGACCATGACCGAGGCGATGAAGGCGTTCAAGGTCGTCACGGCGATCGCGGCCGGGGCGGTGCAGGGCATCTATGGCTGAGGTCGACGTCGTCGGGCTGTGCGCCGACCTGATCCGGTTCGACACGACCAACCGCGGGAACAACGACGCCGAGCCCGAGCGCCCGGCCGCCGAGTACGCGGCGGCGTTCCTCGACGGGCTCGGCATCCCGTCGAAGATCCTCGAGGCCGCGCCCGGGCGGGCCAGCGTCGTCGCCCGCGTGCCCGGTACCGATCCGTCCTTGCCCGCGCTACTGGTGCAGGGCCACCTCGACGTCGTGCCGGCGGACGCCGCCGACTGGTCGGTGGACCCGTTCTCCGGCGAGGTCCGCGACGGCTGCCTGTGGGGCCGCGGCGCGACCGACATGAAGGACTTCGTGGCGATGGTGCTCGCCGCGCTGGCCGGCGGCGTGCGCCCGCGGCGTGAGCTGGTGCTGGCGTTCGTCGCCGACGAGGAGGACCGCGGCGAGTGGGGCGCGCATTGGCTGGTCGCGAAGCACCCCGAGCTATTCGAAGGCTGCGAAGCCGCCATCAGCGAGTCCGGCGGCTACACCTACCACGTGCCCGCGGCCGACGGCCGTGACGTGCACCTGTACCCGGTCGGGACGGCCGAGCGCGGGACGGCGCACCTTCGGCTGACGGCGCGCGGCCGGGCCGGGCACGGGTCCCGGCCCAACGACGAGAACGCCGTCACCCGGTTGGTGGGCGCGCTGCACCGGATCGCCGCGCACCGCTGGCCGGTGACGCTGACCCCCGCGGTGCGGGCGTTCCTGGAACGGACCGGCGAGGCGCTGGGCGTTCCGGCGGACTTTTCCGATGTGGACGCGACGGTGGCGGCGCTGGGCCCGGCGGGTTCGCTGGTGGTGCCGACGGTCCGCAACAGCACGACCCCGACGATGCTGGACGCGGGCTACAAGGTGAACGTGATCCCGTCGACGGCGACCGCGCAGGTCGACGTGCGGGTGCTGCCGGGCACCGAGGAGTCGTTGTTCGCGGCCTTGGACGAGCTGCTCGGCGAGGGCGTGACGCGGGAGTTCGTGGCGCACCAGCCGCCGGTGCAGGCCCCGGTCGACTCGCCGTGGTTCGCCGCGATGGCGGCGGCGTTGCGGGCGGAGGACCCGGAGGCCGTGGTGGTGCCGTACTGCCTGGGCGGCGGGACGGACGCGAAGGCGTTCGCGCAGCTGGGCATCGCCAACTACGGGTTCGCGCCGCTGTGGCTGCCGAAGGGTTTCCCGTACCGCGCGATGGCGCACGGGGTGGACGAGCGGGTCCCGGTGGAGGGCCTGCACTTCGGGACCCGCGTCCTGGCCCGCTTCCTGGCGGAGTGTTAGCGCGGTGTCCACGAACGTCGAGCCGGTGCCCCGTCGTCAGCTCCGCCCGTACCAGGTGTGGCTGATCGGCGTTCCACTCAACCTGCTGCTGGCCATCCCGTGCGCCTACCCGGTCGCGTTCGTGATGCTGGGGGCGCAGGTCCTCGCGGGTGAGCTGGGGTGGGGCACGGTCGATCCCACGGTGGTCGACGACGGCGTCGGTCTCGTGATCGGTCTCGGCCTGGTCGCGCTGGTGCTCGCCGGACTGGTCGTGTTCGGCCTGAACGCGCTGTTCGCCTTTCGGGCGCCGCGGTTCAAGGCGGGCCGCTACTGGCTCGTGGTGGCCCTGCTGGTCGTGGTTCCCGACGTCGTCTACTGGACCAACCGTTAGTCGAAGAGCACGACCAGCTTCCCGGCCGCCTTGTCGTCCTCCATGTACCGGTGGGCCTCGGCGATGTCGTCGAGGCCGACGACGCGGTCGAGGTGGGGCCGGTAGATGCCGGCCTCGACTTCGCGGACGACCCGCTGCAGCACGGCGTTTCCCGCGCTGCCTTTGAGGTTGTCGCTGTGGAACGCCGTCAGCTTGGTGCCGGACGGGATGTTCGCGATCGGCTCGAAGCCGGGGACGAGCCAGCCGCTGAGGGAGCCCGCCACGCACACCGTGCCGCCGCGGCGGACCCGGTGCAGCGAGTCGACGACGGTGTCGGCGCCGACCAGGTCCAGCACGTAGTCGGGCCGGCCGGGCACGTCGTCGAGGACGACGTGGTGCACGCCGGCGGCGGTGAGGGCGTCGCGTTTGGCCGGGTCGCGGGTGGTGGCGGTGATCTCGAGACCGTGGCCGGCGGCGATCGAGGCCGCGGCCAGGCCGACCGACGACGTCCCGCCGCGGATCAGCAGGTGCCCGCCCGGCGTGATGCCGAGGGTGTCGAGGGCGCCTTGCGCGGTCAGGTAGGTCTCGGGCAGCGCCGCCACGGTGTCCCAGGGCAGGGTCGTGGTGATCGGCATCAGCAGCGGGTTGGGCAGCAGCGCGTACTCGGCGTACCCGCCGTCGAAGGCGCGGCCCATCTCCCCCATCACCGCCGCGACGGTGGTGCCTTCCGGAAGTCGCTCGTCGGTCGAGGTCTCGACGGTGCCGACGCACTCGATCCCGAGCACGCGCGGGAACGTCACGCCGGGGGAATGTCCTTGCCGGGTCCGCAGTTCCGACCGGTTCAGGCCCGCACCGCGCACCCGGACCAGGCTCCAGCCGTCGCGGACCGCCGGCACCGGCAGTGCGCGGACCTCCAGCACTTCGGGGCCGCCGGCCCGGACGCAGACCGCCGCTCGCATCGTGTCGCTCATGCGTCCACTGTCGACGCGGCGGCGGGCGGCCGACCACCGGTAAACTGCCACGCTATGCCCATCGACCGCCAACCCGAGCCGACGTCGCGGCTGTGGCCGGCCGGCGGCGCTCACCGGTGGCCGTCGGGCGGCGTGAGCCCGACGGACTCGCACACCCGCGGACACCTCGTGTACGCCGCCCGGGGTGTGCTGTCCGTGCACACCGAACGGGGTACGTCGATCGTGCCGGCGAACCGGGTCGCCTGGACGCCGGCCGGGTTCGCCCACCGGCACCGCGCGCACGGCGACACCGACATGCGGATCGTCTTCCTGCCCGCGTCACTGGCCCGGCTCGTGCCGGACCACCCCGCGGTGTTCACCGCCTCGGACCTGGCCCGCGAGATCCTGCTCGCGCTGACCGGCCCCGCCGAACCCGAGAAGGCCGCGAGCGCCCGGCTCCGCCGGGTCCTCGTCGACCAGCTCAGCGACGCCCGCGAGCAGCCGCTGCACCTGCCCGAACCCCGAGATGACCGGCTGCGGGCACTGGCCCGGGTGCTCTACGAGAACCCGGGCGACACCACGCCGCTGGCCGGGCTCGGCAAGGCGATCGGCGCCGGGGCGCGGACGCTGAGCCGGCTTTTCCACGACGAGCTGGGCATGACCTTCTACGAGTGGCGCACCCAGCTGCGCCTCTGCCACGCGCTGGTGCTGCTCGCCGAAGGCCACGACACCAGCCACGTCGCGCACGCCTGCGGCTGGTCGAACCCGAGTCAGTTCATCGCGGCGTTCCGCGCCGTCCTGGGCACCACGCCCGGCAGGTACCGCGCAGATCAGCGGGTGAACGTCGCCCAGTAGCGGAGACCGTCGTGGATGGTCTCCAGGCTCACCAGCCGCACGCCGCCCTGGGCGACCGACTCGATCTCCGCCCGGCTGAACGGCCAGGGCGGGCCCGGCTCGGCGGCCACGTTCTCCTCCGCGACCTCCGACACGATCGCCGTGCCGCCCGGCGCGAGGAACCCGGCCAGCGCCGTGATCGCGGCCGCGCGGAAGTCGCGGGGCATCGCCTGGATGTTGATGATCTCCACCACCAGGTCGAACGCCCGGTGCCACTCCCCCGGCGGGTTCAGCAGGTCCGCCACCACGTAGTCCACTGTGGACTCCGGGAAGCGGGCGCGGGCGGCTTCGACCGCGGCCGGGGCGACGTCGAACGCCGTCACCGCCCACCCGGCCGCCGACACCAGCTCGGCGTCGTCGCCCAGTGCGCTGCCGACGACCAGCGCGCGGCGGCCGTCACCCGGGCGCATCCACTCGGCCAGTGCCGCGTTCGGCTTGCCGCGGGTCCACGGGACCTCGGCTTCGCCGCGGGCGGCGGCGGTGTAGAGCTGGTCGAACCACCGGGTGGGGTCGCCTTCGGCGAGCGAGGCGCGGGACAGGACGCGGTCGGCGGGCTCCGGTGTCGTCATGATCGTGACCTTAGCGACGGCACCGGGCCCGCGTGACCGGTTTACCGCGCCACCGGCCCCGGAAGCGCGTACAGCTCGTTGCCGGCCCAGTCGACGACATCCCGGACGGGTGAAGTCGGGGGCGCCGGGCGGAAGTTGGCCGCGTCGTCGACGCTGCCGGTGCCGTCGTAGACCGCGCGCTGCGGGTAGGCGAACACCGGCCGCGTGCGGGTGACGGCGCCGGCGGCGTCACGGCCGGTCGCGGTCACCTTGGTGGGCGTGGTGCCGCGCTCGACCCAGGCGACCAGCTCGCGAAGCGGGTCGAACTCGGTGATCGTGGTGCCGCCGCCGCAGTGGTAGAGCGACGGGACCATGAACAGCCGGGCGAAGTCCTGGGACCGGCCGCGCGTGAGCCGCTGGTAGTAGTCGAGCGTGCCGGTCGGCGGGATGGCTTCGTCGGCCCAGCCGTGCCAGAGCACGAGCTTGCCGCCGCGCCGCTGGAACGCCGAGAGGTCGGGGTTCATGGCGTTGTAGCGGACGCCGACCGGGGTGAGCCGGTCGAACTCGGCCTTGGTGAAGGCGAAGGTGTCGACGGTCGAGGCCGGCGCGCCGATCGGGTAGGCGAGGTAGCGCAGGTAGTTGTCGGCGAGGCTGCGGGCGAAGGCGAAGCCGCCGGTCTCGGGGGTCGCGATGATCCAGCCGGCCCAGGACAGCTCGGAGCCGGGCTGCTGGCCGCCGGGGTAGAGCAGCGTGCCGTGGGCGTCGACCGGCGGTGAGTAGATCTTGCGGGTCGCCGCGACCTGGGCCGGGGTGAGGCACGACGGCGTGTCGGCACCGGTGCAGGTCAGCTTCGCCGGGTCGAAGTGGCACGCGCGGGGGTCGTCGAGCTGGCCGTCGGTGAGCCCGTCGAGGCGGTCGCAGGCGGCGAGGACGGCGTTGTGCAGGGCGGGCAGCTTCGCGGCGGTGAGGATCGGGCTGCCGTCGGCGGCGCTGTTCACCCGGGCGAGCCACGTCTGGTAGACGCCGAGCAGCGCCTGCCAGTCGCCCGCGGGGGCGCCGGCGACGATGCCGTCGAAGTCGGCCGGGTACCGCTGGGCCAGCTGGAGTGCTTCGCGGCCGCCGTCGGAGCAGCCGGTGAAGTAGGACTTCTTCGGCGGCGAGCCGTAGAACGCCCGGATGATCGCCTTCGACGCCCGGGAGACGACGTGGGGTGCGCGGAACTCGAAGTCGTCGCGCGCGGCCTGGTTGTGGGCACCCCAGCTGCCGTCGTCGACGACGGCGGGGGTCGTGCCGACATGGCCGTCGTCGGTGGCGGCGACCGCGACGTCGCCGCCGTGGGGCAGGTCGCAGTCGGCGAAGGGGGGCGGGTTGACGATGCCGCAGAAGCCGCCGCAGCCGTACTGCAGGTAGCGCCCGGCGTAGGTCTTGGTGGGCAGCCGCAGCTCGAAGCGGACGGCGGGCTCGACGTACCCCTGCACGCCGCAGTACTCGGGGTCGGTGCCGGTCGCGGCGACGACGGCGGCCGAGGTGACGTGCGTGGCGGCGCCCGGGAGGGCGAACCCGTGGACCAGGTCGCCGCAGGCGGCGATCGGCCGGACGGCGGCGTCCTCGGCGGCGGTGGCGGCCGGTGGTGCGAATCCGGTGGTGGCGAGCAGGAGTGTCGCTAGTGCGGTGAAGATCCGGACTGGTCTCATCGGGTTCCCGTTCCCTCGGTTGTCCAGTTCTGGCCAGGTTTGCCGACCGGTCTTGACATCGATGTCACCCGCGCGTTTGTCTTCCTGGGCGCCGCTGGGTCCCCGCCCGCGCGGTGCCCTTGTTCATCCCTCCAGAGCTTGGAGCAATGATGCCCCGAAGCGCCAGACCACCGGTCGCCATGATGCTGGCCGCCACCGTGGTCGCCGCCGGCCTGGTCGCCCTCCCCGCGGCCGCGAGCGCCGCCGAGGACGCCCTCCCCGCCGATTTCTCCTCGTCGTTCGAGCCGGGTGACCCCCAGCCGACGTGGACCGACACCGTCGACACCGACGCGGCGGGCAAGCCGCGCGCGTACGGCGTCAACGGCGCGAACGGCACCGCGATCCCCGGCGACATCCGCGGCAAGGTCACCGAGACCAGCGCCAGCAGCGAGAACACCGACGGCGGCGAGGTCGTCGCGAACCTCGTCGACGGCACCACCGACACCAAGTGGCTGTCCTGGGACCCGACCGCGTGGGCGCAGATCAACCTGTCCGAGGCCACCTCGGTCACGCACTACGCGATCTCCTCGGCCAACGACTTCGACGAGCGCGACCCCAAGGACTGGACGCTGCAGGGGTCGAACGACGCGAGCGCGTGGACGGACCTGGACAAGCAGTCCGGCCAGACGTTCAGCGCGCGGTTCCAGCAGAAGGACTACAAGCTGGCCGCGCCGAGCGCGGCGTACAAGTACTACCGGCTGGACGTGACGGCCAACAACGGCGGCCCGATCCTGCAGATGTCGGAACTGCTGCTGGCCAACGACGACCCGGCGCCGCCGCCGCTGCCGAACATGCGCAGCTTCACCGACTCCGGGCCGACCAGCGGGTACACGAACAAGAACCGCGTCGGCTTCACCGGCATGAAGGCGTTCCGCTACTCCGGCAGCCAGACCGCGACCGGCCACGGCTGGTCGTACAACAAGATCTTCGACGTCGACGTGCCGGTCGTGGACTCGACCGAGCTCTCGTACAAGGTGCAGCCGCAGTTCATCACCGGCGACCTCAAGTACCCGAGCACCAACGTCGCGATCGACCTCGCCTTCACCGACGGCACCTACCTGCGCAACCTCGGGGCGACCGACCAGTACGGCTTCCCGCTGACCCCGGAGGGCCAGGGCGCCTCCAAGGTGCTCTACGCCAACCAGTGGAACCTGGTGCGCTCGGCGATCGGGCAGGTCGCCAAGGGCAAGACGATCGACCGGATCCTGGTCGGCTACGACAACCCGAACGGGCCGGGCTCGCTGCAGGGCTGGCTCGACGACGTGAAGGTGTCGGCGACCCCGACGCCGCCGTCGAGCACCCGCCCGAGTGACAACGTGGTCACCACCCGGGGCACGATGGCCAACAGCACCTTCTCCCGGGGCAACAACTTCCCGGCCACCGCGGTGCCGCACGGGTTCAACTTCTGGACCCCGGTCACCGACGCCGGCTCGGGCAGCTGGCTCTACAACTACAGCACCCAGAACAACGCGCAGAACCTCCCGCAGCTGCAGGCGTTCAGCGTGAGCCACGAGCCCAGCCCGTGGATGGGTGACCGGCAGGCGTTCCAGGTGATGCCGTCCGCGGCCGCCGGGGTGCCCGACGCCAACCGCGACGCGCGGGCGCTGCCGTTCAAGCACAGCGACGAGACCGCGCGGGCGCACTACTACGGGGTGCAGTTCCAGAACGGGATCAAGACGGAGATCGCGCCGACCGACCACGCGGCGATGTTCAAGTTCTCCTTCCCCGGCGCGGACTCGAGCCTGATCTTCGACAGCGTCAACAACTCCGCCGGGCTCACGCTCGACAACGCCACCGGCACGCTCTCGGGCTACACCGAGACCAACGTGTACGCCGGTGCGGGCCGGATGTTCGTCTACGCGACGTTCGACAAGCCCGTCACCGCCGGCGGCAAGCTCACCGGGCAGGGCCGCGACAACGTCACCGGCTACCTGCGCTTTGACGCCGGCGCGGACAAGACCGTGAACATGCGGATCGCGACGTCGCTGATCAGCGTCGACCAGGCGAAGAAGAACCTGGCGATGGAGATCGCGCCGGCTGCGACGTTCGACACCGTGCGCGACGCCGCGCAGAAGGCGTGGGACGACCAGCTGAAGGTGATCGAGGTCGAGGGCGCGTCGAAGGACCAGCTCACGACGCTCTACTCGAACCTCTACCGGCTGTTCCTCTACCCGAACACCCAGGCGGAGAACACCGGCACCGCCGACAAGCCCGCGTACAAGTACGCGAGCCCCGTGTCGCCGAAGACCGGCACGGACACCGCGACCCAGACCGGGTCGAAGGTGGTCGACGGCCAGATGTACGTCAACAACGGCTTCTGGGACACCTACCGCACGACCTGGCCGGCGTACGCGCTGCTCACGCCGGACATGGCCGGGAAGATGGTCGACGGGTTCGTGCAGCAGTACCGCGACGGCGGCTGGATCGCGCGCTGGTCCTCCCCCGGCTACGCGGACCTGATGACCGGCACGAGCTCCGACGTCGCGTTCGCCGACGCCTACCTCAAGGGCGTCAAGAACTTCGACGTCAAGTCGGCCTACGACGCGGCGGTGAAGAACGCCACGGTCACCCCGCCGAACTCGGCGGTCGGCCGCAAGGGCCTGGACCAGGGCATCTTCCTCGGCTACACGCCCAACACCGCCAGCGAGGGCTTCTCGTGGGCGATCGAGGGCTACGTCAACGACTTCGGCATCGCGAACCTGTCGAAGAAGCTGGCCGACGAAGCCGCGCCGAACGACCCCCGCAAGGCCGAGTACCAGGAGAACTACGAGTACTTCACCAGCCGCGCCCAGCAGTACGTGAACCTGTTCGACCCGAGCACCGGGTTCTTCCAGGGCAAGGACGCGAGCGGGAAGTTCACCAAGACCAAGGACCAGTACGACCCGCGCTCGTGGGGCGGCGACTACACCGAGACCGACGGCTGGGGCATGGCGTTCACCGTGCCGCAGGACGGTCAGGGCCTGGCGAACCTCTACGGCGGCAAGGCCGGCCTGGCGACCAAGCTGGACCAGTTCTTCGCCGACCAGGAGACCGCCAACTACCCCGGTTCCTACGGCGGCGTGATCCACGAGATGCGGGAGGCGCGGGACGTGCGGATGGGCCAGTACGGCCACTCCAACCAGCCGGCGCACCACCTGCTCTACATGTACGACTACGCGGGTCAGCCCTCGAAGACCCAGGCGAAGGTCCGTGAAGCGCTGTCGCGGCTCTACAACGGCAGCGAGATCGGCCAGGGCTACGCCGGCGACGAGGACAACGGCGAGATGTCCGCGTGGTACATCTTCAGCGCGCTGGGCTTCTACCCGTTGCAGATGGGCAGCCCGAACTACGCGATCGGGTCGCCGCTGTTCAAGAAGGCCACCATCCACCTGGCCGGCGGCAAGAACCTGGTGATCAACGCGCCGAAGAACAACGCGAAGAACGTCTACATCCAGGGCGTGAAGGTCAACGGCAAGGCGTACTCGTCGACGTCGCTGCCGCAGGACGTCATCGCGAAGGGTGGGACGATCGACTTCGACATGGGCCCGAACCCCTCCAAGTGGGGTACCGGCCCGAACGACGCGCCGAAGTCGATCACCACGGGTGACGCGGTGGCGACACCGCTGCACGACGAGACCGGCGCCGGCAAGGGCACGCTGTCCACTTCGGACGGTTCCGACGCGACGGCGCTGCTCGACAACACCTCGCGCACCCAGGCCGCCGTCACCGGCGCCCTGCAGTACCAGCTGAACAACACCGACGAAGCCGTCACGCACTACACGCTGACGTCCCAGACCGGTGCGGGCGACCCGAAGAGCTGGACGCTGAAGGGCTCCTACGACGGCAAAACCTGGGCGGTGGCCGACCAGCAGACGAACCAGGCGTTCAGCTGGCGGCAGCAGACCCGCGCGTTCAAGGTCGCCAACCCGGCGCACTTCGCCTACTACAAGCTCGAAGTCACCGCGACCAGCACCGGCGCCCCGGCGCAGCTGGCCGAGTTCGAGCTGCTGGGCAAGCCGGACGCGTCCTGCACGAAGACGATCACGGGTGCGTCCAACGGCCCGCTCACGGTCTCGTCCGGCACGGTGTGCCTGCAGGACGCGACCGTGTCGGGCCCGGTGACCGTCGCACCCGGCGCGTCGCTGGTGGTGCGGGGCGGCGAGATCAAAGGCCCGCTCGCGGCGACGGGTGCCGGCCAGGTCGTGCTGAACCGCACGAAGGTGGGCGGCCCGGTGGCGATCACCGGGGCGACCGGCACAGTGTCGATCGAGCTGACCCAGGTGGGCGGCCCGGTCGCGCTGACCGGCAACCACGGTCCGGTGCTGACGTCGAGCACGATCGGCGGCCCGCTGGCGTGCGCGGCGAACTCGCCGGTCCCGACGGACTACGACCTTCCGAACACCGTCCGCGGCCCGTCCGCGGGGCAGTGCGCGAAGATCTAGTCCCGTAGCCGGAGTGTGTGAGGGCCTTCCCGCCGGTGGCGGGGAGGCCCTCACCGCGTGGGGAGGGGTGCGCGATGGAGTTCTTCTGCTACCACCGGGACCGGCCGGGCTCGGCCGCGCTGCGCGAGGAGCTGGTGGAAGAGCACTGGTCCTACATGGACCGCTTCACGCTGACCGCCCGCGGCCCGACCTTCGACGGCGACACGCCCACGGGCAGCGTGCACATCGTGGACGTACCGGACCCGGCGGCGGCCCGCGCGTTCGCGTTCGACGAGCCCGGGTACCAGGCCGGGGCCTACCGCGACGTGCTGCTGCGCCGGTGGCAGGACGCGCTGGGCCGCACGATGGGGGACTTCCCCGGTGGACGGTCCGGCGGGGACCGGTACCTGGTCCTCGGGTTCGGCTCCGGTGAACCTGCCGAGGTGACGGGCTCGCGGGAGGAGCTGATCGCGTACGGGCAGCTGCTCTCGGACGACGGCGCGGCGTGGCTGGGCACGGCGGTGCTGCTGCGGGCACCGGACGCGGATGCCGCGCGGGGTGTCCTGGCGCCGGGACGCTACGCCGGGGTCGAGGTGCACCGCTGGCAGTTCGGCGGCCGCCAGGGCTGACCCCGCGGCCGGCGGGAGGGTCGGCTCGCGTACCCGGGCTGCCACTCCTCCGGTCAGAGGCGGCGGAGCCTGGCCAGCGTCGTGCACAGGGCCGGGGCAAAGGCGTCCACGTCGGACTCGAAGCCGTGGTGACCGCCCGGGAACCGCGCGTACCCGCACGCCAGGTGCTCCGCCTGGATCCGGGCCGACTGCTCCAGGCACGAATCACGGCTGGTCTCGCCCGCCGCCGTGACCACCGGGATGCCCGTGCGGCGGACCGCGTCCAGGTCCGGGGTGTGCAGGACCACCGCCGGGAACTCGCGGGCCAGGAAGAGCTCCGCGGCCGCCGGGTCCGGGAAGTCGGCCGTGCTGATGCCGGCCATGGCCAGGGCCGCGTCGAGGCCTTCGCGCTCGTGGGTGGTGCGGACCTTGCGGGCGATCGCCAGCCACCTGGGGGCGTCCGGGAGCAGGGTGATCGCCGGGGCTTCGTGGACCACCAGCTCGGTCACCGCGTCGGGGACCTGCGCGGCCAGCTCGAACGCGACCGAGCCGCCCGCGCCCTGGCCGAACACCGCCGCCCTCGGTCGCGCCGGGCGGGCGGCGCGGATGACGGCGGCCGCGTCGCGGGCCTGCTGGCCCATGTCGAAGTCGGTGCCGGGTCCGCGCCGGTCGTAGGTGAGGACCGCGTAGGTGCCGGCGAGCCGCCGCGCGAGTCCGGTGTAGCGGGCGCGGTAGCCGCCGCGGCCGGCGATCAGCAGCAGGAGCGGGCCGTCGCCCAGCAGCTCGTAGTGCAGCTCGGCACCTTCGTGCCGGACGATGTGCGTCCCCATGCCGGCCTCCCCCCGCGTCGGCCACACGCTACGCCGTTCGGCCGATACGGTGTGCGCATGCCCGAGGCCGTGTTCTGCTCGTCGTTCGAAACCGGTGATCCGCAGCCGGTGGACCCCGCCTTGACGGTCGACAGCGGCCCGGACCGCTCCCCCACGGCCAAGACCGGCGTCGGCTTCACCGGGGCCAAGGCCCTGCGCTACACCGCCCGCCCGCGCAGCGTCCTGTTCGAACCGGACGTCCCGGTCACCGGGGACCTCGAGCTGTCCTATGTGGTCTTCCCCCAGTCCGACGGCGAGATCCCGGCCTACCACGCCACCCGGGTCAGCCTCGACGTCGAGTTCGCCGACGGCACCAGCGCCGGGTTCGAGCCGGTGGACGACAAGACGCTGTGGGTGGACCAGTGGAACCTCGTCCGCCGCCCGCTCGGGGCGTTCACCGGACGCCGGATCAGCCGGATCGTGCTGCGCACCGCGTCCCCCGAGGGCGAGATCACCGGCTGGATCGACGACGTCCGCCTCGCCGAACGGCCCCAGCCGCCCCGGGACCCGGTCGACTTCGTCCGCACGACCCGCGGCTCGCACTCCAGCGGCGACTACTCCCGCGGCAACAACTTCCCCGCGACCGCGGTGCCGCACGGGTTCAACTTCTGGACCCCGGTCACCGACGCCGGCGTCACCAACTGGATCTACTCCTACCACCGCCACAACGACGCGGAGAACCGCCCGGCGCTGCAGGCGCTGGCCCTGAGCCACCAGCCGAGCCCGTGGATGGGCGACCGGCACACCTTCCACGTCATGCCCGGCACCGGCCCGGTCGAGCCGAACCGCCGCAAGCGCGCGGTGGCCTTCTCCCACGACGACGAGACCGACTCGCCGCACCACTACGGCGTCCGGTTCGCCAACGGCATGACCGCCGACGTCGCGCCGACGTCCCACGCGGCGATCCTGCGGTTCACCTTCCCCGACAAGCACGGCTGGCTGCTGTTCGACAACGTCGCCAACCGCGGCCGCCTCCGGCTCAACGCCGACACCGGCGTGATCTCGGGGTACACGACGGTCCGCAGCCGCCTGTCCGCCGGCGCGCGCCGGATGTTCTTCTACGGGGTGACGGACGCGCCCGCCACGCGCGGTGCCAAGGTCCGCTTCCCGCCGTGGCGGCGGGTGTCGGGCTACTTCGAGTTCGACGGTCCCGACGCGACGCTGCGGATCGCGACGTCGCTGATCAGCCTCGCGCAGGCCAAGCACAACCTCGAGCTGGAGATCCCCGCCGGGACGACGTTCGAGCAGGTCCGCGACCAGGCCCGCGCCCTCTGGCAGGAGCGGCTCGGCCGCGTCGAGGTCGAAGGCGCCACCGAGGACCAGCGGACCACGCTGTACTCCAACCTCTACCGGCTGTTCCTGTACCCGAACGTCGCGCACGAGAACACCCCGAAGGGCATCCGGCACGCGAGCCCGGTGGTGCGGCGGTGGTGGCCGGGCACCCGCCGGCGCACCGGCGCGAAGGTCGTCGACGGGGAGATGTACGTCAACAACGGCTTCTGGGACACCTACCGCACCACCTGGCCCGCGTACGCGCTGCTCACCCCGGAGCACTGCGGCCGGATGGTCGACGGGTTCGTCCAGCAGTACCGCGAAGGCGGCTGGATCTCCCGCTGGTCCTCGCCCGGCTACGCGGACCTGATGACCGGCACCAGCTCCGACGTCGCCTTCGCCGACGCCTACCTCAAGGGCGTCCGCAACTTCGACGTCGAGGCCGCCTACGACGCGGCCCTCAAGAACGCCACCGTCACCCCGCCGCACCGCGCGGTCGGCCGCAAGGGCCTCGACCGGTCGATCTTCCTGGGCTACACCCCGACGTCGGTCCACGAAGGACTGTCCTGGGCGCTCGAAGGCTGCATCAACGACTTCGGCCTCGTCAACCTCTCGGACGCCCTCGCCCGCGAAAGCGACGGCACCCGGGCCCGGATGTACGCCGACTACGCCGCCTACTTCCGCGAGCGCGCGAAGCACTACGTCCACCACTTCGACCCGAAGATCGGCTTCTTCCAGGGCCGCAACCGCGACGGCAGCCGCAAGTTCGCCCCCGAGGGCTACGACCCGGCCGCCTGGGGCGGCGACTTCGTCGAGACCAACGCGTGGAACACCGCCTTCACCGCACCCCACGACGGCCCCGGTCTCGCGGCGCTGCACGGCGGCAACGAAGGCCTCGAAGCCAAGCTCGACGAGTTCTTCGCGACTCCGGAGACCGGCCGCCGGCCGGGCGCGTACGGCGGCCTGATCCACGAGATGACCGAAGCCCGCGACGTCCGCATGGGCCAGTACGGCCACTCCAACCAGCCCTCGCACCACATCCCGTACGTCTACAACCTCGCCGGCGCGCCCGCGAAGGCCCAGCGCGTCGTGCGCGAGGTCCTCCGGCGGCTCTACCTCGGCAGCGAGCTCGGCCAGGGCTACCCCGGCGACGAGGACAACGGCGAGATGTCCGCGTGGTGGGTGTTCAGCGCGCTGGGCTTCTACCCCCTGGCCGTCGGGAGCCCGCGTTATGCGATCGGCTCGCCGTTGTTCGAGAAGGCGACCGTCCACCTGGGCGAAGGCAAGACCCTCGTCGTCCGCGCGCCCGGCAACACCGACGAGACGGTCTACGTCCGCGGCCTCACCGTCGACGGCGAACCGCACGACGCCACGACCATCGCCCACGCCACCCTCGCCGGCGGCGCCGAGCTGGTCTTCGACCTCACGACCGAACCCACCGCGTGGGGCGCCCCGCCGCCGCCCGCCGAGCAGCCGGACCCCGTCTCCGACCTCACCGGCACCGCCACCAGCGAAGACGCCAAGAACGTCGCCGCGCTCTTCGACGACACCACCCGCACCGACGTCACCTTCCGCAGTGCCACCCCGGCGATCGAGTTCACCGTCACCGGCGAGCCCCGCGAGGTCACGATGTACACGCTCACCTCCGGCAACCGCGGCGGAGACCCGAAGTCCTGGGTCCTGGAAGGCTCGGACGACGGCACGGAGTGGACCACCCTGGACGAACGCCAGGACGAGCTGTTCCGCTGGCGCCGCCAGACCCGGCCCTTCGCGCTCGCCACCCCGGCCGCGCACCCGCACTACCGGCTGCGGATCACCGCCACCTGCGGCCGCCGCGCCACCCTCGCCCAGTGGGAGCTGCTCGCCCGATGAACCACTTCCGCACCGCCGCCCTCGACCGGCTGGCGGCGGCCGACCCCGGCCTGGTCCGGCTGCGGCTGGCCGGGTCCGCCGTCCTCGGCATCGTCCTCGCCGTGGCCGCGCTGCTGCCCGCGCACCTCCCCCTCACGGTGATGCTGGTCGGCGCCATCGCCGCGATGATGACCGCGTTCACCGTCAACGACCCGACACCCGGCGCCCAGGCCGGCACCCTCGTGCTGGCGTTCCTCACCGGGGCCGCGTCCATCACCGTCGCGAGCCTCGGCTCAGCGCTGCCGCCGAGCCCACCTCGCCGTGGGCGGCAGCGAACGCACCCGCAAGCAGCTGCGCAGCGCGCTCGCCCGCCTCCACGAATGCGTCCTGCTCATCGAGGACGCCGCCCCCGACGTCGTCGACGCCCGCGCCGCCGACCGCCTGCGCCGCCGCGCCATCGAGGTCGAGCTCGCCCTCGAGTGGCTGGTCAGCACCGTCCAGCGCACCTCCTCCGACGAGCTCGCCACCGACGTCCGCGACGACCTCATCGCCCGGCTCGCCCGCTTCCGCGCCCTCATGGAACGCGACCCGCGCGAGCTCCCGCTGATCAGCCAGACCGGCGAGTACAGCCGGATGCTCGTCGAAGGCAGCCGCATCGACGAACACGCCGCCCCCGGCGACGGCGTCCGCAAGGCGCTGGCCGAGCTGGCACTGGCCGACGACCGCGCTCAGCGCGCCGCCGCGCCCGAGTCCACCCCGGACTCCCCCGACGAGGACGACGACGAGCCGACCCCCGCGTTCGCCTACGACAACCGCACCCGCAGCGCCATCCAGGCCGTCGTCGGCGGCGGGCTCGCCGTGCTCGGCGGCGAGCTGGTCTCCCACCAGCGCTGGTACTGGGCCGTCCTCACCGTCTTCGTGGTGTTCATCGGCGCCTCCAGCGCGGGGGCCACCTTCGTCAAGGGCGTCCGCCGCCTCGGCGGCACCCTCATCGGCATCGTCGGCGGTGTCCTGCTCGCCTCCCTGGTCGCCGGCAGCATCCCGGCCACGCTCGCGCTGATCCTGGTGTGCGTGTTCGGGATGGTCTACACCGCCCGCGTCTCCCAGGTCGTGATGGCCTTCTTCATCACCAGCATGCTCGGCCTGCTCTACAGCCTGCTCGGCACGTTCAGCCTCGAAGTGCTCTGGATCCGCGTCGCCGAGACCGCGGTCGGCGCCGTCGCGGGCATCCTCGCCGCCGTCGTCATCGTCCCGGTCCGCACCCGCTCGGTCATGCTCGACGACATCTCCGCCGTGCTCGACGAGCTGGCCGAGTTCCTCGAGCACACCCGCGACCTGCTCGCCGGCGAGGAGAACGTCAACATCATCGAGCTCTCCCGCGACCTCGACCGCGCCGTCGAGCAGGTCCGCACCACCATCGAACCGCTGACCCACCCGGTCAACCTCCGCAGCGCCCGCCGTGACTACGGCTGGCACGTGCTCACCACGCTGGAGACCATCGCCTTCCGCGCCCGTCACGTCGCCGCCCGCGCCCAGCCCGGGCAGCTCGCCGGCGAGAACGCCGAGCGCCTGCGCCGGTTCACCGGCCGCCTGCTGGACAACATCGACGTCCTCCGCAAAGCACTCGACGCGCCGGGTGGCCCCACACCCGGCACGCTCGTGCGCGACGACGGCACCCCGGTGTCCGACCGCGTCGAGCAGGCCGAGACCCGGGCCGTCCTCTCCAGCCTCAGCCACCTCGACGAGGGCCTCGTCTCCCTCGGCCGCGTCTTCGACGTCCAGGCCACCGATCCCCGCGCCCCCGCGAAGAAGTGACCGCCGGGGTGGTGCGGCCCCGACACCGCGCCACCCCAGCTGTTCACGCGATCAGGGACAGGACAACCACGCGAAGTGGTACGTGGTCGTGATGCTGCCGTCGGTCGAGTCCATCGTCACGAAGCTCGTCGTCTTCTTCGGATCCGACGTCCCGGCCGCGGCCCGCAATTCCGTGTTGACGTTCAGATTGCGCTCCTCACCACACGGCTTGAACACGATCGCACCGACCTCGGTCGAATCGGTGAAATGCCAGTCGTCCTCGAACGGACCGGTCAGCGGGTGCTGCATGTAGGCCGTCGGAGAATTGCCCTGGAAATAGTAGTTCGCTCTTTCCAGGCCGGTCGCGCCGCGTTCCAGGTGGGCGAATCCGCGGTAGTCCGCCTGCGCGATTCCGTAGGTGAACCCCTGCGGGACGTGCACCCGCAGGCCGATCTGGCAGTTCTTCCGGGCGTCCAACGGCCCGGCGCCGACCCCGACCAGCGCCGTGTAGGCGCTGTAGGTCACGGTGAACGCCGTGTTGTCCTGCGACACCGCCACCGCGGACGTGCCGGCCGGACAGCCCGTGCCATTGGCGTTCACGACGTCGATGACGATTTTGTCGGGCGGCGGAGGAGTGTTCCACGAATGCGGGGTGACCACAGAGGACAGCGCCATTACGGCAGCAACGACCGCAGACAGCATCGGAATCCTTCCCAATACATTCGAATTGGGTACGGGGGCGTCGACCATGGTAGCGAATCGATCATGGTCCGAAACCCCGCTGAACGGAGCAACACGCAGTAGCCGTCCCGCCACGCGGTATACCGATAATGTCGAGCCGCCATTATCGCGAAAACGAAGGAATTCGACCGGAAAACGATTTCGCGCCCCCGGACCGCCGCCCGCCGTCCGCGATCACCCCGCGACGTCCGGGCTTGATCGTTTCACTTCGCCAGCAGGCCCGCGGCCCGGCCCAGCGTCGCGACCCCCGCCGCCGACCACGGCCCCGCCGTGATCACGACCGCGTGCTCGATGCCCCACTCCGCGAACTCGCCGCACCGCCGCGCGAACGACTCCGCCGACTCACCGGCCGCCAGCCGCGTGCTGATCGTCTTCTCGACCTCCCCGTACGGCCGCCCGGCCTCCTCGCAGTGCCGCGCGAGCACGGACAGCTTGTGCCGCACCGTCTTCCCGCCGTCCGGGATGTCGAACACGTTGCACGCGTCGGCGTACCGCGCCACCAGCCGCAGCGTCTTGCGCTCACCCGCCCCGCCGATCAGCACCCGCGGCCGGCGCACCGGCAGCGGAATCCCGATCGGACGGTCCAGGCGGTAGTGCTCGCCCTCGAACGCCGAGTCGTCCCCGGCCCACATCCGCAGCGCCAGCCGGATGGTCTCCTCCATCCGCTCGAAGCGCTCCCCCACGGGCGGGAAGGGCAGGCCCATCGCCCGCGCCTCGCCGTCGTGGTGCCCGGTGCCGATCCCGAAGCGGGCCCGCCCACCGGAGAGGACGTCCAGCGTCGTGACCGCCTTGATCAGCAGCGCGGGCGGCCGGAACGTCACCGCCGAGACCATCGTGCCCAGCCCGATCCGGCTGGTGCGCGCGGCCAGGAACCCCAGCGTCGTGTACGCCTCGAGCATCGCCGAATCCGGCGTGCTGTGCGGGTCGGCCTGCAGCAGGTGGTCGGCCACCCACAGGGTGTCCAGGCCGGCGTCGTCGGCCGCGACGGCGACACCCGCCAGTTCCTCGGTCGCCCTGTCCGGCCACGAGAAGTCCGTGACCCCGATGCTCAACCGCATGGCTACCCCCTCGTGAGCAGTTCCAGGTTGTGGCCGTCGGGATCCTCGAAGTAGACCCCGCGGCCGCCGTTCAGGTCGTTGACCTCGCCGGCCCGGTCGTGGAACGGGTCGGCCCAGTAGGTGAGGCCGGCCCGCTCGATCCGCGCCAGCGCGGCGTCGAAGTCGTCCTCGCCGACCAGGAACGCGTAGTGCTGGCTCGTCACGCGGTCCACCCGCAGGTAGTCCAGCGTCACGCCGTTCGCCAGCCGGACCGGCACGAACGGCCCGTCGACCGGCCCGGTCCGCAGGCCGAGGATCCCGGCGAGGAACTGCGCCGACTTCTGCCGGTCGGTCACGCACACGATCGTGTGGTTCAGCTCGACGCTCATCGCCCGCTCCCGCCGGGTGCGAACGGCGGCGGGCCGCCGATCGGGCTCAGGTGGATGCCGGCCAGCCGCCAGCGGTCGTCGTCGCGGACCAGCACGTGCGTGGCGCGGAACCGGCCGTCGACCGGGTTGCCCCGGTGCTTCGCGACCTGGTCGTGCACGCCGATCGCGATGGCGGTCGGGCCGAAGTCGCGGACCTCGACCTCGTCCCAGCCGAGCTTTTCGGTGACCAGCCCGCCGCCGTCGTAGCGCGCCAGCCACTGGTCGCGGTCCAGGACGAAGCCGAGCGGGCCGACCAGGCGGAAGCCGTCGGCCACCAGGCCGGCCAGCACTCCGGTGTCGCCACGCTCTTCCGCCGCGGCCCAGACCCGGCCGAACTCGCGGACCTGCTCTTCGGTGCTCATCGCACTTCCCCTTCCGGTTCGATGCGACCAACGTTAGAAGTCTAACCGTTAGATGTCAAACGCTTAGACCTCTCGGCTTCTGCGGTAGGGTCACCCCCGTGCCAGCACCCACCACCACCCCCATCGGCGTCGTCCTCGCCCGCACCGCCAAGACCGCCGGCCGCGCCTTCGACCAGGCCCTCGCCGCCGCCGGCGGCTCCCAGCCCGTCTGGCAGATCCTCATCTCCCTCAAAACCCGACCCGTCGCCAACCAGCGCGAACTCGCCGACGCCGTCGGCATCCAAGGAGCCACCCTCACCCACCACCTCAACGGCATGGAAAGCGCCGGCCTCGTCACCCGCCGCCGCGATCCCGACAACCGTCGAGTCCACCTGGTCACCCTCACCCCCGAAGGCGAACAGCTCTTCCTCCGCCTCGCCTCCGCCGCCATCGCCCACGACGAACGCATGCGGAAAGGCCTGTCCGACACCGAGATCGCCCAGCTCGCCGACCTCCTGCACCGGCTCGCCGGCAACGTCACCGGTACCTGATCGATCCAGCGAGAGTGACTGGACGCACCCGACCCGCCACCACGAGGAGAGATAGGCTCCATGCACTAGCCAAAGTCGTCTCAAGCTGGAGAACCGCAATGACCCAAGCCCCTGTCAACGTGACCGTCACCGGCGCCGCCGGCCAGATCGGCTACGCGCTGCTCTTCCGCATCGCGTCCGGTCAGCTCCTCGGCCAGGACGTCCCGGTGAAGCTGCGGCTCCTCGAGATCCCGCAGGCGGTCAAGGCGGCCGAGGGCACCGCCATGGAGCTCGACGACGGCGCGTTCCCGCTCCTGGCCGGCATCGACATCTTCGACGACCCCAAGCAGGCCTTCGAAGGCACCAACATCGCCCTCCTCGTCGGCGCCCGCCCCCGCAGCAAGGGCATGGAGCGCGGCGACCTCCTCGAGGCCAACGGCGGCATCTTCAAGCCCCAGGGCGAAGCCATCAACGCCGGCGCCGCCTCCGACATCAAGGTCCTCGTGGTCGGCAACCCGGCCAACACCAACGCCCTCATCGCCCAGTCGCACGCCCCCGACGTGCCGGCCGACCGCTTCACCGCGATGACCCGCCTCGACCACAACCGCGCGCTCGCCCAGCTCTCCAAGAAGCTCGGCGTCCCGGTCACCGAGCTCAAGAAGCTCGCCATCTGGGGCAACCACTCCGCCACCCAGTACCCCTCGGTCCAGCACGCCGAGGTCGGCGGCAAGAGCGTCGAGGTCGACCAGGCCTGGCTCGAGAGCGACTTCATCCCGACCGTCGCCAAGCGCGGCGCCGCCATCATCGAGGCCCGCGGCCTGTCCTCCGCCGCGTCGGCCGCCTCCGCCGCCATCGACCACGTGTACACGTGGGTCAACGGCACCGCGGCCGGCGACTGGACCTCCGCCGGCGTCGTCTCCGACGGCTCCTACGGCGTCGCCGAAGGCATCATCTCCTCGTTCCCGGTCACCGCCGAGAACGGCGAGTACAAGATCGTCCAGGGCCTCGAGATCGACGACTTCTCCCGCGCCCGCATCGACGCCTCGGTCGCCGAGCTCGTCGAGGAGCGCGACACCGTGCGCAAGCTCGGCCTCATCTGAGCGTGACCCACGAAGGGGCCACCGTCCAGGAAGGACGGTGGCCCCTTTCGCGTCAGCTGGTCTTCAACGGCCCGGCGACCTTGTACGTGCTGAGCAGCACACCGGACGGCGTCGACGTCGACCCGGCGAACTCGAACGTCTGCCCCGGCGTCCCCTCCGCGAAGAGCCGCTTCCCCGTCCCCACCAGCACCGGGTAGACCACCAGCACGACCTCGTCCGCGAGCCCGTGCTCGAGCAACGCCGACGTCAGCGTCGAACTGCCCGTCAGGACCAGCTCCGGACCGTCCTCCGCCTTGATCCGCCGGACCCCCTCGACCAGGTCCGGCCCGACACCCTCGGCCGGCCCCCACCCCAGATCGTCCCCGCGATGGGTGACGACGTACTTCTTCGCCGCGTTCAGCCGGTCCGCCATCACGTTGCCCGACACCGTCGGCCAGAACCCCGCGAAGATGTCATACGTACTCCGCCCGAGCAGCAGGTCGAACCGCTCACCGTGCGCGGCCAGCATCGCCTCCGCACCGGCGGGCGTCCGGTACGGCCCCGTCCAGTCCGGGTACGGGAAACCGTCCTCGGCGGAGTTCTGGATCACGCCGTCCAGCGACACGTGTTCGATGATCTTGAGAGTTCTCATCCCGCCAGCACCTCGTCCAGTTGGGGCATCGCGGCGCGAAGGCCTTCTTCCATGCCCGGGGTCGTCCGTTCCATCGCTTCGACACTCGAAAACCGCGTGACACTCGTCATCCGCGACCCCGACGGCGTCGCCTCGAAGACGAACGTCATCGACATCGGCATGTCCTCGTCCCCGGCGTTGTCGTCACCGTCGTCCGCCACGAACGAGTCGATCGGGTCCACCGCCGTGAACTTCCACGAGCCACTCCACTTCTCCCCGTCCGGCCCGGTCAGGAAGTACTCCGCCCGGCCACCGACCCGGAAGTCGTGATGCGTGAACGTCGCGGGCGCGGACGGCGGCCCCCAGAAGCGCTCCAGCTGCCGCGGGTCGGCCCACGCCGCCCACAGCCGTTCTCGCGAAACCGGGAAGTCGGCCACCAGCGTCAGCGTGAGCGCTTCCGGATCCTTGGTCACCGAGGTGACGGGCATCGTCAATCCTCTTTCTCTTGCAACAGGTCATCGAGCTGCGCCACCCGCTGACGCCAAACGGACTCGTAGAAATCGAGGAGCTCACCGGCCCGCCGCAGCCGCTCCCGGTCGGTCGCCACCCGCTGCTCGCGGCCCCGCGCGCGCTTCCGGACCAGGCCAGCCCGCTCCAGCACCGCGACATGCTTCTGCACCGCGGCGAAGCTCATCTCGTAGTGCGCGGCGAGCTCGGACACCGACGGCGTCCCGGTGATCGACCGCGCCAGGATGTCGCGGCGCGTGCCGTCGGCCAACGCCCGGAAGAGCTGGTTGAGCGACTCCTCACTCTCTTCCCGAAGTACAACCATGTGGTTGTACGTTAGTCGCCGCCGCCCACCCTGACAAGACCCGGCCCCAGTCCGCTCCCGGCGAACACCACACGCTCACAGCGAAACCACCACCGGCCGCACCCGCCCGCGCCCTACCGTCGGGCCATGACCACACTCGCCGTACCCGACATGCAGGCACCGAGCACCGCACCCGAAGACTCGGTCTACCAACAGCTCCTGCGCGACCGCATCGTCTTCCTCGGCTCCGAGGTCAACGACGAGGTGGCCAACCGGATCATCGCCCAGCTCCTCCTGCTCGCCGCCGACGACCCGGCGAAGGACATCACCTTCTACATCAACTCACCCGGCGGCTCGGTCACCGCCGGCATGGCCATCTACGACACCATGCAGCTCGTCAAACCCGACGTCTCGACCTACGGCCTCGGCTTCGTCGCGTCCATGGGCCAGTTCCTGCTCTCCTCCGGCACCCCCGGAAAGCGCTACCTGCTCCCGAACACGCGGATCGTCATGCACCAGCCCTCGGCCGGCATCGGCGGCGCCGCCGCGGACATCGCCATCCAGGCCGAGGTGTTCGGCAAGATGAAGCGCCGCCTCGCGGAGATCACCGCACGCCAGACCGGCCAGACCGTCGAACGGATCACCACCGACGCCGACCGCGACCGCTGGTTCGACGCCGAGGAAGCGCTCACCTACGGCTTCGTCGACCACATCGTCGGCGGGCCGGCCTGACTCCGTCCGTCTTTGCGGTTGTTCTGGCGTTGCATACGGCACCGCGGGGCAGTTTCTTTCGAAACTGCCCCGCGGTATAGGCCGTTATACAGTTAGAGAAGTGGTGTGCTCAGACCCCGTTGAGGCCGCGGCGCGCCAGGAGCGGGTCGATCTCGGGGTCGCGGCCGCGGAAGGCCCGGAACGCGTCCATGGGGTCGATGCTCCCTCCCCGGCCCAGCAGGGTGCGGCGGAAGTGGTCGCCGTTCTCGCGGGTCAGTCCCCCGCTCTCCCGGAACCACTGGACGGTGTCGGCGTCGAGGACCTCGCTCCAGATGTAGGAGTAGTACCCGGCGCTGTAGCCGCCGCTGAAGACGTGCGCGAAGTACGTCGTGCGGTAGCGCGGCGGGATCGCTTCGACGGCGACGCCGGCCTTGACGAGCGCGTCGGTCTCGAACCGCTGCACCTCTTCGACGCGGTCGTCGACGCCGAGGCGGTGCCAGGCCTGGTCGAGCAGGGACGCCGCCAGGTACTCGGTGGTCGAGAAGCCCTCGCCGTACTGCTGGGCGGCGAGGAGCTTGTCGACCTGCTCCTGGGGCAGCGCCTCCCCCATCTCGTGGTGCTTGGCGTAGTTGGCCAGCACCTCCGGCCACAGCATCCACATCTCGTTGACCTGGGACGGGTATTCGACGAAGTCGCGGGGCACGTTGGTGCCGGAGAACGTCGGGTAGCGGACCGCCGAGACGAGGGCGTGCAGCGCGTGCCCGAACTCGTGGAACGCGGTGACGACCTCGTCGAAGGTGAGCAGCGTCGGCTCCCCCGCCGGCGGCCGGCCGACGTTGAGCACGTTGACCACGACCGTCTTGCGGTCCAGCAGCTCCGACTGGTCGACGAAGGTGTTCATCCACGCGCCGCCGCGCTTGGCGTCGCGGGTGTACAGGTCGAGCAGGTACAGCCCGAGCGGGCTGCCGTCGGCGTCGAACACCTCGAAGGTCCGGACCTCCGGGTGGTACTTCGGGAGGTCGGTCCGCTCGGTGAAGGTGAGCCCGTAGAGCTTGGTGGCGGCGAAGAAGACGCCGTCGAGGTACACGCGGTCGGCCTCGAAGTAGGGCCGCAGGGCCTCGGTGTCGACGTCGAAGCGCTCACGGCGGACCTGGGCGGCGTAGTACGGCCAGTCCGACGGACGCAGCGTCGCGCCGGGGACGTCGGCTTCGAGCAGCTGCTGCAGTTCCGCGGCTTCGGTGCGGGCGTTCGCTACCGCGGCGGGCGCCAGGCGTTCGAGCAGCCCGGCGGCGGCTTCGGCGGTCTTCGCCGTCTCGTCGGCGATGACGTACGCGGCGTGGTTCGGGTACCCGAGCAGCGTGGCCCGTTCCGCCCGCAGGTGCGCGATCTCGGCGACCAGCGCGTTGTTGTCGAACTCGTTGCCGCGGTTGCCGCGCGCCATCGACGCGGCGTGGATCCGCGCGCGGATCTCACGGTCGCGCAGGGTCTCCAGCGGCGAAGCCTGGCTCGTCGGCAGGGTCAGCGGGATGACGTACTTGCCGTCCTCGCCGCGGGCCGCCGCCGCTTCGGCCGCGGTGGCGATCGCGCCGTCGCCGAAGCCGGCCAGCTCGGCGCGGTCTTCGAGCACGACGGCCAGGTCGTTGGTGTCCTTGAGCAGGTTCTGCTGGAACTTCGTCTGCAGCGTGGACAGCTGCCCGTTCAGCTCCCGCAGCCGGGCCTGCTCCGCCTCGCCGAGCCCGGCGCCCGCGCGGCTGAAGTCGAGGTGACGGCGTTCGAGCAGCCGCCGCGACTCCTCGTCCAGGCCGAGCTCGTCCCGCCGAGCGTGGAGCGCGTCGATCCGGGCGAACAGCTTCGGGTTCAGGTGGAGGGCGTCGTGGTGGGCGGCCAGCTTCGGCGCGAACTCGGCCTGGATGGCCTGGATCTCGTCGGTGCTGTTGGAGCCGGACAGGTTGTAGAACACGCTCGCGACGCGGCCCAGCAGCTCGCCGGCGCGTTCGAGGGCCACGACGGTGTTCTCGAACGTCGGCTCGGCGTCCTGCACCGCGATCTGCTCGATCTCCGCCGAATGCTCGGCCAGGCCCGCCTCGAACGCGGGCCGGTAGTGCTCGTCGGCGATCCGGTCGAACGGCGGCAGGGCGTAGGGCAGTTCACTGGGTGCGGCGAACGGGTTGTCCGGCGAAATCATCGGGGCAGGCTCCTGGTGGGGGTACAACACTCGGTCCCGCCACCCTACGTGGTCCACCTGTGCGGATGTCAGCGCTTTCCGGAGGTGGCCAGGCTCACCGGCCGGTGGTACCGCCCACGACGGCGTCGCTGCTCCCAGCGCCCTTTTTGCCCCGCTTCGGCTTGGGTTCGGGGGGCACGATGCCGCTCAGGTCGCTGCTGTGGTCGTTGACCCGCATGACGAACGGCCGGGTCTCGGTGTAGCGCACGACCGAGATCGACGCCGGGTCGACGACGATCCGCTGGAACGCGTCCAGGTGCTGCCCGAGGGCGTCGGCGAGGATGGACTTGATCACATCGCCGTGGCTGCACAGCAGCCAGACGGCGTGGTCGCCGTGCTCGGCGGCGATCCGGCGATCGTGCGCGCGGACGGCGGCGACGGAGCGGGCCTGCATCGCCGCGAGCCCTTCGCCGCCGGGGAAGACCGCGGCCGAGGCGTGCGCCTGCACGACCCGCCACAGGGGTTCCTTGGCCAGGTGCTTGAGCTCCTTGCCGGTCCAGTCCCCGTAGTCCACTTCGGACAGCCCGGGTTCGACGGTCTTGCCGAGCCCGCGCGCGGTGGCGAGGGGGCCGACGGTCTGCTTGCACCGCAGCATGGGCGACACGACCAGCTCGGCCAGCGGCACGCCGTCGAGGCGCTCCACCAGTTTCTCCGCCTGGGCACGGCCGGTGTCGTCGAGGTTGACCTTCGGGGAACGCCCGGCCAGGACACCGGAGCCGTTGGCCGTCGATTTGCCGTGCCTGAGCAGAATGACCGTACTCACGGGACCCACCCTACGTGGGGACCGATCAAGCGGTCCCCACGCGGGCGGCTCAGTGGCTGACGGGACCCGCGTTCGGGTCCAGCGCCCCGGTGAAGATCAGCACGAACAGCAGCACGCCCAGCACCAGCCGGTAGATCACGAACGGCACGAAGCTGCGCTTCTTGATGTAGGCCATCAGCCACGCGATCACCGCGTAGCCGACGCCGAACGCCACCAGCGTCGCCAGGATCGTCGGGCCCCACTGGGCCGGCACGCCGCCCGAGCCGATGTCCTTGAGCTTGTACACCCCCGACCCGAACACCGCCGGCAGCGCCAGCAGGAACGAGTACTCCGCCGCCTCGGAACGCGTGTAGCCCAGCAGCAGGCCCGCGCTCGTCGTCCCGCCCGAGCGGGAGACGCCCGGGATCAGCGCCAGCGCCTGGGCGAAGCCGAAGCCCAGCCCGTGCGGCACGGTCAGGTGCTCCAGCGTCCGCTCCTGCTTCCCGACCCGGTCGGCGTAGAGCAGGATCAGGCCGAACACGATGAGCACGGTCGCGGTGATCCGCAGGTCGCGGAACGCGCTGTCGATCTGGTCCTGCAGCAGCAGCCCGAGCACCACGATCGGCAGCGAGCCGATGATGATCAGCCAGCCCAGCCGGGCGTCCGGGTCGCGGCGCCAGTCCGGCTTGTACAGCGAGAAGAACCAGGCCTGCAGGATGCGGCCGATCTTCTTGCCGAAGTAGATGATCACCGCGAGCTCGGTGCCGATCTGGGTGACCGCGGTGAACGCCGCGCCCGGGTCGTCCCAGCCGACGAGCGCCGCGACAATCCGCAGGTGCGCGCTCGAAGAGATCGGGAGGAACTCCGTCAGGCCCTGGACCAGGCCCAGGACGAGTGCTTCGAACCAGCCCACGTCAGGCCACCCCCGCCTTCTCCAGCGCCTCGACGGCGGTGGTCAGCGCGGCCCCGGCGTCCGGGGTGTACGGCGACACCGACAGGGTGGTCACGCCGGCCTCGGCGTATTCGGTCATCTTCTCCGCTATCCGTTCCTTCGGGCCCAGCAGCGACGTCGCGTCGAGGAACGCCAGCGGCACCGCCGCCATCGCCCCCGCCCGGTCGCCCGCCAGGTACTTCTCCTGCACTTCGGCGGCTTCGGCTTCGAAGCCCATCCGGCACGCCAGCCGGTTGTAGAAGTTCTTCTCCTTGCTGCCCATCCCGCCGAGGTAGAGCGCCGCATAGGCACGCACGGCGTCCGCGCACGCCTTCCAGTCGTCGCCGGGCACCAGCGGCACGCTCGGGGCGACGTCGAAACCGTCCAGCGTGCGGCCGGCCCGCTCGGCACCGGCCCGCAGCTGCGCCAGCTGCTCCCCCGCGTGCGCCGGCGAGAAGAACACCGGCAGCCAGCCGTCGGCGATCTCCCCGGTCAGCTCGAGGTTCTTCGGGCCGATCGCGGCCAGGTACAGCGGGATGTGCTTGCGGGCCGGCCGGACGGTCAGCCGCAGCGCCTTGCCGGGCCCGTCCGGCAGGGGCAGCGTGAAGTGCTCGCCCTCGAACCGCACCCGCTCCCGCCGCAACGCCGAGCGCACGATCGAGGCGTACTCCCGGGTGCGGCCCAGCGGGGAGCCGAACCGCACGCCGTGCCAGCCCTCGGACACCTGCGGGCCGGACACGCCCAGCCCCAGCCGGAAGCGGCCGCCCGAGAGCGTGTCGAGGGTCGCGGCCGTCATCGCGGTCATCGCCGGGGTCCGGGCCGGGATCTGCAGCACGGCGGCACCGACGTCGATCCGCGTCGTGTGGGCCGCGATCCAGGTCAGCACCGTGACGGCGTCCGAGCCGTACGCCTCCGCGGCCCACACGACGGCGTAGCCGAGGTCGTCCGCCTGTTTCGCCAGGGCCAGGTTCGAGGGGTCGTTCCCCGCTCCCCAGTAGCCGAAATTCAGTCCGAGTCGCACGGGGCCAGACCCTAACGGGGCCCCTTGTGGGCGACACGACTCACCTTGGTCAGGTTCGGGAGGGGCCGCCCACTAGGCTCGGCGGTCGTGGAAAAGCGACTGCTCGGCCGCTCGGGACTGCGCGTCTCGCGGATGGCGCTCGGCACCATGACCTGGGGTGGCGACACCGACGCGGAAGAGGCCGCCAGCCAGCTGGTCGCCTTCGTGGACGCCGGCGGCACCCTGGTGGACACGGCCGACATCTACGGCGAGGGCGAGAGCGAGCGGGTCCTCGGCTCGCTGCTCGGCGACCTCGTGCCCCGCGACGACATCGTCCTCGCGACGAAGGCGGTCGCCCGGCGCGACGACGGCCCGTTCGGCGGCGGCGCCTCGCGCGGTGCCCTGCTCACCGCGCTCGACGGCTCGCTCAAGCGGCTCGGCACCGACCACGTCGACCTGTGGCAGCTGCACGCCTGGGACACCTGCGTGCCGATCGCGGAAACCCTCGCCGCCCTCGAGTACGCCGTGACCAGCGGCAAAGCCCGGTACGTCGGCGTCTCGAACTACGCGGGCTGGCAGCTCGCGACGGCCGCCGCCGGCGCCGCGGCGGTCGCCCCGATCGTCTCCACCCAGGTCGAGTACTCGCTGCTGGAACGCGGGGTGGACCGCGAGGTCGTCCCGGCCGCCGAGCACCACGGCGTCGGGCTGCTCCCCTGGGCGCCCCTGGGCCGCGGCGTGCTGACCGGCAAGTACCGCACCGGCACGCCCGCCGACTCGCGCGGCGCGAACAGCGCGTACGCCGGCTACGTCGAACACCACCGCACCGACCGGGCCGCCCGGATCGTGCAGGCGGTGGCCACCGCGGCCGACGGGCTGGGCACGTCGCCGCTGGTCGTGGCGCTCGCCTGGGTCCGCGACCGGCCCGGCGTCGTGGCCCCGGTCGTCGGGGCGCGGGACACCGGTCAGCTCACCGGCTCACTGACGGCGGAGGAGATCACCCTCCCGCCGGCCATCCGCTCCGCGCTCGACGACGTCAGCGCGATCGAGGCCGGTTACCCGGAGCGCTGGCCGCGCTAGGTGTCTGTTGGGTGACATGCACGTGACGGCAGAACGATCGTGGAGGATGCTGGTGAACACCGCCCGTCGAGGGACACCTGGAGGCAGCAACGTGCGTCGGTTCGCCGCCGTGTCGTGGATCGCGATCCCGCTCGCCGGTGTCCTGGTGCTCTCGGGCTGCTCGTCGGCCAAGTCCGACAGCGACGACCTGCAGATCGTCGCGGACCCCGTGGCGGCGAAGCCGGCGGTCTCCCCCGCCGTGACCGTGAAGCCCGCCGGTCAGGTGCTCGCCACCGGGTCGGTGTCGGCCGTCGCCGTCGCCCAGGGGACCCTCGTCGTCGCGCTCGCTGAGCCGCCGTCTTTGCGGCTCTACGATCTGAACGCGCTCGCGTCACCCCCGGTGAATATGCCGTTATACGGCAAGGCGGAGAAGCTTTCCGTGGCGCCGGGGCGGGTCGAGATCGCCGAGCCGGCCCAGGGTGTGGTGCAGCAGCTGACGTTGCCGGACCGGAAGCTCACCGAGACGAAGACGGGCGGGCAGCCGGCGTCGAGCATCGCCTACGGCGCCGACCGGCTGGTCGCGATGGGGACGGCGAAGGACATCCAGCTCCTGCCGGCGAGCGGTCCGGCGCGGACGATCGGCGGGCAGCTCTACAGCGCCGACGACGTCGTCGACGCCGGGACGGGTGTCGTGGTGCTGGACCGGCTGCGCACGGCCGTGTTCTCGGTCGACGTCGCCGCCGGGAAGGTCAACGAGGGCCTGCGCGCGGGTGACGGCGCGGCCAACGCCGTGGCGGACTCCTACGGGCGGGTGCTGGTGACGGACGCGCGGGCGGGCGCGCTGATCGCGTTCTCGGCTTCGCCGCTCATCATGCGGCAGCGCTACCCGGTGCCCGGGGGCGTGTACGGGATCGCCTACGACGCCCGGCGGAGCCTGGCGTGGGTGACGCTGACCGGACGCAACGAGGTCGTCGGGTTCGACGTCCGCGGCGGCGAGCCCGTCGAGAAGTACCGCTTCCCCACCGTGCGCCAGCCGGACTCGGTCGGGGTGGACGAAACCAGCGGCCGGGTGATCATCGGCTCGGCCGCCGGAGAAGGGACCCAGGTGATCCAGCCATGACGACGGTCAGCGAGGCGGTGGTCGAAGGGGATTGGGAGTATCGCCGCCTGCACCTCCCCCCGGGCGTGTCCCGGCGTGCGGCGGCGATCCAGCTCTCCATCCACGCGGAGTTCGCGGGCTGGGAACTGCGGAACGTGCGGCTCTACGCCGACGGCACGCGCCGCGTCTGGCTACGCCGCAAGAAGACCGCGGAGAGCCTCCCCGGCGCGCTGCCGACCTAGCCGAACACGCGGCTCAGCCAGTCGCTCCAGGCCTTTTCCTCGACTTCGGCGTCCGCGCCGGGGGTGAAGACGTGGTGCGACGCGACCATCGGGCCGTGGAAGCCGCGCAGGAAGCGGATCATCGCGTCCGCCGTGCGGATGCCCGCGGTCTGGTCGTTCGCCGCGTAGACCACCCCTTCCTGAGCGGGCCGGCCGTCGAGCGAGATCCGGACGTGGTCGCCCTCGGCGGGTCGCGCCGAGAGACCGAGCGCGGCGCCGAGCCGGGCCCACGCGGCGGGCCAGTCCCCCACCGGCGGGCCGAACGCGGTGACCGGCACCGCGGTCCGGCCGGTGAAGTGCGTGACGTACTCGACCAGGGTGCGGAAGAACATCGCGCCCCCGGTGGTCATCGCCTCGAACTCGTCCTCCCAGTCGTCGCCGGGCAGGAACCCGCTCGTGACGCAGCGGACCACCGTGCTGCCGCCGTCGCGGCCCTCGACGAGGAACTCGTAGCCGATCTTCCGCCCGTCCGGCGCGGGGTCGCTGCCGTAGACGAGCTTCTCGAGCGGCTCCCACTCCTGGATCCGGTACTCGGGCTCGTACCCGCCGAAGGCACCGCGGACGACGCCGCCGGTGCCGCCCTCGACCTCGTTGCGGCCCATGAACCACGAGTCGATGCCCGGCCCGGTGGCGATGGCCGCCCACACCTGCTCCGGCGTCGCGTCGACCTCGGCGAGGTCGGTCAGCTCGAACTCATGCCCCACGGGACTCCTCCGGGATGCTCGGGTGGACGGCGACGACCACCCGGTGCGGGCGGCCTTTCTCGGCCGCCTCGTCGTGGTACTTGCCGACCAGGGTCGTGACGGCGGTAGCGAGCTCCTCGGCGAACGCGGCGCGGTCGGCCGCGGAGGCGAACCGGACCTCGCCGTCGATCGCGAAGGTCGCGACCCGCTGCTTCGCCTTCTCCCCACCGGTGACCAGCTGGCCGACGTCGCGCACGAGCCGGCCGGCGACGGCGAGCAGCCAGCGGGCCGACAGCCGGTCCGGGGACTGGGCCGGGTCGGGCTGGACGGCGGCCAGCGCGGCCGGCGAGATGACGTACGACGCCGCCGTCGCGCGCATCATCCGCTCGGTGACGTTGCCCTTCCGCCGCTCCTCGACCAGCTCCACCAGGCCGTGCGCTTCGAGCGTCCGCAGGTGGTAGTTGACCTTCTGGCGCGGGAGGCCGACCCGCGCGGCCAGCATGGTCGCCGACGCCGGCTCGGCCAGTTCGGCCAGCAGCCGGGCGCGGACCGGGTCCAGGGACACCTCGGCCGCCGACGCGTCTTCGATCACCGCCACGGAGAACATGCGTCCAGCATCGCTGCTGAAAAGAGAAGTTGTCAAGAACTCTCGTCTTGTCGGTGACTGGCGTTGACCATGGCGACGACCCGCGGCAGCACCTGCGCCGCGGCCTCCAGCGGCACGACGTGCCCGACGCCGGGCAGCACCACCGCCGTCCCGTCGGCGAGGCCGCCGGCCCACTGCTCGACGTCCGACGCGCGGACGATCCGGTCCCGCTCCCCCACGATCGCCGTCACCGGCAGGCCGCTGACCTGCGCCGAGGCCGAATCGCGGGCGTAGGCGTCCAGCGCCGGGCGGAACAGCGACACCGTGTGCGGCCAGTTGCCGCGGATCATCTTCACGGTCAGCTCGACCAGCTCCGGATCCGGGTCGTCACCGAACAGCCACCACCGCAGGCCCGCGCTCACCGCCCGGCTCGTGTGCTCCCGGACCACACCGAAGAGCTTCGAGCCGAGCACCGCTTCGAGGTCGCGGGCCAGCTTGCCCAGCGCGTTCGGCCACGTCGCCGAGACCTCGGTGGCCAGCGTCCCCGACGACGTCGCGAGCAGCACCAGCCCGGACACCCGCGCGGCGAACAACGCGGGGTGCCGCTGCGACAGCGACATGATCGCCAAGCCGCCCATGTCGTGGCCCACGAGCACCACCCGGCCGTCGGGGACCTCGCGCTCGAGCAGCTCCGCGAGGTCGTCGCCGAGCTGGGCCATCGTCGCGGTGCCGCGCCGCGCCCGCCCGGACCCGCCGTGGCCGCGCTGGTCGTAGGTCAGCACGGCCACCGGGCCGTCCGCCGCGTCCGGCACCAGCGGCGCGATCCGGCCCCAGCTGCGCTGGTCGAGCGCGTAGCCGTGGACGAACACCACGGTCACCGGCGCGCCCGGGTCGCCCCTGCGCACCACCTGCAGGGACGTGCCGTCGGCGAGCGCGAACGCGGTCATCAGCTGGTGCGCAGGAACCGGTCCAGCACGCGGGTGCCGAACTTCAGCGCCTCGACCGGGACGCGCTCGTCGACGCCGTGGAAGAGCGCCGAGAAGTCGAGGTCGGCCGGCAGCTTGAGCGGCGCGAACCCGAAGTTGCGGATCCCGAGGTCCTGGAACGACTTCGCGTCGGTGCCGCCGGAAAGCATGTACGGCAACGTCTTCGCGCCCGGGTCTTCGGCCAGCACCGCCGCGGTCATGGCGTCGACGAGAGCGCCGTCGAACGTCGTCTCGACCGGCGGGAGCTCCATCCACTCCTTCTCGATGTCCGGGCCGAGCAGCTCGTCGAGCTCGCGGTCGAACGCCTCGAGACGGCCCGGCAGGATCCGGCAGTCCACCGCGGCCTCGGCGACCGACGGGATGACGTTCGACTTGTACCCGGCGGTCAGCATGGTCGGGTTCGCGGTGTCGCGCAGGGTCGCGCCGATCATCCGGGAGATGTTGCCCAGCTTGGCGACCGAGCCCTCGATGTCGTCCTCGGGGAAGTCCCAGCCGGTGATCTCGGTGACGCCGGCGAGGAACTCCTTCACCGAGTCGGTCAACACGAGCGGGAAGCGGTGGTTGCCGAGCTTCGCGACGGCTTCGGCCAGCTTCGTCACGGCGTTGTCGCGGTGGATCATCGAGCCGTGCCCGGCGGTGCCGCGCACGCGCAGCTTCATCCAGCGGATGCCCTTTTCGGCCGTCTCGATCAGGTAGGCGCGGACGTCGTCCTTGAGCGTGATCGAGAAGCCGCCGACCTCGCTGATCGCCTCGGTGACGCCCTCGAAGAGCTCGGGGCGGTTCTCGACGAGCCACTGGGCGCCGAACTTGCCGCCGGCTTCTTCGTCGGCGAGGAAGGCGAAGACCAGGTCGCGCGGGGGCACGACGTTGTTCATCTTGTAGTGCCGGGCCAGCGCGAGGGCCATCCCGCACATGTCCTTCATGTCGACCGCGCCGCGGCCCCAGACGTAGTCGTCCTGGATCGCGCCCGAGAACGGGTGGACCGACCACTCCGAGGCGTCCGCGGGGACGGCGTCGAGGTGGCCGTGGATGAGCAGGCCGCCCCGGGACCGGTCGGCGCCTTCGAGCCGGACGATGACGTTGTGCCGGTTCTTTCCGCCCGACTCGACGTAGGTGATCTCGTAGCCGGCGTCGGTCAACTTCTCCGCGACGTACTCGGCCGCGGCCCGCTCGCCGACCAGCGTGTCGGGGTCGCCGGTGTTGGTCGTGTCGATGCGGATGAGCTCGCTGGTCAGCGTGACGGCTTCGGCCGCGGCGGCTTCGATCAGGTTCGGTTCGGTCACCGGCCATTCCTATCACCCGGACGGCCGCGGGCGCCGGTCACGCGCCTGCTGGGATCGTCACGGGGGCGGCCGGGTGTAACCGTGGTGAGATCGACGACGACTCACAACGGCCCATGGCCGCCGATCCGAGGAGGGCTTCCATGCCGGACCTGGCCTATGCACCCGCGGAGGACGCGGACTCCGTGCGCGAGCTGACCGTCGGTTCCCTCCTCCGTGACGCCGCCGAGCGAGCCCCCTCCGCGACTGCGCTGGTCGAAGGCGTCCCAGACCCGCAAGCACGGCGCCGCTGGACCTACTCGGACCTGCTGGCGGAAGCCGAAGAAGCGGCCCGGGCGCTGCTCGGCCGGTTCCAGCCGGGCGAGCGGGTGGCGGTGTGGGCCCACAACATTCCCGAGTGGGTGGTCCTCGAGATGGCGGCCGCGCTCGCCGGATTGACCCTGGTCACGGTGAATCCCGCCCTGCGCGAAGTGGAAGTCCGGCACGTCCTGAGCCAGTCGGAAGCGGCCGGGATCTTCCTGGTGCGGAGCTATCGCGACAACCCGATGGCCGAGACGCTCGCCCGAGTGCGTCCCGACCTCCCGCACCTGCGGGAGACGGTGCTGTTCGAGGACTGGGGGACGTTCCGCGCGTCCGGCTCCGCCACCGAAGCGCTGCCGGCCGTGAGCCCGGACGATCCGGCGCAGATCCAGTACACCTCCGGCACCACCGGGACCCCCAAAGGGGCGGTCCTGCACCACCGCGGCATCACCAACAACGCGTGGCTGTCCTACGCCCGGACCCTGGAGATGCGGCCGGGCGAAGCCTTCGTCAGCCCGATGCCGCTCTTCCACACCGCCGGCTGCGTGCTGGCCACCTTGGCACCGATCGCGTCGCTGGGCACTCAGGTCCTGCTGCCCTGGTTCGACCCCGGGCTGCAGCTCGAGCTGATCGAAGCCGAGCGCAGCACGGTGTTCGGCGGGGTCCCCACCATGCTGCTGGCCCTGCTGAGCCACCCGCGGTTCGCGACGACCGACTTCTCGTCGGTGCGCTTCGCCCTCGCCGGCGGCGCGACGGTCCCGCCCGAGCTGGTCCGGCGCGTCGAGTCCGCGGTGGGCGTGCCGATGAGCATCATCTTCGCGCAGACCGAGGCCTCGCCCGGGATCACCATGACCCGGCCGGACGACAGTCCCGAAGACCGGGCGGAAACGCTGGGGAAGCCGTTGCCCGGCTGCGAGGTCAAGATCACCGATCCCGCCAGCGGCGACGTCCGGGCCCGCGGCGAGATCGGCGAAGTGTGCACCCGCGGCTACCACGTGATGACCGGCTACTTCGGCCGGCCCGACCAGACGGCCGAGGCCATCGACCCGGACGGCTGGCTGCACACCGGTGACCTCGCCACCATGGACGACCGCGGGTACCTCCGCATCGAGGGCCGGGTCAAAGAGATGATCATCCGCGGCGGCGAGAACATCTACCCGCGGGAGATCGAGCACGTCCTGCTCGGCCATCCGGCCGTGCACGAGGTCGCCGTCGTCGGGGTCCCCGACCCCGTGTGGGGAGAACAGGTCGCGGCCTTCGTCCGGCTGGCGCCGGGCGAGACCGCCGGCGAACCGGAGCTCGACGCCCACGTGCGCGAGCACCTCGCGCCCCACAAAGCGCCCCGGGTCTGGCGTTTCGTCACCGAGTTCCCGCTGACCGGCTCCGGGAAGATCCAGAAGCACGTCTTGCGCGACCGATCGGGACTGTGAGGCCCGGCCGGGATCAGTCGCGGTCCAGGGCCGAGACCACTTCGGACACCGGGCGCAGGTGCTGGTTCAGCACCAGTGACGCCTCTTCGGCGTCGTGGGCGTCCAGCGCCGCCACCAGTGCGCGGTGCTCGGCGTCGATCACCGGCAGCCGCTCCGGACGGGCCTCCAGTGCCCGCACCGCGACGCGCTGCTGGCGCGAGCGCAGCGTGTCGTACAGCTCGGTCAGGACGCTGTTGCCCGCCGCGTTCACGATCGCGCGGTGGAAGGCGCGGTCCAGGCCCGACACCGCGAACCAGTCGCGGGCCTTCCCCGCGCGGTCCATCTCCTCGATCAGGCCGGCCATCTCCGCGGGCGCCCCCGCCCGGGCCGCGCAGACCTCCGCAATCGCGTGTCCCTCGATCAGCCGGCGGCTCTGGTAGACCTCCGCCAGCTCGCGCGCGGTCACCGTGCGAACCTGGGCGCCCTTGCGCGGCAGCAGGCTGATGAAGCGCTCGGCCTCCAGCCGGTGGAACGCCTCGCGCACGGGCGTCCGGGACACCCCGGTTTCGCCCGAGACCCACTGCTCGTCCAGGAACCGGCCGCCTTCGAGCTCGCCCGCGATGATCCCGTCGCGCAGCCAGGCGTACACGCGGTCCCGCGCCGGCCCGGCCGGTGCGCTGGTGGTCATGCCACTCCCCTCGTCGGCCGTCAGCTTAGCGCCTGGACCCGTAGATATCCATCGTGTATACACGGTGCACACAACGACCGGAGCTACCGTCGTGAGCGCGCAGGAGGTCCCCATGTCCCCAGTCCCCGCCGACCGGCGCTACGCCGTCTGGCTGTCCGACCCGTCGTTCGCGGCCGCCGAGATCGCCCGCGGGATCGGCTACGGCGCCGCCGTCCTCGACATCGAGCACGGCGCCTTCGACCTGGCCGACCTCGAGCGGTTCGTCCCGTTCCTGCGGGCGCTCGGGCTGGAGGTGCTCGCCAAGGTCCTCGGCCCCGAGCGCGGCCCGATCCAGCAGGCCCTCGACTTCGGCGCCGACGCCGTCGTCATCCCGCACGTCGAGAACGCGGCGCACGCCAAGGCCGTCACGGCGTTCGCGAAGTTCCCGCCACTGGGCGACCGCAGCTTCGCCGGCGGGCGCACGACCGGCTACCGCGGCTTCACCGACGAGTGGGTCGCCGAGCAGGACCGCCGCACGCGCTGCCTGCCGATGATCGAGGACGCCGGCGCGATCGAGGACATCCCCGAAATCTTCGCACTGGACACAGTGGACGGTGTCTTCGTCGGGCCGTCCGACCTGTCCCTGCGCCGCGAACGTGGGGCGTACACCCGAAAAGAAGGCGACTTCGCCGACCTGAAGCGCGTCGCGGACGCCGCCCGCGCGGCCGGGAAGCCGTGGGTGTTGCCCGCATGGAGCCGGGAGGAGAAGGAGTTCGCCCTTGCCCACGGCGCCGGGCAGCTCGCGCTCACCATGCAGCACGGCGCCCTCGCGGCCGGGCTCACCGCCGCCTTCGAGGAGACCACGTCGCTCGCGAAGGAGGCGCGATGACGACCGCGGTCCGCACTGCGACGCGGAAGAAGACCCGCTGGGCGATCGCCGGCGTGCTCGGCGTCGGCTCGTTCGTCAACTACGTCGACCGCGTCAACCTGTCCATCGCCGGGCCGGAGATGATGCGCGAGTTCCACCTGAGCGCGGCCCAGCTCGGCGTCGTCGCCTCGGCGTTCCTGTGGACGTACGCGGTGCTGCAGCTGCCGATCGGCGCGATCATCGACCGGATCGGCGTCCGCTGGGTGAACCGCGCGGCCGCCGTCCTGTGGGCCATCGCGTCGTTCCTGACCGCGGCGTCGGGCGGCCTCGGCCTGCTCCTGGTGTCGCGGCTGGTCCTCGGCTTCGGCGAGGCGCCGACCATCCCGGCGGGCTGGAAGGCGATCGGCCAGTGGTTCCCGCGGTCCGAACGCGGCCGGGCCACCGCGATCTTCGACGGCTGCGCCAAGATCTCCAACGTCCTGGGCATCCCGGTGATGGCGTTCCTCGTGACGGCGTTCAGCTGGCACGCGGCGTTCCTCTTCACCGGCGTCCTCAGCCTCGGGTACCTGCTGGTGTGGTGGCTGCTGTACCTGACGCCGAAGCAGGCCCTCGCCCGCGGACGGCTGTCCGCCGAGGAGTTCGCGTACCTGCGCGAAGGCGGCGCGGACGACGAAGACGCGCCCACACCGAACTCGCTCACCGGGCTCGGCCACCTGCTGCGCCGCCGCAAGACCTGGGGCCTCGCGCTCGGGTACGCGTCCTACACCTACGCCTATTACGTCCTGCTGACCTGGCTCCCGGGTTACCTGGAGAAGCAGTTCGGCGTGAAGCTCCTGGCCGGTGGCTTCTACACGATGATCCCGTGGCTGGTCGCCGTGCTGGCGCAGTTCCTCGTCGGCGGGATCGTGCTGGACCGCCTGATCGCTCGCACCGGCAACGAAACTAAGGCGCGCCGGATCGTCCTGGTCGTGAGCATGCTCGTCTCGCTGTCGGTGGCCGGTGCCGCCTACGCGGGTTCCGTGGCGACGGCGCTGGTGTTCCTGTCGATCGGTGCCGCCGGGCTCGCCGTGTCCGTGCCGGCCGGGTCGAGCATCGTCGCCGTCATCGCGCCCGAAGGCTGTTCGGGGACCCTCGGCGGGCTGGTCAACTTCGTCGCGAACATGATCGGCATCGCCGCGCCGATCGTGACCGGCGCCGTCGTCGACGTCACCGGGTCGTTCGCCGGCGCGTTCCTCGTCACCGGCGTGGTGCTGCTCGCCGGGATCTTCTGCTACACGGTCGTGCTCGGCAAGCTCGACCGCATGCCCGCCCCACCCCGGAAGGAATCCGCATGACGCACGTGGCCCTCGCGCAGTTCGCGCCCGGAGAAGACAAAGCCGCCAACCGCACGCTGATCGCGAAGCTCGCCGGCGACGCGGCCGAGCGCGGCGCGCGGGTCGTGCTGCTGCCCGAGTACGCGATGTTCACGGCGCCGGCGATGGACCGGCGGTTCGTCGACTCCGCCGAAGACCTCGACGGCGAGTTCGTGACGAGCCTCCTCGCGCTCGCCGCCGAGCGGGGCATCACGATCGTCGGCGGCATGAACGAGCGCCTCGACGGCTCGCACATCTCGAACACGCTCGTCGTCGCCGGCCCCGGCGGCTTGCAGGCGCTCTACCGCAAGATCCACCTCTACGACGCCTTCGGCTTCCGCGAGTCCGACGTCGTCCGCGCCGGGGAGATCACCGAGCCGGCGACGTTCGAGGTCGACGGCGTCCGCTTCGGCCTCCAGACGTGCTACGACCTCCGGTTCCCCGAGGTGACCCGCCGGCTGGCCGACGCGGGCGCGCAGGTCGTGCTGCTGCCGGCGGAATGGGTGCCCGGGCCGTTGAAGGAATACCACTGGAGCACGCTCGTTCGCGCCCGCGCGATCGAGAACACGCTCTACGTCGCCGCCGCGGGCCAGTCCGCGCCGACCGGGTCGGGCACCAGCATGCTCGTCGATCCGATGGGCGTGGTCGTCACCTCCCTCGGCGAACAGACCGGGGTGGCCGTCGGCGAGGTGTCGCCTGAGCGGATCGCCGAGGTACGGGCGAAGAACCCGGCGTTGGCATTGCGGCGGTTCACGGTCGCGCCGCGCTGATCTTGCGCTCCGACTGACTCATCAGTCAAGGATTGCGATTATCGCAATACAGGGTTACCGTCTCCTGGCATGGACGAGACCGCGGAGCTGCGGGACCGGGTCCGGGGGCTGGTCAAGGCCATGCCGGGGGCCCAGCGGGAGTTCGCCGCCGCGATCGGGCTCGACGAAACCAAGCTGTCCAAGGCGCTGAACGGCACCCGCCGGTTCTCGCCGCACGAACTGGTCCGCGTCGCCGAGCACTGCGGCGTCACGGTCAACTGGCTGCTCAACGGGAGCGACGACGCGGTCACCGTCACGGCGGTGCCCGCGCCGGCCACCCGCCTCGCGAGCGACGATCCCGACCACCTCGCCCAGTCCGAGCCGCGCCGCCGCATCCTCGAGACGGCGTGGACGCTGATCGCCGAACGCGGCTACCACAAGGTGCGCATCGCCGACATCGCCGAAGCGTGCGGCACGAGCACCGCCACGATCCACTACCACTTCCCCAGCAAGACCGAAGTCCTCAACGAAGCGTTGCGACGCAACGTGAAGCTCGCGTTCGACCGCCAGGTGGCGGAGCTGCATTCGATCGACGACGCGCACGAGCGGCTGTGCCGCCTGGTCGAGCTGCAGCTGCCGACCGACGGCGTCCTGCGCGCCGAGTGGTCCGTGTGGCTGCAGGTGTGGAACGAGGTCGCGCTCGACCCGTCGTTCCGCTCGCTCTACACCGATTCCATCGACCGCTGGTACCGCACGATCGCGATGACCATCCGCACCGGCTGCGAACAGGGCGTCTTCGCGGTGACCGACCCGGACACGGCGACCACCCGGCTGACCGCGCTGATCGACGGCCTCGGCATCCAGGTGCTGACCGGCCGCCCCGGCAGCACGGCCGAAACCATGCGCGACCACCTGCACGACTTCATCGAAAGCTCGATCGTCAAGGGAGGCTCATGAACCACGAGGTCATCGTCACCTGCGCCCTCACCGGCGCCGGGGACACCGTCGGCCGGAGCCCGCACGTGCCCGTCACGCCCGCGCAGATCGCCGCGAGCGCCGTCGAGGCCGCCAACGCCGGGGCCGCCGTCGTGCACATCCACGTCCGGGACCCCGAAACCGGGTCGCCGTCGCGGGACGTCGCGCTCTACCGCGAGGTCGTGCGGCTGGTGAAAGAGTCCGATGTGGACGTCGTCGTCAACCTGACCGCCGGGATGGGCGGTGACCTGGTCATCGACCAGGAAGACCCGCTCAAGCCGGTCGACGGCACCGACCTCGTGAACGCCATGGACCGGCTCCCCCACGTCGAAGAGCTCCTCCCCGACATCTGCACGCTCGACTGCGGCTCGCTCAACTTCGGCGAGGGCAGCCAGCTCTACGTGTCCACTCCGGACATGCTGCGCGCCGGCGCGAAGCGGATCCAGGAGCTCGGCGTCAAGCCCGAGCTGGAGATCTTCGACACCGGCCACCTCTGGTTCGCGTCCAAAATGGTCGAAGAGGGCCTGATCGACGCTCCCCCGCTCTTCCAGCTCTGCATGGGCATCCCGTACGGCGCGCCCGTCGACCCCGGGTTGTTGCAGGCCATGGTGAAGCTGCTCCCGGCCGGCGCGCAGTGGGCGTCGTTCGCCATCGGGCGGGACCAGATGCCGTGGGTCGCGCAGTCCGTGCTGCTCGGCGGCCACGTGCGGGTCGGCCTCGAGGACAACCTCTACCTCGCGAAGGGGGTCAAGGCGACCAACGGGCAGCTCGTGGAGCGTGCCGTCGGGATCGTCCAGGACCTCGGCGCCACCGTGGTAAGCGCTTCCCGTGCCCGCGAGATCCTCGGCCTGAAGGAGCGCGTCCATGCCTGAGACGGTCGCCTGCGTCGGCGCCGGCGTGATCGGCGGCGGCTGGGTCGCGCACTTCCTCGCCCGGGGCTTCCGGGTCCGTGCCTGGGATCCGGCACCGGACGCCGCGGCCAAGCTGACCAGGCTGGTCGACGCCGCCTGGCCCGCGCTCACCTCACTCGGCCTCGCCGACGGCGCGAGCCGGGACAACCTCGTGGTGGCACCCACTCTCGCCGAAGCGGTCGCCGACGCGACCTTCGTCCAGGAAAGCGCTCCCGAAGACCTCCCGCTCAAGCAGAAGCTTCTGTCCGAGATCGACGCCGTCACGCCGGCCGGGATCGTCATCGCCTCCTCGACGTCCGGCTACGGCATGACCGAGATGCAGGCCGACGCCGCGACGCCGGAGCGGCTTGTGGTCGGGCACCCGTTCAACCCGCCCTACCTCATCCCCCTGGTCGAGGTCGTCGGCGGCGAACGCACCGAGGCGTGGGCGGTCGAGCACGCGGCCGCGTTCTACCGGCGCGTCGGCAAGACCGTCATCACCATGGACCGCGAGGTCCCCGGCTTCATCGCCAACCGGCTGCAGGAAGCGCTGTGGCGCGAGGCCCTGCACATGGTCGCGAACGGCGAGGCCACGGTCGAGCAGATCGACACCGCCATCACCGACGGGCCCGGCCTGCGCTGGCCGGTCCAGGGCCCGATGCTCACCTTCCACCTCGCGGGCGGCGAGGGCGGCATGGCGCACATGCTCGACCACTTCGGCCCGTCGCTGAAGGCGCCGTGGACCCGCCTCGACGCTCCGGAGCTGACGACCGGACTCCGCGACGCCGTGGTCGAGGGCTGCGAAGACGAAGCCGGGGAACGCACGATCGCCGACCTGATCGCCGAGCGGGACCGGGCGATCATCGCCATCCAGCGCGCGGTCGAGGAGGCGCGCGATGGCTGAGCTGGCCTACCGCGACCGCGTCCGGCCGGAGTGGATCGACTACAACGGCCACCTGTCCGAGCCGTACTACGTCCTGGTCTTCGGCGACGCGACGACGCACCTGATGCACACCGTCGGTCTCGGCCCGGAGCACAGCGGTTCTTCGCTGTACACCGTGGAGGCGCACGTCCGCTACCTGCGGGAAGTCGGCCCGGACGCCGACCTGGACGTCACGACGGGAGTGCTCGGCGTCGGCGGGAAGAAGGTCCGGCTCTGCCACGAGATGCGCGTCGCCGGGGACCTCGTCGCCACCGAGGAGATCCTGGCGATCCACGTCACCGAGAGCAGAGCTTCGCCGCTCCCCGCCGTCATCGCGGAGCGGCTGCGCGGCTACCTCAACCCGGTCCCGGACTACGCGGGGCGCGCCATCGCCTGACCCGAACGCCCGCTCCCACCGGAAGTCCCCACCATGGCAGAGCGATGTAGTCCTTTCACCCGGCGCAGGTTCCTGGCCGCCACCGGGGTCGCCGTGCTGGCCGCCGGCTGCGGCACGACGTACGCCGCCCCGGTGCCGACCGGGCCGCCCCGCTCCGGCGGCCGGCTGCGGGTCGGCGTCACCGGCGGCGGCGCGTCCGACACCCTCGACCCGCACATCCCGGCGACCAACCCCGACATCGCGCGGGTCATCAACCTCTACGAGCCGCTCCTGCTCCGCGACCACGACTACCGCCTGCAGCCGGTGGTCGCGCAGTCGCTGACGTCGTCGCCGGACGCCCGGACGTGGACCGCCGTCCTGCGCGACGGCGTGAAGTTCCACGACGGCCGCCCGGTGACGCCGGCCGACGTCGTCGCCACCTTCAAGCGGATCATGGACCCGAAGGACCCCAAGAGCGGCGCGGCCGGGCTGACCATGCTGGCCGAGGTCGCCCCGAGCGGCGACCGGGCCGTCGAGTTCCGGCTGAGCACGCCGAACGCGGGGTTCGACGACCTGCTCGGCCAGTACTCGCTCGGCATCGTCCCGGCGGACTTCGACCTGAAGCGCCCGATCGGGACCGGCCCGTTCAAGGCGGGCTCGTTCACCGCCGGGCTGCAGAGCAGCTTCACCCGCAACGAGCACTATTGGCGGCCCGGCCAGCCCTACCTCGACGAACTGGTCCTGATCAACTTCGCCGACGACGACGCCCGCATCAACGCGCTGCTCTCGTCCCAGGTGGACGCGATCGACCAGGTGCCGGTGGCCCTGGTCGACGTCCTGCGCAGCGACCCGCGGATCGAGGTCCTCGCCGCCGAGACCGGCACGTGGCTGCCGTTCACCATGCGGGTCGACCGGCCGCCGTTCGACGACGTCCGGGTGCGCCAGGCCATGCGCCTGGTCGTCGACCGCGAGCAGATGATCAACCAGGTCCTCAGTGGACAGGGCAGGCTCGGCAACGACCTCTACGCGCCCTTCGACCCCGCCTACGCCAAGGAGCTCCCCCAGCGCAGGCAGGACATCGACGCGGCCAAGCGGCTGCTCGCCGAGGCCGGCCACCCGAGCTTGACCGTCGAGCTGGTCACCGCGCCGATCCAGGCGGGCGCGGTCGAAGCGGCGCAGGTGTTCCAGCAGCAGGCGAAGGCGGCGGGCATCACCGTCAAGATCCGCAAGCTCGACACCACGACGTTCTACGGCGAGAACTACCTGTCCTGGGACTTCGCCCAGGACTTCTGGTACACCCGCAACTACCTCCCCCAGGTCGCGAACGGCTCGCTGCCGAAGTCGCCGTACAACGAGACGCACTGGCAGGACCCGCAGTTCATCGATCTGGTCACCCGGGCCGGGTCCACTGTGGACCCGGGCGAACGTGCCGACCTGCTCGAACAGGCGCAGAAGATCGAGTACGAACGCGGCGGGCTGATCATCTGGGGCTTCGTCAACCAGGTCGACGCCCACCAGAAGTACGTCGCCGGGCTCGTCCCGGACCGCACCGGGGTCTCGCTGAGCGGCTACCAGTTCCGCACCGCGTGGCTCGGCACGAGCGGGGAGGCGTGAGATGACCGGACTGATCCTGCGCCGCCTGCTCGTCAGCGTCCTCGTGCTCTGGGTGGTGTCCCTGCTGGTCTTCGTCGCGACGCTGCTGCTGCCCGGCGACCCCGCGCGAGCCATCCTCGGCCAGCAGGCCACCCCCGAGCGCGTCGCGGCGCTGCAGCACCAGCTGCACCTCGACCTGCCGGTGTGGCAGCGCTACCTCGACTGGCTCGGCGGGCTGTTCACCGGCGACCTCGGCACGTCGACGTCCACCCAGGGCCCGGTGACGGCCCTGATCGGCGACCGGATCTCGGCGTCGCTGGTGCTGCTGGTGGTCGCCGCGGTGCTCGCCACCCCGCTCGGGCTCGGCCTCGGCACGTGGAGCTCGATCCGCCGCGACCGTGCCACCGACCAGGCGATCTCCGGGGTGAGCCTGGTCATCGCCGCGCTTCCCGAGTTCGTCATCGGCGTCGCGCTCGTCGTGCTGCTCTCCACGACGGTGTTCAAGATCTTCCCGTCGGTGACGATCACGCCGCCCGGCGAGGCGGTCTGGCGGCAACCCGCGCAGCTCGTGCTGCCGGTACTCACGCTCGTACTGGTCGTGACTCCGTACATCACGCGGATGATGCGGGCGACCATGAACGAGGTCCTCGACAGCGGGTACGTCGAGATGGCGCGGCTCAAGGGCGTGCGCGAGCGGACGGTACTCGTGCGGCACGCGCTGCCGCACGCGATCGGCCCGGTCGCGCAGGTCGTCGCGCTGCAGCTGGCGTGGCTCGCGGGCGGGGTCGTGGTCGTCGAGTTCCTGTTCCGCTACCCCGGGATCGGCCAGGCGCTGATCGACGCGGTCGCCAAGCGGGACGTCGCCGTCGTCCAGGCGATCACGCTGCTCATCGCGGGCGTCTACATCGTGGTGAACCTCCTCGCGGATGTCGTCGGCATCCTCGCCGACCCGAAACTGCGCACGGAGGCAGGCCGATGACCGCCGTCGAACTCCCCCGCACCGCCACCCCCGACGCGCCGCCGGCCCGCCCGGGCGGGCTCTTCCGCAGCGCGTGGACGTTCCCGCAGGCCAAGATCGGGGCGGCGCTCACCCTCGTCGTGGTGCTGATCGCCCTGCTCGGGCCGTGGCTCGGGCCGGTGCTGACCGGGCACACCACGACCGACTTCGCCGGGAAGCCGTTCAAGCACGACGGCGTCTTCGGCACCGACGGCCTCGGCCGCGACGTCCTGACCCGGTTCCTCGCCGGCGGGACGACGTTGCTGCTCTACGCTGTGCTCGCGACCGTGCTCGGGATCGTCCTGGGCGCGCTGCTCGGCATGGTCGCCGGGTACGGCGGCGGCCGGCTCGACAGCCTGCTGATGCGCGGCAACGACGTCCTGCTGTCGTTCCCGCAGCTGGTGATCGCGCTGCTCGCGATCGCGGTGATCGGGCCGGAGGGCTGGCTGCTCGTGCTGGTCATCGGGCTGACGCACGCCCCACGGACCGCGCGAGTGGCCCGGCAGGCGACCGTCGCCGTGCGCGGCCAGGACTACATCCGCGCGGCCGAGATGTACGCCGTGCCGCGGTCGCGGATCCTGCTGCGCGAGATCCTGCCGAACATCACCGGCCCGCTCATGGTCGAGATCGGGCTGCGGCTGACCTACTCGATCGGGTACATCGCGTCGCTGTCGTTCCTCGGCCTGGGCATCCAGCCGCCGTCGGCCGACTGGGGCCTGATGATCAACGAGAACCGGATCGCGCTGGTCGTCCAGCCCTGGGGCGTGCTGCTGCCGGTGCTGGCGATCGCCGCCCTCACCGTGGGAACCAATCTGGTGGCCGACGCGCTGGCTTCGGCCGCCGCCGGCCGGAAGCGGGAGGCCCGCGCATGAACGCCGCTCTCGAGGTCACCGGGCTCGCCGTGTCCACTGTGGCCGGGGTGTCCGTTCTGGACGACGTCTCCTTCGAAGTCGCACCCGGCGAGGTCCTGGCGCTGGTCGGCGAGTCCGGGTCCGGCAAGACCACCGCCGGGCTCGCCGCACTCGGCCGCTTCCGGCGCGGGCTCAAGGTGACCGGCGGGCGGATCACCGTGGGCGACACCGACGTCCTTTCGCTGGACGCCGGGGGCCGGCGACGGCTGCGCGGCAGCACCGTCGCCTACATCCCGCAGGACCCGGCGCTGTCGCTCAACCCCGCGTTGCGGATCGGGCGGCAGATCGCCGAGGTCCTCGAGACCCACGGGTTCCCGGGTTCGGTCGACGAGCGCGTCGGCTCGGTGCTGGCGGAGGTCGGGCTGCCGTCGGACCCGGCGTACCGGCGCCGCTACCCGCACCAGCTCTCGGGCGGGCAGCAGCAGCGCGTCGGCATCGCGATGGCGTTCGCGTGCCGGCCCGCCGTCGTGGTGCTCGACGAGCCGACCACCGGGCTGGACGTCGTCACGCAGGCGCTGGTCCTGAAAACGATCCGGGCGCTGACCGCCGAGCACGGCGTCGCGGCGCTGTACATCACCCACGACCTCGCGGTGGTCGCCGAGATCGCCGACCGCGTCGCGGTGATGTACCACGGCTCGATCGTCGAGTGCGGCCCCGCGTCGTCGGTGCTGCGGACGCCGTCGCACGCCTACACGCGCCGCCTCCTGGACGCGGTGCCCGACCCGGACGCGGCTTGCGTACCGCCGCCGCCCGAAGATCCGGTGCTCGCGGCGCGGGACGTGTCCGTCTCCTATGGACAGAACGTGGTGCTGCGCGGCGTCGACGTCTCGGTCGCGCGCGGCGAGTGCCTGCTGCTGCTCGGCGAGTCCGGCTCCGGGAAGACGACGCTCTCGCAGTGCATCGCAGGACTGACCGCGTCTTACGGTGGGACGGTCTCGCTGGCGGGTACCGGACTGGCGGTGTCCACGCGGCACCGGACGGACGAGCAGCGGCGCCGGATCCAGTACGTGTTCCAGAGCCCGTTCTCCTCGCTCAACCCGCGTAAGACGGTCGCGCAGTCGATCGAGGTGCCGTTGACGCGGCTGACGTCGATGTCGCGTTCCGAACGTCGCGCGCGGGTCGCCGAGGTGCTCGACCGGGTCCGGCTCGGGCGCGCGCTGGCCGACCGGCTGCCGGACCAGCTCAGCGGCGGCGAGCGCCAGCGGGCCGCGATCGCCCGCGCGCTGGTGACCACCCCGGACGTGCTGGTGTGCGACGAGGTGACGTCGGCGCTGGACGTCTCCGTGCAGGCGACGATCGTCGAGCTGCTGGGCGAGCTGCGCCGGGAGCTGGGGATGGCGATGCTGTTCGTGACGCACAACATCGCCCTGGCCGGCGAGGTCGCCGACCGGATCGCGGTGCTGCAGGGCGGCGCGATCGTCGAGGAGGGTCCGGTCCGGACGGTGCTGGACGCGCCATCGCACGCGTACACGCGCGAGCTGCTGGCCGCGACCCCGCGCCTGTGAAGGGTGCGGTGGCGCCGGGGTTCGAGCCGGTGCGCGACGCGTTCGCGTCGGTGCTGGCCCGGACCGACGGCGGAGCGGCGTTCAGCGTCGTGCGCCGGGGCGAGGTCCTGGCCGAGCTGTGGGGCGGGCCGGGCTGGACGCGGGACACGCTGGTCGTGCTGTTCTCCGGTACCAAGGGCGTGGTGGCCACGGTGATGGCGCTGCTGGGGTTCGACCCGTCGGCGCCGGTGTCGCGATACTGGCCGGAGTTCTCCGCGGGGGACGTTTCGCACGTGCTGTCCCACACCGTGGGCCTGCCGTACGTCGAGGCGGAGGTGTCCTTTCTGGACAACCGGGCTTGTGCGCTCGCCTTGGCTTCGCAGCGTCCCTTGTGGACGCCGGGTTCCCGGGTCGCCTACCACGCGGCGACGTACGGCTACCTGTGCACGGAACTGATCCGGCGGGCGACGGGCCGTTCCGCGGGGTCGGTCGTGCGTTCCTTGCTGGGCGAGTTCGACATCCATCTCGGCACACCGGCATCGGAGGACCACCGCGTCGCGCGGTTGACACGGTCGCCGGACTACCGGATCAGCACGTTCCTGCACGACCCCGTCCGGCGCCGGATCGTGGAGAAGATGTACCGCGGGCTGCTGGAGCCGGCCACGATCAACTCTCCGGAGTATCGGAGGGCAGAGCTGGCGGCGGGCGGCGCGACGGGCACGGCGGCGGCGATGGCCCGGCTGTACGACCGGATCTGCTCGGGGCTGGTCCCGGCTCCGGTCCTGGCATCGGCGACGTCGACGTGGTCCTCGGGCACGGACGCGATCAACGACCGCCCGGTCCGCTTCGGCCTGGGGTACGAGCTGGCCGACTCGCTGGGAACGTACGGCCCGGCGAAGGTGGCGTTCGGCCATTCGGGAGCAGGCGGCGGCCGGCACGGGGCGTGGCCGGAGGAGGAACTGGGGTTTTCGTTCACGACGAGCGAGTTGCAACCCGAGGACACCGACCTGCGAGGCTCGCTCCTGCTGGAGGCCCTGGCCGACTGCCTCTGACCCGGGCGTCGCCCGCCCGCGCCGGCTCAGGCGATCGTCGCGATCGTCTCCCCCGCCACCGGTGGGCACGTCAGCAACCGGTGCGGCGACGGCTCACCCGCCCTCGGCTCGACCAGCGACGCCAGCAGCCGCACCGCCGCCCGCCCGAGTGCCCGCCTCGGCACCTCGAACCCGCTGATCTCCGGCCCCGTCACCCCACCAGGAGGCCGGCCCAAAACCGCCAGCGAGACGTCGCCAGGCACCGAGATACCGGCCTCGTCCAGGGCCCGCCACGTCGCCTGGAACACCGCGCCCGTGTCGGTCTCCTCCACCACCAGCGCCGTCACGCCGTCGTCGAGCCAGCCGCGGAACACCTCCGGGGAAAGATCCACGCCGACCGTGCGGGTCACCGTCAACGACAGTCCCGCGTCGGCCGCCGCCGCGCGGACTCCGCGTTCGCGGTCCCACGATGACGGCGCGTCGTCCGGCTCGCGCAAGTACCGCACGCGCCGGTGGCCCGCCCGCGCCAGCCGCGTGATCACCTCCGCCGACGCCGACACGTAGTCCGCTCCCACGTGCGGGATGCGGCCGCCCAGTTCCGTCCGGCGTCCGATGTAGACGATCGGGAAGCCGGCGGCCAGCAGGTCGGCGATCGCGTCCACCGGGACGTGCCGGCCGAGGAACAGGCAGCCGTCGGCCAGCCGGGTGCGGCGGATCCGGTCCGGTGCCGCGCTCGACGCCGTGAACATGATCAGGTCCTTGCCGAGTGCGGCCGCCTCGGCCTCCACCCCCGCCAGGATCGGGTAGTACGCGTCGGCGATGTCCGGGAACGCCGGCGTGAACGTGTACACCCCGAGCAGGTTGTTGCCCGAAGCCGCCAGCCGCGACGACGTCGGGTCGGGCACGTACCCCAGCCGTTCGGCCGCCTCCAGGACCCGCAGCCTGGTCCCCTCCGACAGCCGGACCCCGGTGCGGTTGCCGCCCAGCACCACCGACACCGTCGCCTGCGAAACCCCGGCCACGCGGGCGATGTCGGCCTGCCGGACCTTGCCCATCGCCACCTCGCCGGGAGTCAGCTGATCCGATTCAGCGTGCGTGCCCCCGCGGGGACCGTCAACCGTTTTGCCCGAAACACCAGCAAACCTGTCCCGACCGTACTAATACGTATTACTCCATTGACCACGCCGTCGGACGCGTGCCACCGTCGCCGGACACGAGACCTCGAAGGAGCGGTCATGACCCTCACCCGACGCGGCCTGCTGGCCGGCGCGGCCGCGCTCGGCGCCGGCGCCCTGATCCCGGCACCCGCCCTCGCCGCCCCCGCCGGCTTCCCCGGCTACCGGTACCAGCGGCTCGCGCTCGTCAAGAGCAAGCTGCGCTACAACCCGACCGGCGAGCTGATCTTCCCGTGCGTCCGCGGCACGAAGGACCGCATCCCGAACGCCCTCGGCGCGTACTACCTCTACTACGCGCCCCACGACGCCCCGGGCGGGATCTGCCTGGCCTACGCGAACTCCCTCGACGAGGAGTTCACCGAGTACGCGGGCAACCCGATCATCAAGAACTCCTGGCCCGGCGAGTACTCCGTCAGCCACGTCTCCTCCCCGCACGCGCTGTGGAACGACGACGTGAACCGGATCTACCTGTACTTCCACGGCGAGAACACCGTCACGCGCCTCGCCAGCTCCGCCGACGGCATCCACTTCACCTACGAGAAGGAGGTCCTGTCCACGCGCCTGCAGCCCGCGGGCACCACCGAGACGTCCTACGCCCGGGTCTTCCGCCAGGACCTGCCGTCGAAGAACGCCCGCTACGTCATGGTCTTCATGCTCAACAACACCACGAACCACCGCGACATCGGCTGGGGCTGGTCGCCTGACGCGCTGAACTGGACGTTCTCGCAGACGCCGCTCGTGCGCCACACCGACGTCGGCGCGAACGACATCGGCGGCCCGCACCTGCTCTACCGCAACAACAGCACCTACGTCGTCTACAACACCGACATCGCGCACGGCGGGAAGCTGATGATCACCGAGGTCGGCAACGACTTCTCGAAGCGCACCCACCTCGGCACTTTCCACACCCCGCTCGCCGGCGCCCCGGACAACGGCCGGTCCGCGGCCCCGAGCTTCGGCACCTACCAGGGCCGCGAGTACATGATCTACGAGGCCGGTGAGCGGCTGGCCGGGAACATCGCCATCGCCCGCGCGGTCTGACTGTGCCGTCGGTTCCCGATCCGACGGCAGCCACGGCGGAAACAGTTGCCTCGTGCGGATCGGCGGCGGACCGTGTCGCCTACTTTCGGTCGGATCGGGAACTGGGGTGGCAGGATGCGGCCATGCGCTCCCTGCCCCTCGGTTTGCCCCTCGACGGCGTCACGGTCGTGTCCTGCGAACAGGCGGTCGCCGCGCCGCTGGCCACCCGGCACCTGGCCGACCTCGGTGCCCGGGTGCTCAAGATCGAGCGCCCGGGCACCGGCGACTTCGCCCGCGCGTACGACGAAACGGTGCACGGCCAGTCCAGCCACTTCGTCTGGCTGAACCGGTCCAAGGAGAGCGTCACGCTCGACCTCAAGAGCGACGCCGCGGGCCCGGTCATGGCGGCGCTGCTCGACCGGGCCGACGTGTTCGTCCAGAACTTCGCCCCCGGCGTCGCCGAGCGGCTCGGGCTCGGTGCGGCGGCCCTGCGCGCCACCCGGCCCCGGCTGATCACCTGCTCGGTGTCGGGCTACGGCTCGAGCGGGCCGTACCGCGACGCGAAGGCGTACGACCTGCTGATCCAGTCCGAAGCCGGCCTGGTTTCGGTGACGGGGTCCGAGGCCGAGCCGGCCAAGAGCGGCATCCCGGCGGCGGACATCGGCGCCGGGATGTACGCGTTCTCCGGCATCCTTTCCGCGCTCTACGACCGCGAACGCACCGGGCAGGGCACCGAGCTGGAGGTCAGCCTGTTCGACTCGCTGGTCGAGTGGATGGGGTTCCCGCTCACCTACGCCGGCTACGGCGGCACTCCCCCGCCGCGGACCGGCACGAGCCACCCGGCGATCGCGCCGTACGGCACCTTCGCCACGGGTGACGGGACCGAGCTGGTGCTGGCGGTGCAGAACGAGCGCGAGTGGGCGGCGTTCTGCGAGCACGCCGTCGAGCGGCCGGAGTGGGTGACCGACGAGCGGTTCGCCACCGGCAGCGCCCGCGTCGCCCACCGCCCGGCCCTGGAGCGCGAGATCGACGCGATCTTCGCCAAGCTGACCGGCACCGAGCTGGAGGAGCGGCTCCGCGCGGGCCGGATCGCGCACGCGCGCCGTCGCGAACTGCCCGATGTCCTGACCCACCCGCAGCTGACGGACCGCGACCGCTTCGCGGACGTCTCGACGCCGGGTGGGCCGATCCGGGCCACGCTGCCGCCGATCACGGTGCCCGGCCGCACGCCGCGGATGGACCCGGTGCCGGCGCTGGGCGAGCACACCGACGCCGTGCTGGCCGAGTTCGGGTTCGACGCGGAAGCGCTGCGGCGAGGTCAGGGCGGCGGGTAGCGCAGGGCGATCTTGTGCGGCCGCGGGCGGCCGGTCTCGACGAAGCCGATCCGTTCGTAGAAGATCTTCGCGCGCTTGTTGAAGTCGAGGACTTCGAGCACGACGGCCTGCCCGCGCGACGCCGCTTCGGTGACCAGGCTCAGGACGACGTGCCCGCCGAAGCCGCGGCCCTGGTACACCGGGTCCAGCTCGATCCGGCCGAGGACGACGTCGGTCCCGGTGTCTTCGACCGTCAGCGCGCCGGCGTCGTGGCCGTCGACGGTGATGATCTGCGTGTGCTCCGCGTCGAAAGTCTTCTCGTGGAGCTCGCGTTGCGCCGCCTCGTCCCAGCCCCAGATCGCCTCGACGTACTCGCCGAGCGCGCTGCGGTGCAGCTGGAAGCAGAACTCGTCGTCGCCGGACCGGAGCCGGCGCAGCGCGACCTTGTGCGTCTTGCGGACCATGCGCTCAGTCTCCCAGGATCCGCCGGGCCCGGGCGAGCACGGGCTTGTCCACCATCCGGCCGTCCACAGTGGACGCCGACTCCCCCGCTGTGAGGACACGGCGCGCCCACTCCCGCTCGGCTTCCGTCGGCGCGAATCCGGCTCGGACCGGCGAGATCTGGCGCGGATGAATGCACAGCTTGCCGCCGAAGCCCATGCGGCGCGCGTAGCGGACGTCGGCCTCGAGCGTGGCGTCGTCGCGCAGATCGGTGGTGACGCCGTCCACCGGCGGCGCCAGCCCGGCGGCCGCCGACGCGATCACCAGCCGCGAGCGCGCGTAGGCGAACGGCTCCGGGTCTTCGGGCGCGACGCCGAGCTCCGCGGCCAGGTCGACGCTGCCGAACGCCAGGCGCGTCACCGACGGGACGGCGGCCAGCTCACCGGCGCGTTCGACGCCGCGCGCGGTCTCGACGAGGGCCACGACGTCGCGGAAGCCGGCGAGCACCCGGGGCGTCTCGGCTTTCGGGACCACCACCGGGATCCCGCGGGCGGTGACCAGAGCGGCGTCGGCCTCGAACCAGGGCGTGCCCGGGGCGTTGATCCGGACCATGGCCTCGTGGTCCTCGAGCCACGCTTCGACGTGGGCGCGCGCGGAGTCCTTGTCCGCCGGGGCGACGGCGTCCTCGAGGTCGAGGATCACGACGTCGGCACCGCTCGCGGCGGCCTTGCCGAAGCGGTCGGGGCGGTCGCCGGGGACGAACAGGAACGTGGTCGCGGGCACGGCGCCAGCGTAATGCTCTGCGGGTATCAGAGCGACCGGAAAGGGTCTTGGACGCGGGGGCTCGTGGCGCCGAGAGTCGGAAGGGAACCACCACGACCACGAAAGGTCCCACGATGAAGGTCTTCCTGACGGGCGGCTCCGGGTACGTCGGCCGTCCGACGGTCCGGGCGCTCACGCGGCACGGTCACGAAGTGAGCGCCCTGGCCCGCAGCGACGCTTCGGCGCGGGTGCTCGCCTCACTGGGCGCGTCCCCGGTCCGCGGCGACCTGACCAGCCTGTCCGTTCTCCGCACAGCAGCTTCGGCCGTCGACGGCGTTATACACCTCGGCCAGCACTACGGCGACGACACGGCGGAGGTCGATCTCGCGGCGGCGGAGGCGATGCAGTCGGGCCTGGGCGACCGCGGGCCGTACGTGCACACGGGCGGGGTCTGGGTTTACGGCGACACCGCGGGCGTCGTGGACGAGGACGCGCCGCAGAACCCGCCGGCGATCACGGCGTGGCGCCGGGCCAACGAGGAACGCGTGCTGTCCCACGGCGGGCACCCGGTGCTGGTGATGCCCGGCCTGGTGTACGGCCTCGGCGGCGGGCTGATCGACACGTTCTTCCGGGCACCGGTGCCCCTCATCGGCGACGGCGAGAACCATTGGGCGCTGGTCCACGCGTCCGACATCGCCGAGCTGTACGCGCTGGCCCTGCAGGCGCCGCCGAAGTCGGTGTACGCGGGGGTGAGCGGGCAGAACGTGCGGCTGACGGACATCGTCTCGGCGCTCGCGGCCGGCGGCCCGATCACGCACCTCAGTCTCGCCGAGGCGGTGGAGCGGATGGGCCCGATCGCGGAGGCGTTCGCACTGGACCAGCAGCTGACCCCGGCCCGGGCGCGCCGCGAGCTGGGGTGGACGCCGCGGCACCTGGACGCACTGAGGGAATTGCGCGGGTAAGGGATCGCGGCGGCCCCGGAAGCACGCGATCACCCGATGCGGCGGCGGTCCCCTCAGGATGAAAGTGGGGTTCCTCGGAAGAACGACGTGAGGAACGGCCATGCGAGGCGACTGGATCTACGACTGGGTGCGGGTGGAGATGGAGTACCGGGCGGGGCCGCCGCCGGCGGCCCGCGCACCCCGCCCGGCACCCCGGCATTGGGCGGCGTTGTGGGCAGGGCTGTTCACGAGCCACCGCGCCGAGGTGCGACACAGGAGTTCCCCGGCCGGCTGCTGACGGCGAGGGGCAGATTGTCCGGGCGAGCACGGAGGAACCACACCGCGACGGCTGGCCGCCCGCGCGCGGCAGCCACCCCCCGGCTCAGAGGTCGAGCAACCCGCGGCGAGCGCGCTCCAGGTGGTCCCCCATCTCGGCCTCCGCGCTCGCCGGGTTTCCCGAAGCGATCGCCTCCAGCAACCTCCGGTGCTCCACCGCCAGCTCCGCCGGATCCGGGTACGACCCGCGCAACCGGGCCAGGCACAGCTGCATCTCCTCCTGCAGCGGCGGGTAGATCCGGCTCAACCGCACACTCCCCGCCGCGTCGACGAGCGCCAGGTGGAACGCCGTGTGCGCCTCCACCCGCTCGCTCCAGCCCGCCCCCGGCGGCAACGCCTCCAGCACCGACAGTGCTGCCCGCACCCCGTCCAACGGACGCCCGGCGAGCAGCCGCACCGCCGTCAGCTCCAGGGGCAGCCGGACCGTGAACAAGTCCCGGACGTCGGCGTCGGTCACCACCGGCACCCGCAGCGACCGGCCGTCGGAACGCTCCACCAGGTGGCGGGCGACCAGCTCCTGCAACGCCGACCGCACCGTCGGGCGCGCCACCCCGAACGTCGTCGCCAGGCCCTGCTCGGTCAGCGGTGTCCCCGGGGCCAGCACGCCGCTGAGGATCTGGCCGCGCACCTCCGCCACCAGCGCGTCGCGGGTGTTCGTCGTCTGCAGCACCATCAGGACGCGTGCACCCGCTCCACCGTCGCGACCAGGTCGACGAGGTCCGGCAGCACCGCGTCGGCGATCGACGGGTCGCTCGGGTCCGCGTGCCGGTTGATCCAGACCCGCCGGATGTCGAGCGCCTGCGCCGGCACCATGTCGTGGAAGTGGCTCTGCGCGATGTGGACCCAGTTGTCGCGCGTCGCATCGAAAGACGAAGCGAAACGCGTGAAGTGCGCGTAGCCGGGTTTGTACGACCCGACGTCCTCCGCGGTCACGATCGCGTCGATCGGCACGACGAGCCGGCGCTGGGTCTCGCCGATCAGGTCACGGTCGCAGTTCGTCAGCAGCGCGAGCCGCCAGCCCGCCTCGCGCAACGCCGTCAGCGCCGGCCGGACGTCGGGGAACACCGGCCAGTACGGCAGCCCGGTCCCGAGCACGGACGCGTCGTCGGGCACCAGCTCGACACCCGCTTCGGCCGCGGTCCGCCGCAGCGACTCCGCGAGCACCTCCCGGTACCGCCGCACCGGCTGTTCGGCCTGCACGTGCGGCTCGATCCGGTTGTAGACCTCCAGCAGCTCCGCGCCCCGCCCGGGGAACAGCAGCTCGATCCCGGTGGCGATGCCGTGGCGCCAGTCCACCAGCGTGCCGAAACAGTCGAACGTCGCCCAACGAGTCATACCGTCAGACTGCTATACGGTTATACCGAAAGCAAGTCGGCCATCGCGAAGACGAGCGGCGACCGCCGGGCCGCGACCCACGCCAGGCACACCTCGTTCGGCGGCAGGTCCTCGACCGGCACGTGGGCGACGCCGGGCCGCGTGTAGTACTCCGACGTCGACAGCGGGATCACCGCGATCCCCCGCCCGGCCGCCACGTGCTCCAGCTTCTCCTCGACGCTCCCGAACTCCCGCCGCCGCGGCGCCGTCCCGTCCCGCAGCTCGACCGCGACGTCGCGCCACTCCGGCACCGCGTCCGGGTCGTTGAGCACGTGCTCGCCGGCGAGGTCCCCGACCAGCACCGACTCCTTGCCGGCCAGCCGGTGGTCCGCCCGCAGGACCGCGACCCGCGGCTCCCGGAACAGCGGCCGCAGGCTCAGCCCGCGCCGGTCCACCGGCAGCCGGATCACGCTGACGTCGGCGCGGCCGTCGTGGAGGACCTCGGTCTGGTCGGCCCACGTCGTGCGGAGCAGCTCCACCGTGACGTCCGGATACCGCGCGGAAAGCGAGCGGACCGCGTCGGTGACGATGATGCCCGGCATGAACGCCACGGTGAACGTCCCGCGCGCGGCCGTCGCGACCCGCCGCCGCAGCGCCGACGCCGAGGCCAGCAGCGGACGCGCGTCCTCCAGCAGCTGACGCCCGGCTTCGGTCAGGGACGTGGACCGCTTGTCCCGCACGAACAACTGCGCGCGCAGCTCACCTTCGAGGGCGCGGATCTGCCGCGACAGCACCGGCTGCGCGATGTGCAGCCGGGCCGCGGCGCGCCCGAAGTGCAGCTCCTCGGCGACCGCGACGAAGTACCGCAGCTTGCGCAGATCGACGTCCACCCGACCTCCCTGGTACCCCCAGGGTATTACGCGTGCGCGCCGAGGAACCCGGTCAGCGCCGGGTTCACCTCGTCCGGGTGGGTGTAGCTGAGGAAGTGGGCACCGCCGTCGACGACGACCAGGGGCTCGGCCGCGGGCAGCGCGTCCGCCAGCTCGGCGGCCCGCTCCACCGGGTACGCGAGGTCCGCCGAACCGTGCAGCACCAAGGCCGGGCACGCGATCTCACCCACGCGCGAAAGCACGGAGTCCCGGTCGACGAGCGCCCCCATGGTCAGCTTCAGCTGGTCGGGCGCGACCGACGTCCAGCGTTCCTTCCACTCGTCCACGGGAAAGCCGCCGAAACAGATCTGCGCGACGCCGTCGAGTACTTCGGGCGGCGCGCCACCGCTCACCCACGCGTCCAGCACCGCCCGGTACCCGGCGGCGACCGCGGGATCCTCCGCGGCCGCCGACGTCCCGAGCACCGCGAGCGCGGTGACCCGCGACGGCGCCAGCAGTGCCATCCGCAGCGCGACGAACCCACCCTGGCTCGTCCCGACGACCGCCGCGCGCGAGACGCCGAGTTCGTCCAGCACGGCCAGGACGTCCCGGGCCACGTCCCAGTAGTCGAACGGCCCGGTGGCGGGTGTCCCGCCGTGGCCGCGCTCGTCGACCGTGACGCACCGGAAGCCGTCGAACGCCGCGAGCTGCGGGGCGAACATGCGGCCGTCCATCAGGAAACTGTGCAGCAGCACGACCACCGGGCCGTCGCCACCGTGATCGGTGTAGGCGGGAAGCGTCATCGGTCCTCCGAACTCGTCAGCCGGCGAACCGGCCGATCGCGACGAACGCCGCCAGCACCAGCAGCACGACGTTCATCGGCAGCGCCTTGGTCTCCTTGCGCCGTGCGTGCACGATGATCGCACCGACCTGGATCACCGCCAGTCCGGTCGCGGCCAGCGGGGTGAGCACCGGCGCGATGTCCAGCGCCCACGGCAGGATCAGCCCGAGCGCGCCGAGGATCTCGACGGCACCGATGGCCTTCACGCCCGCGTCGGAGAAGTCCGCCGTCCAGCCCATGTTCGGGTTCTCGAGCAGCTTCTCCCGCGGCGTCGCGAGCTTCATACCGCCGGCGGCGAGGTACAGCGCGGCGAGCAGACCCGCCACGACCCACAGGACGACGTTCACGGTGAACCTCCGGTCCGAGGAAACTGATTGAACACTGCATCAGTTTCCGGAGGCTACACCTCAACTTGGCTGGACCGTGACCGACTGCCCGGGCCGCAGCGAGATCGTGCGACGCCACTTTCCCGCGCGCACCTCCGTCCGGGTCCCGCCGACGCTCCGGACCACCGCCCGCGTCACCTGCCCGTCGCGCCAGGACAGGTCGACCTCGAACCCGCCGCGCGCGCCGATCCCGGTCACCCGGCCCGACCGGGCCCACGCCGAGGGCAGCGCCGGCAGCAGCTCCAGCACCCCCGGCCGCGAGTAGACGAGCATCTCGACCATCGCCGCCGGCGCGCCGAGGTTCGCGTCGATCTGGAAGATCGTGTAGCTGCCCTGGCTGTACATGTCGAAGAAGTTCGGCGCGGTCCCGTTGCCGTTGGCGACCGACGGCCGCATGACGGTGAGCAGCAGCCGGTAGGCCTTGTCGGCGTCCTTGAGCCGCGCCCAGCACGCCGAGCGCCACGCGCACGCCCAGCCGAAGCTGTCCATCCCGCGCGCGACCAGCAGCTCGCGGATCCCGTCCAGCAGCTCGCCCGGCGCGGTGTCGGTCGCGATCCGGTCGCCCGGGAAGAAGCCGATCAGCGGGGACAGGTGCCGGTGGGTCGTCTCGCCGAGGTTGTCCGGCGACATCCACTCCTCGAGCCAGCCGGTCGTCGGGCTCACCTTCGGCAGGTACAGCTTCTTCTGCAGTCCGGCGATCCGGTCGCCGTACGCGCGGTCCCGGCCGAGGACCGTGACGGCTTCGCGGTAGTGCGCGAAGAGATCCCAGACGATCTCCTGCGAGTAGGTGTTCCCGCGGGTGTCCTGCGGGCCGTGTTCGGGCGACCAGTCGTGGTCGTCGACGAGCACCTCGCGGCCGTCGACCGTCATCGGGACGAGCCGCGCCTCCCAGAACTCGGCCGCGCCCTTGAGCAGGGGGTAGATCCGCGCGAGGTACGCCTTGTCCTGGGTGAACGCGTAGTGGTCCCAGAGCGAGTTGCACAGCCACGCGTTGCCGGCGGGGTGCCACCACCAGCCGGAGCCGCCGTAGATGTTGGTGGAGAACGCGATGGCCCAGCCGCCGATCTTGCCGCTGGTGTTCCGGAACCGGTTGCGCGGGTCGTTGAACAGGCGTTTCGTGCTGTCCGTCCACACGGGAAGCTGCGCCAGGCAGTAGTCGGCCAGTGCAGTGAAGCTCCCGGGCAGCGCCGCGCGGTCGGCCAGCCAGTAGTTCATCTGGAGGTTGATGTCGGTGTGGTAGTCGCTCATCCAGTCGGGCGTGTTGTTGTTCTGCCACAGCCCTTGCAGGCCCATCGGCAGCCCGTCGCGCGAGCCGGTGATCGTCAGGTACCGGCCGAACTGCAGGTAGCTCGCCTCGAGCTCCGGATCGGGCGTGGCGGGGTCGTCGTGGCGGGCCAGCAGCCGCGCCCACGAGTCCAGCGCCCGCTTCGCCGACGGCGACTGTCCCAGGTCGACGGTCATCCGGTCGTAGAGCCGCCGGTAGTCGGCGGCGTGTGTGGCCAGCAGCGCCCCTCCCCCGGCCCGCAGCGCTTTCGACGCCTTCTGCTTCGCGAGCGCCAGGGGGTCGAGCGACGCGTCGAGGAACTTCCGGGCCGCGTCGGGCACGTAGTTCGTGCCGCCGCTGACGACGATGACGACCTCGCGGCTCCCGCTGAAGGTCACGCCGCCGGCCACCGTGCACGCGTACTTCAGGCCGTTGGCGAAGGTGCCGGTGAACGCCGTGGTGCCGGTCATGGTCTCGCCCCGGGTGGGCTCCAGCGAGACCGACCCGGTGACGGGCCCGCCGCTGAGCCGGATCACCACGACGTCGTCGGGGTGGCTCGCGTAGTACTCGCGGCGGTACAGGACGCCTTGGTGCCGGTAGGTGATCAGGACGACGCCGTTGCTCAGGTCGAGCGTGCGGCGGTAGTCCGTGACGCCGGTGTGCACGGGCACCGAGATCCGCACCTTCGCCAGCAGGCCGAGGGTGCCGAACTTCTCGCGCTCGTACGGGAACTGACCGTCGTCTTCGAGGACGTCGTTGGCGCCGCCGGTCCACAGTGACGCGTCGGCCAGGTAGAGGAAGTCGGCGGCCGGGTCGCCGCCGACGAGGGCACCGATCCGACCATTACCGATCGGCAGACCCTGCTCGATGATCTTGTCCTCGGCGGCGGGAGCCGGGTACCACAGTGTCGTCGCCCGGCTGTCGGGAACCAGCTCCGCGTCAGCCGGGCGGACGACGTCCGCGCTTGCGGTGAAAGGAGGAACGCCACTCAGGGCGATCCCGGCGCCGACCGCGCCACCGAGCTTGAGAAAGGTGCGGCGCGAGGGCGGGAGGGAAGGGTTCGACATGTCGGATCCGTTCGGCGTTGAAGGCGGGGACCGGCGTGCAGCCCGCCAAACATATGACCTATCCGGATCCGAGGTCAAGATTCTTCGTAATTAATCCGATTACATACGAGACATCAACAGTTCCGCGGCGCGGGCTTCCCGGCCAGCCGGTCGTGGACGTAGGCCAGCGCGCCGGGTGCGCCCTGGACCGCGACCGTCACGTGGTCGCCGATCGGGATCCGGTCGTACTGGATCGTGACACCCTCCGCGCAGTACTTCCGCACGAGCGCGTCGACCGGCGGCGTGAGCGCCAGTTCGTCGAAGATGCCCTGGTAGAAGTACGTCGGCGAGCCCGGTTTCCGGGTGCCCATCACGTTCTGCGCGATCACCTGCCGCACCGCGGGGACGTCGAGCAGCTGAGGCACGGTCGTGTAGTCCGCCATCCGCCGGAACGCCTGCGTGACGCTGAACTGGCTGATGCACTGCTTCCCGACCTCGGCGAAGGCCTGCTTCCCGCGGTCGTTCAGCAGCGTGGCCGTGTCGATCTCGGGGTAGGCCCGGCTGAGCCCGACGGCGGCGCCGATGTAGACGCCCGAGAGCGGCCCGCCGTCGATCCGGCGCGCGACGTACTCGATGTCGGCCGGCACACCGCCCGCGGCGACCCCGGCGAACGTCAGCTCCGGCGCGTAGGACGGCTGCACCTCGTTCGCCCACTGGCTGGCCAGCGCGCCGCCCGAGTAGCCCATCAGCGCGGTCGGCGTCGCCGCCCCGGCCAGGCCGGCGGGCGCGAAGGACTGGGCCGCGCGGATGCCGTCGATGACGCCGTGCGCGGTGTTCAGGCCGGCGGTCCATTCGGACTGCGGGCCTTCGTAGTCGGCGGTCACGACGGTGTGGCCGGCGGCGAGCAGCGGCACCATGAGCGCCAGTTCCTCGGCGGGCAGCGCGGTCCCGGTGGCCAGCACGTACGACGGCGCGCAGTCCAGGCTGAGGCCGTCCTGCGCGGTCTGGTACGAGACCAGCGTCCGCGGTCCCTTCGGTGGCGAAAGCGGCTGCATGATCGTCGCGACGTCGGCGATCGCGGCGCCCCGGGTGTCCGACGAGCGGTACTTGACCTGCCACGCGCGGATCGGGACGGGCAGGGCGAGCGCCCGGATCGTGATCGGGCGAGAGTCGAGGACCGCGCCCGGGGCGACGTCCGGAAACGGTGAAGGCTGGGCGTAGAAGGGATCCGCGGCGGGGTTCGGCGGCAGTCCGGCGGGCGTCGCAGCGGAAGCGGCGGGTGCGGTGAGCGCCGCGGCGGCCAGGACGACGGCGGCGACGAGGGTTCGGCGTGTGTCGGCGTTGACAGTGAGCACGGGACCTCCCGGTTTCGATACCGACCGGTATCGGGTGAAGGAATTACCACGTGACGCCGATCACGGTCAACGAATCAGCTCCGCGCGGGCGAGGTTGTACCGTTGCGCCCCATGACCGGCCCGCAGCGCCGCCGCCCGAGCCGCGCCGAGACCCGGCGGCGGATCATCGACGCCGCCACCGCGGTGTTCGCCCGCCAGGGCATCGCGGCGACGTCGCTCAACGACATCGCCGCCGAAGCGGGCCTGACGAAGGGCGCCGTCTACTCGAACTTCACCGGCCGCGACGACCTCGTGCTGACGATCATGGAGGAGCACCTGGTCGAGCGGATGGACCGCGCGACAACGGCGTTCACCGACCTGGCCGACCTCGACGAAGCCACCACCGAAGCCGGCGCACGCCTCCTGTCGGGCATCGACGCCGACGCCACCTGGCACCGGCTGCTCCTGGAGTACTGGGGCTTGGCGATGCGCAACCCGACCGTCCACAGCGGACTGGCCGAGCGCCGCGCCCGCCTGCGGGAGGCGGTCACCGCCGCGATCAGCAAGGCCGCGGCGTTGCACGGGGTCGACCTTCCGCTGGCACCGGAGCACCTGGCGGTGGTGGTGCTGGCGTTGTCCAACGGCCTGGCCGTCGAACGCGGCGTCGATCCGGCGGCGGTTCCGCCGACGCTGTTCAGCGACGTGCTCAAGCTGCTGGTCACGTCCCGCGGCGAGAAGTCATGACATCCGGAGTGGGCGGTCGGCTCCTCAAGTTCCAGGCGACCACCACGTGGACGGCGGCGGTCGCCTGGTCGAGGTGGCAGACGACCGTCGCCGTCGAGCCGCGACGCCTGCTCGACTTCGAGGAGCGGGATCCGGTGACGGCAAGCGCGCTACCTACGACATCGCGCGGGATGAGCAGCACGACTTCGCCGACGAGATCGAACGCGACATCATCGAGTTCCTCGACAACCTGAGACAGGGAGCTCTTCTGCGCGGGAACGGCGGGGCGAAGGTCGTGCTCGCCTGTCCCCTGGACGGTTCCTGACCAGTGCGTCCACGCACCCCGGTCTCGCCTCCGCTCAGCTCGGCGGTGACTACGTCCCCGTCGAGTGACGGTTCCGGTAGCGCAGCACGCCCGCGTCAGCCTGGCCGGCCAAGTACTGCCCGAACGTGATCGTCCCGTCGCGGTGGTCGGGTGCCAGGTGGCCGCCGCCGGCGTAGGCGCGGAACGTCTCGCCCGGCACGCTCACCGGCACGATCTTCCGTCGCCGGCCGCTCGCCTCCGCGACCGCCTGGGCCAGCTCCGCCGCCGCGATGATCTCGGGACCGCCGAAGTCGTCCACCCGCCCCGCCGGCTCGCCGAGCGCGAGGTCGGCGAGGCGCCCGGCGACGTCCCGGACGTCCACCGGCTGGAACGAAAGCCGCGGAACGGGCAGCACCGGCAGCCGGGACGCGCCGGCGAACAGCGTCCGGACCAGTGCGTGGAACTGCGTTGCCCGCTGGATCGTGTACGGCAGCCCGGACGCGGCGATGAACTCCTCGGTCTCGAGCTTGCTCCGGTAGTAGCCGAGCGGGACCCGGTCGACGCCGACGATTGAGACGTACACCAGGTGCGGGCCGCCCGCCCAGCGCGCCGCCTCGGCGAGCGTGCGCGCGAAGTCCGTCTCCCGGCCGAAGAAGTCGGTGGCGCAGTGGACGACGACGTCCACCCCCGCCACCGCGCTGTCGATGCCGCGGCCGGTCCGCAGGTCGCCGGGGACGACGCCGGGTGCGGGCCGCCGGCTCAGCACGCGGACCTCCTCCCCCGCCGCGCGCAGGCGGTCCACGATCGGTCTGCCGAGCTGTCCGGTGCCACCGGTGACCAGGATCCGCACGAGCCGCCTCCCGCCGTGAAGCCGTCCAGGCCACCTTACGGGTGACACGCACCCGCAAGGTGGCCCGAACGTCAGTTGCGGTTGATCGTGAAGGTGGACGTCGTGTTGCGGATGTCCTGGTCGTTGTCGCTCAGCGTGAGCCCGGTGAACGTCGCCGAGCCGACGGCCGGGCCCTGACCCGGTTCCGGCAGCTCGTTGGCCCAGATCCCGATCCCGGACTTCGCGTCGAACTGGTCACCGCTGCGGTGGGCGCCGGTGATCGACACGTTCGTCAGCACCGTGTCCTGGACCGTGTTCTGCGGTTGCCCGCCGACGTAGTTGGTCTGGAACATGATGCCGCTGTAGGTCGGGCTCTGGATGTCCACGTCGGACACCCGGATACCGCGGAACTCCTTCGACGCCGAGAACAGCCAGATCGCCGGGAACGTCTGCTGGCCCCAGAAGTGGCCACCGTCCCGGACGAGCGAGGCGTTCTGGACCGTCGTCTGCTGCGGCCCGAACCCGAGGAACGGGTAGCCGAAGTCGAGCGAGCTGATCGTGATCGCCGAGTACGTCAGCGTGTCCGCGATGTAGAGGTTGCGGAAGGTGTTGTTGTACCCGCCGTAGACCGCCAGCCCGGCCGCGCGCCACGGAGTGAGCGAAGTCAGGTTCTCGAACACGTTGTCGTACTGGTTGCCCTGGTTGATGTCCGTGGCGGCGAACAGCGCGAAGCTGTCGTCGCCGGTCGACCGGGCCTCGACGTTGGTGACGTGGTTGCCGGTGCTCCCGTTCGTGAGGTTGATCCCGTCGGCGAAGGTGTCGCGGATCCGGGAGTTCTTGATCGTGGTGTTGTCCACGTTGGTGCCCCAGACCATGACCACCTGGTGCTCCACCCAGATGTTGTCGATCGTCAGGTTGGCGACGTTCGCCAGGTTGAACACCTTGCCGGGGCCGTCGATGCGGGAGGTGTAGTTCCCGAACACCGCGAACCCGCTGATCGTCGAGCCGTTCGCGGTCGGCTGCACGTCGATGCCGATGTCGGTGTTCTCCTGGCCCGAAGGCGCGGAGAACTTCGTGAACCACGGCCCGGCGCCGGTGACCGTGACGGCCTTGCCGTAGACGTTCAGCTTGCTCGACAGCGCGTAGTTCCCGGCCGGCAGGTAGACGCCGGTGAGCGTCGTGTCCTGCCGGACCTTGTCGAGCGCGGCCTGCACGTCCTGCTGCGTGAACCCGGCCGGGACCGCGAAGTGCGCCGGGTCCGGGTTGGCGGTCGCGGTGGCCTGCTCGAAGTTCACGAAGTCGATCGCGTAGTTCGTGCTGTTGGCCGCGTCCTTCTGCAGCTTGATCTTGTGCCCGGCGGGCACGGTGGTGCCGAGCATCGCGCTGGCCTCGTCGTAGATGTGGCGCGGCCCGGCGCCCGGCGAGTTCCCCGGGCCGGTTTCGGCGCCGTAGAGCCACGCGTAGTGCGAGGTCAGGTCGATGGCCTTGAGGAACGTGCCGTCGACGTAGACGTTCAGCGTCGAGTTCTGCCCGCCGCCGCCCGCGGAGTCCGGGATGGAGAACCGGGTGACCAGGGTGTTGGTCGACGCGCGGGTCGTGAACTCCACCGACGAGCCGGTCGAGTTCAGCGTCACGGCCTTGCGGCCCGACGCCTCGCCCGCGAGGTCGCCGATCGTGCGGTTCGGCCCGACCACCGACGCGCCGCCGGCGACGACGCCGTCCTCGGCCTCGTACATGTCGTAGGGCATGTTCGCGCCCCGGCCGACGAACAGCGCCTGCGTGCTGGTGTTGTTGGCCTGCTTCACCGGCAGCTCGTTGGCGTCGTTCGCGACGACCGTCTTGACGGTGTACCGGCCGTTGGCCGCGGTCCACGTACCGACGTTCACCGGCGAAGCGGTGGCTCCCGCGGCGATGGCGCCCGTGTACGTCCCGCTGAGCGTCTTGACGACGGTGCCGTTCTGGTCGGCGATCGTCACCGTGACGCCGTGGGCACCACCCGCCGAAGCGACCGTCCCCTGGTTGCGCAGGGTCGTGCTGAACGTGACCGTGTTGCCCGCGGACGGGTTGTTCGGCGACCACGCCGTGGCCGCGACGAGGTCGGAGCTCTGCACCGGGCTGACGACCAGCGCCGTCGACGCGGTGTAGGAGTTGTTGGCCTCGTTCTGTTCGATGACGGCGTTGGCCTCGTCGACCTTCGCCGTCAGCTGGTAGCTGCCCGCGTCCCGGGTGCCGATGTTCGCCGACACCGTCGCCGACGCGCCGGCGGCCAGCGCCCCGACGTTCGCGGTGCCGACCTTCGTCGTCCCCAGGTAGAGGTTGACGTTCGTCGCGCCCGAGTCCGCCGTCCCGGCGTTGCGGACGGTCGCCGACGCGGTGATCGCGTCGGTCTCGACGGGGTTCTGCGGCGACCAGGACACACCCGAAACCGTCAGGTCGGGGTTCGGCGCGGGGACGCCGAAGACCTGGAACTCCGCGGCCTGCCCGCCGCCGGCACCGGAGTTGGCGGTGACGCGCAGCCGGACGTCGGCGGCCCGGCCGCTCAGCGGGATCGTCACGGTGTTGCCGGACGACGGGTTGAAGCTGTAGGTCTGCGCGGCGGACAGCGTGGTGAACGCGGTCCCGCTCTGGTCACGGCCTTCGACGGCGATCGTCTGGGTCCGCGGGCCCCAGGACGCGTCCGGGTCGAGCTTCACGACGACCTGGTTGAGGTCGGCGTTCGAGCCGAGCGCGACGGTCAGCAGGTTCGGGTAGGTCCCGCCGCCGCCCTCCCAGTAGGTGCTGGTCGAGTTGTCGTTGGCGTTGGCCGCGACGAAGGTGAACTCCGTCGAGGACGCCGTGATCGGCTTGCCCACCGCGAGGTTCGTGCCGGCCTGAGTGCCGGTGCGCGTCACGGTGTTGCTGGTGCCCGACTGGTTGCCGGCCGCGTCGCGAGCGCGGACGTAGTAGGCGACGGTCGTGCCGTCCGGCTGGCTGTCGGTGTAGGTCAGGACCGTCCCGGCGACACTGCCGCGGAGCTGGCCGTTGGCGTAGACGTCGTAGCCGGCGACCCCGGTGTTGTCGGTGGAGGCCGACCAGGTGAGCCGGATCTGGCCGCTCGCCGGCTGCGTGTAGGCGAGGTTGGCGGGCGCCGACGGCGGCTGCGTGTCCCCGCCGGCCGGGCCGTGCACCTCGAACTCCGACAGCTGCGCGGCGGGCCAGGCGGTGTTGGCGCTGACGTTCAGCCGGACGTACCGGGTGTTCCCGGTGACGTCGACGGTCACGGTGTTGCCGGTGGCGGGGTCGAACCGGTAGCCCGCCGAGGCCTTGAGGTCGCTGAAGGTGGTGCCGTTCGTGCTGCCCTGCACGTTGAAGGTCTCGGTGCGGGCCTCCCAGCCGGCCGGCAGCTTGAGCACGAGCTGGGCGACGTTCGTGGCCGCGCCGAGGTCGGCCTGGACCCACTGCGGGAACTGGTTGTTCGTGCTCTCCCAGTAGGAGGCCTGGTTGCCGTCGCCGACGTTCGAGACGGGGTAGCCGGCGAGCTGGCTGCTCGCGGTGTAGGTCGCTGCGGCGGCTTCGGCGGCCGGCTGCACTGCCTGGACGGAAGGCGTGGCGGCCGGGGCGCCGCTCGCGGCCACGGCGGGGGTGGCCAGCAGGAGGGACAGGGCGGCGTAGGTCGCCGCACGCGACAGAAGTCGCTTCGTTCTCATGGGTTTCCTCTGATCCGGGGAGGAGGGAGACGCGTCGGGACGGCACAACCGGGGAACGGGACACGCGCGGACCGGGTCCGGGGGCGCACGCGGGCAGCACGGAACAGCCGTCATGGGCACCTCTTCGTCGAGGGCTGGGCGGGATATTCCTGACGTCTGCCGCGATTTCTCGCTCAGTTGTCAGGTTCTTGCACTGATTCGTTCAAGAGTTACCGTGACGGCGGTCTCAAGTCAACGCCCAAACGTCGAAAAGGCCTCCTCGCGGGGGATGCGAGGAGGCCTTTCCGGAGAACGAGGTCAGTGCACGGCACCCAGCCGGATCGCGTGGGTGCCCGGCGCGTTGACCGGGTCGCCGCAGTGGGCGCAGACGGTCGCCGGTTCCAGCACCTCGCCGCAGGCGTGGCGCCACAGCGTCGGCGGTTCGCCCTGGTGGACGTACTTGTCGCCCCAGGCCATCAGGCCGAGCAGGATCGGCTGCAGCGCGCGGCCGGCTTCGGTCGGGTAGTACTCGTGGCGCGGCGGGTGGGCCTCGTACTGGACCTTCTCGAGCACGCCCGCGTCGACGAGCTTGCGCAGCCGCGCGGCCAGGATGTCGCGGCTGGCGCCGGTGTTCTCGGCGATCTGGTTGAAGCGCCGCTCCCCCAGCATGATCTCCCGCAGCGCGAGCAGGCTCCAGCGCTCGCCGACGACCTCGAGCGCCTCGGCGACCGAACACTCGCGACCACGCCGGACCATGCCACCTCCATGGGGTTGAAAATCCAACCTAGCACGTCAACCTCCTGTGACGTGCCGAACAGGTCAGTTGTGGTATCCAACTCACCCGGCGTATACCGAACGTATCCCCGATCTGCGAGGAGGCAGACGCCATGACGGACGCGGTGATCGTCGACGCGGTACGGACCCCGATCGGCAAGGGCAAGCCGAACGGAACACTGGCCGGGGTGCACCCGGTCGACCTGCACGCCCACGCCCTGCGCTCGCTCGTCGAACGCACCGGCGTCGACCCGGCCCGGATCGACGACGTCATCAGCGGCGCGGTCGGTCAGATCGGCGAGCAGAGCATGAACACCGCCCGCTGGGCCGCGCTGGCCGCGGGCCTGCCGGAGTCGGTGCCGGCGGTGACCGTCGACCGGCAGTGCGGCAGCAGCCAGCAGGCCGTCCACTTCGGCGCGCAGGGCGTCATCGCCGGCGCGTACGACGTCGTCATCGCCTCCGGCGTCGAGTCGATGAGCCGGGTGCCGATGGGCAGCCAGGTGGCCGGGCGCGACCCGTTCGGCCTGCAGGTCGCCGCCCGCTACCCGGACGGCCTGGTCCCGCAGGGCATCAGCGCGGAGCTGATCGCCGCGAAGTGGGGCTTCACGCGGGCGCAGCTGGACGAGTTCTCCGCCGAGAGCCACCAGCGGGCCGCGAAGGCGTGGGCCGACGGGAAGTTCGCCGGCGAGGTCGCGCCGCTCAAGGCACCAGGGCCCGACGGCGTGCTCGTCGACGTCACGACCGACGAGACGGTCCGGCCAGGCACTACCCCGGAGATCCTCGCCGGGTTGAAGCCGGCGTTCCGCGCCGACGTCTGGGAGCAGCGGTTCCCGGACCTCGGCTGGCACGTCACCGCGGGCAACTCGTCGCCGATCAACGACGGCGCCGCCGCGCTGATGATCACCAGCTCCGAGACGGCGAAGGCGCTCGGACTGCAGCCGCGGGCCCGGATCCACAGCTTCGCCGTCGTGGGCGACGACCCGCTGTACATGCTGACCGGCGTCATCCCGGCGACCCGCAAGGTACTGGCCCGGGCCGGGCTTTCGGTGGGGGACATCGACGCCTTCGAGGTCAACGAGGCGTTCGCGAGCGTCGTGCTCGCCTGGCAGGCCGAGATCGGCGCCGACCTGGCGAAGGTCAACGTCAACGGCGGCGCGATCGCCCTCGGCCACCCGCTCGGCGGCAGCGGCGCGCGGCTGGCGACGACGCTGCTGTCGGTGCTGGAGCAGACCGGCGGCCGCTACGGCCTGCAGACGATGTGCGAGGCGGGCGGCCTCGCCAACGCGACCATCATCGAGCGCTTGGACTGACCGAGGTACTCCCGCAGCGCCGCCACGGCTCCCCCGGGATCCGCGGCGGCGACCGGGAAGACCTCGTCGTAGCCGGACGCGAGCAGGTCCGCGCGCGGGCTGTCCAGCCGGCCGCCGAGCACCACGGGCAGCCCGGTCAACGCCGGATCCGCACGCACGCGGCGGAGCACGTCGAGCCCCGAAGCGCCCTGAGTCGTGGACAGCACCAAGCAGTCCGGCCGCTCCCGGCGGCACGCCTCGAGCGCTTCGGCCGCCACGCACACCTCGTGGCCCGCGCGTTCGAGGACCACCTGCAACGCGACCACGCTCCACGCGGCCGCGTCCAAACCGGACAGCACGATCTTCACCTCGGGCAGATCCGCGAACCCGCCCGGAAATACGTCAGTCTTCGGGCGGTTCCTCGACGCCGTCGCGGTCGGCCCACTCCAGCAGCGGGTCGAGGGAGAAGACGGCGTCGTCGATGCCGGCGTGGAGGTCGCCCAGCTCGGCGAAGCGGGCCGGGACGGTGGCGATGGTGAAGTCGCCGGGCTCGGCGGCGTCGATCTCGTCCCAGCGGATCGGCGCCGACACCGTGCCCTCCGGGTTGCCGCGCACCGAGTAGGCACTGGCGACGGTGTGGTCGCGGGCATTTTGGTTGTAGTCCACGAACAGCAGCCGCGGGTCGCGGTCCTTGCGCCACCAGGTCGTCGTGACGTCGTCCGGGGCCCGGCGTTCCACCTCGTGCGCGAAGGCCAGCGCCGCGCGCCGGACGTCCTTGAAGCCCCAGTTCGGCTCGATCCGGACGTAGATGTGCAAGCCGCGGCCGCCCGACGTCTTGGGCCAGCCGACCGCGCCGAGCTCGTCGAGGATCTCGTGGGCAACGTGCGCGACCCGCCGGACGCGGTCGTAGCCGCAGTCGGGCATCGGGTCGAGGTCGATGCGCCACTCGTCCGGCTTCTCGGTGTCGGCGCGGCGGGAGTTCCACGGGTGGAACTCCACTGTGGACATCTGCACCGCCCACGCGACGTGCGCCAGCTCGGTGACGCACAGTTCGTCGGCGTGCCGGTTGTAGCGCGGGAATGTCACCCGGACGGTTTCCAGCCACGGCGGCGCGCCGTTCGGGACGCGCTTCTGGTGGACCTTCTCCCCCGCCACGCCGGACGGGAAGCGGTGCAGCATGCACGGCCGCTCGCGCAGGGCGTTGACGATGCCGTCGCCCACGGAAAGGTAGTAGTTGACCAGGTCGAGCTTCGTCTCGCCGCGGGCCGGGAAGTACACCCGGTCCGGGTTCGAGATCCGCACCGTGTGCGGGCCGACCTCGAGCTCCACCGCCGCCGACTTCTGTGCCATGCCCCAGACGCTAGCCCAACTCCGGCGTTACGGTGGGAATCATGAGCCTGCCGCCGGACGGTCACGTCCACACCGAATGGTCGTGGGACACGGTCACCGGCTCGATGACCGGTTCGTGCGAACGGGCGCTGGAGCTGGGGCTGCCGTCGGTCGCCTTCACCGAGCACGCGGACCTGACGCCGTGGCTGATCCCGGAGCCGGTCCGCCCGCTGCTCCCGGACCACTTCCGGGTGCGGCTGCGCGCGGACGGCGTCCTCGAGCCGCCGGATCTGGACGTCGCGGGCTACCTGGCGTGCGTCGACGAGTGCCGGTCCCGGTTCCCGTCGCTGCGGATCCTGTCCGGGGTGGAGCTGAGCGAGCCGCACTGGCATCGCCCCCGCGCCGACGCGCTGCTCGCGGCCCACGACTTCGACCGGGTGCTCGGCTCGGTCCACTCCCTGCCCGGCGACGGGCACCACCACGAGATCACCGTGATCGCGGGACGGCCGCCCGGCGAGCTCCTGCGGGCGTACCTGGCCGAGGTGCTCGGGCTGGTCGAGTCGACGGCCGACTTCGCGGTCCTCGCGCACATCGACTACGCGCTGCGCTCGTGGCCGGGCGAGGGACCGCCGTTCGCCGCGGCGGACTTCGAGGAGGAGTTCCGGACAGTGCTGCGCGCGCTGGCCTCGAGCGGCCGGGCCCTAGAGGTCAACACGAAGGTGCCGCTGCCGGGCGAGGTGGTGCGCTGGTGGTTCGAGGCCGGCGGCGACGCGGTCGCGTTCGGCAGCGACGCCCACGAGCCGGGACTGGTCGGCCATGGCTTCGCCGAAGCGGCGGCCTTGGTCGAGGGCTGCGGCTTCCGGCCGGGCCGCACACCCCACGACTTCTGGCGCCGCTGACCCGCGGGTCAGGCCAGGGCGTGCCGCCCGTGGGTCCGGACCTCCGCGCTCTGGTCCAGCAGCCTCGCGGCGACCCGGCCGATCGCCGCGTCCAGTTCGGCCCGGTTGCCCGTGCCCCAGTCGCCGAGCCGGTCCACGAGCCAGTCGTGCCACGCGCTGACCACCTTGCCGAACTCGGCACGGCCCGCGTCGGTCAGCTCCCAGTGGTCACGGGCATAACGCAGGTGACCGGTCAGCTCCAGCCGGTTGAACGCCGGTTCCAGCACCGACGCCGGCACGCCGAAGTACTCGCCGATCGCCTTGAGCGTCGCCGGCTCGCCCCGGCGCCGGCGCAGGTGGACCTGCAGCAGGCACCAGATCCCGCCCTCGTCGAGGTCCGACCCGGCCCGTTCGACGATCGCCGGGGCCACCTCGCGGCGTTCGCGGAAGAACAGCGTCGCGACGGCGCGTTCCAGCTCGCGGTCGTCCGTGCGCGCCTCCGGCATCGCGAAGCCGTCGCCGAGGTCCGGTGCCGCCGCCCGCGCCGTGTCGCGCAGCGGGACCTCCTTCAGGAAGAACGCGAGGACGAACGCGACCAGTCCGACCGGCGCCGCGGCGAGGAACACCACGTGCAGGGAATCGCTGTACGCCTGGATCACCGGCGCGGACACGGCGTCCGGGAGCGCGTGCAGGGCGGTGGGCACCTGGATCGCCCGCGGGTCGACACCCGGCGGCAACGGGTGCGCGGCCACCGCCGCGGCCAGGTTCGGCGTCAGCTGGTTGGCGTACACCGTCCCGAAGATCGCCGCGCCGAACGAGCTGCCGATCGACCGCAGGAACGTCACACCCGAGGTGGCGACGCCGAGATCGGCGTAGTCCACGGTGTTCTGCACGGCGATGGTCAGCACCTGCATGCCGAGCCCGATCCCGAGACCGAGCACCGCCATGTACGCCGACGCCTCCCAGAACCCGGTGTCGGTGTCGAGCCGCGAGAGCAGGTAGAGCCCGATCGTCATCCCGGCCGCGCCGACCAGCGGGAAGATCTTGTAGCGCCCGGTCTTGCTCACCGCGTTGCCCGCGGCGATCGACGCGACGAGCAGCGCCAGCACCATGGGCAGCAGCCGGACCCCGGACGACGTCGCCGACGTGCCCTGGACGTACTGCATGTACGTCGGCAGGTAGGACAAAGCGCCCAGCATCGCGAAGCCGACGACGAAGCTCATGATCCCGCCGACGGTGAACACCGGGTTCCGGAACAGCCGCATCGGCAGCATCGGTTCCGCGGCTCTGAGCTCCACGAAGACGAACGCCCCGAGTAAGACCACCGAGCCGATCGCCATCCCGATGATCGTCGGCGAGCCCCACGCGTACTGCGTGCCGCCCCAGCTCGTGACGAGCGTCAGGCCCGTCGCGGCGAGGCCGATGAGCAGGATCCCGGCGTAGTCGATCACCGGCTTGATCGCCGCGCGGGCGTTCGGCATCGCCGACGACGCGACCACCAGCACCACGATGACCAGCGGGATGTTGACGTAGAACGCCCACCGCCACGACAGGTGGTCGACGAAGAACCCGCCGAGCATCGGCCCGGCGACGGTCACCACGCCGAACACCGAGCCGAGGACGCCCTGGTACTTGCCGCGCTCGCGCAGCGGGACGACGTCGGCGATGAGCGCGGTCGAGGTGACCATCAGCCCGCCGCCGCCCAGGCCCTGCACGGCTCGCCAGATGATCAGCCAGGTCATGCTGTCGGCGAAGCCGGCGCAGAACGAGCCGATGCCGAACACGACCACCGACAGCTGGAACATCAGCTTGCGGCCGAACAGGTCGCCGAGCTTGCCGACGACGACGGTCATGATCGTCTCGGCCAGCAGGTAGGACGTGACCACCCAGGACAGGTGCCCGGCGCCGCCGAGGTCCCCGACGATGGTGGGCAGCGCGGTGCCGACGATGGTCTGGTCCAGCGCGGCCAGCAGCATTCCGAGCAGCACGGCGCCGAACACGGCGTTGACCCGCCCCTTGCTCAGCGGGGCGGGCCCCGGCTGGTGGGCGACCTCCGCGGTGGCCGTCATCCGCACCCTCCTCGCTCGGCCTCCGAGGCTAGTGCGCGTAGTCCACTGTGGATAGCCACCCGTTCCGGTGGTCCGGGCCGGTCAGAGTGTCCAGCGATCCGGCGGCGGTGACTCGAGGACGAGCTCGCCCTCGACCGCCGCGGCGATCTCCTCGACCGTCCAGACGTCCTGGTGCAGGACCGGCCGGATGATCGCGGGCTGCCGGACGGCGTGCAGGTGCCCGTCCGCCAGCCGCAGCACCTGCCCGGTGATCCCGGCCGAGAGGTCGCTGAGCAGGTACGTCACCAGCGGCGCCACCCGTTCCGGCGGGTGCGCGTCCGGGTTCCCGTGCGGGTCGGCGGCCATCAGCCGGGTCCAGGCGATCGGGCTGACGGCGTTGACACGGATGCCGCGTTTGGCCAGGTCGGCCGCCCACGAGTACGTCATCGACGCCACCGCGCCCTTCGACGCCGAGTAGGCGGCGGCGCCGCGCTGCCCGATCATCGACCCCGAGGTCACGTTGACGATGACACCGTTGCCCTGGGCAACCATCACCTTGGCCGCCGCCGTGCCGCAGTGCAACGGGCCGAGCACGTTGGTCTCGACCAGTGCGCGGGTCCGCTCGGCGTCGTCGTCCTCCCACGGCCGGGCGTGGTAGCCGATCGCGGCGTTGTTCACCAGGCCGTCGAGCCGGCCGAACCGGGTGCGGCACAAGGTGATCAGCTCTCGCGCGTACGCCGGGTCGGCCACCGAGCCGACGCTCACGACGGCCGTGCCGCCGTCCGCTTCGATGGCGGCGACGGTCTCGTGCGCCGGGTCCGCGTCGACGTCGTTGACGACGACCGCGGCACCGCTGCCGGCCGCGTGCCGCGCGAAGGCCCGCCCCAGGCCGCGGCCGGCCCCGGTGATGACCACGGCCCGGCTGTCCAGGATTCCCATGGTCCCAGTGTGGACCGGGAAAGGTCCGGACCGCAGCACTCAGGCCGGACGCGACAGCCGCACTTCGAACGGCCGGAAGCCCTGCGCCCGGTAGAACGCGATCCCGCCTTCGTTGCCCGCGTACGCCTGCACGACCAGTTCGTTCGCCCCCTGCTCGCGCGCCCACTCCACGAACGCGGACACGAGTTCCTCACCCACCCCTTCGCGACGCCGGTCCGCCGCGACCCGCATGCTCTCCAGCGCGGCCCGCACCCCGCCGGGACGCAGCGAGCTGGCCGGCAGCATCCGCCCGATCAGGTGGCCGGCCCCGGCCGGGGCGAGCAGGCACAGGCAGGCCGGATCCGTGACCAGGTCGCCGTAGTAGGCCGCGCCTTCCCGGGCCGGCCAGCCGAGGTCCATGAGCGGGTCGTGGCTCCCCGCGTCTTCGGCGAACAACGCCTCCGCCGACTTCACCAGTTCCGGAACGTCTTGGACGGTACACACGGAAACAGTCATGTCTTCGACCGTATCCGCGTGTTTTTTCGAAGTAAATGCCGACTTCAGAGCTTCAAATGGGCCAGGCTTTCCAGGGCGAGCTGTTCCAAATGGCCTGCCGCGGCGGCACTTCCGCCCGCCGCGTGGAACGACGTCGCGACGGTTTCCGCCGCCCGCCGGTACGACGGCTCGGTCAGGACCTCCTCGACCGCCGCGGCGATGCGGTCCGCGCCGGCCCGGCCGAACCGCAGCCGGATGCCCGCGCCCGCGGCCACCACCTGGGCCGCCACGATCGGCTGGTCGTCGCGGATCGGGGCCACCACCAACGGGATTCCGTGCCACAACGCCTCGCACACCGTGTTGTGCCCCGCGTGGCACAGCACCGCGTCCACCCGCGGCAGCAGCGGCAGCTGCGGGACCCGCGGGCGCACCAGGACGTTCGGCGGCACCGGCCCCAGCACCTCGCCGGGGTCGACGACGATCGCCCGCGCCTCCATCCCGGCGAACGCCTCCGCCGCGGTCGCGAGGAAGCTCGCCCCCGCTTCGGTGTTGGCCGTGCCCAAGGAAACCAGCACCGTCGGCCGGAGCGGGTCGAGCCACTCCCACGGGAAGTCCGTTGTGGACGGACGGGAACCCAGTGCCGGTCCGACGAGCCGCACCCGCGGCGGGAGCGCGGTCGCGCCCAGCAGCTCGCGGGTGGTGAACGCCAGCACGCCGTGCGGGGAGAACCGCGGGTCCGCCGAACCGCGGCCGCCGGCGATCCGCGTCCGCAGGCCGGCGACGAGCGAGCCCACCCACTCGGCGACCTTCGGCATGCCGGAAAGGGGGTCGATCAGCTCGGCGGACGTCGTCGCCGAGGTGACCCACGGCAGGCCGCGTGCCTCGGCCAGCAGGCCGCCGGCCAGTGCCTGCTGGTCGGCGACCACGACGTGCGGCGCGAACGCGTCGATCGCCGCGGCGACGCCCGGGGCCATCTCGTCGGCCAGCGGGACGAGGAAGTCCTCCCAGAGGAACCGCAGCGCGGCCGGTCCCTTGAGCCCGGCCGGGCGCGCGGGGGCCCCGGCCGGCAGGGCGCAGGAGAAGACGAGCGCGTCCGGGCCGGCCAGCTGCCACAGCAGCTCGTCGTGCCCGGCCCAGGCGACCTCGTGGCCGCGGGCGGCCAGTTCGGCCGCGACGCCGGCGGCCGGGTTGATGTGCCCGACCAGCGGCGGGACGACGAACAGGAACCGGGCCACTACCGCACCCGCTGCGGGACGCGCGAGGTGTCGCGAACCCAGTCGAAGATCAGGTCGATCGTCTCGGCGGTCCGCTCGACCAGCACCGAGTGGCCCTGGTCGGGCAGCACGACGCAGCGGCAGGGGTCGAGGTGCGACTCGAAGTGCGGCACCTGCTCGGCGAGGCCCGAGTCGCCGCCGAAGATCGCGAACACCGGGCAGCGCACGGCCGAGAGGTCGGCGGCGATCGTCGCGCTGCGCGGTATGTCCTCGGCGATCGTGGTGGTCTGGAGGATCTTGTTCGCCGCCTTCGACAGCCGCGCGGTGTGCGCGCCGTGGTTGTCGGCGATCCAGCCGATCACCTCGTCGATCGCGAGCCGGGTCTTGGCGTCGGCGAGCCCGTCGGCCATGTGCCGCGTCCACTCTTCGGTCGGCGGTTCGCCTTCGATCACGATGACGCTGGCGACCCGGTCGGGCCGGGCGGCGGCCAGTCCGAAGGCCACGGATGCGCCGAACGAGTTGCCGATGACGTGCACCGGCCGCGTGACCCCGCTCGCGTCGAGGACCGCGACGAGGTCGCCGACGAACTCCTCGAGGTGGTAGCCGGACGCCGGGCGCGTCGTGCGGCCGTGCCCGCGCAGGTCGTACATCAGCACGTCGAGCCCGCGTTCGGCGAACGCCGGGCCGAGGGTGAAGTAGTAGCTGGCGAGGCTGTCGGTGAGCAGCCCGTGGACGCACACGACGATCGGCGCGTCGCCGTCGAGCGGGACGTCCGGGGAGAGTCGCTGGACGTGCACGTCCAGCTCGCCCGCGCGGATCTTGCTCACGCCGTCGCCCGCAGGGAGGTCACGATGTAGCGGACCAGCTCGCCGACGGTCAGCGCGATGATCTCCTCGAGGTCGCGCTCGGCGATGAACGTCGCGAAGTTGACGCGCTCGCCGTAGTGCTCGCGCAGCTGCCCGGACAGGGCCACCAGGTCGACGCTCTCCAGCTCGAGGTCGTCGTGGAACGTCGTGTCCATGGTGATCTCGGCGTCGTCGAGGCCGTACTCCTCCAAGAGCTCCTGCAGCATCCCGCTGAGCCGCGCGAGCACGGTCGACTCGTCCGTTGCCGTGGTCTCGATGCTCATTCCGCGGTCTCCTTCATCTCTTCGGTCCAGGCGACGACGTAGTGGCGCGGTGGCGCGCCGGGCAGGCTGTCGACGTCGGCGCAGTGCACGGCGTGGTCGGTTCCGGCGGCGCGCACGGTGAGCGCGTCCGCCGCCGCGGCGACGACTTCGAAGTTCCGGGGCTCGCCGCGCAGGCCGGTGCCGAGCAGCTTCGCCACGGCTTCCTTGGCGGTCCAGAACCGGGCGAACCAGCGTTCCGGGTCGCCGGTCAGGCCGGCGAACAGGGCCTGCTCGCCGGCGCCGAGTGCGGCGTCCACAGTGGACTCCGCGCGCGGGGCGACCTCTTCGACGTCGATGCCGCAAGGTCCATTGCGGGCGATCGCCACGCCGACTTCGCCGCGGTGGGCGAGGGAAACCGTCAGCGGGGGCAGCTCACGGCCGTACGCTCCGGTCGCGTGGGGACGGCCCGCGTCGTCGTTGCCGATGCGCAGCTCCGCCGGGAACATCTCGGGTTCGCCACCGGCCCAGAGGAACTGGCGGACGGCGTCCTTCGCCGCGATCCGGCCGAGCAGCCACTGGCGCCGTCCGCGCGGCGGCCGCTGGTCGTAGGCGTCGCGCTCGGCGCCGGCGAGGTAGTTGCGCATGATCAGCTCGCGGGTCGCCAGGTCCGGCCACTGCTCGTGGACCAGCGCCCAGCCGCCCGGCTGCTCCCGCGACAGCGTCGAACGCTCCGGCGTCCGGTCGGCCTGGCGGATGTGCGGGGTGCTGTCGAACCGGCGGTCGCGCCAGCCGGTGAACTCGGCCCAGACCCGTCCGCCGTGGACGAGCTGCATGTCGGCGTCGAGGAACTCGCCGGTCAGCGCCGTGATCTTGACCAGGCACTCCAGCCGCTCCCCCGGCGCCGGCCGCGGGCCGTGGAACCGGATCTCGCGCATGCCGACCGGGAAGACGGTGGTGCGTTCGGCCAGCCGGGACATGATCCAGTAGCCGAGCACCTGGCCGACGTTGTCGAGCAGCGCGCCGGGCGCGGCCGGCGTCGTCAGCACGGCGCGGACGTGCCGTTCGCCGACCGCGGTCAGCTCGCTGACGCCCTGGAAGAGCGGGCCGTGGAACATCCAGCGTTCGTCGTACAGCTGCGCCGCCGTGGTCTCCGGCACCTGCTCGGCCGACGCCGGGAACCGCCACGGCGCGGGCGCGTCCGCCGGGTAGGCCGGGGCGAGCTCGACGGTGGCCTGGGAGTAGCCGTCGACGACCGCGAGCACGCGGCCGGGGCCCTGCGCCCGGACGCGCACGCCGACCGTGACCGCCGGCACCGCCGTGATCCACTTGGTCAGCCGGACGTCGTGCACCGCGACCGCGCGGCGGCCGGGCGCGGCCTGCTCGGCGAAGCCCATCAGGTGGTCGATCACCGTCGTCGCAGGCACGACCGGCCAGCGGTCACCCGGGTCGGCCTGGGCCGGCTGCTTGAAGAAGCAGTGGTCCAGCAGGTACGGCATGGTCTCGACGGACACGGTGAGCGTGGTGTCGAGGTCCTTCGGCGGCGGGAGCTGCTTCTTCGGGGCAGAACGGCCGGAGAGCACGGTGGACGCCAGCTCGGCGGTGTCGGCGAGCAGCGCGGCGAACTCGGCGGCGAGGGGCCCCTTGCCGGCCAGACTGTCCACAGTGGACGTCCGGGTGGCCGGCAGCGCGATCCGCGCGCGGACCTCGTCGTCGAGGGAGATCAGGCGGCCGCCGAGATCCAGCTTGACGGCCCGCTGCGGGGCCGGGCGGTCGCCGGGCAGCCGCGAGAAGTCGATGTCGGCGCCGTCGGCCCACAGCGCCGTCGCGACCCGCCGCAGCTGGGCCAGGCCGGGCCGGTGCGCGGAGTGCGCGGCCACGACGAGGTGGTCTTCGCCGTGCAGGGTGTCGCCGACCAGTGAGCCGAGCTGTCCCGCGCCGACCTGCACGAACGCCCGGAAGCCGGCCGCGTGCAGGGCGCGCACCAGCGGCCGGAACCGGACCGGTTCCAGCAGGTGCCGCACGAACAGGTCCCGGACGTCCGCTTCGGCGACCGGGTACTCCGCCACCGTGGTCGCCGACCAGATCGGCAGCGTCGGCGGGTGCAGGGTGAACCCGGCGGCCGCCTCGCGGATCGGGTCGAGGTAGGGCCGCAGCATCGGCGTGTGGAACCCGGACCGGAACGGCAGCACCTGGGCCACGATCCCGGCGTCCCGGAAGCGCGTCACGAGCGTGTCGACCGCCGCCGCCGGACCGCAGACCATGGCCTGGTTCGGTGAGTTGTCGTGGGAGAGCACGACGTCGTCGCGGCCCGCCAGCTCGTCGAGCACGCGGGGCGCGGGGGCGCCGATCGCGGCGAAGGCGAGGCCGGGGACGACGAGCGCGTCCGGGTCGAACCCGGCGAGGAACGCGTCGACCTCGGCTTCGGCGTGCAGGCCGGCGACGGCCATCGCCGTCCACTCCCCCAGGCTGTGCCCGGCGACGGCGTCCGGGGTGACGCCCAGCCGGCCGAGCGCGGAGTTCAGCAGGCGGCCCAGTTCGAACACCGCGGCACCCTGGCGGCCCACGTCGCCGACCTCGACGTCGTCGTGGTCCCACGGCAGCCCGAAGTGGCGGGCGACGTCACCGCAGTTGAGCGCCAGTTCCGACTCCAGGCCGGGGAACAGGAAGGCGACCTTGCCGCCGCCCGGCCCGAGCAGCGGGCGGTCGGCGAACCAGACGTCGTTGCGGCCGCGCCAGGGCTTCCCCCGGCCGACCGCCTTGCGGGCCAGTGCCAGCCGCTTCTCCGTTGGGTCGACGATGCCCAGCCGGACGGGACCGTCGCCGGTCCCGCGTGATCCAGGGCGGTCCAGCAGGTCGCGCAGCTCGTCGACGTTCCGGGCCGCGAGCCGCAGCACGCGTTCGGGCTCCCGGACGACGACCGGCGTCACGCGCCCGGGCGCCTGTTCGAGGACGACGTGGGCGTTGATCCCGCCGAACCCGAACGCGTTGACCCCGGCCCGGCGCACGTCGGCGTCCCACGGGCGCGCGGTGTCCAAAGTCGAGAACCGGGTCTTCGCGAGCATCGGGTGCGGGTCGTCGCAGTGCAGGGTGGGCAGCAGGACGCCGTGGTGCACGGCCAGCGCGGCCTTGACCAGGCCGGCGATCCCGGCGGCGGGCATCGTGTGCCCGATCATCGACTTGACCGAGCCGAGCACCGCGGCGCCCGCGCTGCCGAAGACCTCCGCCAAGGTCGCGAGCTCGGCCGCGTCGCCGGCCGGGGTCGCGGTGCCGTGCGCTTCCAGCAGCCCGATCGAGTCCGGCGCGGCCGGGTCCAGGCCCGCGGCCGCCCACGCCTGGCGCACCGCCCGGACCTGGCCGCCGGAGTCCGGGTTGGCCAGGCTCGCGGTGCGGCCGTCGGAGGCGACGCCGGTGCCGCTGATCACGGCGTAGACGCGGTCGCCGTCCCGTTCGGCGTCGGCCAGGCGCTTGAGCACGACGACGCCGGTGCCCTCGCCGATCAGCACGCCGTCGGCGTCGCGGTGGAACGGCCGGATGCGCTCGGACGGCGACAGCGCGCCGAGCTGCGTGAACACGCTCCAGAACGTGATGTCGTGGCAGTGGTGGACGCCGCCGGCCAACACGACGTCGCAGCGTCCGGTGGCGAGCTCCCGCACGGCGTGGTCGACGGCGATCAGCGAGGACGCGCAGGCGGCGTCCACGGTGTACGCGGGACCGCGGAGGTCGAGGCGGTTGGCCAACCGCGACGCGGCGAGGTTGGGCACGAGCCCGATCGCGGACTCGGGGGCTTCCGGGCCGAGCTGGTCGGTGAAGGCCTGGCGGACGGCGTCGAGCCGTTCTTCGTCCAGGTCCGGCAGCAGCTCGCCGAGCGTGCGGACGAGCTGGCTCGCGGTCCGGACGCGCTGGTCGAGCCGGACCAGCCCGGGCGTCAGGTAGCCGCCGCGCCCGAGCACGACGCCGACTTTCGCCCGGTCCGCGGGCAGGCGGCCGGGCCCGCCCGCGTCCGCGATGGCCTGCGCCGCGACCCGCAGCGCGATCAGCTGGTCGGGTTCGGTGGCGGACACGGAGTTCGGCATGATCCCGAACCCCGTGACGTCCACTTCGGCCAGTTCGTCGACGAACCCGCCGCGCCGGCAGTAGACCCGGTCGGCGCGGCGCTCGTCCGGCGCGTAGTGGACCACGTCCCACTTCTCCGGCGGCACCTCGGTGATCGCGTCGACGCCGCCGGCGAGGTTGCGCCAGTACGCCGCGAGGTCGGGGGCGCCGGGCAGCAGAACCGACATCCCCACGATCGCCACGCGCATGTCCGTCACCAGCCTGAGGCGGTGTGGACGACAGCGGAGACGTCGGGGCGGCCCCAGGCCAGCTCGCGCAGCAGGCCGAGGGTGCCTTCCTCCGGGTCGATCAGCTCGATGCCGCGGCGGGCGTAGTCGCGCATCAGCGCGGGGGTCACCATGCCGTCGTGGTCGCCGGTCGGTGCCCACGGTCCCCAGTGGACGGTCACCGCGCGCCCGGCCGGCCACCGCCGGCCGAGCGATTCGAGGGCGTCGTTGGCGGCGGCGTAGTCCGATTGGCCGCGGTTGCCGAGGGTGGCCGCGATGCTACCGAAGAGCACGACGAACTTCGGCTCGTCGGGCAGGTCGGCGGTGGCTTCCAGGAGGGTCCTGGCACCGTCCACTTTGGTGGTGTAGACGCGGGCGAACGACTCCGGGGTCTTGTCGGCGACGAGCTTGTCCTCGATGACGCCGGCCGCGTAGACGATGCCGTCGAGCCGGCCGTACTCGGCGTGGATCTCCTTGACGGCGCGGTGCACGGCTTCGGCGTCGAGCATGTCGACGGACTGGTAGCGGACCGGGCTGCCGAGGGCGTCGAGCTGCCGGAGGGTCGTCCGGACTTCGCGTTCGCTCTCGATGCGCCGGACGGCCTTCTCGATCTCGGCGGGGATCTTCAGCCCGGCTTCGATGAGCGCTTTCCGCAGTTCTTTGGCGTCCCTGGCGTGCGGGTATGCGTCCTCGTCCGGCGGCACCGGCGTCCGGCCGAGAAGTTCGACGCGGCAGCGGGTGGCGGCCGCGAGGGTGCCGGCGAACCGGGCGGTGATGCCCTTGGCCCCACCGACGAGCAGGACGACGGAGTCACGGTCCAGGCCGATGGCGGCCGCTTCGGCGGCACCGTCGCCGGCCGGGCCAGCGCCGCTGCTGCCGAGGAGGCCGAGGTCCTGCGCGGCGGGCTCGAGTCCGCGCCGGGCGTGGCCGTCCCGGATGACGACGGGCTCACGGTCCACGGTGGACAGTTCGGCGACGAGCTCGGCGGGTCGTGCGCCTTCGACGACCCGGGCGAGGGTGTCGGGGTACTCGCGGGAGACGCTGCGGTAGAAGCCGCGGAGTCCTTCGGCCGGCCCGGCGGTGAGCAGCCACCGCGGCCGTTGGGCGAGGGCGGCTTGGTACAGCGGGAAGGCGGCGGGCAGGACGGAGGTGCCGTCGCCGCCGGGGAGGTGGAGGTAGCCGTCGTAGCCGAGCCGGACGTCGTTGCCGAGGTCGGCTTCGGCGCCGTGGGCGGTGAGTTCGGTCTGGACGGCTTCGGCCCGCGGGCTGGTGCCGAGGATGAGGAAGCGACGGCCGTCGATGTCGGGTGTGGTGGCGGGGGCGAGGTCGACCTCGGTCATGAGGTACCGCTTCGGCGCGACGATCACCGGCTGCGGTTCCGCGTGGTCCGCGGCGGGCTCGGCTATCGCCGGGTGAGGGTTGGAGTCGTTCGCAGGGGTCTCGCCGACCTCCGACCGCGGACCGGAACCGTTCGCGGCGGCCTGGCCGACTTCCAGCCCGGAACCGTTCGCGGCGCCCCTGCCGACCACCGGCCCAGCACCGTTCGCAGCGGCCTGGCCGACCGCCAGGTCGCGCCCGGCATCGTTGGCGGCGGCCTGGCCGACCGCCGGCCCTGCACCATTCGCGGGGATCCGGCCGACCGCTACGTCGCGCCCGGCACCGTTCGCGGCGGCCTGGCCGACCACCGGCCCGGCGCCGTTGGCTGCGAGCCGGCCGACCGCCGCATCCGTCGCGGCGAGGTTCGCGGCGGAACCGGCGCCCAGCAGCTCGGCGATCCCGGCCGCCGTGCGAGCCTTCGCTATTTCCTCGACCTCACCGATGCCCAACCGGATCGTCAATTCGCCCGCGATCTCCGCCCGCTTGATCGAATCAATGCTCAAATCGGCTTCCAGATCGAGATCCGGCTCGATCATCTCCACCGGATAGCCCGTCCGTGACCCGATCACCGCCACCACGGTGCCCAGCACCGACGGCGCCGCCTCGGCGGGTTCCTCGCCGATCAGCTCCGCGATCGCCGCCGCCGTGCGGGCCTTCGCGAACTCCTCCACGTCGCCGCCCGCGAGGTCCAGCCGGGTCGCCAGCTCGCCCGCGATCTCCGCCCGCTTGATCGAGTCGATGCTCAAATCCGCTTCCAGATCCAAGTCCGGCTCGATCATCTCCACCGGATACCCGGTCCGCTCCCCGATCACCTCGACGATCGTCTCCAGCACCGACCGCCCAGTCGAAACCGGGACCGGAACCGCTGGGACCGCCGAAGCGACCGGAAGCGCCGGAACCGCCTCGACGACCCGTGCCATCGGTGCCTCGCTGCCCAAGAACCCGAGCAGCACGTCACGCTGAGCGGCGATCATCTCGCGGCTCGTCCGCAGGAAGTCGGTGACCATCGCCTCCGCCGTGCTGTCCGCCGGCGCCGCGGGCAACCCGAGGGAAACGCGGGAAGCCGGCTGGAGGGCACCCGCCGGGATCGACCCTTCCGCCGTGCGGAGGAGGTGACCGTCCACCGTCCACCCGGGACGCTTCGACCGGGGGACGGAAGCCGCGTCGACCGCGTCGCGGCCGCGGAACAGCCAGCCCGTCTCGACCGGGACCCCCGCCGCCGCCAGCTGGGCCAGCGCGGTGAGGAAGCCCGGCACACCACGACGGCCCGGCTGCTCGAACCCGACCGTCCGGTGCGGACGGTCGCCGAGGATCGCGCCGACCTGCCTGGCCAGCACCGCGCCCGGCCCGGCCTCCACGAACACCCGCGCTCCGGCCGCGTACATCGCCTCGACCTGCTCGACGAACCGGACCGGCGAGCCCACCTGCGCCGCCAGCTCGTCGCGGATCGCCTCCGGCAAAGCCGGGTACGGACCCGCGGTGCGGTTCCCGTACACCGGGACGACAGGCTGGACGACGCCGATCGCCTCCAGCGCACGCCCGAACGTCGAGCCCGCCGCGGCGACCAGCGGACTGTGGAACGCGCACGCGACCGAGATCCGTTTCGCGCCGAGCCCGGCCGCGCGCAGCTGCGTGACCGCGGCCTCGACGTCGGCCGTCGGGCCGGAGATCACCGTCTGCTCGGGTGAGTTGTGGTTGGCGAGCACGACCGTGGACGACGTGAGTACCGCGCCCACCGCGGCCGCCGACGCCGCGACCGCCGCCATCGCACCCGGGTCTCCGGCCGGGATGGCGTCCAGGATCGCCGCCGCCCGGGCGTGGCTCGCGTGCAGCAACGCCTCCGGCGTGAACGTGCCCGCCGCGGCCAGCGCCGTCAGCTCGCCGTAGCTGTGCCCGCCGACCATCGCCGGCCGCACCCCCGCGCGGGTCAGCAGCCGGAACGCGGCCAGCCCGGCGAGGCCCAGCGCGGGCTGCGCGACGCGGGTGTCGGTGACGCGGTCGGCCAGCTCCTGCCGCGCCGCCTCGCCGAACACCGCCGGGCCGAACACCACGTCCGCCGTCGGCGGGTCCAGGCGCAAGTAGCGCTGCAGCTCGGGGAAGGCGACGAACAGCTCGGCGAACATGCCCGGCCGCTGGCTGCCCTGGCCCGGGAACAACACCGCGACATCGCCGGGTTCGCCGCCACCGGCGCGGTGGAGGCCAGGCGCGTCCTCGCCCGCGAGAGCCTGCCGCAGCAACGAAACCAGCTCGTCCACAGTGGACGCCACGACGGCGAGCGTCACCGGCCGGCCCTGAGCGCGCACCGACGCCGACAGCGCGAGGTCGCGCAGCCGCCACGGCTGCCGGCCCGCCGGGACGTCCGAGGCGAGCGAAAGCAGGTCGCGGACCGCCGCGTCCGTCGTGAAGACGAACAGCTCCGCCGGCCACTCGTCGGCGGACAGAGCGGGCGGGACGCTGTCGTGCGCGCCCAGCACGACGTGGAAGTTGGTGCCACCGAAGCCGAACGCGCTGACCCCGGCGATCCGCTCGGCGGCCGGCGCGGCCCACGGCCGAGCCTCCGTCTGGAACACGAACGGGCTGCTCGAGGCGTCCCACGCCGCGTTCGGCGCCGTGAGGTGCAGCGTCGGCGGCTTGACGCCGGTGTGCAGGGCGAGCGCGGTCTTGATCAGCCCGGCCAGGCCCGCGGCGCACTTGGTGTGGCCGATCTGCGACTTCACCGAGCCGACCGTGCAACCGCCCGGCGCGGCGCCGGCCTCGGTGAACACCTTCGTCAGCGTGCCCAGCTCGGTCCGGTCGCCGACGACGGTCCCGGTGCCGTGCGCCTCGACCAGCCCCACGTCCGCCGGCGAGACCCCCGCGTTGCGATAAGCGCGGGTCAACGCGTTGTGCTGACCTTCCGGCCGGGGCGCGGTCAGCCCGAGCGCCCGGCCGTCCGACGCGGCCCCGACGCCCTTGATCACGGCGTAGACGCGGTCGCCGTCGCGTTCGGCGTCGGCGAGGCGTTTCAGCGCGACGCAGGCGACACCCTCGCCGAGTGCGATGCCGTCCGCCGCGCTGTCGAACGTCGCCGAGCGCCCGGTCGGCGAAAGGGCGTGCGCCGAGGCGAACAGGAGGTAGTCGTTGATGCCGTTGTGCAGGTCCGCGCCGCCGCAGAGGACGAGGTCGCTGGTGCCGGCGGTCAGTTCCTTGCAGGCCACGTCGACGGCGGTCAGTGACGACGCGCACGCGGCGTCGACCGTGTAGTTCGCGCCACCCAGGTCGAGCCGGTTCGCGATCCGGCCAGCAATGACGTTGGCCAGCACGCCTGGAAAGGAGTCCTCAGTGATCCGCGGCAGCCGGTCGTCCAGTTCGGACGGCAGTTCGCCCACATAGGACGGCAGCACGGTGCGCAGGCTCATCGCGTTCGACAGGTCGCTGCCCGCCTCGGCGCCGAACACCACCGACGTCCGGGCGCGGTCGAACGCGCGGTCTTCGTAACCGGCGTCCACCAGAGCGCGGTGCGCGGCCTCCAGGGCCAGCAGCTGCACCGGCTCGACGCTGGCCAGCGACGACGGCGGGATGCCGTACTTCAGCGGGTCGAAGCCGATTTCGGGCAGGAACCCACCCCAGCGCGACGGCGTCTTCTCGCCCTGGCCTTCGGGGTCGTAGTAGAGGGAGGTGTCCCACCGCTGCGGCGGGACCTCGGTGACGGCGTCGGCGCCGGCCAGGACGTTCGCCCAGAACGTGGCCAGGTCGGGTGCCTGCGGGAACATGCAGGCCATGCCGACGATCGCGATGTCCAGGGGCTCGGGCGCCGGGGGCTCCGGCGTCGCGACGCCGAACGCGGCGGCCCGCTCGCGCAGGACGGCGTTCGCGCCTTCACCGACCGCGTGGTGCAGGTCGGCGATCGTGGTGACGGCCGAGCGCAGCACGGCGACCTCGCCCGCCATGAACATGCCTTCGGCGAGCTGCCGGTCTTCGCCGACGTCCCGCAGTTCGGCGCCGACGCGCTCGATGCCCTTGCTCGCCAGGCGAAGCCGGCCGACGTTGAGCTGTTCCAGCCGCTCCCAGGCGTCGCGGCTCGGCACGCCCCGCTCGGCCAGGTCGGCCTTGATCGCCGCGTACTCCTCGGTGAACGGGCTGCGGACGCACCGCGTCGCGTGGCCGGGCGCGGTTTCGAGGAGGTCGGTGTGCTCGGCGCCGAGGAGGCTCCGCTGGAACAGCGGGAGCACGGCGCCGGCGTCGACGGCCTCGCGCGTGAAGAGGTAGGCGGTGCCCATCAGCACCCCGATCGCGGCACCGCGCGCGGCCACCGGCGCGGCGAGCGCCGCCACCATCGCGGCCGAGCGCTCGTCGTGGATCCCGCCCGCGAACAGCAGCCGCAGGTCCGCGGCAGCGTCCGGAGTGGACGCGAGGAAGTCGGCGAGGACGCCGAGCTGCGCCTCCCACAACGGGAAACTCGTGCGCGGCCCGACGTGACCGCCGCATTCCGAGCCTTCGAAGACGAACTTGCGGGCGCCGGCTTCGAGGAACTGCTTCAGCAGCCCCGGCGAGGGCACGTGGAGGAAGGTGGCGATGCCGGCCTCCTCCAGCGCCGCGGCCTGCGCGGGGCGGCCGCCGGCGATGATCGCGTGCGTCGGGCGCAGCTCGCGGATCACCTCGAGCTGCGCGGCCTTGACGTCTTCGGCGGCGAACCCGAGCACGCCGACGCCCCAGGGCGCGTCGCCGACGGATTCGCGGGTCCGTTCCAGGACGTCGCGGGTCTGGTCCGGGCCGGACAGGGCCAGCGCGATGAACGGCAGCGCGCCGCCCGCGGCGACCTCGGCGGCGAACGCGGGCTGGTCGCTCACCCGGGTCATCGGTCCCTGCGCGATCGGCAGCGCCGTGCCGAGCGCGCGACTGCCCGCGCTGCCGGGCCCCAGCACCGGAACCTCGACGCGCAGGGCTGCTCCGATCGCGTCGCGGAGGCCACGCACCGCGGCGGTCACGGTGCCCCAGCGGTCCCGGAAGCGGGTGGCGAGGAAGACGTCCTGGCCGGCTTCGACCGGCTCGAAGCCGTGTCGCGCGAGGCGCCGGACGCCGTCGACGACCGTCGTTTCGGAGCCGTCCAGCCCGGTCAACGCGCGGGTGAGCGCCGATGGGAGCTCGGTTTCGGGCAGGAGGGCGAGCTGGGTGTCGACGACCACGCCCGCCGCCCCACCCGCGATCGCGGCGGCCGCGGTGTGCGGGCCGATCCCGCCCGCGGCCCACACCGGGACGTCGACCGAAGCGAGCAGCGCCTGCAGCAGCACGAACGTGCTCAGCTCACCCGTCCGGCCGCCGCACTCGTGACCGCGGGCGATCAGGCCGTGGGCACCGCCGGCGACGGCTCGCGCCGCGGACTCCCGGCCGGTGACCTCCGCCAGCACCCGGCGACCGGGGAAGTCCGCCGCGGTGCACGGGGAGTCCTCGGTCAGCAGGACGGTCGTCGCGGCTTCGGGCAGCTCGGTCGCCGGGCCGCTCACCCGGACGCCGAAGGCCGGAACGCCCCATTCGCCCAGCGCTGCGAGCTCGTCATTCTGGAACGGACTGGCGGCCCCGCCGGTCAGGTCGAGCACACCGAGCGCGCCCCCGCGCGCGGCGGCCGCGACCCCGCGCGCCGACGGCCACCGCACCGGCGACACGGCGACGATCAGGTCGGCTTTCGGGACACGCATGGGCACTCCCGCTACGCACGAATGGGTGATGGGTAACGGGGTGTACTTAAGCGGGTTCCGACGGGTTCCGTCAACAACCCACCACGATTTCGTCGTGATGGTTCAGAAAATTCGGGATCGACCAGCCGGAGGACGCAAGAATTTAACGTCGCCGTCACGTTCCGCACTCCGGAAGGCACGCCGGATTGCGGTTGTACGGGGGACAACGGCCGGCCACAGTGGCCGGACCTGCGCCTCACTTGGCACACGCGCCCAGATGGGGCAAGCCTTCTCACCCGGTGGACGGAGTGCGACTGGCCACACCGGACCACGACGTTCGGCGGTCCGATCGGTTTCCGGCCGCCCACCACAAACTGTCGTGACGGTGAATCCGGTCACGACTCGTCGATCGCCGGCAACGCGGAAACGTCATTATTCCCGATTGTCCGGCCGCTATTTCCCCGGCAGTTTTACCCACAGCCGAAAGTAGTACCCGGAACGCGTCCGATTACCCCGGCGGGATCGCGCACGTCCACTGTGGACCGCTTCGCGACCCGGGTTCCGCGTGCTCAAACGGCCCACGGCGGCTCCGGGTCCCGGACGCCCCGGATCGCGGCGGCACCCGTCGCGACCAGGACGACTCCGGGTATTCGGCCGGACACCATCGGTACCTCCAGTCTCCCGCGGCGATCTTCGTCAGGGATTTTCCACACTCCGGTGACAGATTTTCCTTAGAGAAAGCTGAAAGCGTTTCGCGTACCAGTCGGTAACTATGGACGTATCGTCTAGACTTCGACTATCTGTCCAGCAACGGAGGTGGTCGTGGAGTACTGGTACGCCGACGAGCGTTCGGGGAAGCGCTACCCGGCTGACCCGCTGCGGTGGCGCGGCGACGACGGTGCGCCGCTGTCCGTCGCCCCGCTGCCCGGGCTCGCTCCCGGTGACGTCGAAACCGGCGTCCGGTCGCTCTGGCGGTACCGGGCCGCGCTGCCCGGCGACCTGCGCCCGGTCTCGCTCGGTGAGGGGTGCACGCCGCTGGTCCCCCGCCCCTGGGGCGACGGCGACGTGCGGTTCAAGCTCGAGTGGTTCAGCCCGACCGGCAGCTTCAAGGACCGCGGGTCCAGCGTGATGATCTCGGCGCTGGCCGGCGCCGGGGTGACGGAGCTCCTGGAGGACAGCTCCGGCAACGGCGGCTCGTCGGTGGCGGCCTACAGCGCCGCCGCCGGCATCGCGGCCACCGTGCTGGCTCCCGAAGGGACGTCCGCGGCGAAGGTCCTGCAGACCCGCGCGTACGGCGCGCAGGTCGAGCTCGTGCCCGGCACGCGCGACGACACCGCCGCCGAGGCCGTCCGCCGCTCGTCCCGCACGACCTACGCCAGCCACAACTGGCACCCCTTCTTCCTGCAGGGCACCAAGACGCTGGCCTACGAGCTGTGGGAGGACCTGGGCTTCCGCGCCCCGGACGCGGTCGTCACGGTGGCCGGCGCCGGCAGCATCGTGCTCGGCTGCGACCTGGGGTTCGGCGAGCTCCTGGCCGCCGGGTCGATCACCCGGCGGCCGCGCCTGCTGGTCGCCCAGCCGCGCAACTGCTCCCCCATCGACGCCGCCGTCCACGACCGCCCGGCCCCGGCGTTCGCCCCGACCGTCGCCGAGGGGACCGCCATCCGGCACCCGGTCCGGCTCCCGGAGGTCGTCGCGGCGATCCGCCGGTCCGGCGGCGACACCGCGGCGATCGAGGAGGACGCCATCGCCGCGGCCGCCCGCCGGCTGGCGTCGCTCGGCCTCTACGCGGAGCCGACCAGCGCGACCGCCGCCGCGGCGATCGACGTCTTCCGGGAACGCGGCGCGATCCGGCCGGACGAGACGACCGTCGTCGTCCTCACCGGCTCCGGGCTCAAGGCACCCGACAAGCTGCGGGAGCTGCTCGGATGACCGAGGACGAGCTGCTGCTGCGCGAGGCCGAGAAGATCGCGCGGGCCGTCGCCCGGATGTTCCCCGGGCTGTGCGAGGTCGTGCTGCACGACCTGCGCGACCCGGCCCACGCGGTGCGCGCGATCGAAGGCGGGCTGTCCGGGCGCGCCGTCGGCGACCCGGCGACCGAGCTGGGCCTGGCCCGGATCGCCGACCCCGGCTTCCCGGACGTGCTGCAGAACTACCCGAACCGCTTCCCCGACGGACGGCCGGCGAAGAGCACGTCGATCGGTCTCCGCAACTCGGGCGGCGAGTACGTCGCCGCGCTGTGCCTCAACCTCGACGTCTCCCTGCTCGGCTCGGCCGCCCGCGCGCTGACCCGGCTCGCCCGAGCCGACGAACCGGCACCGCTGACGGAGTCGCTGCGCGCCCGCACGGCCGACGAGCTGCGCGCGCTGGTCGAGGACTACGCGACCGAGCGCGGCCACACCCCGCGCAGCCTGCCGGCCACGGGGAAGAAGGACCTGGTGCGGACGCTGAAGGAGCGCGGGTTCCTGGAGGTGAAGAACGCGGTGCCGGCGCTGACCGACCTGCTCGGGATCTCCCGGGCCAGCGTCTACAACTACCTGCGCTGAAAGGGTGGCCTCCCCGGGAGGTCGGGGTCTCCCGGGGAGGCCGGCTTTTACCCGAGCGGGGCGCGTTCCCGCCGCTTCGATACCACGCGCCAGCCCACCGCCAGCACCACGACGAGCACCGGGATCGAGTAGAACGCGACCTTCTCCGCGCCGTCCGAGAAGCCCATCAGGACGACGACCAGTGCCAGGAACGCCAGCGTCGCCCAGCCCGAATACGGCGCCCACGGCATCCGGTACGACGGCCGCTCCAGCTCGCCGCGCAACGCCGCCTGGCGCAGGCGCATCTGGCAGAACACGAGCGTCGCCCAGGTGGTGATCACGCCGAGCGAGGCGATCGCGATCGCGATGTCGAACGCTTCGCTCGGCACGAGGTAGTTCAGCACCACGCCGAGCAGGTAGGCGATCGAGGTGAACAGGATGCCGCCGTAGGGCACGTGCCGGCTGCTCATCCGGCCGACGAACGACGGCGCTTCGCCCTTGTCCGCCAGCGAGCGCAGGATCCGGCCGGTGGAGTAGAGGCCGGAGTTGACGCTGGAGAGCGCCGCGGTCAGCACGACCGCGTTCATCACGTCGCCGATGCCCGGGATCCCGAGCCGGCTGAACACCGTGACGAACGGGCTTTCGTCGCCGTTGTAGAACGGCCAGGGCAGCAGCATCGCCAGCATCAGCACGGACCCGACGTAGAACACGCCGATCCGCCACACCACACCGTTGATCGCCTTCGGCAGGACCTTGCGGGCGTCCTTGGTCTCGCCGGCCGCGATGCCGACGACCTCGATGGCGGAATAGGCGAAGATGACCGCCTGCAGCGTCATCAGCGCGATGCCGATGCCCGCCGGGAAGAATCCACTGTGGTCGGTCAGGTTGTGCACACCGGCGGGGGTGCCGCCGATGTCGGCGCTGGTGAACACCAGGCCGAGCGCAGTGATCAGGAAGACGACGATGGCCGTCACCTTGACCACCGAGAACCAGAACTCCAGCTCGCCGAACAGCTTGACGCTCAGCAGGTTCACCGCGATCAGCACGCCGAGGGCGACCAGCGCGGTGATCCACTGGGGCACGTCCGGCAGCCACTTGTGGACGTAGATCGCGACCGCGGTGATCTCCGCGATCCCGGTCATCGCCCAGTTCACCCAGTACATCCACCCCGACGCGAAGCCGGCCCACGGGCCGATGAACTTCCGCGCGTAGGTGACGAAGCTGCCGGAGCTCGGCTCGTGCAGGACGAGCTCGCCGAGCGCGCGCATCACGAAGTAGGCGGCCACCCCGCAGATCGCGTAGGAGAGGACCAGCGACGGGCCGACCTGGTGGAGCTTGCCGCCGGCGCCGAGGAACAGCCCGACGCCGATCGCGCCGCCGATGGCGATCATCTGCACCTGGCGGTTGCCCAGTGCTTTCGAGTAGCTTTCACCTTTTTCGGTGAGCAGCGAGGAATCCATGGTTCACGGACGCTAGAGCCGTGTGCGGCAGGTCACCAAGCGGGCTAAGGAAGAATTAAGGTGTGCCGGAGATCACCGGTGGCATTTCGCTGGTATTCGCCAGTTTCGATTTGACAGGGCCGATTTGACAGGGGCGCTGTTCGTCCCGCCGGACGCGGCTTCTACGCTACGGCCGTGGACCTCGCGGCGCTGCTGGACCGGATCGCCGTCGACGTCGCGCCCGAGGTCGGCCGCGGCGCCGTCGCGGACTACATCCCGGCCCTGGCGCGGATCGAGCCCCGCCGGTTCGGCATGGCGGTGGCCGAAGTGGACGGTTCGCTGCACGGCGTCGGCGACTGGCGGCAGCCGTTCTCGGTGCAGAGCATGTCCAAAGTGTTCACTCTGGCGCTGGTGCTGTCCCGCGGCGACGGCGTGTGGGAGCGCGTCGGACGCGAGCCGTCGGGCGATCCGTTCAACTCGCTGGTGCAGCTGGAACACGAGGACGGCATCCCGCGCAACCCGTTCATCAACGCGGGCGCACTGGTGGTGACCGACGAGCTGGCCCGCCACGGCGACGCCGTCGACGCGCTGCTGGCGTTCCTGCGCGAGGAGAGCGGCCGCGCGGACATCGGCGTCGACCCCGAGGTGGCCGAGTCGGAGGCCGGTCACGCCGACCGCAACCGCGCGCTCGCGTACTTCATGGCGTCCTACGGCAACATGCGCCACCCGGTGCCGTCGGTGCTCGACCAGTACGTCCGCCAGTGTTCGATCGCGATGAGCTGCGCGGACGTCGCGCGCTCGGCACTCTTCCTGGCCCGTCACGGCATCCGCAACGACGGTTCCCGGCTCCTGGAGCTGAGCGCGGCGAAGCGGATCAACGCGGTGATGCTGACGTGCGGCACGTACGACGCGGCGGGCGAGTTCGCCTACCGCGTCGGCCTGCCGGGCAAGAGCGGCGTCGGCGGCGGGATCGTCGCGGTGGTCCCGGGCCGCTGCGCGGTGTGCGTGTGGAGCCCGGGCCTGGACGCGCGCGGCAACTCGGTGGCGGGCGTGTCGGCGCTGGACCGCTTCACGACGCTGACCGGCTGGTCCGTCTTCTGAGGCACCCGCTCGGGTAGCGCGCGGGACGGAGACGGGCATACTCGTCCTCCGGAGCAGGAGGTGGGCGGTGTCCTCGAGCACGGAACCCCGGCGCGTGACGATCCACGACGTCGCCCGCTCGGCCGGGGTCTCGCGGCAGACCGTGTCGCGTGCGCTGAACGACAAGGCCGAGATCGACGGCTCGACCAAGCAGCGCGTCCTCGACGCCGCGCGGGAGCTCGGGTACCGGCCGAGCCGGTTCGCGCGCGGGCTCGTCCGGCCGGACACCACCACCATCGGGCTCGTCGTGCCGGACCTGCTCAACCCCTTCTTCACCGAGGTCGCCTCCGGCGCGCTGCAGGCGGCCCGGGCCCGCGGCTGGCACGTCGTCGTCTACGACACCGCCGACGACGTCGAGCAGGAGCTCGCCACCCTCCGCGTCATCGGCACCCAGGTCGACGCCGTCGTCGGGTACTTCAGCCGGTCCGACGAGGACCTCGACCGCTGCACCCCCGGCATCCCCGTGGTCCTGATCGGCCGCGAACCCCGCACCCCGCGGTTCAGCGGCATCTCGATCGACGGCGAGGAGGGCGTCCGCGAGGCCGTCGCCCACCTCGTCGAGCGCGGCCACCGGCGGATCGGGATGCTCGACCACGACCGCCGGCCCGAGCCCAGCATCCGGCAGACCTGGTTCCTCCGGGCCGCCGCCGAGCACGGCATCGCCGTCGCGCCCGGCTGGATCGCGCGTGCCGCCCAGACCGTCGACGGCGGTGGTGCCGCACTGGCCACCCTGCTCGCCGCGCACCCCGACGTCACCGCCGTGTTCGCCTTCAACGACGTGATCGCCATCGGCGCCCTGCGCGAGGCCCGCCGGTTCGGCCTGCGCGTGCCCGCCGACCTCGCCGTGATCGGGTTCGACGGCCTGACGCTCGGCACCCTCGTCGAGCCGGAGCTCTCCAGCGTCGCCATCGACACCCGCAGGCTCGGCGCGCTGGCCGTCGACCAGGCGGCGCGGCTCGTGACCGGTGCCACGCCCCTGGAACCCGGCGAGCTGATCGTCCGCGCGGCTCTCCACCTGCGCGAATCCGCCTGATCCCTTGACACCCGGTCCCGCCGCGAAGCACACTTCCGAGCGTTCCGTGAACGTTCACGGGAGCGTTCACGGCAGACTGCCGGAGGGTCCTCGATGACGCTGACTCGACGTGGTTTCCTGACCGCCGCGACGCTGGGCGCTGCATCGCTCGGAGTCGCTTCCTGCACCAGCCCGACGACCGCCAACCCCGGCAAGCTCACGCTCTGGTACACCAGCGGCGGGCTCGCGGACACCGTCGTCACCGACGCCGGGAAGCGGTTCGGTGAGCTGTACCCGTCCCAGGTCAGCGGTCAGCTCAAGCAGCGGCTGCTGGCCGCCCTCGCCGGCGAGGCGTACCTGCCCGACATCACGATGCTCGGCGACGACATCGCGACCTACTTCGCCGACACCGCCCACTTCACCGACCTGCGCACCCTCGGCGCGGACGCACTGAAGGACCAGTACCTCCCCTGGAAGTGGCAGGCCGGCACGAGCCCGGACGGGTTCCGGCTCGGCTTCCCGATCGACATCGGCCCGGCCGCCCTCTACTACCGGCACGACCTCTTCGCCCAAGCCGGCTTCCCCAGCGAGCCGGACGACGTCGCCGCGGCCGTGCCGACCTGGGACGCGTACTTCGACTTCGGGAGACGGCTGCAGGAGAAGCTGCCCGGGCGGCACCTGATCACCGACACGAAGACCGTCTACACGTACTCGATGGCGCAGGAGCCGCAGAAGTACTTCACCCGCGACAACGCCTACCTCGGCGACGCGCCGCAGGTCCGCCGCGCCTGGGACCGCGCGCTCACTGCGTTCCGGTCCGGGCTGACCGCGGGCTACGCCGGTTCGCAGGACCCCGGCAGCTCGGTCGAACGGCACGCCGCCTGGAACTCCGGCAAGGAGCTGAGCTTCGTCAACGCGTCGTGGATCGTCGGCGAGCTCAAGAAGTCCGCGCCGGACACGGCCGGGAAGTGGCGGGTCTGCCGCGCCCCCGGCGGCGCCGGCAACCAGGGCGGGTCGTTCCTGGCGATCACGAAGTACTGCCCAAACCCGGAGCGGGCGTTCGAGGTCGTCCGCTGGCTGCTCTCGCCGGAGAACCAGCCCCGGTCCTACCTCGAGGCCGGCCTCTTCCCGACCAGCCCGGCGGCCTTCACCGACTCGCGGCTACTGGAACCCGAGCCGTTCTTCGGCGGCCAGGCCACGATGGCCGTGCTCGGCCGGGCCGCCCGCGAGGTCAAGCCCGCCTTCTTCAGCCCGTGGGACATCGCGATCAGCGACACCTTCACCGACGAGCTCACGAACGTCGAACTCGCCGGGAAGGACCCCGGCCAGGCCTGGGACGACGCCCGCCGCGCCGTCGAACGGCTGCTGACCCGGCAGGGGGTGCTCTGATGGCCACGCTCACCCGTCCCGAAGCGCCGGTGCGCGTCACGACTCCCCCGCGTCGCAGACGGCTCAAGTACCTCCCCCAGTACCTCGCGATCTCGCCGTTCTTCGTGCTCTTCGCCGTCTTCGGCCTCTACCCGGTGCTGTACTCGCTGTACCTCGCCCTGCAGCGCTGGGACGGCGTCGGGCCGATGAAGTTCGTCGGCCTCGGCAACTTCCAGTTCCTGGTGACCGACCCGGTCTTCTGGGACTCCCTCGGCAACACCCTGGTCATCTGGGTGATGTCGACCGTCCCGATGACCGCGCTGGCCCTGCTGATCGCCGTCGGGCTGCACTCCTCGATCCGGTTCAAGGGCGCGCTCCGGATCGCCTACTTCCTGCCGAACGTCACCTCGATCGTGGCGATGTCGCTGGTCTTCGGCTCGATCTTCAGCAGCGAGTTCGGCATCCTCAACTGGTTCCTCGGCCTCGTCGGCATCGACCCGGTGCCGTGGCTGACCGACCCGTGGGCGATCCGCGGCGCGATCTCGATCATGATCGTCTGGCGCTGGGTCGGCTACAACGCGATCATCTTCCTGGCCGGGCTGCAGGCGCTGCCGTCCGATGTGTACGAAGCCGCGCGAGTCGACGGCGCCGGCCCGGTGCGGACGTTCTTCCGCATCACGCTCCCGCTGCTGCGCCCGGTCCTGCTGTTCTCGGTGGTGATGTCGGCGATCAGCGGCCTGCAGATCTTCACCGAGTCGCAGATCCTGCTCGGCAACCGCGGCGGCCCGGACGAGGCGGGCCTGACGATGGTCCTCTACTTCTACGACAACGCGTTCGTGAACAGCGACTTCGGCTACGGCGCCGCGATCGCGTGGGGCATCTTCGTCGTGGTGGTGCTGTTCGCGGTCCTCAACTGGCGGCTGGTCCAGCGCCCCGGCTTCCTGAAGGCGGGCCGATGACCGGACGCGCCGTCACCTACACCGCGCTGATCCTCGGTGCGCTGATCACGCTGTTCCCCTACTACTGGCTCGTCGTGATGGCGTCGAACACGACCGCGGACATCTACTCGTCGCCGCCGACGTGGACGTTCGGCGGGGAGTTCTTCCACAACATCGGCCAGGTGTTCGCGAAGATCGACTTCTTCGGCTCGCTGCTCAACACGCTGCTCGTCGCGGTCGTGACGACGCTGCTGGTGCTGTTCTTCGACTCCCTCGCCGCGTTCACCTTCGCCAAGTACCGCTTCCCCGGCGCGAACCTGCTGTTCGGCGTGGTGCTCGCGACGTTCGTCGTGCCGACGCAGCTGTCGGCGATCCCGCAGTTCACGACCATGGCGCACCTCGGCTGGGTCGGCGACCTCAAGGCGCTGATCGTGCCGGCCGCGGCCAACGCGTTCGGCATCTTCTGGATGCGGCAGTACGCGCAGACCGCCATTCCGGACGAGCTCCTGGAAGCCGCCCGGATCGACGGCTGCGGCTTCTTGCGGACCTACCTCTCGGTCGCCCTGCCGGTGCTGCGCCCGGCGCTGGCGTTCCTCGGCATCTTCACGTTCGTCAACGCCTGGAACGACTACCTGTGGCCGCTGGTCGTGCTGATCGACTCGAACCACGTGACGCTCCAGGTCGCGCTCTCGCAGCTGAACGGCCTGTACGTCAAGGACTACAGCGTCGTCATGGCGGGCACGCTCGTGGCGATCGTGCCGCTGGTCGTCGTCTTCGCCTTCGGGGCCCGCCACTTCGTCCGCAACATCGCCGCCGGTGCCCTCAAGGGCTGAAAGGACTCCATGTCGTACGTCGAAGACCCGGGCCCAGGCCACGGTTCGGTGCCCCCGCGCGCGGCCTTCAGCTCCGACGCCCCGTCGCTGTCCTTGAACGGCACGTGGCGCTTCCGGCTCTCGCCGAGCCTCGCGGCCGCCCCCGACCCCCTCGACGCGGACGACTCCGGCTGGGACGAGCTGCCGGTGCCGTCGCTGTGGCAGCTGCACGGGCACGGCAAGCCCGCCTACACGAACGTGCACTACCCGTTCCCGGTCGACCCGCCGCACGTGCCGTCGGAGAACCCGACCGGCGACCACCGGCTGCGGTTCGACCTGCCCGCGGACTGGCCGTCCGGCTCGGCGCTGCTGCGCTTCGACGGGATCGACTCGTGCGGCCGGATCTGGCTCAACGGCACCGAGCTCGGCGTCACGAAGGGCAGCCGGCTGCCGTCGGAGTTCGAGGTCGGACCGCTCCTGCGGCCGCGGGACAACGTCCTCGTGGTGCGCGTGCACCAGTGGTCGGCGGGCAGCTACCTCGAAGACCAGGACATGTGGTGGCTGTCCGGCATCTTCCGGTCGGTCACGCTGTTGGCGCGGCCGCTGGGCGGCATCGGCGACTTCTGGGTCCGCGCGGACTACGACCACACGACCGGCCTGGGCACGGTCCGGGTCGAGGCCGGCGCCGACGTCGTGCTGGACATCCCGTCGCTGGGCGTCGCCGGCCACCCGGCCGGAGAGCCGCTGGAACTCCCCGTCGAGCCGTGGAGCGCCGAGACGCCGCGCCTGTACGACGGGACGCTGTCCACTGTGGCCGAACGCGTGCCGGTGCGGATCGGCTTCCGGACGGTGTCCATCGAGGACGGACAGCTCAAGGTCAACGGCCGACGGCTGCTGCTGCGCGGGGTGAACCGGCACGAACACGACCCGCGCACCGGACGCGTCGTCTCGCGGGAGACCGCGCTGGCCGACGTCCTGCTGATGAAGCGGCACAACGTCAACGCCGTCCGGACCAGCCACTACCCGCCGGACCCGGCGTTCCTCGAGCTGTGCGACGAGTACGGCCTGTGGGTGGTCGACGAGTGCGACCTGGAGACCCACGGCTTCGGGCCGCTCGGCTGGGACCGCAACCCGAGCTCCGAGCCGATGTGGACGGACGCCTACCTGGACCGGATGCGGCGCACCGTCGAGCGGGACAAGAACCGGCCGAGCGTGATCCTCTGGTCGCTGGGCAACGAGAGCCACACCGGCGACAACCTCGCGCGGATGGCCGAGTGGGTGCGCCACCGCGACCCGACGCGGCCGGTGCACTACGAGGGCGACCACGATTGCTCCTATGTGGACGTCCACAGCCGCATGTACGCGACACCGTCCGAAGTGGAGCGGATCGGCCGTCGGGACGACGACAACGAGCGGCGCCGGGACCTGCCGTTCGTGCTGTGCGAGTACGCGCACGCGATGGGCAACGGGCCGGGCGGGCTGCTGGAGTACCGCGAGCTGTTCGAGCGGTACCCGAACTGCCAGGGCGGGTTCGTCTGGGAGTGGATCGACCACGGCCTCGCCGCGCCGGGCCACTTCGCGTACGGCGGCGACTTCGGCGAGCCCCTCCACGACGGCAACTTCGTCATCGACGGCCTGCTCTTCCCGGACCGGACGCCGTCGCCGGGGCTGACGGAGTTCGCGAAGGTCATCGAGCCGGTCCGGATCTCCGCGGACCCCTCCGGTGTCTTGATCGAGAACCACTACGACTTCGCCGACACCGGGCACCTGCGGTTCGCCTGGGTGCTCGAGGACGAGGGAACCGCCGTCGCCCGGGGCGTCCTCGACGTTCCGGCGGTCCACTCCGGACAGAGCGTCACTGTTGTGCTGCCGTCTTTGCCGCCCACTCGCGGCGAATCCTGGCTGACCGTGTCGGCGTCGCTGGCCTCGTCGACCGCGTGGGCGCCTGCAGGGCACGTCGTCGGCTGGGGGCAGCTGCCGGTGTCGGCGGCAGCCGCCCGGCCTTCGCCGCAGGCGCGCGGGCCGGTGTTCCGCACGTCCGGGCAGCTCGTCCTCGGTGCCGGCGAGTTCGACGCGGTGACCGGCCTGCTGACGGCACTGGGTGGGCATCCGGTCCGGGGTCCGCGGCTCGACGTCTGGCGCGCGACGACGGACAACGACCGCGGGTCGTCCCCCGGGCCGCCCGAGGCGTCGCAGTGGCTCGAAGCGGGGCTGCACCGGCTGCAGCACCGCGTGATCGCCGTCGATGCCGACGGCGACGAGCTCGTCGTCCGGACCCGGGTCGCCCCGCCGGCGCAGCCGTTCGGCCTGTTCGCGGACTACACGTGGACGGCGTTCGACGGCGGCCTCCGGTTGCGCGTGGACGTCACGCCCGACGGCGACTTCCCCGGCACGCTCCCCCGGCTCGGCCTGGCGATGGCGGTCCCGGGCACGTTCGGCTCGGCGGAGTGGTTCGGCGGCGGCCCCGGCGAGGCGTATCCGGACAGCTGTCAGGCGGTGCGGATCGGGCGGTTCTCGAGCAGCGTCGACGGCCTGCAGACGCCGTACATCTACCCCCAGGAGAACGGAAACCGCACGGCGGTGCGCTGGGCCGCCCTGACGGACCCGGACGGCACGGGCCTCCGCGTCGACGGCGACCCCACGTTCGACTTCACGGCGCGCCGCTGGACGGCGGCGGCTCTGGAGGCGGCGCGGCACACGGACGAGCTGGAGTCCGGGTCGCTGGTGCACCTGACGCTGGACGCGGCCCAGCACGGGCTGGGGACGGCGGCCTGCGGGCCCGGGGTGCTGCCGCCGTACCGGCTGGTGCCGCAGAAGACGTCGTTCACCCTTTCGCTGCGGCCCGTGGCGGGTGGTGTCGCAAATTGAGACCCCGGGACGCTCCCGGATGCGGTGTCGTTGACGGATGTCCTCTTCCACGACCGCCCCGTCGAGCGCCCGGCAGCTCACCACGCCCGGCGCGCTGGGCCTGGCCGACCTCGTCGCGATCTTCGACGACCTGCAGTTCACGCTCAAGTGCTGCGAACGGCTGGTGGCGGAGCTGGCCCACCCGCGCGTGGACGCGGTGCTCGTCGAGGCGCTGTGGGTGTCGGCGCTCAACTCCTACGCCCGGTGTTTCCGCGCCGGCGACCGCGGGATGGGCCTGACCGTGGACGACGTCAAGGCCACCGAGGTGCCGGGCGAGATCGCCGAGTGGCACGCGCTGCTCGGCCGGATCCGGGACTTCTCGATCGACGGGCCGGTCAACCCGCGCGAGACCTACTCGGTGGGCGTCTCACAATCCCCGGCCGGGGAAGCCTCGGGAGTGGTCATCACCTCGGCGGTGCGGCCGCTGGTGGACGACGTCACGGTCCGCCAGACCGGACGGCTGGCCTTCGAGCTGAGCCGCCGGGTGGACGAGCGGATCAAGGAGCACCAGCAGAAGGTCTTCGAGGCGGCGTCGAAGCTGACTTCCGCCCAGCTGGCGGCGTTGCCCGCCATCGAGGTGGCGTCTCAATAAGTCTCATTAAGGCGTCTCATTATTCGACGCCGGGCAGGTGCCGGTAGATCGTGGCGCGGGAGACGCCCAGCGCCGTCGCGATGTCGGCCGGGGCGTGGCCCGCGTCGTAGAGGCGGCGGGCCGCCTCAATGGTCTCCGGGCTCATCACCGGCGGCCGGCCCCGGCGGGCGCGGGGCCGGTCCGCAGGCTCGGCCGGCGCGTACAGGCGGTCGACGCCGTCGAGGACCGCGGCGCGCAGCTCGTCCACCGGGGCGTCGGCGAACAACACCACCGGGTCGCTGAGCATCGCGATCGCCTGTGCCGCGCGGACCCGGCCGGCCAGGTCCGCGTCCGGGCCCGCCACCAGGTGGTTCGCCTGGAGCATGCCGTCGCGGAACCGCTCGAACACGACCTTCGACGCGGTCATCCCGAGGTCTCGCAGGTTCATCCGGAGCAGGTAGCGGTGATCGAGCCACACGCCGAGGAGACCCTCGATCGCCGCCGCGCGGGGGTCGTCGGCGTCCGCGGCCTTCGTCATGGTCGCTTCGAGGTCGTCCAGGAGGGGTTGGGCCAGCGCCGTCACGATGTCGGCCTTGCCGGGGAAGTGGTACAGCACCGCGGTCTTGGTGACGCCGACGCGTTCGGCCAGCTCGCGGACCGACGTCGCGTGGAAGCCGCGCTCGGAGAACTCCTCGAGCGCGGCGCGCAGGATCCGGGCGCGGGTGTCGTCCGTCATGGACCGAGCCTAACCCCCTTGCCTGACCGTTGGACAGGAGCGTACGGTCGATACTGACCGATGGTCAGGACCTTGATGGGGGTAACCACCATGACCGAGCAGACCGTACTGATCTCCGGCGCGGGCGTCGCCGGGCCGATGCTGGCGTACTGGCTGGCTCGCGCGGGCTTCCGGCCGACCGTGGTCGAGCGCGCCGCCGAGCTGCGCTCGAGCGGCAGCCCGGTCGACGTCCGCGGACCGGCCGCCCACGTCGCCGACCGCATGGGCATCACCACGAAGCTGCGGGAAGCGGCCACCGCCGTGACGTCGTTGAAGTTCGTCGACGACGCGGGCCAGCGCACCGGCCGGGTCACGATGGGCGGCGACGCCGGCATCGAGCTGCCCCGCACCGACCTCGCGGCGATCCTGCACGGCGCCGCGCGGGAAGACACCGAGTTCGTCTTCCACGACTCGATCACCGAGCTGCACCAGGACGACGGCGGCGTCGACGTCACGTTCGAGCGGGGTGCCCCGCGACGCTTCGACCTGGTGATCGGCGCGGACGGCCTGCACTCGGCCGTGCGGCGGCTGGCGTTCGGGCCGGAGCACGCGTTCGTCGAGCACATGGGCGTCTACATCGCGACGCTGCCGCTGGCCGAGCCGCCGGCCGACCGCACGGAGCTGGTGATGTACAACTCGCCCGGCCGCGCGGTCGCGGTGCACCCGGCGCGCGGCAAGGGAATCGCGGCGTTCATGTTCCGCGGCGACGCCGTGCCGGGCTTCGACCACCGGGATGCGGCGCTGCACAAGCGCATGCTCGCTTCGGCGTATCAAGGGGCGGGGTGGCGGGTGCCGGAGCTGCTGGAGCGCGTGCGCGAAGCGGACGACCTGTACCTGGACTCGGTGAGCCGCGTGCGGATGGACGGCTGGGCGAAGGGGCGGATCGCCCTGGCCGGCGACGCGGCGTCGTGCGTGTCCTTGTTCGGCGACGGTTCGACGCTGGCGATGGCGGGCGCGTACACCCTCGCCGAGGAGCTGGGCCGGACGCCGGGCGACGTGGCGTCGGCGTTCCGCCGGTACGAGGAAGCGCACCGGAAGCTGGTGGAACCCAAGCAGCGCAACGTTTCCACAGCCGCGGCCCTGCTGATCCCGGCGACGCGGGGAGGGCTGGTGGCCCGCAACTTCGGCACGCGCTTGCTGCCCTTGGTGACGGCCGCGCGGCGGCTGGTGCCCGCCCGCGCCGCCTAGGGCCGATCAGATCGGCCCGGCCCGTTTCGGCAGACCGGGGAAGGGGCCCGCCGAGTCCTGGCCGGGCGGTACCGGGCCGGGCTCGGTCAGGTCGTAGCCGCGGCCGCGCAGGGTGCGAATCGCCTCGTCGCGGTCGGTGATGCCGGGCCACCACGGCACTTCGCCCCAGGGCCGGTAGCGGTAGGTCGTCATCCCGTCGTAACTGGAGCCGCCGTAGCGGCGCAGCAGCACGCCGTCGGCACGCAGGAGGAGCTGTCCCCACACCCAGCTCTCCGCCGTGTCGGCGGCGAACCCCCAGTGCGCGATCGGCTCGGTCTTCCGGTCACCCACGGCAGTCCCCTTCTCCGGTCAGCTTCGCAGCATCGGCGGGTACAGCAGCTCCGCCTTCCCCCGCCGGTACAGCTGTGCCGGCCGGCCGCCGTCGCGAGTCGTCGTGTGGCCCGTCGGCTCCAGCAGTCCCTCGGCGCCCGTGACCTTGCGGTGGAAGTTGCGCGGGTCCAGGCGCGTGTCCCACACCAGCTCGTACACCCGCCGCAGCTCCGCCACCGTGAACTCCGGTGCGCAGAACGCCGTCGCCAGCGGCGAATACTCGAGTTTCGCCCGGGCCCGCTCGAGGCCGTCGGCGAGGATGCGGTCGTGGTCGAACGCCAGGTGCTCGCCGGTCAGGGACCGCACCGGGGTCCAGCGGGCCTCCGCCGCGTCCGTGCCCGCGCTCGGGGTCGGCAGGTTCGGGGCCAGCGCCAGGTACGCGACCGTCACCACGCGCATCCGCGGGTCCCGGTCCGGGGCGCCGTAGCCGGCGAGCTGTTCGATGTGGACGGTCCCCGGCGCCAGTCCCGTCTCCTCCGCCAGTTCCCGGCGCGCCGCGTCCGAGAGGTCTTCGTCCGCGCGGACGAACCCGCCCGGCAGCGCCCACTCCCCTTTGTACGGCTCGACTCCCCGGCGCACGACCAGCGCGCACAGCTCGTCTCCGGTCAGGGTGAGCACGACGAGGTCGACGGTGACGGCGAACGGCGGGTGACCCATGCCACCACCCTACCCGCTAATCGTCAGCTTGACGATTAGGGCGTCCTCCGCATATCGTCACACCGACGATAAGAGGAGGGCTCATGGCCGACATCGACCGCCGCTTCGGGTTCCGGCACCTGCGTGGCGCACCCACCGTGCACATCCGCCACTACCGCCGCGGCAAGCTCGCGCACGACGGCGTCGGGCTGTCGTTCTGGTACCGGCCGCTCACCGCGGTCGTCTCGGAGGTCCCGGTCGACGACCGCGAGCTGCCGCTGCTGTTCCACGCCCGCACGGCCGACTTCCAGGACGTCACCGTGCAGCTCGCGCTGACCTTCCGGATCGAGGATCCCTCGCTGGCCGCGCAGCGGATCGACTTCTCCATCGACCCCGACACCGGGCGCTGGAGAAGCGACCCCCTCGCCCAGATCAGCGGGCTGCTCACCGAGAACGTCCAGCAGTACGCCGTCGAGGTCCTGACCCGCACTCCCCTGGAGACCGCACTGGTCGACGGCGTCCGGGCGGTCCGCGACCGGATCCGCGCCGGGCTCGCCGAGGAGGACACCCGGCTCGCGCAGACCGGCTCGGCGGTCGTCGACGTCCGCGTCGTCGCCGTCCGGGCCGAGCCGGAGGTCGAGAAGGCGCTGCAGACGACCGCGCGGGAAAAGGTGCAGCAGGAGGCCGACCGGGCGACCTTCGAACGGCGCGCGCTGGCCGTCGAACGCGAACGGGCGATCGGGGAGAACGAGCTGCAGAACCAGATCGAGCTGGCCCGCCGCGAAGAGCAGCTGGTCACCCAGCGCGGCGCGAACGCCCGCCGGCAGGCCGAAGAAGCCGCGGCGGCGAACCGGATCGAGACCGAGGCGCAGGCGTCGCGCAAGGAACGCCTGACGCTCGTGGAAGCCGAAGGCAAGCGGCTGCTGGGCGAGGCGGAGGCGGCCGGCGAGACGGCGCGGCTCGCGGCGTACCGCGACCTGCCCGAGGGCGTGCTCACCGGGCTGGCGCTGAAGGAGCTGGCCGGCAACCTGCCCCAGATCGACAGTCTCACGGTGACCCCTGATCTGCTCGCCCCGCTGCTGACCAAGCTGGGCGTGCGGTCGTGAGCCTCGCCCCGCGCGTCGTGCTGGTGCACCGGCGTACCGAGCTCGACGAGCTGCTCGCCCGGCACGGCACGCGCGGGCAGGCGGAGTTCTTCCTGCGCACGCGCGGCCGTGACCTGGCCGAGGTCACCGAGGCGGACGCCGCCGTGCGCGCGGCGCTCGCCACGGCGTCGGCGGCGATCCCCCTCGACTGGCGCCGCGGCGAGGTCGAGCGGGCGGACCTCGACCGCTTCCTGTTCACCCCGGAAGACGTCGTCGTGGTGGTCGGGCAGGACGGGCTGATCGCCAACGTCGCCAAGTACCTCGACGGCCAGCCGGTGATCGGCGTGACGCCCGGCGCGCCCGGCGTCCTCGTCAAGCACCCCGCGGCCGCCGTCGCGGACCTGGTGCGGTCCACCGGCGACGTCGAGCACCGGACGATGGCCGAGCTCACCGCGGACGACGGCCAGCGGCTGCTCGCGCTCAACGAGATCTACCTGGGCCACGCCGGGCACCAGACGGCCCGCTACCGGCTGGGGGTCGGTGGCGGGCCGGCGGAGCGCCAGGCGTCGTCGGGAATCCTGGTCGGGACGGGCACCGGCGCGACCGGCTGGTGCGGGTCGGTGTGGCGGGAACGGGCGAGCGGGCTCCGGCTGCCCGCGCCCGGCGAGGCCCGGCTGATCTGGTTCGTGCGCGAGGCGTGGCCGTCCCCGACGACCGGAACCACGTGCACCGAAGGGGATCTGACGTCGGCGCCGCTGACCGTCGAGGTCGAATCCGACCGCCTGGTCGCGTTCGGCGACGGCCTCGAAGCCGACAAGGTCGCCCTCACCCGCGGCCAGACGGCGACGTTCGTCCCCGCCGCGAAGACTGTCCACTTGGTCCGGTGACCGACCGGGACACAATGCGGCAACGTTGTCACACTCACGGCCGTCGACAGCCAGAATGATCTCCTCGCCGGAGATCGGAGGTGGCCGGGATGACGTGGGTGGTGTGGGTGCTCGCCGCGGTGGTGGTCGCCGTCGCCGGGTTCGGCGTGGTCGCCGTGCCGCGGTGGCGGGATCGGGACGTGCGCCGGCGGACCGCCTGGTCGGCCGCGCGGGCGGCGATCGACAGCGCCGCCGTGAGCCGCGACGCGGCGGCAGCTCCCCTGCCGGAAGCCGAGCAGCTGCTGACCCGGGCCGAGACCATCGCGGCCGCGCACGGCGGTCCGCGTGCGGCCCAGGCGGCCGAAGACCACGCGCGCCGCGCCGACGCGCTCTGGCGGACGGCCGCCCGTGGCTGACCGGGTTCGCTGGGTCCTGCTCGCCGCGGCCGTCGCCGTGCTGGTGACGTTCCTCCTCGTGCAGCAGCAGAGCACCGCGGTCAGCTACGGCCAGGCGCCGGCGGCGACGGACCCGATCCCCGAAGGTTCGGCCGGTGAGCTGAGCGGCGCGACCGTGCCTTCGGCCGAGCAGCTGACGGCGATGGTCAAGGCTTCCCCGGTCGTGCGGCTGCCGGGCTCGATCGCGACCTGGAACGACCGGGCCGTGAAAGCCGCGGCCGGCGGCACCGCCTACCGGATCCTCGTCGCGCCGCCGGGCCTGCCGAAAGAGGCGCGTGACCGGGTGCGGGACGTCGACGACGCGACCGTCCGCGTGATCGGCACCGAGGTCAGCGGCGGGTTTCTCCAGGCGTCGGCCGATCGCGGCACCGAGTGGATCCACCAGTTCGCCACCGGCGACGTCACCGAGTCGCTGACGACGCTGATCGCCCACCTGAACCACCAGCCCGAGCCGCCGGACCAGGCCGCGATCGCTCGGCGCGACCCGACGGCCGAGGAGCTGGCGACGGCCACCACGGCGCTTCGCGGCACCGGCCGGTTCATCGCGCCGGGAGCGACGCTGAAGGACGCGCCCGCGACGACGGCCGCGTTCCCCGGCGCGCAGCCGTTGTACGTCGCGTTGCCGCAGCAGCCCGCCGACCGGCCATTGGTCCACTTCGGACCGGCGCTGGCGCGGGAGTTCCCCGGCCGCCCGATCGTCGTGCTGTACGGCTCGTGGGTCGAGTACGACGGGCCGTCGGCCGCCGCCTTCTCCGACGTCGCGACGGCGAGCTTCTACGGCCAGTTCGCCGACCGGCTCAGCGAGTACGCCTACCCGCAGCGCAACGTCCTGGGCGCGTGGCTCGACCGGGTCACGGCCATCCGCTACGCCGGGCTGTTCGACCGGCCGCTGCCCTACACCCCGTTCGACCCGCTGCGGGTCGCGCTGCCCGCGCTGCCGTGGCTGTTCGCCGGCTGCGCGGTCGGGTTCCTCGCGCTCTCCGCCCGGCGGGTGCTGCGGCCGGGCCGCCGGCTCGTCCGGACCGGCGTCCCGGCGCGGCTGGCCGGCCTGACCGCGCTGGCCGTCGAGATCTCCGGGCTCACCGACGGCGCGTCCGCCGCGGCGCTCACCCGCGGGATCACCCAGCTGACGGCCGCCCGCGCAGCGTTCGACGACAAGCTGCCGGACCGGCACGTGCACGGCCTGCTCGACCACGCGGAGTCCGAATTGGACACCGCGGCCGGGCTGCTGGGCCGCGCCGACTACCGGCCGGCGGCGTTCCTGCAGGGGAGGCTGGCGTGAAACGGCTCTTCGGTTCCGCGTTCGGCGTCGCGGTGCTCGGCTGCCTGGTCCTCGCCGGCTGGGCGGTGTGGTCGGCCGGGATCTTCGACGGCCCGGTCGCCCGCCAGCTGCGGACGGCGTCGATCTACACCGCGCCCGGAGTCACCCTCGACCAGCCCGCCGCCGAACGCGTGATCGGCAACCGGCGGCTCGTCGTCGCGTTCCTCGAACCGGGCACGGACCTGAGCGACGCGTGCGACAGCCTGGGCGGCGCGGCCGACGGCACCCTCGCCGTGATGCTCAGCCGCGACGGTGACGACTACCAGAAGTACGGCTGTTCCCGGCTGCCCGGCGGGGACGACGAGAACTTCGGCAAGGCGTTCGTCGCGGAGTCGATGATCGGCAACGGCATCGACGCGTTCACCGACCGGCCCGTCGACGCGCTGAAGGTGATGGTCGTCAACTACGACCTCCTGGTGAAGACCGGCTCGATCCCGGACGGCGGCCGCACGGTCAGCCCGTCGCTGCCGCGGTACCTCGTCGCGGCGGCCGCGGTCGGGGCGGTGCTCCTGGGCGCGGCGGCGCTGTACCTGGCCTCCCGCCGGGCCGCCCGGACCGCGCTCGCCCGCCGCGAACGCCGGGACGCCGAGGCGGACGCCCACACCGAGCTGGCCGCGGCGGCCGCCGTGCTGGCGCAGGAGATCATCGACCTGGACCGGCGGTACGCGCGCGACCGCGGCAAGAGCAAGTTCGCGCGCGGCTACCGGACCCTGGTGTCCGACTACACGAACCTGCTGCCGGATCTCGGCCGGGAGACCCCGGAGCTGCGGGCCCGGGTCGAGAAGCTGCTGACCCGGACCCGCAAGCTGGCCGCTCAGGTGCCGTAGCGGGTCTTGACGACCGACGGCGTGTCGAGGTTGTGGCCCGCGTCCATGCTCTGCGCGAGGCGCAGGTACTGACCTTCGGCCCACATCAGCGGTCCCGCGCTGCCGGTCGGGCGGCCCAGGCCGAAGCACCCGACGTCACCGCGGTCCCAGACCTGCTCGGGCACGAAGTACCCGTCGTTGGCCGAGTCCGCCATGGACTTCAGGTACACCGCCGCCGAGCGGCCGTTGGCGAGTTCGTACTGCCCCCGCTCCCCCGACAGCACCGGCCACAGCCGGCCGAACCGCTGACTGCCGCCCGCGGGCCAGCCGTTGCACGTCGTCGTGCTCTCGCCGTAGTTGTCGTGCGGGTAACGGTGGAAGTAGACGTCGCCGTTGGGCAGCGTCACCTGCATCGACGCGTTGCCGTCGGACGCCGCCGCGGTCGGGGCGACCGAGTTCGCGATCGTCGCGTCGCCGGCCGGGCGGATGCCGAGCCGCACCAGGTCGAGGAAGCCGAAGTCCGTGACATCGTGTTCGTAGAAGCAGCCTTCGTCGAAGCAGATCGTCGCGCCGTCGTTCGGGTTCCCGGCGCGGTCGAGCCGTTCGTAGTAGGTGTGCCCGCCCCAGTAGCCGGACGTCGTCACGGTCCAGCCGGCCAGCGAGGTGCGCCAGGAGTCCGCTGTGGACTCCCACGACGTCGCGCTCGCGGTGTCGCCGTTGGCCCGGGCGATCGCGCCCGCGGCGATCAGCCCGGCGATCTCGGCGGCGACCGACGACGGCGACTTGCCGTACTGCTCTTCCCACCGCTCCGTGGTGTCCGGGCCGGTCGCGGTGATGTGGTTCGCCGTCGTCTTGACCTTGGCGTACGTCGAGGCGTCGGTGACGCCGGTCAGCCAGGCCAGCAGGATCGCGTCGGCGTCCTGGTCGAGCTGTTCGCAGCAGCCGAGCTGCTGGGGACTGGCGCCCGCGACGCCGGAAACCGGGCTGTAGCGGGGGAAGGAGCCTGCCGGGTACGTCATGCCGTCGCCGGCCGTCGGGCTGCCGATCCATTGGGAGTTCCAGAGGAACTGGGCCATCCGCTTGGCCTGGGCGCTGTCGCCGGCGGCCAGGAGGCCCGTCGCCTGCTGGTAGAGGTCACGGCCCCAGACTCGGTGGTAGCCGTCGTTGAGCTGGTCGCCGTTGGTGAAGTTGCCCCATGGTGTTGCTAGGCCTGCGACGCTCGCGCCCGGGTGCTGTTTGTCCTCGGCGGTTTTGAGTGCCATTGCCGCGACGTAGTAGGCGCGGCGTCGTTGCGTGTCGCCGGAGACGCTCGCCGGGGCGGGTTTCAGGCTGCTCACGTAGGAGTTCCAGCCGCTGCGGTAGGACGTTGCCACCGTGGAGAAGCCGCTGCTCAAAGAGCCGGTCGCCGCTGATGTGGCTGCTGTTGCGGTGGCGCCGTAGCCTAGTGCGACGGTGAACGTTGTGTCCGTGCCTACCGGGATCTGGCCGCACTGGACTGCGTTGCCCGTTCCGGAGATGTTGTCGAACTGGTTGTTCAGGGTTTTGTCTGCGCGTAGGTCGGTTAGGCAGTCGCTCGCCGCGCCGGTGTAGCCGTTGTCGTGGGCGGTGAAGCCTGTCGAGACGCGTAGTGCTGAGACGACCGTTGTGGCTGTGCCGCCGAATAGTGTTTCGGTTCCGCTCGCGATGAGGCCGGTGCCGTCCCACCACGCGTTGTCGTTCGCGCCGCCGCCGGCCATTGATGGGTTGGCCAGGAGGTAGAGGCGGTAGGTTCCGCCGTCCAGGGACTGGAATCGGGTGTTCCGAACTAGCGTCGAGCGGGCTGGGTCCGTGACGTAGTCGGTCGTGATGCGGTACTTGCCGCTCTTGGCCGCGTTGGTGACCGTGTACTGGAGGGCTTTCTCGTCCGGCATCGTCACTACGTGGTTGGTGGCGTCGCGCTCCAGGTCCACGAACGTTGTGCCGTCCGTGATCACGAACTGCATGTCCTGCATGTTCGGGATGTCGGCTCGGGGGTAGAAGACCTCGGATGTCACTCCGTCGGCGATCGTGAACCAGACTGGGCTCGCTGTTGTCGTCGAGGTGCCCAGGCCTGATTTGTTGCCCGTTGCCCAGGAGGCTCCTCCGCCGCAGCAGTCTGTTGCCGTGCCCGTCGCTTGGGCCGTTCCCGGTAGGGCTGCGGCTAGGAGGATTCCTGCTCCCGCGCAGGCCAGGACTGCTTTCCACCTGATCATCGAGACCCTCCGACGGCGTTGTCGTTCGATATGTTGTGGGCCGCAACATATTGGGCTCTTTGGGGATGACAGGCAATGTCCGATCGGGCTGGATCGGTTCAGGTCTCGGGACCTTCCAGGTTCTCCGCCACCCCGATGCCCGATTGTGACTACGGCCGGCGCGACCGCGTCAAGGCGGGAAAGATGCCTTGACCCGGTGGCGGCGGCCGTGTTGGGGCTTCGGATCGGGGTTGCGGGAGGGTCTGGGCACCCGCCCGGTGCGTGCTTAGGCGTCGGCTATGCGGTCTAGCCACTCCGCCATCAGGACTCGCTCCGCTTCGCTCAGCGCCTTCGCGCCGTCCAGGCCTGCTCGCAGTGCTATTGCTCGCTCTGGCAGGTCGGAGCCCTGTGGCTCCTCTGCTCCTGTCAGGATTCGGGTCAGTACCGTCTCTCGGGCCGTTGGCGACAGCTCCTGGTCGCGCTCCTTTTCCGGCGTTGCGATCAGGTTCAGGACCACTCCCATGCCTGTTGCGTGTACCAGTCTTGCTGCGCGTTCGACGCTCACCCGCAGGCGTCCTGCCTCCGCTACTCGCTCCACGATGCTTCGCAGCATCGCCTCCGCTTCGCGTGCTGCCGGCGATGTGCGGCCTGGGCGTGCGTCGCCGTACATCAGTACGTAGAACTCCGGGCGGGACAAGCCGAACTCGACGTGGAGGTCCCAGCCTCGGCGGAGATCCTCTACCGCGTCGCCCGTCGAACCCAGCTCTCGCTTGCTTGTCAGGTACTCGTCGAACCCGTACGCCGCCACCGCGTCCAGTAGGCCGTCCTTGTCGCCGAACAGGCGGTACAGCGCTGGGGGCTGGACGCCCGCCGCCGCGCTCACCGCTCTGGTCGACAGGCCGTCGCGGCCCTCTGCCACCAGGAGCGCCGCTGCTGCTTCGAGGATTCGCTCGCGGGTGTCCAGTGCCGTCTTCGTTGCCATGGTTCCGATGATAACAAATCCTGAGTAGCACTTGTTCGGTATCGATGATACGGTCGGTCGGGTAACAACGGAAACAGGGAGAACCCCATGCACACCCGCACCCTCGGCCGGACCGGTCCGGCCGTCAGCGCCCTCGGGCTCGGCCTGATGGGCATGTCCGACCTCTACGGCCCGGCCGATGAGGCCGAGTCGGTCGCCACCATCCACGCCGCCCTCGATGGCGGTGTCACCCTGCTCGACACCGGTGACTTCTACGGCATGGGCCACAACGAAATGCTGCTGCGCGATGCCCTGCGCGGCCGCAACCGCGAGAAGGCCGTGATCAGCGTCAAGTTCGGCGCTCTGCGTGGGCCGGATGGTTCCTGGCTCGGCAACGACAGCCGCCCGGAGTCCGTCAAGACCTTCCTCGCCTACAGCCTGCGGCGCCTCGGTACCGACCACGTCGACGTCTACCGGCCGGCCCGGCTCGATCCCGCCGTGCCGATCGAAGACCAGGTCGGCGCCTTGGCCGAGCTGGTCAAAGCGGGCTACGTCCGGCACATCGGCCTGTCCGAGGTCGGTGCCGAGACGCTCCGGCGTGCTGCCGCCGTGCACCCGATCTCCGATCTGCAGATCGAGTATTCGCTGCTCTCGCGCGGGATCGAGGCGGACATCCTCCCCGTCGCGCGTGAGCTGGGCATCGGCGTCACCGCTTACGGCGTCCTGTCCCGCGGCCTGCTCAGCGGCCACTGGACGCCGTCGCGGGAACTCACCGCGGGCGACTTCCGCGGCTACAGCCCGCGGTTCCAAGGCGAGAACCTCGACCGCAACCTGGCCCTGACCGACGCCCTCGGCAAGCTCGCCGCGGGCAAGGGCGTCACGACCGCGCAGCTCGCCATCGGGTGGGTCGCCGCCCAGGGCGAGGACATCGTCCCGCTGGTGGGGGCCCGCACCCGCGCCCGGCTGGCCGAGTCACTGGGCGCCGACCTCGAGCTGACGGCCGATGACCTGGCCGCGATCGAAGCCGCCGTCCCGGCCGGCGCCGCCGCGGGTGACCGCTATGCCGCCGCCCAGCTGGACCACCTCGACAGCGAGAAGTAAGCCCGTGGGATGGCACATCGAGACGCTCTCGATGTGCCATCCCCGCTCAGCGGAAGAGCGCCTCGACGCCGTCGACCGCGAAGTACACCGCGAACACCAGTGCCAGCAAGGAAAGCAGCCAGCCGGCCTCGCGCCACTTGCCGCGGCCGATCTTGATCAGCACGAACGCGATCAGGCCGGCGCCGACGCCGTTGGTGATCGAGTAGGTGAACGGGATCAACGCGGCCGTCAGGAACACCGGGATCGTGTAGTCCGGGTCGTTCCACGGGATGTGCCGGCACTGCGCGACCATCATGCCGCCGATGACCACCAGCGCGGGTGCCGCCGCCTGGGCCGGGACGACCCCCGCCAGCGGCGTGAACAGCAGCGTCCCGGCGAACAGCAGCCCGGTGACGACGCTCGCGAGACCCGTCCGGGCGCCTTCACCGACGCCCGCCGCGGACTCCAGGAACACCGTGTTCGGCGACGAACCCGTGACGCCGCCGGCGATCGCACCCGCGCCGTCGACCAGCAGGATCCGGCCCATCCGGGGCACCTTGCCGTTCTTCGACAACCCGGCCTCGTCCGAGACGCTGGTGATCGTGCCCATCGCGTCGAAGAACCCGGACAGCACCAGCGTGAACAGGAACACCGTCGCCGCGAGCGCGCCCGCCGAGGCGAAGCCGCCGAACAGGTCGATGTGGCCGAAGAGCCCGAAGTCCGGTGCCGCGACGACGTGGTCGGGCAAGGCCGGGGTGGTGAGGCCCCAGCCGCCGACGCCGAACACCTGGTGCAGCACCACGGCGAACACGGTGGAGACCCCGATGCTGATCAGCACCGCACCCGGGACCTTGCGGGCCATCAGCACGATCATCAGCAGCAGACCGAAGCAGAACACGACGATCGGCCAGCCGTGCAGGTGCCCGCTCGCCCCGAGGCGCACCGGGACCGTGGTCTCCGCCGAGTCCGGCATCCGGGTCACGAATCCGGCGCTGACCAGCCCGACCAGGGCGATGTAGAGCCCGATCCCGACGGTGATCGCCATCTTGAGCGGCCGCGGGATGGCGTTCATGATCCGTTCCCGGACACCGCTGACCGCCATCAGCACGATGCACACGCCTTCGAGCACGACCAGCCCGAACGCCTGCGCCCAGGTCATCGACGGGGCCATCTGGAAGGCGACGATGCCGTTGATGCCGAGGCCGGCGGCCAGCGCGAGCGGCGCGTTGCCGACGACCCCCATCAGGATGGTCATCACCGCGGCGGCCAGCGCGGTCGCCGTGGTCACCTGCGCGGCGGACAGCCGGGCGCCGGTGATGTCGGCGGAAGCGCCGAGGATCAGCGGGTTGAGGAGCACGATGTACGCCATCGCGACGAACGTCGTGACGCCGCCACGGACTTCGCGCCCGACCGTGCTCTGCCGTGCCCGCAGCTCGAACACGCGGTCCAAGAACGTGCGGCGGGCGGGTTCGGGTACTTCGTCGACTTCGGGTTCGTGGATTTCTACCTGGGTCATGCGTCCTGCCCTTGCCGGTGGGTGTGCTCGGCCAGGCCGAGGCACAACGCCGTGCCTGGGCGAGCGGGACGTGCTGGGGTTGTGGGTGCTCCGGTCAGCTGGCCTCGTGGGTCAGTAATCCGTGCGGTCGCTCTTGTCGAGCCAGGCCGCGAAGGGCGCGAATCCGTCCGTTGTGGACAGTCGCGTGACGGGAACCGTCCAGGTCTCGCGAGGACGGTCGAACAGCTCGTAGAAGGCCCGGTCGTCGAAGCCGGCCTTGGCCGCGTCGTCGCGGTCGGCGGCGTAGACGATCTTGTCCACCCGCGCCCACAGGGACGACGCGAGGCACATCGGGCACGGCTCACAGCTCGACACGAGCACGCAGCCGTCCAGCTTGAAGGTCCCCAGCGCCTGGCAGGCCGCGCGGATCGCGACGACCTCCGCGTGCGCCGTCGGGTCGAGGTTCGCGGTGACCCGGTTGACGCCGGTCGAGACGATCCGCCCGTCGTGGACGATCAGGGCGCCGAACGGGCCGCCGCCGTTCGCGACGTTCGTGGCCGCGATGCGGACGGCTTCCGCCAGCCACTCGGTCTCGGTGGTCAGGGAGGTGGTCACGTCAGACTCCGGTGATGTGTTCGGGACGGATGGGGACGCGCGGCAGCTCGAGGCCGGTGGCCGCGCGGATGGCGTTGGCGATCGCCGGGGTCGCGGAGATCGTGGGTGGTTCGCCGACGCCGCGGACGCCGTAGGGCGCGTGCGGGTCGGGCCGCTCGAGGACGTCGACGCGCATCGGCGGCATGTCGAGGATGGTCGGGATGAGGTAGTCGGTGAACGACGGGTTCCGCACCTTGCCGTCCTTGACCAGGATCTCCTCCATCACGGCGAGGCCGAGGCCCTGCGCCGAGCCGCCCTGGATCTGGGCGACGACGGCGTCGGGGTTCATCGCCTTGCCGACGTCCTGGGCGCAGTCGAGCTGGACGACCTTGACCAGGCCGAGGTCCACGTCGACGTCGACCACCGCACGGTGGGCCGAGAAGCCGTACTGGACGTGGGCGTCGCCCTGCCCGGTCTCCGGGTCCAGCGGGTAGGTCCTGCGGTGGTGGAACTCGCGGGTCTCCTCGATCGCGGTCTCCCCCAGCAGCTCCACCAGGTCCGCGACCACCTCACCGTCGGCCGCGACGACCTTGCCGCCCGTCAGGGACATGCCTTCGGCGGGCACCCCGAGCAGCGCGTACACGGCCTCGGCGACCGCACGGCAGGCGTTGCGGACCGCGCCACCCGTCACGTAGGTCTGGCGCGACGCCGAGCTGGAGCCGGCGTCGCCGACGCTCGTGTCGGCCGGGTGCACGGTCACCCGCGTCAGGCCCAGCTCGGTGCGGGCGATCTGCTGCTGCAGCGTGACGAGCCCCTGGCCGACCTCGGCCGCCGCGGTGTGCACCATCGCCACCGCCTCCCCGCCGAGCACCTCCAGGCGCACGCGCGCGGTCGAGTAGTCGTCGAGGCCTTCGGCGTAGGAGATGTTCTTGATCGTGACGCCGTAGCCGACGCCCCGGACGACGCCTTCGCCGTGCGTGGTGTTGGACGCGCCGCCGGGCAGCTCCCGGATGTCGCGTTCGCCGGCCGGTTCGGGCGGCAGCGGCAGGTCCCGCAGCCGCTGGATCAGCTCGGCGACCGGCGCCGGGAAGTCGACGACCTGGCCGGTGACCACAGTGGACCCTTCGCTCAGGGCGTTGAGGATCCGCAGTTCCGCCGGATCCATCCCCAATGCCGCCGCGAGTTTGTCCATTTGGGACTCGTACGCGTACGTCGGCTGCACCGCGCCCAGCCCGCGCATCGCGCCGCAGGTCGGGTTGTTCGTGTAGACGCCCCAGCCCTCGATGTGCGCGTTCGGCACGTCGTACGGGCCGACGCTGAGCGTGGTGCCGTTGCCGACCACGACCGGGGTCTTGGACGCGTACGCGCCGCCGTCGAAGTACATCTTCGCCCGGACGTAGACGATCTTGCCGTCGCGGGTGGCGCCGTGCTCGTAGTACATCTTCGCCGGGTGGCGGTGGACGTGCCCGAAGAACGACTCCAGCCGGTTGTAGCTCATCTTCACCGGCCGCCCGGTGCGCAGCGCGAGCATGCACGAGTGGATCTGCATGGACAGGTCCTCGCGGCCGCCGAACGCTCCGCCGACGCCGGACAGCGTCAGCCGCACCTTCTCCAGCGGCAGGCCGAGGGCCTTCGCCGTCTGGCGCTGGTCGACGTGCAGCCACTGGGTGGCCAGGTAGAGGTCGACGCCGCCGTCCTCGGCCGGCACCGCGAGGCCCGATTCGGGCCCGAGGAACGCCTGGTCCTGCATGCCGATCTCGTAGACGCCGGAGACGACGACGTCCGCGGTCGCGGTCGGGTCGCCCTTGACGATCCGCTGGTGGCGCACCAGGTTCCCGTCCGGGTGCAGCTTCGGCAGGGTGTCGTCGTGCGCGGCCCGCTCGGGGTCGGTGATCGGCTCGAGGACGTCGTACTCGACGACGATCTCCTTGAGCGCCTGCCGCGCGATCTCCGGGTGGTCGGCCGCGAGGATCGCGACCGGCTCGCCCTGGTAGCGGACCAGGTCCGCGGCCAGCGCCGGGGTGTCCTGGTACTTGAGGCCGTAGACGTTCTCGCCGGGGACGTCCTCGTGCGTGAGCACCGCGTGCACCCCCGGCTGGGCGAGCGCGCGGGAGACGTCGAGGCGGACGATCCGGGCGTGCGGGTGCGGGCTGCGCAGGGTGGCGCCCCAGAGCATGTCCTCGTGCCACAGGTCCGAGGAGTAGGCGAACTCGCCACGGACCTTGAGCGTGCCGTCCGGGCGCAGCGGGCTCTCGCCGATGCCGCCGGCGATCGTGTCGTGCAGCTCCTGCGGGGAATGGGCCGGCGCGCTCATCGGACGGCCTTTTTCGCGGCCGCGTCACGGACGGCGTCGAGGATCTTCTCGTAGCCGGTGCAGCGGCAGAGGTTCCCGGCGAGGGCCTCGCGGATCTCGACGTCGCTGGGGTCGGGGACGCGCTCGATCAGGTCGTGCGCGGCGACCAGCAGTCCGGGCGTGCAGAACCCGCACTGGACGGCACCTTGCTCGACGAACGACTCCTGCACCGGGTCCAGGGCCTCGCCCTCGGCGAGCCCTTCGACCGTGACGACGTCGCGGCCCTCGGCCTGCCCGGCCGCGACCAGGCACGCGCACGCCGGGACGCCGTCGAGGTAGACCGTGCAGGACCCGCATTCGCCCTGCTCGCAGGCGTTCTTCGAACCCGGCAGGCCGAGCCGCTCGCGCAGCACGTAGAGCAGGCTCTCGCCTTCCCAGACGTTGTCCGCCCGGCGGGACTCGCCGTTGACGGTGACGTTCACGCGCACTTCGCGCTCCCTTCGCAGTATTCGGTCCAGGCCCAGGTCAGCGTCCGGCGCGCCATCACACCCAGGGCGTGACGGCGGTAGGCCGCACTCCCCCGGACATCGTCGATCGGCGACGCGGCCCCGGCGACCAGGTCGCCGAAGCGGCGCTTCACCGAGTCGTTGAGCGCCCTCGGCGAGTCCCAGTCCAGCTCTCCGGCCAGGAACTCCTCGGCTTCGAGGGCACGCCGCGGGGTGGGCGCGGCCGAGCCGACACCGGTGCCGACCCGCTTCTCCGCGGGGTGCAGGGCCAGCCCGAAGGCGGCCACGGCGATGACCATCGCGTTGCGCGTGCCGATCTTGCTGAACTGCTGCGGCCCGGTGGCCGGTGCCAGCAGCACGCCGGTGATCAGCTCGTCCGGCTCGAGGACGTTGCGCTTGACCCCCACGTAGAAATCCTTCGCCGCGACGATCCGCGTGCCGCGCACCGACGCGATTTCGACCTCCGCGTCGGCCGCCAGGAGCGCCGGGTGCGAGTCGCCCGCGGGCGAAGCCGCGCCCAGGTTGCCCCCTACGGAACCGCGGTTGCGGATCTGCGGGGACCCGACGGTCCGCGCGGCCATCGCGAGGCCGGGCAGCTGTGTACCCAGCTCGGCGATGATCCGGGTGTAGGGCACGGCCGCGCCGATCCGGATCCGGCCGTCGTCGGTGCCGTGCTCGTGGAGCTCGGCGACGCGGCCGAGGTCGAGCAGGGACTCCGGACGGCGGTGGTCGAAGTTGAGCTCGACCATCACGTCGGTGCCGCCGGCGATCGGGACCGCACCGGGGCTCGCGGCCTTCGCGGCGAGCGCGTCGGCGAGCGTGGCGGGTCGGAGGAATTCCACTGTGGACGTCCTTTCGGGGCTGCTTCGTGAAGAAGTACACACGCTGAGGTGTGGCCGCGACCACGGCAAAACCCCTGAAAGACGGGTGAATTTACGGCCCCGGTTTGTACTTTCCGACAACCGCTTGATCGAAGACGCGGAAAGGCCGTCGCACGAGGTCAGGGTCTCGTACGACGGCCGTGGTCACGCGGGCTCACGCCCGGCCTTATAGGGCGTTATACAGTAGCCGCCGGAACGCGGCCCGACAGCTGTTCGACGACCTTCAGCAACGCCGAGTGGTCCAGGGAGCCGTGGCCCATGGCGCGACCGGCGGCGACGAGCTGGGCGACCAGCCCGGTGAGCGGGAGCGCGACGTCGGCCTGCCGGGCGGCGGCCAGCGCGATCCCCATGTCCTTGTGGTGCAGGTCGATCCGGAACCCGGGCGCGAACTGACGGTCCACCATGGACTTGCGCTTGAGCTCGAGGATCCGGCTGCCCGCCAGTCCCCCGGCGAGCACGTCCAACCCCGTCGAAGCGTCCACACCGGACGCTTCGAGCAGCACGATCGCCTCGGCGACCAGGCCGTAGATGCCGCCGACGACGAGCTGGTTCGCCGCCTTCACGACCTGGCCCGCGCCGTGCGGGCCGACGTGCACGATGGTCTTGCCGACCGCTTCGAGCACCGGCCTCGCGGCCTCGAAGTCTTCTTCGGATCCACCGACCATGATGGACAGTGCCGCCTGCTCGGCGCCGGCCTGGCCGCCGGACACGGGAGCGTCGAGGACGCGGATCTTCCTGTCCCGCGCGGCTTCCGCGATCGCGATCGACGTCTCGGGCCGGATCGTGCTCATGTCGATCAGGAGCGTGCCGGGCTCCGCGGCGTCGAGCACGCCGCCCGCCGCCAGCACGACCTCCTCGACCTGCGGGTGGTTCGGCAGCATCGTGATCACGACGTCCGCCCCGGCCACCGCGTCGGCCACGCCGGTCGCGGCGCGGCCGCCGGCGGCCCGCAGCTTCTCCCCCGCGGCGGGGGTGACGTCGTAGCCGCTGACGTCGTGCCCGGCCGCGACCAGGTGCGCGGCCATCGGCGCACCCATGACGCCCAGTCCGATGAATCCCAGTTTCATGCTCGTCCCCTTCGGGTGATCGGCAGCCAGTTCAGCGAGGTGACGGTGTCGGGTTCCGGGACGTACTCGATCCCCACGAACCCCGAGTAGCCCGCGTTCTGCAGCTTCGCGAGGTGCCCGTCGAGGTCCAGGGAGCCGGTGCCGGGCTGGTGGCGCCCGGGTGCGTCGGCGATCTGCACGTGCCCGATCCGGGAGATGTGCGTCGTCGCCAATGCGTCCAGGTCGTCGCCGTTGACTGCCAGGTGGTAGAGGTCGGCCAGCAGCCGCACGTTGTCGCGCCCGAGGTCGTCGAGCACGGCCACGGCGTCCGCGGCGGTCTTGAGCGGGTAGCGGTCCGCGCCGGAGAGCGGTTCGAGGACCAGCTGCGCGCCGATCTTCGCGGCGGCCTCCGCGGCCGTGGCGAGGTGGACCAGCGCGAGGTCGTCCTGCTTGGCCGGCTCTTCGCCGTCGAGCCGGTTGCCGTAGAGCGCGTTGAAGCTGCGGCAGCCGGTGCGTTCGGCGATGTCGAGCGCCACGACGAGGCTGTCGGCGAACTCGGCCTCGCGGCCGATCCACGACACCAGGCCCCGCTCCCCCGCGGCCATGTCGCCGGCGAAGAAGTTCAGCCCGCGCAGCCGCACGCCGTCCAGGCTCCGCACGAAGGCGTCGACCTCGTCGCGCGCGGGGACCGCGGTGTCGAACGGCCACCAGTACTCGACGTCGGTGAACCCGGCCTCCCGCGCGGCGGCGGCCCGCTCGAGGAGCGGTACCTCCTTGAACAGGATCGACAGGTTGGCGACGTACGGCAGGGAGTGACCCTCTTCTGGCATCGCGACCTCGAATTTCGCTATACGGAATCTTTCTTTCGCATATCGAGAATAGCCTCTGACATGCGACGAGGTCAACGGCGGCCCCGGTGCCGCTACTTCTTCTCGACGTGCTGCCAGCCGAAGCGGCCCTTGATGCAGAGGTTGCCGTGCGTCACCGAGCTTTCGTGCGGGGAGGTCACCTTGACGATCTCGTTGTCCTGGACGTGCAGCGTCAGGTTGCAGCCGACCCCGCAGAACGTGCACACGGTCGTCGTCGCCGTCTGGCGGGACTCGTCCCAGGTGCCGTCCTCGCGCTTGTCGTACTCGCGCTTGAAGCTCAGTGCCCCGGTCGGGCAGACCTCGACGCAGTTGCCGCAGTACACGCACGCACTGTCCGGCAGCGGGTTCGAGAACTCCGTCGAGATCCGCGCGTCGAACCCGCGGCCGGCCACGCTGATGGCGAACGAGTTCTGCCACTGGTCGCCGCACGCGTCGACGCACTTGTAGCAGAGGATGCACTTCTCGTAGTCGCGGACGTACAGCTCGTTGTCCACCAGGGCCGGCTGCGCGACCGTCGCCGCGTCCGGGCCGAAGCGGTCCGGTTCCGCGCCCGCGGCCTCCATCCACTCCGCGACGCCGGGGGTGGTCGACAGATCCGTCGCGGACGCCAGCAGTTCCAGCACCACCTTGCGGCTGGTGCGCGTCCGCTCGGAGTCGGTGTGCACCACCATGCCCGGTTCGGCCTTGCGCGAGCACGACGGCACGAGCGTCCGCGAGCCCTCGACCTCCACCATGCAGACGCGGCAGGCGTTCGCCGGTTCCAGGGTGTCGCCGTAGCACAGCGTGGGGATGTCCTTGCCCGCCGCCGTGCACGCGTCGAGGATCGTCGAGCCCTCGGGTACGCGGACCGACTCACCGTCCACAGTGAACTCGACCAGCCGGCGCGGGATCCCGATGTCCACAATGGTCATTGCAGCGCTCCCAGCCGGTCGATGGCGGATTCGATGGCGTTCCACGCGGTCTGGCCGAGGCCGCAGATCGACGAGTCCCGCATCACCTGCCCGACCTCGCGCAGGAGGGGCCGTTCGTCCGATCCGGCCGACAGGACACGCTGGATCGCCTCCTCCTGCCGCACCGTCCCGATCCGGCACGGGACGCACTGCCCGCACGACTCGTCGCGGAAGAACGACGCGATCCGCAGCAGGAACCCGCCGAGGTCGGCCAGGTCGTCGAGCACCAGGACGACACCCGAGCCGAGGGTCGTCTTCGCCGCCCGCGCGTCCTCGAACGTGAGCGGCAGGTCCAGCTCGTCGGGCCGGACGAACCCGCCCGCGGCACCGCCGAGCAGGATCGCGCGCAGCGAACGCCCCTCCGGCACTCCCCCGGCCAGCTCGAGGAGCGAACGCAGCGTCGTGCCGAACGGCACCTCGTAGACGCCGGGCCGCTCGACGTTCCCGGACAGGCAGAACAGCTTCGGCCCGGCCGAGGCCTCGGTGCCGAGCGCCCGGTACGCGGCCGCGCCCTCGGTGAGGATCAGCGGCACGTTCACCAGCGTCTCGACGTTGTTGACCACGGTCGGCTTGCCGAACAGCCCCTTCTCGACCGGGAACGGCGGCTTCGTGCGGGGTTCGCCGCGGAAGCCTTCGATCGAGTTGAAGATCGCGGTCTCCTCGCCGCAGATGTACGCACCCGCGCCGCGCCGGATCTCGACGTCGAACGAGAACCCTTCGTGGCCCATGATGTCCACCCCGAGGAACCCGCGTTCCCGGCAGACGTCCAGCGCGTTGCGCAGCAGCCGCAACGCCCGCGGGTACTCGCCGCGCAGGTAGACGTAGCCCCGCCGGGCGCCGATCGCGAACGCGGCGATCGTCATCGACTCGACCAGCGCGAACGGGTCGCCTTCGAGCAGCACCCGGTCCTTGAACGTGCCGGGCTCGCTCTCGTCGGCGTTGCACACCAGGTAGTGCGGCCCGGCGGGCTGGGCGGCGGTGGCCGCCCACTTGCGCCCGGTCGGGAACGCGGCGCCGCCCCGCCCGAGCAGGCCGGAGTCGGTGACCTCGCGGATCACCGCGGCCTCGCCCATGCGCAGGGCATTGCGCAGTGCCGCGTACCCGCCCGCCGCGCGGTAGTCGTCCAAACTGGACGGATCGACCACGCCGACTCGGCGCAGCAGCCGCAGTCCGTCCTTTTGGTGGATGACCGGCGGCGAGCCGTCTCCCGCGAGCTCCCGCTGCGCGGCCAGCACGGCCGACGCGCCGGTCGCCGGGGCGAGCAGCTCGGTGGTGGCCGGTTCGCCGGCTTGGAACGTCAGCGCCGCGGGGGCTCGTTCGCAGACGCCGACGCACGGGCTGCGCAGCCACGTGACCCCGCCCCGCGCCTTCCCCGCGGCGCCGACGTGCTCGGTGAGGACGTCGCACACCGTGTCCGCGCCCTTGAGCCGGCACGCCAGGTCGGTGCACACGTGCACCACCCGCTCCGGCCGCTCCTCCAGGGCGAACAGCGAATAGAAGCTCGCCACGCCGTACGCGTCGGCGGGCGGCACGTGCAGCGCCTCGCAGATGAGGTTGAGCGCGCCCTGGCTGATCCAGCCGACCCGGTCGTTGACCGCGTGCAGGGCGGGCAGCAGCTGGTCGCGCCCGCCGCCGGCGAACGCGGCGACGGCCTCCCGCTCTTCCCGCGACGCGACGGCGTCCAGCAGCTTGAGGTCCACTTCAGACCTCCACCGGCAGCTTGTCGACGCGGATCGCGGCGGCCTTGTACTCGGCGGTCCCGGCGATCGGGCAGGTCGCCTCGATGGTGATGACGTTGACGTCGACCTCGTCCGGGAAGTGGAACGTCATGAACGCCAGCCCCGGCTTCAGGCCCTTGTCGAGCCGGACGGGCGCCACGATCTCCCCGCGTCGCGAAGAGATCCGGACCAGCTCGTCGGGCGCCACGCCGAGGGCACGCGCGTCCTCGGGGCAGAGGTCGAGGGTCTCGCCCTGCCGCAGCGGCGACGGGAACCCGCCGGACTGGACGCCGGTGTTGTACGAGTCGAGCCGCCGGCCGGTGGTGAGCCGGATCGGGAACTCCTCGGTGAGCAGGTCGACCGGCGGGCTGTGCTCGATCACTGTGAACGGCGCCGGGCGGCCGCGCTCGGCCGGGTCCTCGGCCCACAGCCGGCCGTGCAGGAACGTCGGCTCGAGGGTGTCCTCGGAGTAGCACGGCCACTGGATGCCGCCGAGCTCTTCGAGGCGCGCGTAGGACATCCCGGCGTGCATCGGGGACAGCGAGCGCAGCTCGTCCCAGACCTCCTCGCCGCCGGTGTGGTGCCAGTCGTGGCCGAGCCGGCGGGCCAGCTCCGAGAGCAGCTCGATGTCGTCGCGCGCGCCCGCCGGCGGGTCGAGGGCCTTGCGGACGCGCTGGACACGGCGTTCGGAGTTGGTGAAGGTGCCGTCGCTCTCGCACCAGGCCGCCGACGCCGGCAGCACGACGTCGGCCAGCTGCGCGGTCTTGGTGAGGAAGATGTCCTGCACCACCAGGTGGTCCACGTTGGACAGTCGCTTGATCGTGTGTTCGCAGTCCGCTTCGGACTGGACCGGGTTCTCGCCGATGATGTACACGCAGGTCAGGGCGCCGCGTTCCATCGCGTCGAGCATCTGGGTGAGGTTGAGGCCCTTGTGCGCCGGGATCGACGAGCCCCACGCGGCGTCGAACTTCGCCCGGACGCCGGCGTCGAGGATGTCCTGGAAGCCCGGCATGCGGTCGGGGATGGCGCCCATGTCGCCGCCGCCCTGGACGTTGTTCTGGCCGCGCAGCGGGTTCAGCCCGGCGCCGTAGCGGCCGACCTGCCCGGCCAGCAGCGACAGGTTGATCAGCGCGAGGACGTTGTCGGTGCCGTTGTGGTGCTCGGTGATGCCGAGGGTCCACGACAGCTGCCCGCGGTCGGCCCGCGCGTAGGTGTGGGCCAGCTCGCGGATCAGCTCGGCCGGCACGCCGGTGGTCTTCTCCGCGACCTCCAGCGTCCACGGCTCGACCGACGCGGCGAACTCGGCGAACCCCTCGGTGGCGCGCTCGATGAACGTCGTGTTCGCCAGTCCGGAGTGGATGATCTCGCGCGCGATCGCGTGGGCCAGCGGGATGTCGGTGCCGACCTCGAGCTGCAGCTGCCGGTGCGCCCACTGCGCGGTGCTCGTCTGCCGCGGGTCCACGACGAAGAGCTTCGCTCCCTTGTGGACGGCTTTGAGCACGTGCTGGAAGAAGATCGGGTGCGCCTCGCGGGGGTTGCCGCCCCAGATCACGATGACGTCGGCGTCCTCGATCTCCTGGTAGGACGACGTCCCGCCGCCGCTGTCGAACACCCGCGCCAGCCCGGCGACGCTCGGCGCGTGGCAGGTGCGGTTGCACGAGTCGACGTTGTTCGTGCCGATCACCGCGCGGGTGAACTTCTGCGCGACGTAGTTCATCTCGTTGGTCGCGCGGGCGCACGAGAACATCCCGAACGCCTCGGGGCCCTGGGTCTCGAGGGTCCGGCGGATCCCGGCGGCGGCCCGGTCGAGGGCTTCGTCCCAGGTCGCCGGCCGCAGCACGCCGGAGTCACGGACCAGTGGCTGGGTGAGCCGGACGTACGGCTCGGTCTTCTTGCGCTTCACGGGCACCTCCGGTTCAGTGCGCCCCGACGGGGACGGGCGGGTTGCTGGTGTGGTCGAGCAGCGAGATGGCGGCGTGGACGTGCCGCAGCGCCGGTGCGGGCACCCCGGTGAGGCCGGCCAGCTCCACGACCGCGCCGATGATCGCGTCGATCTCCAGGGGCTTGCCGGCTTCGAGGTCCTGCAGCATCGACGTCTTGTGGTGGCCGACGCGCCAGGCGCCGTCGATGCGCTTCTCGACCGAGACGCCCGGGTCGCTGCCCGCCGCGCGGGCGATGGCGAGGGTCTCGGTCATCATCGTGGCGACGAGCGCGCGCGTGTCGTCGTGCTCGCACATCTGCGCCATGGTCGCCCGGGTCAGCGCCGAGAGCGGGTTGAAGGCGACGTTGCCCATCAGCTTGATCCAGATGTCGTCGCGCAGCCGTGGTTCGACCGGTGCCTTGAGCCCGCCGGCGATCATCGCCGCGCTGAGCACCTTGCAGCGCGCGGAGATCTCGCCGTCCGGCTCGCCGAGGGAGAACCGGGTGCCTTCGAGGTGCCGGATCACGCCCGGCTCCTCGATCACCGTCGAGCAGTAGACGACGCAGCCGATCGCGCGCCGCAGCTCGAGCACGGCGGTCACCGAGCCACCCGGGTCGACGGTCTCGACGCGATGCCCCTCGAGCGGGTGCCCGGCCAGTCCGTGGAAGTACCACCACGGGATGCCGTTCTGCGCGGCCACGACCGCGGTGTCCGGGCCGAGCAGCGGGGCGAGCAGCGGCTCGCACGAGGCGTAGGAGTTGGCCTTCAGGCCGAGGAAGACGAAGTCGACCTGGCCGACTTCGGCCGGGTCGTCCGTGACGTGCGGGTGCGCCGTGAAGTCGCCGCGCGGACTCAGCACGCGGACGCCGTGCTCGCGCATCGCGGCGAGGTGGGCCCGCCGGGCGATCAGGTGCACCTCGGTCCCGCCGCGGTGCAGCGCGGCCCCGACGTAGGCGCCGATCGCCCCGGCCCCGAGAACTGCCACCTTCATGATGTGCCTCCCACTTCGGTCCAGCACGTGATTGCATACAGTATCCTGGATCCGGTATTGAGACCAGGTTTTCCTGGCCGGAGACCGCGTGAAACTCCCGACAGGGTGAGTTCTGGGATTTTGCATACCAAAACCTGTATCCTGATCACAGATCTTCGCGTTCCTCTCCCTATCGAGGTGTCCCGTGAGCCAGCCCGCTTCCCCGCTCCAAGACCGCGGCCCCGGCGGCCGCCGCACGGCCAAGGGCTCGCTCAGCTCGACCGCCGCGAAGCGCGTCGAACGCCCCGCCCCGCTGCGCCAGGTCGTCTACGAGGCGCTCGCCGAGCTGATCATCAACCGCACGCTCGAACCCGGGCAGCACCTGGTCGAGGCCGACCTGGCCGAGTACCTCGGCGTCAGCCGGCAGCCCGTCCGCGAAGCCCTGCAGCGTCTGCAGAGCGAAGGCTGGGTCGACCTCCGGCCCGCGCAGGGCGCGTTCGTGCACCTGCCGACCGACGAAGAGGCCGACCAGCTGCTGAGCGTCCGCAGCGTGCTGGAGACGCACTCCGCGAAGCTCGCCGCCGGCAACGCGACGGCCGACGACGTCGAACGTCTCTGGGAGCTGCAGAAGGCGGGCATCACGGCCCTGAAGGCCGAGGACACCGAAGGCCTGGTCGCGGCCAACGCCGCCCTCCACGCGTTTATCACGCAGCTGTCGGGGAACGCCGTGCTGGCGGAGATGATCGGCCTCGTCGACCGACGGGTCCGCTGGTACTACACGCCGATCGCCCGCCCGCGCGGAAAGGACGCGTGGAACGAGCACGACGAGCTGATCAACGCGATCTCGTACGGGAACGCCGAAGCCGCGGAGGAGATCATGGCCAGGCACACCGAACGGACCCGCCAGGCCTACCACGAACGTCCGGAAGCTCCCCGATCCTGATTGAGGCAGGACCGGGGAGCAGGCAACCGGATCAGCCGCCCGCCGTGGCGGATGGCCGTGCAACCAGCTCGGTTTCGGCGAGCTGGTTGCGCGGCCGGCCCGGCTGGCGCAGGAACAGCGTCAGCACCGCCGACAGGAGCGCGATGCACCCGGCGAGGATGTACGCACCGGTGTAGCCCCACGCGCTGATGACCCCCGCGGCGAGCCCGCCGCCGCCGACGCCACCGACCAGTTTCGCGCTGTAGACCAGGCCGTAGTTCGACGCGTTGTTGTTCTCGCCGAAGTAGTCCGGCACGAGCGCGGCGAACAGCGGGTAGAAGGCCCCGCCGCCGAACCCGGTCAGGAACGCGAACACCATGAACAGGACCAGGTTGTGCGTGTTCCCGGCGTACAGCACGCCGAACTGCGCCAGCGCCGCGATCACCAGCACCAGCGTCAGCGTCTGCTTGCGCCCGAGCTTGTCCGACGCCCAGCCGACGACCGCCCGCCCGGTGCCGTTCACGATCGCCAGTACGCCGGCCGACGAAGCCGCGACGAACGCGCCGAAGTGGCTTTCCTTGGCGAACGGCACCTGGAAGTTGATGCCGAACAGCGAGACGCCGCCGATGATCACCAGGCTCACCCACATCAGCGGGAGCATGCCGGTCCGGATGGCTTCCATCGGCGTGAACTGCCGGACCGCCGGCGGGTTCTTCGCCAGCGTCTTGACCCCGGTCCTGTTCTTGGCCCAGGTCAGCGGGTCGACCTCCTTCGGCCACCAGCTCTTCGGCGGGTCCTTGAACAGGAACCCGCAGACGCCGACGACGATCAGCATGTAGAGGCCGATCCCGTCGAGCACCCCGGTGACGTTCTCGTGCCCGAGGAACGCGCTGAACAGGTAGATGAACGGCACCGAACCGTAGGCGAAGCCGCCGTTCACGAACCCGGTCCGCGCGCCCCGCTTCTCCGGGTACCACTTGCCGACCATGTTGATGCAGGTCGCATACACGAGCCCGGCGCCGGTGCCGCCGAGGACCGAGTACCCGATGAACGCCAGCGTCAGGTTCCCGCTGTGCGCGATGGTGAAGTAGCCGATGCCGCTGCAGACGGCACCGATCAGCATCGCCGTCTTGGCCGAGACGAGGTTCTTCTCCCTCAGCCGGCCCGCCGGGAACGCCACCCCGGCCTGGAACACCGCCCAGATGCTCGCCAGCCAGAACGCGTCCGACAGCGACCAGCCGTACTTCTCCTCGAGGGTGCCTTCGACGGCGCCCCAGCCGTACTCGAACACGCTGACCGCCATCATGGCGATCCAGGGCAGCCAGACCATGAAGCTCCGGGAGCGCCCCATGATGTCGTGCGGTGACTCCCCTATCCGGTACACCCGTCCGTTCTCGTCAGTGATCTCCTGGTACGTAGCTGCGGTCATAAGAGTTCTCTTTCGTCACCGTTGACTCATGTCCCTCTGTTGCCGTCGTGCGGTGGATCTTCGTCCTTTCTCGTTCGGCGAGCCAGCCCCTGTGGAGGACGCTCAAAGCAGGCCCGCGGCCCGCGCCCAGCGGTACTTCGCACCGAGCACCGCGACGGGCTTTTCGGTGGTGTACGGATACGCGACGACCCCGTGGTCGTAGAGGTAGTCGCTCGCCTCTTCGACCTCGACGTCACCGGAGAGCGACGCGACGACGGGCTTGTGGATCCCCTTCGCGCGGTACTCCTCGACCACTTGCGCGACGAGCTCCGCGAACACCATCGGCGGGGTGACGATGGTGTGCCAGTAGCCCAGGATCAGGGCGTGGATCCGGTCGTCCTCGAGGCCCAGCGCGATCGTGTTGCGGTAGGTCGAGGGCGGCTCGCCGCCGGTGATGTCCACCGGGTTGCCGGCCGCGCCGAAGGGCGGGATGAACTTCCGGAACGCCGTGTCGAGGTCCGGCGGGATCTCCATCAGGTCCAGCCCGTTGTCGACGCAGGCGTCCGAGAGCAGCACGCCCGAGCCGCCGGCACCGGTGATGATGACGACGTTCTCGCCCTTCGGCGCCGGCAGCAGCGGGATGCCGCGGGCGTACTCGAGCATGTCGTTCAGCCCGGGCGCCCGGATCACGCCGCTCTGGCGGAGGATGTCGTCGTAGACCTTGTCGTCGCCGGCCAGCGCGCCGGTGTGCGAGCTGGCCGCCTTGGCGCCCTGCGACGTCCGCCCGGCCTTGAGCACCACGACCGGCTTGCGCTTCGAGACGCGCTTCGCCGTCTCCGCGAACGAGCGGCCGTCCTTGAGGTCTTCGAGGTGCATCGCGACGAGCTGGGTGTTGTCGTCCTGCTCGAAGAAGGTGAGCAGGTCGTCCTCGTCGATGTCGGCCTTGTTGCCCACGCCGACGATCGAGGACACGCCCATCTTCGCCGAGCGGCTGAACCCGAGGATCGCCATCCCGATCCCGCCGCTCTGCGACGAAAGGGCCACGCCGCCCTTGACGTCGTACGGGGTGCAAAACGTCGCGGACAGGTTCTCCGGCGTGTAGTAGTAGCCGTAGATGTTGGGCCCGAGGATGCGCACGCCGTGCTTGCGCGCGATCGCGACGACCTCGTCCTGCAGCTCGATGTTGCCGGTCTCGCCGAAGCCGGACGGGATGAGGATCGCGCCGGCCGCGCCCTTCTTGCCGACCTCTTCCAGCGCGGCGGGGACGAACTTCGCCGGGATGGCGAACACCGCGACGTCGACGTCACCGGGTACGTCGGTGATGCTGGCGTAGGCCTTGCGGTCGAGGATCTCGGTCGCCTTGGGGTTGATCGGGTGGATCTCCCCCGCGTAGCCGCCGTTGACCAGGTTCTTCATCACCGAGTTGCCGATCTTGCCGGCTTCGGCCGACGCGCCGATCACCGCGATCGACGCGGGCTTCATGATCCGGTTCATCGAGGCGAGGATCTCCTCCTGGGTGAACCGGACCGGCTCCTTCGCCGCGTCCGGGTCGACCAGGATCCGGACGTCGACCGCGGTGGCCCCGGTCGCCGTCGCGAGCACCGGGTTGAGGTCCACTTCGGACAGCTGCGGGAAGTCGGCGACCAGCTGCCCGAGCCCGGTGATCACCGCGGCGAGCGCGTCACGGTCGACAGGATCCGAGCCACGGACGCCCCGGAGGATTTCCGCCGCCTGGATACCGTCGATCATGGACAGCGCTTCCTCGGTGCTCGTCGGCGCGAGCCGGAAGGTGACGTCCTTGAGCACCTCGACCAGGACGCCGCCGAGGCCGAACGCGACGATCTTGCCGAACGTCGGGTCGGTGACCGAGCCGATGATCACCTCCTGGCCTTCGGTGAGCATCTGCTGCACCTGGACGCCGAGGATCCGCGCGCCGGCGTTGTACGCCTTCGCGTTCTCGATGATCTTCTCGAAGCCCGCCTTCACCGCTTCGGCGTCCTTCAGGCCTACGAGGACACCGCCGGCCTCGGTCTTGTGCAGGATGTCCGGCGAGACGATCTTGAGCACCACCGGCAGCCCGATGTCCTGGGCGTGGGCCACGGCCTCGTCGGTCGTGGCGGCCAGGCGCTCGGCCGGGGTCGGGATGCCGTAGGCCTCGCAGACCGCACGCCCCTCGGGCGCGGTCAGCGAGGACCGCCCCTCGGCCGCCGCCTGGTCGAGGATCTTCTCGACCGCCGCGCGATCCGCCACTCAGATCACCCCCGCCGCGCGGAACTTGTCGAGCTCCGCTTCGCTGTAGCCGAGTTCGGACAGGACCTCGTCGGTGTGCTCGCTCAGCAGCGGCGAGCGTTCGATGTCGACCGGCGAGTCGGACAGCTTGAGCGGGCAGCCGACGGTCTTGAAGCTGCCGCGCTCCGGGTGCGCCACCTCGACGACCGAGCCGAGCTCGGCCAGGGTCTCGTCCTCGATCAGTTCCTTCGTGGACAGGATCGGGCCGCACGGGATGTTGCAGGCGTTGAGCTTCTCCAGCACTTCCCACTTGGTGTGCTTCTCGGTCCACTCCTCCACGAGCGCGAACATCTTGTCCAGTTTGGACAGGCGGACCTCGGGCGTGGCCCACGCCGGGTCCTCGGCCAGCTCGTCCTTGCCGATCAGCCGGGCGAGTGGCGCCCAGCCGGGTGGCTGGACGATCACGTAGATGTAGTCGTTCGGCCCGCCGGGCGCGCACTTGACCGCCCAGCCGGGCTGGCCGCCCCCGGAGGCGTTGCCCGAGCGCGGGACCTCGTCGCCGAACTGGTCGTTCGGGTACTCGCCGAGCGGGCCGTGGGTGAGCCGCTGCTGGTCGCGCAGCTTGACGCGGCAGAGGTTGAGCACGGCGTCCTGCATGGCGACCTGGACGCGCTGGCCGCGGCCGGTGGTGGTCCGCTGGAACAACGCGGCGAGGATGGCGGCCACCAGGTGGATGCCGGTGCCGGAGTCGCCGATCTGCGCGCCGGTCGCGGTCGGCGGCCCCTCCTCGAAGCCGGTGGTGCTCATCGCGCCGCCCATGGCCTGCGCGATGACCTCGTAGGCCTTGAAGTCGGCGTAGCGGCCGGGGCCGAACCCCTTGATGGAGGCGTAGATCAGCCGCGGGTTGAGCGCCGAGAGCTTGTCCCAGGGGTAGCCGAACCGGTCGACGACACCCGGGCCGAAGTTCTCGACCAGGATGTCCACTCCGGACACGAGCTTCTCGAAGACCTCTTTGCCCTCATCGCTCTTCATGTTGAGCGTGATGCTGCGCTTGTTGGAGTTCAGCATCGTGAAGTAGAGGCTGTCGACGCCGGGGAGGTCGCGCAGCTGGCCGCGCGTGATGTCGCCCCGGCCGGGGGTCTCGAGCTTGATCACGTCCGCGCCGAGCCAGGCCAGCAGCTGCGTCGAGGACGGTCCGGACTGCACGTGCGTCATGTCGAGGACGCGCACGCCCTCCAGTGCCTTACCCATGCCTAGGCCTCCGCTCACTTGTACATGGTCTGGTTCATGGTTCCGGGGGCGTACACGTCGGGATCGACCCAGACGTTGATCAGCGACGGCTTGCCCGACTCCCGTGCCCGCTGCAGCGCCGGCGCGATGTCGGCCGGGTCGCGGACCTCTTCGCCGTGGCCGCCGAGCATCCGCGCGAACTCGTCGTAGCGGACGTCGCCGAGGGTGTTGCCGATGCGTTCGCGCGGCAGGCCGTACTTCGCGGCCTGGCCGTAGCGGATCTGGTTCATCGACGAGTTGTTGCCGACGATCCCGACGAACGGCAGGTCGAACCGCACCAGCGTCTCGAAGTCCCAGCCGGTGAGGCTGAACGCGCCGTCGCCGAAGAGCGCGACGACCTCCTTGTCCGGCCGCGCGTGCTTGGCCGCCATGACGAACGGGATGCCGACGCCGAGTGTCCCGAGTGGACCCGGGTCCATCCAGTGGCCGGGCGACTTGGGCTGCACGACCTGGCCGGAGAACGTGACGATGTCGCCGCCGTCGCCGATATAGATCGAGTCCTCGGTCAGGAACTCGTTGATCTCGTGGACCAGCCGGTAGGGGTGGATCGGGCTCGCGTCGGAGTGCTGCAGCGGCAGCCGCTTCTGCTTCGCCTTCTCCTCCACGGCCTGCAGCTCTTCGAGCCAGGCCTTGCGGCCGACGGCGCCGTTGTCGGTGCGCCCGGACGCGGCTTCGGCCACCGCGGCCAGGACCTGGCCGGCGTCGCCGACGATGCCGAGGTCGATGTCGCGGTTCTTGCCGACCGTGCGGTAGTCGAGGTCGATCTGCACGACGGTGGCGTCCTTCGACAGCCGCTTGCCGTAGCCCATCCGGAAGTCGAACGGGGTGCCGACGATGATGATGAGGTCGGCGTTGTCGAAGGCGTACCGGCGCGAAAGCTGGAAGTGGTGCGGGTCGCCGGGCGGCAGGGTGCCGCGGCCGGCGCCGTTCATGTACGCCGGGATGTTCAGCGTGCGCACGAGGTCCACGGCCGGTTCGGTGGCGCGCGTCGTCCAGACCTGGCTGCCCAGCAGGATGGCCGGCTTCTTCGCGTGCACCAGCAGGTCGGCGAGCTTCTCGATGTCGGCCGGGTCGCCCGCGTTCCTCGTCGACGCGCGGTAGCGGCCGGCCTCGGGGATCCTCGCGTTCGCGAGCGGCACGCGCGCGTCGAGGACGTCACGCGGGATCTCCAGGAACGACGGCCCGGGTGCGCCGGCGTAGGCCTCGCGGAAGGCCATGCTCACGAGGTCGGCAACCCGCGCGGTGTGCGGCACGGTGGCGGCGAACTTGGTGATCGGCGTCATCATGTCCACGTGCGGGAGGTCCTGCAGGGACCCCATCTTGTGCTGCGTCAAGGCACCCTGGCCGCCGATGAGCAGCATCGGGCTCTCCGCGCGCAGGGCGTTCGCCACGCCGGTGACGGCGTCGGTGGTGCCGGGGCCGGCCGTGACGACCGCGCAGCCGGGCTTGCCGGTGATCCGCGCGTAGCCGTCGGCCGCGTGGGCCGCGACCTGTTCGTGGCGGACGTCGATGACCTGGATGCCTTCGTCGACGCAGCCGTCGTAGATGTCGATGATGTGGCCACCGCACAGGGTGAAGATCGTGTCGACTCCCTCGGCCTTCAGCGCTTTCGCCACCAGGTGGCCGCCGGAGATCTCGGCGGGCGCGGGCTCGGCGCCGTTCGTCGCTCGGGCACTCTCCCCCGCGGTGGTGCCGGTCGTTGTCAGCGCCATTGCTCAACTCCTCTGGTCCGCCGCCGGATCTCTCTTGTCCGGCGCTCCGTATCCGGTCCGCTCATCGCCGCTGCCGGCGTCCGTCGAGGTCAGCGGCCTCGCCGCGGCAGACTGTAGATTGCATACCGTATGGGGTAGGCATATAGTCACTCCTCAAGCAGCCCGTGTCCAGGGCTATCCGCAGGGTTTTTCCGGGCCTCGCTCCCGCCCTCGCGGACCACCACTTCACGCCCTTGCCCTGCCCCGCCACGGAAAGGACGCCCCCGCATGGACCTCTTCGAACACGAAGCCCGAGATCTCTTCGAGAAGCACGGCATACCCGTCCCCCGCGGCCGGGTCGCCGCCGATCCCGCCTCGGCCCGTTCTGCGGCCGCTTCACTCGGCGGGCCGGTGGTGGTCAAGGCCCAGGTGAAGACGGGCGGGCGCGGCAAAGCGGGCGGCGTCCGCGTCGTCCGGACCGCCGACGACGCCGAGCAGGCCGCCGACGACATCCTCGGCATGGACATCAAGGGCCACACCGTGCACCGCGTCCTGGTGACCGAAGCGAGCGAGATCGCCGACGAGTACTACATCTCCTTCCTGCTCGACCGCGCCGGGCGGACGTTCCTCGCCATGGCGTCGACCGAAGGCGGGATGGAGATCGAGGAGGTCGCGGCCACCCGGCCGGACGCCCTGGTCCGGGTGCCGGTCGACCCCCTCTCCGGCGTCGACTCGGCCGCGGTCGCCGCCGCGTTCCCCGCCGACGTCCGCGGCGAGGTCGCCGGCGTCGTCGAAAAGCTGTGGGACGTGTTCGTCGCCGAGGACTGCACACTCGTCGAGGTCAACCCCCTGGCCAGTACGTCGACCGGGATCGTCGCGCTCGACGGCAAGATCACCCTGGACGACAACGCGTCCTTCCGCCGATCCGGCGCTTACGACGACCCGCTGGACGGCGACCCCCGGGAACGGGAAGCGCATTCTCTGGGCCTCAACTACGTCAAGCTCGACGGCGACATCGGGGTGATCGGCAACGGCGCCGGCCTGGTGATGTCCACTTTGGACGTCGTGGCGGCGGCCGCTCTCGAAGCGGGCGCGCGGGGGCCGGCGAACTTCCTCGACATCGGCGGCGGCGCGTCGGCCGAGGTGATGGTGAACGGGCTGACCGTGATCCTCGGCGACCCGCAGGTGCGCAGTGTGTTCGTCAACGTCTTCGGCGGGATCACCGCGTGCGACGCCGTCGCGACCGGGATCGTGCGGTCGCTGGAGATCCTCGGTTCCCGCGCCACCAAACCCCTGGTCGTCCGGCTCGACGGGAACAACGTCACCGAAGGCAGGCGGATCCTCGCCGAAGCCGCCCACCCCCTGGTCACCGTGGTGGCCACCATGGACGACGCCGCCCGCGAGGCGGCGAAGCTCGCGATCGCGGAGGTCTGACGTGGCCATCTTCCTGGACGAGACCAGCCGGATCGTCGTCTCCGGCATCACCGGGTCCGAAGGCGCCAAGCACACCCGCCGGATGCTGGCCGCCGGCACGAACGTCGTCGGCGGGGTGAACCCACGCAAAGCCGGGCAGCACGTGGAAATCTCGGGCCGTTCGCTGCCTGTGTTCGGCAGCGTCGCGGAGTCGATCGCGTCGAGCGGGGCCGACGTCTGCGTGCTGTTCGTGCCGCCACCGTTCGTCGAGGACGCCGTGGTCGAGGCGGTGGACGCCGGGATCGGGCTCGCGGTGGTGATCACCGAGGGCGTCCCGGTGCACGACACCGCCCGGCTGTGGGCACACGCGGTCGCCGCGGGTGGGCGGACCCGGATCATCGGGCCGAACTGCCCGGGCATCATCTCCCCCGGCAAGTCCAACGCCGGGATCATCCCGGCCGACATCACCGGCCCCGGGCGGATCGGGCTGGTGTCGAAGTCGGGCACCTTGACCTACCAGCTCATGCACGAGCTGCGCGACATCGGGTTCTCGACGTGCGTCGGGATCGGCGGCGACCCGATCATCGGGACGACGCACATCGACGCCGTCGAAGCGTTCGAAAAGGACCCGGAGACCGACCTGATCGTGCTGATCGGCGAGATCGGCGGCGACGCCGAAGAGCGGGCGGCGGAGTTCGTGCGCGCCAACGTCTCGAAGCCGGTCGTCGGGTACGTGGCCGGGTTCACCGCGCCGGAGGGCAAGACGATGGGCCACGCGGGCGCGATCGTCTCCGGCTCGGCCGGGACGGCGTCGGCGAAGAAGGAAGCGTTGGAGGCCGCGGGAATCCGCGTCGGACGGACGCCGAGCGAGACGGCGGCGCTGGTCCGGGAGGTGCTGGGCTGATGTCCGCGAAGCCGCGGCTGAAGCTGGCGGTGCTCGCGTGCATGGACGCGCGCTTCAGCGTCCACCGGCTGCTCGGGCTCGGCGAGGGCGACGCGCACGTGATCCGCAACGCGGGCGGCGCGGTGACCGACGACGCGATCCGCTCGCTGACGGTGAGCCAGCACCTGCTGGGCACGCGCGAGATCGTGCTGATCCACCACCGCGACTGCGGCATGCGGACGTTCACGGACACGGAGTTCGCCCGGCGCCTGGAGTCGTCGACGGGGATGCGGCCGGGCTGGGCGGCGGAGACGTTCACCGACCCGGCCCAGGACGTCCGCCAGTGCATCGCGCGGCTGCGGGCGTCGCCGTTCCTGTCTCATACGGAGGTGGTCCGCGGCTACGTCCTGGACGAGCGGACCGGGGCGCTGGACGAGGTGCCGTGATGGAGTTGCGTCAGCTGGCGGTGGTGGTGGCGGTCGCGGAGGAAGGCGGCTTCACGGCGGCCGCGCACCGCCTCCGGACGGTCCAGTCGACGGTGTCCACGGTGGTCCGGGCGTTGGAGCGTGACTTGGGGACCCCGTTGTTCCACCGCACGACGCACCGAGTGGTGTTGACGCCCGCCGGCGAGGCGTTCCTGCCCGCCGCGCGGGCGGCTCTGGAGGCGGTGGCGAGGGCCAGGGCGGCGGTGTCCCCGGTGGGCGGCCGGGTCCGGTTGGGGGTGTGCCCGGGGTTGCTGGCGGACTTGCACCGGGTGCTGGCCGCGTTGCGGCACGTGCACCCGGGGTTGGTGGTGGAGGTGCGGCAGGTTCAGGCCGGTGAGGTGGAGCGGTTGTTGGCGGAGTGCACGGTGGACGTGGTGCTGACGGTGGGTGCGGGGTGTGGTGCGGCCGCGGATTCCGCGAGCTTGAACGGTTTCGCGGCCGTGCTGCACGGTTTCGCGGCCGTGCCGGGTGCCGAGCTCGCGGCCGGGTCAGCGACACGAGATCCGGCACTCGCGCCCGGGCTGGTCGCCACTCCGCTCCCCGCGGAAGAACTCGTCCTCGCCACCGCGCCCGGTGGGTCGCGGTCCGCTCCCGCCGATCTCTCCGAGCTGTCCCTTGTGGACTTCCCGCTCGGCTGGGCCATCCGGGAAGCCGTCGACCGGGCGTTTCCCTGCCGACGGCTCTCGCTCGAAGTCGATGATCTCGGCGTCGCCGCCGGGCTCGTCCGGGCCGGGCTGGCCGCCTGTGTTCTACCCGCGTCGGCGGCCTCGCGGTTTCCCGATCTCACCGTCCGGCGGTTCGATCGGCCGCCGTCGTGGCAGCTTGCCGCACTGCACCGGGGCGATCCCTCCCCCGCGGTCGCCGCGCTGCTCGCTCAGCTCGGCTGAAACCCGAGCCGGTCGGGTCGCGTGTAGACGTTCATCGACGTGCCACGCAGGAAGCCCACCAGCGTCAGCCCCAGCTCTCCGGCCAGGTCCACCGCCAGTGACGACGGTGCGGAAACCGCTGCCAGCAAAGGTATCCCCGCCATCGCCGCCTTCTGGACCAGCTCGAACGACGCCCGCCCGCTCACCATCAGCGCCGTTCCGGACAGCGGTAGGCGGCCGTCGCGGGTCGCCCAGCCGATCACCTTGTCCACCGCGTTGTGGCGGCCGACGTCCTCGCGCAGGCACAGCAGCTTCCCGTTCGCGTCGAACAACCCCGCCGCGTGCAGGCCGCCCGTGCGGTCGAAAACCCGTTGTGCCGCGCGGAGTTCGTCCGGCAGTCCGGCGAGCGTCGCCGGGTCGATTCTGAACGGGTCGTCCGCGATCGGCCACGTCACCGTCGTCCGGACGGCGTCCAGGCTCGCCTTGCCGCACAGGCCGCACGAGGACGTCGTGTAGAAGTTGCGCTCCACCGACGCGTCCGGCGGCGCGACGCCTGGCGCGAGCACGACGTCGAGCACGTTGTACGTGTTGCCGCCGTCGGCCGTGGCTCCGGCGCAGTAGCGGATCGAGTGAACGTCCGGAGCCGCCCGCACCACGCCCTCGCCGACCAGGAACCCGGCGGCGAGGTCGAAGTCGTCGCCGGGGGTCCGCATCGTGATCGACAGCGCTTTCCCGGTCACCCGGATTTCCAGGGGCTCCTCGACGGTCAGCGTGTCCGGGCGCGCGGTCGGCACGCCGTCGCGGACGCGCAACACCCGGCGACGGCTGGTCATCCGCCCCACGTCAGGCCGCCGGCAGCAGCGACTTGGGCCGGCCCGGCTGGGTCAGCCGCCCGGACAGGACCGCGCCGGCCAGGCTCAGCACCCCGGCCGCGGCGAACGCGCCGACGAACCCGTGCGACGTCACGACGAGCGCGGCGAGCCCGATCCCGACCACCGCACCGACGGCCTTGGCGGAATAGAGGATCCCGAAGTTCTGCGCCGGCGACTCCTCGCCGAAGAACTCGCGCACGAGGCCGAGCAGCAGCGTGTAGCAGCAGCCGTTCCCGAGGCCGGCGAGCGCGACACCCAGCAACAGCCCGACGGCGTGCCGGTGCTCGCCCGAGTAGAAGAGGACGAACTGGGCGACACCGCCCGCGAGCAGGGCGAACCGCAGGATGCGGTGCCGGCCGAGCCGGTCGGCGAGGCGGCCGATGAGGACCCGTCCGCTGCCGGTCGCCGCGGCGAGCAGCGCCAACGCGGCCGCGGCGAGCCCGGGCCCGCTGCGCTCGGCGACGAAGGTCGCCAGGTAGGCGAGGTCGAACAGCAGCACGGCGGCCGCGAGCACGACGACGAGGTACAGCGCGAGGGTCGTCCCGCACCGGAACAGCTCCGCCGGCCGGTAGTGCCGGACGGCCGGCCGCCGGTTGTGCGCGCGGTCGAGCGCCCAGGTGCGGGGCTCGGGCGTCGCGGGCCACCAGTGCCGCGGCGGGTACCGGAGCAGGACGGCGCACCCGGCGATCACGGCGAGCACGACGCCCGCGGTCACGTCCAGGAGCACCGGCCGCGCGCCCGGCAACGCGGCGGCGAGCACGACGAACGGGACGCTGCCGTAGGCGAACGCGCCGCTCACGATGCCCGCGCTCGGCGCCGTCCGGTCCGGGAACCAGGTCAGCACGGCGCCGACGCAGGTGGCGTAGACGAGGCCGGTGCCGAGCCCGCCGAGCACCGAATAGCCGAGGAAGACGGCGGGCAGGCTGGTCGCGTGCCCGAGCGTCACGAGCCCGGCGGCGCACAGCACCGCGCCGGCCGCCATCGCCGCGGGGGCCGGAAGCAGGCCGCGTTCCCGCAGCCAGGCGGCTGGGAAAGCCGTGCCGGCCTGGCAGATCGCCCAGAGGGCGAGCGACAGGACGATCCCGCCGAACGTCCAGCCGTGGTCCCGGCTCAGCGCGGGGACGATCGCCCCGAAGCCGTACTGCTGCACCCCGGCGGCGAGCATCGACGCCGCGGCCAGCCACGTGATCCACGTCCGCGGCCGGCCGAGCAGCTCCCGGTCGGACTCCCCGACGCGGTACCGCCGTCCGTAGACGTCCCGGAGCTCGCGGACTTCGGTCATCGCGACCGCCTCCTCAGAACCCTCGACTGAAGTTTGTATACAGTATGGAGTAGTCTGAGTGTGCGCTCGTCGCGGTCGATTGTCTACAGAAATGCCCGAACGGCGGCACGCGAGAGGCGGAAAGCGCTTCGCGGCGACGGTGCCCGGAGGGGCGAGAGTAAGGCGGCCCGGTGGCCATCGAGGGAGGAGGCGGCCACCGGGCCGTGCTCCGGCGCGGTACCGGCCGCGTGGAGCACTGCCAGTCTGGCCATCGGACCCACCCTCCGACAAGCTTTACCGGCCGGGAAATGTCCGCTCGCCGCGTTTTTTCGCGCTGGCGACACGAATCGGAAGATCCACACGCGACGGAAGACCGGCCGCGCGCCCCAGGACGAGCCGATCAGGACAGTCGCCGACGAAGCCGGCCCGGTGGGAAACAAACAAACGAGCATGCGTATCGCGCCCGGGATCTCCCCGACCCCGGGCGCGCGAAACACCACTACCGCACGGCCGCGAGAACTCCTTGTCCCGCAACCGGTTCCGGCGTCAGGCCTTCTTGCGCGACGCCCGCTTGCGCGCCGGCTTGGCTTCGGCCGGCTCGGCGGCCGCGGCCTCGTCCGCTTCGAAGCCCGCGATGATCTCGCTCGACAGACGGCCTCGCTCCGCGACCTCGTAGCCGTTGACCTGCGCCCATTCGCGGATCTGGCGGTTGCGCTCGCGGTCGGTGCCCGAGCTCGACGAGCCCGACAGCGACTGACCGGTCGCCAGCCGCACCTTGCGGCCGCCGATGCGGCGCGCGACGGCGACGTAGCGGGCGAGCTCGTCCCGGAGCGCGGACGCGTTGTCTTCGGAAAGGTCGATCTCGTACGTCACGCCGTCGAGGCTGAAGGGGACGGTCTGCGAAGCCTCGCTCCCGTCGAGGTCGTCCACCATCTCGACGTGCACCCGTTGTGCCATGGTTCGTGGTTCCTCATCTTCTCCAGAACACGGTCGGACAGACCTTAACCTGTCGAATCCCGTCCGGCACGCCCGACACCCGCGAAGCGTCCACAATGGCCGCCCGGTGGCCGCCTCGCCCTCGTCCAGGATGACCGCAACCTAGCCGAAATGCGCGTCATCTTGTTGAATATTTGTTTTTGTGATATAGTCGAAATCGAATCGGTACCGTGTGCGCATGACCACTGCCGATTTTCCCGGTATTGCGCCTCGCGTCAGTCGCACGGCGTTCACCGCGGCCGCCGCGCGGGCGGCACATTTGCTCGTCGACGCCGAGCCGATCGTCTTCTCCGACACCCTCGCCGCGGCTCTCCTCGGCGCGCACGCCGAAGAACTCCTGGCCTATCACCACCTCCACGGTACCCATCCCGTCCTGGCCGGCGCCCGCGCCCAGGCGGTGTGCCGGAGCCGGTTCACCGAAGACCGGCTCCGGCGCGCCAATTCCGGTATAGACCAGTATGTGATTCTGGGCGCCGGGCTCGATTCGTTCGCCTATCGGGACGCGCCCGCACGATTCCGCGTGTTCGAGGTCGACCGGCCGGCGACCCAGGCCGCCAAACGAGAACTGCTCGGGGGCGCCGGCGTCGCCGTGCCCGCTTCGGTCACCTTCGTCCCGGTCGACTTCGAAGCCGATCCGCTCCGGGAACGGCTCGTCCAGAGTGGACTCGACCCGTTTCGCCCCGTGTTCGTCAGCTGGCTCGGTGTCACCATGTACCTGACCCGGAAGGCGATTCTCGCCACATTGACGGATCTCGGCGGTTTCGCACCCGGATCGGAAATCGTCACCGATCACCTGCTTCCCGCGGAACTGCGGGACGCGGCCGGAAACGGCTACGCCGAAGCCGTCGCGCCGGTCGCGGCGGAACAGGGCGAGCCCTGGCGCACCTTCCTCTCCCCCGCGGCGATGGCAGGCCTCCTGCGGGAAGCCGGTTTCGAAGTCGTCGAACAGGCGGGGCAGCGCGAGAGCGTCGACCCCCGGCTGTGGAACCGCACCGACGCGCTGCGGCCCGCCGCGCTTTCCGCGCTCGCGCACGCCCGCATTCCCGATCGGCCCGGAATGGCGGACGGCGGGAGCTGAAGCGCTTTCGCGCGTCAATCCGGCAGCAGGGGCACTTCGAGGTCGTCCGGGCGGCCGAGCAGGACCGCCCGGGTGACCGCCGCCTTGCCGAACCGGTCCCGCACCGCGTCCAGCGCCGTGTCGAGCTCGGTCGCCCGCTGCCGCTCGAACGGCAGCGCCAGCTGGAACGGGTCTTCGTCGGCCAGGTTGGACAGCGCCGCGCCCAGCAGCGTGATGCCGCGGTCGGCGATCATCGGCAGCGCCGCCACGAGCAGCTCCCGCGCCGCGGCGAGCAGGACGCCCGTGCCCGCGGTCGGTTCGTTCAGCGTGTGGGAGCGCGTCACCCGCGTGAAGTCGGCGAAGCGCAGGCGGATCGTCACCGTCCGGCAGACGCGGTGAGCGGCGCGCAGCCGGCGGGCGATCCGGTCGATCAGGGCCACCAGCACGACGTCGAGCTCGGCCGGGGTCCGCCGGCCGCGCCCGAGGGCCCGCTGGGCGCCGATCGACCCGCGGCGCCGGCCGAGCTCGACGCGGCGCGGGTCCCGGTTGTGCGCCAGGGCGTGCAGGTGGCCGCCGGCCGCCCGGCCGAGCATGCTCACCAGGTCCACCGGCTCGGACGCGGCCAGCTGACCGACCGTCGTGATCCCCCGCGCGCGCAGCTTTTCGGCGGTCACCTTGCCGACGCCCCAGAGCGCGCCGACCGGCAGCGGGTGCAGGAACTCCAGCTCCGCGTCGTGCGGGACGACCAACAGGCCGTCCGGCTTCGCGACGCGGCTGGCCACCTTCGCGAGGAACTTCGTCCGCGCAACCCCTACGGTGATCGGCAGCCCGGCGCGCTCGGCGACGGCGACGCGCAGCCGTTCGGCGATGTGGCTGGGCCGTCCGCCGATCCTGGTCAACCCCCCGACGTCGAGGAAGGCTTCGTCGATCGAAAGGCCTTCCACCCACGGAGTGGTGTCGTGGAAGACCTCGAAGACGACCTTGCTCGCGGCCGAATAGGCCGACATCCGCGGCGGCACGACGACCGCGTGCGGGCACAGCCGCCGGGCCTGCGCACCCCCCATCGCCGTGCGCACTCCATAGGCCTTGGCCTCGTAACTCGCGGCCAGGACCACCCCGCCGCCGACGATGACGGGCCGCCCTTTCAGCGCCGGATCGTCGCGCTGCTCGACCGACGCGTAGAACGAGTCGAGGTCGGCATGCAGGATGGGCCCCTCGTCGGTCATAGAACATATGTTCGCATACACGGGGGCCGAAGTCCGCTCATCCGCCCGCCGCGACACCCCTGCCGCTGGTCGAAACTGAGCGTTTTCCCGGTTGTCCACCCTCTGTTGCCGCGGTCACACTCGACGGATCGAACCACCCGACCACTGGGGGCGACATGTCCGAGAAGTGCCGATGCGGCGACCACCACGCGTGGGCCAGTCCGAACCCGCAGGACCGGCCCGCCGCGGCGCGGCAGCCACTGCTCGCGGCGACGCTGGCCGGCGAAGACCACGCCGAGGACGACGGCCGGATCGACCCGACCGACCGCGTCACGTGCCGCACGCACCGCCGCTGGCTGCACGACTGCGTGTCGTCCCCGGTGCACACGAACCCGGCGATCGGCTACCGCTGGTGCCGCAGCTGCGACCACCAGGCGCTGGTCGCGGTGGACGAGCTGACCGGCGACGTCGTGATCGAGTGCGGGCTCTGCGGCCGCAGCCCGCGCAGCCGCGCGAACCTGGAGCTCGTGGAACTGTGCCGGCGCAGCCTGGCCCTGGCCCGCGACGGGCGGTTCTCGGAGAGCGCGGCCGCCTGACTGCCATGATGCGGGGGTGCCCGAACCCGGAACCACCGCGCTGGTGATCCTGCTGCCCGCCGCCGAACCCGCGCTGGACGCGGCTCGGCTCGTCGACCCCGCTCTGGTCCGCCCGGGTCTGCCCGCGCACGTGACGGCGCTGTACCCCTTCTTGCCGGATGCTCAATTGACTTCCGCGGTGCTGGACGCGGTCCGGTCGCTCGCCTCGGCCGTGTCGCCGACCGAGGTGCGGCTCGGCGAGTTCCTGAGCGCACCGGGTTTCGCGGCGCTCCCGGCTCCGTCGCTCCAGCCGATCACCGACGCGGTGTGCGCTCGATGGCCGGAGATCTCGCCCTACGGCGGACGGTTCGGGCCTCGCCCGCCGGCGCACGTCACCGTCGCGATGGGCGGCGATGACGAGACCCTTTCGCGGGTGGGTGACGAGGTGCGGCCGCTGTTGCCGCTGACCGGGCGCGCGACGGCGCTGCAGCTGGTGGCGCTCACCGACCGCGGCTGGGAGCCGCGGCTCGAGGCGGCTTTCGCCGGCTGAGCCGCGTCACCGGGCCGGGCTGGTGACCACGTCCACCGTCCCGCCGTCCACCTTGCGGTACGCACGCGCGATCGCCCGCAGCCGGGCGACGTCCGCGGCGAACGGCTCCGCCTGAGCGACCGGCGGGGCCTCCTCCCCCGGCTCGTCCGGAAGGTCGCGCACCAGCCTCGCCGCCGTCGGCGGCGCCAGCTCCGGCGTCACCCCGGCCAGGATCAGGCCGTCGTTCGTTTCGCTCATCGCCGTCAGCAACCGCTCACGGCGGGACGGCCCGCCCGGGTCGATGCGGACGATCTCCGGGAACCGCCGCGTCAGGTGCTCACGCAACGGCCGGATCAGGCGAAGCGTCTTCGCGTCGCGGCGGCCGGCCACGAGCCCCGGGATCGACGGGATTGTCAGCCCCACCACGATCAGCAGCACCGAGACGGCCGGGAAGCCGACGTCGAGCGTGCACGGCAGCGTCGAGAACGGCCCGCGGCACAGCGCCTTCGCCGGGTGGTCGTCCTGCAGTGCCCGGATCGTCGCGACGATCTTCCCCCCGAGGTAGGCGACCGCGAACGCCGACGCCAGCAGCAGCAACGTCAGCCCCGCCCGCAGCGCGCCGCCGCTCGCGCGGATCGTCACGGCCGCCACCACGCCGATGTCGAGGACCGCGAGCCCGAGGTACACCGTGTAGACGAAGACGTAGACGACGAGCGTCGGGTGCGTGCGGTAGAGCTCGTCGAACAGGCCGATGCCGCGCGGCAGCCCCGACGTGCTGAAGAACATCACCGTCAGCAGGGTCAACGCGACGCCCAGCGCGACGAGCCGCGTGCGCCGGCCGCGGTCGCGGGTGCCGCTGATCTCCGCAACGGTCAGGCCGATGCCGTAGGCCGCGACCATCGTCGCGAGGTTCGACAGCAGCCGTCCGAGGCTGGGGTGGATCTCGCTCTCGAACACCTGCGCGCGGTTCGACAGGAAGCAGAACGCCGCTCCGAGCGCGATGAGCGAGACGGCCAGGCCGATGCCCGCGCCGGTGCGCCGGGCGCGGACCGCCCGCCAGATCCCGATGGCCAACGCGAAGAGCCCGACCCCGACGAACAGAATGTCGATCACGAGACGCGACTATCCCAGGAGTGCGGCCAGCCGCCTAGCCTGATCCGCCGCCCGGCCGGACGCACCCGGCTGAACGGCGGGCGGTTCGCTCGTCGCCGCGCTCATCAGCAGCACCGCGATCAGCTCGGCCTCGTACTCGTCGGTTCCGGTCGTCACGCGGGTCAGCAGGTGCGACAGCGCCCGCGGCGCCAGGTCCGGGGCGAGCTGCGCGGCCTCGGTCTCCGAAATCTGGCAGGTCCCGGTGTGCGCGCACAGCATGTGGGCGAGCTCGTGGGCGATGATGTGGTCCTGGTGCAGCGCCGACGTGTGCTCGACGTAGGCGATCAGGTCGTAGTCCGGGCGGGCCTGCCACGCGCCGGAGGGCCGGCCGGGCCGGTACTCCACCGGCACGAGGTCGATCTCGCGCCCACGCCACGCCTCGAGACCGTCGACCCACGCGTTCATCGACCACGGCCGGGGCAAGGGGACGGCGGCGAGCACCGTCCGCACCCGCTGCCGGGCCCGGACTCGGAGGTCCGTCAGGCCGCGCTCGTCGATGGGTCCTCCCCGGTCACCGGGCGCCAGCCGGATGCACCGGGGCGCCAGCACGGACGAGGTCATCGTAGCCGACCTTCCGTCGTCACTCGGGCTTCCGCCGGCGATCGCGGCGCCGGGTTTCGTCGTAGCCGGCCAGCTGGTCGAGCAGCGCCGTCACGGTCTCGCGGTCACGCGGCGAGAGTTGCATGGCCCGCTGCGCCAGGTTCCGCGCTTCGCTGTCACGCCACGCCACGACGTCCCCGACCTGGCGATCGACCTGCCCGGCGACCTCGTCGTCGAAGAAGTACGTCACCGGCACACCGAAGAACTGGGCGAGCGCCTGGATGTGCGAGCGCTTGGGATCCTTGCGCGCGCCGACGGCGAGCTGCTGGACGTGGGTCGCCGACATCGTCACGCCGGTCTGCTCGGCGACGCCGTGCGCGATCTCCCGGTAGGAGTACGGCTTGCGGTCCGGCGGGTGCACGGTCGCGATCAGGTGCGCCAGTCTTTCGGCGAAACTGCGCTCATCGCTCACCACACACCACCTTCATCCAGGAAACGTGACAACCGTCAGCGTAGCTGTTCCGAAAACTTGACACGGCCTGTCCCGGAAAGACTACGATACTCCCGTTCGGTGTTTCGAAAACAGGACATCGGACCCCGGGGTGGCGCAGCGGCCGCGGGGCGAAGTCACGTGGCCGCTGGGGGTGGCCACGCGCCCAGCTCCCGTTCCCGCCGCGCCGCCCCACCTCAGCGCACTCCCAAGGCCGCGGCCAGCTTCGTGAAGTCGTCGCGCAGGCCCGGTACCGCGTCGTCGGTGACGCAGCCCGTGGAGAACTCGATGTAGAGGTCGTCGTCTTCGGGGATGTCGAGCTCGAAGTCGAGGTCGTCCGGGCCGAGCCGGTCGAGGTACTGGCCCACGTCCATCCCGGCCGCCTGCCGCAGCCGCGCTTCGACGGCGCCGGCCTGTGCCGTGCGGCCCTCGAGCTTCAGGTGCAGATCGGCGGCGCCGGGGTCCGGCCCGAGGATGAGGTCGTTCGTGCGGTCGCAGGGCCACTCGGTGAAGTCGCGGGCGACGCCGGGCAGCGGCGCGAAGCCGGAGAGGTCCGAGGTCAGCCGGGTGATCGCGGCGGACGTCGGCCCGGCCGGGTAAGGACCGCGATCGAGGGACTGGTCGAGCAGCTGCACCCCGAACCAGCTGCCGAAGAACAGCCAGAGCCCGAGCCCGAAGGCGAGGAAGCCACCGCCGACACCCAGCCGCGGCGCGTGGTCCCGCGCGTAGATGCCGGCGTCGACGCCGTAGCGGACTTCGAGGTCGGGCCGTTTGTCGTGCAGTGCGGCGAGGAACGCATCCGCCCCTCGGTAGTGACGCCAGCGCGTGCGCAGCCGCGCGCCGCGGCCGGTGTGCAGCTCGACGACTTCGCGGTCGAAGTCCCCGGGCGACCGGAGCGCGACGATCAGCCCGATCACCAGCGACGTCGGCAGCCAGAAGGCGAGCCAGAACGGCTTGGCCGACACGGCTCCCCGCCGGACCTCGGTGATCTCGGCGTACGGGAGCACGTCGTGGTCGAAGGCGATGGCGTCGGGGCGGAAGCGCGCCACCGGCGGCCAGGCGCGGCCCAGCAGCCAGGCGACGACGCCGACGAAGACGTCGAACGCCACGCCGAGCCAGAAGAAGGGGCGTTCCGGTGCGACGGTGATGCCGTAGCCGTGCCAGCCGCCGTACGCGGCGGCGACCGCGACGAGCACCCAGGTCCAGCGGCGGGCGCGGGAAAGCGGTACCTCGGGAGTCGGGGTGTCCGCCATGGATCGGAGCGTAGAGAGTCGGATTTCGGGGCGGTGCGGCAAAAGTACCGTCCTGGCAACGGACTCCGGTCGGGTGCGGTGCGCAGTGGAATGGGGACGGTCCGTGCCCGGAGGGGCATCTCGCGTGATCAGGCGGGCATCACGCGTGATTGGGCGGGCATCACGCGTGATTGCGGGGGCATCACGCGCGGTCGGCGCCACCGGGCTGGTGGCGCCGACCGGGTGTCAGCGACGGTAGACGCCGAACTCGTACAGCGAGTAGCCGTACGCTGTGCCGCGCTGGGTCGCGGACATGCGCACGTACCGGGCCGTGGCCGAGATCGCCAGGTCGTCGGCGCCGCCATCGCCCGTCGTCGTCGCGTAGACCGATCGCCAGTTCGCCGCGTCGTCGCTGACCTGGATCTCGTAGGCCTTGCCGAAGGCGGACTCCCAGACCAGCTGGACGTGGTCGAACGCCTGCCGGCTGCCCAGGTCGACCTGCAGCCACTGCGGGTCGGCCCACGCGCTCGCCCAGCGCGTGGCGGTGTTGCCGTCCGTCGCGGCCTGCGGCGGGTAGGGCGCGCCGGGACCGTCGGCCTGGTAGGTCGACGCCGTGGTCGCCGCGCCGCGGGCCAGGTTCGTGCCCGGCACCGGCGGGGCGACCACGCGCAGCGAGCGCGTCTCGATGCCGACGTTGCCGTGGCCGTCGCGGGCGTAGAGGTAGATCTTCCACACGCCCAGCTGCTGCGGCGCGGTGACGGTGAACGTCCCGGTCCCGGTGAACTGCGCCGGGATCAGGCCGGCCGCGTCGTTGATGTACTTGCTGTTGTAGCCCATGGTGTAGGTGATCGGGTCACCGTCCGGATCGGACACCCCGGCGGTCAGGGTGAACGTGCCGCCCGCCGGGACGTCGGTGGTCCGGCTGAGGTTCATCGACGAGATCACCGGCGGCGTGTTGCCGCTCGTCTGTCCACTGTAGAGCCGGCGGACGGCGTACCAGGACAGCCGCTTCTCGTTGCCCGTGGTGATGTTGAACCAGACGCCGCCGAAGTCGCCCTCGGTGCCGTAGTGGAAGAGCGTCGCGCCCAGCGCCACGCCGGTGTGGGCCAGGACGCAGTTCCAGGCATTGACGTACCCGTCGCGCTTCTGCTGGTCGGTCGGCTCGGCGGGCACGCCGTTCACGTCGTTCGGCACCTCCCACTCGCCGGCCGGGCCGGTCTCGGTGATGATGTACGGCTTCGTGTAGCCGCCGGCGAGCCAGTCCTGCTTGACCTGGCAGACCTGGGCGTAGGAGTTGACGGAGTAGAGGTCGAGGTTCGGCGCGTACGCCTTGTAGTACGGCCACGCGCCGGTCCAGGCGTCGGTCGAGGTGACCGGGTGGTTCGCGTCGAGGGCGTGGATCGCCTGCGCGGCCTGGTCGACGAAGCGCGTGTAGGCGATCCGGTTCTGCTCCAGCAGCGTGCCGGAGTAGCAGTTCTGCATCCCGAGGACCGACTCGTTGCCGACGTTCCACATCAGCACGCCGGGGTTCGCCTTGTACGCGGTGACCCATTTCTGGATCTCGGCGAGCATCGTGTTCTTGTAGTTCGTGTCCGTCGTGTAGTCGACGCAGCCGCCGCTGCCCGGGCCGCCGCCGGGTTGCAGCCAGAAGCCGGCGACCACCTTGATCCCGTTGGCCGCGGCGGCGTCGAACAGCGGCTGGCTGCTGCCGTCGGTGCCCCAGGTGCGGACGGTGTTGACGCCGATCGCGTGCAGCTCGGGCATCCGCGCGGCCGCTTCGCCGACCGGCGGTCCCCAGGTGAGGCCCTTGACGGTCCACGGCGCGCCGTCGACGCTCAGCTGCCAGTTGCCCTGGCTGCCGGTCACCTTCGTGACGCCGGGGCCGCCCGGCGTCGACGTGCCGGGGGTGCCGCTGACCTGGAACTCCCAGAGCGAGTAGCCGTAGCCGCCGACGCGGTGGGTGCCGTAGAAGCGCACGTACCGGCCATGACCGGAGACGGCGAGGTTCTGGATCCCGCCGGTCGCCGTCGTCGTGCTGTACACAGTCTGCCAAGACGCGGCATTGTCCGAAACCTGGATCTCGTAGGCGGTCGCGTAGGCGGCTTCCCAGTTCAGCGTGACCTGGCTGATGTCGGCCGGCGCGCCGAGGTCGACCTGCAGCCACTGCGGGTCGCTCCAGGCGCTCGCCCAGCGGGTGCCGGCGTCGCCGTCGACCGCCGCCGACGCCGCGGTACCGGCGCCTTCGCTGCTCGACGTGGTCGCGGGTCTGCCTTGGGAAAGCAGCGTGGCGGCGTGCGCCGGGGACGGGCCGGCCAGCAGCCCCAGCACCAGCAGGGCCACCAGTGCCGGGACGGCACGGAGGAGCGACGGTCGGTCCACGATGACTCCCGTACGACAGGGGACGGAGATTGGAGAGCGCTCTCCAGGACTTCCGATGGTTCGTCACCGCGCCTCGCGTTGTCAAGATCCCGGCCGGGAATCGGACAATGGCTGTCCGGTCGCGCATCCGGGCGGTCCTTGACACGGCGGCGGCTCGCTGCGCATGCTGTGGGAGAGCGCTCTCCCATCCTTGGCACCTCACCGTGGAGGACCCTTGGCAACGAAAGCCGCGCTCCTCGCCTGCACCGCCGCCACCGTGCTGGCAGGCGCCTTCCTGACCGCGGCCACCTGGTCGCCCGCCGGGGCCGACGACCTCGTGACCCACCACGAGTTCCAGGTCAACTGCTCCCCCAGCCACCACCAGCCGGACGACCCGATCGTCTTTCCCGGGCTGCCCGGCGCGTCCCACGACCACACGTTCATCGGCAACAAGACCACCAACGCGGCCACGACCCTGCAGTCGCTGCAGAACTCGGGCGTCGGCAACACCACGTGCCTGGCGCCGGACGACCTGTCCGCGTACTGGTTCCCGACGGTCTACAACGGGAACCAGGTGGTGCTGCCGAACTTCGCGCAGGTCGTCTACTACAAGTCCGGCATCCTCGACTACACGAAGGTCGTGCCGTTCCCGCCCGGCCTGCGCTACGTCGCCGGGAGCGTGACGGCGACGCAGGACGAGTTCCAGCACGCGCCCGGCGCCATCGAGGGCTGGGAGTGCGGGGACAGCTTCCACAACTGGGACATCCCGGTGCAGTGCACGCCGGGTAGCCAGCTGAACATCCGCTACCAGGCGCCGAGCTGCTGGGACGGCGTCCACCTGGACTCGGCCGACCACAAGAGTCACATGGCGTACCCGGACCGGGCGACGCTGACGTGCCCGGGCGACCACCCGGTGCCGGTGCCGATGCTGGAGTTCAAGATGGCGTTCCCCGTGAGCGGCGATATGTCCGCCGTGCACCTGGCCAGCGGGCGCGGGTACTCGTGGCACTACGACTTCTTCAACGCGTGGGACCCCGCGACACTGGCGGCGCTCGTGACGCACTGCATCAACGGCGGGCTCCAGTGCGACCCGCGCGGGTTCGACCTGTACAAGCCGGACCGGGGCACCGTGCTCGGGCCGAACTACCGGCTGCCCGGCCGTCCGTGAGACGGCTGCTCCTGGTGGGGGCGGCGGTGGTGGCGACCATGGGCGGGTGCGCCACCACCGGCCCCGCCCCCACCGCCGGCCCCACTTCGCCGTTCAACCCGACGGACGTCGCGTGGCTGGAGCTCGTGGTGCCGATGACCGAGAACGCCCTGGCGGCGGCGCGGCTGGCTCCCGCCCACGCGGCCGACCCGGCAGTGCGCTCGGCCGCGGAGTCGGTCGCGACGCCGTCGGAGCGGTTGCTGACACGGTTGAAGGCGGCTCGCGACCGGGCCGGGCTGCCGGCCTCCGACGTCCACAGTGGACACAAGATGCCGGGCATGGTCACCGAAGCGGACCTGGTGGCCCTGCGCACCGGCGGCGCCGAGTTCGACCGGCGGCTCGTCGCGTTGCTGCGGGCCCACGCGGCGCAGGTCGTGGTCCTGGCGAAGGGCGAACAGAACTCGGGTGCGGACGCCGAGACGAAGCGGCTCGCGGGCGAGACCGGCTCCGAAGGAACGCGACAGGAGAAAGTGCTGACCGGGCTCGAGTGACCCGGCAACAAAGCAACGGCCCGAGCCGCGCGTCGAGCACGCGCGGCTCGGGCCGTGGAGGCCACTCATCCCACAGGGTGGCCGAGCCGGGCGCCGTCGAGGCCACCACCCCACGTGGTGGCCTCGACGGCCATACCGGCTCCGCCCGCCGGTAGTCTCAGTACGCCACGGTCACCGGCCCGTGCCCGCCGTGGGCCGTCACCGTCAACGTCTGCGTCGCCGCGTCCCACTTCCAGCTCCGCGACGGTGCCCAGCCCTCGCCGACCCGGACCCGGGACGGTGCCGAGGTCACGCCGAGGAACTTGACCGTCCAGTCCCGTGACGCGACCTGGGACCGGCCCCGCGTCGGCTCCACCGTCACCGTGTGGGCGCCGCGCCGCTCGGTGTAGGTGATGCGGGTCGTCGAGCTGTGCTTGGCCGAAGTCCCGTCGTCCTCGTACAGAGAGAACGACCCCGACGCGCCCGGCGCCACCGTGATGGTCGCCTGGTTCAGCGGGCTTTGGACGTCGTTGGGGACGTCGGCCGTCCGCGTCACCGCGATGCCACCGGCCCGCACGAACACCGGCATCGTGCCGAGGTCCGACGTGACCTGCTGCGTCGTGCCGCCCGCGTAGGACTTGCCGCTGAAGTAGTCCGTCCACTGGCCCGGCGGGAACCAGACCGACGTCGTCGCCGACGTCCCGGCGGACGTCACCGGCGCCACCAGCATGTCCGGCCCGTAGAAGTACTCGCTCCCGGCCGCGGCGTACGCGGCGGGCTCGTCCGGGTACTCCACGTACGTCGGCCGCACCACCGGGACACCGGTCGCCGCCGCCTGCTGGGCGAGGGTGTAGGTGTAGGGAACGAGGGTCTCGCGCAGGTTCAGGAACTTCGTCGCCGACGCCTTCGCCGCGTCGCCGTACTGCCACGGCAGCCGGTCGCTGTGGTTGCTGTGCAGCCGGTCGATCGGCTGGAACGTGCCGAGCTGGACCCATCGCGCGTACAGGTCGTCGGGCAGCTTGAACGTCTGGTGCTGCTGGCCGCCCGAGGTGTAGGTCTCGCTGCCGCGCAGGCCGGTCGTGTCGTTGTGGCCGCCGATGTCGTGGCTGATCGGCGACAGGCCGGTCGCGGCCGACTCGGCCGGGGTGATCCCGACCTCCATCCGCAGCGTGCCCCACGTCGACGAGGTGTCGCCGGTGAAGTGGACGGTGCTGCGCTTGTCGGCCCACGGTCCCGTCGACAGCCCGACCGGGCCGCCGTAGCCGCCGGCCTGCAGCGAGCCGTACGCCCGCGACGTCACGAAGCCCCGCTCGACCGCCGGTGCGGACAGGTCGGCGTACTTCTGGTTGATCCACGCGTCCGGCGTGACACCCTGCAGGCTCGACTTCGCGGCGTCACAGCACCAGTCGAGCCACCAGAAGTCGTTGCCCTGCTTCATCATGTCGCCGTGCAGGTCGAGGTAGGCCTTGAGCTGGTCGGGGTCGCCCCAGTCGAAGACGTAGCAGTCGGTGCCGCACCCGGACTTCGCCAGCTTGCCCTTCGCCGTGGCCTGCGCGCGGGCGAACTGCGGGTCCGAGCCCATGATGCTCGGGTGGATGTTCAGGGTGTTGTGCAGGCCCTGGGACGCCGACCAGGCGAAGAACCCCGCCGGGTCCGGGAACTTGTTCTTGTCGAACTGCCAGCCGTTCCACGTGTCCGGCGCCTTGAAGTCGGTGTCGGTCACCAGGACGTCCAGCGGGACGCCCTCGCTGCGGAACTTCGGCAGGATCTTGTCGCGGTAGTCGGCCGCGGTGCGGTCGATGTACTCCGAGTACCAGACGCCGTAGGCCCAGCGCGGCAGCAGCTCCGACGGCCCGGTCAGGGTCGCCAGGTCCCGCAGGCCCGCCTTGTAGTCGTGGCCGAAGGTGAAGGCATAGCCGTCCTGGTAGGGGTTCCCGCCGTGCGACGGCCGCTGCGTCACCTTGCCGGCCGCGGTGTCGTAGAGCGCCGAGGGTGTGTCGTCGAGCAGGTACCAGCCGTCCTGGTGCAGCAGCCCTTCGGTGAGCGACGGCGTGCCGTTGACGCCGTTGACGCCGTCGAGCCCGCGCCGGTAGCCCCCGAGCGTCAGGTGCGGCTGAGGTACCGCCGCCCCGGCGCGGGTGACCGCGACGGTGTCGATGTTGACGTGGCAGCTGGCGTCGTCCGGGCAGCCGAGGACGACGTCGTTGGTGCCGGCCTTGAGGTCGACCGGGACCGACGCGCTCCCCCAGGTGTCCCAGTTCGCGGTGGCGGGCATGGACAGCGTGCGGGTGACGCCGGACGCGGCGACCGTCGCGGCCCGCGTCTGGTGCAGACCGTCGCCGCCGGTGCCGTTGGCGTAGCGGACGTCCAGCTGGTAGGTGCCGGCGGACGGGACGGCCACGACCCGGTGGGTCAGCGCCGAGCCGCGGTTGAGCTCGGCGACGAACCCGCGTCCGGCGTACCCGGCGTGGTCGGTCGCGACGACGGCCGAGCCCGCGCGGAGGCCGGCTTCGGCTTCGCAGCTGACATCCAGGGCGCACCCGGTGAACGCGCGGGCCGAGGCGGGCGGGAAGGCCGCACCGGCGGTCAGCACCGCGAGGGCGTCGATGTTGACGTTCCCGGAGTCGGTCGCGGTCCGCTCGAGGCGGAGGTTGTGCCGCCCCGCGCCGAGGGTGACCGGCACGGACGCGGTGGCCCAGCTGTTCCAGTCGGCCGTCGTGGGCAGGGTGAGCTTCTGCGCGGCGCCGCCGTCGACGGACACGCTCAGCGTGCGCGTGACGTGCTGGCCGTCCCCGCCCTGGCCGTTGGCGAACCGGGCGGTGACGTTGTAGGTCCCGGCCGTGGCGGCGAGGACGTCGGCGGTGGCCGAGGTGCCGGTGCTCTCGAAGCCGGCGAGGAAGCCTTCCCCGGTGTAGCCGGGGTGGTCGGTGGCGACGCCCAGCCCGTCGGCGGTCAGGTCTTCGGCCTCGCAGAGGGCGCCGGTCGCGCAGGTCAGGTGACGCCAGGGTGCCGCGGTCACCGGAGCGCCGGCCGTGGTGCGGATCTGGAGGTTCGAGGAGTCGAAGGGGCCGGAGTCCAGCTTGTAGGTGAGGGTCGTCGCGCTGGTGCGGATGGTCAGCACGCCGTTCGAGGTCGTGGAGGTGAACGCGGGAGGCGTGAACGAGCCGCGGCCGACGGCGTTGAAGGTGGCGGCATCGGTGAAGCGGCCGTCGCCCGCGTACTCCGTGCGGATCAGGGTCGGGGAGAGGACCTGGAAACGCGCGTTTCCGGCGGTGACGGACTGCCGCGCGGCATGCCCGGCCTCGGCCGGCGTCCCGACGGCGACCACCGCCGCGGCGACGGCCAGGACGCTCACTAGATGGAGGATTTTCGGTGCTCTCGTCCGCACGGCGGAACTCCGTTCCGGTCAGGGGGACCCAGCCAGTTTTACAACGTTGGAAAAGGCGGTTTCGATCTGAGCACAGTGATCGGCCGGATGTCCAGACCATGAGGCGGAACTGTCCGGACAGGCCGGGTTCCTTGCCCGGCAGGCCACGCGGCCGGAGTATCGGGGCGGCGGTTGCGTGGGTTGCCGGCTCGGCGGCTGGTGGTCAGCGACCAGGGGTGATCGGCGGCCCGGCGGTCGGCGGCCCGGCGACTGGCGGCTGGTGACCCGCCGCTGGCGGCCCAGTGGTGGCGGTGACCCGGTGGCTGGCGGTCGGCGGGCCCGCGGCCGGCGGGCTGGTGGCAGGCTGCCGTTGGCCCGGCGGCCGAGGTTCGCGGCCGGAGTCGGCGGCTTGGTGGTCGGCAGCCAGGGCTGGCCCGACGTGCGGTGGCCACGGTGACCCGGCGGCTCGCGGTCGACGGGCCGGCAATCGGCGGCCTGGCGGCTGGCGCCCCGGCGAGCGGCGGCTGGTGGCGCGGCAGCTGGCAGCTCAGTGGCCAGCGTCGATGATCGGCATGTGATGGCCCCGGGATGCCGGCCGGACCAACCGGCCTCAAGCCGGGGACCGCACCGGCGCCGGAGCCGCGCTCAGGGCTCCGCGGGCCAAGCTGGGTCGGCGGCCTGTCAGCAGAAGTCGGCGGCTAGCAGCGCGGCGACCGAGGTCTGTAGCCGGAGTCGGTAACCGGGCGAACCACCCACCCCCGCGCCGGGGCCGGAACCCAAAACCGGCGCCATCCCTCACTCAACCCGAGTCGCGGACCACCAGCTCCGGGTCGAAGATCACCGACTCCGCTCGGCCCGCCGGGTCGGCCATGCGGTCCAGGACCATCCTCGCCATCGCCGCGCCCATCTCCTCCACCGGCTGGCGGACCGTCGTCAGCCGGGGGCGGCAGCTCAGGGCCACCCGGCTGTCGTCGAAGCCGATCACCGCCACGTCTTCCGGCACTCGCCGGCCCGCTTCGCGCAGTACCGTCAACGCTCCGTACGCCATCAGGTCGTTCGCCACGAACAGCCCGTCCAGCGCCGGTTCCTCCGCCAAGAGCCGCTCCATCGCGCGCTCGCCGCCGTGCTCGGTGAAGTCGCCCTCCGCGACCGCCACGTACGCGTGGCCATGCCTTGCCATCGCGTCGCGGAACCCTGCCAGCCGGTCCTGGCCCGCCGGCGTGCCCGCCGGGCCCGCGATCGTCGCGACCCGGGCGCAGCCCCGCTCGACCAGCCTGTCCGCCGCGAGCCGGGCGCCGTCCTGGTGGGCGACGTCGACGTAGCTCACCGGGGCCGGGCGGCCGGGGCGCGCGAACAACGCCGTCGGGACGTCCGCGTCGGTCAGCATGCGCGGCAACGGGTCCTCCGCCGGGTGCAGCGAAATCAGCAGCACCCCGCTCACCTGCTCCTGCCGCAGCTTCGCCACGAGCTTCTCGCGCTCCTCGTCGCTGTCGACGAGCATCAGCAGCGGGTGCATCCCCCGGGGACGCAGGTAGGCGACGACACCTTCGACCACCCGGCCGAAGAACGGGTCGCCGAACACGCCGCCGGTGAACGCCTCGACGTGCCGCTCCGGCTCGGACACCACCAGCGCCACTCCACCGGTCCGGCGCGTGACCAGCGACCGGGCCGCGCGGTTCGGCACGTACCCGGTGGTGGCGATGGCGCGTTCGACGGTCTCCCGCAGCTTCGGGTCGACGTTGCGCACGCTGTTGACCACGCGGGACACCGTGGCCCGGGAGACACCGGCGACCCGCGCGACGTCCTCCAGGGTCGGCGGCGCCGGGGGCGGATGCGTCGTCACCCCTTCTTTGTAGCACGCTGTGAGAGCGCTCTCCCAGTGCCGCGCCGATGACAAATGTCATGGGCAGCCGCTGCGGGACGGCACTGCCGTCCGGACACCCCTCGCGACGAGCATTTCCGGCATGACCACCACGACTCGAACCGAACCCGTCCGCTTCCGGCCGGTGCTGCTGCTCACCGGCGGCTACGCCACGCTCTCCGTGCTCACGCTGATCGCGATCGTGCTCTTCCGGAACGACCACGCGATGGTGACCGACGCCGTCTGGGTGCGCGCCACCCTCGTCGTCGCCAGCTCATTGCTGACGTTCGCCTTCGCCCGTAGCGCGGCCCGCGGGTCGCGCAAAGGGCTGCTGAGACTGCGGATCGTCGCCGCGGTGATGCTCGTGGCGATCGTCGTCATCGTCGCCCTGCCCGGGTTGTTCCCGCTGTGGCTGCGGATCGAACAGGCCGTCTGCGGGCTGCTCCTGCTGGGTGTCACGGTGCTCGTCAACGGCCGGCGGGCGCGGGGCCGGTAGCGTGCCGGTGATGGACAGGACGGAACCGGCCGACGTGCAGCGCTGGGTGCGCGGCTGGCGGGTGATGGTGCTCGACGCGGGCATGCTCGTCTACCCGGCGGTGACCGTGCCCGGGGTGCTGCAGCACTCCACCGGCCGCGCGGCGGTCGCGGGCTGCGTGCTCGTCGCCGTCTTCGTCGGCTGCTACGTCCTCACGGCGCGGGCCGCGGCGCAGCGGGCGCCGCGCCGGTTCTGGCCACTCCTGGGGGTATTGGCCGTCCTCTTCGCCGCCGCACTCCCCTTCGCCCACGCCGAGGCGTTCTTCCTCGCCACGGTCGTCGTGTCCCTCGCCGTACCCCGCCTCCCGCGCCACTCCGGCGCGCTCGTGGTCGTCGCCGCGCTCGCGGCGCTGGTCGTCCCGTGGGTGGCGTGGGGTACCGCGGGGTGGACGCAGACGGTCGCGCTCGTGTTCACCGTGCTGGTCGTCCACGTCTTCGCCGAAGCCGTCCGGGCCAACGCCGCCCTCGTCGAAGCCCGGGCCGAGGTCGCGCGGCTGGCGTCCGAGGCCGAACGGACCCGGATCGCCCGCGACCTGCACGACCTGCTCGGCCATTCGCTGACCGCGATCACCGTGAAGAGCACCCTGGCGCGGCGGCTCCTCGACACCGACAGCCCCCGCGCCGGCGAAGAGATGACGGCGGTCGAGAACCTCGCCCGCCAGGCGCTGACCGACGTGCGCGCGGCGGTGTCGGGCTACCGGGACGTCACGCTCGCCGGCGAGCTGGCCCGCGGCCGTGAGCTGCTGCGCGCGTGCGGCGTCACCGCCGACCTGCCGACGGCGGCCGACGTCGTGGACCCGGCCCGGCAGGAGCTGTTCGGCTGGGTGGTCCGCGAAGGGCTGACCAACGTGGCCCGGCACGCGCGCGCGACACGGTGCGCGGTGACGCTCACGGAGTCCACTGTGGAGGTCGTCGACGACGGCGTGGGCGGCACCCCCGAGGAGGGCTCCGGGTTGGCGGGCCTGCGCGAACGCGTCAAGGCCGCCGGCGGGCAGTTCCGAGCCGGACCGGTCCGGCCGCGCGGCTGGCGGCTGCGGGTGACGCTGTGACCATCCGCCTGCTGCTCGCCGACGACCAGGCGCTGGTGCGTCAGGCCCTGTGCGCGCTACTCGCGCTCGAGGACGACTTCGAGGTCGTCGCGTCGGTCGGCCGCGGCGACGAGGTCGTCGCGGCCGCGCGCGAACACCGGCCGGACGTGGCGCTGCTGGACATCGAGATGCCCGGGCTCGACGGGCTCGCGGCCGCGGCGGTGCTCGCCGCGCAGGTGCCGGACTGCCGGGTCGTCATGCTCACGACGTTCGGGCGCGCGGGCTACCTGCGCCGCGCGATGGACGCGGGCGCCGCCGGGTTCGTCGTCAAGGACGCCCCCGCGGACGTCCTGGCCGACGCGATCCGCCGCGTCCGGAGCGGGGAACGCGTGGTGGACCCGGCATTGGCGGTCGCCACGCTGGCCGCGGGCGAATCACCGCTCACCGCGCGGGAACGGGACGTCCTCATCACCGCCCGGACCGGTGCCACGGTCGCCGAGATCGCGTCGCGGCTCTACCTGTCCGAAGGCACGGTCCGCAACTACGTCTCGGCGGCGATCACGAAGACCGGCGCGCGCAACCGCGTCGAGGCGGTGCGGATCGCGGACGAGCGCGGCTGGCTCTGATTGGCCCGGTCCGGCCCGCCGGAATTGGATCTTCTGCCGGGCCGCTCCCCCGCTTAGCGTGAGCCCGGTGAAAACCGTTGACCTGTGGTTCGACCCCGTCTGCCCGTGGGCGTGGATCGCCTCGCGCTGGCTGCTGGAGGTGGAGGCCGTCCGCGACGTCCGGACGCGGTTCCACGTCTTCAGCCTGGCGCTGCACAACGAAGGCCGCCCGGTGGACGACTGGTACCGGAAGTGGCTCGACGAGCGATGGGGCCCCGCGCGCGTCGCGCTGGCCGCGTCGCGGGCGCACGGCGACGGGGTGCTGCGCGACCTCTACACCGCGCTCGGCACGCGGTTCCACCACGACAAGGCGCCGGTCACCCGCGAGACCATCGTCGCCGCGCTCGCGTCGGTGGACCTGCCGGCCTCGCTCGCGGACGCCGCCGAATCGCCGGAGCTCGACGAGGACCTGCGCGCCGGGAACCGCGCGGCGCTCGACCCGATCGGCGAGGACCTCGGCGTCCCGGCGATCCACGTCGACGGCAACGCGTTCTTCGGCCCGGTCGTCAGCCCGGTCCCGCGCGGCGAGGAAGCCGGGCGGTTGTGGGACGGCGTGCTGCTGGTGACCGGCACGCCCGGGTTCTTCGAGCTGAAGCGCGGCCGCGGCGCGCCGGTGACGACCTAGGCGTTCTCGTCGAACGGGATCCCGGACGGCTTGGCCTTGGCGAGGTTGCCGGCGAACTGGTCGTCCTTGATGCCGAAGGTGGCGCTGCCGAAGTTCGCCTGGGTCAGCTTGTCCCGGATCCCGGCGGGATAGCCGTCCCAGCCGACGAGCGTCGGGTACTGCCAGGTGCCCTTGTGGTTCTCCGGCGGGTCGTCGTTGCCGTTGGCGGCGCGGAAGCAGTGCGTCGAGCCGCCGTCCTTGTGGTAGACGACCTTCGCGTGCGTGCCCTCGAAGCGCATGCTGGCGCGGTCGTGGATCGCGAAGCCGCCGTGCTGCGACGTCGCGACGTACTCGACCTGGTTGTCCTTGACCCACACGACGACGTGTTCCCAGTCGTGGCGGTGCCCGGCGCTGCCGGGGCCGAGGGAGGCCTGGTCCTTCTCGAAGTAGAGGGTGAACATGACGGCGCACCAGCCGTTGTCGCACTTCTGGCGCGAGTAGGAGTTCGTGTTGTCGAGGTCCCAGGAGTCGCGGCAGTGGCCGTTGGTGTCGCCGCCGAGGGAGAGGCCGGGGGCGATGGTGCCGTCCGGGCCGATGGCCGGGGTCGGGTAGCAGCCGTCCTTGTCGTAGTCGAAGGCGGGCTGGAAGGTCTTTTCGAAGTCGGAGGCGTTGCCGGGCAGGGCACCGGGCGGATCGGCGGCGGCGACGCCCGGGAACGCCAGCGCGCAGAGGGCGGCCACGGCGGCAGCGGCGGTCAGGGTGCGGGTTCGGTGCGCCATCGCGGTACTCCCTCGGTCTTGGTCGGAAAGTTTCCGACCGGGATCCGTGCTCAGGCTCGCCGCGGGCGCCTCGGGCCCGCAACCGTGCTGCGAGGAGTGTGCCCGGAAAGCGCGGGGAGAAGGGGACTTCCGCGCAGTTCTGTCCGGTGAGCGGCACTGCGGACAGAGGATGCGCGAATTCCGGGGGGCCGGGGATGCGGTGAACGACTCGCGGCCGGGACGGGCCAGCCGAGCGGTCCGGCCAGGCGGAGCGGACTGGGCGAGCAGGCAGGCCAGGTGGGGCGAGCGGGCCGGGCCGGCCGGTCGGGCGGGTTGGCAGCGCGAGCCGGCGGTTGGCGGGCTGGGCGGACAGGCCAGGCGGTGCGAGGTGCGGACCGGTGCGGGCGGATCGGCCGGGGCGGGTTAGGCGGTGCAGCCAGACCGGCAACGCGGATGATACGGCTGGCCGAGCGGGCCAAGCGGTGCGGCCAGACCGGCAACGCGCATGGTGCGGGTGGCCGAGCGGGCCAAGCAGTGCGGACCGAGCGGTGCGGGCGGGCCGGCACACCGGCCGGGCGAGCAGTGCGGGCGCCCCTGGCCGAGCGAGCACGCCGGCGCGGCAAGGAATCCGCCTCAGCGGGTCAGGCGTGCCTCCGCCGCATCCCAGTCGCCCGCTCCCGATGGCTCATACCGATGGACCTCCTGCGTCTCCCGCACCAGCGCCCGCATCGCCGCCAGATCCGGCAGGTCCTCCCCCAACGCCCGAGCCTGGACCAGCACGTTCCCCAGCGCCGCCGCCTCGACCGGCCCCGCCAGTACCGGCACCCCGCACGCATCCGCCGTCAGCTGGCACAGCAACGAGTTCCGCGCCCCACCCCCGACGATGTGGACCACGTCGACCGTACGGCCCGTCACCGCGGACGCCGCCCGAAGGGTCCGGTGGTACGCCAACGCCAAACTGTCCAAGATGCACCGAACCACCTCCGCCCGCGACGACGGCGGACGCTGCCCCGTCGCCGAGCAGGCCGCCGCGAGACGGGCTGGCATGTCCCCCGGTGGCAGGAACTCCGGGGCGTCGATGTCCACCACCGCCGCCAAACCCGGCGAATCGGCGGCCGCGCGAAGCAACCCCGGAAGGTCCGAAGTGGACCACGTCCGCAAACTCTCCGACAGCACCCACAGGCCCATCACGTTGCGCAGGAACCGGATCGTGCCGTCGACGCCGCCTTCGTTCGTGAAGTTCGCCGCCAAAGCCGCATCGCTCAGCTCCGGCGCGGGTAGCTCCAGACCCGCCAGGGACCACGTGCCCGAGGAAATGTAGGCGAAGTTCGTCCCCGGGGAAGCCGGGACCGCGACCACCGCCGACGCCGTGTCGTGCGAACCCACCGCGACCACCGGCAGCCCGGACAGATCCGCCGCTGTACCCACCACCGTGCCGGGGTCGCGCAACGGCGGCAGCAACCGGGGCGGGATCCCGACCTGCGCAGCAAGCGACGTAGCCCACGTCCGCGCGCGCACGTCGTACAGCTGGGTCGTCGACGCGTTGGTGCGCTCCGCACCGACCGAGCCTGTCAGCCAGTAGTTCAGCAGGTCCGGGATGAGCAGCATCGTCCGCGCCGCGTCGAGCCGGTCGCCCTCGGACACCAGCTGGTACAGCGTGTTGAACGGCAGCTGCTGCAACCCCGTGACGTCGTACAGCTTGCGGGCGGACACCGACGCGGCCACCGCGGCCGGCACCCCGTCGGTCCGCGAGTCGCGGTAGTGGACGGGGTTGCCGAGCAACGCGCCCCGCTCGTCCAGGAGGCCGTAGTCGACCGCCCACGAGTCGATCCCGACGCCGTCCAAGCGACCGGCTTCGCGGATCCCCGCCAGGGTCTCGCGGTAGAGACCCAGGACGTCCCAGTACAGCACCGGGCCCGCCCGCACTCCGCCGTTGGCGAACCTCCGTACCTCGGACACCTCCAGGACCGACGGCCCGACCGTCCCGGCCATCACGCGCCCGCTGGAGGCGCCGAGGTCGACGGCCGCGACTCGCTTCACGCGCGCACCACGGTCAGCTCCAACCCGAGCAGGTCCGCCACGGCCGTCAGCTCGGCGACCCGGTGACCGGTGCCGAGCGCCCAGTGGTGGGCGATCCCGCTGGCCGACCACGCGTCGGTCCACTCCCCCGGGTCGCACCCGAAGTCGACGCGGGACGTCGTGTTGCCGATCCGCAGCAGCGGGCCGGGCACGACCGTGCCTTCGGACGCGACGAGCTTGAACGTCCCGTCGAGTCCCTGCGCCAGCCCGCACAGCGTCACCGGCCCGTGCTTGACGTCGAACTCCACCGACACGCCCCAGCCGCGCTTGCCGTGGTAGACGCCGAGGCCGCGCAGCAGCGGCTTGCGCGCGCTGATGCCGAGGTGGGCCGGCCCGTCGTGGCCCATCTCGACGACGTCGTCCCGGAAGTTCAGCGCCTGCAGCTCGGTGAACGAGCCGCCCGCGCCGAGCCGGTCCATGACCAGCATCGCCAGCGACGTCCGCAGCTCGTACTCGCCGACCGCCGGGATGCCGCGCGCCGTGAGCAGCGACGCGCCGAGGATGAACCCGGCGCCGACGCGTTCGTGCGTCTCGCCGTCGAGACCGCGGTGGTAGTAGGCCAGCGAATCCAGGTCGAAATCCGACACCAGCCGGTCGAGTGCCACGGAAACCCGCGCGCCCCACGCGAAGTCTTCGTCCACCACGGACTCGTCCACGGTGAACACGTCGCGGGCCAGCGCGACCCGGGCCGCGGTCTCGTCGTCGGTGACCTTCTCGACGCGCACGCGCAGGTCGTCGATCTCGAGGATCTCGACGTGCCCGCCGAGCTGGCCGGACACCAGCGTCGGGTCGGTCGAGACGTCCATCATGCCCGGGTAGAGGTGCCCGAGCAGGCCGTGCCGCCCGTGCCGCAGCGCCGCGCGGACGCCCGCCGCCTTGATCCACCGCTCGATCCGCGTCCACGCCCGGGGGTCCTCGAGGTAGCCGGACACCGAGCGGAACTCGACGCCGACGCGGCGGAACGCGTTCGCCATCTCCGGCAGCGGGCAGGCCCCGCAGTAGGCCAGCCACGCGCCGGTGTCGAAGGATTCGTGGTCCATCACCTCGGTCGGCTGGAGGTTCAGCAGCAGCACCGGCGCGCCCGAGCGATGCGCGACCGGCGCCAGCATGCTGGACGTCAGGTACGTCGTGAGGAACCCGACGATCAGGTCGCACCCGGCCACCCGCAGCTTCTCCGCGGCGGCCGCGCCCTCCTGCGCGTCCGACACGAAGCCGACGTCGACGACCTCGCAGTCCATTTCGGACAGTCGGTCGGACACGCGCCGCGCCGACGCCTGCAGCTGCGGCAGCAGGGCCGGGAACTGCGGCCAGTAGGCGCCCAGGCCCCCCGCGACGAGGCCGACGCGGGTCCGGCGCGGGGTGATGCGGTCGAGCGTCATGAGTTCTCCTTCAGCGCAGGAACGCGGCGGCCACCCCGGCGTCCACCGGGACGTGCAGGCCGGTGGTGTGGGTGAGGTCGCCGCCGGTCAACGCGAACACCGCGGCCGCGACGTGCTCGGGCAGCACCTCGCGCTTGAGGATGGTCCGCTGGGCGTAGAACTCGCCAAGCTTCTCCTCCTCGACGCCGTACACCGCGGCGCGTTGCGCGCCCCAGCCGCCGGCGAAGATGCCGGAGCCCTGGACGACGCCGTCGGGGTTGACGCCGTTGACGCGGATGCCGTGGGCACCCAGTTCGGCGGCCAGGAGCCGCACCTGGTGGGCCTGGTCGGCCTTGGCCGCGCCGTAGGCGACGTTGTTCGGGCCCGCGAACACCGAGTTCTTCGACGAGATGTAGACGATGTCGCCGCCGATCCCCTGGTCGATCATCGCCTTGGCCGCGGCTCGCGCGACCAGGAACGAGCCCTTGGCCATGACGTCGTGCTGCAGGTCCCAGTCGCGTTCGGTGGTCTCCAGCAGCGGCTTCGAGATGGACAGCCCGGCGTTGTTGACCACCAGGTCGATGCCGCCGAAGGCGAGCACGGTGGCGTCCACCGCGGCCTGCACGGCCTCGGCATCGGTGACGTCGGCGGTCACCGCGACACCGCCGACCTCCGCGGCGACCTCGGCCGCGGCGTCGCCGTTCAGGTCGGCGATCGCGACGCAGGCGCCTTCGGCGGCGAGCCGCAGCGCGATGGCCTTGCCGATGCCCGACCCGGCTCCGGTCACCAAGGCGATCCGTCCGGCGAGGGGCTTCGGCTTCGGCAGCCGCTGCAGCTTCGCCTCTTCCAGCGCCCAGTACTCGATCCGGAACTTCTCGCTTTCGGCGATCGGGGCGTAGGTGGAGACCGCTTCGGCGCCGCGCATGACGTTGATCGCGTTGACGTAGAACTCCCCCGCCACGCGCGCGGTCTGCTTGTCCTTGCCGAAGGAGAACATCCCGACGCCCGGCACCAGCACGATGGCCGGGTCGGCACCGCGCATCGCGGGCGAATCCGCGACGGCGTGCCGCTCGTAGTAGGCGCGGTACTCCTCGCGGTAGGAGGCGTGCAGCTCCTTCAGCCGCGCGACGACGTCGTCCAGCGGCGCGGTCGCCGGGAGGTCCACGACCAGGGGCCGGACCTTGGTGCGCAGGAAATGGTCCGGGCACGACGTGCCGAGGGCGGCCAGCGCGGCGAGCTTCTCGCGGGCCAGGAACTCCAGCACGACGTCGCTGTCGGTGTAGTGCCCGACCTGCCGCTGGTCGGTCGAGGCGAGCCCGCGGACGACGGGCGCCAACGCGGCGGCACGGGCGTGCCGTTCGGTTTCGGGAAGCGCCTCGAAGCCCGGGACGACCGGGCCGAACGGCTCGGCCACCCCGCGCGAAGCGAGGAACGCCTCGGCGGTCCGGATGATGTCGAGGGAGTTGCGCTCGCACTCTTCCGAGGACGCACCCCAAGCCGTGATGCCGTGCCCGCCGAGGATGACGCCGATGGCCTGCGGGTTCGCCGCCTTGACCGCGGCGATGTCGAGGCCCAGCTGGAAGCCGGGCCGCCGCCAGTCCACCCACGCGACGCGGTCGCCGAAGCACTCCTTCGTCAGCGCGGCACCGTCGGCCGCGGTGGCCAGGGCGATGCCGGAGTCCGGGTGCAGGTGGTCGACGTGCGGGGCCTCGACCAGGCCGTGCATCGCCGTGTCGATCGACGGCGCCGCACCGCCCCGGCCGTGCAGGCAGTAGTCGAACGCGGCGACCATCTCGTCCTCGCGCTCGACGCCCGGGTAGACGTCCACCAGGGACCGCAGCCGGTCGAGCCGCAGCACGGCGAGCCCGGACTCCTTCAGCGTGCCGAGGTCGCCGCCGGATCCCTTGACCCACAGCACCTCCGTCGGCGCGCCGGTCACCGGGTCGGTGACGGCACCCTTGGCGGAGGTGTTGCCGCCGGCGTAGTTGGTGTTGCGCGGGTCGGCTCCGAGCGCGTTGCTGCGCGCGATGAGCTGCTCCGGCACGGTCATCGTCATGCTCCCCATCCGGCCTGCGTGCCGCCGGCGCGCTCGGCCACGATCTTTTCCTGGTAGCCGCTGCGGTGGTAGGCCGCGACCGGGTCCGGGTCGAGCCCGGAGTCCTCGCGCAGCTCGGCCAGCAGCGGCCGGACGTCGGTGTTGTAGGCGTCCATCAGCACGGCGTTCGCGCCGAGCACGTCCCCCGCCTGCTGGGCGGTGCGCAGCGCGGGGCGGTCGACGAGCAGTGCCTTGGCCGTGGCCTCCTGGACGTTCATCACCGATCGGATGATCGCCGGGATCTTGGCCTCGATGTTGTGGCACTGGTCGAGCATGAACGCGATGCCGTACGCCGGGTCGAGCGCGTCGCCGCGGACGATCTCGTACATGATCCGGAACAGCTGGAACGGGTCCGCCGCCCCGACCATGAGGTCGTCGTCGGCGTAGAAGCGCGAGTTGAAGTCGAACGCGCCGAGCTTCCCGGCCCGCAGCAGGAACGCCACGATGAACTCGATGTTCGTGCCGGGTGCGTGGTGGCCGGTGTCGATGCACACCGTCGCCCGCTCGCCCAGCTCGATGCAGTGCGCGTACGACGTGCCCCAGTCCGGGACGTCGGTGGCGTAGAACGCGGGCTCGAAGAGCTTGTACTCCAGCAGCATCCGCTGGTCCGGGCCGAGCCGGTCGTACGCCTCGCGGAGCGCCTCGGCCAGCCGGTCCTGGCGGTCGCGGATGTCGTCCTGGCCCGGGTAGTTGATGCCGTCGGAGAACCACAGCTTGAGGTCGCGCGAGCCGGTCGCGTCCATGATGGAGATGGCCTCGAGCAGGTGGTCGGTGGCTTTGCGGCGGATGCCCGCGTCCGGGTTGGTGACCGAGCCGAGCTTGTAGTCCTCGTCCTGGAACACGTTGGTGTTGATGGCACCGATTTCGACACCCGCGTCACGCGCGTACGCCGTCAGGGCGCCGTAGTCGTCGACCTTGTCCCACGGGATGTGCAGCGCGACGACCGGGGCGACCCCGGTGAAGCGGTGCACGGTCGCGGCGTCGGCGATCTTCTCTTCGGGTGTCCGCGGGACACCGGGTTGGGGGAACACCTTGAACCGGGTGCCCGAGTTCGCGTACGCCCACGACGGCGTTTCGATGCGCTGGGCCCGCAGGGCCTGTTTCACGGCCGTCAAGTCGCCCACGGCGATCACTGTCCTTCCGCGACGGTGGGGGGTTCGAGGTGGAAGACCTCTTCGAGCAGCTGGAAGCCTTCGTCGGGCGGACGGGAGTCGAGGCCGGTGAAGAACTCCGCCATCTCCGCCTGCCAGCGGGCGTTGACCTCGGTCTTCGCCATGGCCGCCTGCGCGGCGTCGAGGTCGTCGGCTTCGACGTAGCCGATCAGGAGGCCGTCCTCGCGCAGGAACAGGGAGTAGTCGCGCCAGCCGGTGTCGAGCAGTGCCTGCCGCATTTCGGGCCACACCGCGCGGTGCCGCTGCGCGTACTCGGCTCTCCGGTCCGGCTTCACCTGCAGGCTAAAGCAGTAACGGGGCACAGTCAGTCCTTTGTGGAACCCGCGGCCGGACCGGGGCGGCGATCCGGTCCGGCCGCGGAGACTCGTCAGAAGTTGAACTTGTCGATGTTGTTCGCGTCGAACGTCGTCGGCGGGCCGAGGACGATCTCACCGCTCGCGCCGATCTTGTAGTCGCCGAGCTTGCCCGCCTTGAACGTTTCACCTTCCTTGCCGCTGATCTGGCCGGAGCTCAGCGCGACGCCCGCGTAGGCCGCGAGGTAGCCGATGTCGGCCGGGTTCCACAGCGCGAACTGCTTGACGGTGCCGTCCTTGACGAAGGCGCGCATCTGGTTCGGCGTGCCGAGCCCGGTCACCGCGACCTTGCCCTTGTAGCTGGACGAGCTGACGTAGCGCGCGGCGGCCGCGATGCCCACGGTCGTCGGCGAGACGATCACCTTGAGGTTCGGGAAGGACTGCAGCAGGCCCTGGGCCTCCTGGAACGACTTCTGGTCGTCGTCGTTGCCGTAGGCGACCTTGTCCAGCTTGATGTTCGCGTACTCCGGCTTGGCCAGCTCCTTCTTCAGGACCTCGATCCAGGCGTTCTGGTTGGTCGCGTTCGGCGTCGCCGACAGGACCGCGATCTCGCCGGAGCCGCCGGAGAGGTCCTTGGCCTGTTTGGCCAGCGCCTCGCCGATGCCCTGGGTGGTGGCCTGGTTGATGAAGACGTCCCGGCAGTCCTTGGCGGCGTCGGAGTCGAACGCGACGACCTTGATGCCGGCGCTGCGGGCCTGGTTGAGCGACGGGCACACGGCGTTCGGGTCGTTGGCGGCGATGCCGATCACGTTCTGCTGCTGCTGGATCAGCGTGTTGATGTAGCTGACCTGCGACGACGCGCTGGCGTCGTTCGGCCCGACGAGCTTGTACTCGCCCTTCAGCTCTTCGAGCGCGGCCTTGCCCCCGCTGACCTCGATGTCGCTGTAGGGGTTGTTGAGCTGCTTGGGCAGGAAGGCCATCTTGACGCCTTCCTTGGCCGCGGCGTTGGGGTTCGCCGTGGCGGACGGCTGCTGCGCGCCGGAGCCGCTGCTGTCGTCCTTGGTGGTGCCGCCGCAGGCGGCCAGCACGAGCACCAGCCCGGCCGACACTGCGCCGGTGAGGAACCGTCGGGACATCTTCGTCACCTTTCTGGGGAAACCGGAGCAGTCGCTCGACTCCGGCGCCGGAGCGCCGTACGGGCCGAGGACACGATGTTGGGCAGCAGGACCGACACGATGAGGAGCACGCCGGTCACGATGTTGAGTGCCTCGTTGGAGACGTCCTGCAGGCGCAACGCGTTCTGCAGGGACGCCAGCAGGACCACTCCGGCGAGCACGCCGGGCAGAGTGCCCTTGCCGCCGAAGATGGACACGCCGCCGAGCAGCACGGCGGCCACGACGGCCAGTTCGATGCCGTAGCCGTTGTCGGCGCGGGCGCTGGAGTAGCGCAGGGTCCACAGGATCCCGGCGAGCCCCGCGACCGCGCCGCTCACGACGTACAGCCAGAACTTGAGCCGTCCGGTGCGGATCCCGGCGAACCGGGCCGCCTGTTCCCCCGCGCCGGCCGCGAAGACGCCGCGGCCGATCGGGGTCGCGTGCAGCACGACCCCGAAGATCAGGGCCACCACGAGCAGCGGGACGAGCACGTTCGGGATCGGCCCGTCGCCGATGGTTCCGGTGACCCAGGTGGTGTAGGCCCGCGGGAAGTCCGCGACCGCGCCGTCGCCGAGCACGACGAAGGCCAGCCCGCGGTAGAGGGCCAGGGTGCCGATCGTGACGGCCAGGGACGGCAGCTTCAGCACGGTGACGAAGAAGCCGTTCAGCGCGCCGAGGACCGCGCCGAGCAGGATGCAGAGCGGGATGATCGTCTCGATCGAGAGGCCCGCGTCCCACAGCGACCCCATCACCGCCGACGTCAGCCCGAGCGTGCTCGCCACCGAGAGGTCGATCTCGCCGGTCACGATGATGAACGTCATCGGCAGCGCGACCAGGGCGATCGGCAGCAGGTCGAGCAGCAGGAAGGTGAAGTTGCGGCTGGTGCCGAAGTTGTCGACGGCACCGGAGGCGATGATCAGCACGATGACCGTCACCAGGACGACGGCGGCGTCCCAGCTCAGCAGCCGGCCGAGCCGGTTCCCTTGGTCAGACATGGGAGTCCCTCTTCTTCAGTGCCTTGGCGACCCGGACCGCGACGAGCCGGTCGGCGCCGATGGCCAGCAGGATCAGCGCGCCGACGATCGCCTGCTGCCAGAACTGGTTGATGTCGAGCACGGCGAGGGCGCTGCCGATGACCGTCAGCAGCAGCGCGCCGAGGCCCGCGCCCCAGACCGAGCCGCTGCCGCCGAACACCGCGACCCCGCCGACGACCGCCGCGGCGACCACGTTCAGCTCGTAGCCGGTGCCGGCGGCCGCGTCCACGGTGCCGAACCGGGCGGCGAACAGGACTCCGGCCACGCCGGCGAGCGCGCCGCTGACCAGGAACGCCGCGGTGGTGTTGCGGCCGACCCGGATGCCGGCCAGCTGCGCGGCCTGCGGGCTCGACCCCATCGCGTACAGCTCGCGCCCCGCCGGGTAGCTGCGCAGCACGATCCCGGCGACGACCAGGACGAGCACGGCGATCAGCACCAGCCACGGCACGCCGAGCACCGACGAGGTGCCGAAGTCCAGGAAGGACGCGGGCAGCTTGTCGGCGTTGATCTGCTGGCCGCCCGCCCAGAAGAAGCTGACGCCGCGGAAGGCGTAGAGCGTGCCCAGCGTGACGACCAGCGCGGGCACCTGGCCGAAGCGCACCAGCGAGCCGTTCACGAGCCCGCAGACCGCGCCGACGCCGAGACCCACGAGCAGCGCGACGATCACCGGCAGGCCGGGGTTGTCGCGCATGAGCGAGCCGACGGCGAAGGCGGCGAGGCCGAGCACCGAGCCGACCGACAGATCGATGTTGCGGGTGATCATCACGATCGCCTGCCCGACGGCGAGCACGGCCAGGATCGCCGTGCCGAGCAGGATGTCGCGGATGCTCTGGCCGGACAGGAACCGCGAGTTCTGCGTCGCGGTGAACACGACCAGGACGATCAGGGCGAGGACGATGCCGGATTCGCGGGCCTTGAACACGTTCGCGGTCCACGACTGTCGCTTGTGGACGGTCGGTTCCCCGGTCACGGGGGCCTCCTTGGTCACGGTCATGCGGCGGCTCCCTGGCCCATCGCGGCGAACATGACGGCGTCTTCGGTCGCGTCGGCGCGCGGGAGCTCGGCAACGAGCCTGCCCTCCCGCATCACGAGCACGCGGTCGGCCATGCCGAGCACCTCCGGCAGCTCCGAGGACACCATGACGATCGCGACGCCTTCGGCCGCGAGCGCCGACATCAGCCGGTGCACCTCGGCCTTCGTGCCGACGTCGATCCCGCGCGTCGGCTCGTCCACGATGAGCACCTTCGGCGCCATCGCGAGCCACTTGGCGAGCACGACCTTCTGCTGGTTGCCGCCGGAAAGCGTGCCGACGGGGTCGCCGAGGCGGCGGTACTTGGTGCGCAGGCGCTCAGTCCAGTGCCGGGCCTCCTGGCGCTCGCTCGCGCCGGTCAGGAAGCCGAGCTTCGAGAGCGCGCGGGACCGCGGCAGCGTCACGTTCCGCTCGATCGAGAGGTCCATGATCAGGCCCTGCTGGCGCCGGTCTTCGGGGACCAGCGCCATCCCGGCGGCCATCGCGGCCCGCGACGAGTGCGCCTTGAGCTTTCTGCCGCCGATCTTGACGACGCCGGCGTCCCGTTCGTCCACTCCGAACACGGCCTGGACGACTTCGGAACGCCCGGAGCCGACGAGCCCGGCGAACGCGACGATCTCCCCCGCGCGCACCGAGAAGGAGATGTCGCGGAAGACGCCTTCACGGGCCAGGCCTTCGACCTCGAGGACGACCGCACCGGGCTCGACGTCCTGCTTGGGGAACAGGGCGTCGAGGTCGCGGCCGACCATGCGCTTGACCATGTCGTCGACCGTGACGTCGGCGACCAGGTCGGTGGAGACGTGCTTGCCGTCGCGCATGATCGTGACGCGCTGGCAGAGCTCGGTGATCTCCTCGAAGCGGTGCGAGATGAACATGATCGCCGCACCTTCCTGGCGCAGCGTCCGCGCGACGGTGAAGAGCCGGTCGACCTCGACGCGGCTCAGCGCGGCGGTCGGCTCGTCCATCACGAGCACGCGGGCGTCGGCGCTGAGCGCCTTGGCGATCTCCACGATCTGCTGGTCGGCGATCGACAGCCCGCGCGCCGGGCGGCCCGGGTCGATCCGGACGCCGAGCCGGGTGAAGAGCCGTTCGGCCTCTTCCCGGATCGCCGCGCGGTCGATGCGGCCCATGCTCTTGCGCGGGTGACGGCCCATCACGATGTTCTCCGCGACCGACAGGTCGGGGAACAGCGTCGGCTCCTGGTAGATCACCGCGATGCCGGCGGCCTTGGCGTCGGCCGGTGAGCCGAACTCGACCGGCCGGCCCTGCAGCAGCAGCGTGCCGTCGTCGGGCTTGTGCACCCCGGCGAGCATCTTCACGATCGTGGACTTGCCGGCGCCGTTCTCGCCGACGAGCGCGTGGGCTTCGCCGGGGTAGAGGCCGAAGCTCACCCCGGCGACCGCCGCGACGGCGCCGAACGACTTCGTCACGCCGCGCACCTCCAGCAGAGGCGGTCGGTCCGAGTCCTGCCGCGTCATCGCGACCTCCGGATTGAAAGGTTTCACAAATCTGGTGCGGTGACGCTACTATGCGAGCGAAGAACAAGTCAATGAATCAGCCGAACCGTGGCCGAACGTCTTCAAGGCCGGACTGTTCGTGGCGATGTTACGTTTCAATGAGGGGGTTCCATGTCGGTCCAGGAGTCCGGTGCCGAGCCGAAGTCGGCAGGCATGAAGGACGTCGCCGCCGCCGCGGGCGTCTCCCTCGGCACGGTGTCCAACGTGCTCAACCGGCCCGACCGCGTCAGCCCCGCCACCCGCGTGAAGGTCGAGACCGCGATGGCCGAGCTCCGGTTCGTCCGCAACGAGTCCGCGCGGCAGCTGCGGGCCGGGCGCAGCCGCGTGCTCGCGTACGTGATGCTCGACGGCAGCAACCCCTTCTTCACCGACGTCGCGGCCGGCATGGAAGACACCGCCGACGCCGGCGACCTCTCGCTGTTCCTCTGCAACAGCGCCCACCAGGCCACGCGCGAGGCGGCCTACCTCGGCCGGCTCGAACAGCAGCGGGTGCAGGGCATCCTCATCACCCCGGTCGACCCGGACGCCCCGCTGCTGCACGAGATCGCGCACCGCGGGACGCCGGTGGTCGTCGTCGACCGGACCCCCGGCGGCACCGCGCACTGCTCGGTCGCGGTCGACGACGTCTACGGCGGCGAGATCGCCGTGCGGCACCTGGTCGAGCAGGGCCACGACCGCATCGCGTTCATCGGCAACCACACGACGGTCGGGCAGGTCCGCGACCGCAGGCTGGGCGCGTTGCGGGCCCTGCGCGCGGCCGGTCTCGGCCCGGACCACCTCGTCGACCTGACGACGACGGCCCTGACCGTGGCCGACGGGCGCGGCGCGGGCGAGCGGCTGGCGGGGCTGCCGGCCTCGATCCGCCCGACCGCGGCGTTCTGCGCCAACGACCTGGTGGCGCTCGGCCTGCTGCAGACGTGCGCGAACCTCCGCATGCGCGTCCCGGAGGACATGGCGATCGTCGGGTACGACGACATCGAGTTCGCGGCGGCGGCCGCGGTGCCGCTGACGTCGGTCCGCCAGCCCCGCCGGCGCCTCGGCCGCACGGCGGCGGAGCTGCTGCTGGCGGAGTCCGAACCGGATCACGAGCACCGGCAGGTCGTTTTCACCCCCGAGCTGGTGGTCCGCGCCTCGACTCTGCGCTGAGAGCCAACCCTTTGATCGCTTGTCACGTCTGAGTGGTGAGAAGCGATTCCCGGGTAGGACACCGAGCACGGAGGTCGTCGATGGCCGAGGAGAAGCCGCGCCTGACGCGGCGTGGGTTCCTCGCCGCCGGCGGGGCCGCGCTGCTCGGGGTGGCCGCCGTCGGCTCGGCCGGACACGCCGCTCCCGGTCCGGACAGCGTGCGGCTGGGCGATTTCTGGCTCTTCGGGCGGTATTCCGACGGCTGCACCGACCTCGGCTTCGACGAGATCGACCTCTCCCCCGTGCAACTGCCCCACTGCGTGACCCCGCTGTCGTGGACCGGCTGGGACCCGGCGTCCTGGCAGGACCGGTGGATCTACCGCAAGCACTTCACCGCGACCGCGGCCGAGCGGTGCGCCGCCCGCTTCGACGGCGTCATGACGAACGCGGCGGTGTTCCTCAACGGCACCCTCGTCGCCACCCACGAAGGCGGCTACCTGCCCTTCGAGGTGGGTCTGCCCGGGGTCGTGGACGGCGACAACGTGCTCGCCGTGGTCGTCGACGGGCGGTGGGCCCTGGACGTGCCGCCCAACCTGCCGAACAGCGCGGGCCCGTCGGTGATCGACTTCTACCAGCCGGCCGGGATCTACCGCCCGGCCACGGTCGGCCCGGTGCCGCGGACCCGGCTGGCCGACGTCTTCGCCCGGCCCGACGACGTGCTCTCCCCCGCCCGGTCGCTGCACGTGGAGTGCACGCTCGACGCGCCGGCCGCGGCCCAGGTGAGCGCGTCCGTGCGGCAGGCGGGACGCGAGCTGGCCCGCGGTGGCGCGCCGGTCCCGCCGGGCAGCCGCACGGTGGCGTTCGACATCTGCGGGCTCGGCGCGGCCCGGCTGTGGGACGTCGAGGATCCGGCGCTGTGCGAGGTCGTCGTCACGGTGCGGTCCGGGCCCGTGGTGCTCGACCAGCGGACGGTGCGGATCGGGTTCCGCGAAGCCACGTTCACCCCCGACGGCTTCTTCCTCAACGGACGGCGGCTCAAGCTGTTCGGCCTCAACCGGCACCAGTGGTACCCGTTCGCGGGCGGGGCGATGCCCGACCGCGTGCAGCGGCGCGACGCCGAGATCCTGCGGCGCGAGCTGAACTGCACCATGGTCCGCTGCTCGCACTACCCGCAGTCGAGCGCGTTCCTCGACGCCTGCGACGAGCTGGGCCTGCTGGTGTGGGAGGAGATCCCCGGCTGGGGCCGGATCGGGGACGCGGCCTGGCAGCAGCAGAACTTCCGGGACGTCTCGGGGATGATCACCCGGGACCGCAACCACCCCAGCATCATCGTGTGGGGCACCCGCGTGAACGAGGCCAACGGCACGACGGCGATGTACGACCGGACCGGGCGGCTCGCGCGGAAGCTCGACCCGTCGCGGCCCACGAGCGGCGCGCTGGCCAGTTCGACGGGCGCGCGGTACGCCGGCAGCGACGTCGAGATCCTGGCCTACAACGACTACACCGCCCGCCGCGGCGCGCCCTTTCAGCTGCGCCCGCCGCACGCGGGAGTCCCGTACCTGGTCACGGAGACGATCGGCACCATCGCCGGCGCCCGCGCCTACCGCCGGACCGACCCCGACGCGACCCAGCAGCTGCAGGCCGAGCTGCACGCGAAGGCCCACGACCTGGCCGCGGCCGACGACCGGTACTGCGGGCTGTTGGCGTGGTGCGCGTTCGACTACCCGTCGGGCTGGCAACGCTCGATGGGCGGGTCGAAGTACTGCGGCGTCTCGGACTTCTTCCGGATCCCCAAGCCCGCGGCGGCGTTCTACGCCTCGCAAGGCGACCCGCGGGCGCGGGCGGTCGTCGAACCCGGCTTCACCTGGGACTTCACCGCGTCGCCGTCCGGGCCGGGGCGGGCCGCGACGATCTGGTCGAACTGCGACCGGCTCGTGCTGTTCCTCGACGACCGGCCCGCCGGTGAGGCGCGCAGCCGGCGGGCGGAGTTCCCGCACCTGAAGTACCCGCCGTTCGCCGTCGACCTGACGGTGCCGCGCGGACAGCGTCCCCAGCTGCGCATCGACGGTTACGTGGGTGACCGGCTGGTCGTCTCCCGGCGGTTCAGCGGCGACCGGACCCGAGACGTGCTGGGCTGCGTCCCGGACGACACCCAGCTCCGCGCCGACGGCGGCGACGCGACCCGGGTCGTGGTGTCCGCCTTGGACCGGTTCGGGACGATCCGCGCGGGCGCGACCGGTCCGGTGACGGTGACGCTGACCGGCCCGGGCGAGCTCGTCGGAGACACCAGGATGGACCTGGGCGCGACGGGCGGCGCGGCGGCGGTGTGGCTACGGCCGTTCGCGGGGCCGCCGGGGACGCTGACGCTGACCGCCCACCACGACACCCTGGGAACGGCGACCGCGACGGTGACGACGACCGCGAGTGGCTCGGAAACCGGGCCGCGCACATGACCGGCCGCAGCGAGGTCTCGGGCATCGCCGCCGGGGGCCCGCCGCGACGTCGCCGTCGGCCGGGCGGTTGGCTCGCAGCGGGGCCTCGCCGCCGGCCGAGCGGTGGGCTCGCCGCGGGGGCCTCGTCGCCCACGGCCTGGCGGCCCACCTCGCCGACCAGCCGGAAGCTCGCGGCGACCTCCCCGTCACCCGCCGCCGGTGAGGATCTCCGCCAGGACCGCCGCCTGGCTGATCGGGGGCGACCCGCTCGCCGTCAGCAACGTCACCGGGCCACCCGCCGCCAGCTCTCGCAGCCGCTCCAGCGCCGCCGCTCGCTCGGGCTCCCGCAGCTCCGCCCGGTATCGCGAAGCGAACTCGGCGAACCGCTCGGGGTCGTGGCCGTACCAGGTGCGCAGCTCGTCGGAGGGGGCCAGCCCGCGGTACCAGCCGTCCAGGACCACCGCCGTGCGGGCGGTGCCGCGCGGCCAGAGCCGTTCGACGAGCACGCGGACGCCGTCGGCGGGCCCGGCCGGGTCGGCCAGGCGCGCCACCCGGACGACCGTCGGCTGCATGCGCGCATTCTGCGTCGCGCCCGGCCGCGCCGCCACTCCGGAAGGCGGGTGACCTGGTGCGCAACCGCGTGACACCCGCCGGAGCGATCGTCGACGTCCCGCTGCGGGGCGCCTGGACCGGCAACCGGGGCGTCCTGCACGAGGGCCGCGAGATCGTCCGCTTCCACGGCGGCGACCTGTGGATCACCTGCGCGCTCGCGTTCCGGGGCCGGTGGCGCGAGCAGTGGCTGCCGAACCGCTACACGCACCTGTACTTCCACGACGAGGCCGTCTCGTTCGCCGCCGGGCACCGGCCCTGCGGCGAGTGCCGCCGCCCCGCGTACACCGCCTACCGCGACGCCTGGCCCGGCACGCCGTCGGCGACCGCGATGAACCGGCGGCTGCACGCCGAACGCCTGGTCCGCGGAACGCACGACAGGCGTCTCCACGAACTGGGCTGGGCCGATCTGCCGGACGGCGTCTTCGTCCTCCGCGGCGACCACCCCGAGCTCAAGGTCGACGGGCACCTCACCCCGTGGACGACGTCGGGCTACGGCCGGAAACAGTTGCTGCCCACGGCAGGGACCGTCCCGGTGCTGACCCCGCCGGCCACGATCGCCGTCCTGCGGGCCGGCTACCCCGTGCAGATCGACGACAGCGCCCGCTGAACGCGCGAAGGGCCACCACGGCGACCGGGGGTGGAAGGTCGCCGGGGTGGCCCTACCCCCAGCTCGCGCCGCCTGAGGGAGCGGCAGCCCGCCGATCCGTGCCGGCGAGGTGAGCCGACCGTGGACATCGTCGGGGTGATGTCCGTCGACCGGGCCAGCATCATCGATCAAGCTTGCACCCCGCTTGCAGTACGGTGGTCACCCGGCCGGGTGAACGGAGGTGACGGGGTGGAGTTCCGCATCCTCGGCACCGTCGAGGCGACGGCGGACGGCGCCCCGGTCGACCTCGGTTCCCGCAAGCAGCGGCTCGTCCTCGCCGTCCTGCTCCTCGAAGCCGGCCGCCCGGTGTCGCTCGACCGGCTCGTGGATCTGCTCTGGCCCGTCGCTCCCCCGGCGAGCGCGCGCAACACCGTCCAGGCGCTGGTTTCGCGGCTGCGCGCGGTGTTCCGCGCTGCGAACGGCCCCGAGCTGGCCACCGAAGGTCCCGGGTACGTCCTGCGCGCCGACGCCGAAGCGATCGACGCCCACCGGTTCACCGCGCTCGTCCGGCGAGCCCGTGAGGCCGGCGACGAAACCGCCGTGACGCTGCTCGACGAGGCACTTGCGCTGTGGCGGGGCGACGCCTTGGCCGGCGCCGCCTCCGCCGACCTCGCCGACCGGCTGCTCGCGGGGTGGCACGAAGCCCGCTGGAGCGCCCTGGAAGACCGGATCGACGCGCAGCTGCGGCTGGGCCGCGGCCGGGATGTGCTCGCCGAGCTGACGACGCTGGTCGCCGCGCACCCGCTGCGGCAGCGGTTCGTCGGCCAGCTGATGCTCGCCCTGCACCGCGAAGGCCGCACCGACGCCGCCCTCACCGCGTACCGCGACCTGCGGACCCGCCTCGCGACCGACCTCGGCCTGGACCCATCGCTCGAGCTGGTCCGCCTGCACGACGCCGTCCTCGCCGCCGACCCCGCGCTGGAAGCCGTCCCGGTCCGCCCGGCCCAGCTGCCGCACGACGTCCGCGGCTTCACCGGCCGTACCGCGGAGCTGGCCCGGCTCGACGAGCCCGCCGACGCCGGCCTCGACCTCCGCGTGGTCACCGGCACCGCCGGCGTCGGCAAGACCGCGCTGGCCGTCCGGTGGGCGCACCGCGTCCGCGACCGCTTCCCCGACGGCCAGCTCTACCTCGACCTGCGCGGCTTCGACCCCGACCACGAGCCGCTCACGCCGGCGGTCGCCGCCGCGCAGCTGCTGCGGGCCCTCGGCACCGACCCGCGCGCGCTCCCGCCGGACCCGGCCGGGCGCACGGCGCTGTGGCGCTCGCTGCTGGCCGACCGCCGCGTGCTCGTCCTGCTCGACAACGCCCGCGACAGCGCACAGGTGACGCCGCTGCTGCCGCCGTCAGGCACCGTGCTGGTGACCAGCCGCCAGCGGCTCGGCGACCTGATCGCCCGCACCGGCGCGCGCCCGGTTCCGCTGTCCGTGCTGCCGGCGGACGACTCCCGGCAGCTCCTCGAAAACGTCCTCGGCGAGCCCGCCGTGGCGGCCGAACCCGCGGCGGCCGCGGAACTGGCGCGGCTGTGCGGGCACCTCCCCCTGGCCCTGCGGCTGGCCGCGGCCAACCTGGAAGCCGGGGACGGGATCGCCGAGCTCGCCCGCGAACTCGCCGACGGCGATCCCCTGTCCGGGCTGACCGTCGACGGCGCCGAGGAAAGCGCCGTCACGACGGCGTTCTCGGTGTCCTACCGCGCGCTGCCCGCCGAGCACCGCCTGCTGTTCCGGCGGCTCGCGCTCGTGCCGGGCCAGACGTTCACCGCACCCGCGGCCGCGGGCCTCGCGGACGTCACCGAGGGGCGGGCCGGGCACCAGCTCAAGGCGCTGGCCGCGGCCCACCTCGTCGAGCGGCACCTGCCCGGGCGCTACCGCTTCCACGACCTGCTGCGCAGCTACGCCAGCGGCCGGGTCGCGGCCGACGACTCCCCCGCCGACGCCGGGGCGGCCCGGCGACGGCTCCTGGACCACTACCTCACGACGGCCGACGCGGCCGGGCGGCGGCTGATCCCGCACTTCCTCCGCCTGCCCCGGCCCGATCCCGAGCAGGTCTTCGACGGCACCGAGGACGCGCTGGCCTGGCTGGACACCGAGTGGCCGAACCTCGCGGCCGCCGTCGAGCACCCCGCGGCCCGCGAGTACGCCTGGCACCTGGCCGACGCGCTGCGGGCGTTCTTCCACCACCGCGGTCACCACACCGAGTGGATCGACACGGCGACGACGGCGCTGGCCGCGGCCGAGGCCGCCGGGGACCGGCAGGCGCAGGCCGCGATGCGCCTGTCCATCGCGCTCGCCGGCGTCAACAACGGCCGCTACGCCGACGCCCGCAGCCACCTGACGACCGTCCTGGACGGCGGGCTGGCGGCGGACTGGCCGGCCGGGCGCGCGGCGGCGCTCAACAACCTGAGCGCCGTGCACCAGCGGCTCGGCGACCCGCACGAGGCCATCGCGTGCGGCGAGGAGTCGTTGCGGCTGTGCGAGGAACTGGCCATTCCGGGAGTCACGATGGCACTGGCCAACCTCGGCTTCGCGTGCGGCCAGGTCGGCGACCTCGACGCGGCCCTGCACCACTTCGGCCGCGCGCTGGAGATCGCCGAACGCGACGGCGCGCGGTTCAGCGTGGCGGTGGTGCTGGTCGACCTCGCCCACATCCACCGCGACCTCGGGAACGCGTCCGCCACCGACCTCTACGAGCGGGCGCTGACGGCCAACCGCGAGCTCGGCTACCAGTACGGCGAAGCGGCGGCCCTGTCCGGACGCGCGGTCCTGGAGGCACGGGCGGGCGACGGAACGCGGGCACTGGCCGACGCGGCCGAAGCGGTGGAGCTGACCCGCCGCATCGGCGACCGGGGCACCGAGGCCTCGGCGCTGGCGGCGCTCGGCGAGGCATCTGTGCGGCTGGGCGAGCCGGCGGCCGAGCCCCTGACCGCGGCGCTGGAGATCGCCCGCGAGACGAGCTTCACGTGGTGCGAAGCGGCGGCGTTGACGGGCTTGGCGGAGGCTGCGCTGGCGACCGGGGACGCCGGCCAGGCCCGGCTGCACGGCGAGGCGGCGGCGAAGCTCGCGGCCCAGTCCGGCTACCGTCCCCTCGAGACGCGAGCGGCACAGGTTCTCGCGAAGCTGCCCGGCTGAAGAACGCGGTGCCGAGTCGGCCGCCGGGAACGCGCCGGGCGGCCCCAACAGCATCCCCGCGGTCAGCGCCGGCGGGCCACTCTTGCCAGTCGGCCCATCGCGATCGAGACTGCCGGAATGGACCAGGACCTCGTCGACCGCGCCCGGCAGCACTCGCTCGGTGATCTGCTTCGCCGCACCGCCTTGCGGCTGCCGGGCAAGCTCGCCGTCGTCGACGGTGACGTCAAGCTCACCTTCGCCGAGTTCGAAGCCGCCGCCAACCGCTGTGCCCACGCGCTCGCCGCGCGGGGACTGCGCAAGGGTGACCGGCTGGCGCTGCTGAGCCACAACTGCTGGCAGTACGGCGTCCTCGCCTTCGCCGCCGCAAAACTCGGGGTCCTCCTCGTGCCGGTCAACTTCATGCTCGGCGCCGAAGAGATCGCCTTCATCCTCCGTCACGCCGAGGTCGCGGCGTTCGTGGCCGAGGACGCTCTCGAACCGACCGCCGCCAAGGCCCTGGAACTGGCCGGACTCGGCAACGTCGTGCGCGCCCGGATCCCGAAGAGCGGCGGCGGTGCGTGGGAGGACGTCGGTACCTGGCTGTCCGAAGGGGACACCGAAGCGCCCGACGTCCTCGTCGCCGACGACGACCCGCTGCGGATCATGTACACCTCCGGCACCGAGTCGCGCCCCAAAGGGGTGCTGCTGTCGAGCCGGTCGCTGCTCGCGCAGTACGTCTCGTGCGTCATCGACGGCGGCATGAGCGCGGACGACGTCGAGGTGCACTCGCTGCCGCTCTACCACTGCGCCCAGCTGGACTGCTTCTTCTCCGTCGACGTCTACCTCGGCGCGACCAGCGTGATCCTGCCCGGCCCGGACCCCGCCGCGCTGCTCGCCGCCGTCGAGCGGGAGCGCGCGACGAAGCTGTTCGCGCCGCCGACGGTGTGGATCTCCTTGCTGCGTCACGAAAACTTCGACCGGACCGACCTCTCCAGTCTGCGGAAGGGGTACTACGGCGCGTCCGCGATGCCCGTCGAGGTGCTGCGCGAGCTGCGCCGGCGCCTGCCCGACGTCGCCCTGTGGAACTTCTACGGCCAGACGGAGATGGCGCCGCTGGCCACGATCCTGCGCCCGCACGAACAGCTCGACCGGGCCGGCTCGGCCGGGCGGCCGTCGCTCAACGTCGAGACCCGGATCGTCGACGACGAGGACAACCCCGTGGCGCCGGGCGAGGTCGGCGAGATCGTGCACCGGAGCCCGCACGCCACGCTCGGCTACTACCGCGACGAGGCCAAGACCGCCGAAGCGTTCCGCGCCGGCTGGTTCCACTCCGGCGACCTCGGCGTCGTCGACGAAGACGGCTACCTGTCCGTCGTGGACCGCAAGAAGGACATGATCAAGACCGGCGGCGAGAACGTCGCGAGCCGCGAAGTCGAAGAAGCGCTGTACCTGCTCGACGGCGTCGCCGAGGTGGCCGTGTTCGGGATCGGCCATCCACACTGGATCGAAGCGGTGACGGCCGTCGTCGTGCCGCGCGAAGGCGTCGTTCTCGACGCTGCGCGAGTGGTCGACCACGCAAAGGCACACCTCGCCGGTTACAAATGTCCCAAGTACGTCGTGTTCGCGGACCGGCTTCCCAAGAATCCCAGTGGGAAGATCGTCAAACGGGAACTGCGGGAGCGGCACAAAGGACTCGCGACCGAGGGCTGAGCCACCGAAAACTCCTTGCGTGCCAGGGAAGACCACGGATACCGTCGGGTCACCGGCGCCGCTTTCCGAGGAACGCGGGACGACTGTCCCACCAGGGCCGACCGGCCCGGAAACGAGATAGCCAAAAGCCATGGCGCGCGACGTCCGTCGGGTCTAGTAATGAGGCCGTTCCTCGTTCCCGAACCCCGAAAGGATCCTCCCGTGTCCGTTTTCCTCGCCGTTCTGCTCGCCCTGGGCGCCGGGCTGTTCGTCGGCAGCCGCGTCCACAGCGCCCGCGAGGCCCGCGCCAACTACTCCGCCTACCGGGCCCGCACGGCCAAGGGGTTCGGGGAGATGATCCGGTCCGGGGTTTCGGCCCTGCTCGCGGTGGCCGGCGCCCTCGTCCTGCTCTTCATCCTGCTCAACGTGCTCCAGCAGGCCTAATTCACCGAACCCGACTCATGGCGGGTTGTTGCCGCCCCGGCGGCAGCGCACGCTTCTCCTGGCCCCGACCGGCGGGGCCGGGAAAGGACTCCCCCATGAGATCGAGGGTGCTTTCTGCTGCGCTCAGTGCCGCTGTCGGCCTGCTGGGCGCAGTCGTCGTCGCCGCGCCGGCCGAAGCCGCCGCGGTCTGCGGTGACCAGGTCGTCGGCAACGGCGGGTTCGAGAGCGGTACCACCCCGTGGACGCAGACCAGTGGCGTGATCTCCGCCGCCACCTCGGCGGAGCCCGCGCACGGCGGGACGATGGACGCCTGGCTGGACGGCTACGGCAGCACGCACACCGACACCCTTTCCCAGGCGCTGACGCTCCCGGCGGGCTGCGCTTCGGCGTCGCTGACCTGGTGGTCGCACATCGACACCAAGGAGACGTCGACGACCACGGCCTACGACAAGCTCGTCGTGCAGGCCGGGACCGACACCCTCGCGAGCTATTCGAACCTCGACAAGAACACCGGCTACGTCCAGCGCACCGTGGACGTCTCGCGCTACCTCGGCCAGACCGTGACCCTCAAGATCACCGGCACCGAGGACTCGAGCCTCGCGACCAACTTCCTCCTCGACGACTTCTCGCTGACCACGACCGGCACGAGCAACCCGCAGTCCCCGGTCGTGACGTCGCCGGGCGCGCAGTCGAGCGCCGTCGGCCAGGCCGTGTCGCTGCAGGTCCAGGCCAGCGACCCGCAGAACGACGCGCTGACCTACACCGCGACCGGCCTGCCCGCCGGGCTGGCGATCGGCGCGAGCACCGGCAAGATCACCGGCACGCCGACCACCGCCGGGACGTCGTCGGTGACCGTCACGGCCAAGGACCCGGCCGGCAACAGCGGCAGCGCCACGTTCGCCTGGACGGTCACGACGGCGCCCGCGGACTCCACGCGGACACCGATCAACCCCGCCTACACGGTGAACCTCACCTCGAACACCGCCGGCACGACGTGGACCGGCCACCAGAGCGTGAGCTTCACCAACGGCTCCGCGTCCACGCTGCCCGAGGTCTACCTGCGGCTCTGGGACAACTACCACGGCAGCTGCCCGACGACGCCGATCACGGTCACGAACGTCACCGGCGGCACGGCGTCCGCGCTCAGCGTCGACTGCACCGCCATGAAGATCACGCTGCCGACCCCGCTGGCGCAGGGCCAGTCGGCGACCATCGGGTTCGACCTGAGCATCGTCGTGCCCAGCGGCGCCGACCGGTTCGGCCACGACGGCGCGTACAACATGATCGGCAACGCTCTGCCAGTGCTGGCGGTCCGCGACGGCGCGGGCTGGCACCTCGACCCCTACACCAACAACGGCGAGTCCTTCTACACCGTGATCAGCGACTTCGACGTCACGCTGGTGCACCCGACGTCGCTGCTGACCCCGGCCACCGGCTCGTCGACCGAGACGACCAGCGGCACCACGACCACCACGCACGCGACCGCGTCGAAGGTCCGTGACTTCGCGTGGGCCGCCGGACCGTTCGCCAAGATCACCACGACGTCCGGCAAGGGCGTGCGGGTGAACGTCTACTCGGTCAGCGGGATCTCCACGAGCAGCGCCAACCAGATGCTGACACTGGCCGCCGACTCCATCGACGTCCACTCGGGCCGCTTCGGCGACTACCCGTACGGCGAGGTGGACGTGGTGCTGGACAACAACTTCTGGTTCGGCGGCATGGAGTACCCGGGCTTCGTGCTCGACCTCGTGTCCACGACCGCGTTGCCGCACGAGCTGGCGCACCAGTGGTTCTACGGGATCGTCGGCGACGACGAGTACAACGCCCCGTGGCTGGACGAGAGCTTCACCGACTACGCCACCGACCTCTACCGCGGGGTCACCGGCAGCGGCTGCGGCATCACGTGGCAGTCGAGCGCGGAGAAGCTGACGAACTCGATGGCCTACTGGGACGCGCATTCGTCCCGCTACTCGACGGTGGTCTACAACTACGGCAAGTGCACGCTGCACGACCTGCGGCGGCTGATCGGCGACACGGCGATGGCGAACCTGCTGAAGTCGTACGCCCAGTCGCACTGGTACGGCGTGTCCACGACGGCCGAGTTCAAGGCCGCGGCACAGGCGGCGGCCGGGTCGACCGACCTGACGTCGTTCTGGGCCACGCACCGCGTCGAGGGCTAAACCGGTTGGTTCCCCGCCCCTGCGTCCGGCACGCTGGGCGCATGGGCGGGGAACGACTCTTCTGCGACATCGCGCTGGCGGCGCGGATCGAACGCGCCGAAGCGCGGCTGACGGCGGAAAGCAGCGACGCCGCGCGGGCACGCCGGGGTGACGCGGTCGGGTTCGCGCGGCCGCTCGCCGGTGGCGTCGCCAGCTTCGCCGAGGCGGACTCGCCGTTCAACAAGGTCATCGGGCTCGGCTTCGACGGCCTGCCGGACGCGCTCGACGAGGTCGAAGCCGCTTTCGCCGAGCTGGGCGCGCCGGTGCAGGTCGAGCTGTGCCAGCTCGCCGACTCCTCGGTCGGCGCGTTCCTGACCGAGCGCGGCTACCGCCTCGAGTCGTTCGAGAACGTGCTGGGCCGGCGGCTCGACGACGCCGATTTCCCCGGCGACGTCCGGCTCAGCCGCGACGACGAGCTGGAGCGGTGGCTGTCCGAGGTCGCCGACGCCGTCGCGGTGGCCGACACCGAAGGCCTGCCTTCGCACGAGGACTTCCCGCGCGAGACCGTCGTCAACGCGATGCGGGACATGGCCGGGGTGACGCGGTACGCCGCGTGGCGCGACGGCGAGTTCGCCGGCGGCGCGAGTTTCCGCGTCACCGACGGGATCGCGCAGTTCACCGGCGCGGCGACCGTGCCGGCCCACCGCCGCCGCGGCGTGCAGACGGCGTTGCTGCGGGCCCGGCTCGCGGCGGCCACCGCGGCCGGGTGCGACGTCGCCGTCGTCACCACGCAGCCGGGGTCGAAGTCGCACCAGAACGTGCAGCGGCAGGGGTTCGACCTGCTCTACGCCCGGGCGATCCTGGTGAAGGGCACTTCGGCGACGAGGTCGTCCGGGGCGGAGAGCCGCCAGGCCTCGTAGATCAGCTCGGCGACCTCGTCGGGCTCGACGCCGTCGAGGTACACCACGACCCAGCCGAAGCCGCCCGCGGTGAACTGCACCTCGAAGACGTCCGGGCGTTCGGAGACCAGGGCCAGCTGCTCGGAGATCGTCTGCTTCAGGCCGAGGGTCCGCGTCCGCGGCCAGTAGTACCCGAAGCGCTTGCCGCGCACGCTGAACGACGAGTAGTCGCGTGCTTCGGACCGTTCGACGTCCGCCAGCTCGCCGAGCACCCGTTCGAAGTCCTGCACCGGCCCACCGTAGCGCGCCGGTAGCGTGCGGGACATGACCGTGCCCATGGCCCGCCTCACCGGGCACTCCGTCACCGAGTGGCGTCCGATGGCGGGCGATCTCCGCGAAGCCGTCCTCGACGACGGCCGCGTGGTCGTGGTCAAGCGCGGGCACGGCCCGGGCGCGATCGCGGCCGAGGCGGCGGGCCTGCGCTGGCTGGCTTCGGCGGAGGCGGTCCCGGTGCCGTCGGTGGCCGGCCACGACGAGAACCTGCTGGTCGTCGACCGGGTCACCACGGGCCGGTCGTCGGCGCCGGCGGCCGAACGGCTCGGGCGGGGCCTGGCCCGGCTGCACGCGGCCGGGGCGCCGGCGTTCGGCGCGGCTCCCCCGGGCGGGCCCGCCGACGCGTGGATCGGCCGGGCGCCGATGGCGAACGTGCCCGGGGAGGACTGGGCCGCCTGGTACGCGTCGCACCGCGTGCTGCCCTACGTCCGGCGGGCGTTCGACGCGGGGACCTTCGACGCGGACGACGTTACGCTGTTCGAGCGCGCGTGCGAGCGCATCCCGGCGTCGGCCGAACCCCCGGCCCGGCTGCACGGCGACCTGTGGACCGGCAACGTCCTGTGGGACGGACGCGAGGCGTGGCTGATCGACCCGGCCGCCCACGGCGGGCACCGCGAGACGGACCTGGCGATGCTGCACCTGTTCGGCTGCCCGCACCTCGGCAGCGTGCTGGGCGCGTACGAGGAGGTCGCGCCACTGGCCGAGGGCTGGGCCGGGCGGATCGGGCTGCACCAGCTGTTCCCGCTGCTCGTGCACACCGTCCTGTTCGGACGGTCGTACGCCGGGCAGGCGGTGGCCGCGGCGCGCTCGTTCTAGCAGTGCCCGAGCATGCTTTCGAGGGCCGTCTTCTCCGGGACGGTGATCGTGAGGGCGTAGGCGTTCTTGACCACGATCCAGTCGGTGGCGTAGGTGCACCAGTAGGAGACCAGCGGCGGTTTCCACTGGTCCGGGGCCTTGTCGCTCTTCTGCTCGTTGAGGTTGTCGGTGACGGCGTGCAGCTGCGGTCGGGTCAGGTCGTTCGCGAACTGCTCGCGGCGCTCCTGCGTCCACGACTTCGCGCCGCTGACCCAGGCCTGGCCGAGGGGCACCATGTGGTCGATGTCCACATCGGACGCCTTCTTCCAGGTCTCGCCGTCGTAGGCGCTGACCCAGGTACCGGACTTCGCGGCGCACTGCGCGTCGGTGGTGACGTCCTTGCCGTCGCGCTTGAGGACCTGTTCGCGGGTGTCGCAGGCGCCCTCGACCTTGTCCCAGTGCGGGAACTTGTCGCGGCTGTAGCCGTCCATGGTGCCGCGCACGGCGACCTTCAGCTTCGCCAGCTCGGCCCGCGCCTCGGCGGGCGCGACCGGCGCCGCGGCGGCGGTGCCGGTGGGCTGGGCCCCGGTGGACCCGGACGCGAGTCCGTCGGGCACCTTGCAGCCGGTGAGGGACGCGCCCGTGAGGACGGCCAGCAGGACGAGCGCTCGGGTGCGCGGCATCGTGAACCCCTTTCACGTCTACCGGGAGGTGCCCAGGCGACGCGGCGGGGAAACGGTGCAGATGGCCTAGTTGGCGCGAAACTCACGAGCCGTGGAAGACCTGTGCGACGAAAACGGCGGCGATCACGCCCACGGTGACGAGCAGGCCCAGCACGAAGAGCAGGCCCCACGGCACCTCCCGGATCGGCCGCTGCCGGGGGAAGACGGCCGTCCCCCGCTTCGGCAGCACCCGCGGCCCGGGCACCTCTTCGACGGCGGGTGCGGGCGGATCGGGCGGCAGCGGCACGACGGCGGGCAGTACGGGGAGGGCGGATCGAGTGGGGAGCCGCGCGGGAAAGCCATCGGCGAGCAGCGCGGCCCGCGGCGGGGCGAGGTGGGCGAGGGAGAGGGCGTAGCAGGCGTCGAGGACGTCGTCGGCCGACCAGACGGTCCGCCACCGGTTGTGCTGCCCGATGATCCGCCGAAGACCCCGGGGCTCGGCGAGCACGACGGCGACGCCGGGGACGGAGGCTTCCGGCCAGAATGGGTCGGGGGCGTGGTGGTCCGGGTCCGGCTCGCGCCAGACCGAATCCGGGTCCCGCTCACCGGGTCCCGGGAGAAGCGACTCCGCCGGGGGTTCTCGGGGCTCGGGGACTGCGGCGGGCAGACCCTGCGCCGAGTTGTGCTCGGCTGGCTCGGCCACTCGGTCTTGCTGCTCCGGTACCGCGCCACTCTCGCCCGGCTCCGCTGTCCGGTCTCGTTGCTCCGGCACCGCGGTCGCCTCGGCCGCAGCCACCTCAGCCGCAGGCGGACCCGCCGCGACGTCGCGCTCACCCGGCTCGGCCACCCGATCTTGCTGTTCCGGCACCGCAGCCGCCCCAGCCACGGGCAAGCCCGTTGCCGAGTCATGCTCCGGCACCGCAGCCGCCGGCTGTCCCGCCACCGAGCCGCCCTCGCCCGGCTCCGCCACCCGGTCCTGCCGCTCCGCCACCGCCACCACCGCCGGCGACCCCGCCTCCGGAACCACCGCGACCAGCCCCGTCACATACCGCCCGCCGTCATGGGCCGCCAATGCCCCTTTTGCCGCCGCCACTCCGGCCTCGGCTCGCTCCGCCGGTCCCGGCGACAGGCCCGGTGAGTGCGCCGCGATCACCACCACCCCCGACCGGGTGAACACCAGCGCGTCCACGAAGCGAGGCCCGAGACGGCTCGGCAGCGTGATCCCAGCCAGTGCCAACCCCGTCAAATGTGCTGGTCCCGGCCCCCAGGAACGCAGCAATCCCACCAGGTGCGCCGCCGCGGCGGGTAGGCGCCGCTCGTCGCCGGTGCGCTGGAAGCTCACGAGCACCGCCGGTCACTCCTCCCGGGAAAACAACTCCCTCGACGGTAAGAGCCCGACCCGTCGCCGCCCCAGCAGCCGAACGAGTGGTCGAACGCCACCGTGCGTGACTGCGGGCATGCTGGAGCCGGCACCCGCACCCGCACGAGGGAGACCCCGATGCCCCCAGCCGCCTACCAAGGCCGCGCGCTCGACGTCGACCGGCCGTTCTACCGGCGGCTCGCCCAGGACGAAGGCCGGCGGCTCACCGAGTCCTTCGAAATCCCCGTCCGCTCCGGCCGCGCCTGGCGGGTCCCCCGAGGGCACCTCTGCCGGCTCAGCACCGTCGAAGGCCCGCAGGTCGGCGACCTCAACCTGTGGCACGCCGACGACCCCCGCGAGCGCCTCTGGGCCGCGCGCACCCGGCAGCTCCAGCGCGCCCACGTCAGCACCTTCGACCGGCTCTGGTCGACGCTCCCCTTCCTCCGCCCGCTCGCGACCATCACCGCCGACACCCTCGAGGACCACGGTGAGGACTCCGAAGGCGGCCGCGTGCACGACCTGCTCGGCACCCGCTGCGACCCCTACGTCAACCGGCTGCTCACCGGCGAGGACTTCGACTTCCACTGCCACTCGAACCTCGTGCGCGCGGTCGCGCCGTTCGGGCTGACCGAGTTCGACGTGCACGACGTCCTGAACGTCTTCCAGTGCACCGGTCTCAACGACGAAGACCGGTACTTCATGAAGGCCTGCCCGGCGCGCCCGGGCGACCACTTCGAGTTCTTCGCCGAGGTCGACCTGCTGTGCGCGCTGTCCACCTGCCCGGGCGGCGACCTCTCCGTCCCGCTCTGGGGACCGGGCGCCCGCGACCCGATCGACGTCTGCCACCCGATCGGCGTCGAGGTCTTCGAACCCCGCCCCGACCTGCTGGAAGGCTGGCGAGAACCGGAGCGCGCGGCCTACCGCGGCCTGCACGGCGTCCGGCTGCCGGAGTGGGCCGACCTACCCGATCGGACGGGTCGGCGGGCCGGGACGGCGAGGTAGCCTGGCCGGAAGTCATCGCCGACGCGTCATCGGGAGTGCCCGTGGTCCTCACTCGCCGGCCCTCGCCCTCCCGGGTGGCCGACGACGGCGGCGCCTGGCCGGACACCGGCCTCACCCAGCCCGCCGGCCTGTACAGCGCCGCGGCACCGGCGGCCGAGCCCGAGGGGCTCGCCATCGCCAAGTTCCACGCCCCCGAGATCATGTTCGGCGACGGTGCCCTCACCGAAGCCGGCCACGTCGCCGCGCGGCTGGGCGCGCGACGCCCGATGCTCGTCACCGACGCCGGGCTGCTCACGACGCCGTGGGTCGACGAGCTGATCGGGCACCTGCGTGCCGCCGGGCTGACGCCGACGGTCTGGGCGGACCCGACGCCGAACCCGAAGGACCACGAGATCGCGGCCGGGCACGCGCGCTACGCCGAGGCGGGCTGCGACGTCATCATGGGCCTCGGCGGCGGCTCGGTGATCGACGCGGCCAAGGGCGTCGCGCTGCTGGCCGCCAACGGCGGCGACATCCTGGACTTCGAAGGGGTCGACCGCAGCCGCCAGCCGATCCCGCCGATGGTGATGATCCCGTCGACGGCGGGCACCGGCGCCGACGTCTCGCAGTTCTGCATCGTCACCGACACCACGCACAACACCAAGATCACCATCATCGGCCGCACCCTGGTGCCCGACGTCTCGGTGACCGACCCGCGGCTGCTCACCACGATGCCGGACTGGCTGGCCGCGGCGACCGGGCTCGACGCGCTGACGCACGGCATCGAGGCGTTCGTGTCGAAGGCGCACAACCCGCTCACCGACCATCACGCGCTCAACTCGATCGCCCTGGTGCACGGCAATCTCGTGCGCAGCATCGACCGGCGGGGCGAGCGCTCGCCCCGGATGCTGATGGCCCAGGCCAGCCTGGAGGCCGGACTGGCGTTCACCAACGCGATCCTCGGCGCCGCGCACGCGATGAGCCACCAGGTCGGCGGGCTGCTCGACCTGCCGCACGGCGTGATCAACGGGGTGCTGCTCCCCCACGTCGTCCGGTTCAACGCCCGCGCGCACCCCGAGCGGTACGTGCCGATCGCCCGCGCCCTCGGGCTCGCGCCGGACGGGACGCCGCCGGAAGAGGCCGGTCTCGCCGTCGCCGACCAGGTACGGGCACTGGCCGACGACGTCGGCGTGCCGAAGGGGCTGGGCGAGCTCGGCGTGACCGCGGCCCACGTGCCCGTGCTGGCGCGCAACACCCTGCACGACGCGTGCCTGGCGACCAACCCGCGGACGGCCGACGTGGCCGAGATCGAAGCCCTGTTCCGGGCGGCCCTGTGACCCGCGCGCCGCTCGGCGACCACGACCGGCCCGGGTACCTGGCCGAGCTGACCGGCGTCCGCTCGGGCAAGCGGTCGTTCTACCCGGCGTACGTGACGTCCATCGAGCGCCTCGAGGGCGTGATCCACGCGCTGGACCGGATTTCGCGGACGCTCGTGCGGTCCGTGGAGCAGCAGGACAACCTGCTGCGCGCGACCGTCCGGACGGCGGCCGAGCACGTCGACGCGGAGTACGCGCTGTTCGCCGTCGCCGACTCGGTCCTGCCGGAGGCCGAGCCGCGGTGCACGATCATCGGGCCCGGCGGCCGTCAGCTGTCCACTGTGGACCCGATGCCCGGCTACGTGCGCAGCTGCCTGACCCGGATGCTCGCCGGCCGGCTCGACTTCGAGGCGCCCGACAGCCAGCCCGGCCGGCACCTGCGCGTGCCGGTGACGCTCGACCGCGAGGTCGTCGGCGGGCTGCTGCTGTGGGCGCCGCACGGGCGCGAGATCGACACGACCGACGAGGCCGTGCTGCGGATCCTGGCGAGCCAGAGCGTGGTCGCGCTGCACAACTCGTCGCTGCACCGGCGCAGCGAACGCGCCCAGCAGGAGCTGCTGGCCGCCCGCCAGCGCGAGGTGATCGACTCGGAACGGCACCGGATCGCGCGCGAGCTGCACGACAGCGTCACCCAGTCCGTGCTGTCGGCGGGCATGCAGGTCGAGCTGTGCCGGACCGAGGCCACCGGCGAGGCGGCGGAACGGCTGACCGTCGCCAAGGACCTCACCCGCGGCGCGGTCGACCAGCTGCGGTCGGTCATCCACGCGCTCAGCCACGACCGGGACGGCCCGCACACCAGCCTGCCCGAGCTGCTGGAACAGCTGACCAGCGTGCACCTGCCGACGGAGCTGGTGGTGGAGCTGCGGATCGGCGGCAAGCCGGTCGACCTGCCCGCCGCGGCCGAGCACTCGCTGTTCCGGATCTGCGGGGAGGCGTTGTTCAACAGCGCGGTGCACGGCCACGCGCGTCGCGCGCTGATCCGGCTGAACTACCGCACCGACGAGGTGGTGCTGGCGGTGTCCGACGACGGCTGCGGCGAGCCCGAGGTGCTGCGCCGGGTGCTGCAGGTGGCCGGCGGGCACGACCTCGACGGCGCCCACCGCGGCCTGGCCAACATGGACGCCCGCGCCCGCGAGCTGGGCGGCACGTTCTCGGTGCGGCGGTCGCGGATCGGCGGCGTCAAGATCGTGGTGGGGGTGCCCCTTGGCTGAGCCGATCACGATCGTGCTGGTCGACGACCACGCGATCCTGCGCCAGGGCCTGCGGTCGGTCCTGGAGCGCGACCCGCTGTTCCGCATCGTGGGCGAAGCGTCGACGGCGTCGGAAGCCCAGGCGGTGATCGCCGCCCACCGGCCGGCGGTGGTGCTGCTGGACCTGAAGCTGTCGATGTCGTCCGACTCCGAGGGTCTGGTGCTGTGCCGGTCGTTGACGGCGGCGTACCCGGCGCTGGCGGTGCTGGTGCTGACGACGTTCCTCGAAGACCACCTGGTGATGGAGGCGGTCCAGGCTGGCGCCCGCGGGTACGTCGTCAAAGACGTCGACACGACGGCGCTGGCGAACGCGATCAAGGCGGTGTCCCGCGGCGAGAGCGCGTTCGACTCGCGGAGCGTGACGTCGGTGGTCCGGACGCTCTCGGGGCGGCCCCAGCCGGACGTGCAGCGGCTGACCGACCGGGAGCTGACGGTGCTCAAGCTGCTGGCCCAGGGGTTGTCGAACCAGGCGATCGGCGCCGAGCTGTTCATCTCGCCCACGACGGCGAAGTTCCACGTCGGGAACATCATGCGGAAGCTCGAGGTGGGCAGCCGGGCGGAAGCGGTGTACGCGGCCTCGAAGCGGGCGTTGATCTGAGCGTGCCCGGGGTCGTGAGTGAGAAACAGGGTTAGAACACTGTTTCTCACTCACGACCGACGTCGAGGACCAGCCAGCCGCCGTGGTGCTCGAAGACCGTGAACGGCACCCCCGATGCCCGGCCCCACTCGCGCAGTGCCGCGGCGTCGAAGCACCGCACGTGGCCGAACGCCGGGTTCGGCTCGCGCTCGAACGGGACCGCCACCACCACCCGGCGCCGCGCCACCCTGAGCATCTCCCGCAGCACCGCCCTTCCGTGCTCCGGCGGCACGTGCTCCAGGAGGTGGATCGCCGTCACCGTGTCGACGCTGTGCGAAGCCAGCGGGACCGCGGCCGCGTCGCAGGCCAGGACCGGCAGCGGAGTCCCGAACCACGACGACACCCGGGACAGCAGCCCCATCGAGCCAGGTGAAATGTCCGACGCGATCGGCCGCAACCCGCGGGAAGCCATCTGCAGCGGCAAAAACCCGAAGCAGGACCCCAGATCCAGCACCGAACGCCCGCGCACCAGCTCCAATGCCCGCGAGTGCACCGGGGCGAACGATGCGATCGCGCCCACGGGACCCGGGCGCCGCAAGGCCGCCAACGTGTTCGCGTAGAACACCGTCCACGCCAGCAGCGGGTCGTGGACCGTCGTGCGCACCACCCCCGTGAAGAGCTCCTCGAAGTGCGCCGCGAGGAACCCCAGCTCGGCCGCCAGGTGGCCGGCCAGGTCGTCGTCCAGTTCGTCACCGCGGTAGCGGTGCGACACCACCGTCCGCCGCCCCAGCGAGTACACCCGGAAATGCGACGTCACGTGCGAAGGCGCCAGGCGGGCGGTCAGCGCGTTCGGCACCGCTACGCCGTCCTCGTGGCAGACCAGCAGCTCGCCGCTCTCCCACCAGCCGCGGTGGCCCGGGGCCAGCGGGTCCAGGATCGCGGTCATCGGCCGGTCCTGGCGAAGTCGGTGGCCGCACTGTCCAAACCGGACAGGTCGCGCACCACGCGGACGCGGTCGCAGAACTCCGCGTACGCCGGCAGGTCGCACGGGCCGAGCCCCCACGAGTAGCGCGGCTCCTGCGTCAGCCAGATCGTCTCGCGGGCCCGGCGGGTCAGCTCCTCGAACGCCGGCAGGTTCGGGTCGTTGCCGTTGCCGCGGCCGTCGCCGAGCACCAGCACGGTCGTGCGGCGGGTGACCGACGAGCCGTACTCGTCGAGGAACGCGCCGAAGACGCGCCCGTAGTCGGAGTTCGCGTCGATGTCGAGGACGTCACCGCCGAACACCAGCCCCAGCGCCTCCTCGACGTGGTACTGCCCGAACAGTCCGGTGATCTCGGCCAGGTCCGCGACGAACGCGAAAGTCCGCACCGGCCCGAACATCCCCTGCAGCCGGTGCACCAGGTGCAGCGTGAACCGGGCGGTCGCGCGCACCGACAGGCTGACGTCGGCGAGCACGACCAGCCGCGGCTTGTCCTCGGCCTTCGCGACCGTCACCGGCCGGAACGGGACGCCGTCGTAGCGCAGGTTCCGGCGCATCGTCCGGGCCGAGTCGACGCGCCCGCGCGCCGCTTCGCGCTTCCGGTGCGTCGGGGCACCGCGCAGGCTCCGCACGAGGCGTCGGACAGCGGCTTCGAGCTGGTCCTGCTCGCGGCCGCCGAGCTCGCCGACCGGTGCGACGCGGCGCCCTTCCACGGTGTGCTGCAGCGTCATCAGGTACTCGAGGTGGCGCTTCAGCGCTTCCGGCAGGCCGGCCAGGACCCCGGCGAGGCGGGCCCGGACGGCCGCGGCGTCGTCCTCGTCGCCACTTGGGTCGGCGGCGTCGTCGAGCCAGCCGAGCAGCGCGTCCTGCTCGGTGAGGCTCAGCTCGGTGTCCAGCCGGGTCCCCGGCGCGGCGCTCACCGCGCCCGGGTCGGCGCCGTGCGTCCGGTCGACGTCGAGCCGGACGGAGTTCGAGTCCGGCAGCGAGCCGACTTCCTGCTGGGAGAACACGACTTCGTCGGTGGTGTCGCTGTCGAGGACGATCGGGTTCAGCTCGGGGTGCGGGCTGTGGCGCTCGACCAGCTTCGACCGGTCGAACAGGTCGCCGGCCTCGGCGTCCGGGCTCTCCATGTCCGCGCGTGGCGGGCGCTGGCCCAGCTCGTCGGCGATCGTGAACTCGCCGAGGTCCCGGGCCCGGCGCCGCGACGGCTCGCCGGAGAACCGGACGAGGGTGAAGAAGGCATCGAAGAGCTCCTCGAACCGGTCGTCGTCGCGGTGGTCCTTGACCAGCGACGTCCGCAGCACCTCACGGAACAGGCCGCGCTCGGCGAGGATTCCCGGCGCGGCGGCGCCGGCGAGGGCGTCGAGCGTCTCGGACACGGAGACGCGGACGCCGCTCGCCCGCAGCAGCCGCGCGAAGCGGTGGACGGTCGCCTCCATCACGCCCGCCGGTGCCGGCCGAGGTTCGCCGTGAACGACCGCGAGCCCTGGCTGGTGCTGACCTGCCGCACGCGCGCGTGCTCGTCGGCGGGCGCCTGCTTCTCGCCGTAGTAGCCAGGTCCGTGACGCCCGGGGCGGTCACGCTCCCCGCGCAGCGCCGCGCCTTCGTTCTCCGCCTCGACCCGCTCCCCCGCGACCAGCCGAGGCAGGGCGCCCGCCGCGCGTTCGACGTCCTTGTCGTACTTCGCGACCACCGAGATCGTGTCTTCCAGCAGGCCGGGTTCCAGTTCGGTCGCACCCAGGACGGCCAGGGTGCGGGCCCAGTCGATGGTCTCGGAGATGCTCGGCGGCTTGCGCAGGCCGAGCGTCCGCAGCCCGCGGACGACGTCGACGAGGTGCTCGGCGAGCGCGTCGGCCAGTCCGGTCTTCTTGCTCCGGATGATCTCCAGCTCCCGTGCCGCCGACGGGTAGTCGAGGAACAAGTGCAGGCAGCGGCGCTTCAGCGCGGCGGAAAGGTCGCGCGTGTTGTTGGACGTCAGCACGACGTACGGCGGGTGCTCGGCGACGAAGGTCCCCAGCTCGGGGACCGACACCTGCTGCTCGGCGAGCATCTCCAGCAGCACGGCCTCCAGGGCTTCGTCGGCCCGGTCGACCTCGTCGACCAGCAGCACGACCGGCTCCGGCGACCGCACGGCTTCCAGCAGCGGCCGAGCGGCGAGGAAACGCTCGGAGAAGAAGACGCTGTCCTGGGCGGCGATCCGGTCGACCGCCTCGCGCAGGTCGGCCGCGTCGTCGACGATCTGGCCGATCTTCTCCCGCAGCAGCTGCGTGTAGAGCATCTGCTTGCCGTAGTCCCAGTCGTAGAGGGCCTTGGTCTCGTCCTGGCCCTCGTAGCACTGCAGGCGCAGCAGCCGCCGCCCGGTCGCCGCGGCCAGCGCCTTGGCCAGCTCGGTCTTGCCGACGCCGGCGGGGCCTTCCAGCAGCACCGGCTTGCCCAGCTCGGCCTGCAGGAACACGGTGGTGGCCAGCCGCCGGTCGGCGAGGTAGCCGACCTCGGCCAGCCGCGCGGCGACGTCGTCGACCGAAGCGAAACTCGTCACGGGTGTCCCTTTCGAAGCCGGGACCCGCGGGTGCTCCCGAGCACCCGCGGGCCGGTTTTCCGGAGATTCAGGAGAGGAAGTCGTCCAGGTCGCCGTTGAAGCAGTGGTCGACCACCGGGCGGACGGTTTCGAAGGTCGTCTCCTTCGGGTTCCCCGGCGTGCAGGAGTCGCCGAGGATGTGGTGGGACACGCGGTCGACGTCGTGGTCGTCGCCCTTGATCACGGCCGCCTGCTCGTAGTACTTCGTCGGGCCGGTGCCGAGCCGGTTCTTCGGGTGCGTGTCCGGCGTGACGTCGGTGAACTTCTCCGGGATGCCGACGTCGCGCAGCAGCCGGATGGCGGCCGCGACCGCCGCGTCGGCGGCCTTCACCTCGGTCATGCCGGTGGTGTCGACGCCGAGCGCGCCGGCCAGCTTCGCGTAGCGCTGGTAGGCGACGGGGAGGTTCCACGCCCACACCCGCGGCAGCGCGATGGCGTTGTTCAGGCCGTGGTGGGTGTCGTAGAACGCGCTCACCGCGTGCGAAACCGAGTGGATGACGCCGAGGCCGCCGGAGTTGAACGCCTGCCCCGCGGTGTACTGGGCGTACATCATGCCTTCGCGGGCTTCGAGGTTGTCGCCGTGCCAGGTCGCGGCCCGCAGGTGCTGCCCGACGAGCTCCGCCGAGTACAGCGCGTTGCCCAGCGACGGGATGAAGTTCAGCCGGGAGACGTACGGTTCGGACGCGTGGGCGAGGACGTCGAACCCGCACTGGGCGGTGAAGTGCGACGGGCAGTCGTAGTACAGCACCGGGTCGTCGACCGCGAGGGTGACGACGGACGCGTCGTCGAAGGCGACGTACTTGTGCGGGTTGTCCGGGTCGGTCGTGGTGTCGGTGATGACGTAGGCCCACGACGTCTCGGAGCCGGTGCCCGCCGTCGTGGACACCGCGATGTGCGGCGGGTTCTTGGGGTTCTCGCTCTTGTTGAAGCCCTCGAACTCGTTGATGTTGCGCCCGTCGTGCGCGACCGAGATCCGGGCGCCCTTGCAGGCGTCGTGCGAGGAGCCGCCGCCGATGGAGACGAAGCCGTCGCAGCCGTTCTCCTGGTACAGCGCGACGGAGTCCATCACGTTGTAGTCCTTGGGGTTGGACTCGACCTGGTCGTAGAGCACCGGGTCGAGGCCGTGGTACTTCAGCGACTCGAAGATCTTGTGCACGATGCCGGTGCCGCGCAGCCCCGAGGTCATCACCAGCGGCTGCTTCATGCCCATCTTGAGGGCCTCCGGGCCGATCATCTCGTGCGCGCCCGGACCGAGCAGCGCCCGCGGCATCGGGTGGAACTCCTTGAGCGGGAACGGTTTGATCAGTTCGTCGACCTGCATGGTGCGTCCCTTCGCGAGCGGCTGGTGCCCGGCCGACGCTATTTGCGGTGCGGCACCGGGGAAACAGCTCGCCGCGGAAACCGTCCGGGCGGGGCGGGGGAACCGTCCGGACGGAGCGGGCGGGCACCTGCCCGATCGGAGAGGTCCACCGCGCTTGCGCGCCGTGTGATGATGGAAATCCGGGGACACCGATCGGCTCGGCGAGGAGTGCGAGTGGACCTGCGGACCGAGATCGCGCAGTCATGGCGGCGGGCGGAGCTGTCCGGGCTCTCGCCGGCGTCGTCGGTCGACCGGCTGGACGTCACCGACGTCGACAGCCGCAGCCGGCTCCTGCGAGCCGCCTCGCCGGTGCTCGACGAGCTGGCCCGGCAGCTCGCCGGCACGCGGTTCTGCGTCGTGCTCGCCGACGACGAGTGCCGGATCGTGGCCCGGCGGTTCTCCGAGCGGTCGGTCGAGGTGGCGCTGGAGAACATCAGCGCGGTGCCCGGCTGCCAGTTCCTCGAGGAGCGGACCGGGACGAACTCCCTCGCCACGCCGTTCGAGACCCGCCGCGGCGTCTCCGTCGACGGCGACGAGCACTTCCTCGAAGCCATGAAGCAGTTCACCTGCTACGGCCACCCCGTCGTGCACCCGACGACGCGGCGGCTGGCCGGCGTCCTCGACATCACCGGCCCGGCCGGCGACGCGAACCCGTTGCTCGGGCCGTTCCTGCGGCGCGCGGTCGCCGACATCGAACGGCGGCTGCTCGACGGCGCCAAGCTCGCCGAGCAGCAGCTGCTGGCCGCGTTCCAGTCGGTGCAGCACCGGGCGTGCGCGGTGCTGGCGCTCGGCCAGGACGTCGTGCTGGCGAACACCGCGGCGACCGAGCTGGTCGACACCGCCGACCACCGGCTGCTGCGCGAGCTGGGCCGCACGCAGCGCGGCCTCGGCCGCCTCCGGCTGACGTCGGGCACACCGGTCGAGGTGCGCGTCGAAGCGGTGTCGGCGAGCGCCGGTCTGCTGTTCGAGCTGGCGCCGGTGCGGACGTCGAGCCCGGTCGTGTCGCCGCCGCCGAGCTCGCACGGCCTCTTCCCCGCGCAGATCGACGAGCGGCTCCGCAGCGCGGGCCGCGCCCGGCGGCGAGTGCTGATCTCGGGCGAGCCGGGAGCCGGCCGGACGACGGCGGCCCGGGTCGTCGCCGGGGACGAGCCGGTGCACGAGTTCGACGCCTCCGACGTCGTCGCCGGAGCGGCCGAGTGGTGCGCGCGGGTGGAGGCCGCGGCGTCGTCGCGGGGCTTGCTGGTGATCGACGGCATCCAGTTGCTGCCCCCGCTCGCGGCGGTCCGCCTGGCGCGGCTCCTGGACACGTCGACGGCGTGGTTCGCGCTGCTCAGCGGCCCGTTTTCGGAGCTGCGCGGCGAGCAGGCGACGCTGGCGGCCCGCGTGCACCGGCGGATCGAGCTGCCCCCGCTGCGCGAGCGCCGCGACGAGATCCCGGCGATCGCCCGTGCGCTGCTCCGCGATTTCCGCGGCTCGCTCCGGCTGACGCCGGGGGCGCTGGAGCTGCTGGGGTCCCAGCAGTGGCCGGGCAACCTGCGCGAGCTGGCGGGAGTCCTGGCGAGCGCGGCCGACCGCCGCTCGGCCGGCGACCTGGCGGCCGCGGACCTGGGCTGCGCGGACACGGCCCCGGGAGCGGCACTGAGCGGCTGGGAGCAGGCGGAGTACGACGTGATCGTCCGGACGCTGCGCGCGTGCGACGGCAACAAGGTGCGGGCGGCGAAGCAGCTGGGCATCAGCCGCTCGACGCTCTACAACCGGATGCGGGCGCTGCGGGTCCGCTGAGCACCGGTGTCCGGGATTCGGACACTTCACGGAACCGGCGGCTGCACACAATCGAGGGCACGAAGGTGCACCGCCGCACGTGGAGGAGATGGCCGTGAAGACCAAGGCAGCCGTACTGTTCGATGCCGGGAAGCCGTTCGAGATCATGGAGCTGGACCTCGACGGCCCCGGCCCCGGCGAGGTGCTCATCAAGTACACCGCCGCCGGGTTGTGCCACTCGGACCTGCACCTCATCGACAACGACCTCGTGCCACGCTTCCCGATCATCGGCGGCCACGAGGGAGCCGGGATCATCGAGGACGTCGGCCCCGGCGTCACCAAGGTCCAGCCCGGTGACCACGTCGTCTGCAGCTTCATCCCCAACTGCGGCACCTGCCGCTACTGCTCGACCGGCCGCCAGAACCTGTGCGACATGGGCGCCACCATCCTCGAGGGCCACCTGCCGGACGGCACCTTCCGCTTCCACGGCGGCGGCCAGGACTTCGGCGCCATGTGCATGCTCGGCACGTTCTCCGAGCGGGCCACCATCTCGCAGCACTCGGTCGTCAAGGTCGACGACTGGCTGCCGCTGGAGACCGCCGTGCTGGTCGGCTGCGGCGTCCCGACCGGGTGGGCCACCGCCAACTACGCCGGCGGCGTCCGCGCCGGGGACACCACCGTCGTCTACGGCATCGGCGGCATCGGCATCAACGCCGTGCAGGGCGCCGCGCACGCCGGCGCGAAGTACGTCGTCGCGGTCGACCCTGTGGAGTTCAAGCGGGAGGCGGCACTCAAGTTCGGCGCCACCCACGCCTTCGCGACCGCCGCCGAGGCCGCCGAGAAGGTCAACGAGCTGACCTGGGGCCAGCTGGCCGACCAGGCGCTGATCACCGTCGGCACGGTCGAAGAGGACGTCGTCAGCGAGGCGTTCAACGTCGTCGGCAAGGGCGGCACCGTCGTCATCACCGGCCTCGCCAACCCGGAAAAGCTCACCGTGCACGTCTCCGGCGGCGTGATGACGCTGTTCGAAAAGACGATCAAGGGCACACTGTTCGGGTCGGCGAACCCGCAGTACGACATCGTCCGGCTGCTGCGGCTCTACGACGCCGGCAAGCTCAAGCTCGACGAGCTGGTGACCCGCAAGTACACCCTCGAGCAGGTCAACGAGGGCTACCAGGACCTGCGCGACGGCAAGAACATCCGCGGCGTCATCGTCCACTCCGCATAGCCGGTGCTCCGAAGTCCACAATGGACCTCGACATCGCGTACCGGCTGAACCCGCTGGTGGCGCTGCGCCCCGAGCCGTTCGGGGCGCAGGCCTACCACGCGGGCAAGCGAGAGCTGTCCTACCTGACGTGCCCGGAGCTGGTGCGGTTCGTCCGCGCGCTGGCGATGCACGCCTCGCTCCGCGACGCACTCGACGCCGCGGAGCTGGGCGGCACCCGGCGGGCGCGGATCCTCGCCGACCTGGAAGCCCTGGCCGACACGGGCCTCATCGTCGCCGACCCCTAGGGACGCGGCGCGTTGCGCAGGTTGGTGCGCGCCAGGTCGACCATCTTGCCGACGCCGCCGTTGAGCACCGTCTTCGTGGCGCCCAGGGCGAACCCGCGCACCATCTCGCCGGTGATCCGCGGCGGGATCGACAGCGCGTTCGGGTCGGTCACCACCTCGACCACGGCCGGGCCGCGGTGGGCGAACGCCTTCTCCAGCGCGCCGCGGACGTCGGCCGGGTCCTCGACCCGCTCGGCGAAGATCCCGCACGCGGCGGCGATCGCGGCGAAGTTCACCGGCGCGTGGTCGGTGCCGAAGTCCGGGAGGCCGTCGACGAGCATCTCCAGCTTCACCATGCCGAGCGTGGCGTTGTTGAACACCACGACCTTGACCGGGACGTCGTAGGCGGGCAGCGTCAGCAGGTCGCCCATGAGCATCGCGAGGCCGCCGTCGCCGGAGAGCGACACGACCTGGCGGCCCGGCTGGGACAGCTGCGCGCCGATCGCGTGCGGCAGCGCGTTGGCCATGCTGCCGTGCCGGAACGAGCCGATGACCCGGCGGCGGCCGTTCGGCGTCAGGTACCGCGCGGCCCAGACGTTGCCCATGCCGGTGTCGACGGTGAACACGGCGTCGTCCGCCGCGACCTCGTCGAGCACCGAGGCGACGTACTCCGGGTGGATCGGCCGGCGCTGCTCGATCTTCCCCGTGTACGCGCCGACGACCTTCTCCAGCTTCCGCACGTGCTCGCGCAGCATCCGGTCGAGGAACACGCGCTCGGTACGGGGCCGCAGCAGCGGGAGCAGCGCGCGCAGTGTCTCGCGCACGTCGCCGTGCACCGCCAGCTCCAGCGGCGTCCGCCGGCCGAGACGTGAGGCGTCGTGGTCGAGCTGGATCGTGCGGGCCTGCGGGAGGAACTTGTCGTACGGGAAGTCCGTGCCCAGCAACAGGATCCGGTCGGCTTCGTGCATCGCGTCGTAGCAGGCGCCGTAGCCGAGCAGGCCGCTCATGCCGACATCGAACGGGTTGTCGTACTGGATCCACTCCTTGCCGCCGAGCGAGTGCCCGACCGGCGCGGCGAGCTTCTCCGCCACCGCCATGACCTCGTCGTGCGCGCCGCGCGTTCCCGCGCCGGCGAAGAGCATCACCTTCTCGCCCGAGTTCAGCAGGTCCGCGAGCTCCTGGACGACCTCCGCGGACGGCACCGCGGGCGACGGCGTCACCAGCGGGAGGCGTTCGGTCAGCGGGCCGGTGGCCTTGCGGTCGGCGAGGTCGCCCGGGATGGTCAGCACCGCGACGCCGCCCTTGCCGACGGCGGCCTGGGTGGCGATCCGCAGCAGCCTCGGCAGCTGCGCGGGGTCCGCCACGACCTCGCTGAAGTGGCTGCACTCGGCGAAGAGCCGGTCCGGGTGGGTCTCCTGGAAGAAGCCGGTGCCGATCTGGTTGGACGGGATGTGCGACGCGATCGCGAGCACCGGCGCGCCCGAGCGATGGGCGTCGAACAGGCCGTTGATCAGGTGCAGGTTGCCGGGCCCGCAGCTGCCCGCGCACACCGCGAGCTTGCCGGTGACCTGCGCTTCGGCCGCCGCGGCGAAGGCGGCCGTCTCCTCGTGGCGGACGTGCACCCACTCGATGCCGTCGGTGCGGCGGACCGCGTCGACGATCGGGTTGAGACTGTCGCCGACGATGCCGTAGATGCGTTCGACGCCCGCGTCCCGCAGGGTCCTGACCAGCTGTTCTGCCACGGTTGCCATACCTCCAGCGTGGACCGTGCCGACCGATGCGTCCAATGCCTGATGGGATGAACATCCATACACTGGAGGCATGGACGTCCAGACGCTGCGGCTCTTCCGCGAGGTCGCCGGCGGCGCGACCGTCACGGAGACCGCGGCCGGCGCGCACCTGACCCAGCCGGCGCTCTCGCGCGCCCTGCGGCGGCTGGAGCACGACGCGGGCGCCGAGCTGTTCCGCCGGTCCGGGCGCATGCTGCGGCTGACCCCGGCCGGGCACGCCTTCAGGCGGCACGTCGACCTTGTGCTCGACCAGCTCGACCAGGGCCTGCGGGAGGTCGGCGAGATCGTCGCGCCGGGCACCGGGGTCGTGCCGCTGGCCTTCCTGCACACGTTCGGCACCTGGCTCGTGCCCTCGGTGCTGCGCGGCTTCCTGCGCGAGCACCCCGGCGCCCGCTTCGAACTGCGGCAGCACGGCGAGGCCGGGCTGGAAGCGGAGCTCCTCGACGGCACCGCGGACCTCGTCCTCACCAGCGGCGACCCGGGGCACCCGCAGCTGCACTGGGACCGCCTGCTCGTCGAGCCGCTGCGGCTCGCGGTCCCGCCGCACCACCGGCTCGCCGGGCGGCGGCGGGCCCGCCTCGCCGACCTCGCGGACGAGACGTTCATCCTGCTGCGCCCGGGTTACGCCCTGCGCGAAACGACCGAGCGCCTGTGCGCCGAAGCCGGGTTCACCCCGCGCATCGGGTTCGAGGGCGCCGAAGTCGAGACGCTGCGCGGGCTCGTCACCGCCGGGCTCGGCGTTTCCGTGCTGCCGCTGCCGCATGCGGCGGAATCCCCGGCGCCGCACCTGGAGCTGACCGATGTGGACGCCGCGCGCGACATCGGCCTGGGGTGGGCGGCCGGGCGGACTCTCCCGCCGCTGAGCGAAACCTTCCGGCGGTACGTCCTCGCCGCCGGCCTCGACCGTCCACAAGGGACGATGTGAGAATGGCCGTACGACCACGCAAAGTGACCGCCGGTGTGACAGGGTGGTGACATGGCCGCCACGCTGAGATCCTTCCTGACGTCCTGGACCTCCGTAACCCCCGTGCTCGGCCTGCTCGTGCTGGCGCTCGCCTGGGGCCGCGACCTCGGCCCGTTCTTCGTGGCCCTCGTCGCGATCGCGCTCGGCGCGACGGTGCTGGCCGCGGTGCACCACGCCGAGGTCGTCGCGCACCGCGTCGGCGAACCGTTCGGGTCGCTCGTGCTCGCGGTCGCCGTCACCGTGATCGAGGTCGCGCTGATCGTCACCATGATGGTTTCGGGCGGCCCGGAAGCGGGATCGCTCGCGCGGGACACCGTGTTCGCCGCGGTGATGATCACGACCAACGGCATCGTCGGCATCTCCCTGCTCGTCGGCGCGCGCCGCTACGGCGTCACGCTGTTCAACTCCGAAGGCAGCGGCGCCGCGCTGGCCACGGTCGCGACCCTGGCCACGCTGAGCCTGGTGCTGCCGACGTTCACCTCCAGCACCCCCGGTCCGGCGTTCTCGACGGCGCAGCTGACCTTCGCCGCGATCGCGTCCCTGGCGCTGTACGCGACGTTCGTGCTGACGCAGACCATGCGCCACCGCGACTTCTTCCTCCCGGTGGCGGCCGACGGCGAGGTCAAGGAGGACGACCACGCCGAGCCGCCGACCAACCGGGCGGCGCTGGGCAGCCTCGCGCTCCTGCTGGTGGCGCTGGTCGCGGTGGTCGGCCTCGCGAAGGTGGAGTCGCCGGCGATCGAGGCCGGCGTGCGCGCGGCCGGGTTCCCGCAGTCGTTCGTCGGTGTCGTGATCGCGTTGCTGGTGCTGCTCCCGGAGACGCTGGCGGCGACGCGCGCGGCCCAGCGCGACCGGATGCAGATCAGCCTCAACCTCGCCTACGGTTCGGCGATCGCGAGCATCGGCCTGACCATCCCGGCGATCGCGCTGGCGTCGGTGTGGCTGCCGAGCGAGCTGCTGCTCGGCCTCGGTTCGACGCAGATCGTGCTGCTGGCGCTGACGGTGGTGGTGAGCGTGCTGACGGTCGTGCCGGGCCGGGCAACGCGCCTGCAGGGCGGCGTGCACCTGGTGCTGCTGGCCGGGTTCCTGGTGCTGGCCGTCAACCCCTGATCTCAACTGTCAGACGTCCTCACATGTTCATCCACGGGGTAAACTGTCGATGACTTCTCGAATTTCGCCAACCAACGCCACGGCTTGCTCTCGGATCGCGTCGTCCCTCAGCCAAGCCAGGACCAGAATGCGCACGAGCGATTCATCACTACTCCCTAGACGGGTCGCCATCGCCTCCGGCCAGTACTGGTGATCCAGCGTCGAGCATGAGTGCAGAGCCAGAAGAACATCCTCTGGTCGACAGGAGAGCTGTTCGGCGACCCACTCGCAGTGCAGCTCCGCGGCTCGCGCCAATTCATCTTCCGGAGCTGCGGCACCGGGCAGAAACAACACGCGGGCACCATCGCCGGACCTGCGAGCGGCGATCTCCCTTGCGTCACCGTCGAGGATGGCCAGGCACGACAACCGGCGAGCTCCACGCATAACCTTCATCGCCGCCAAGACCTCCGACGTGCCACCCCCCTTCAAGATCTCCACCTCACGAGCAAGCGGCGGGTCATACTTGCCTGCAAGTACCCCGAAGACGGAACTCGCGAAGGCGTCCTCGACGAGAACCAGTGCTCTCACCGGAAATCTCATGCCCACAGAATCCATGATCTGCAGCACCGAACTCGGCTTTGTAAGCAAGACACCCTTGCTCGTCGGAACACAAATCCGGACACACTCCAGAGGAATCCCGCTCAGCAGCTCAGGAGAATGCGTGGCGACCACAACCTGAGATTTATTGACCAAACACTTTCTGACAATCTCATTAATGAATGCGCGATGCGCTCCTCTCGCAATAAAAGATTCAGGCTCATCGATGAGAACTGGCTCACAACCAGACCGCCCCATTGTCCAACCCAGTGCATAGTGGGTCCAAATCTCCCCCAGGCTCATCATGGTTGCATCGACTTCACCGCCTTGAAAAGTTCCGATCATGTGCGGCTCGACGCCGATACCAGGACTATCAGTCGTAGCCTTAATTTCGAATTCTTCGTACTTCTTCCCAAGAATACTTCGAATTCCCTTCAGGTCAGCTGAGCTGTACCGGATTATATCTTCATCGAAGTTTTTCGGATCCTTGCAGTACGGATACTCTTGATAGTACATGAAAAGCTCACTCAGGGCTTCGGGCGCGCTCGTGTACCATGCGCCGAACTCCTCTATTCCCGCATTAGCCCACGATTCCTGGCGAGCTTTGGCCGACTTAGCGATGTCGACGTCACAAGTCGTTCGAGCACCGTCGACTGTTACCGTCACCCGCACTACACCCGCAATAACCGACGGTTGAGCGTCTTCAACATGAAAATGTCCGCGCATGAAGGGCGGCATCTGCAGCCATCGCTCATGTCCAAGGGCAACCTCAATGGTACGCAATAACAGCGACTTCCCAGAACCATGAGCACCTACGACAGCTGTGAGGCGCGAAAGCTGTATCACCTGCGCTGCAAACACGTTCGACTCAAGTATCTCTACCGTTGATACCTCTGCTTCGGCAGGTGTTTCCAGGAGATGCTGAAGACGCTTGACGCGGTCGTCGGTCATCCTGCGATGATACGATCGGCGACTCAAGTGCCCCTTGTTACCTCGATCCCCACCACGCACGTGTCGTCGTCGGTGTCGGCCGTGCTGTACGTCAGCAACGTGTCCAGCTGGTGCTCCAGCCCGCCCTCGTGGCCCTTCACCAGGCTCACCAGGCGCGACACCGTCTCCTGGACCGGCCGGTCGCGGCGCTCGATCAGCCCGTCGGTGTAGATCAGCAGGATGTCGCCCTCGTCGAGCTGGAGCTCCTCCTCCTGGTACACCACGTCGCGGACCGCGCCCAGCAGGGAGCCGCGCAGCAGCGGGAGGGTCGTCGCGCCGCCGTCGCGGTGGCGGACGATCGGGGGCAGGTGCCCCGCGCGGGCCCAGCGGAGCTTGCCCGTCGCCGGGTCGTACACCGCCGCGACCGCCGTCGCCGTCACGTGGTCGGTCAGGTGGTAGGCCACCAGGTTGAGCCACGTGAGCAGCTGCGCGGGCCCGGCGCCGGTCGCCGCCAGGCCGCGCAGGGCGTTGCGGAGGCTCACCATCCCGGTGGCCGCGTCGATGCCGTGCCCGGCGACGTCGCCGACGCACAGCAGCACCTCGCCGGTCGGCAGCGCGACCGCGTCGTACCAGTCGCCGCCGACCAGGTGCTCCTTCTCGGCCGGCCGGTAGCGGACCGCGGCCCGCAGGCCCGGCATGTCGATCGGGCCCTTGGCCGGCGGCATGATCGCGTGCTGCAGCTGCAGGGCGAGCCGGTTGCGCTCGATCGCCTCCTGCTCGGTCTCGGCCAGCCTGTCCCGCGTCGCGGCCAGCGCCACCTCGGTCCAGTGCTGCGCCGAGACGTCCTGGTAGGCGCCGCGGACCGCGACGAGCTCGCCCCGGCCGTCCACGACCGGCTCGGCGACCACCCGGATGTGCCGGGCGACGCCGTCGGAGCGCTGCAGCCGGAACGCCGTCGACGCCGGGCGCCGGTGGTGCAGCACCGCGCGCAGGAACCGGCCGATCGCCTGCGCGTCGTCGGAGTGGGCGTGCGCGGCCAGCTCGTTCAGCGACAGCGGCGTCGCGGTCGGCGGCAGCCCGTAGAACGCGAACAGCTCGGTGTTCCAGGTGATCGCGCCGGTCACGACGTTCTCTTCGAAGCCGCCGATGCGGCCGAGCCGCTGGGCGTGCTGCAGCAGCACGGCGAGCTTCGCCGCGTCGTCCTGGATGCGCAGGATCAGCAGCACGTTGCCGGCGAACCGCGTCACGCTGATGTCGGTGAGGACCGTCAGCGGCACCTGGTCCACGAGCGTGGTGATCGCCATGTTGTCGGCGCGGAACGGCTCCCCGGTCGCGTACACCCGCTGGATCTTGTCCAGCAGGCCGCTCTCCCCGGCCGCGAGCGGGTACGTCTCCAGCAGCCGCGCGCCGACGAGCCTGCTGCGCGGCCGCCCGCCGGGGTCGGCGAACCGGACGTTGGCGTGGTGGATGCGGAAGTCGCTCAGCCGGCCGCCGTCGAGGCACGGCGAGAGCAGCACGGCCGGGTCGTGCAGCCCGTCGACGAAGTCCACCAGCTCGCCGAGGAAGTCCCCCGACCCGCCGGCCACCGGGGCGAGGACGCCGTCCCAGGTGTCGAGCGTGTGCGCGCACAGCTCCGCCAAGGCCTCCAGTTGCTTGCGCTGGCGCCCCGGCTCGGCGGGCAGCGGGTCCGGCCAGCACATCTCGACGACGCCGATGATCCGGCCGCCGGTGCCGGTGGGCACCGCGACGCGGCCGCCGTCGGCGAGGGTGTGCTGCCCGATCGACGGCAGCCCGCCACCGGACAGGGTCGGGTACCAAACCGTGTCGCGCTCGAACAGCGCGTTGCGGGCCGGGGTCGCGACGCCGGGCGGGACGTAACGCCAGCGCGCCGCCTCCTCGGCCGAGAACCCGGCCGACCCGGCGAGCGTGAGCGACCCGTCCGGCCCGGCGAGCCACACCGCTACCGCGGTCGCGCCGAGGGGCCGCAGCGCGTGCTCCAAAATGGACTCCGCGACGCGCTGGGTGTCCCCCGCCGCGAGCACGCCGCTTTCGGCGGTGCGCAGCCGCACCGCGACGGACTCCTCGCCCTCGGCGCGCGCCAGGAACTCCTGCGTCACCTCGGTGATCCGGTCCTCGGCGGCCTCGCCGACGACGTCCGCGGCGAACTCCAGCGGGGTCAGCCCGGCCCGCGCCGCCAGCGTGTCCAGCTGCCGGGCGGCGTCGGCGGGCGTGCAGTGCAGGCGTTCCATCAGGACGCCCTTGGCGAGCTCGATCAGCGCGCGGCCGTCGGCGACGGCGTGGGCGTGGTCGACCTCGCCGCGCAGGCGGGCGACGGTGTCGGCGAGGCGGGCGAGGTTGGCCGACACCTGCACGGCCGGCACCGGGACGACCTGCTCCTCGACCGGCCGCTCGTCGCCGATCACGCCGTCACGTGCCGCTTGATGCGGGCGATCAGGTCGTCCGCGTCCACCGGCTTGGTGACGTAGTCGGTGGCCCCCGAGGCGAGGCTCTTCTCGCGGTCGCCGGGCATCGCCTTCGCCGTGACCGCGACGATCGGGATGGCGGCGTGCTCGGGCATCGCGCGGATCTTCGCCGTCGCGGTGTAGCCGTCCATCTCGGGCATCATGACGTCCATCAGGATCAGGTCGATGCCGGGGTGCGCGGCCACGGTCTCGACGCCCTTGCGGCCGTCCTCGGCGTGCAGCACCTGCATGCCGTGCAGCTCCAGGATTCCCGTCAGCGCGAAGACGTTGCGCGGGTCGTCGTCGACGATCAGCACCGTGCGCCCGGCCAGGGTCGTGTCCACATCGGCCACCGGCACCGGCGCGGCCGGCTCGTCCGGGCGGACCAGCGGCAGCACCGCCCCCGGTTCCTCCGCCGACAGGTGCAGCGCGATCCGCTCGCGCAGCTCGTCGAGACCGGACAGCACCTCCAGCGACTGCACGTCCGCGCGGGACTGCACCAGCTGCTCGAGCTCGCCGTCGAGCCGGCGGCTGTTGTGCGCGAGCACCGGCACCAGCCGCAGCGCGCTGTCGCCCTGCATCGCGTCGAGGAACCCGAACGCCGTGCGGTCCGGCAGGTCCAGGTCCAGCACGACGCAGTGGTAGGCGTCGGTGGCGAGCGCGGCCGCGGCCTCCTGCGTCCCGACCGCCGTGACGACCTCGACCTCGGCGGGCGAGATCCCGATGTCGCGGCTGTCGGCCAGGTCCGCGGCGGCGCTCTCGGCGACGAGCGTCAGCAGCCCGTGCTGACGCTCCTCCACGACCAGCAGCCGCCGGTGGGCGCGCGGCACCGAGGCCGTCAGGGCGCCTCCGGCGTCACCGATCGTGATGGCCGTGCCGGGGTGCTCGCCCGCGGGGAGCGTCGCGAAGTCCGGCCGGGCGACCGGCAGCGAGAACGTGAACGAGCTGCCCTCGCCGGGTGTGCTCTCGGCGGTGATGAACCCGCCGAGCAGCTGGGCGATCTCGCGGCTGATCGACAGGCCGAGGCCGGTGCCGCCGTACTTGCGGCTGGTCGTGCCGTCGGCCTGCTGGAACGCGCCGAAGATCGACTCCAGCTGGTGCTCGGCGATCCCGATGCCGGTGTCGATGACCCGGAACGCGACGGCCGGGCCGTGCACGCGCATCGGCCGCGGCAGCCGGTCCGGGTCGACGGGCTCGATGTGCAGCTCGATCCCGCCGACCTCGGTGAACTTGACCGCGTTGGACAGCAGGTTGCGCAGCACCTGCCGCAGCCGCGAGTCGTCGGTGAGCAGCTCGGGCGGCGAGCCGGGGGCGACGGTGATCCGGAAGTCGAGGTTGCGCTGGGAGGTCATCGGCCGGAACGTCGCCTCGACGTAGTCCAGCAGGCCGCGCAGCGACACCTGTTCCGGGGTGACGTCCATCTTCCCGGCCTCGACCTTCGACAGGTCGAGGATGTCGTTGATCAGCTGCAGCAGGTCCGAGCCCGCGGAGTGGATGATGCCCGCGTACTCGACCTGCTTCGCGCTGAGGTTGCGGGTGGGGTTCTGCGCGAGCAGCTGGGCGAGGATCAGCAGGCTGTTGAGCGGGGTGCGCAGCTCGTGGCTCATGTTGGCCAGGAACTCCGACTTGTACTTCGACGCGATCGTCAGCTGCTGGGCGCGTGCCTCCAGCTCCTGGCGCGCCTGCTCGATCTCGAGGTTCTTCGTCTCGATGTCGCGGTTCTGCGTGACGAGCAGCGCCGCCTTCTCCTCCAGCTCGGCGTTCGACGACTGGAGCTCCTCCTGGCGCGCCTGCAGCTCCTCGGACCGCGTCTGCAGCTCGGCGGTCAGCCGCTGCGACTCGCCGAGCAGCTCGTCGGTGCGGGCGTTGGCGACGATGCTGTTGACGTTGACGCCGATCTGCTCCATCAGCAGCTCGAGGAAGGCCCGGTGCGCCGCCGTGAAGCCGTGCACCGACGCCAGCTCGAGCACGCCGAGGACCTGGTCCTCGACGACGATCGGCAGCACGATCAGGCTGGCCGGCACGGTGCTGCCCAGCCCGGAGGAGATCGTCGCGTAGCCGGGCGGGACGTCGTCGACCGCGATCGGCCGCCGGCTGCGCGCGGCCTGCCCGACGAGGGACTGGCCGATCCGGAACCGGATCGCGGGGCCGTCCCCGACAGCGCCGGATTCCGGGTGGCCGTACGCGCCGACCAGCCGCAGCTCCGGGACCTCGGCGGTGTCGTCGGCCAGGTAGAACGCGCCGAACTGGGCGTTGACCAGCGGGACCAGCTCGTCCATCACCGCGGCCGCGACGACGGCGAGGTCGCGGCGGCCCTGCATCAGCCCGGTGATGGTGGCCAGGTTCGACTTGAGCCAGTCCTGCTCCTGGTTCGCCCGCGTCGTCTCGCGCAGCGACCCGACCATCGAGTTGATGTTGTCCTTCAGCTCGGCGACCTCGCCGGAGGCGTCGACGGTGATCGAGCGGGTCAGGTCGCCCTCGGCGACCGCGCTGGTGACCTCGGCGATCGCGCGGACCTGCCGGGTGAGGTTCCCGGCCAGCTCGTTGACGTTCTCGGTCAGCCGCTTCCAGGTGCCGGACACGCCTTCGACCTCGGCCTGGCCGCCGAGGCGGCCTTCGCTGCCGACCTCCCGCGCCACACGCGTGACTTCCGCGGCGAACGCCGAGAGCTGGTCGACCATCGTGTTGATCGTGGTCTTGAGCTCCAGGATCTCGCCGCGGGCGTCGACGTCGATCTTGCGGGTCAGGTCGCCCTGCGCGACGGCGGTGGTCACCTGGGCGATGTTGCGGACCTGCCCGGTGAGGTTGTTCGCCATCGAGTTGACGTTGTCGGTGAGGTCCTTCCACGTGCCGGCGACGTTCGGCACGCGCGCCTGGCCGCCGAGCATGCCTTCGGTGCCGACCTCGCGGGCCACGCGGGTGACCTCGTCCGCGAACGCCGACAGCGTGTCGACCATCGTGTTGATGACGTCGGCCAGCGCCGCGACCTCGCCCTTGGCCTCGACGGTGATCTTGCCGGACAGGTCGCCGCGCGCGACCGCCGTCGCGACCTGGGCGATCGAGCGCACCTGGCCGGTCAGGTTGGACGCCATCACGTTGACGTTGTCGGTGAGGTTCTTCCAGGTCCCGGACACGCCGCGGACGGTCGCCTGGCCGCCGAGGTTGCCCTCGGTGCCGACCTCGCGCGCCACCCGGGTGACCTCGTCCGCGAACGCGGAGAGCTGGTCGACCATCGTGTTGATGGTGTCCTTCAGCTCCAGGATCTCGCCGCGGGCGTCGACCCGGATCTTCTGCGACAGGTCACCGCGCGCGACGGCGGTGGTGACCTGGGCGATCGAGCGGACCTGCGCGGTGAGGTTGTCGGCCATGACGTTGACCGACTCGGTGAGGTCCTTCCAGGTCCCCGAGACGCCCTTGACGTCGGCCTGGCCGCCCAGCCGACCTTCCGTGCCGACCTCGCGGGCCACGCGGGTCACCTCGTCCGCGAACGCCGACAGCTGGTCCACCATCGTGTTCAGCGTGTCCTTGAGCTCCAGGACCTCGCCGCGGGCGGTCACGTTGATCTTCTGCGAAAGGTCGCCCTTCGCGACCGCGGTGGCGACCTGGGCGATGTTGCGGACCTGGTCGGTCAGGTTCCCGGCCATGAAGTTGACCGAGTCGGTGAGGTCGCGCCAGGTGCCGGAGACGCCCTTGACGTCGGCCTGACCGCCGAGGCGGCCCTCGGTGCCGACCTCACGCGCCACCCGGGTGACCTCGTCCGCGAAGGACGACAGCTGGTCCACCATCGTGTTGATCGTGCTCTTGAGCTCGAGGATCTCGCCCCGGGCGTCGACCGTGATCTTCTGGGAAAGGTCGCCCTTCGCCACCGCCGTCGTCACCTGGGCGACGTTGCGGACCTGGTCGGTCAGGTTCCCGGCCATGAAGTTCACCGAATCGGTGAGGTCGCGCCACACGCCGCCGACGCCGGGCACCTGGGCCTGGCCGCCGAGCCGGCCTTCGCTGCCGACCTCCCGCGCCACGCGCGTCACCTCGTCGGCGAACGACGACAGCTGGTCCACCATCGTGTTGACGGTGTCCTTGAGCTCGAGGATCTCACCGCGCGCGTCGACGTCGATCTTCTGCGACAGGTCGCCCTTCGCCACCGCGGTCGCCACCTGCGCGATGTCGCGGACCTGGGTGGTGAGGTTGCCGGCCATGGCGTTCACCGAGTCGGTGAGGTCCTTCCAGGTGCCCGAGACGCCCGGGACCTTCGCCTGCCCGCCGAGCTGCCCCTCGCTGCCGACCTCCCGCGCGACGCGGGTGACCTCGGAGGTGAACAGCGACAGCTGGTCGGCCATGCCGTTGAAGACCGTCGCGATCTCGCCGAGCAGGCCGTCGGCCCCGCCGGGCAGCCGGATGCCGAAGTCGCCGTCGCGGACCGCGGTCAGGCCGGCGAGCAACCGGCGCAGCTCCTGCTCCCCCGCCTCGCCGACGCCCGAGGCGTCCGCCCCCGCACCCGGGCGCGTCCCCTCGACCATTGCCCCACCCATCCGCCACCCGTTTCTTCGCTTGTCGGCACCCCGGCGCCGTCCCGGTGTGCCCACCGGGATGGTCCAGCATAGTGCAGCTGCACTATGCTCAGCGGCAACGGTTGAGCAACCAGCCGCACCCGTGTCCGTGCGTGCTCTCCAGGCGGTGCTCCCGAGCCTTTCCTTTCCCCCCAGGCCATCCGGCCGCATTGACCCGTTCGGCTGAACGCCGTCCCGGGGACCGGTGACGCGAGCCCCGGTCGTTCCTTCCGATGTCCACAGTGGAGCGTCTACTGTGGACTTAAGTGTGCGCGCCGCACCGACCGGGTACTCCCGCCGCATGGATGCCCAGAATCTCGTCGTCGTCGGCAGTGGACCGGCCGGTGTGTCCGCCGCCCGTGCCTACCGGGAAGCGGGTGGCAGTGGTCCGGTGCACCTGCTCACCGCGGACGCCGACCCGCCTTACGAGCGCCCGCCGCTGTCGAAGGAGTTCCTGCGCGGCGAGGCCGGGCTTCCGTCGCTCGACGACGGCTTCCTGGCGAAACACGACGTCACCGTCACCCTCGGCGACCCGGTCACCGAGCTGGGCGAGGGCCGGCTCCGCACCGCCTCCGGCACGGTCCACCGGTTCACCACCTGCGTGCTCGCCACCGGTGCGGAGCCCGTCCGGCCCGGGATTCCCGGCGCCGACCACCCCGACGTCCGGACCCTCCGCTCGGCCGCCGACTCCCGTGAGCTGCGCGCGGCCGCGTCCGGTGTGCGCAGCGCAGTCGTCGTCGGCGCCGGGTTCATCGGCTGCGAGGCCGCGGTGTCCCTCTCCCGGCTCGGGCTCCAGGTCACCGTCGTCTGCCAGGAGGACGTCCCGCAGGAGAAGCGGCTCGGTCACGAGGCGGGCGAATTCCTCCTGCGCTGGCTCAAGTCCGAGGGCGTGAGCGTGCTTCGCGGCACGAAACTGACGTCGATCGAGGGCGGTTACCGGATCCGCACCGACCTGGTGCCGATCCTCGACGCGGGCTTCGTCGTGCTCGCCACCGGCGTCCAGCCGCGGATCGAGCTGGCCGAGGCGGCCGGGCTCACCGTCGAGCAGGGGCGGATCCGCACCGACGAGCACCTGCGCACGAGCGCGCCCGGCGTGCTCGCGGCGGGCGACGTCGCGTTCGCCCACAACCCTGCGGCCGGCCGCGCGCTGGCCGTCGAGCACTGGGGCGAAGGTCTCGCGATGGGCGAGGTGGCCGGCCGGACCGCGGCGGGCGAAGACGCCGTGTGGGACGAGGTGCCGGGCTTCTGGTCGGTGGTCGGCGACCGGGTGCTGAAGTACGCGGCGTGGGGTGACGGCTTCGACCGCGCCCGCCCGCTGCCGCGCGACGACGGCGGGTTCACGGTCTGGTACGAACGCGACGGCAAGGCGGTCGGCGTCCTCACCCACGAAGCCGACGAGGACTACGAGCGCGGCCGGGAGCTGATCCGGCGCGGCGACCCGGTGCCCGCGTCATAGCCAGTCCTTCTTCTTGAAGAGCGCGTACAGCCCCACCGAAAGCACGAGTACGACGACCGTCGAAGCCCAGAACCCGCTCGTCGCGCCGTAGCCCGGGTACGGGACGTTCTGGCCGTAGAACCCGGTCACCGCGGTGGGTACCGCGATCACCGCGGCCCACCCGGTGACCTTCTTCATGACCAGGTTCAGCCGGTTGCTCTGCAGGTTGAGCTGCGTCTCCCGGATCGTGGTGACGAGCTCGCGCAGCGCTTCGGTCTGCTCCGCGGCCTGCCGGGCGTGGTCGTGGACGTCCTCGAAGTAGGGGCGGGTAAGCTCGTCGGCCAGCCGCAGGTCCGGGCGCATCAGCGAGCTGATCACCTCGCGCATCGGCAGCACCACCTTGCGCAGCGCGGTGAGGCTCTTGCGCAGCCGGAACGAGCGCCGCTGCAGCAGAGACTGGTCCGGGCGGTCGTCGAACACCAGGTCCTCGAGGGCTTCGACCTGCTCGTCGAGCGCCTGCACGGCCTCGTACTGGCCGTCGACGACGACGTCGAGCAGGCCGTGCGCCAGGAACGGGACACCCGACTTCGCCAGCTCGGTGTTCTGGTCCCACCGGCGCACGACCGCGTCGATGTCGAAGCCGTCGTCCTTGCGCACGGTCACCAGCGCCCGCCGCGTGAGGAACGCGGCCAGCTCGGACGTCTCGACCTCGCCGGTCTCCGCGTCGAACCGGACGGCGTAGGCGGTCAGGAAGGCGTGCCCGTCATAGCGGTCGAGCTTGGGCCGCTGGTGCTCCTGGACGGCGTCCTCCACGGCGAGCCGGTGCAGGCCCAGCTCGCCGGCGAGCTCGGTCAGGTCCGCTTCGGACGGTTCGCAGAGGTCGACCCACACCGCGGTGTCCGGCTCGGCCAGGAAATCGGAGACCTCCGCGACGGGAAAGTCTTCCTTGTGCAGCACGCCGTCGCGGTAGGCGCGGGTTTTCGTCATGGTCCGAGGATGCCCGACGGGCGAATTGTTCACACTCCCGCGTAACTCGCGGCGAAACGGGTAACCGTTGATCTTGTGAGTGCCTTGCTGGCGGAGACCCCTCCGAAACCCCTGCCGTTCCCCCGCACGATCGCGTCGGTCGGTGCCGAGCTGCGCTCGCTGCACGCCGCGGGCGAGCTCGACCTCCCCCTGCCCGGTGGTTCGCGGACCGCGGACCGCTGGGCGGCGCTGGCCGCGTTCGGCCGCCGCGACCTGACGCTCGCCCGGCTCGCCGAGGGCCACGCCGACGCCGTCGCCATCCTCGCCGAGGCAGGCCGCTCACCCGCCGCCGGCGCGCTCTACGGCGTGTGGGCGGCGAAGTCGGGCGGCACCGGGGCCGTCCTGGAAGGCGGCGCGCTCACCGGGACGGTCCGCTTCTGCTCCGGGCTCTCCCTGCTCGAACGCGCACTGGTCGCCGCGGGCGACCGGCTGGTCGAAGTGGACCTCGCCGATCCGCGCGTCCGGCGGCACCCGGACGCGTGGCAGGCCGTCGGGATGGACGCCTCCGACAGCGGGGACGTGGAGTTCGACGGCGTGCCCGGCACGCTCGTCGGGCCGCCCGGCTGGTACGTGGCCCGGCCCGGGTTCTCGCTCGGCGGGGCCGGCGTCGCGGCCGTCTGGCTCGGCGGAGCCGCCGGTGTCCTCGACGGTGCCCTCGCCCACCTGCGCGACCGGGGTGCCGCCGACGAGCACCAGCTGGCCCACGTCGGCGCGATGCACACCGCGCTGAGCTGCGCGGAAGCCGTACTCGCGCTCGCCGCTCCCGGTGTGGTCGACGCGCTGCTCGCGGGAACCTGCCGCGCCGCGGCGGAGCGCACCGCCGTCGAGGTGCTCGAACGGGCGTTGAAGGTGACCGGGCCGACGCCGGCCTGCCGGGACCGGCGCTTCGCGCAGCGAGTCGCCGACCTGCCGGTCTACGTCCGGCAGCACCACGCGGAACGCGATCTCGCCGCCCTCGGCCGCACCGTCCTGGGCGCGGCATGACCCCGGACTGGCCGGGCGAGCCGTTCGAGCACGCCCTCATCGTGGCCGCGCACCCGGACGACGAGACGCTCGGGGCGAGCGGCCTCCTGCAGCGCCTGCACGCCGCCGGGACCGCGGTGACGCTCGTCGTGGCGACCGACGGCGAGGCCGCGTTCCCCGCCTCCGGTGCCGGCGAACGTCGTGAGCTGGCCAGGACGCGCCGTCGCGAACTGGCGGATTCCCTGCGGGCGCAGGGGCTTTCCACCGTCGAGCCGGTGTGGCTCGGGTTGCCGGACTCCGACCTGGCGTCCCACGCCGACGAGCTGACCTCGGCGTTGCGCCCGCACGCGGACGGACGCGACCTGTGCCTGCTGCCCTGGCCGGACGACCCGCACCCCGACCACCGGGCGGCCGCCCTGGCCACGCTCGCCGCGGCGCCGGTGCCGGCGCAGTGCTGGTCGTACCCGATCTGGCTCTGGCACCGGCTGCGCCCCGACGACCCGGCCATCCCGTGGCCCCGGGCGCGGTCCCTGCGGCTCACGGAAGCGGAGCGGCACGCCAAGGCGGCCGCGATCGCGACGTTCACCTCCCAGCTCGAGCCCGGCCCGCGCGGCGAGGAGCCGATCCTGCCGGAGGAGGTGCTGGCCCACTTCGGCGGCGACACCGAGGTGTTCTTCCGCGAGCCGCCGCGGACGTCGGCGCCGGTGAGCCGGTTCGCGTCGCTGTACGCCGCCGCGGAAGACCCGTGGTCGGTGGGGACGAAGTGGTACGAGCGGCGGAAACGGGCGATGGTGCTGGCCTGCCTGCCCGACGAGCACTACGACACGGTCGTCGAGCCCGCGTGCGGCGTGGGCGTGCTGACCCGCGACCTCGCGGCGCGCGCCGGCCGCGTGCTCGCGTTCGACCCGGTGCCCGCGGCGGTGGAGCGCACCCGCGCGGCCGTCGCCGACCTGTCCCATGTGGACGTCCACATCGGAGCGGTTCCGTCGGGGATCCCGGAAGGGCCGGCCGACCTGCTGGTCCACAGCGAGCTTCTGTACTACTTGGACGATCGCGAGCTCGACGAGACGATCGAGGCGTCGGCGGCGGCCCTGCGACCCGGCGGGCACCTGCTGGCCGTGCACTGGCTCCCGTGGGCGCCCGAAGCACCGCGCGATGCCCGGGACGCGCACGCGCGGCTGCTCGCGCACCCCGCGTTCGAGCCCCTGGTCGAGCACACCGACGAGCAGTTCCTGCTGCACGTGCTGAGGCGCCGGTGATCACGGCGGTCGGCGTCGTCGTGCCCGCGCGCGACGAAGCGACACTGGTCGGTGCCTGCGTCCGCGCGGTGGATCTCGCGCTGAGGCGGCTGCCCGCCGGAGTCGCGCGCGCGGTCTGCGTCGTCGCGGACCGCTGCGGCGACGCGACGGCGGAGGTGGCCCGCGCGGCGTTCGGTGCCGTGCCCGGCGTGGTCGTGGTCTCCCGGTCGGCGTGGACGATCGGGGAGGTCCGCGACCTGGGCGTCACCCGGGTCCGCGCGCTGCTGGGCACCCCGGCGGCGCGGACGCTGCTGCTGAGCACGGACGCCGACTCGCGCGTGACGCCGGGCTGGGCGCGAGCGCACCTGGCCCGGGCCCGCCAGGGGTACCACGCGATCGCCGGGACGGCGGAGCTGTCGGCCCCGTTCAGCACGTCGGCCCGGGCCCTTTCGCGGTACGACGACGTCCTCGACCACGCGCGCACGACGGAGGGCCACGGGTCGGTGTACGGCGCGAACCTGGGCGTGCGCGCGGACGCGTTCGACGGGGTGGGCGGCTTCGGGCGCCGGGCGACGGGCGAGGACCACGACCTGTGGCGCCGGCTCGGCCAGGCGGGCTTCCGCCGCTGCTACGAGTCGGGCGCGCCGGTGGTGACGAGCGCGAGGCTGCACGGCCGGGCCCCGGACGGTCTCGCGGCATTGCTGCGCACGTTGGCCGAGGACACGGTCGCCTGACGCCGCGTTTGTAGAGGTCCTTCGTAGAGGTTGTCGCTGTCGCGCCGGGCCGCCCGCCGCGAAGATCACTCCTGCCGCCACTCCCGATGAGAAAGGCACCGGTGAGAGCAGCCTGGAGGATCCTTCTCACCGCGCTCGTCGCGGCGTCCCCGCTCATCGCGGTGCCCGCCGCGGCCGCGGAAGCGCGGACGCACATCGTGGTCGTCGAGCGGGTGCGCGACACCGTCGAAGTCGCCTGCGCGAAGCACGACGGCCTGATCTCGTGCGTCGCCGTGCACCGTCCCCGGCCCTACCTGACGCCGGTGGTCACAATCGGTCCAGCTCCGCTCGGACCTCGGCCACGCGCTCCGCACCGCCGTACTCCCGCAGCAGCTCCAGCGCGTCCGTGAGCACCTCGCGCGCCCGGTCGCGGTCCGCGCGGCCGACGTGCGCGCGGCCCAGCTCGGCCAGCGCCATCGCCTCGTACAGCCGGACCCCGGACTCGTGCCAGAGGTCCGCGCTCCGGCTCAGCTCCTCGACCGCGACGTCGAACCGGCCCAGCTCCCGGTGCACGATCCCGATCCGCATCCGGCCGTACGCCATGCCGCGCAGATCGCCGGTTTCCTCGCCGACCGCCACCGCTTCCGCCGCGTACGCCAGCTCGCGAGCACGGTCGCCCTGGCGTCCGTACAGCACCGCCAGGTTGACCAGGTTGAGCGTCTCGACGTGCCGCAGCCCGAGCGACCGGTTGAGCGCCAGGCTCCGCTCGCCGAAGCCGATCGCCGCGTCGACGTCGTCGCCGAGGCCGTGGACGAAGCAGAGGTTGTTGAGGATGCCCGCCAGCTGACGCTCGTCGCCGATCGCCTCCCAGTCCGCGAGGCTCCGGCGGAGGAACGCGTGCGAGCGCCGGAAGCCGGCCGCTTCGCCGCCGTGCGCGAGCTCGGCCTCGGCGACCCCGAGGTCGTTGCGCAGGGTCGCGGCCGCGACCGGGTCGACGCCGTCGACCAGCTCCAGGGCGACCTCGTCGACCTGGATGGCGTCCCGCCAGCGGGCCCGGGCGCGGTGGTATTCGTACAGGCCGAGCCCGACGGCGGCGATCGCCTCGGGCGGCACCCCGGGCGTCGCGGCGGCCTGCCGCACGACCGTGACGAGGTGCGCCTGGTGCCGGTCGAGCCAGGCGAACACCTCGTCGGCGGAGGCCGGTCCGGTGGCCGCCCACCGCCCGGCCGCCCAGTCGTGGCGGTGCGAAACCGCGGAGACGAGCGCCATGCTCCGCCAGGCCATCGCCGCGCAGAGCTCGACGACGCGGGTGATCGCCGCGGCCCGTTCGCCGGCCGGCGCTTGCTCCCGTGCGTAGAGCCGGAGCAGGTCGTGCAGCCGGTACCAGCCGGGCGCGGGCGTGGTCAGGAGGTGCTCGTCGGTGAGCCGCTCCAGCAGCGCCTCCGTCTCCGGCTCGGGCGCGTCGAGCAGCCGGCTCGCGACGGGCACCGACAGCTCCGGGACGTCGAGCAGCGACAGGAGCGGGTACGCGCGGGCGGCGGTGTCGTCCAGCGCGCCGACGGCGAGCGCGAAGCTGGTCCGGACGCCGGTTTCGTCGAGCCGCCGGCGTTCGTCGTCGAGCCGGTGCGCGAGGTGGGCGACGGGCCAGCGCGGCCGGGTCGCCAGCCGCGCGCCGACGAGGTGCAGCGCCAGCGGCAGGTACCCGCACAGGCGCGCGACCGTCCGGGCGGCGGTGGGTTCGGCCGCGACGCGTTCGGCCCCGATCTCGGCCGCGAGCAGGCGCAGCGCGTCGGGCTCGGGCAGGACGTCGAGCAGGACCTGGTGCGACTGAGGGAGGTCGGTGAGCGCGACGCGGCTGGTGACGATCGCCGCCGAGCCCCCGGAGCCGGGCAGCAGCGGCGCGACGTGCGCGGCGTCGCGGGCGTTGTCGAGCACGAGCAGCAGGCGTTTCGGGGCGAGCAGCGTCCGGAAGCGGGCGGCGGCGGAGTCGAGCGACAACGGCGTCGGCGGCTCGCCCCCGAGTTCGCGGACGAGCCGGTCGAGCAGGTCGAGCGGATCCGGCGGGTCGGCGGCGTGTCCGCGCAGGTCCAGGTGCAGCGAGCCGTCGGGGAAGCGCCGGGCGAGCCGATGGCCGGCTTCGAGGGCGAGCGCGGTCTTGCCGACGCCCGCCATCCCGGCGATCGCCACGACGACGCCCTGACGTGCCTCGCCGAGCAGCCCGAGCACCCGCTCGAGCTCGACGTCCCGGCCGGTGAAGGCGGCGATCCCACCAGGCAGTTCCCGGGGGACGACCTTGGTACCGGCGGGAGTGCCGGGCCTGGTGGCCGCGGCGGCGAACTCCGCGCGCTCGTCGCCGGTGAGGCCGAGGGCGTCGGCGAGCCGGTCGAGGGTTTCGCGGTGCGGGTAGCGGCGGTCCCCGCGTTCGAGCGCGCCGACGGCCTGGCCGCTGAGCCCGGACTTCTCGGCCAGCGCCTCCTGGGTCAGCTCCGCGGCCCGCCGAAGCCGGCGCAGCCGAGTACCGAACGACTCCATCCCCGCTCCCCTCCCCCGACGAGGATCACATGCCGGAGCGGGAGGACGCCAGGAGGCGGGCCGATCAGTACCCCCGGCGACGGGGCTCCGGCCACGCGGGCGGTCGCGACTCGGCTCGGCGGCGAGGGACGCGGAAGCTCCTGCCCTGCGGGCGGGCGCAAGTCGCCCCAGCGGCGCAGCCCACGCGAGGCAGGGAACCCGATCGGGGGTTCCCTTGTGCCGCCGATCGTATATCATTTGAGATATCTTCCGTACCGGCAGGCAGGAACCCCGGATGACCAGCATCGCGCGACCCGGCAAGATCATCGCGCTGCACCTCAACTACCGCTCGCGCGCCGCCCAGCGCGGCCGGGTCCCGGAGCAGCCGTCGTACTTCCTCAAGCCGCCGACGTCCGTGGCGGCCAGCGGGGCGGCGCTCGAACGCCCGGCCGGCACCGAGCTGCTGGGCTTCGAAGGCGAGATCGCGCTGGTCATCGGCCGCACCGCCCGCCGCGTCACCCCCGAAGCCGGCTGGTCCCACGTCGGTGGCGTCACCGCGGCCAACGACTTCGGCGTGTACGACCTGCGCTACGCCGACAAGGGCAGCAACCTGCGGTCCAAGGGCGGCGACGGCTTCACCCCGCTCGGCCCGGCGGTGCTGCCCGCCGCCGACGTCGACCCCGCCGCGCTGCGGCTGCGCACCTGGCTCAACGGCGAGCTGGTCCAGGAAGACACCACGGCCGACCTGCTGTTCGGCTTCGGCCGCCTGGTCGCCGACCTCTCCCAGCTGATCACCCTCGACCCCGGCGACGTCGTCCTGACCGGCACACCCGCGGGCGCCTCGGTCGCCGTCCCCGGCGACGTCGTCGAGGTCGAGGTCGACACCGCCGGGCACACCACCGGGCGGCTGGTCACGCCGATCACCGCGGGCACCGTCCCGTTCGGGCCGTACGGCGCGCTCCCCCGCGCCGACGAGCAGCAGCGAGCCGACGCGTACGGGACGTCCACATCGGACTTCGAACTGACCGCGGAACTCAGGGAACGCATCGAATCCGTCGGCACCGCGACGCTTTCCGTCCAGCTCCGCAAGCGCGGGCTCGACGACGTCTTCATCGAAGGCCTGACGTCGACCCGCCCGCGCACGCGGCTGACCGGCCGCGCCCGGACCCTGCGCTACCTGCCCTACCGCGACGACCTGTTCAAAAAGCACGGCGGCGGCTACAACGCCCAGAAGCGGGCGATCGACGCCCTCGGGCCCGGCGACGTCCTCGTCATGGAGGCCCGCGGCGAACGCGGCACGGGCACGGTCGGCGACATCCTCGCGCTGCGGGCGCAGGTGCGCGGCGCGGCCGGGATCGTCACCGACGGCGGCGTCCGCGACCTCGCCGCGGTGTCCGCTTTGGACATTCCCACCTACCACGCCGGGCCGCACCCGGCGGTGCTCGGCCGCCGGCACGTGCCGTGGGACGTCGACGTCGCGATCGCCTGCGGTGGCGCGGCCGTCTGCCCCGGCGACGTCATCGTCGGCGACGCCGACGGGGTGCTGGTCATCCCGCCGGACCTGGTCGAGGAAGTCGTCGACGCGGCGATCGACCAAGAGCTGCGGGAGACGTTCATCGCCGAGCGGGTCGCCGCGGGCGAGCGCGTCGAAGGCCTCTACCCGATGGACGAGCACTGGCGCGGGAGGTACGCCGCATGGCTCGCGAAACGGTGAACGGCACCGCGATGAGCAAGTCGCGGATCGCCTACGAGTGGATCAAGGCCCGGATCGCCGACGGCACCTTCTCCCCCGGCTACCGGCTCGTGCTCGGCCAGCTCGCCCAGGAACAGGGGGTCAGCGTGGTCCCCATCCGCGAGGCGATCCGGCTGCTGGAGGCCGAAGGCCTGGTCACGTTCGAACGGCACGTCGGCGCGCAGGTCGCCATGGTCGACGAGAGCGAATACCAGCACACGATGCAGACCCTCGCCCTGGTCGAGGGCTACGCCGCCGCGCTGGCCGCACCCCACCTGCCGGCCGGGGCGCTCGGCGAGGCCCGGGCGCTGAACGCCGACCTGGCAGACTGCCTCGGGCATTTCGAGCCGGCCCGGTTCACCGCGCTCAACCGGGACTTCCACGCCGTGCTGTTCGCCGCCTGCCCCAACCCGCAGGTCCTCGACCTGGTCCGGCGCGGCTGGGACCGGCTCAGCGGGCTGCGCACCTCGACGTTCAGCTTCGTGCCCGGCCGCGCGCGGCAGTCCGTGGCCGAGCACGAGCAGATCCTCCGCCTGCTCGACGCGAGCGCTCCCGCCGCCGACGTCGAACAGGCCGTCCGCGCCCACCGGCTCGCCACGCTCGACGCCTTCCTCGCCCACCGCCATCCCTGACGCAGAAAGGGAACCCATGCGCTTCCGCTCCGACCCCCAGGCCATCCGCGGGTCGATCGCGCCGCTGATGACGCCGTTCACCGTCGACGGCGCCGTGGACCACGACGGCCTGAAGAACCTGGTGCGCTGGCAGCTCGCCTCGGGCACCCACGGCATCTCGATCGGCGGCTCCACCGGCGAACCGGGGTCGCAGACGATCGCCGAGCGCGCCGCAGCGATCCGCACGGTGGCCGCGGAGGTCGGCGACCGCGTCCCGTTCATCCCCGGCACCGGCTCGGCGAAGCTCGACGAGACGCTCGAACTCACCGCCGCCGCGCGCGACGCGGGGATCGACGCGGCACTCGTCATCACGCCGTACTACGCACGGCCCACGCAGGACGCGCTGTTCGTCTGGTACCGCACGGTCTGCCGGGAGTTCCCGGACCTGCCGATCGTCGCGTACAACGTGCCGAGCCGGACCGCGGTCGACCTCGCGCCGGAGACGGTCGCCCGGCTGTTCCGCTCGTGCGACAACTTCGTCGGGATCAAGGAGACGACGAAGGACTTCGAGCACTTCTCCCGGGTGCTGCACCTGTGCGGCCGCGAGCTGCTCGTGTGGTCCGGGATCGAGCTGCTCTGCCTGCCGCTGCTGGCGCTCGGCGGCGCCGGGTTCGTCAGCGCGACGGCCAACATCGCGCCGGCCGCCTGCGCCGAGATGTACACCGCGTGGCAGTCGGGTGATCACGAACGCGCCCGCGAGATCCACTACGGCCTGCACCCGCTGGTCGACCTGCTGTTCGTCGAGACCAACCCGGCCCCCGGGAAGTGGGTGCTGGAGCAACGCGGGCTGATCGCGTCGGGCCACGTGCGGCCGCCGCTGATCACGCCGACCGAAGCCGGTCTCGCCCGCATCCGGAACTTCATGGCCGAAGGCGAGAAGTACCTGACGCCGGCCGAAGGCTTCACCGTGAAAGGGAAAGCATGACCCACTACGTCCCGGAAGGACTGCCGGGCGAGCTGAAGCACTACATCGGCGGCGAGCTCGTCGACAGTGTGTCGGGCAAGACGTTCGACGTGCTCGACCCGGTGTCGAACTCCCCGTACGTGACCGCGGCCGCGGGCCAGGCCGAGGACGTCGACCGGGCGGTCGCGGCGGCCCGGCGGGCGTTCACCGACGGGCCGTGGCCACGGATGCTGCCACGGGCCCGCGCGCGGGTGCTGAACAAGATCGCCGACGCCGTCGAGGCCCAGGACCGGCGGCTGGCCGAGCTGGAGACGTTCGACACCGGCCTGCCGATCACCCAGGCCCTGGGGCAGGCCCAGCGCGCCGCCGAGAACTTCCGGTTCTTCGCCGACCTCGTCGTCGCGCAGGCCGACGACACCTACCAGGTGCCCGGGCGGCAGGTGAACTACGTGCACCGCAAGCCGGTCGGGGTCGCCGGGCTGATCACGCCGTGGAACACGCCGTTCATGCTGGAGAGCTGGAAGCTCGCGCCGGCGCTGGCCTCGGGGTGCACGGTGGTGCTCAAGCCGGCCGAGTTCACGCCGCTGTCGGCGAGCCTGTGGGCCGCGATCTTCGCCGGCGCCGGGCTGCCCGACGGCGTGTTCAACCTGGTCAACGGCTTCGGCGAGGAGGCAGGCGACGCGCTGGTCAAGCACCCGGACGTCCCGCTGATCTCGTTCACCGGCGAGACCACGACCGGGCAGACGATCTACCGCAACTGCGCGGCCGGGCTCAAGGGCATGTCGATGGAGCTGGGCGGCAAGTCCCCGGCGATCGTGTTCGCCGACGCCGACCTCGACGCCGCGCTCGACTCGACGTTGTTCGGCGTCTTCTCCCTCAACGGCGAGCGCTGCACCGCGGGCAGCCGGATCCTCGTCGAGCGGCCGATCTACGACGAGTTCTGCGCGCGGTACGCCGCGCGGGCGGCGAACATCGTCGTCGGGGACCCGCACGACCCGGCCACCGAGGTCGGCGCGCTCGTGCACCCCGAGCACTACGAGAAGGTGATGCGGTACGTCGAGCTGGGCAAGTCGGAAGGCCGGCTGCTCGCGGGCGGCGGCCGACCATCCGGTTTGGACGGTGGTAACTACATGGCGCCGACGGTGTTCGCCGACGTGCCGTCGTCCGCGCGGATCTTCCAGGAGGAGATCTTCGGGCCGGTGGTCGCGCTGACCCCGTTCGACACCGAAGAAGAGGCGCTGGCGCTGGCCAACGACGTCAAGTACGGCCTGGCCGCCTACCTGTGGACGTCGGACCTGCGGCGCGCGCACACCTTCGCGCAGTCGGTCGAAGCCGGGATGGTCTGGCTGAACTCGCACAACGTCCGCGATCTGCGGACGCCGTTCGGCGGGGTCAAGGCGTCCGGGCTCGGCCACGAAGGCGGCTACCGCTCGCTCGACTTCTACACCCACCAGCAGGCGATCCACGTCTCGCTCGGGCCGGTGCACACCGCCCGGTTCGGCAGCGTCCCGAAAGGACAGTCATGACCCCGCCGGACATCCTGCGCTGCGCGTACGCCGAGCTCGTCGTCACCGACCTGGCGGCGTCCCGCGCGTTCTACGTCGACGTGCTCGGGCTCGTGGTCACGCACGAGGATTCCGGCGCGCTGTACCTGCGGGCCTTCGAGGAGTACCTCCACCATTCCCTGGTGCTGCGCAAGGGATCCACGCCCGCGCTGGCCGTGCTCGCCTACCGCGTGCGGAGCGCCGCCGACCTCGCCTTGGCCGAGGAGTACTACCGTGCGCTCGGCTGCCGGGTCGAGCGCCGGGCGGCGGGGGCGACGCGCGGGATCGGCGAGGCGGTGCGCGTCGTCGACCCGCTCGGGTTCCCGGTGGAGTTCTTCCACGAGGCCGAGCACGTCGAGCGGTTCACGCAGCGCTACGACGTCCACGGCGCCGGCGCGCTGTCGCGGCTGGACCACTTCAACCTGGACACCCCGGACGTCCCCGCGGCCCGGAAGTACTACGAGGGCCTGGGTTTCCGCGTGTCCGAGGACATCCAGGACGACGAAGGCACGGTGTACGCGGCCTGGATGTTCCGCAAGCCGACGGTCCACGACGTCGCCCTGACCGGCGGCGACGGCCCGCGACTGCACCACATCGCGTTCGCGTCGCACGAACGGCACCAGATCCTGCACATCTGCGACCACCTGGGCGCGCTGCGCAAGCCGGGCATGATCGAACGCGGCCCGGGCCGGCACGGCGTGTCGAACGCGTTCTACCTCTACGTCCGGGATCCCGACGGGCACCGCGTCGAGATCTACACGCACGACTACTACACCGGTGACCCGGACAACCCGGTGATCACCTGGGACGTGCACGACAACCAGCGCCGCGACTGGTGGGGCAACCCGGTGGTGCCGAGCTGGTACACCGACGCGTCGGTGGTGCTGGACCTCGACGGCGCGGTGCGGGAGGTCGTCGCCCGGGCCGAGCCACGCGAAGCCGACGTCACCGTCGGCGCGGACGGGTTCTCCTTCGGCGCCGGGGAAGCGGAGTTCAAGCTAGGCGAGCAGGTCTGAGAACCACGCGCGCGTGCGGTGCAGGACGTCGATCTGGTGGTCGCGTTCGCGGATCGAGTGGTTCTCACGCGGATAGACGACGTACTCGTGGTGTTTGCCGGCGAGGGCGCGGTGCAGGAGCTCCGCCTGCGACAGCGGGACGTTGGTGTCGCCCTCGCCGTGCAGGATGAGCACGGGTGTGCGGATCTTCTCGGCGTGGGTGATGGGGCTGTTGTCCACGCCGCCCAGCGCGGCTTCGAACCGCGTGTGCTCGCCGGTGGCCGCGAGCACCGGCCAGTCGATCACGCCCGCGCCGACCAGGGCCGCGGCGAAGCGGTCGGTCTGCGTCACGGCCCAGGCGGCGAAGAAGCCGCCGTGGCTCCAGCCGCCGATCCCGAGCCGGCTCTCGTCGGCGATGCCGTCCCGCACGAGCAGGTCGATGCCGGCGAGGACGTCGGTGAACTCCGCGCCGCCGGCGTCCCCCGCGACGCTGGCCGCGAAGGCGTGACCGTGGCCCAGGCCGCCTCGGGCGTTCGGGAGGAAGACCGCGAAACCGGCGGCGGCGAGCCACTGGCCCGAGGGGTACCAGCCGAGGTGGAAGCGGTCGGCGTACCGGTCGTGGGGGCCGCCGTGCACGAGGGTGACCAGGGGGAAGGGGCCGTCGGTCTTGGTTTTGCCCGGCGGGAGGACCAGGAGCCCGTCGAGGTCAAGGCCGTCCGGGGCTCGGTAGTCCAGCCGGTGCTGGGTGCCCCAGGTTCCGTCCGGGGCGGTGAAGCTGAGACGTCGCAGGTCGTGCGGTGTGCCGGCGTAGACGTCCTCGGGCTCGGTGGCGGTGCTCTTCACCAGGGCGATGGTCCGGCCGTCACTACTCGCGGTGAGGGACGCGCCCTGGACTTCGGCGATCCGCGGGAAAGCGGGGCCGAGGCGGCGGATGGTCGTGTCCAGGCCTTCGGCGAACAGGACGAGGGGTGGGCCGTCGTCGACCTGGACGAGTTCGGCCGGGCAGATCGTCATGCCTTCGGTGAGGTTGGCGCCGTCCGCGAAGACGGCGGTGCCGCCGACCGGGCCGGGCGGGGTCAGGCCGAGGTGCGCGAGGTGCCAGCCGGTGGCGTCGTGCCACCAGGCCGGTGAGGACGCTTCGAGGGCGGGGGTGCCGAGGTCGCGGGTTTCGCCGGTGCTTGGGTCGACGAGGTGGAGGCCGGGTTCGAAGACCCCTGGCTCACGATCGGCACAGGACCAGGTCAAGACGGCGAGGCTCGCGCCGTCCGGCCGGACGGCGACTTCACAGACGTGCCGGTCGCCGAGGTCGCCCAGCGGCCGGATGATGGACGTCGCGAGGTCGAGCAGCCAGAGGCGGTCGGGGCGGGCTCGGGTGCCCCAGGTCCGCCGCTCCCCGCCCGGCCGGACGGTCCGCACCCGGGGATCGGCCCCACGCTCGTCCGGGTCCGGCGCGATCAGCACCACGGCGTCCGGCAGCGGGACGTGCCCGCTGATGCCCGCGGGCCGGTCCGTCAGCCGCTCGGGGGCGCCGCCGGCGAGGCCGATCCGGTACAGCTGCGACGTTCCGCGGTCGTCCCGGTCCGACAGGAAGTACACCGAACCCGAGTCCGCCGCCCACCGCGGTGCCCGGTGCCCGGCCTCGCCGCCCGCGATCTCCAGGGCCGGCTCACTGCCGTCTGCCGGCGCGAGCCACAACCCGCTCACCGGGTACTCCCCCACCCGGCCGACCCGGGCCGTGACGTACACGACCCACCGGCCGTCCGGGGAGATCCGCGGTTCACGAGGTATCGCCCGGTCCACCACGGTTTCCGCTGTCAGCACCCGTTCGCCCCCCATCTCGTCCGACCAGTGTGCCGGAAGTGGCGGCCCGACGACGGTGCGCCCGCCTTCGCCGTGAGGCAGGATCGAGAGGTGACCATCGATCAGGCCGGGGTACCGGAAGCCCGTCCGGGCCCGGCTTTCCCCGAGCACGAAGCCCGCGTCGACGCCCTGCGGCGGCAGCTCACCGCCATGGGTGACGGCGCGACCATCCGGCTCGCCAAGCGGACGTCCAACCTGTTCCGCTCCCGGGCCGCCGCGAAACACCCCGGACTGGACGTTTCGGGCTTCTCCCACGTGCTGCGCGTCGACCCCGAGGCCCGGACCGCCGACGTCGAAGGGATGGTCACCTACGAGCAGCTCGTCGACGCGACGCTGCCGCACGGCCTGATGCCCCTGGTCGTCCCGCAGCTCAAGACCATCACCCTCGGCGGCGCCGTCACCGGGCTCGGCATCGAGTCCTCGTCGTTCCGCAACGGCATGCCGCACGAGTCGGTGCTGGAGCTCGAAGTGCTCACCGGGGACGGCGGGATCGTCGTCGCCACGCCGGACAACGAGCACGCGGCCCTCTTCCGCGGCTTCCCCAACTCCTACGGCACCCTCGGCTACGCGCTGCGCCTGAAGATCGTCCTCGAGCCGGTGAAGCCGTTCGTCGAGCTCCGCCACGTCCGCTACCGCGACCGGGACACCTACTTCCGCGCCCTCACCGAGGCCTGTGACAGCGGCGAGCACGACTTCGTCGACGGCACGGTGTTCGGCCCGGACGAGCTGTACCTGACCCTGGCCAGCTTCGCCGACACGGCGCCCGCGACCAGCGACTACACCTGGCTGGACATCTACTACCGCTCGATCCGGCAGCGGGAGACCGACCACCTCACCGTCCGCGACTACCTCTGGCGCTGGGACACCGACTGGTTCTGGTGCTCCCGCGCGTTCGGCGTCCAGCACCGGCTGCCGCGGCTGCTGCTCGGCCGCCGGCTCCTGCGGTCGTCGGTCTACTGGAAGGTCGTGGCGCTCGAGCGCCGGTTCAAGATCGCCGAGCGGCTGCTCAAGCTCCGGCGGATGCCGCCGGAAGAGACGATCGTGCAGGACATCGAGGTGCCGGTCGGCCGCGCCGCGGAGTTCCTCGAGTTCTTCGAGCGGGAGATCCCGATCAGCCCGGTGTGGGTCTGCCCGCTCCGGCAGCGCCCGGGCGGCGTGCGCTGGCCGCTCTACGAGCTGGACCCCGAGGCGCTCTACGTCAACTTCGGGTTCTGGTCGGCCGTGCCGCTCGACCCCGGTGAGCGCGACGGCGTGCACAACCGGATGATCGAAGCCGAGGTCACCCGGCTGGGCGGGCACAAGTCGCTCTATTCGGACAGCTTCTACGCCGAAGACGAGTTCTGGCGGCTCTACAACGGTGACACCTACCGGGAGCTCAAGCGGACCTACGACCCGGACGAGCGGCTGCTCGGCCTCTACGAGAAATGTGTCCGCCGCCGGTGAAAGGAAAGAACGTGACCCAGGCAAGCACCCCGGTCGGCGAGGTCTTCGAGCGTCTGCTCGGCCCCCGCGCGACCGTCTCGATCACCGCCTACGACGGCAGCAGCAGCGGCCCGGCCGACGCGCCGGTCGCGATCCAGGTCCGTTCGCCGCTGGCGCTGGACTACCTCATGTCCTCCCCCGGCGACCTCGGCCTCGCCCGCGCGTACGTCGCGGGCGCGCTCGACGTCACCGGCGACCTCTACACGGCGCTGCACGCGCTCTCGGCCCAGGTCGACCAGCTCACCCCGGCCGACCGGCTGTGGCTGCTGCGCAAGCTCGGCCCCCGCCACCTGCGGGTCGTCAAGCCGCCCGCCGAGGAGCACCCGAGCCGGATCCGGCGCGGGATGACCGCACTGCGGCACTCGAAGAGCCGCGACAGCGAGGCCATCGCCAGCCACTACGACGTGTCCAACCGGTTCTACGAGCTGGTCCTCGGCCCGTCGATGGCCTACACCTGCGCGGTGTACCCGGAGGCCGGCGCCTCGCTGGAGCAGGCGCAGGAGCACAAGTTCGACCTGGTCTGCCGCAAGCTCGGCCTCGAACCCGGGATGAAGCTGCTCGACGTCGGCTGCGGCTGGGGCGGGATGGTCGCGCACGCCGTCCGGCACTACGGCGTCGAGGCGCTCGGCGTCACGCTCTCGCGCGAGCAGGCCCAGTGGGCGCAGAAGAACATCGTCTCCCTCGGCCTGGCCGACCGCGCCGAGATCCGCCACCTCGACTACCGGGACGTCACCGAGACCGGGTTCGACGCGATCTCGTCGATCGGCCTGACCGAGCACATCGGCGCCCGCAACGTGCCCGGCTACTTCCGGTTCCTCGCGGCCAAGCTCAAGCCGCACGGGCGCCTGCTCAACCACTGCATCACCAACCCGGACGGCAGCGTCGCCCACCGCTCGCGCGGGTTCATCGACCGCTACGTCTTCCCGGATGGTGAGCTCGAGGCGCCCGGCGAGCTCGTCACGGCCATGCACGACGCCGGCCTGGAGGTCCGGCATTCGGAAAACCTCCGTGAGCACTACGCACTGACGCTGGCCGGGTGGTGCGCGAACCTCGACGAGCACTGGGACGAGGCGGTCGCCGAAGCGGGGGCCGGCCGGAGCCGCGTTTGGGCCCTCTACCTGGCCGCTTGCCGCCTGGCGTTCGAGCGCCGCGAGATCGAACTGCACCAGATTCTCGGGGTGCGGACCGACAGCGAGGGCGGCATGAGGATGCCGCTGCGCCCCGATTGGGGAGTTTGACCACCGGGGCTGGCCAGTCCGGACCGTCAATGGGAGGATGGTCCCGAGACCGGGTGTCCGAACGGGACACCCAGGCTCACTAAAAAAGAGTAGGTATGGGTATGGCTCAGGGCAGTGTCAAGTGGTTCAACGGTGAAAAGGGCTTCGGCTTCATCGCGCAGGACGGCGGGGGTCCGGACGTGTTCGTCCACTACTCCGAGATCCAGGGCAGCGGCTTCAAGTCGCTCGACGAGGGTCAGCGCGTGGAGTTCGAAATCGGCCAGGGCCAGAAGGGCCCCCAGGCCCAGCGCGTCAGCGTTATCTGAGCCACGAGGCACCGAAGGCCCTCGCCCCCTCCGGGGGGCGGGGGCCTTTCTCGTGGTCGGCCACACTGCGGGTTTACAACGGTCCGGTAACATGTGAAGGGTCGAGAGCCCTCGGACGCCGGTGCCCCGCCGGTTTCCCTCCCGACCTTGGCCAGCCGACCGCCCTTCCGGGTGGCGGAGCCCCGGCCCGCGGCGACACCGCGGGTCAGCACCGGGCCGATCGCCGACAGGAGCGGCGTGACGCCCGGCCCACCGCAGACCGCTGACCGCCGGGTGTTCCCGCTCCCCGGCCTCCCGCGCGTGAGCTTCGCTCCGCGCGTGCCGACCCCCGAAACGAGTAGTGCATGACAGCCTCCGTGAAGGCTCCCCGTCCCCCCGCGAAACCGGTGCTCTCCGGCCGTCAGACCGTGGCCGAGCTGATCACCATCCGCACGTTCCTGCTGGTCCCCTTCCTCGCGCTCGCCGCGGCCGTCCCGGTGTTCTGGGGCTGGGGCGTCAGCTGGCTCGACCTCACCATCGGCGGCGCGTTCTTCGTCGTCTCGACGCTCGGCATCACCGTCGGCTACCACCGCTACTTCACCCACGGCGCGTTCCGCGCCAAGCGGGCGCTGCGGATCGCGCTGGCCGTCGCCGGCGGCCTCGCGGCGCAGGGCCCGGTGATCGGCTGGGTCGCCGACCACCGCCGTCACCACGCGTTCTCCGACCGCGAGGGCGACCCGCACTCGCCGTGGCTGTTCGGCACGTCCCCGGCGGCGCTGGCCCGCGGCTTCTGGCACGCCCACATGGGCTGGCTCTTCGGGCGTGACAAGACCAACATCGACCGGTTCGCCCCCGACCTGGCGGCCGACCGCGACATGCGCGTCGTCGACCGGCTCTTCCCGCTGTGGATCGTGCTGAGCCTGCTGCTGCCGCCGCTGCTCGGCGGCCTGATCACGCTGTCGTGGTGGGGCGCGCTGACCGCGTTCCTCTGGGCCGGCCTGGCGCGGATCTCGTTCCAGCACCACGTGACGTGGTCGGTGAACTCGGTCTGCCACATGATCGGCGAGCGCCCGTTCGCCAGCCGCGACCGCTCGGCGAACTTCTGGCCGCTGGCGATCCTGTCGATGGGCGAGTCGTGGCACAACACCCACCACGCGGACCCGACGTCGGCCCGCCACGGTGCGCAGCGCGGCCAGATCGACATCTCCGCCCGGGTGATCTGGGCGTTCGAGAAGCTCGGCTGGGCGTGGAACGTCCGCTGGCCGACCGCGAAGCGGCTGGCGGCCCTCGCCCGCTGACGAAAGCACGCCGAAAGTCCTTGCCCCCGCGGCCGTACCGGGTGACCGTCGCCGGATGGACACCGTGGCGCTGACCTTCGACGACGGCCCGTACCCCGCGACGACGCCGGCGCTGCTGGCCGCGCTCGGCGGGGTGCGGGCCACGTTCTTCCTGTGGGGCGAGCACGCCGCGGCGCACCCGGACCTGGTCCGGGCGATCGCCGCGGCGGGGCACACGATCGGCAACCACACCTGGACGCACCCACCCCTCACCGGGCTGTCCGCCGAGGCCCGTGACCAGGAGATCCGGCGGACGCAGGACCTCCTGGTCACGCTGACCGGACTGCGCCCGGCGCTGTTCCGGCCGCCCTACGGCGACACGGACGACGCCGTCCGGACGACCGCCGCCGAACACGAGCTCACCGAGGTGCTCTGGACCGTCGACACCCGCGACTGGGCGGGCGCCCCGGCGGACGAGGTCGAGGCCGCGGCGTCGCGAGCCGAGCCGGGCGGCGTCGTCCTGATGCACGAAGGCCGCCCGGCGACGGTCGAAGCGGTACCCCGGATCCTCGCGGCCCTCGCCGCCCGCGGCCTACGCCCGGTCCCGATCAGGGGTTGATGCGCAGGTACGCCGGCTTCGGCCGGAGGTTCTCGTCGAACAGGCAGGCCGCCCCCTCGCCCGGGAAGACGTCCGGGACCCAGGAGTGCCGGTCCGTGAAGCCCCAAGTCGTGAACTCCACGCACCGCCGGACCGCCTGGCAGCCGTCCCACAGCCGGTCGAAGTAGCTCGCCTGTGTGTCGAGCTTCGCCGCGTCCGGCGGGGTCGGAATCCGGACGTCGGCTTCGGTGATGGCGACGTCCACGCCGAGCTTCGTCAGCCGCGTCAGGTTCTCGCGGTACTCCCCCGGGAAGCCGTACTGGATCGACAGGTGCGCCTGGACCCCGACGCCGCCGATCGGGACGCCCTGTCGCTTGAGCGTCTTCACCAGGTCGTACACCGCGTCGCTCTTCGGGTTGCGGCCTTCGATGTTGTAGTCGTTGATGTAGAGCGTCGCCGACGGGTCGGCCGCGTGCGCCCAGCGGAACACATCCGCGACGAACCCGTCGCCGAGCTTCTGCCGGAAGACCGTGTCGCGCCGCGTGCCGTCCTCGTTGAACAGCTCGTTGACGACGTCCCAGGCGCGAATCTTTCCCTTGTACCGCTTGACTTCGGTGGTGATGTGGTCGCGCAGGACGCGTCTCAGCTCGTCGGCGGGCAGCGCGGCCACCCAGTCCGGCAACTGGGAGTGCCAGACGAGCGTGTGGCCGCGGACGGTCTTGTGGTGCGTTTGCGCGTACCGGACGATCGCGTCGGCGCCCGACCAGTCGTACTGCCCGCGCACGGCTTCGACCGTGCCCCATTTCATCTCGTTCTCGGGCGTCACGTTGTCGAATTCACGGGTGAGGACGGCCCGGTAATCGTTTTCGTCCGCCAGGTACGCCGCCGCCACCGCGCTGCCGACGTAGCGGTGCGTGATGTCTTTCAGCGGAACGGCGGCCGAAGCCGCGGGGGCCTGCCACACGGCAATGCCCGCGACGACCGCGACCGTCACCAGAGCGCGTTTAATAGGAATACTTCTCAGCATCTGTTTTCCTCCGTTTTCCGAAAGTTTCGAGGAGTGTCAATTCGGGTTTCGATGACCTAGAATCTCCTTCATGACAACGAAGTCAGATGATCCCGAGACTGCCGACCCCCGGGTCACCATCGCCCGGATCGCCGCCGAGACCGGCGTTTCCGTCCCGACTGTTTCGAAGGTGCTCAACGGCCGTCCCGACGTCGCCGAAAGCACCCGCGCCCGAGTGGAAGCGGTCATCGGCAAATACGGTTACCGCCGTCGCGCCGACGAACGGTCCCGCCGTTCGCGACTGCTGGAACTGATGTTCCACGAACTCGAAAGCACGTGGGCGCTCGAAATAATCCGCGGGGTCGAGTGCGTCGCCCGCGAAAACGGAATGGCGGTCGTGCTCGCGGAATCGTCGGGCCGCCACACGCCGGGGCAGAGCTGGCTGGAAAGCGTCCTGGCGCGGCGGCCGGTGGGCATCGTTTCGGTGTGTTCGGATTTCACCGGCGGGCAGCTGGCGAAGCTGCGCGCCCGCGACATCCCGCTGGTCGTGGTCGACCCGGCCGGCGCGCCGGGCCCGGAGACGCCCTCGATCGGGGCCACGAACTGGCAGGGCGGCCTGACCGCGACCCGCCACCTGGTGGAGCTGGGGCACCGCCGGATCGCGATGATCGGCGGCCCGGACGGAGTGCTGTGCAGCCGAGCCCGCATCGACGGCTACCGCACGGCCCTGGAGACGGCGGGTCTGGCCTTCGACCCGGCCCTGGTCCGCCGCGGCGACTTCCACGTCCGCTCCGGCTACCGCGAGCTGGCATCATTGCTGACCCTCCCCGACCGCCCGACAGCGGTGTTCGCGGGCAGCGACCTGCAGGCACTGGGGGTGTACGAGGCAGCCCGCGACGCGGGGTTGCGCATCCCGGACGACCTGAGCGTGATCGGCTTCGACGACCTCCCGGTGGCCCGCTGGCTGACGCCCGAGCTGACGACGATCCGCCAGCCGCTGCAGGAGATGGCGGCCGCGGGGGCAAGGCTGGCGATTTCGCTGGCGAGGGGGACGCACCCCGAGAGCCACCGGCTCGAGCTGGCGACGAGTCTGGTGGTCCGGCACAGTACGGCCGCGCCGGCGCATGAGGTGGTCTCGGCCGGCCGGGGATAACTGGGCGCCGATGGGCTTTCGGGCGCCGGAACTGTCGGTGCCCACCGGTAGAGTGGAAGACGGGCGCGCCCGCTCGGCAGGGTTGCGAGCCGGACTGCCTTGTCACCGCGAGGACCCCGCCCCGGTGCACGTCCGCTGCCAAGAACAACCCGGCGACGGGCAGCCCTTCGCGCGTGTTCGCGGCGCTGCGCGCCTCTGCCAGCCAAGACAACTCGGCGAGGCTCACGCGCACGTCCGCGGCCCCTCGGCGAGGCTCACGCGCGCATCCGCGGCCCAACGCACCTCGGCCACCCCAGGCAAATCGGCCACGCTCAGCCGCTCGCGCGCGTCCGCGGCCCCGCCCACGTCCCACTCGCAGGACAACCCGGCCCGGCTCGGCCACCCGCGCTCCCCCACGGACCAAGCCCGGCCGCGAACCCCTCGTCGCCGGGAGCAGCCACGCCGACCGCCTGACCGTCGCGCTCATCCCGGCCACCGCATGCTCTCCGGCGGTCCCAGGTAACTCGGCCTCAGCCCGCCCGTGTCGACCACCAGTTTCCGGACCACCACCGCCGGGTCGACCATCCACACCTTCAGCACGTGCGGCCCGGCCGCCTCCACCACGTGGCGCGTCGAGGTCAGGTTCACGTTGTCCGACGTCGTCCGCTCCCACTGGCGGTTCATCGTCATGTCATCCGCACCCGTCGCGCGCGTGATGTTCACGACCTGTGGTGCCGCGTCGTCGAACGACACCGCGTACCTCAGCCCGTCGCCCGGCAACACGTTGCTGCGCGGGGACAAGTGGGCCCACACCGTCACCGGGCCGGCCGTGAACAGCGTCATCCGGTACTCCAGCCGCGGCCCCGCGCCCACCGCCCGGCTCGCCGCCGTCACCGGGAACGGCGTCATCCCCAAGTCCGGGACCATGCGCCACGACGCGTCCGGCGCACCGACGTTCGCGCTGCAGTGCTCGGCCTCCATCGACACGTACCCGCCGGCCTCGACGAACCCGCGTCGCCACAACGGCGGCGCCGACGGGTTGCGCACCACCGCGTCCACCACCACCGACTCCCCCGCGCCCGACACCGTGATCGGCACGGTCGTCGCGCCTCGGGGCGCCCGGCTCCAGTCGATCCGCACCGTCATCCGCAGCTCCTCCCCCACCCGGCCGCCGCGCGGCTCGACCCGCACCCACGGCGCACCGGCGGAAACCGTGCACCGGAACGGCGTCCGGCCGCGGTTGAACACGTCGATGTACTGCGCCGGCGCGCTCTGGTACGGGCTGAACTCCGGCAGCACCGGACGTCCCGCGGCACCCGGCCACGCCTCCGACGCCCCGTCGACGGCGACCCCCAGCGAAGCCTCGGCCGGCAGCGAAAGCCGTCGCACCGCCGGGAAGATGACGTCCGGCAGCGCGACGTTGTTCAGCTCCGGCTGCTGCCAGGGCGCGTTCGGGCCGTAGCGGGCGACGTCGCCGTAGTCGATGTGCGGCTGGGTCTGGAACCCGTTCCACTTGCCGCCCGCGATCCCGGTGTTGTACTTCTCCGCCAGCGCGAGGTCGTCGGCGAACCGGGCCTCGGTGACGGCCGCCAGCCCGTTCGCCGAAGCCCGCCCCTGGGCCGCGTAGAGCAGGTTCGTGAACTCCGCGCGCCGCAGTGCGTAGAGGTTCGCCGACGCCGTGACCTCGTACCCGACCAGTTCGTAGAACGCGTCCCGATAACCGGAAGGCAGCCGCGCCGAGATGCGGGACGTCCGCGTCGCCAGCGCCTGCCATTCGTCGGTGACCCGGTCCAGCTCGCCGTAGTTGACCAGGCTGAACGGCGTCGCCTGGTCGTCGTAGACGATGGTGCCGTCCGGCTGGAGCGTGATGCGCCGGTTCAGCAGCTCGGGCTTGCGCCGGGACTGCAGCCGCCCGTAGTCGTGCAGCACTCCGGCGATGTCCGACGCCAGAGCCGAACCGAAGTTCTCCGCCGCGAACTCACGCTCCCATGTGGACAGTCGCGAGGCCGGCAGTGCCGCCGGGTCCCACGCGTAGTCGAGGAAGAACTGCAGGGGCAGCTCGTTGCCCTTCATGTCGCCGACGTTCGCGACCCACAGCCGGTCGTTCCCGTACGACGAAGCCTGGTGCAGCTGCTCCCACGTGTTCGCGATCAGCGCCGTGTCGACCCACTTGTAGTTGCGGCCGCCGCCGACGTAGTCGAAGTGGTAGTACAGCCCGTACCCGCCTGGGTGCGGCGGCAGGGAGAGGTCCGGGTGCTTGCGGATGTTGCCCCAGTTGTCGTCGGTGAAGACCACGATGACGTCGTCGGGCGGGCGCAGGCCCTGCGCCCAGTACCGCAGGACCTCCTTGTACAGCGTCCACACCTGCGGGACGTCCGTGCTCAGCTCGCGTGCCAGGATCTCCCGCTCGGCGGCGATGATCTCGCGCATCAGCTCGATGCCGTCGCCGTCGGGGAGGCTGACGTCGCCGTTTCCGCGCATGCCCAGCGTGACGACGCCTTCGAACCCCTCGCGCGCCATCCGGCGGATGCCCTCGGTCCAGTAGGCCTTGATCGCTTCGCCGTTGCGGCGGAAGCTCCACTCGCCGGTGCCGCCGTACGGGTCGTGCCCGGGTGTCGCGTGCCGGTTCCACTCCTCGATCCCGCGCATCATCGGCGCCTCGTGCGAGGTGCCCATCACGACGCCGTACTCCTTGGCGGTCGCGTGGTTGAGCGGGTCGTCCTCGGCGAACGCGCGGCCCCACACCGCCGGCCACAGGTAGTTGGCCCGCAGCCGCAGCATCGTCTCGAAGACCTTGGCGAAGAAGAGGTGGTTGAAGCCGCCCGGATAGCCCGGAGCGAGACCCGGCCCGAAGTACGCCGGGGCCCAGGTGCCGAGCGCGGGGTTCTCGTCGTTGATGAAGAACCCGCGGTACTTCACGTGCGGTGTGCCCAGGCTGAACCGCTCGCCCGGCAGGTGCAGCTCCGTCTTCCGGGCGGGCGGGACGTCGGCCCACCAGTACCAGGGCGAGACGCCGATGCGCCGCGAGACCTCGTAGACGCCGTAGATCACGCCCCGCTGGTCGCTGCCGGTGAGCACCAGCCGTCCGTCGACGACCTGGCTGAGCGACGTCTCCCACTTCCCGGCGATGCCGCGGACGTCGAGCCGGCCGGCCGCGACCAGCGAGTCGACGAGCGGGCTGTGGCCGAGCGTGCCGATCAGCACCACCGGCCCGTCGGCGGGAGCCACCTCGGCGACGACGGGACGGATGCCGGTGACGCGCTCGACGTCGGCGGCCAGGTCGCCCGCGACCCGCCGGACCCCCGGCAGATCACCGGACCCCACCACGATCGTCGCGGCCTTTCCCCGCGACACCAACGGGAACCCGGTCCCGGCCTCGGCGAGGCCGGGCAGGGCGGCGGACCCCGCCCCGGCCAGGGCCATCAACTGCAAGAACGCACGGCGGTGGACCTCGGACGGCACGGCAGACCTCCTGAGTCAGCCCTTCACGGATCCGGTCAGCCCGCCGACGATGCGCCGTTCGGCGAGCACGAAGAACGCGAGTGCCGGGATCATCGACAGCGCGGTGAACGCGAGCACCCGGGCGGTGTCCTGGGAGTACTGGGTCCGGAACGTCGCGACGCCGAGCGGGAGCGTGAAGTGCGCGGAGTCGTTGAACACCAGCAGCGGCAACAGGTAGGCGTTCCAGCTGGTGACGAAGGCGAGCACGCCGACCGTGGTGAGCGCCGGCGCCGACAGCGGCAGCAGGATGCGCCAGAAGAACCCGAGCCTGCTCGCGCCGTCGAGCACGGCGGCGTCCTCCAGCTCACCCGGGATGGCGTGCATGAACGGGCGCAGGATCACGATCGTCACCGGCAGCGAGAACGCCGCTTCCGGGATCGCCACGCCCCAGAAGCTCTCGAGCATGCCCAGCTCGCGCAGCCACAGGTACAGCGGCAGGGTCGCCACGGTGAGCGGGAACAACAGGCCGAGCGTGAACAGCGTGTACAGCGCTTCACGGCCCTTGAACTGGTACCGCGACAGCGCGAACCCGGCCATCGACCCCAGGCCGACGGCGACGGCGGTCGCGATCACCGCGATCAGCGCGCTGTTCCCGAGGAACCCCCAGAACGCGCCCGAGCCGAGGACCGAAGCGTAGTTGTCCATGACCCACGGGCCGGGCAGCCCGGCCGGGTCGTTGTTGATCTGCGCGTTGGTGCGGAACCCGCCGAGCACGACGAACAGCAGCGGCACGACGGTCACGCCGAGCACGACGATCGCCGCGAGGTAGCCGATCGAGAGGCCGAACTTGCGTGACCGCATCAGCCCGCCATCCTCGTCAGGGCGCCCTGGGTGTCCCGGCGCAGTGCGAATCGCTGGTACAGCAGCGCGAACAGGAAGCAGATGACGAAGAGGATGACCGCCACCGCCGAACCGAAACCGAACTCGTAGCGCTTGAAGCCGTGGTCGACCAGGTAGGTCGCCATCGTCGTCGACGCGTTCGCCGGCCCGCCCAGCGTCATGATCCACACGACGTCGAACAGCTGCAACGAGCCGATCACCGACAGGAAGATCCAGATCCGGATGGTCGGCCCGAGCAGCGGCAGCACGACGTGCCGGGTGGTCTGCCACGCCGACGCGCCGTCGAGCGCGGCGGCCTCGCGCAGCTCGGCGGGCACCCCCTGCAGGCCGGCGAGCAGCAGGATGATGCCGAAGCCGATGTACTTCCAGGTGATCACCGCGAACATCGTGTAGAGCACGATGCCCGGGTCGGCCAGCCACTGGTGGACCAGGCCGCCGAGCCCGGCCCCCTTCAGCACCTGGTCGGCGAACCCGTCCGGCTGGAGCATGAGCACCCAGATCACCGCGGTGATCGCCTCGGAGAGGACGTACGGCGCGAACACCAGGGAGCGCAGCACCGCGCGTCCCCGCAGCTTGCGGTTGAGCAGCATCGCCAGGCCGATCGACAGCGGCAGCTGCACCACGATCGACAGCCCGGCGATGATCAGGTTGTGCACGATCGCGCCCTGGAACACTTCACCGCTGAAGGCGTCGACGTAGTTGTCGAGGCCGATGAAGTCGTCGAGCGGGCCGAAGCCGTTCCACTGGAACAGGCTGTAGAACGCGGCGATCCCGATCGGTACCAGGACGAAGCCGACGAACACCAACAGGGCCGGCCCGAGCAGGATCGTCAGCTCGAGCCGTTTGCCCAGGCCGGAACGCTTCGCACGGCGGCCCGCCGCCGGTGCGGACGGCCGGGCAGCCGTCCGCACCGGCGTCGTCGCCGTGGTCACTTGTTGCCCGCCGCGGCCTGGTTGACGGCGGTCACGATGCCTTCGGGGGTGCCCTGGCCGGCGAACATGTTCGCCACCGCGTCGTTCAGCGCGGCGCCGACCGCGGTCGGGAATGCCCGGTCGAAGTACATCTGCAGGTACGGCGACTTCGTGCCGTAGTCGTAGACGGCTCGCAGCGTGTCGGTCTTCAGCGACTTCGCGGCGACGGTGTTGACCGGCAGGCCGGCCCCCTGCGCGGCGAGCTGCGTCTGCACCGGCTCGCTGCCCAGGTACTGCAGGAAGTCCGCGCACGCCTTGGACGCGCGAGTCGTGCAGGCGAAACCGTCACCACCGCCGAGCACGGCCGCCGGGTCGCCCTGGCCGCCCGCCACCGACGGGAACGGGAACCAGCCGACCTTCGAGTCGAGCTGCTTGTCCTCGGTCAGCGCCGACATCGTGCCGGGCTCCCAGTCGCCCTGGAGCTCCATCGCGGCCTTGCCGTTGGCGACGAGCCCGGCGGAGCTGCCCGCGCCCTGCTGGGCCGGCGTGCCGGCGAACCCGGTCTGGAACGGCTGGGTGGCCAGGAAGCTCTTCAGGTCCTGGCCGGCCTTCGTCCAGCACGGGTCCTCGAGCTTGACCGCCTTGACCGACTGCTTGAGCACGTCGACCGAGCATTCGCGGATGGCGAAGTAGTTGAAGTAGAAGGCGTCGGGCCAGCGGTCCTTGCCGCCGACGGAGATCGGCGCGATGCTCTTGGCCTTCAGCTGCGTGACGGCGGTGTTCAGCTCGTCCATCGTCTTCGGCGGGCTGGTGATCCCCGCCTGCTGGAAGAGGTCCTTGCGGTACCAGAAGCCGACGAAGTGCTGCTCGAACGGGACCCCGTACTGCTTGCCGTCGACCTGCCAGTTCTCGCCGAACTTGCCGGTGGTCTGGGTGATCCACGGCTTCGTGGCGTCGGTGATGTCGGCGACCTTGCCCGAGGTGATCTGCGAGGCCAGGTCACCGGCGCCCCAGGACTGGTAGACGTCCGGCGGCTCGGCACCCTGCAGGGCGAGCGGGACCTTGGTGGGGAAGTCCTCGTTCTGCAGCGGCTGGGCCTTGATCGTGACGTCCGGGTGCGCCTGGTGGTAGTCGGTGACGACCTTCTCCCAGATCGACTTGATCGGGTCGGTGGTTCCGTTGTGCCACCAGGTGAGGGTGACCGGACCGCTCGGCTGCGCGGGTGCGTCGCTCCCCCCGCTGCACGCGGAGAGCGCGAGCGGAACGACGGCCGCCAGGGCGGCGAGAACGGGGATCCGGCGTTTGACAGACATCGTGGGTCCACTCCTGACGACTTCGGCCGAGTAGGACGGGGCGCGACGGCACCCGGGTTGGCGAAGAGTTTGCTCCCGGGCAAATCGGATGTCAATCGTTGTCGATAACGTTTTACATGGCTAGTCTGAGCCCCATGCAGCCCAGTTCGAGGGTGACCATCCGTGACGTCGCGGCCCACGCCGGCGTCTCGGTGGCCACAGTTTCCAAGGTGATCAACGAGCGCTATGGCGTCTCCGCCGCGACGCTCGCGAAGGTCCGCGCGGTGATCGAAGAGCTCGGGTACGAGGCGAGTCTCGTGGCGCAGAGCCTGAGAAACCACCGGACCAACGTGATCGGGATCCTGGTCGCCGACCTCGAACCGTTCTCCACCGAGCTGCTCAAGGGCGCCGCGGACGCCATCCGCGGCAGCGGGTTCGAGCTCGTCGTCTACTCCGCCGGGGGGCGCACCGGCGACCCGAAGGGCTGGGAAAAGCGTTACCTGTCCAGGCTTTCCGGCACTCTCGTCGACGGCGCCGTGCTCGTCACGCCCGCCGTCTCGCTCGAAGCCGTGCCCGGCACGCCGGTCGTCGCGGTCGACCCGCACACCGGGCCGTCGCACCTGCCGACCATCGACTCGGACAACCTCCGTGGCGCGCAGCTGGCCACCGAGCACCTCCTCGACCTGGGCCACCGGCGGATCGGCTTCCTCGCCGGCCGGCCCGACCTCGAATCGGCGTCGCTGCGCAAGGCAGGCTACCTGCGGGCACTGGAAGCCGCGGGCGTGCCGGCCGACGAGAACCTGATCCGGATCGGCGCCTACGACCCGGAAGTCTCCGCGGCCTCGGCCCACGACCTGCTGACCGGCCCGGACCGCCCCACCGCGGTGTTCGCCGCGAACGACATCTCGGCCATCGCGACCGTCGGCGCGGCCCGCGAGCTGGGACTTTCCGTACCCGACGACCTTTCCGTGGTCGGCTTCGACAACGTCCCCGAGTCCGCGCTCTGCAGCCCGCCACTGACCACAGTGGACCAGCCGATCCGGGAGATGGGACACCGGGCGATCAGCATGCTCATCGCGCTGATCAACGGCGACGAGGTCGAGCGCACCCACGTCACCCTCGACACCGGCCTGGTGGTGCGCAGCTCGACCCGGGCCCTCCCCTGAACCCCCCTCCTGACGAAGGGCAGAACGCCTTGACCACGCAGCCTGCCGCGGCCCCCGAGCCGTGGCGCGACCCCGCGGCCGACCCGGGCGAACGCGTCCGCGCCCTGATGGGGCGCATGACCCCGCGCGAAAAGATCGCCCAGCTCTACGGCGTCTGGGTCGGCATCGACGCCGGCGGGGAGATGGCGCCGCACCAGCACGACTTCGTCGACGCCGCGGTCGACCTCGACGACCTCGTCCGCCACGGCATCGGGCAGCTGACCCGCGTCTTCGGCACCCGGCCGGTCGACCCGCTGATCGGCGCGCACAGCCTCGCGCGCACGCAACGCCAGATCGTCTCCAGCAACCGGTTCGGCATCCCCGCCGTCGTGCACGAGGAATGCCTGACCGGCTTGGCCGCCTGGCAGGCGACGATCTACCCGGCCCCGCTGTCCTGGGGCGCGACGTTCGACCCGGATCTGGTGCGGCGGATGGCGGCGCAGATCGGGCTGACCATGCGCGGACTGGGTGTGCACCAAGGCCTCGCGCCGGTCCTCGACGTCGCGCGGGACCTGCGCTGGGGCCGCGTCGAGGAGACGATCGGCGAGGACCCGTACCTGGTCGGGACGATCGGCGCCGCGTACGTCGCCGGGCTCGAGTCGGCCGGCGTGATCTCGACGCTGAAGCACTTCGTCGGGTACTCCGCCTCACGCGCCGGGCGCAACCTGGCGCCGGTTTCGGCCGGGCCGCGCGAGGTCGCCGACGTCCTGCTCCCGCCGTTCGAGCTGGCGCTGCGCGCGGGCGCCCGGTCGGTGATGAACGCCTACACCGACACCGACGGCGTTCCGTCCGCCGCCGACACGTCGCTGCTGACCGGCCTGCTGCGCGACACCTACGGGTTCACCGGCACGGTCGTCGCCGACTACTTCTCCGTCGCGTTCCTGCACCGGCTGCACGGCGTCGCGGCCGACCGCGGCGACGCGGCCGGCCAGGCGCTGACCGCGGGCATCGACGTGGAACTGCCCACCATGGACTGCTACGGCGAGCCGCTGCTCGCCGCGGTGGAAGGGGGCGCGGTCGACGCCGCCGCCGTCGACCGCGCCCTCGAACGGGTGCTGCGGCAGAAGTGCGAGCTCGGGCTGCTCGACGCGGACTGGGCCCCGGAGGTGCCCGAAGAGGTCGACCTGGACGACGCTCCTTCGCGGGCGTTGGCGCGCGAGGTGGCCGAAAAGTCGATCGTGCTACTGCACAACGACGGGACGTTGCCCCTCTCCCCCGGCACCCCCGTCGCCGTCGTCGGACCGCGCGCGGACACGGCGGGCGCGATGCTCGGCTGCTATTCGTTCCCGCTGCACGTCGGCGTCCACCACCCGGACGTCCCGTTCGGCGTCTCGGTGCCGACGGTGGTGGAGGCGCTGCGGTCGTCCTTCGACGTCACCTACGCGCTGGGCGTCCCGGTCGTCGGGGGCGACGACGCCGGGATCGAGGAAGCCGTGGCGGCCTGTGCTTCTTCTTCCGTCTGCGTGGCCGTCCTCGGTGACCGCGCGGGGCTGTTCGGCGGCGGGACGTCCGGGGAGGGCTGTGACGCGCCGGACCTGCGGCTGCCGGGCCGGCAGGAAGAACTCCTCGAAGCCCTGCTCGCCACCGGCACGCCGGTCGTCGTGGTCCTGCTCTCGGGACGCCCCTACGAGCTTTCCCGGCAGATCGACCGGCTGGCCGCCGTGGTCAGCGGGTTCTACCCCGGCGAAGAGGGCGCTCCGGCGCTCGAAGGTGTCCTCAGTGGACGGATCGACCCGTCCGGCCGGCTGCCGGTGAGCTTCCCGGCGGCCGGGGCGAGCCAGCCCTCGACGTACCTCGCGGCGCCGCTCGGCCGCCGCAGCGAGGTCAGCACGGTCGACCCCACGGCGTTGTTCCCGTTCGGGCACGGGTTGTCCTACGCGCCCGCGACCTGGGTCGACGTGAGCGCGACGGGTTCGCTGTGGCCGACCGACGGCGTCTGCCGGGTCCGCGTGACGCTGCGCAACGACCACTCGCGGCCCGCGACGGAAGTCGTCCAGGTGTACCTGCACGACCCGGTAGCGGAGGTCGTGCGCCCCGAGCGCCAGCTGATCGCGGCGCGCCGGGTTTCGCTGGAGCCGGGCGCGACGGTCGTCGTCGACATCGGCCTGCACGCGGACCTGACGTCGTACACGGGTAGGTCGGGCCGGCGCCTGGTCGAGCCCGGCGACGTCGAGCTGCGGGTCGGGACGTCGAGCGAGCAGTTCGTGGCGACCCTGCATTGCACGCTCACCGGGGATCGCCGTTACGTCGGCTTCGACCGCGTCCTGGCGCCGGAGTTCGGGTCATGAGACGGACCGCGGTCATCGTCGTCCTGGCCGTGTTGACCGCGTTGTTCGTCGGCGCGTCCGGGCACCCGCCCGCTTCGCGCTGGGTGGCGACCTGGACGTCGATGCCGCAGCTGACCGAGCCGTCGAACCTGCCGCCGGCGCCGTACACGGGCACCGACCGCGTGCTGGACAACGCTTCCCTGCGTCAGACGGCGCACGTGACGGTGGGTGGGCCGCGGATCCGCCTGCGGTTCTCGAACGCCTTCGGCGGGGCACCGCTCCCGTTGACCGCCGTCTCGGTGGCCCGTCCGCTCGACGGGCGCGCGGGGGTTTCGGCGCTGGCTCCCGGCGGCGTGCTGCCGGTGACGTTCCACGGCAAGCCGTCGGCGACGGTCCCGGTGGGCGCGCAGGTGGTGTCGGACCCACTGCCGTTCCCGGTGCGCCCCTTCGAGAACATCACGGTGACGGCGTACCTGGCGCACGGTCAGGGTTCGCTGTCGATCACCTCCCACCCGGGCTCCCGCACGACGTCCTACCTGGTGCCGGGCAACCAGGTCGCCGCCGCGGACCTGACCGGCGCGACCCCGGTGGACCACTGGTACTTCCTGAGCGGCATCGAGGTGCTCTCGCCGGCGTCGGCGGTCGCGGTGATCGGCGACTCGCTGTCCGACGGCCGCGGCTCGACGACCAACGGCAACGACCGCTGGCCGGACGTGCTGGCGTCGCGGCTGTCGTCGGCGGTGGTCAACCAGGCCGCGGGCGGCAACCGGGTGCTGCAGGACGGCCTGGGCCCGAACGTCCTGGCCCGCCTGGACCGCGACCTCCTGGCGCAGAGCGGGGTTTCGCGGGCGATCGTGTTCGAGGGGATCAACGACCTCGGCACGGCGGCCCCCGACGCGGCCGCGGCCGCGGCCACGGCGTCGGACCTGATCGACGCGTACGACCAGATCCTCACCCGCGCCCACGCGGCGGACATCCAGGTGTACGGCGCGACGTTGACGCCGTTCGGCGGCAACTCCGCCTACGACAACCCTTCGCGCGAGGCAGCCCGGATTACGGTGAATACCTGGATCCGCGGCCATTTCGACGCGGTCCTGGACTTCGACCGCGTGGTCCGCGACCCGTCATCGCCGACGCGCCTGCTGCCCGCGTACGACGTCGGCGACCACCTGCACCTCAACCCGGCCGGGTATCGCGCTTTGGGCACGAGCGTTCCCGCAGGGCTATTCCGGAATGACTGACGGAATGCCCACTGGCCGGAAAGTGGACAATTCCTGGACGCCATTTCCGCGTCGGCATCACTGATCGCTCACCCCGGCCTGACGGACCGTGATCACAGGTCCAGTCAACCGGGAGAGCGTTGTCTCGCGCCGGATATCTGTTGGGACACAAGCGAGTCTCGAACCCGGGGGTCTGTGTCGGGGATCACGGTCGTTACCCCTATAGTGTCGCCGTCTCCGCTGATCCCCATCCGCAGTCGTCGCTCCCGAAAAGGGGAAAACATGTCCGACGTCATCAACAGCATCTTCGGTCGCGCCCAGAACGAAACGCCCAGTTCAGAAGGTTACGGCTACGGCACCGCCGCCACCGAGACCGTGGCCGCCGACACCACCGAGACCGTCGAGCCGGCCGAGGACACCACCGAGACCGAGGACGCCGTCGACGAGACGACCGACGTGGACGAAGCCGACGACTCCGCTGACGACGACGCCACCGAGGACACCGACTCCGTCGAGGCGGAGACCGAAGAGGACGTCACCGACGAGGCTTCCGACGAAGCGGTCGCGGACGAGGCCGCCGACGAAGAGTCCGACGAGGACATCGACTCCGCCGAGACCGCCGATGAAGCTGTCGCGGAGGAGACCGCGGTCGCCGAGGAGGCGCCGGTGGCGGTCGCCACCGAAGAGACCGCCGTGGCCGAAGAAGCCGGTTCCCGGCCCGCCGCGGGCAACCGCGGCAGCACCACGGTCGCCGACGGGGTCGTCTCCAAGATCGTCATCCGCGTCGCCCGCAAGGCCGAAGGCGTGTACGAGCTGGACGAGGCCGGCACCTCCGTCGAGGTCGAAGGCGAGGTCGCCACGATCGCCGTCACGCTGGTGGTCGAGTTCGGGCGCGCGGTCAAGGCGCTGGCCGAGCAGATCCGCGTCCAGCTGGTCGAAGCCGTCGAAGACTACCTGGGCCTGGAGGTCGCCTCCGTCGACGTCCACGTCGCCGACATCCACTTCCCGGACGCCGACTGACCGCCCGCTCGGTCCCGGGGCGGCATCCCCGGGACCGGGCACCCCGTCACCGGCGCACGGCGTACCGCAGGTGGAGTACGCCGCGATCCGCCAGCTGCCGCACCAGGTCCAGCTCGACCCGGTCCCCGTCGCCGAACAACCGGCGGCCGCCGCCGAGCAGCACCGGCACCACGTGCAGCTCCAGCTCGTCCAGCAGTCCCGCTTTCAGCAACGCCTGCGCGGCGCCCGCGCCGTGGACCATGACTCCGCGGTCGCCCGCCGCCGCGCGCGCTTCTTCCGCGCACGCCACCACATCCGTGTAGAACCGCGCGCTCCCGGGCGGCACGTCGGACGGGTCGACGTGGTGGGTCAGCACGTGGATCGGGACGCCGTCGTGGTGATCGCCGCCCCAGCGGCCGGCCAGCTCGAACGTCCGCCGGCCGGAGATCAGCGCGCCCGTCGCCGTCGCTTCGGCGTAGACCTGCCCGCTCGGCCCGTCGCCGTCACGGTCGTCGAGCCAGTCGAACAGCCGGAAGCCACCGCGTCCCATCTCCTGACCCGGCCGGTCGTCGGGTCCGGCCACGAAGCCGTCGAGCGACGTGGTCATGTACAGCCTGATCGGTCCGGTCATCGGTTCCTCCGTGTCGTCGTCACCAGTGCGTCGAACGGGAGACGCCCGGATCGACCGCCCGGCGAGATGATCTCTCCCCGCCGGGGTGAAGAATCGTCGTGAGCCACTCAGCGCCGGTCGGCGCGCTCATCGACGTCCGGAACGGTCCGCCACCCCTGTCCGCACCATCGGGCCGAGGCGGGCGGGCGCTGCTGCTGTTCGCCCGCCCTGGTCCGGACCACGTCGTCCGGCCCGGCCTCTTCCGGGCGACCTCCGCACCCCGCCGCGAAGTCGGCCACGCCGGACTGGCACGTCACCGCGTTCCGCGGCGACCGTGCGCTGCTCGACACCGTCCGCGAGCTCCGTGCGCGAATCCTGTTCGACCACGGCCGCCGGCCGGACTTCCGCCGCGCCGACGACACCCACGTCGACGACCAGGCCCTCGACTCCGGCGCGTGGCACTTCATCGCCCGGCGGAGCCCGGCCGGCCCGCCGCTCGGCTACATCCGGCTGTCCACACCGGATGCCGGCGTGCCGTACCAGTCGCGCGAGTTCCTCGGCAGCGAGCGCTACGAGGAACTTCCGGCCGCGGAGGTGTTCGAGCACAGCAGGCTCGTGGTCGAGCACCGCGCCCGGAAACTGGGGCTGGGTCAGTACCTCAACGCACTGGCCGTCGGCGCCGCCCACCACCTCGGCGCCCGGGCGATGATCGGCACGTCCGGCACGAAGGACGGCGCTGTTCCTGGCCGCACACCTGCTGCAGACGCCGGCGGCGCGGACGGTCCTGGTGCTGGCGGCGGACTGCGCGTCCCGCGTGACGAACCCGGAGGACCGCACGACGAGGGTGTTCTTCGGCGACGCGGCGGGCGCGGCGGTCCTGACGCGCGCCTCCTCACCGCAGGGCGGCCTCCTGGGCTGGGACTTCGGCTCGGAGCTGTCCCACGACGTCGAAATCCCGGCGGCGGGCGAGTACCTGAAGATGAACGGCCGCTCCGCGCGACGGACAACGCGGGCGTGCCGGTGGAGGAGGTCACGCACTTCTTTCCTGCACCAGGCGAACCTGAACATCATCACGGCGGCCCTTGACAAGCTCGGCGTCGACCGCGCCCGCGCCCCGCTGACGGTGGAGAGGCTGGGCAACACGGGTTCGGCGGGCGTGTTCACGGCGTTGCACGAGAGGTTCGGAGCGGGCGCGGTGTCGACCGGCGACACGTACGTGGTGTCGTCGATCGGCGCCGGTTTCCAGTGGGGCACCTTGTGTTTCCGCCACGCTATGCCTCCTCACCGCGGGCCCGGCTGATCACCTCCTCCAGCCTCAGCGGGCTGGCCGGGTGGTGGGACAGGCACAGCGGCGTCGCCACCTGGCGGAACCCGAACGCCTCCCCCGCCACGTAGAACTGGGCGCGCTCCAGGCGGGAGATGTCGGCGACGGGACTTCCCTTGGCCCGGGCCAGCTCGTTGGCCGCGGCGATCTGGGCCGGGCTGTTCAGGCGGCCGAAGAACTGCGTCATCGCGTTGCCGACCACCTGGTTGTGCAGGCCCTTCGGCGCCTGGGTGGCGAACAGCAGGCCCAGACCGTACTTGCGGGCCTGCGACGCGAGCACGATCGTGCTGCGCGTGCTCGCCGTCAGGCTGCCCGACGACGCCATCGTCTGGGCTTCGTCCATCACGAACAGCGCGCCCAGCGGCCGGTCGCCCGCCGGGTTGCGCTTGATCCACGCGAACAGCTCCATCTGCAGCTGGTTGACGAAGTTCTGCCGCTGCTCGTCGGCCTGCAGACCGACGAAGCTGATCACCGACACCCGGGCCCGCTTGCCGGCCGCCGGGGTCAGCAGCACGCCCGGGTCGACCGGTTCGCCGCCGCCCGCGAAGAGCGGGTCGTTGACCATCGCCGCCTTCAGCACCTCGGCCAGCCCGGCCGCGATGCGCGGGGCGTCGTTGAGGTTGCTGACGTCGTCGGGCAGTTCGGTCAGCAGCTCGATGAGCTCGGGCAGGCTGCGCGACCCGGTCCGCGCGTGCCGGACGACCGCCTGGCGCAGCACCGCGAGGCCGATGTTCGTCTTCGCGGTGGTCCCGGTCAGCCGGGCCTGCGGTGCGAGGGTCGCGACGGCCACCTCGACCGCGGCCGCGAACTCGTCGGAGTCGTCGAGGACGCCGCCGAAGTCCGGCAGCGGCTGGAACGCCAGCGGCCGCCCGGTGGCCCGGCCCGGAGTCCAGACGACGACGTCGGTTTCGGCGAGGTACCGTTTCGCGAGCTGAGCGTCGTCGGGTCCCCAGCCGTCGGGCGGCGTGGGCCAGGCGTCGCCGAGCCGGGCGAGGTCGTTGTTCGGGTCCAGGACGATCGCGGAGACCCCCAGCAGAGCGCACTCCTCCACGATCCGCCTGAGCAGCACGGTCTTCCCCGAACCGGACCCGGCGAAGACGGCGGCGTGCTTGCGGAGGGCGGAGAGCTCGACCCGCACCGGCGCCCCCGAGCCGACGACGCTGCCGAGCGTGATCTCCCCTTCAGCCGGCGGAGTCACCGTCACCGGCGGCGTCACGGTTGCCGGCGGCGGGTGGGTCCCTTCGGCGGGCTGCCCCGACGGCTTCTCCGGGAGCACCGCGGAGAGCAGGTCGGACCGGCTCGCGGGCCGCCGGTCGATCAGCCACTCGTGCAGCTCACGGCCACCGGTGCCGAGCATCGTCTTCAACGCCCAGAAGGTCCGCACATCCGTGTCGGTGAGCCGGATCGTCCGCCCACCCGCGGCGGTGAACTTCTCGACCTCCTCCCGCGTCTTGGCTCCGCGCCCCCAAACATCCCGGAGGATGACGAGATGCCGGTTGTCGGCCCCTTGCAGTTGCCCGGCGGCGGACCGGGCCTTACGGAACCGGCTCAGCGCGGCCCGCGGATCCCGGGCCGCGATCGCCCGGAACGCCCAGTGCTCCTGCAGGTCCGCGGCCTCGTCGAGGGTCCGGGACAGCCAGGCGTGCACCTCACTGCGCCCGTTCTGGCGCTCACAGGACCATTCGAGGTCGTCGTCCCCGACCTCGGTGACCCAGCAGCGCAGGGCAGCGGAGAGGAGATCGGGCATCGCCTTGTCCACGGCCTTCTCGGCGAGCAGCTTCTCGGGTTCCGCTTCCGCCTGGAGCTTTTCGAACTCGGTGTCGAGATCGGCGAACCGATCGGTCTCGACCGCCGTCCGCACGGGAGGAGCGATCGGCACCACGGCTTGCTCATCGAAGGAAGCGAGTTCCTTGACCTGCCCGGCACGCAGGCACAGTTCGATGTGCGCGCCGATGCGCTTCAACAGCTGCCGAGGTGTCCACTGCTCCCAGAGCCCCGCGAACGCCTCGGACGCGACCGGCCAGGTCGGGTGCGGCGGAGTGAACCCCATGGCCTGGTAAGCCACTCCGAGCCGCTTCGCCACCAGCGCCCGGCCGACTTCGGGGTCCAGGATCCGTCCGAGAGTCACCTGCTCCCGGAAGCGGTCCGGGACGGTGCCGGCCGCCTTCGTCTTGATCTGCTCCCAGGTGCTGGGCAAGCAGGCCAGAACGGTGAGGGTCTTGTGGGTGACCTCTCGCAGGCCCATGAGCCCGTCGGCGATCTTCGCCACGAGCAGGTCATCCGCGACGCCATCCTTCATCATGCCCTGCGTCGATCGGGCGACGAGGGTGTCGAGCTGGTCCACGGCGATCACGACCGGCCCCGTGAGCGCGAGCAGCCGCGTGATCTCCTGGACGAGCACTCGGGCGGGTTTCGGCCGCGAGTAGATGTTCCACTGGCGGGCCTCGGACGTCAGCTCGGCGTCGCCGTCGAGGTAGTCCTCACCGATGTACTTGGCGCCGCGGTCCCGGCTCGCGATCAGTACCAGGGCACGTGCGGTGTCCCCGCACTCGTCGGCGACCATCTCATCCAGGGACGCCACCCCATCGACGAATGCCTCTACGTCTTCAGGTGTGAGCCCGCGTCCGCGCCTGATCCTCGCCTCCACATCGGCATCGACGTGGGCACGCAGGCACACTCGCAGCAGGAACTTCTTCAGTTGCGACTCGCCCGAATCATCCGGGCGGGCCAGCCCCCGGCGCAGCGCCTCAGCCGTGTTCTCCCAGAACGCCTCGGCCGCGGTGACGTCGTCGAGGAAGAAGTACCCTCGCGCGCGGTGCGCCCGCCGCCGGACGAGACCCAGCAGGTGAGTCTTCCCGACACCCTTCTGCCCCTGCATCACGAGCCCGATCGGGCTCGGCCCGTCGCTGGCCACGGCGTCACGGATGCCCGTGTCGAGCGCGGCGAGCGCGTCGTCGTGCAAGCCGTCGACGTGGTACGGCGAGTCCCGCCAGACGTGGTCCGGCGTATCCGCCCAGTCGAAGCTCAGCGTCGCCAGTGCTTTGAGCTCGTCCATCATGACGCCTCGAAAGCGACGAAATGGTTGTCTTCGCCGGCGATGCGGATCGCCGCCTCGTGGTCGGCCGCGGTGAGCGCCTTGCGGTTGTCCTCCGGGACGAGGTGCACCTTGCCGGCGCGGCTGAGCTCCTTGAGCACCGCGTCGACCTCCGCCGCGGGTGCGCCGAGCTTCGGGCGCAGGTCCACCAGGCCGACCCAGCCCCGGGGTTCCCGCACCAGTTCGCGGTAGGCGACGCGGATGCGTTCCTCGAGCTCGGGGACCGGCGTGGCCTCGACCGGACCCTCGCCAGGCGTGAAGACATCGGCCAGCCGCAGCTTGCGGCTGCGCAAGAACTCGTCGAAGCCGCCGAGCACGACGTAAAGCGCCGAGCAGAGAGTGCTCAGCGGCCGGGGCGGCGGCGGTGTCCCGGTCCCGATCTCCTGCTCGCACCACGCCCATCCGCTGTCGGTCAGCTGGTGGACGAACGAGCGCCCGACCTTCTCGCTGGCGACGTACCTGCTGTCATTCAGCTGGGTGCGGTCCTTGCCGGTGAGGGTGAAGCCCACCCGTTCCTGCAGTTCCTTGTTCGGCACCTCCCGGCCCAGCACCATCAGCGTGAACATCGCCGCGGTCTGCTTGTGGTTCAAGCGATCGGTCATCCGAGATCCTTCCGGTGGTTCGGCTTCGTCGTGGTTTGCGCGCGGGCGTCCAGCGTCCGCAGGAGCCAGTCGATCGAGCGGCGGACCCTCGGCGGGGCCGCGTGGTGGTCGTCGCCGCCGGGGAAGCGGGGCTTCACCGCCACCGCCAAGTCCGCTGCCAGTTCGCGGGTTCGTCCGCTGTCGCCGCCGCCGACCGCCGGCTGCAGGGCCGTGACCAGCTCGTCCACCAGGTCCCAGCGGGAGGGGCGCAGCCGGGAGTCGCGGGCCTGGCCGAGCACTTCGGCGAGGTCGACGTCGTCGTCCGTGTCGATGAGCTGGGTGAAGCCCTTCAGCTGGCCGACCAGGTCGCGGGCGACTCCGTCCAGGCCGCGCGCGCCGCCGAGGCGCAGGTAGCGGAGATTGCCGACGTAGCCCGGCAGCCCGGCCGCGTCGGTGCCCGCGGTGAGGATCGGGATGACACGCCGGTCCTGGCCGAGGGTGCGGTGCAGGAACAGCTCGACCTCGGCCGCCTGCCAGCGGCTCACCTTGCCGTCGACGAGCAGGCACAGGTGCCGCGCGTCGTCTTCGGCCCGTGCCAGCAGGGACCGGTCGCCGGAAAGCGATTTCACCACCCGGACGCCCTGCTTCTTCAGCGCGGCGACCAGCCCGTCCGCCGTGCCGACCGCCGGACGCGGGATGCTGACCCGCAGGTCGTGCTTGAACTCGCGCCGGCTCGCGCGCACGGCGGCCACGTAGGCGTCGCGGTTCTCGGCCAGCAGGTCGGTGCGGTCGAGCCGGCTGGCGATCACCGCCGCGACGGTCTCGAGTGCGAACCCGATCTGGTCGGCGCTCGGCGTCTGTTCCGACAGCACCGGTAGCTGCTCGCCGAAACTCCAGTACGACACGTACGGCAGGGTGAGGTGACGGGCCATCGTCGCGGGCTCCACCGTCTGGTCGAGCCACGGCCGGTACAGCTCGGCCGTCTCGTCGACGACGATGCGGCGCCAGGTCTCCGACCGGTCGTACTCTTCCCGGTTGTCGAACCGCGACAGCACCGGCAGGACGGTCAGCCGCGCGCGGTCGAACGGCAGCAGGTTGCGCGCCACGTCGGCACGCCGCGCCGCCTCCATCGCGCCGAAGATGCTCTGGCGGTTCGCGGTGAACAGCAGGACGAGGTGGTCCGGCAGGTGCGCCGTGCAGATCCCGCCGATGTCGGAGATCCCGGTGCGGCTGTCGATGAGGACGAAGTCGTAGCGCGCGACCCACTGCTCGCGGCACTTCTCGAGGTACTCGCCGAACCCGTCGTCGTACAGCCGGTCCCAATCGATCTCCTGCACCTGCGCGACGTAGCCGGGCTCTTCGCTGCCGGCCGCGAGGAAATCGAGCACGCCGACGTCCGCCAGCCGCTGGACGTGCGCCTCCGGCTTGAACCGGCCCTGCCGGAAGTCGTCGACGAGGTCGACCACGCCCCCGCTCGGCCGCGTGGCCAGCCGCGGCCGGAAGTAGTCGCCGAGGCCGGGGGCCTCGAGGTCCCAGTCCAGGCAGAGCACGCGGTGACCCCACCGGGCGAGCAGCACGGCGATGTTGGCCAGGGTGAAGCTCCGGCCGACGCCGCCCTTGTAGGAGTAGAAGGTGAAGATCGATCCCGGCATCGGTCAGAACCTCGGCATCCGCGCCCGCTTCGGCGGCTCCGGGGCCGGGGTGCGCACCGGCCAGTCGTCCCGCCACTCCGGCGCTCGTTCGATCAGTTCCTCCAGCTCCGCCGCGATCTGCTTGATCTGCTGGTTGAACTCGAGGTAGGCCGGCGCGGTCTGGAAGTGTTCGAAGGGGTGGTTCCACTGCTGCAGGTCACGCGGGCGCCGTGCGTGGGCCCAGTCGGGGAAGTTCCGGGAGTCGCAGAAGATCACCGGGTAGATCAGGGGCCGCCCGTGTTCCCGCCGCGGGCCGGCGGTGAGCGCCTCCCGCTCCTCCATCGAGGCCCACTCGGCCAGGCACCATTCGTCCCGGAAGTACTTCGGCGAGCAGACCGGGAGCAACACGCGCGAGCGCTGCAACGCCGAACTCAGTTCCGCCGGCCAATCGGCTCCGACCCGCACCTGGTCGTCGAAGAAAATCTTGACGTCCTCGTACCGATTGTTGTCGAGCACTTCCAGGAGGCGGGGGTGAAAATGGTGGCGAATCCACGCCGATATGTCACTCGCCGCACGCCGGTAGCTGATGAACACGTCGAACTCGTACACGCGTGCCGACGCTCCTCACCGCTCCCCACCAGGCGGATCCGATCCTAGATCGGCCGCACACCGGCAAAGAAGACGGGAAACCTGACAGATCCAGGACAATAACTGGCCACACCTCAAGTGCCGCCGGAGAATGCATCTTGACAAATCTTCCGGGCCCGGATAGACGACAGGCACCAGTAGAGCACGATGCCGCGAAGCATTTCCGCGACACCGATCTCCCGGATCGGTGAATCACCGACCGATCCCCGAAAGGAACCGATGTCCGACCACGAGGCGCCCCGGGTGTTCTTCAGCTATTCACACGACACCGAGGACCACAAAGCCCAGGTCCGGACGTTCGCGACCTTCCTGCGCAGCCGGATCGGCCTCGAGGTCGTGCTCGACCAGTGGCACGACCACATCCGCATCGACTGGTCGCTGTGGGCCACCCGGAACCTCACCGCGGCCGACTTCATCATCGTCGTGGCGTCTCCGCTGTACCGGGAGCGAGCCGACGGCGACGCGCCGCCGGACGAAGGACGTGGGGCCCAGTTCGAGACCGCCATCATCCGCGACAAGCTGACCAAGGACCACCGCGAGGGCACGCGCCGGGTCCTCCCGGTGGTCCTGCCCGGCGGGTCGATCGACGACATCCCCGCCTTCCTCGCTCCTTACTCCACGACCCGGTTCGAGATCGGGGCGTTCACCGACGAGGGTGTCACCGAGCTGCTCGCCGCGATCACCGGACGGGGCAAGTACCCCATGCCGGCGCGCGGCCGGTGGCTCGACGGCGAATCCCCGGAGTTCCACCCGACCCCTGCGAGTGAACTGCGGTGGACAGGCAGCAGCTCGGGCGTGCAGCGAATGGCGGCCTCGATCGACGGCCGGCGGTACGAGGACAGCATCGTGTTGCGCTCGGGCACCGCACCCGGGTTCGTCGAAGTCGACCTCGGCGGCCACTACCAGCGGTTCTCGACCATCGCCGGGGTCCTCGACGACGCGGCCGACCGCTTCCAGGTCGGCCGCTTCCGCGTGCTGGTCGACGGCAAGCCCCGATCCGAGCACGAAGTGGCCATCGGGAAGCCGGCCGCGATCGACCTCGATGTCACCGGTGCGCTGAAGCTCCGGCTCGAGATGTCGCGGCCGGCCGTCACGGCGTCGCCCTTCGGCTCCGCGGCCGTCGTCGTCACGCGGCGGCGGGGGCGGCCGCCCGAGCTCGCGCTCGGGGATCCCACCGTCACCTAAGGCGTGATGACCACCTTCAGCGCCGAGTTCGCGGCCGCGTTGGCGAACACCTCGTACGCCTCTTCCATCTGGGCGAACGTGAACCGGTGGGTTCCCATGCGCTCGGCCGGGATGCGGCCGGACACCACCATCTTCAGCAGCGTCGGGATCGATGCCGTGTCCACCAGTCCCATCGTCAGCGTCAGGTTCTGGATCCACATCTCCTGCATCGGCAGCTCGACCGGGACGCCGTGCACGCCGATGTTCGCGATGCGGCCGCCCGGGCGGACCAGGGATGCCGCCGTCAGCAGGGTCTCCGGGTAGCCGACCGCTTCGATCGCGACGTCCACGCCGAGGCCGTCCGTCAAGCCGAGCACGTCCGAGCGGGTGTCCGGACCCGCTTCGAACGCGTCCGTCGCGCCGAACTCCAGAGCTTTCTCCAGGCGGAACTTGTTGGAGTCCACCGCGATCACCTTCGACGCGCCCCACAGGCCCGTCGTCAGGATCGCCGCCAGCCCGACCGCGCCCGCGCCGACCACCGCCACCGTGTCGCCCGGGCGGACGCGGCCGGCCAGGACGCCGACCTCGTACCCCGTCGGCAGCGAGTCGGCCAGGAAGATCGCCTGCTCGTTCGTGACGCCGTCGGGGACCGCGTACAGCGACGTGTCCGCGTAGGGCACGCGCACCAGCTCGGCCTGCGTTCCGTCGATGAGGTGGCCGAAGATCCAGCCGATCCCGCCGACCGTCTGGCAGTGGGACGGCATCCCGCGGCCGCAGTACTCGCAGCGCCCGCACTGGGTGATGGCCGGGACCAGCACCCGATCCCCCACCGCGAACGCCCGGACCGCGTCGCCGACCGCGGTCACCGTGCCGACCGCCTCGTGGCCGAGGATCCGGCCGTCGGTGACCGCGGCGACGTCGCCCTGCAGGATGTGCAGGTCGGTGCCGCAGATCGTGGTCGTGTCGACGCGCACGACCACGTCGGTCGGTTCCTGGACGGCGGCGTCCGGGACGTCTTCCCAAGCCTTCGCACCCGGACCGTGGTAGACCAGCGCCTTCATCGTCGCCTCCGTCGGCCGCCCGGCTCCCGTGGCCGGGCCTCGGCCGCCCTCGACGCTAGAACCGGGGACGCCGCCCGGCTGTCGCAATTTGAGATTCAGGCATAGCGGGCCATGACGCCGCGGGACGTCGATCGCCAGCACGTTTCCGCGGACTCCGGCCTCCGCACCCGTCAAGCCGACGCGCGGCACGCCTCGAGGTCGACCGCGCGCAGCGCCGCGCCCACGCCCGCCAGGGCCACCGCGTTCATCGACAACGACGTGACACCCAGCCCGACCAGCACCGGCGCCAGCGCCGGATCGGCCGCCGCTTCGCCGCACACCCCGACCGGTTTCCCCGCCACCGCACCGGCTTCCGCGACCATGCCCACCATGCGCAGCAGTGCCGGCTGGTGCGGGTCGTTCAACGCGGCCACCGCGCCGAGCTGGCGATCCGCCGCGAACACGTACTGCGCCAGGTCGTTCGTGCCCAGGGACACGAAGTCGACCTCGGCCAGGATCTCCGCGGCGCACAACGCCGCCGCCGGGATCTCGATCATCACACCCACACGGGCGATTCCCGCCGCGCGCGCCCGCGAAGCGAACCAGGCCGCTTCCGCCGCCGTCGCGACCATCGGGGCCATCACCGACAGCTCGACGCCGGTGTCGCCCGCCGCCGCGGCGATCGCGGTCAGCTGGCGGTCCAGCAGCTCGGGCCGGTCGAACGCGACCCGCAGCCCGCGGACGCCGAGCGCGGGGTTCGGCTCCGCGCCCATCGGCAGGAACGCGAGCGGCTTGTCCGAACCGGCGTCCAGGGTCCGGACGACGACGGGCTTTCCGCCGAACGGCTCCAGCACCGCCGCGTAGGCCGCCCGCTGCGACGACTCCGTCGGCTCGGAAGTCGCCGACAGGTAACAGAACTCCGTGCGGAACAGCCCGATCCCTTCCGCTCCGGCCGCGGCGGCGGCGCGGGCGTCCGACGCCGAGCCGACGTTGGCCAGCAGCTTCACGCGGTGGCCGTCGGCGAGCCGGCCGACCCCGTCCCACTCCGGGCGGGACGTCCTCGCCGGGGCGACCACCTCGCCGTCGGACGGCGCGACCGTGCCCGCCGAACCGTCGACCACCAGCCCGGGCCCGGCGAGGCCGAGCACGCCGGCGCACGCGACGACGGCGGGAATCCCCAGCGCCCGCGCCAGGATCGCGGTGTGGCTCGTCGGGCCGCCCTTTTCCGTCACCAGCGCGAGCACGAGGTCCGGGTCGAGCCCGGCGGTGTCGGCCGGGGCGAGGTCGCGCGCCACCAGGACGCTCGGCGACGTCAGCTCCGGGACGCCGGGCGGGGCCAGGCCCGACAAGGAGGCGACGATCCGGTCGCGCACGTCGGCGACGTCCGCGGCGCGTTCGGCCATGTACCCGCCGGCCGCCCGCAACGCCGTCATGAACTCCCCCGCCGCCTCCCACACCGCGCGCGGTGCCGGCAGCGAACCGTCGAGCACGCGCTTCTCCGCGGACGCGACCAAAGCGGGATCCGACGCCATCGCCGCCGTCGTCTCCAGGACCGATCGGGCATCGCCGGACACGGAACGGGCACGATCGGACAGCGACGCCGCGACCGACTCCGCCGCGGGCCCGATCTTGCCCGCTTCCGCCCGAAGATCGTCCGGCACGGGCAAAGCCGCGGGTTCCCGCAGGTCAGCGACCACGACGACGCGCGGACCGGCGACCCGGCCGGGGCTGACTCCGACTCCGGACAACTGCATGACGAGACCTCCGGGAGAAAAAGATCTAGTAACCAGGGATTGACACTACGGTAACAACGGGCACAATCAAACTGCAACGGGCAAACATCGGAGAGGAACGGGCATGTACGCCGCCGAACGGCATCAGCTCCTGGCACAACGCGCACGGCGCGACGGCCGGGTCGACGTCAACGACGTCGCCACCGAACTCGGTGTCGCCCCCGAGACCATCCGCCGCGACCTCGGCGTCCTCGAACGCCAAGGCGTCGTCCGCCGCGTCTACGGCGGTGCCGTCGCGGTCGACCGGCTCGACTTCGAACCCGAGGTCGCACAACGGGACCAGACCAACGCCGCCGAGAAGGACGCGATCGCCCGGGCCGCACTGGACCTGGTCCCCGACCGCGGCTCGATCCTGCTCGACGCGGGCACGACCACCAGCAGGCTCGCGACGCTCCTGCCCGCCGACCGCGAGCTGACGGTGATCACCAACTCGATCCCGGTCGCGTCGATCCTGGCCACCCGCCCGGGCATCACGCTGCACATCCTCGGCGGCCGCGTCCGCGGGACGACGCTCGCCGCCGTCGAAACCTGGACGCTGCACGCGCTCGACGGCCTGCTCGTCGACGTCGCCTTCCTCGGCGCCAACGGCTTTTCCGCCGAGCACGGCTGCACGACACCGGACCTGGCCGAGTCCGCGGTGAAGGCCGCCGTGGTCGCCGCCGCCCGCAAGCGGGTGCTGCTGGCCGACCACAGCAAGTACGGCACCGACCAGCTCAGCCGGTTCGCGCGGCTGGCCGAGATCGACGTCCTGGTCACCGACAGCGGCCTCGACGCGGGTGCCGTGGCGGAACTCGAAGAAGCGGGCCCGGAGGTGGTGCTGGCGTGATCGTCACCGTGACCCCGAACCCGAGCCTCGACCGGACCGCGCGCGTCGCCGAGCTGCGTCGCGGCGAGGTGATCCGCGCCGAGGCCGTGCGGCTCGACCCCGGCGGCAAGGGCGTCAACGTCGCCCGCGCGCTGGCCGCCGCCGGGACCCCGACCGTCGCGCTCCTGCCCGCCGGCGGCCTGGTCGGCGAACGGCTGGCCGACCTGCTCGCCCCCGAAGGCGTCCCGGTCGTCGCGGTGCCCATCGCCGGGACGACCCGCAGCAACATCACGCTCGTCGAAGCCGACGGGACCACGACGAAGATCAACGAGCCCGGCCCGGAGATCTCCCCCGCCGAGCTGGCGACCCTCGAACGCCGCGCCGTCGAGCTGGCGGGGCGCGCGGAATGGCTGGTGTGCTGCGGAAGCCTCCCCGCCGGCGTGCCCGACGACTTCTACGCGCGGCTCACGAAACTGGCTCACGACGCCGGGGCGAAGGTCGCGGTCGACTCCTCCGGCGCGCCGCTCGACGCCGCCCGCGCGGGCGGCCCGGACCTGCTCAAGCCGAACCTCGACGAGCTGATCGAGCTCGCCGGGCACCCGCTGCCGCTGCTCGGCGACGTCGTCGCCTTCTGCCGCGAGCTGATCTCCGGCGGCGTCGGCCGCGTGCTGGTCAGCCTCGGCGCGCGCGGCGCGGTGCTCGTCGAGGAGTCCGAGACCTGCCACGCGCTCGGCCCGCTGGTCGCCGTGCGCAGCACCGTCGGCGCCGGAGACGCCGCGCTCGCCGGGTTCCTCCACGCGGGAGGAGCCGGCCCCACAGCCCTGCGGACCGCGGTCGCCTACGGCACCGCCGCGGTCACGCAGGAGGGCAGCCGCATGCCCACCCCGCACGACGTGCACCCCGACCAGGTGCGCGTGCTCGACACCGACCCCACCCTCACCCTCAGCGGAGCCGCCGCATGACCACCCCAGACCTGATCACCGCCGACCTGGTCGACCTCGGACTCGACGCCACCGACAAGCGAGGCGTCGTCCGCTCGCTGGCCGAGCGGCTCGTCTCCGCCGGGCGGGTGACCGACCTCGACCTCTTCCTCAAGGACGTCGCCGCGCGCGAAGAGCAGATGGCCACCGGGCTCGAAGGCGGCATCGGCATCCCGCACTGCCGCTCGGCCGCGGTGACCGCGCCGACGCTGGCGTTCGGCCGCAGCGCCGCGGGCGTCGACTTCGGCGCGCCGGACGGCCCGGCGACGCTGATCTTCCTCATCGCCGCACCCGAAGGCGGCGGCAGCGACCACCTCAAGGTCCTGGCCGCCCTCGCCCGCCGGCTCGTCCGGGCGGAGTTCAAGCAGAACCTGCTCGACGCCACCGACGCCGACGACGTCGCTTCGTACATCCGCCAGGAGGTGTCCTGACCATGAAGTTCGTCGCCATCACCGCGTGCCCCACCGGGATCGCGCACACCTACATGGCCGCCGAGTCGCTCGAGCAGACCGCGAAGGCCAACGGCGACACGATCGTCGTCGAGACCCAGGGTTCGGCCGGGTCCGAGCCGCTGTCCGCCGAGGACATCGCGAGCGCGGACGCCGTCATCTTCGCCGCGGATCTCGCGGTGCGGGGCCGGGACCGCTTCGCCGGCAAGCCGATCGTCGAGGCGCCGGTCAAGGCCGCGATCAACGACGCCGCCGGGTTGTTCGAACGCGCGAAGGCCGCGGCCCGGGAGCCCGTCGCCCCCGCTGCCGCCCCGGAGCTGACGTCGAAGGTCGGCGCGAACGACAAGCCCGGTACCAAGGTCCGCCAGTGGCTGATGACCGGCGTCAGCTACCTGATCCCGTTCGTCGCCGCGGGCGGGCTGCTGATCGCGCTGAGCTTCGCCTTGGGCGGCTACAAGATCGTCGACGCGCCGAAGGTCACCGAGCACTTCGACGCGGGGTCGGTCGCCGGCTGGGCCGCGCTGATGTTCCAGATCGGCAGCGCGGCCTTCGACTTCCTGGTGCCGGTGCTGGCCGGGTTCATCGCCTTCGCGATGGCCGACCGCCCGGCCATCGCGCCCGGCTTCGTGGGCGGCGCGATCGCCGTCACCGTCGGCGCCGGGTTCCTCGGCGGGCTCGTCGCGGGTCTGCTGGCCGGTGGCGTCGTGCTGGCGCTGAAGAAGATCCAGGTGCCGAAGGCGATGCGCGGCATCATGCCGGTGGTCGTCTACCCGCTGCTCGGGTCCATTGTGGTCGGTGTGCTGATGTACGTCGTGGTCGGCAAGCCGATGGCGGCGGCCACGACGGGGCTGACGAACTGGCTCAACAGCCTCAGCGGCGCCAGCGCGCTGCTGCTGGGCGCGCTGCTCGGCCTGATGATGGCGTTCGACATGGGCGGCCCGGTCAACAAGGCGGCGTACGCGTTCGCGGTCGGCGGCCTGACCACCGGCGCGACGGCGTCGCTGCAGATCATGGCCGCGGTGATGGCGGCCGGCATGGTGCCGCCGCTGGCACTGGCGCTCGCGTCCACCGTCCGGAAGAAGCTGTTCACCGAAGCCGAACGTGAGAACGGCCGCGCGGCCTGGCTGCTCGGCGCGTCGTTCATCACCGAGGGCGCGATCCCGTTCGCGGCGGCGGACCCGTTCCGCGTGATCCCGTCGATCATGCTCGGGTCGGCGGTCACGGGATCGCTGTCGATGGCATTCGGCGCGACGCTGCGCGCCCCGCACGGCGGGATCTTCGTGCTCCCGCTGATCGGCAGCCCACTGCTGTTCCTGGTGGCGCTGGTGGCCGGGACTTTGGTGGCCGCCGGGTCGGTGATCGCGCTGAAGCAGGTGCGTTTCCGCGCGACCGAACGTTCCGCCGCCGTGTCCGGTCAGACCGTCAACGCGTGAAGGAGTCCACTGTGTACCAACGCCGCACACTCGTCGCCAGCACGGTCGGGCTCCACGCCCGCCCGGCGGGCCTGGTCGCTCGCGCGGCCGCCGGTCAGGCCGCGAAGGTTCGCATCGCGAAGATCACCGGCGGAGTGGCCGGAGATCCGGTCGACGCGGCCAGCGTCCTGGGGTTGATGACCCTGGGCGCCGGTCATGGCGACGAGGTCGAATTGACCGCCGACGGTGACTCGGCTCGGGAGTCCGTCGACGCACTGGCCGAACTGATCGCCCAGGACCTGGACGCTTGAGTTTCGCCTGAAGCCCCCTCCGGACGCCTTCGGCAGGCGTAGCATTCAGACCGATTTGCCGGATTACGTCCGGGCGACGACCCATGGTCGTGAAGGGGGAAGATGGTGCAGGGTTTCGAGGTCGATCCCAAACTGGTGCAGCATGCCGCCGAGCGGGCGACCGAGGCGGTGACGCATTTCGAAGCGCACGGTTCGGCCGTCAAGAAAGCGCAGGCCACGATCGAGGGGAATACCGCCCTGCTGGGCGACTACGGCGACGCCGGAGTGTTCTTCCACGCCTGCGAGAGGTTCGATCACAAGTTCAAAGAAATCTTCGACACGCTCATTTCGCACAACGACAACTTCGTCGACACGGCCCGGCGGCTGGAAGGCGGCCTGCAGGGCGCGTCCAAGCTCTACGCCGAGACCGACGCGGCCGCGAGCGAGCACTTGCGGCGCATCGGCGAATCCTGGGCGGACGGGGGAAGCCGGTGAACCAGCCGCCGTACGTCCCCGACCGCCCGCCGGGGCACTACCCGCAGTTCGACCGGTACGAGAGCCAGTGCGGCGAAGTGGCGCTCTGGGCCCGCTGGGTGGCCGGGTGGGTGGACTGGCTGCTCCACGAACACGGTCCCACCGGTCCGCACCCGGACCGGTGGGCCGACTACCCGTTCGAACGGTTCTTCTACCCGTCCGACGTCATCGCGCAGCAGCAGATCAAGGTCATGCACCAGGCGTGGCCGGCCATCGACGGGCTGCGCTACAAGTCGGCCGGCGAAGAGCACCCGAGCATCGACGTCCTCAACAATCTCGACAGCGCGCTCGGTGCCGCACTCGGGAGGTGGGAAGGCGATGTCGCGGTGGGGGTGCAGACCTACCGCGAAGAACTCGAGAACTACAGCGAGCCCTACATCCTCGCGGTCGGCAAGCTCGGCCAGTGCCTCATCGCGTACTCCCAGATCTTCGAGCAGGCGCGGGCCGACATCGTCAAGGTCATGAAGCAGTTCGTCGGGGCGTTGCAGGCCGCGACGTTCACCGACCCCGGGTTCGAACGGGTCGGCCTGACCGTCTTCAAGGCCATCGGCGACTGGGTGCTGGGCAAGTTCCCGTTCGAGCTCGACAAGATCCTCGAGCTGGACACGGTGCTGGCCGAGGCGGTCGACGGCGCGCAGCAGCGCAAGCCCGCCGCGGCGATCGGCGGCGCGAACTACTGGGAGATCTGCGATGCGTACCTGGTGGCCGCCAACCGGATCTGCGACGACGCCCGCGCGGCGATCGAGGAGCTGACCACGCGCTTGGACAAGGTCGACAGCGAACTGCGCGACCCGCCGAAACTGACCGTCGACGTGGGCTAGTTGTATTGACCCGTGAGGTTGGGGACGCGGCTGGCGGGTGGCTGACCTGCGAGTGACGTGTGTCCTCGGTGGTGGTTGTAGGTGTGCAGCCAGCTCGGTAGCGCTGCTCGGCGTTCGGTTCGGTGCGGTAGGGCTGGCTGTAGGCCCATTCCTCGAGCAGGGTCCGGGTGAAGCGTTCACTTCGCCGTTGGTCTGCGGTCGGTAAGGCCGGGTGCGTTTGTCGACGATGCCCGCTCGCGCAGCGTGTCGCGCCGGAGAAGTGAGCGGTAGCAGGATCCGTTGTCGGTCAGAACCCGCGCGACGGTGATCCCGCAGCTGGTGAAGAACGCCTGCGCCCGGGTCCGGAACGCGGCCGCGGTTTCCTTGGTCTCCTCGGCGAGGATCTCGGTGCAGGCCAGCCGGGAGTGGTCGTCGACGGCGTTTGGCAGGTAGCTGTAGCCCAGATTCGCGCGGCCGCCGATCCGGCGGGGCCGGTCGGGGTCGCGGTGGGCGGCGCTGGTGCGTCCGCCGATGGGGTGCGGCCGTGGATCTGGTGGCCGCCGCCGTCCGGGGATGTTGCCGAGCTTTTGATGTCGACGTGGACAGGTCACCGGGTGCGGGGTGTTCGTAGCGGCGGACCGGGCTGCCGGTGGCTCGGTCGAGGTGGGCGAGGCGAGCCAGCCGGACTTTGATCACGCGTTGTTCGGTTCGGGTGGGTGTCCGGTTGGGGCTGGTCCAGAGCCGCGAGGAACGGTCGGTCATTCCTGCTTCGCCGTGGTTGCGGTAGCGGCCGGCCCGTCGTGCGGCGGTGGAGACCGACACTGGGAACCGTTCGGCGGCTCGCCGTAGCGGCCGGTCGTCGTCGACGACGACGCAGCGGGCCAGGCGCGCAGTCTGCCGGTGGGTGTCAGGGGTGCGTTAGCGTGGGTCACCAGGGCCTCCGTTGGCTGGTGTAGACGTCGCAATCCGCACCGAACCCGGAGGTCCTCCCTCACACCAGGATCATCCGATCACGTGTCGCCCCGTACCCAACCTCCGTGATCAATACAGCTAGTCAGGCCGGGCCGAGCAACGCGAGCGACGCTCGCACCGCGACCGCGGTGACGTCGCCGGCCCGGCCGCCGTCCTCCACCGTCGTCGCGATCAGCTCTCGCAACCCGCCCAGCAGCATGATCGCCAGCTGACGGGACGGCGGACTGATCCCCGCAGCGCGCAACGGCGGTGTGTCCGTCAGACGCTGGGTCATCGCGATGAACCCCTCCATCGCGTCGCGCTGCAGATCGCGCGCCGGGGCGCCCAAAGCGGGCACGTCGCGGATCCAGCTCAGCGTGATCGCCGGCTCGGACTCCGCGCACGCGATCCACGCCTCGATCGCCTGGCGCACCTGGAGCGACCAGGGTGCGCCCGGGTCCACCGCGTCGGAGATCTGCTGGATCATCGCGCGGTTCGCGTCCGCCAGCAGCGCGATCAGGCACTCTTCGCGGCTCGCGAAGTGCTCGTAGAACGTCCGGCGGGACGTGCGGGCGCGGCGGACGATGCCGGCGACCGTCGTGTCGCGGAAGCCGTCCTCGGTGATCGACGCGGCCAGCCCGTCCAGCAGCCGCTGCCGGTGCCGGCGGGTGTCGACGTCCACGGAAGTCACGGTACAAGCCTCCTCTTGAAACGGGATGGTACACCGGCGTACCGTACCGACGGTACGCTCGCGTACCACCAGTTCGGGAGGGTCGATGACGACCGTGACAACCGCGGTGACGCTGCCGCCGGGGCCGGCCGCGCCCCGCGCCGTCCAGGGCGCCTACGCACTGACGCAACCGCTCCGGGGCATGCGACGGCTCAAAGACCGTTACGGCGACGCCTTCACCGTCAACGTGCCGATCTTCGGCCACGCCGTCGTGATCAGCGACCCGGGCGAGATCAAGCAGCTCTTCACCTCCGGGCCCGACCTCGTCGACAACCTCGAGGTCAACCTGGGCCGGGTGCTCGGCCCGCACTCGATGTTCGCCCTCTCCGGCGACGAGCACAGAAAGCAGCGCAAGCTCCTGGTCCCGCCCTTCCACGGCCGCCGGCTCGCCGCCTACGAGAAGATCGTCGAAGAAGAAACCGTCCGGGAGCTGCAAAGCTGGCCGGACGGCACAGCGTTCGCCACCCTGCCGTCGATGATGCGGATCACGCTCAACGCCATCCTGCGCGCGGTGTTCGGCGCCGAGGGGGCCGAGTTCGCCGAACTGCGCGAGCTGCTCCCGCCGTTCGTCACCCTCGGCTCCCGGCTGGCCGTCGCGCCGATCTCCAAGAAGGGCCGCTTCAACCCCTGGCGCCGCTTCGAACGGATGCGCCGCGAGTACGACGCGATCGTCGACCGGCTCATCGCCAAGGCCCGCGTCGAAGAAAAAGACGACGTCCTCGCGATGATGCTGCAGACCCGCTACGACGACGGCTCCGGGCTCAGCCGCGAAGAGATCGCCGACCAGCTCCTCACCCTGCTCACCGCCGGGCACGAAACCACCGCGACGACACTGGCCTGGGCCGTCGAACGCCTCCGCCGCCACCCCGCGCTGCTCGAAGAGCTGAAGAACGGCGACGGAAAGCTGCTCGACGCCACGATCCTCGAGGTCCAGCGCACCCGCCCGGTCATCGACCTGACCGCCCGGCAGGTCAAGCAGGACGGTTACCGGCTCGGCCGCTGGACGTTGCCGAAGGGGTACGCGGTGCTCGTCAGCATCGCCCTGATCCACGACGACGACGCGGTGTTCCCGCACGCGGCCACCTTCGACCCGCATCGCTTCGAAGGCGCGCGCCCGGACCTGTACCAGTGGATCCCGTTCGGCGGCGGCACCCGCCGCTGCCTCGGCGCCGCGTTCGCGACCATGGAGATGACCGTCGTGCTGCGGACGCTGCTGCGGGACTTCGACCTCGTGCCGACCGCCGAGCGCGGCGAACGCTGGCACTCTCGGGGCGTGGCCTACGCCCCCGCCAAGGGCGGCCGCGCGATCGTGCGCCGCCGGAGCACCGGAGGAGATTCGTGACCGAAGAGATCGCCGACGCCGGCCGGGGGATTTCCCTGGCGTACGAACGGATCGGGGACCGCGACGCCGAGCCGCTGCTCCTCGTCGCCGGGCTGGGCCAGCAGCTGCACAGCTGGCCGGACGCGTTCTGCGCGCGGCTCGCGGAGCGCGGCTTCGAGGTCGTCCGGTTCGACAACCGCGACGCCGGGCGCTCGACCCACCCGCGCTTCCGGCCGGCGAGCCTGCCCGCGATGTTCGCCGGGCGCTTCCCGCCGGAGCAGTACGACCTGAAGGACATGGCCGCCGACACCGTGGGCCTGCTCGACGCGCTCGACATCGAGACCGCGCACATCGCCGGCGTGTCCATGGGCGGCATGATCTCGCAGACGGTGGCGGCGCTGCACCCGGTGCGCGTCCGGACCCTGACGTCGATCATGTCGACGACCGGGTCCCGCCTGCTCGGCCGCCCGGCGTTCTCGACGTTGCGGCTGATGGGCGCGAAGCCGCCGAAGTCCCGTGAAGAGGCCGTCGAAAGCGCCGTGACGATGTTCCGGCACATCAGCTCGCACGGCTTCCCCTTCGACGAGGCCTGGGTGCGCGAGAAGGCCGGGGTGGGCTGGGACCGCGACCCGACCGCGGGCGGCGTGGGCCGCCAGCTCGGCGCGATCCTCAAGTCCGGCAACCGGACGGCGTGGCTGCGGAAGATCACCGCGCCGACCCTGGTGATCCACGGCGACCGCGACCGGATGGTCCACCCCACCGGCGGCGCCGCGACAGCCCGCGCGATTCCCGGCGCGCGCCTGGAAACCGTCCCCGGCATGGGTCACGACCTGCCCGAAGGCGCTTGGCCCACCCTGCTCGATCTCATCGACAAGCACGTGAGGAGCAGCGATGTCACGGCCCCGTAGCCTTACCGGCCGTCCGGTGGTGATCACCGGCGCGGCGTCCGGCATCGGCCGGGCACTGGCCACCCGGCTGTCCCGGCTCGGCTCGCCGGTCGCGATCGCCGACGTCGACGCGGACGGCCTGAAAGCCACCGCGTCGGCATTGCACGGCAAGGTCCTGACGCGCGTGCTCGACGTCCGCGACGCCGAAGACCAGCTCCGGTTCGCCGGCGAGGTGCGCGAGTGGCTCCCTTCGCCGCTGGCCGGGGTCTTTAACAACGCCGGCGTCGCGGTCACCTCCAGCGTGCTGGACGCGGTGCCCGAGGACGACGACTGGCTGCACGACATCAACTTCCGCGGGGTGGTGCACGGGACGCGGGCGTTCCTGCCGATCCTCGTCGAGCAGGGTGAGGGCGCGATCGTCAACACCTCCAGCGTGTACGGGCTGCTCGGGGTGCCCTACCAGAGCGCCTACTGCGCGGCGAAGTTCGCCGTCCGCGGCTTCACCGAGTCGCTGCGGCAGGAGCTGGCCGGGAGCGCCGTCCGCGCGATCACCGTCCACCCGGGCGGCATCACGACGAACATCGCGCGCAACGCCCGGGTGCGCCAGGACCCCACCGGGCTCGGCCGGACCCGCGACGAGATGGCCGCGCAGTTCGAGGCCATGACGATGACGTCGTCGGACAAGGCCGCGGCGATCATCCACACCGGCGTCGATCGCGGGAAGGCCCGGATCCTCGTCGGCCCGGACGCCTACCTGTTCGACGCGCTCGCCCGCGTCACCCCCACCCACTACAACGCCGTGCTCACGCGCCTGCTGAGGCGCCCGCGGCGGACGGAGGCCGTGCGATGACCGAGCACGTCGAGGTCCTGATCGTCGGCGCCGGGCTGTCCGGCGTCGGCGCGGCCCACCACCTGCGGACGGCGTTCCCGCGCAAGACGTACGCGATCCTCGAAGCCCGTGACGCCATCGGCGGCACCTGGGACCTCTTCCGCTACCCGGGCGTCCGGTCCGATTCGGACATGCAGACCCTCGGCTACCGGTTCCGGCCGTGGACCAGCGAGAAGGCCATCGCGGACGGGCCGTCGATCCTGCAGTACGTCCGGGACACCGCGGCCGACGCCGGCATCGACCGGCACATCCGTTTCGGGCACAAGGTGGTCCGCGCCGAATGGTCCACGGAGGACGCACTGTGGACGGTCGAGGCCACCCACGACGGTGAGCCCGTGCGCTTCACCGCCAAGTTCCTCTACCTGTGCAGCGGCTACTACGACTACGCGGGCGGCCACACGCCGGAGTTCCCGGGCATCGAGAACTTCGGTGGCACCGTCGTGCACCCGCAGCACTGGCCCGAGGACCTGGACTACGCCGGCAAGAAGGTCGTCGTGATCGGCAGCGGCGCGACGGCGGTGACGCTGGTGCCGGCCATGACCGACCGCGCCGAGCACGTAACGATGCTGCAGCGCTCCCCCACCTACATCCTTTCGCTGCCTTCGGAGGATGCGCTGGCCAACCGGCTGCGCGGGCTGCTCGGCCCGAAGCTCGCGTACCCGATCGCTCGGTGGAAGAACGTCGCGGTGAGCACGCTCATCTACCAGCTCAGCCGGCGCCGCCCCGGCGTCGTCAAGGCGATGATCCGCAAGGCCGCGCTGAAGCAGCTGCCGGCCGGGTACGCCGTGGACACCCACTTCAAGCCGCGCTACCAGCCGTGGGACCAGCGACTGTGCCTGGTGCCGGACGGCGACCTGTTCCGCTCGATCAAGCGCGGTGACGCCTCGGTCGTCACCGACCGGATCGCCTCCTTCACCGAGACCGGCATCCGGCTCGAATCGGGCGACGAGCTGGCCGCGGACGTCGTCGTCACCGCCACCGGGCTGCGGCTGCTGGCCTTCGGCGGCATCGACCTGGTCGTCGACGGCGACCCCGTCAAGCTGCCGGAAACCATGGCCTACAAGGGGATGATGCTCAGCGGCGTGCCGAACTTCATCTTCACGATCGGCTACACGAACGCGTCCTGGACGCTGAAGGCCGACCTGGTCGGCGAGTACTTCGTCCGCCTCCTGCGCCACCTCGGCCGCGGCGGGTACGACCAGTGCGTGCCGGTCAACGACGACCCGGCGGTCACCGAGCGGCCGCTGCTCGACTTCGACGCGGGCTACGTGCTGCGGGCGATCGACGAGTTCCCGAAGGCCGGCTCGCGGGCGCCGTGGACGCTCGGCATGAGCTACGCGCACGACGTCGTCAAACTGCGGCACGGCCGGATCGACGACGGCGCGCTCCGGTTCTCGCGACGCAAGGCGGGAGCGGGCACACTGAGCGCATGACGCTCTCTTCGCTCGTCCGGGACCGCTGACATGCACTCCGCGGGACTCGTGCTGCACCCCCGCCGCGACTCGGCGGCCGCCGTCGAGGCCGTGCTCGGCTGGGCCGGCAACCGCAACATCGAGATCCTCGGCATCGCCGACGAGATCGTCCGCCTGAACTGCGCGGCGATCGGGGTGACGCCCGAGGAGCTCGGCCGCCGGTCCGACCTGGTGGTCAGCCTGGGCGGGGACGGCACGATGCTGCGGGCCATGCGCCTGGCCGACGGGCAGCGCGCGCCGGTGCTCGGGGTGAACCTCGGCAAGCTGGGCTTCCTCGCCGAGGTCGACGTCCCCGACCTGCCCGGCGCGCTCTCGGCCATCGACGACCACCAGTTCACGGTGGAGCCGCGGCTGGCCGTGGACGCCGTGCTGGACGGACGCCGGATCACGGCGTTCAACGACATCGCGGTGGTGCGCGTGCCGGGCGACGGCAGCGCGGTGGTCGCCGTCCGCGTCGGCGGCCAGCAGTTCGTCAGCTACTCGGCGGACGCGGTCGTCGTCGCCACCCCGACGGGCTCGACGGCGTACAGCTTCTCGGCCGGCGGCCCGATCACCAGCCCGTCGGTGGAGGCGCTGCTGGTCACGCCCGCGGCGCCGCACTCCGCGTACAGCCGGGGCATCGTGCTGTCGGTGCACGACGAGGTGACGCTGGAGCTGCTGCCGACCAGCGGCCGGCTGGCGGTGGAGGTCGACGGCCAGGTCCAGGGGTACGTCTCCCCCGGCGACCGCCTCGACCTGCACGCCCGGCCCAGCGCGGCGCGGGTCGTCCGGCTCGGGATGACGACGTTCTACCAGCGGGCGCGGCGCAAGCTGCGGCTCACGGATTCCGCGGAGATCCCCCAGGACGGCGACCACTGACCCCGGCGGTGTCCTGCGTCACATCTCGGGCGTGTCCCGCGATGATCACGAAACGGTCACGGGTAGCGTCCCCGGCTTGCGCCTGAACCAGCCGAGCCGTCCGGGAGTGTCCCCTTACATGCTGTTGTCTTCGCCGGTCCGCCCCTCACTCCCCGCCCGGCTGCTCGTGCCGGGTGCGCTGGCCACGCTCGCCCTCGCGATGGGCCTGCTCGTCGTGCTGCACCTGGACCGGCGGCTCGCCCCGCTCGACCCGGTCAGCTCGATGCTCAGCGACTACGCGCTGAGCCCCGGCCGCTGGATGTGGGACGCCGCGCTGCTGCTCACCAGCACGGGCTCGGCGCTGCTGCTGGTCGCGCTCTACCGCCGCGGCCTGCTGGCCAACCCGGCGCTGGTGGCGGCGAAGGCGCTGTGGTGCCTCAGCCTGCTCGCGGTCGCCGTCTTCGCGAAGGATCCGCAGGGCGGCGCCATCACGGCCACCGGCAAGATCCACCTGTACGCCTCGGCCGTGACGTGCCTCAGCCTGCCGGTCGTCGGCTGGTCGCTGGGCCGCCGCCACCGCGACGACCCGCGCTGGCGCCGCTTCGCGACCTGGTCGCGACGGCTGGCGCTGGCGGCGATCCCGTTCTACCTGCCGTTCATCGTGCCGTTCGCGGTGAACGTCGTCCTCGGCGGCCACCTCCCGACCGTGGCGACCGGCCTGGTGGAACGCCTGATGATGGTCCTGGAGATCGCGCTGCTCGCCGTGCTCGGCCACTGGGCCCACCGGGCGATGCGGGCCGGCGGTCAGCTCCGGACGGCCTGACCTGCGTCACCCGGCTGTTCGCGCGTGCGGTGCAGGAGCCAGTCGCGGTCGGTGCGGATCAGCGCGTACCGGACCGACTCCTTCCGCCCGTGCAGGGTGAACAGGATCCGCTTGTCCGTCCGGTCGTGCTCCTCCCACCAGCCGGTGTCGGCGACCTTCTTCGTCTCGTCCTCGTAGGCGAGGTGGTCCAGCGCGTGGTCGGGCACGGCGACCGCGAGCCGGTTGCCCTTCGCGTCCGGCGGGAGGCCGCGCGGCACCGCCCACGACCGCAGCACGCCGTCCTCCTCGAGCCGGAGGTCGAAGTGGTGGCGCGGGCGCCAGTGTTCGTGCAGCACGAAGGCCGGTTTCACCCCTTCACCATGCCAGAAAGCCACGCTTCTACCCGTTTTCCGGCCGCTGAAACCGTCCATCCGAGGACTTGACCCGATCCAGAAGAGCGCGCACGGTGGGGTGTCATGAGCGATGTGACCACCACGCTGCGGGCCGCCGGCCTGCGCGTCACCGCGCCCCGGCGGGCGGTGCTCGCGTGGCTGGCCGCGCATCCTCATTCCACAGTGGACGAAATCGGCACCGGGGTCCGCTCGGTGCTGGGATCGGTGTCCACCCAGGCGGTCTACGACGTCCTGGGCGCGTGCGCCACGGCCGGCCTGATCCGGCGGATCGAGCTGCCGGGCCACCCGGCACGTTTCGAACGGCGCGCCGGGGATAACCACCACCACGTCGTGTGCCGCCGCTGCGGGCGGACGGAGGACGTCGACTGCGCCGTCGGCGCGGCCCCGTGCCTGACCCCGGCCGACGCACACGGCTTCCTGATCGACGAAGCGGAAGTGGTGTTCTGGGGCGTCTGCCCCGCCTGCCACGCCACCACTTCCCGGAGAGAGGCAACACCGTGACCGAACCGACCACCACCGACGCCGGCATCCCTGTCGAAAGCGACGAACACTCCCTGACCGTCGGTCCCGACGGCCCGATCCTGCTGCACGACAACTACCTCATCGAGCAGATGGCGCAGTTCAACCGCGAACGCGTCCCCGAACGCCAGCCGCACGCCAAGGGCAGCGGCGCGTTCGGGCGCTTCGAAGTTACCGGCGACGTCAGCGCGTACACCAAGGCCGCCGTGTTCCAGCCGGGCACGAAGACCGACCTGCTGATCCGGTTCTCCACCGTCGCCGGCGAGCGCGGCAGCCCCGACACCTGGCGCGACCCGCGCGGCTTCGCGGTGAAGTTCTACACCAGCGAAGGCAACTACGACATGGTCGGGAACAACACCCCGGTCTTCTTCATCCGCGATCCGCTGAAGTTCCAGCACTTCATCCGGTCGCAGAAGCGCCGCGCGGACAACAACCTGCGCGACCACGACATGCAGTGGGACTTCTGGACGCTGTCGCCGGAGTCGGCGCACCAGGTGACGTGGCTGATGGGCGACCGCGGGATCCCCCGCACCTGGCGCCACATGAACGGCTACAGCTCGCACACCTACATGTGGATCAACGCCGCGGGTGAACGCTTCTGGGTGAAGTACCACTTCAAGACCGACCAGGGTGTCGAGACCTTCACCCAGGACGAAGCCGACCAGATGGCCTCGGCCGACACCGACTACCACACGCGCGACCTCTACGAGGCGATCGAAGCCGGCGACCACCCGAGCTGGACGCTGAAGGTGCAGGTCATGCCCTTCGACGACGCGAAGACGTACCGCTTCAACCCCTTCGACCTCACGAAGGTGTGGCCGCACGGCGACTACCCGCTGATCGACGTCGGCCGGATGACGCTCGACCGCAACCCGACCGACCACCACACCGAGATCGAGCAGGCGGCGTTCGAGCCGAGCAACCTGGTGCCCGGGATCGGCGCGAGCCCGGACAAGATGCTGCTCGGCCGGCTGTTCTCCTACCCGGACGCGCACCGCTACCGGATCGGCGCGAACTACAAGCAGCTGCCGGTCAACGCGCCCGTCTCCCCCGTCCACAGCTACAGCAAGGACGGCGCGATGCGGTACACGAAGGTGTCGGACCCGGTGTACGCGCCGAACTCCAAGGGCGGCCCGCAGGCGGACGTCGCGAAGTACGGGCAGCCTTCGGGCTGGCACACCGACGGCGACATGGTCCGCACGGCGTACACGCTGCGCGAGGACGACGACGACTGGGGCCAGGCCGGGACGATGGTCCGCGAGGTCCTCGACGACGACCAGCGCGGCAGGCTCGTCGACAACGTCGTCGGGCACCTGCTCAACGGCGTCTCGGAACCGGTGCTGCTGCGGGCTTTCGACTACTGGCGCAACGTCGACAAGGACCTGGGCGACCGGATCGAGTCGGGCGTGCGCGCCAAGGCCGACGAGAAGGACCCGAAGGCCGCGGACCAGGGCAACCCGGCGCGGTCGAGCATGCAGCACAAGGCCTGACGGCTCCACAGTGGACGCGGACCCGGTGGACGTACACCGGGTCCGCGTGCTCTACCTTGGCCTCTCCGGGGGAGGGAGGAGGCAGGGTGAACGTCACCGAAGCCGTGCTGCTCGGCGGCGCCGCGGCCGCCCTGCTGGTGTTCGCGGTGCGGCTGGTGCGCGAACCGCGTCGCCTCGGCAACGCCGTCTGGCTGGGTCTCGCGCTCCTGCTGGCCGGGCTGTGGCTGTTGCGCGCGGCGCTGCACCTGGAATGGCTCGTCCCGGTCGTCGGCGTGCTGGTGGCGGTCGTCGCGCTGGTGCTGCCGGTGGCCCTGATCGTCAACGGCGTCGGGATGGTCCGGCGTGAAGGCCGGAGTCTCGCGAACCTGCTCTCGTTCCTGCTCGGCGTCGGCATGCTGGCGCTCGAAGGGCTGTTCTTCGTGCCGCTCGGCCGGTGGGGCTCGGCCCTGGTGGCGACGGCCGCGGTGCTCGCGTGCTACTTCGGGTTCCTGTTCGCGTCACTGCTCGGGTATTCGATCCTGTACGGCAGGCTGCGGCGGCGCACGGGCTTCGACGCGATCATCGTCCTCGGCTGCGGGCTGGCCGAGAACCGCGTGACGCCGTTGCTGGCCGCCCGGCTCGACCGCGCGATCCGGCTGTACGAACGCGAAGCGGCTCCCCCGCTGCTGGTGGTGTCGGGCGGCCGGGGTCCCGGCGAGACGACGACCGAAGCCGCGGCGATGCACGAATACCTGCAGGGGCGGGGAATCCCGGCCGAGCGGATCCGCCGTGAAGACCGCGCGACGACGACCGAGGAGAACCTGGCGTTCTCGGCGGAGCTGCTGCCCGGCGGCGTGCGGCCGCCCCGCGTGCTGGCGGTGACCAGCAACTACCACGTGTTCCGCACGGCGGTGGAGTGCCGCCGCCTGGGCCTGCCGTTCGACGCGACGGGGGCCCCGACGGCGCGGTACTTCCTGCCGAGCGCGCTGCTGCGCGAGTTCGCGGCGCTGATCCTCCACTACCGGCGCACGACGGTCGCGGCGTGCGTGCTGATCGTCGGCACGGGCCTGGCGCTGGCGATCTTCGCCTAGCCGGGCACGGCGGCGACCGCTTCGACCTCCACGGCGTAGTCCGGGCCGGCCAGCGCCGCCACGACCGCGAGGGTCTGCGCGGGGAAGTCGCCGTCCGGGAACCACTTGGCGAACACGTCGGCCTGCGCGGCGCGGTAGCCGGCGAGGTGCTCGGTGCCCGCGACGAACGTCAGCAGCTTGACGAGGTGCTCCGGCCCGGCCCCCTCGGCCGTGAGCAGCGCTTCGAGGTTGGCGAAGATCTGCCGCCCCTGCGCTTCGGGACCGTCGGCGAGCGTGCCGTCGGGCGCCACGCCGAGCTGCCCGGCCAGGAAGACGAGCCGGTGCCCGGCGGGCACCTCGGCGAGGTGGCTGTACCGCCCGAGCGGCGGCGCGACGGTGTCCGGGTTCCAGCGGCGGGGCTTCACGCGGCCATGATCGCAGACCCGGCTTCGATCGCTCGCCGTACGCCCAGGCGGCCGCGAGGGCGTTCGGCCTGATCGGGCTGGCGTGGCTGGTACGCACCCGGGTGCTCGGCGTGGTCAGCGGACTCTTCGCGCGCGGGTGTCGGCGATCGAGCGTGGACCGTCGCCGGCCGTATAGGTCGTTATACGGAGTACGAGGTCACCGGAACCAGGTGCCCGCTCCCGAGCGCATCGCCAGGCCCTGCGGCTCCGGCGGGATCGGCAACGACCCCTGGCTCGGCGGCCACAGCGTCATCGCCGGGACCTCCCTCAGCTGAGCCCGGAGCTTCGGCAGCGGCAGCGGACGCCGGCGGGTCAGCAACGTCGTCGTCCGCGGGTGCAGGTCCACGAACGGGTACGTCGCGTGCAGCGCCGCCAGCCTGCGCTCCAGGTTCCGGCTGCGGGACGTCAGCTCCGCCGCCGGCACCGCCGGCTGGATCACCAGGAACTCCCCCGGCCCGAGCCGCACCGCGCGGTCGAGCGGGCGCAGTCCCCCGCGCAGCAGGTCGGCGATGTTCTGCTCCGTGTGCATCCGGACGCGGGTGCCGTGGCGCCGCTCGACCGCGGCGAGATCGTCGACCGCGACCAGCACCAGCCCGAGCGGCACCGTGTCGGTCGCGTCGCCGAGCCACCGGGTCAGGCCCGCCAGGGTTTCGAGCCCCGTGTTCGGGTCGACGGCCGGGCCGGGGACCGCCGGCGCCGACGCGCGGGCCTCGTCCAGCCGGGACGCCACGTGCCGCAGGGCCGCCTCCGCCCGGCTCTCGACGTCGACCGCCGCCGGTGCCTCCACCGACTCCAGGACCTCGCCGACCCGCCGCCGCACGGCCGGGGGCAGCCGGTCGCCCATCGCGTCGCGGAGCCGGACGACCTCCGCGTACGCCTCGTCGCGGCGCAGCCCCCAGCGGCCGCGGAACAGCCGCGCCCGCTCGACCGACGTCGCCTGCGGGTCGACCTCGTCCAGGTCCTGCGCGACGACCGAGGCCCCGAACGTCGGCGACAGCACGGCGACCGACCACTCCCGCGCCATCGGCTCGTCGGGCCGCAGCAGCACCGGCGTGACGCCGTGCGGGAGGTCGGGCCGGCCGGAGTCGACCATCCCGACGACCGTGACCGCCGCCTTCCGCGCGATCCGCGCGTACATGTCGCGTTCGCGTTCGAAGTACGGCAACCGCTGGAACAGCGCGAACACGACGGTGTCGGCACCCGTCCCGTCGGCGAGCGCGGCGCGTTCGACCGCGTGCGACGCGGTCACCAAAGCGCGTTTGGACAGCACGCCAGCGCGCTGGTCTGCGTCGGGCACGGAGGATCGCCTTCGCCGGGGAAAGGGAGGCAATCACCGTAAAAGAGCGGAGCCCGCCCGGCTAGTTACACAATAGTGTGAACAACTGGCTTGAAATCAGAAGTGGCGACGGTCAGCCTCCCGGGCGACAACCTCGTCACGGTCCGCGAGCTTTTCCAGGCCCCGCAACGGCTGCCGCATCCGGTGGTTGTCCCGCAGCCGGCCCGCGTTGCGGTCGAGGAACGCCCAATAACCGGCCGTGAACGGGCACGCGTCCGGCCCGGTCCGCTTTTTCGGGTCGAAAACACAACCGGGGCAGTGATCACTCATCCGGCTGATGTAGGCCCCGCCGGCGGCGTACGGCTTCGTCCCGACGATGCCGCCGTCGGCGTACTGGCTCATGCCGATCACGTTCGCCGGCATCACCCACGGGAACCCGTCGACGAAGGCGGTGGCGAACCAGCGGTTCAGCTCGGCCGGGTCGTACCCGCGCTGCAGCGCGTGGTTGCCGAGCACCATCAGGCGCTCGATGTGGTGGGCGTAGCCGCGGTCGCGCACGCCGGTGAGCGCGGTGCGCAGGCAGGCGGCCTCGACGGCGTCCGCGTCCAGCGAACGCCACCACTCCGGCAGCTCGCGGTGCGCCTGCAAAGCGTTGCGCCGCAAGTAATCCGGTCCTTGGTGCCAGTACAGGTGCCACACCCACTCGCGCCAGCCCAGCACCTGCCGGACGAACCCTTCGACGCTGCTCAACGGCGCGTCACCGGCCCGGTAGCGCTCTTCGGCCCGCCGCACGACGTCGAGCGGGTCGAGCAGGCCGAGGTTGAGCGGCACCGAGAGCAGCGCGTGCGCCATCGCCCAGTCGTGGGTGAGCATCGCGTCCTGGTTCGGGCCGAAGACGGGCAAGCGGTGCTCGAGGAACCGGCGCAGGGCGCGGCCCGCCTCGTCGTGCCCGACGGCGAACCGGCGCGGGCCGTCGACGCCGACCGGCCGGATCTTCCCGGCGCGTTCGGCTTCGTCGAGCTCCGCCCGGACGCGGTCGTCGATCTCGTTCTCCCGCGGGTGCCAGGGCGCGGGCACGTCGAGCCGGGTGGTCTTCGGCGGCGGCTGGCGGTTGTCGTGGTCGTAGTTCCAGTGCCCGCCCTCGGGCCCGCCGTCCGGTTCGAGCAGCACGCCGAACCGGCGGCGCTGGTCGCGGTAGAAGTCCTCCATGACGAACCGCCCGCGCCCGTCGGCCCAGGACTTGAAGTCCTCTTTGGACAGCACGAAGCCGGGCGTCGGCAGGATCTCCGTGACGACGCCTTCGTCGCGCAGCCGCCGGACGAAGGCGTCGGCCGCGTGCGACGTCGGCTCGTGCACGACCACCGGCCGCCCGAAGCGGCGCAGGCCGGTGCGGTAGTCCGGGGCGTCGAGCAGGGTGACGCGGTCGCCGAGGTCGGCGGCGAGCCGGTACAGCGCGGCCTGGACCAGGTGCAGCTTCTGCCGGTGGAACGGCTTGGCGGCGAACGCCGCGGCCGACCGGATCAGCAGCACGTCGCGACCGCGGTGTTCGGGGGTGCTGTGGAAGTGCGGCCCGAGCTGGTCGGCGAACAGCCAGAGCGCGGGCTCGTCTCGCATGGCCGGAACGCTAACCCGGCCCGGGCGGCTCCGCTCGCTCAATCTCGGCGCGGCCTCGCCGTCTACCACCGGCGCGCCGTCTGAGGGGCTACGGCGACTCGTCCGCGTACGCTCGCAACACTTCCGTGGTGTCGCCGAGGAACTTCGCCACCACCTCGGCCTCGCCGGGCGCCAGCTCCGCCGTCAGCCGGGTCACCGCGTCGACCAGCGGGGCCAGCGCCGCCCGGACCTCGGTGCGGGCGGCGTCCGCGATGACCAGCGTGATCCGCCGTCCGTCGCTGGGGTGGCGGTCGCGGCGGACGTGGCCCGCGGCCTCCAGGCGGTCGACCAGGACGGTCGCCGACGCGGAGCGGATCTTCAGGGCGTGCGCCAGGTCGACCGTGCCCATCGGGGTGCCCGCGGCCAGGTGCTGCAGGGCCTGCACGTCGGTCGCGCCGAGGCCCAGCCGGCGGGCCAGGGACAGCTGGACGTCGTGGGCGAGCGCCAGCAGGTCCCGCAGGGCGAGGTTCACCCGGAACGCGACGCTGTCTTCCACCTGGTCATTCTATGGTAGCTAGACAATCTAGCGAGTTTTGCTACCGTGAACCGGGTGGACGTCCGAGCGATGAACGCCGAAATGACCGCCAAGCTGATCGACGCGCCCGGCGAGGCGCCGCCCGAGGGCGGGTACGCGCTGCGCGTCGTCGAGACCCGCGGGCGCAGCACCGGCGAGCCGCGGCGGGTGCCGCTGGCCGTCGTCGCACGGGACGGCGGGCGCTACCTCGTCTCGCCCGTGCGCGACCGCGACTGGGTCGCGAACCTCCTGGACGCGCCGGAGTGCGCGCTGCTCGCGGCCGGCGAACGGCAGGACTGCCGCGCCGACACCGTCGACGGCGAGGAAGCCGCCGGAGTCGTCGCGACGTACCTGGCCGCGATGTCGGTGCCGTGGGCGGTCAAGGCCTTCCCGGTCCCGCAGGACGCGAGTGTCGCCCAGATCCTCGAGCACGTGCCCGGGATGGCGGTGTTCCGATTGTCCACAGTGGACACTGGGACCCCCTCGGACACAGTGTGAGCGTCGCGATCGCCGGCGGCGGCCCCGGCGGGCTGCTGCTCGGCTACCTGCTCGCCCGCGCCGGGATCGAGGTCACGGTGCTCGAAGCGCGCTCCGACTTCGACCGCGACTTCCGCGGCGACTCGCTGCACCCCTACACCCTCGAGCTCCTCGACCGGCTCGGCCTGGCCGGCGACCTCCTGGAGCTCGACCACTTCAAGGCGCGGTCGTTCCGCTTCCACACCCCGTCGGGCGTCTACAGCTGCGCCGACTACGACCGGCTGGACACGCCGTTCGGCTACGTCGCGCTGATGCCGCAGGTGCGGTTCCTCGACTTCCTCGCCGAGCGCGCGGCCGAGCTGCCGGCGTTCACGCTCCGGACGAACGCCAAGGTGACCGGCCTGCTCGAAGCGGACGGCGAGGTGACCGGCGTCCGGTACCGCGGCGGCGAGCTCGCGACGTCCCTGGTCGTCGGCGCCGACGGGCGGTTCTCCACCGTGCGGCGGCTCGCGGGCCTCGACGCGCGGCCGCTCGGCGCCACCACCGACCTGCTCTGGTTCCGGCTGCCCCGCTCCCCCGGCGACCCGCCCGACGCCGACCTCGACCTCTACTTCGGGCGCGACGCCTACGTCGGCGTCCTCGGCGGCGTCCGCGACTGGCAGGTGGGCTACAGCATCGAAAAGGGCGCCTACCCGGCGCTGTGCGAAGGCGGTGTCGAGCCGATCCGCGCGTTCCTGCGCGAGCGCGTGCCGTGGCTGGCCGACCGCGCCCCCCTGCTCACCGACTTCTCGCAGACCACGCTGCTGTCGGTGGACATCTCCCGCGTCGAGCGCTGGCACCGCCCGGGCCTGCTCCTGCTCGGCGACGCGGCGCACGTCATCTCCCCGACCGGCGGCAACGGGATCCTCATGGCGGTCCAGGACGCCGTCGCGGCGGCGAACCGCCTGATCCCGGCGTTGCGCGCCGGCGAGGCCGGGCCGGACGTCCTCGCCCGCGTCCAGGCCGACCGCATCCGCGCGATCGAACGCGTCCAGGCCGACCAGGTGCGGGTCGAGAAGCGGGCCGCCGCCGCGCGGGCACGCGGCCGCGGCACCGCACCCCCGGCGCTGCTCAGGCTCCTGTTCGCCGTTCCCGCGCTCCGGACCCGTGGCGCGCGGAGCAACGCCTACGGGCCGTTCCCGCCTCAGCTCGACGAGTCCCTCTTGGCGTCGTAGGAGGTCCAGCCGCCCTGGCCCTCGGCGGCTTCGACGTCGGCGTCGGCCGATGCCGCGTGGGTCATCGCGGCCACCGTGCGTTCGAGGCCCTGCTGGACCTCGCCACCGCCGGCCTGGCGGACGCTGTGCAGCGTCACGGTGATCTCCGACGACGCCGGGCCGTCCTCGGCGATCCGCAGCTCGCCGTGGTAGTCGTCGGGACCTTCCGCGCCCCACGACAGCGAGCGGTTCGCCGCGTCGGTGTGCAGCCACGCCTCGCCGGCGACCCGCTTGCCGTGGACCTCGGCCTCGACGTGCACGCTGTCCCCGCCCTTCGGCTCGGCGACCTTCATCTCCGGGAAGTACCGCGGCAGGTTCTCGGGGTGGCTCAGGAAGGCGAACAGCTCGTCGGCGTTGACGTCGGCGGTCGCGGTGTGGCGGTACTCGGTCATCGTTTCGCTCCTCGGTCCGATTTCTGCCCGGTTACCCCTCAACCGGTGCATTAAAAGAGCTCGCGCGGGGAATCCGGGAAGCATGACGACCACCGAGCCCGAGGCCCGGGCGCCGAAGCCGGGCCCCGCTCCCGTGCAGGGCATGGGCATGCTGATCGGCCTGTTGTTCCTGGTGCTGGGCGCGCTCGAGCTGATTCCGGGGGTCACGGTCGGCGAAGGGTCCGCGCGGACCCTGTTCGGGGTCTTCGCGGTGTCGGGGGCGTGGACGCTGGTGCACCTGCTGACCGGCGCCGCCGCGGTGTTCTGCACCCGCTCCTCGCGGGCGGCCGCCCGGTTCCTCGTCATCGCCGGGGCTTGTTACGCCGTGGTCGGCCTCGCCGGGCTGCTGCCCTTGCCCCAGGCGGTGATGGACGCGCTGCCGCTGAACACCGGCGGGATCTGCCTGGCGCTGGCGTTCGGCACGGCGATGCTCATCCTCGGAGCGGGCTGGCTGTGGCGCCGGCCGGAACGACGCCGCTGAGGTCGTCCGCCGCCCGCGGGAACCGGACGAGCGCCGCGGTGACCAGCACCGCGAGTCCGAAGAGGACATAGCCGTTGCCGGTCAGCTGCTGGAGGAACGTCCAGTCGCGCTCCACCTCGCCGCCGCGCGGCCACCACCACTGCGGACCGGTGACGAACAGCACCGCGCCCACCCCGGCCACCGCGGCGAACCCGCGTCGCCGGGTGCGGCGCGCCAGCTCGGCCCAGCCGAGCAGCACGACCACGATCCAGACCCAGTGGTGCGTCCACGAGATCGGCGAGACGAGCAGCCCGCCGACGGCGTTCACGCCGAGCGCGACGGTCTTCTCCCCCGCCGCCAGCGCGCGCCGCACCCCCAGCGCGGTCAGCACGAGCACGACGGCGACCAGCGGCAGCCACCACGCGGTCCGCGCGTCCGCCGGCACCCCGGTCCGGGCGAGCAGCCCCAGCAGCGACTGGTCGCCGGCGTAGGTCGGCTCGCCGACGCGGCCGGTGTCCCAGAGCGCGCTGGTCCAGTACCGCACCGAGTCCGCCCCGGCGAGCAGGAACCCCAGCGCCGTCGCGGCGAGGAACGTGACGACGCCGGTCACGGCCGCGCGGGTGTCCCGGCGGAGCAGGAAGTACAGCAGGAAGATCGCCGGGGTCAGCTTGATCGCGGCGGCGAGGCCGATCAGCAGGCCACGCGGCCACCGCGGCGTGTCGACCAGGACGTCCAGCACGACGAGGGCGAGCAGCAGCAGGTCGAGCTGGCCCGCGTACACCGTGCGCAGGACCGGCTCGAGCACCTCGGCGGCCAGCAGCAGCGCCCCGACGCGACGCCAGTCGCTGCGCGCCCCCAGCGCCCGCAGCACCGTGACCAGCACCACCGCGAGCAGCCCGAGCGTGCCCACGGTGACCACGAGGCAGGCGGCCCAGTACGGCAGCACCGCCAGCGGGGCCAGCACGATCGCCGCGAACGGCGGGTAGGTGAACAGCAGGAGCTGGCCGTCGCCGGTGGGCGGCAGCGTGCCGTACAGCGCGTCGCCGTGCAGCAGCGCCGCCGAGCCGAGCCGGTAGACGTCCAGGTCGACGCGGTAGGCGGGGAACCGCAGCCTGCCGTCGTTGTACGACACGAGCAGCACCACCAGCACGAGCACCTGGGCGCCCAGCAGCACGTACGCGTTCCCCAGCTTGGCCCGCACCTGTCGTCCCCCTCGGATCATCTTCCGCATTCTGTCGTGTCCACCCGGGAGCGCCATCCGGGAATCCCCCGGACTCCCTTCCGGAAATCCGCTTGCCCGCCGTGCCAGCCTGGGCGGATGGGGACACCGACCGGCTTCACCTACCGCATCGACGAACACGGCACCGTGACGATCACGCACCACGGCCGTCCGGCCGGGACGCTGCGCGGGTCCGCCGCCGCGCGCTTCCTGGCCGCGGCCGACCGCGGTGACGACCAGCAGCTGCTGATGGCCCGCGCGACCGGCAACTACAAGCACGGCAACGAGCGGCAGGCCCGCGACCACGCCCGCAACCGCGGCCGCTGACCTGAGGCGCAGCCGCATTTCCGCCGTTCGGGTCAGGTGCGGGAGCCGGATGGGCTAACATCGCGATCCGTGCCGATCCCGTCAAAAATTCACGCCAATCCCAACATCGGCTTCGCGTGGCTGAGGATGATCGGCGCGATCACCGTCATCGTCGACCACAGCATGCCGCTGCTGCACCCGCAGCGGCTGACGGTCTTCCCCGCGTCCTGGCACATGTCGCCGGGCTACATCGCGCTGATGGCGTTCTTCGCGATGAGCGGCTACCAGATCCAGGACAGCTGGGCGCGCGACCCGTCGTGGTGGCGGTTCTCCGCGCGGCGCCTGCTGCGGATCATGCCGCCGCTGCTCGTCGTGGTGCTGGTGACCGTGTTCGTCATCGGCCCGCTGGTGACGACGGCGTCCGACTACTGGACGAACCTGCAGACGTGGCGCTACCTGGTCGGCACGACCGTGCTGTTCTACCTGCAGCACCTGCTGCCCGGCGTGTTCACCGACAACCCGTACCCGTGGTCGGTGAACGGCGCGATCTGGACGCTGCCGATGGAGCTGCTGGGCTACGGCCTGGTCCTCGTCGCCGGCCTGGTCGTGCTGGCCGGCGCGGGGCGCTGGGTCGTCGTCCTCGCCCTCGGCGGCATGGTCTACGCCGACAGCGTGTTGCAGGCGACGTTCGAGCAGCACAGCACGGGCGGCTCGCTGCTGCTCGTCCCGCTCGGGTCGACGGTGTCGTTCCTGGTGCCGTTCGTGCTCGGGATGGTGCTGCACGCCTACCGGGACAAGATCCCGCTCCGGCCGTGGGTGGCGGTGGTGCTGTTCGCCGCCTACCTGGCGCTGAGCCAGACCCCGGCCGGCCGGTACCTGCTGGCGGTCAGCGCGTCCTACGGCGCGATCACGCTCGCGATGCACTGGCCCAAGCGGCTGGAGGCGGGCGGGCCGCACGTCTACGGGAGCTACGGCACCTACATCTGGGGCTTCCCGATCCAGCAGCTGCTCATCCTCGCCGGCGTGCGGCAGGTGTGGCTGCTGATGCTGCTGGCCGTGCCGGCCTCCTACGTCGTCGGCCGGCTGTCCTGGGAGTACGTCGAGAAGCCGACGCAACGGCTGCGGCGTCACCTGAAGACCCCGGCTCCGGTCCGGCGGCCGGTGGCCGCACCGCCGCAGTTACCCGTCACGGCGGCCACCCCCGTCCGGAGAGCCTGAACTCCTGGCACGCTGGCGTCATGAGCTACGACGTGCAGACGATCCGCAAGCACTTCCCCGCCCTCGCGGCCGCGCACTTCGACGGGCCGGGCGGCTCGCAGGTGCCCGACGTCGTCGGGGAGGCGGTGGCCGGGACGCTGTGCTCCGGGATCTCCAACCGCGGCGTCGTCACGGCCGCCGAATGCCGGGCGAGCACGGTGGTCGCCGAGGCGCGCCGGGCCGTCGCCGACCTGCTCGCGGCGGACCCGGCCGGGGTCGTGTTCGGGCGCAGCATGACACAGCTGACCTACGACTTCTCCCGCACGCTCGCGAAGACCTGGGGCCCGGGCGACGAGGTCGTCGTCACCCGCCTCGACCACGACGCGAACATCCGGCCGTGGGTCCAGGCCGCGGCGGCCGCGGGCGCGACCGTGCGCTGGGCGGACTTCGACCCCGAGACCGGGTTGCTGCCGCCGTCCGCCGTCACCGAGCTGCTGTCCTCGCGGACGCGGCTGGTGGCGGTCACGGCGGCGTCGAACCTCCTCGGCACCCGGCCGGACATCCCGGCGATCGCGGCGGCGGTGCACGACGCGGGCGCGCTGCTGTACGTGGACGGCGTCCACCTGACCCCGCACGCGCCGGTCGACGTCACGGCACTGGGAGCCGACTTCTACGCCTGCTCGCCGTACAAGTTCCTCGGCCCGCACCTCGGCCTGGTCGTGGCGGCACCCGCGCTGCTGGAGACGCTGCACCCGGACAAGCTGCTGCCGTCGACGGACGCGGTCCCGGAGCGGTTCGAGCTGGGGACATTGCCGTACGAGCTCCTGGCCGGCACGACCGCGGCGATCGACTTCCTGGCGACGCTCGTCCCGGGTGACGGTTTCCGCCGCGCGCGTCTCGTCGCTTCGCTGACGGCGCTTTCCGAGCACGAAGACGCGCTGCTCGCCCGGCTCGACGCGGGGCTCGCGGAGATCCCCGGGGTGACCCGGTACGGCGACCCCTCGCGGCACCGGACGCCGACGGTGCTGTTCTCGGTCGGCGGGGTCGCGTCGCAGGCGGTGTACGAGCACCTCGGGACGCAGGGGGTCAACGCGCCGGCGGGGAGCTTCTACGCGATCGAGTGCTCGCGCCACCTCGGCCTCGGCGACACGGGCGCGGTCCGGGCGGGCATCGCGCCGTACACCACGGAAGCCGACGTCGACGCGCTCCTCGCCGCCGTGAAGTCCCTCCCCCGGAACTAGGTCTGCCGCGGCGGGTCGTGAGTGAGAAACAGGGTTAGAACACTGTTTCTCACTCACGACCGCTTACGGCACCGGGGCGTAACCGGCGGGCCTGGCGGTGAACGTGCCGCGGCCCTGGGTGCGGCCGCGCAGGCGGGTCGCGTAGCCGAACAGCTCCGCCACCGGGACCGTCGCCGTCACCGACGCCGTGCCGCCGCGGACCTCCGAGCCGGCCACCCGGCCGCGTCGCGCCGCCAGGTCACCGAGCACGCCGCCGACCGCGTCGGCCGGAACCGACACCGTCACCTCGGCGACCGGCTCGAGCAGCCGCAGCACCGACGAGCGCAACGCCTCCCGCAGGCCGAGCCGTCCCGCCGTCCGGAACGCCAGGTCGGACGAGTCCTTCGGGTGCGTCGCCCCGTCGGTCAGCACCACCCGCAGGCCTGTCACCGGGTGCCCGCCGAGCGGTCCGTCGGCCAGCGCGTCCCGGCAGCCGGCCTCGACCGCGCGGACGTACTCGCGCGGCACCCGGCCGCCCACGATCGCCGAGGCGAACTCGAACCCCTCGGCCGCCGGCGCGACGTCGAGGACCACGTGGGCGAACTGGCCCGCCCCGCCGTCCTGCTTGACGTGCCGGTAGAGCAGCCCGGACACCCCGCGGACCACGGTCTCGCGGTGGGCCACCGAAGGCCGGCCGACCGCGACGTCGAGCCCGCGGTCGCGCCGCAGCTTCTCCACCGCCACCTCCAGGTGCAGCTCACCGAGGCCGGACAGCACCGTCTGCCCGGTCTCCGGATCGACCCGAACGACCAGCGACGGGTCCTCCTCGGCCAGCCGCGCCAACGCCGACGTCAGCCGCTCGCCGTCGCCCGCCCGGCGGGCCTCGACGGCCACCGAGACCACCGGGTCCGCCGTCGGCGGCGGCTCCAGCAGCACCGGGGCGTCCGGCGCGCAGAGCGTGGCGCCGACGCGCGTCGCCTTCGGCCCGGCCACCGCCACGATGTCCCCGGCCACCGCACTGTCCACTTGCGCCTGACGGTCGGCCTGCACGCGCAGGACGCGCGCGATCCGCTCGGTGCGTCCCGAGTCCCTTACCTGGTCTCCTTTCCGCAGCGTTCCCGAGTACACCCGCAGGTAGGTCAGCCGTCCCGTGGCCGTCGCGACGACCTTGAACACCAGCGCGGCCAGCGGCGCCGCCGGGTCGGCGGGCCGGTCGGCGCGCACCGGCGGGACGTCCGCCGGCGACGGCAGGTAGGCCACGACGGCGTCGAGCAGCGGCTCGATCCCGCGGTCGCGGTAGGCCGCGCCGCACAGCACGACGAGCCCGTCGCCGCTGAGCGTCAGCTCCCGCAGGGCCTTCTCCAGCGTCTCCGCCGAGACGGTCCCGGCGGCGCAGAACTCGTCCAGTGCCAGCGGGTGCAGCTCGGCGACGGCCTCCTCCAGCACGCGACGACGTCGTCGCGCCTCGGCCGAAGCGTCCGCCGGCAGGCGCAGCAGGTCGACGACGCCGGTTAAGCCGTCCTCGCGCCCGATCGGCAGCTGCACGACCAGCGGCGCCGGGTGCAGCCGCGCCCGGATCGACTCGACGGCCGCGTCGAGATCGGCGCCCGCGCGGTCCATCTTGTTGACGAAGGCGATGCGCGGCACGCCGTGGCGATCGGCCTGGCGCCAGACGGTTTCGCTCTGCGGCTCGACGCCCGCGACGGCGTCGAACACGGCGACCGCGCCGTCGAGCACCCGTAGCGACCGCTCGACCTCGGCGGTGAAGTCGACGTGGCCGGGCGTGTCGATGAGGGTGAGCCGGTGGCCCCGCCACGCACAGGTGACGGCCGCGGCGAAGATGGTGATGCCGCGGTCGCGTTCCTGCGGGTCGAAGTCGGTGACGGTGGTGCCGTCGTGGACTTCGCCGGTTTTGTGGGTGGCTCCGGTCAGGTGGAGGATCCGTTCGGTGACGGTGGTCTTGCCCGCGTCGACGTGGGCGAGGATGCCCAGGTTGCGGACGGTGGTCAGGTCGTGGGTGCGCATGGCGCGGTCCTTTGTGGACGATCCGGTCAAGGCAGCGCAATTCGCCGCGACGAAACGCGTCACGGGAGCGGTGTCAGCCGCGCGGCGGACACCGGAAGCGCGAAGACACGAGGATCACCTCGGACCGAGGACGGAGAGCGACGGCGATGCGCACGGCCGGCTCCCCTCGATCTTGGACTGGCGCACAGCATAACGTCGGTTTCCCGGGCCGCCAACCGGTTTACGCGACGCCGAAGGCCGCCCCGGTTTCCCGGAGCGGCCTTCGACGTGCGGGTTGGATCAGCTCGGGTCCTGGTCCAGCTGCGTGGCCTTCACCGCGTTGGCGACCTGGGTGCAGTCGTCGGTGGTGATGCCCGCGGTGCCCGCCTTGGCGAGCGCCGCGCACGAGGAGTTGAGGGCCTCGCCGACGTCCTTGAACGTCGCGCTCTGGGTGAGCGTGTTCTCGACGCCCCACCAGACCTGGACGGACTTCTCGAGGCCGATCCCGCGCACGGTCTGGTTGTTGAACGTGTCGCCGTCGGTGATCAGGTAGTCGGCCTTGTTGACGACGCCGTCGTTGATGTGCTCGTCCGGGTTGTTCGTCTGCCAGCCCGGGCCGTTGACCATGTCCGGCTGCGGGGACAGCGACGAACGCGGGTCCTTCATGTTGCGGATCGCGCCGAGCGACGAGCCCGCGCCGAGCAGCCAGCGGTTGTCGCCGGTGTCGTTGGGGTCGTTCGAGGTGATGCCGATGAACTTGCCGAAGACGTCCGACAGGCCTTCGTTGATCGAGTCGGCCTGGCCGCCGCTCAGCCCGGACGTGTGCTGGGTGACGCCGTGGGTGAGTTCGTGGCCGGTGATGTCGTCGGTGGTGACGCCCTCGCCGAAGGCCATCTGCTCGCCGTCCCAGAAGGCGTTCGCGAACGGGCACTCGCCGTCGACGCAGATCCGGACGGTGCCGCGCAGCGCCTTGCCGGTGCCGTCGGAGTAGTCGGCGCCGATGAGGCTCGAGAGGTCGACGTTGACGTACTTCTGATAGAAGTCCGAGGCCTGGCCGAAGAACGTGTAGACGTTGTTGACGTCGGCGACGCTCGACTCCGCGCCGCCTTCCTTGCGGGTGACGTCGAAGGCGGTGCCGCAGCGGACGGATGCGGTGCTGCCGCTGACGACCTTGTGGTCGGCGTCGCAGACGTCGCGGTTGGCCTCGCGGACCTCCGACCAGGACGTCAGGACGTCCGCCGTGCCGGCCTTGACGACCTCGGTCCACTTGTCGTTCAGCTTCTTGCCGTGCACGGTGACCTGGTAGGTCGGCACCGCGACGCCGTCGCCCTTCGCGCCGCCGAGGGTGGCGTCGTACCAGTACGCGCGGGGCGCGTCGGCCGTCAGCGTGTTCGCGGCGAGGCCGGTGCGCTTCGCGACGTCCGCGATGGCGGCGTCGGCGGCACCCGTCGCGGCGGCCGGGAACGCGCCCGCCGTCTTCTTCGTGGTGCGGCCGTGGGTCGCGAGGACCGCGCCGGCCTTGTCGCGGACCTGGATCAGCTGGCCGCCGAACACGGGCACGCCGCCGATCTCCTGCTGCGACCGCACGACGCTGCCGAACGGCATCGCGAGGGAGTTCAGCGCGTGCATCGACGGCTGCGCGATGGTCGCGTAGGCCGGCGAGCCGGTCGTGAGCAGCGACACCGCGACGACGGCCGCGCTCACCGCCGCCGCCCCTGCGATGACCCGTTTGCGTGACACCCGGTACACCTCCGTGGAAGTTTGATCACCTGACGTGAAGTCCGTGCAGGTTCACATGCCCCGAAGGGGTCGCACACCGGTCGAAAGTAGGTAACTGACCATGTGCAGGCCAGAAGTCGGTAGTTAATCACCGACATTTCGGACGCCGGGCCTTCCGCGTGACCGAAGGGGCATCACGCGTGTCCGGGCAGGCATCACGCGTGATTGAGCGGGCATCGCGCTGATGCCCCCCGGATCACGTGTGATGCCCGTGGGATCACGCGTGTGTCCTGTCGGATCACATGTGATGCCCGTTGGCGCACGGTCAGGAGGCGGGCGGGGCCACCACCCGGAGCTGGAGCATCGCCGCGAACCGGGCTTCCGGGTCCGTCATGTCGAAGCCGCCGACGTCGGCGAGGCGGCGGAGGCGGTACCGGAACGTGTTGGGGTGTACGTGGACCGCGGCCGAGGCGGCGATGACGTCGCCGAAGGCGTCGAGCCAGGCCCGCAGCGTCTCGACCAGGTGGGCGTGGTGCTGCTCGTCGTAGTCCAGCAGGCGCGCGACCGGGCCGGTCGGGCGGTCGCCGCGGGCGGCGACCAGGTCCTGGAGCTCCAGTAGCAACGCCTCGACGTGGACGTCGGCCAGGGACGCGACCCGGCGCCCCGGGCCGCTGCCCGAGCGCAGCACCCGCAACGCCCGGTCGGCGCTGTCGCGGGCTTCCGGCAGCTCGGCCGCGCTGCGCGCCACCGGCCCGATCCCGACCACCGCGCGGACGCGGTCGCCCACCCGGTCCAGGAAGTCCTTCGCGATGCGCAGGGCGCGGCGTTCGCCGTCGGCGTCGCGGGTCACCGGCACCAGCCCGTACGCGGTGTCCCCCACCAGCGCCGCCGCGCAGCGCGGGTGGACCGCGCTCAGGTGCATCGCCAGTCCGTCGGCCAGGCGCTGCCGCTCCGTGGCGATTTCGGCGTCTTCGGCACCGTGCTCGAGCACCGCCAGCGCCAGCACGACGACCGGCTGGTCCGCCAGCCCCAGCCGGCTCAGTGCCTCCCGCGCCGCGGCCCCGCCTTCGAGCGCCGTGCTCACCAGGTCCGCGCGCAGCCGGCGTTCGACGTCGGCGCCCGCCCGGACGCGCAGCAGGTGCAGCGCCACCAGGCGGGCGGCGTCGCAGAGGGCCTGCGTGCGGTCGGGCGTCAGCGGCTCGCGCACCGCGGCCCAGATCGAGCCGAGGATCTCGTCGCCGGCCCGTACCGCGACGGCCACGCGCGGGATCTTGAAGCCGTCGGGGCTTTCCGGTGGCCGGTCGACGTACACCGGCTGGTCGCTGCGGTAGAGCTCGCGGAACACGCCGCGGTCGGCCAGCATCCGGGAGAACCGCTCGGGCACCTGCCGGCCGAGGATGGTCTCGACGCGCGACGGGTCGGCTTCGTCCTGGTGTCCCGAAAACGCGAGCACGCGCGAACGGCGGTCCTCGATGGTGACCGGGGCGTCGATGAGGGCCCCGATCGCGTTGGCCACGGCGAACAGGTCACCCGACGGCAGCCCGGCCAGGGTCTCGGGTTCGGCGTCGCCGACGTCGCCCTCGGCCAGCAGCGACCGCAGCATCGCGGCGAGCTGGGCCCAGGACGCGCCGCGGGCCAGGCTCAGCAGCGCGACGCCGGTCTCCTCGACGGCGGCGGTGATCGCCGCGGTGACCGTGACGGGCGCGCGCAGCACGAGTCCGGCCGCGTCGTGGCGGGCCAGGGTCCTCAGCTGGCGCACCACTTCGTCGGGTTCGGCGAGGCCGACGCCCAGCATCAGGGCGTGCTGGGGCAGGGCGGGCTCGTCGAGGGGGTCGTGGATGGCGACGCCACCGATGCCACCGGGGCGGTCGGCGTCCCCGAGGACGAGGTCCAGGAGGGTGCCGCCCAGGTCGTCGAGGACGCGGCCGAGGCTGGCGTGCGGGCGCAGGTTCACCGAAACGAGCACCTCCCGAAGCTAGGCGCGACACCGTCAGCCTAGTTCGTCTTCGGGTACGAATTCAGCTTTGGATTCTGTCGTCGGCGACGAACTCCTCCCACCAGGGGATGATCCGGAAGGAAGCGTCGCCGAGCCCGCGGAAGAACCCGCGCCGCGAGCCGACGGCGAACTCCGGCTCGTGTTCGTGCCCGCTGTGCCGCCGGGTCTCCCAGACGTAGAGCGGGACCCCGGCGGGGACGCCCGGCTCCTCGATGAACTGCTCGGTGACGAGGACGACGCGATCGTGCCCGGCGGGGACGGCGGGCGCGCCGCGGAGGTCGGTGGAGTGCCAGCGGATCAGGGCGTGCAGCGGTGATTCGTCGGGATCGAGCGGGAAGCACCCACCGCCGAGGACAGCGAGGTCGGCGGCCTCGCACCGCTGAGCGAGGGCGAGCCCGAAGACGATCCGGGTATCGCTGCGCGGTTCGACGAGGACGAGGGTGCGCCCGGGCAGGCGCGGAACGGCACCGAGGCTGTGCCGGGCTCCGGCGGCCAGGGCGGGTTCCCACCGCCGGCTGTCGACGGCGCCCCAGGCCGCGGCGAACCGCAGCGGCCCCAGCCCGGAAGCGCGGACCTCGGCAGGGTCGGAGATCCGTGCGGCGACGGCCATGGCGATTTCGAACCCGATCCCGGCGGCGTCCAACCGGCGCAGGTGGGCGAGCAGCGTGGCGAGGGGCAGGTGCGGGATGAGCGGTTCGAGGCGGGCGAGACTGTCCGGCGCGGCCACCAGGTCGGGGATGGGGAGGGTGGCGAGGAGGGTTTGGGCGTGGTTTTCGGTCCCGGCTCGGCGGAGTCGGGCGAGTAGCCGGCCGGGAGGTGGGTGGCCGGTGTCGTGCCGCAGTGCGGCGATGAGGTGCATCGGCCCGGCGAGTGACGCAGGGTGGGCGGGTACTGCAGAGTCCGCAAGCACCGGAGGGTGGGCAAGCACCGCAGGATCGGCAATCGCCGCAGAGTCCGGAAGCGCCGCAGGATCAGCAAGCACCACAGGGTCCGCAAGCACCGCTCGATCGGCAACCACCGCAGGATTCGCAAGCACCGCAGCGTCCGCAGGCACCGCCGGATCCACAACCACCGCAGACTCGGCGAGCACCGCAGGATCGGCAAGCACCGCGGAGTCGGCCAGCACCGCTGCGTCGGCGAGCGCCGAAGCGGCGGCCGCCGCTTCGGCAGCAGCCCTCTGGCCCGGCGAAGCCGCATCGGCAGCCGGGCGCTCGCGCTCGGCCAGGGCCACATCCATCGGTCGCGCCGCGACCGCCGCACCGGCGCCTCCCACGGCCGGCACCGCAACCCCCGCGCCCCGCAAGTCCCCCGCGCCGAGGGTCTGCGGCTCCAGCCCGGCCCAACTCCGCACCAGCGGCAACGTCGCCGGGACCGTACGGACCTTCCCATGCCGCCGCGCCAGCGCATACCGAAACAAATCACCCTGCACACCATCGCGAGCACGCGGGTGGACCACCCTGATCACCTCACCGAACCGGACGGGCCGAGGTGTACCGATCCCTCCATGCCGAGGCAGGTCGCGGCGGACGAAGCCCAGCTCGAAGTGGTGACCTCCGTCGTCGTACGCCAGCAGTGACGGCTCGTCGTACAAGCGCGTCACCGCGTCCGCCACCCCTCGCTTCACCGGCTTCGGCAACGACGGCCCGTACGCTTCCGCCCAGTACGCCAGCAGGTGCCCCGGGTCGTCGGCGCGGCGCAGCACCGACGTGATCACCTGCCGCGACACCCCGTGCTCGCCCCGCTCCAGCCTTCCCGCCACGAACGCCGCCGCGCCGACCAGTGCCGGGTAGCGCATCGGGGTCGCGACGCGCAGCCAGTGCAGGAACCCGGGCGCCCACAACGGATCCGCCACCCGCATCAGCGAGACGTACCGCTCCCGCTCCCGCTGTGGCCACGCGAAGAACGCGTCCTGGTACGCCGCCCTCGCCAGTACCGTCCGGTACAGCTCTTCGATGACCGCCCCTCCCCCGCGTCGGGCCCGCGAGCGAGGAGAACCGAGACCCGGATCGGCTCCGGGCTGGTCGTCGGCGGAGGGTGAGGGGAACGCGCGGCACCCCTCCACTCGCTCCGGATCGCGACCCACAGCCACGCACCGGAACTCCTCGCTCGCGGACCCCGCGAGCCTAGCGGCGGGGTCCGACAAAAACGCGGCTAGATCAGCTTCGCCGCCACGTTGTACGCCTCCACCTGCAGCCGGGCGCCCGGCACGCGCCGCCGGGGCTCGACGCGGATCGCGCGGCTCTCCCCCGGCAGCAGCCAGAAGTAGTTGTCGCCGTAGCGGGTCGGCAGGACGCGGTCGGTGCCGTTGCGCTCGCGCAGCGAGAGCCGGATCATCGCCGCGACCGTCTTGCCGTCGTTGCGGATCGTCGCCGTGTACGCGTCGCCGTCCGCCTTCAGTGACGACGTCAGCCGCGCGCCCGGGAGCTGGTTGAGCGCGCGCATGGCCGTGTCGCCGCGGTAGCGCCAGTACGTGTTCTCCGACAGCACCGCCCCACGCGCGTCGGTCAGGGTCAGGCGCAGCAGGTGCAGGTCCGGGTGGGCCGCGTCGAACGGCACCGTGAACGCCGTCGCGCCGACGTTCGCCGCGACGTCCAGCTTCTGCTGCGCCGGAGCACCGAGCGAGGCACCGTCCAAAGAGAACAGCCGCGCGGTGACCGTCGCCCCGCTCAACGCCGACGGCGTGTGGTTGACGACCCGGACCTGCCACGTCGTCAGGTCGGCCTGCACGTGCCGGGCCTCGCAGCCCTTGCGCGCGCCGTAGTAACTGCCGTTGACGTCGAGGTCGTAGTCGTAGGTCTGCCACACCGTGCTGTGCCACGCCGGGTGCGACATCCACAGCAGCACGCCGGTCGCGTCGGCCCACAATCTCGTGTTCCACGCCTCGAAGATCGCGCGCATGCTCTCGTAGTTGACGAACTGCGCCTTGCGGCAGAACTCCGCCAGGCTCGTCGACGGCGCGAGCCGCGCGTCGATCGCGGCCAGGTAGCTCTGCGGCGACTGGTTGCCGCCCGTCGACCAGTCGTGCAGGAACCACGGCGCGCCGATCGGCCAGCCCGGGTCGTCCTTCCCGACGAGGTTGCGCATGCTCTCGACGACCGACACGGTCGGCAGCCCGATCTCGCTCCAGAACCCGTACTTGCCGCCGGTCGCCTCGCCCGTGAAGTAGCGCTTCGGGTCCTGCCAGTAGTACGGCCCGTCGCCGGTGATCACGCCGCCCGCCGAGTTGCCCTGGTAGAGCAGGTCGGTGTTCTCGTGGACGATGTCGCGCAACGCGTTGTCGATCACCGGCGGCGGCGTGCCCTCGTTGCAGCCGAACCAGACCGTCGCGCACGCGTGGTGGCGGTAGCGCAGCACGGTGTCCTTCGCCTGCGCGAGGAAGATGTCGTGGTTGGCCGGGTCGGTCGACCAGCCGTCCCAGAACTCGTTCCACAGCAGGATGCCGTACTTGTCGCAGGCGTCGAACAGCTCCTGCCGGTACGACGAGCCGACCCAGTTGCGGATCAGGGTGAAGTTCATGTCGCGGTGCATCGCGACGACGGCGTCGGTCCGCTCGGGCGTCATCCGCCGCAGCAGCTCGTCCCAGCCCCAGCTGCCGCCGCGGGCGAAGATCTTGACGCCGTTGACGAGGAAGGTCAGCGGCTTCGGGCTGTTGTCCACCGACGCGGCGTCGGTCCAGGTGTCACCGTCCGGCGAGACCTGGATCTTGAACGTCGCCGCGTAGGCGGTCTCCCAGGTCAGGACGACCCGGTCGAACGCGGTCGCGGCGCCGAGGTCGACCTGCAGCCACTGGTTGTCTTCGTAGGCGGACGTCCAGCGGGTGTTCGGGTCGCCGTCGAAGGCCCGCTCGGGCGGGTTGCCGTCGGCGACCGACTGCGACGTCGCGGTCTTGCCCCGCGCCAGGTCCGTGTCCGGCGCCTTGCTGTCGACCACGGACATCGTCCAGAGCGAGAAGCCCCAGCCCGTGGCGCGCCTCAGGCCCTGCATCCGGACGAACCGGGCGTTCTGCGGCGCGAGGTCGACGGACTGGGTGGCCCGGCCGTCGGCGATGACGATCGGCAGGTCGTACTGGTAGCCGATTTCGCGCAGGCCGATCTTCGTCGTCCGGCGGTCGCTGGTGGACGCGCCGATCGCCGCGGTGAGCGTCAGGTCGTAGAGGTTCGGGTCGCCGTAACCGTTGGGCCACCACAGCTTCGGGTTCTTGACCTGCTGCGCCGGGAACGCGACGTCGGTGGTCTGCCCGGCCGGGACGGTGACCGTGGCCGACACGTTCACCGGGCCGAAGGCGGCCGTGACCTTGACGCGCTGGGCCGTCGACGCGGCGTTGCGCACCGGCACGGTCAGCGTCACGACGGCGGTGGCGGCGTCGGGCACCTTCGTGTCGACGCGGATGTCGCCGAGGACGGCGGCGCCGGTCGAGCGCAGGCGCACGTGGTCCCAGATGCCGGACGCGCGGTCGCGGACCGCGGGCATCCAGTCCCAGCCGGACACCGCGAGGTAGGTCGGCGAGTTGTCGAACATCGTGCTGCCGGCGTCGACCCACGAGCTGCCGTTCGAGCCCTTGTCGCTGGGGCTGCCGGGCCGCGGCATCGGCGAGATCTTCACGGCGAGCGCCTGGTCGCCGGTGCGGCGCAGGGCCGCCGTGACGTCGTAGGCGCCGCGGCCGAACGGGTGGCTCTGGGTGCCGATTTCGGCGCCGTTGAGCCAGATCTGAGCTTCGTGGTTGACGCCGTCGAACTCGAGCCAGACGTGCCGGCCCGCCGAGGTGTCCAGGCCGCGCGGGAGCGAGAAGCGACGGCGGTACCACCAGGCGTGGCGCGACAGCGCTTCCGGGACGTGGAGCTGGTTCATGCCGGAGACCGGATCGGGCAGCTGGCCCTGTTCGACCAGCGACGCGAGGACCGTGCCGGGGACGGTCGCCGGGAGCCAGCCGCGGGTGTCGACCGTCGCCCCGGACAGCGCCTGGCCGTCGCCGGCCGGCGCCCAGTCGTCCATGGTGAGGACCCAGCCGGACTCGAGCGGCACGGTGCCGTCGGCCGCGACGGCGAGCGCGGGCGGGTCGTCGTGCGGGCGGACCGGGAAGCTGGTCCAGCCGTGCACCGCCGGGCGGTTCTGCGGGCCGGTGCCGAACACCTGGAAGCCGTTGAGGCCCAGCGGGTTGGTCGTCGAGCGGCTCGACGCGGTGAACCGGACCCAGCGCGCGGTGACGGCGGTGAGCGGGATCGTCACGACGCCGCCGGTGCCGGCGTCGGTGTGGTGGACGGTGCGCCAGGCCCTGCCGTCGCCCGAGACGTCGAGGTCGAACGCCGTCGCGTAGCTGGACTGGATTTCGAAACCGCTGGTGTGGCTGCGGGACGCGGCGCCGTCGAAGGCCGGGTCGCCGGGCCGCGCCTCGAAGGTCAGCACGACCGAGTCGATCCGGCACGATCCCTGCAGGTCGACGACGATCCACTGGCCGTCGCCCGCCGTGGCGCGCCAGCCGGAGCCCTTGACGCCGACCTGGGCGAGGCCGTCGACGGCGAACTCGGCCGGGGTGGCGGCGTAGTCGGTCGAGGACACCTGCACCGGCCGGAACAGGGCCAGGTCGGTCTTCTGCGCCTGGGCCTCGGCGGCGGCGGGCGCCGCGGACGCGACGCCGGGCAGGACGGCCGCGAGGCCGAACCCGGCCAGCAGGCCGGTCCCGGCGGCCAGGACGTGCCGCCGGGAAACGGCGGCCACCTCCGCGGGCTCGACATCCGCGGTGATGCCGTACTCCTCCGCCATGCGGACTCCGATCTGAGAGCGGCGGCCGGACCTGGCGGGGTGGCGCCGCGAGCGGGGATGACAACGTTGCCAGGAAGCTTCCGCCGAGCGCGCCGGAAGCGTCAAGAAGACAAGGCAGACAAGAATTCGGAAAACATGACATCGATGTCGGTGCGTGGTTCACCGTGCCCCGGTGAGCGGTGCCCGTTACGGTTGCAGCGACCGCGCAACGAACCACTCCGGGAGGTCCGATGGTCCAGGTCGAACGCACCGTCACGGTGCGGACGCCGGTCGCGCGCGTCGCGGAGTACCTCGCGGACTTCGCGCACACCGAGGACTGGGACCCCGGCACGGTGTCGTGCACCCGCACCGGCGACGGCCCCATCACGGTCGGCGCCGAGTGGCACAACGTCTCGGAGTTCCGCGGCCGCCGGACCGAGCTGGACTACCACCTGACCCGGCGCGAGGCCGGCCGCGTGACGTTCGTCGGCGAGAACAAGACGGCGACCTCGACCGACGACTTCGGCCTGTCGGCGGGCCCGGACGGGACGACGGTCCGTTACCGCGCCACGATCGTGTTCCACGGATGGGCGAAACTGGCGAGCCCGTTGCTGAAGCGGGAGTTCGAACGGCTCGGGGACGCGGTGGTGCCGGAGTTGAAGCGGGTGCTCGAAGGGCTGAGCTGAGTTCGGTTTCGGCTCCTCGCTACGCCTCGGCGTACCCCACTGCCAGCTCGACCGCCGACGCCAGGTCGTCGACCCGGGCGAAGCCGCGGTCGCCCAGGTGCCGCCAGCCGGGGCCGGCCGTGCCCACCACGCGGCCGAGGTCGCGCACGCGGGCGGCGAGCAGGTCGTCGGCCGTCGGGGCCGCCAGTGACCACAGCAGCACCAGCACCGGGTCGAGGCGCTCGGCGAGGTCGGCGACCGTCTCGGCCGGCACGAGCTGACCGAGGTAGGCGACCGGGACCCCGGCCTCGGCCAGCGTCGCGCGCAGGGCCTCCATCGGCAGGGAGTGCCGCTCGGCCGGGCAGCAGGCCAGCAGCACCGGCCGGCCCGGGACGGCCGCCGGGAAGCCGCGGCTGAACCGCTCGTACGCCAGCGAGATCTCCGTCGTCAGCGCCCATTCCGACGCGAAGCAGACGTCGCCGCGCTGCCAGCGGTCGCCCAGGCCGCGCAGGACCGGAGCGAGGACGTCGGTCCAGGCGGCGGCCGGGCCGAGGGTGCCGAGGGTTTCGTCGAGCAGTCCCGCGATCGACGCGGACCGCAGCTCGTCGGCGGCGTCCTCGAGCTCGCGCATCCGGCGGGCGGCCGGTACCTCTGGCGGTTCGGCGGCCGAGTCCCCGAACGCCGCGGCGGCAGCTTCCCGCACCGGCATCCCGCGCGCGACGAGCCGCTGCATGTGCTGCAGCCTGCGGACGTCGGCGTCGGAGTAGCGGCGGTGCCGTCCGGTGGTCGAGGCCGACGGGCCGATCCCGTAGCGCGCGCTCCAGCTGCGCAGGGTCACCGGCGAGACGCCGAGCAGCTCGGCCACCTTGCCCGGCGCCCAAGCACCCGTCTGGACGTTCTTCGGTTCCACCGTTCCCCTTCACCTCGCTCGCGGCAGCTTAGCGACGGCCAGGCCACCTGACCGGCTGGGACAGGCGGCTCCGCCCCGCCGCGGCGATCACCGGACCGCCCGGCGAAGATCCACAGGCGACGGCCGGCCCCCGAACTCCGGCGCGCCGCAACCGAAGCCACGTTCGGTGGCCCTCCGTTCACCGACCCGGACGCGGCGCTCGGGGCGGGTCGTCGGTCGCGCCTCGACCAGTCGAGAACGACCCCCACGCGGCGCTCGCGGCGAAGTCGCCGATCGTGCCGATGCCGTGCGGCTGGCCGTCCGGCCGGGCGAGACCGACCAGCACGCGGCGCTCGCGGCAAGGTCGCCGATCGCGCCGATGCCCGTCCGGCTGGTCGCGCCGATGCTGTCCGGCTGACGGTCCCGCTGGTCGTGCCGCTGTCCGCCGGCCGGCAGTCCCAATTGAGGCGGGAACGGCGGCCACGGGGAACGCGGCGGCGGGGCGTCGGCCTGCCGCGTCCCCCTCGGCGCCGCCCGGCGCCGGGGATCCGGCCCGCGTCAGCCGGATCCGGACGGCCGCGGGGTGTGGCAACCCGCCACGGCCTGCCCAGTCGTGGGGCGGAAGGGGTGCTGCCAGGCCAAGCTATACCCGTGCGCAACGCTTGCGCATCGCTATCCCTCGGATGCCGGAGCGATTCGCCCCACTCGGGCGAGTGAACCCCGGCCGTGCTGGGTACCTGCCCGGGCAGGAGGAACGCCGATGACCGAAAACCGCATCCTGCCCCGCTTCGCGACGACGACCACCGAGGGGGTCGTGACCGTCCGCTGCACCGGCGACCTCGACCTGGCCGCGGAGCCCCGGCTCCGCGACGCACTGCTGGGCCCGTTCCGCGGCGGAGCGACGGCGGTCATCGCCGACCTGACCGGGACGACCTTCTGCGACTCGACGGTGTTCAGCGTCTTGGTCGAGTCGTACCGCGAGGCCCTGGCGCACGAGATTCCGTACGCCATCGCGGCGGCCCGGATCGCGGTCGCACGGCCCCTGGCCATCCTCGGACTGGACCGGGTGCTGCCGCTGCACACCGAAGTCGCCGAGGCGCACGCGGCGGTCACCGCGACGTCGGCCAGTCGCGTCTCCTAGCCCGGGAAGTCCGGGTCCACCGCGGCGCCTCCCCTGGTCCGACGCGGTCGGCGTCGCCTAACCCGGGAAGTCCGGGCGCAGCCCGTCACCGAGCACCGCCCGATGGATGCGCCGCAACTCCTCGCCCGGCTCGACACCCAGGTCCGCGGCCAGCCGGTCGCGGATTCGGCCGTACGCCGCGATCGCCTCGCCGCGGCGGCCCGTCGCCTGCAACGCCCGCATCAGCAGCGCCGCCAACGGCTCGCGCAAGGGCTCCAAAGCCAGTACCGCGGACAGCTCGTCGGCCGTCTCCGCGTACCGGCCCAGCCGCAGCTGCAACCTTGCCTTATGCGCCCAGAGCGTGCTCCTACGCTCGGTCAGCCGTAGCCGCTGGCCGTCCGCGAAGGGGCCCGGCAGACCGGACAGCGGCTCTCCGTGGAACAGCCCGAGCGCCGTCGAACACGATGATGCCGCCGCAGCCAGGTCGCCTGCCTCCTCCGCCGCGCCCGCGTCCGCCGTCAGCTCGGCCAGGCGGGCCGTGTCGATGCGGACGCCGTCGCCGTCGAAGCGGTAGCCGCCGCGGGTGCGGCCGATCACCGAGTCCGGGGTCCGCTCGCCCGGCGCGCGCAGGCACTTGCGCAGCCGGTGGACGTACACCGGCAGCACCCGGCCTCCGGTGCCCGGCGGCTCCAGCCCCCAGACGCCGTCGAGCAGCTCGCTCTGGCTGACCGTGACGCCGGGACGCAGCACCAGCGCCGCCAGCAACGCCTGCTGGCGCACCGGCCCCAGGTCCAGCGGGCTGCCGCCGCGCCACGCGCGCAACGGCCCCAGCACCGAGAACCTCAGCCCCGGTACCGGAATCGGCTCGGCGAGGGCGGGCCGCACCGGCGCGTCGTCCACAATGGACACTCGCGGGCTGACGATGCCGTGGTCGAACGCGTAGACCACCGCGGCGGCGCGGTCGCGCAGGCCCAGCTTGGCGAAGATCCGGCTCAGGTGGCTCTTCACCGTCAGCTCGGAGACGACCAGCGCGCCGGAGATCTCGGCGTTGCTCAGCCCGCGCCCGGCCGCCCGCAGCACGTCCAGCTCGCGCGGCGTCAGCAGTCCCGGCGGCGGGCCCGCGGGGTCGCCGGCGGGTGCGCGCCGGTAGGTCGTGAGGACGCGGGCGGTCACCGCCGCGTCGAGCCAGGCGTCGCCCGCGGCGACCGCCCGGACGGCACGGATGAGGTCCTCCGCCGGCGAATCCTTGAGGATGTAGCCGACCGCGCCGGCGCGCAGCGCGCCCGCCAGCAGCTCGTCGTCGTCGAAGGTGGTCAGGGCCAGCACGGGCGGCCGGCCGCCGAGCCGCCGCGTCGCCTCGATCCCGTCGACGTGCTTCATCCGCAGGTCCATCACGACGACGTCGGCTTCGGCGGCGGCCAGTGCCGCGGGCACGTCCGCGCCGTCGCCGCACTCCCCCACGATGACGAACCCGTCGCGGCGGCGCAGGATCCGCCGCAGCCCGGAGCGCACGAGCTCCTGGTCGTCGACGAGCATGACCCGGACCTCGCCCGCCGTCACGGCGCGCCGTCCGCGGGCACGCCGACCGTGACGACCCAGTCCGCGCCGTCCGGTCCGGCGGTCAGCTCGGCACCCAGCTGGCCGGCCCGCGCGGCCATGCCCTTGAGGCCCGAGCCGCCGGTGCCGGGCGGACCGCCGGCGGGCAGCCGGTTGCGGACGACCAGCCGCGCTTCGGCCGGGCCGACGTCGAGCCGCAGCCGGGCCGGCGCGCCGCCGCCGTGCTTGGCGATGTTGGCCAGCGACTCCTGCGCGATGCGGTAGAGCCCGAGCCCGGCCAGGTCCGGCACGGTGGCCAGGTCGCCCTCCTGCTCGTACTCCACCGCGAGCCCGGCGGCGCGGGTGCGCTCGACCAGCGCGGCGATGTCGCGGGCGCCGGGCAACGGGCGGGTCCCGGCCGGCGCCTCGGCGAGCAGCCCGACGGTCCGGCGGATGTCGGCCATCGCGGTCCGCCCGACGCGCTCGGCCTCGGCGAGCCCTTCGAGCGCCTCCTCGACGTCGCGGTCCTGCTGCAGGGCGTGCCGGGTGCCGGTCAGGTGCAGCAGCGTGATGCTCAGCGAGTGGGCGACGACGTCGTGCACCTCGCGGGCGATCCGCTGCCGTTCGGCGAGGACGGCCTGGTCGCGCCCGGCGTCCCGGGCGGCCCGTTCGGCGGCCAGCGCGCGCACGTACCAGCGGAGCATGAACCCGGCGGCCAGGCCGAGCAGCACGGCGGCGACGTAGACCGGGAACCCGACCAGCCCGACCCGGGCCGCGGCGACGCTCAGCGTCGCGACGCTCGCGGCGGCGACGCCGAACGCGACCACCGGCCGGGCGATCGCGGCCGTCTCGGCGGCCAGCACCACCAGCACGACCGGCGCGAAGTCCGGCACGACCGGCTCAGCCAGCAGGATCCCGACGGCGCCGAGCACGGTCAGCGCCTTGAGCCACGGCGGCGCGAGCAGTCCGGTGACGGCCCAGCCGAGCGCGGTCACGACGGCGAGCAGCCCGGCCAGGGCGATCGGTGCCGGCGGCGTCAGCGCCCCTCGTTGCGCCACCGCCGCCACCGCCAGCACCACCCCGAAGGCGGTCACGGCGACCGGAACCCACCACGGCAACGCAACCCCGGCGCGGCCGAGGCTCGTCTCCAGGCGGGCCCGGAGCCCGTTCACCACCCTCGCCCCCACTCCGACAGCCTAGGAAGGGGGCGGTGCGGGCGCATCCCGCCCCGGGAGGAAGTCGCGGTCATCCGGATTTCATCGGCCCAGGTCCGTCCACTGTGGCCGGGCGCTCCGCGGAGGCGGGTGGGTGGCGACGGGAGGTGCGGGCCGGGCGGCTGGCGTGGCCGGTGGCCGGGGCCGGACGGCTGGCGTGGTCAGGGGCGGGCGGCTGCTGTCTCCGGCGGCCAGGGGCCGGGCACCGGCCATGGCCGACGGCCAGGGACGGGGCGGCTGCCGCGGCCGACGGCCCACGGGCGAGCGGCTGCCGTCGCCGGGGCCAGAGGCCGGCAGCTGCCATGGCCGATGGCCAGGGGCCGGGCGGCTGCCATGGCCGATAGCCAGGGGCCGGGCGGCTGCCGTGGCTGGTGGTCAGGCGCGGCGGCTGTGGCCACTGGCCGGTGGTCAGGGCGGGCAGCTGCCTTGGCCGGTAGCCAGGGGGCAGGCGACTGCTGCGGCCGGTGGTTAGGACCGGGCGACTGCCGCGGCCGGCGGCCAAAGACCGGGCGGCAGCCACAGCCGGCGGCCAAGGGCCGGGCGGCTGCTGTGGCCGGTGGTCAAGAACGGGCCGTGACCGGGGCCGCGGGCTGCGGTGCCGGGCGGTTGCACCTCCGGAACGCCGGCGGGCCCTCGATCGGGTGGCTAGGCGGGCGGTCGGCGTGACCGGCCGCTAGCGTCCGGACTGACGAGTCCACAGTGGACAGGGGAGGTCCCGTGCGTGCGACCCATGCCGCCTTCGCGGCGCTGGCGGCCTGTGGGCTCGTGATGCTCTCGGTGCCGGTCCTGCGGTCCGCGCACGCCGATCCGCTGCCCGGTGGTCTCGGGCCGTGCGTGCCCGGTTCGTGCCCCGATCCCTTCCCGCCGGTCGGGAATGGGCCGTTCGCTGGGCGTGACAACGCTGTCAACCTGTTCGTCGGGGGCAGCATGCGGGTCACCGGGAGCGCCGCCGAGGCCGAAGGCCGGGTGGTCGTCGGTGGTGGCTTCACGCTGCGGAAGACGTCCGGTTCGGCGATCTACAACGTCGGGGTCGCCGGGGTCGGCTCCCGCGTTCCGCCGCCGGACGGTGCCGACTACCTTACCGTCGGCGGGGATCTGACGGTCGCCGAGCGGCAGCGGCTCGATGCCGTCGGCGACTCGGCCGGTGGGGTGGTCCGCCACGCCGGGACGGTCAGCGGCACCGTCATCGGGAAGCTCGTCCACGACGCCGCCGCGATGAAGCCGTACGCCGGGCTGCGGGAGCGGCTCACCACCGCGAGCGAGTGCTACGCGCGGGCCGCCGCCACCGGGACCGTGCAGAACCAGAACCACCAGACGCTCTTCACCGGCGACGGGAAGTCGGCGCTGCAGGTCTTCATCGTCACCCAGGACATCGCCGGGCCGGGCGGCGGCACGCAGGGCATCGCGTTCACCGGCATCCCCGCCGGCGCGACCGTGCTGGTCAACCTCACCGGCGCGGCTCGGACGATCAACACCTACAGCGGCGGCCTCGACGACAACGACCCGCTCAACCGCCTGCGCCCCCGCCTGCTCTGGAACTTCCCGGACGCGACGGCGGTCCACCTCATCGGCAGCGGCAGCTTCCAGGGCAGCGTGCTGGCCGGCAACCCCGCCGGGACGACGACCGTGACGCTGCCCGGCACCAACGGCCGCTTCTTCACGGCGGGCAGCCTCGTGCACGGCGCGAGCACCGGGCCGGGCAGCGGCCAGGAGTTCCACGCGTACCCGTTCGTCGGCGACCTGCCCTCGTGCGACGACAAGCCCGAACCGACCACGACGAAACCGACGACGACCACCACCGCCGGCACGAGCACGACGCGCACCTCCACCACGCCGACCACGACCGGGCCGGCGACAACGACATCGCCGACCAGCACGAACACCACCACCGGGCCGACGACCTCGACCACCACGACCGAGCCGTCCACGACCACCTCATCCGACACGAGCACCCCGGCCACCACGACGCCGGCCACGTCGACCACCACGAGCCCGTCCAGCACGAGCACCACGACAACGCCATCGACAACCCCATCGACCTCGACCACCACGACGTCACCCACCCCGGCCCCCGCGCCGACCACCCCGGGCAACGGCAACCTCCCGGACACCGGCGTCGACCTCGGCCCGATCCTCGGCCTCGGCGCCCTGCTCCTGACCGGCGGAATCGCGCTGGTCCTGGTCACCGTCCGGCGACGGACACGTTGATCACCCGTCCACAGTGGAGTCACACTGCGGGCCCGCCCGGGCCGTGTCACCATCGGGTGAAGCCGGCGGACGTGACGCGGGCGTAGCACCCCGGTAACGCGTCGTCGTTACCGTGCCGGGCCATGGCAGTCGGACAGCGGGCGACGGTTCCGCGAGGGGAACAAGTGCTGGCGGAAACGCAAACGGAAACCGAAACCGACGCGGAACGGACGACCGCGGACCACCGGAACGCAGCAGGCCGGTGGCTGCCGGTCTTAGGGGCGGTGCTGGGCGCCGCCCTCTTCCTCGTCGTCCGCGGCAGCCTGACCGACGACGGCTACATCACCCTCGCCTACGCGAAGAACCTCGCCCTGCACGGTGAGTGGGGCCTGATCCCCGGCTCGCCGGCGAACTCCGCGACCTCGCCGCTGAACGTCCTGCTCCTCGGCGCGCTGACCGTCGTGACGCGGATCTCCGGCGACGCGCACCCGGTCATCGCGCTCGGGATCCTCACCACCCTGTGCGGCGGCGTACTCGGCTGGGCGTGGCAGCGCCTGAGCCGCACCCTGGCCCTGCCGCTCGCCGCCGGCGTCCTCGGCGTCACCCTCGTGCTGCTCAACCCCTTCGTGCTGTCGGCGATCGGGCTGGAGGTCCTGCTGATCCCGGCGGTGCTGCTGGTGCTCACCGTCTTCGCGACCGAAGGCCGGCCGCTGCTGTTCGGCGTGACCGCCGGGCTCACCGTCCTCACCCGGCTCGACCTCGTGGTCTTCGTCCTGGTGATCGCGGTGAGCACGCCCGCAATCCGCCGCCGGCTGCTGCCCGCCGCCGGGTGGGCGGTGCTGACGGCCGCGCCGTGGTTCGCCGTCAGCTGGTTCGTCTTCGGGTCGTTCGTGCCGGACACGCTGGTGATCAAGCAGGCGCAGGGCGGCCTGTTCGCGCCGTGGACCTTCAGCACCGGGCCGGTCATGTACTACACCGGCCAGCCGTTCACCGTGCTCGTCACGTTCCTCCCGGCGGCGCTCGGCGTGGTCGCGCTGGCCGGGTGGGCCGCCGCGCGGTTCGGGGTCCGGTGGCCGGAGTTCCCCGCACTCGGTCCGGTCGCGGCGCTGGCCGCAGGCGGGGTCCTCTACTACGTCGCGTATGCGTTCCTCGGGGTCGGGCCGTTCCACTGGTACTACGTGGCCCCGGTGACCGCGACGAGCGCGTTCGCCGTCGCCGCGTTCGGCGTCTGGTCCGCGCAGGCGCGCGAACGCCCGGCGCTGCGGCGCGGGCCCCCGGCGGTCGCGCTCGGCCTGACCGGTGTCCTGGTGCTGGCCGGCGCCGGGGTCGACGCCGCGCAGGGCGTGCCGTGGAAGTCGCCGGTGATCTTCGGGAACTGGGCCAGCTCGACCGACTACGCCCGCGTCGGGAAGGAACTCGGCGCCCGGCTCGCCGGGGCGAGCGTCGCCAGTCCCGGCGAGATCGGCACCCTCGCCTACTACTGCGAGTGCGCGATCCTCGACGAGTTCTCCGACCGCGGCCAGGCGGTCTCGATCGTCGACCAGCGGATCGCCAAGGCGGGCCCGCTGATGAGCCTGGCGCTGCGGGTCAACTACCACTGGCTGGACCGCTCGGTCGCGCCGCGCAAGCCGGACTACCGGCTGCTTTACGCCACGGGCCCGGCGACCGGACCGGACAGCTGGCAGGTCTGGTCGGCGGCGAAGGGCGTCGGTCACTTCACCCTCGTCCGCGAGCGGTGATCACCGCGCTCATCTGAGCAGTGACCGAAAACTCCGAAGATTCCCCTGGACGCCAGACTGCGCCACAGGCCGGTGAGGCCATAGGGTTCCGGTCATGAAGGTCGGCCTGCTCACCCGGGAATACCCGCCGGAGGTCTACGGCGGCGCCGGGGTTCACGTGGAGTTCCTCGCCCGGGAGTTGCGGCCGCTGGTCGATCTCGACGTCCACTGCTGGGGCGCGGACCGCCCCGACGCCACCGGGCACACGGATCCGCACGGGTACCGCCAGCCCGCGTTCACGACCATGGACATCGCGGTGTCGATGGCGAACGCCCTCGAAGGCCACGACCTCGCGCACAGCCACACCTGGTACGCGAACCTGGCCGGGCACCTGGCGAAGATGACGCACGGCATCCCGCACGTCGTCACCGCGCACTCGCTGGAACCGCTGCGTCCGTGGAAGGCCGAGCAGCTCGGCGGCGGCTACCGCGTCTCGTCGTGGATCGAGCGCGAGGCCTACGAGGCCGCGGACGCGATCGTCGCGGTCAGCGGCGGCATGCGCCGCGACGTCCTCGCCGCGTACCCGGCGGTGCCGCCCGAGCGCGTCCACGTGATCCACAACGGCATCGACACCACCCTGTACCGCCCCGATCCCGGCACCGACGCGCTGGTGAAGCACGGCGTCGACCCCGATCGGCCCTACGTCCTGTTCGTCGGCCGGATCACCCGGCAGAAGGGCGTCCCGCACCTGGTCCGCGCGGCCGCGTCGCTCGACCCGGGCACCCAGCTGGTGCTGTGCGCCGGCGGCGCGGACACCCCCGAGCTCGACGCCGAGTTCCGCGGGCTGGTCGCCGAGCTGGAGAAGACGCGCACCGGCGTCCGCTGGATCCCGGAGATGCTGCCGCGCCCCGAGGTCGTGCAGCTGCTCACCCACGCCACGGTGTTCGCCTGCCCGTCGGTCTACGAGCCGCTGGGCATCGTGAACCTCGAGGCGATGGCGTGCGGCACGCCGGTGGTGGCCAGCGACGTCGGCGGCATCCCGGAGGTCGTCGACGACGGCCGGACCGGGCTGCTCGTGCACTACGACGAGCAGGACGCGCGCGGGTTCGAAGCGAGCCTGGCCGCCGCGCTGAACGAGGTGGTGGGTTCCCCGGACCGGGCCGCCGCGATGGGTACGGCCGGCCGCGAGCGCGCGGTCGGCGAGTTCGGCTGGAAGGCGATCGCCGAGCGGACGGTCGCCCTCTACGAAGCGTGCGGGAGGTCGTCGTGAACACTGGAGCGGACGTGCTGGGCATCGTGCTCGCGGGCGGCGAGGGCAAACGGCTGATGCCGCTCACCGCCGACCGCGCCAAACCCGCCGTGCCCTTCGGCGGTGTGCACCGGCTGGTCGACTTCGTGCTGTCGAACCTGGTGCACGGCGGGTTCCGGCGGCTGTGCGTGCTGACGCAGTACAAGTCGCACTCGCTCGACCGGCACATCTCGACGACGTGGCGCCTCTCGGCACTGACCGGCGAGTACGTCACGCCGGTGCCGGCGCAGCAGCGGCTGGGCCCGCGCTGGTACCAGGGCAGCGCCGACGCCATCCACCAGAGCCTCAACCTGGTCTACGACGAGGACCCCGAGTACATCGCGGTGTTCGGCGCGGACAACATCTACCGGATGGACCCCCGGCAGATGCTGGAGGCCCACATCTCTTCGGGCGCCGGCGTGACGGTGGCCGGGATCCGCGTCCCGCGGGCGGAGGCGAGCTCGTTCGGCGTCATCCGGACCACCGACGGGCTGATGATCGACGCGTTCATGGAGAAGCCCGCCGACCCGCCGGGGCTGCCGGACTCCCCCGAGGAGTCGTACGTGTCGATGGGCAACTACATCTTCACGACGAAGGTGATGCTGGAGGCGCTGCACGCCGACGCCGAGAACGCGGCCTCGCACCACGACATGGGCCGCGACATCATCCCGGCGCTGGTCAAGTCGGGCGAAGCGGCGGTCTACAACTTCAACGGCAACGCCGTGCCCGGCGAGACCGAGCGCGACCACGGCTACTGGCGCGACGTCGGGACCATCGACAGCTACTACGACGCGCACACCGACCTGATCTCGACGCACCCGATCTTCAACCTCTACAACCGGAAGTGGCCGATCCTGGCCCACCCCGGCCAGCGGGCGGCGGCGAAGTTCGTCGAGGGCGGCTCGGCCAACCAGTCGATCGTCAGCAACGGCTGCATCATCTCGGGCGCGCAGGTCGTGGACTCGGTGCTCTCGCCGGACGTGCTCGTGGAGCAGGGCGCGGTGGTCCAAGGCTCGGTGCTGCTGGACGGCGCCCGCGTCGGCCGCGGCGCGGTGGTGCGCCGCGCCATCCTCGACAAGAACGTCGTGGTGCCGCCGGGCGCGCACATCGGGGTCGACCTGGCCCGGGACCGGGGGCACTACCACGTCAGCGAGGGCGGGATCGTCGTGCTCGGCAAGGGGGAACGCGCGATCTGAGGGTGCCGGCGGCGGTCAGGACCCGGCGATCGCCGCCAAGCGCTCGACCACCTGGCGCGGGTCGATGCCCCAGCGCTCGGCCAGCTCCGAGATCGTCGCGCCGGCCGCGTGTTCGGCGGCGATCATGCTGTTCACGACCCCGGCCACGCCTCACTCCTCAACCGCAGATGCACGTGCAGCCGACATGCTACATGTTCACTGCGGACGTCGAACAAACTGCCTCAGGACGGTCTCCGGCCCGGGCAGCCCCCACGATTCAGCGTTCCGATTTCTCCGGCTCCCCCGGTGGATTCTTCGTAGTGGCCCGTGCGCGCGTGGCACTGAACACCGCGTCGAAGATCGGTGTCGGTTCTCCGTCGTCGCGCTTCGGCCGTTCGTCCCCCGGGCCGCGCTTTTCCTCTCCCACGCGCCCAGTTTCTGCGACGGCGGTCGTTTTCGCTCGGGCAGCACCGAAAATCGCCCGGCCGGGGGATCACCCGCGTGGCGCGCCTTTTCCGGCCGCCGACGCGGAAAAGCACCGCGGATTCATTTCCGGACGCGGGGAATAACCCCGGGTGGCGTGCGATTGCACCCGGCATGAAAGCAGTCGTCTACCGCCGCCACGGCGGACCCGAGGTGCTGTCGGTGTCGGAGCGGGCCGTCGCGGACCCGGGTCCCGGCGAGGTGCGCGTCCGGATCGTCGTGTCCGCGGTCAACCCCACCGACTGGAAGGCCCGGCTCGGCCGCGGCGCGGAAGCCGGGACCGAAACGCCCGACACGGTGCCCAACCAGGACGGCGCCGGCGTCGTCGACGCGGTCGGCCCGGACGTCACCGGGCTCGCTCCCGGCGACCGCGTGTGGCTGATCCTCGCGGGCACCCACGGCCCGGCGGCGGGCACCGCGCAGGAGTACACCGTGCTCCCGGCGGCGCAGGTCGTCCCCCTGCCCGACGGCACCGGCTTCGACGAGGGCGCCGGGTTCGGCGTCCCGGGGCTGACCGCGCACCGGGCGCTGACCGTCGCCGAGGACGGGCCCGCCCGGCTCGCTCCCGGCTCGCTCGCCGGCCGGACGGTGCTGGTCAGCGGCGGCGCCGGCGCGGTCGGCAACGCCACGATCCAGCTCGGCCGCTGGGCCGGGGCGACGATCGTCGCGACCGTCAGCAGCGACGAGAAGGCCGCGCTCGCCCGCGCGGCCGGCGCCCAGCACGTGCTGCGCTACCCCGACCCGGACCTCGCGACCCGGATCCGCGAGGTCGCCCCGGACGGCGTCGACCTCGTCGTCGAGGTCGCGGCCGGGGTCAACTCCAGGCTGCACACCGAGGTCCTGCGCCCGCGCGGCACGGTCGCGATCTACGGCGACGACCGCGGCACCGGGACGGTCAGCCTCGACTTCGGGGCGAACCTGTGGCTCAACACCCGGTACCAGTTCCTGGTGCTCTACACGGTGGGGGCGGACAAGCTCCGCGCCGGCGCCGAGGACGTCACGGCGGCCTTCGCCGACGGCGCGCTGCGGCTCGGCGAGGACCGCGGCGTGCCGGTCCACCGCTTCCCGCTCGAAGACACCGCGAAGGCCCACATCGCGTCCGAGGAAGGCGCGACCGGGAAGGTGCTCATCGACGTCACCCCGGCGGGGTGACCAGCGCCTGAAGGAGGTCGTCGAGGGCGACGCCGTCGTCGTCGCGGTGGTCGCGCCAGCGGGCGAACAGCGCTCCGGCGGCCGCCACGAGGGCCGGTGAGAGCCCGGCGTCGGCGCTCGCTTCGGCGATCTCGGCCATTTCGCCTTCCCACCGCCAAGCGCGCTGCCCGGCGGAGGTGATCCCGGCGGGCGCGCCCAGCGGGGTGTGCGGCAGGACCTCGGCGGCGAGCTCCCGCAGCTCGCCGCCGACGCCGTGGCGCTCCGCGAGGGCGTGGGACTGCGCGGCCAGCGCGAAGGTGAGCTTGTTGTAGGAGGCGAAGGCCAGCTTGAGGGCCGAGGCCTTGCCGACGGGACCGTCCAGCGCGACGGGCTCGAGACGGGTGCCGGCGAACAGACCTTCCAGCCGCGTGACGGCGGCCGCGGGCCCGGACAGGTAGAGCCGGGTGGTCCCGGCCGTCCGCGGTGGCGGGCCGACGATCCCGCCGTCGACGACGGTCGCCTTGTCCAGGATCCGCGTGATTTCGGTGGCGTGCCGGGGACTGATGGCGTTGGCGTCGAGGTAGACGCCTTCGAAGCCGGCCACCGACCTGGCGACGTCGAGCGCGGCCGCGGGCGGGCAGACGCTGACGATCACGTCGCAGCCGGCGAGGTCGCCGGCTTCGGTGAGCCCGGCGTCTTCGGCACGGCGGCGCGTCGCCGGCCCGCGACCGGCGGGGAGCCAGTGAACCGGGGTCCCCCGGGCGGTGAGCACCGCGCCGACGGCGGCGCCCATGGCTCCGGGGTGCAGCAACCCGACGGAAGTGGTCATGCTCCCTTCCTACCCGTCGTGAGTGAGAAACAGTGTTCTAACCCTGTTTCCCACTCACGACCAGCCGTGGCAGACCCATTTCGTCGTGCAGTGCCTGGCCCGCCCGCAGCAGCCGCCGGGCCTCGGTGTGCTCCTCCAGCGCCGCGTGCGCCGACCCGAGGCCGAACAGTGCCCGCGCCTCCTGCGCGCGGTAGCCGATGCGGCGCGACGTCGTCAGGGCCGTGGTATGCGACGCCAGTGCCGCCGCCGGGTCGCCGAGCGCCTGGGCCGCCGCGCCGAGGCTGTTCGTAGCCATGGCCAGCAGCAGCGGGTGGTTGAGCCGCGCCAGGATCGTGCACGCCCGCTCGGCGTGCTCGTGCGCCCGCTCCGGGCACGCGGTCACCAGCAGCACCTCCGCGCAGTCGATGCGGCTCCACGCCTCGCCGAACGCATAGCCCCGCTCGACCGCGTCGCGCACCGCCTGCTCCGCCACGTCGAGGGCTTCGGCGGGCCGGTCGAGCCGGGCGAGCACCAGGGCCTGCTGGGCCGCGGCCAGGATCGCGCCGTCCCCGTCACCGAGCTCGTCGCGGATCGCCCGGGCGCGCGACGCCGACACCCACGCCTCCTCGAACGACCCGAGTACCTCCTGGGCGTTGCTGAGGTTGGCCCAGACCAGGCCGGCGACGGCGTGGCTGCCCGTCTCGCGGGCCAGCACCAATGCCTGCCGGTACAGCCGGACCGCGTCGGGGTAGCGGCCGAGCATGCCGTGCACCGCGCCCAGCCGGGCGAGGGCCGCGGCTTCGGCCGCGCGGTCGCCGGACCCGCGGACCAGGCGCAACCGCTCCTCGGTGGTGGCCGCCGCCTCGGCGAGCCGTCCGGTTTCCCAGTGCGCGATCGTGAGGTTCGCCAGGCTCAGCTGCCGCGCGTGCGGGTCGCCCAGCCGGTCGGCGGCCCGGACCCCGGCGCGGGCCAGCGCCGTCAGCTCGTCGCGGTGCCCCTGTTCGCGCAGGGCGGCCACCGCGCGGTCGGCGATGCGCCAGGCGTGGTCGTCACGGCCGCCGAGCGCGGTGACGGCGACGAGGTTGGCGCGTTCGGCGGCGAACGAGAACTCGCCGTCGCGGTAGTGGTCCAGCAGCCGGTCCAGTGCCGCCGCGGCCTCACCGGGTTCTGCTACTTCCCGCGCGTGTTCGGCGAGCAGATCGTGGAACCCGTAGCGGTCCGGGGCCGGCTGCCGGAGCAGGTGGACGTCGAGCAGGTCCTCCAGCAGCCGCTCGGCCTCGGCGACGCCGGTGCCGTACAGCGCGGCCGCCGCGGGGACCGCGAAGTCGCCGCCCGGGTGGCACCCCAGCACCCGGAACATCCGCCGTTGCGGCGGCGTGAGGTCCCGGTAGGACAGGGCGAACGCCGCCGCGACGTCCCGGCCGCCCGCGCGCAGCTCCCCCAGCCGTCGTCGTTCGGAGCCGAGGCGCGCCGCCAGGTCGTCCACCGTCCACAGTGGACGTGCTTGGAGCCGGGCGGCGGCGATCCGCAGCGCCAGCGGCAGATACCCGCACAGCCGGGCGATCCCGGCGCCGGACCGGCCGCCCGCCGCGGCGGTGAACAGCGCCTCGGCCTCGGGCGGCGGCAGCACGTCCAGGCACAGCGCGACCGCGCCGTCGACCTCGGCGACCCGCCGCCGTCCGGTCACCAGGACCCCGACGCCGCGGTCGCCGGGCAGCAACGGCACGACCTGCGCGGCGTCCGCGGCGTTGTCGAGGACGACCAGCAGGCGGCGCCCGGCGACACGGGAACGCCAGAGCGCGGCGCGTTCGTCGAGCCCGTCCGGCTGGCGGCTCGCCGGGACGCCGGTCTGCAGCAGCAGGGCCACGAGCGCGGCTTCGGGCGGGAGCGGGTCCCGCGCCGGGGTGTGGCCGTGCAGGTCCACGAACAGCTGCCCGTCCGGGAACTCCCCGGCGGCCCGGTGCGCGACGCGGACCGCGAACGCCGTCTTCCCGACCCCGGCCATCCCGTCGACCACCACCGGCTGCCCGGCCCGCAACGCCTCGAGCGCGCGGGCGACCTCCGTCGCGCGGCCGGTGAAGTCCGGGACGTCGTAGGGCAGGAAGCAGCGGCCGGGCTCCTCGTGCAGGAGCTGCTCGTAGAGGGTGCGCAGCGACGCGCCCGGCGAGACCCCGAGGTCCTCGGCCAGCCGCCGCTTCGCGCGCTGGTAGGCGGTGAGCGCGTCGGCCCGCCGCCCCGCCCGGTGCAGCGCCCGCATGAGCAGCCCGACCAGGCCTTCGCGCAGCGGGTGCTCGGCGACCAGCGCGGTCAGCTCCGCGACGGCGTCACCGTCGGGGCCGTCGTCGATCTCGGCGGCCAGGCACCGCTCAAGCACGGCCAGCCGCCGCTCCGCCAGACGCTCGGCGTCCGGGCGCAGCGCGGCGCTGTCCACCCCGGCCAGCGCCGGACCCCGCCAGCACGCCAGGGCCTCCCGGTACTCGCCGCGCGCCGCGTGCTCCTCGAACGCGCCGAGGTCGGACGCGCCCGGCCGCAGCGTGAACCCGGGCCCGTCGGCGGTGAGGACACCGGGGGTGGCGCCGGCCGCGACGAGCGTGCGGCGCAGGGCGGTGGTGAGGTTGCGGACCTGCCGCACCGCCGTCGCCGGCGGCTCGCCGTCCCAGACGACGTCGACCAGGCGCGCCACCGGCACCACCCGGCCGGCGCCGAGCAGCAGCGCCGCCAGGATGCGTTCCTGCCGCGGCCCGGACGGGCCGATCGGCCGGCCGTCGACGAGCACTCGCACCGGACCCAGGACGCGGAACTCCATGGCTCACCCCGCGAGCGAGGCTAACGGCCCCCCGGGCGGCGCCGGTGCGGAAGTGATGCAGCTGTGATGCGCCGTCCCGGCAGCCTTCCGGCCGGACCACGAAGAAGGGAAACCAGATGCGCAGGTGGGCTTACGCGGCGTTGGGGACGGCACTGGCCGCGGCGGCGGTCGCCGTCCCGGTCACGGCTTCGGCCGGGGAAGCGGGCGGGCAGGGTGGGCAAGACTGCCGGCGGGCGTTCGACCACGCGGTGTGGGAGGACATGGACAGCTACAACAAGCGCGACGCCGCCCGCTACCGCGCGATCATCCACCGCGACATGGTCACGGTGGGCCGCCGGGGCAACCTCTACCTCGGCTACGACGCGAACGTGAACCCGGTGCTGGAGCAGTTCAAGGTGCCGTACGAGTACTCGATGCCGTGGACGGTGGTGCACACCGTCGTCGAGAACTGCCAGATGGGTTTCGCGATCCTCGACGCGCACTACCTCGAGCCGTCCCACGGCATCGACCGGCACTACACGATCAGCCTGACCCTGGTGCGCGACCACGGCCGGTGGCAGGTCGTCAAGGACACGGTCACCGACGTCGTGCCCTGACCGGGGGTGGGACGGCGCGCCGCACTCAGCGGCGCGCCGTCTCGGGGCCCTGAGTCAGCTCAGCCGCAGCCCGCGGCGCAGCGCGTCGACCTCGTCGGCGAACATCCGGCGGGAGATCGCCGCCGTCTCGACCATCGACGAGCCGTGGAACGTGCCCGGGTAGTGACGCAGCTCGGTCGCCACGCCCGCGTGCGCGAGACGTTGCGCGTACTGGATTCCTTCGTCCCGCAGCGGGTCGAACTGGCACGTCGTGACGAACGCCGGCGGCAGGCCGGCCAGGTCCGTCGCCCGGGAAGGTGCTGCGTACGGCGAAACGTCGTCGCCGCCGGGTTCCGTGCCGAGGTAGCTGGTCCAGCTGTACACCGCGTTCGGCTGGTTCCACAGCGGCGTGTCGGTGTAGGCGCGCATCGACGGCGTGTCCAGGCGGTCGTCCAGCTCCGGGATGCCGAGGTACTGGAAGCACAGCGCCGGGCCGCCGCGGTCGCGGGCCAGCAGCGCCACCGCCGCCGAGAGGCCGCCGCCCGCGCTTTCGCCGCCCACCGCGAGCCGGGCCGGGTCGATGCCCAGCTCGGCCGCCTTGGCCTCGACCCACTGCAGGGCCGCGTAGCAGTCCTCGACCGGCGCCGGGAACGGGTGCTCGGGCGCCAGCCGGTAGTCCACCGACACGATCACGATGCCGAGCTCGTCGACCAGCCGCAGCAGCGACGCGTGGAACATGTCGAGGTCGCCGAGGACGAACCCGCCGCCGTGGATGTAGAGCAGGCCGGGCACCGCGCCGGTGCGGTTCGCCGGGGAGTAGACGCGCACCGGGACGTCCGGCGCGTCCGACGGCCCCGGCACGGCCGTGTCGCGGACGTCGACCGGGTTCACCGGCTCGTAGGCCGGCAGGACCTCGCCCAGCTGCCCCATCGAGGAGCGCGCGGCGACCAGTGCCTCGTAGTCGGTCAGGGTCACGGCCGGGAGCATGTCCAGCCAGGGCAGCAGCTCGGGATCGATCGCGTAGGTCATGACCTGATCTTCGGCCGCCCGGGGCTCTTCCGGCCACCGCCACGCGGCGGGCGTTGCCGGGCCGGAGCTCGCCATCCGGCGGCGGGCGCGCCTATCGTGGCGGCATGAAGGGGCTGCTGCTGCGGCTGTCCGGGCTCGACGCCGACGCCGAGAACGCCGTGCGGGTGATCGGGTTCTTCGACCGCCTGATCACCGGGCGCGCCGGCCTGGACGCGCTGGTGCGCAGCACGGCCGAGCTCGCCGGCTGCCGCGTCGGCGTGCACGCGCCCGGCCAAGGGCTGTCGCTGCGCGCGGACCCGGGCGAGGACGTCGTCACCCCGGGGACGGCTCTCGCGGGCGCGGCCGTCCGCCGGCTCGAGGGCGGCGTCGAGGTGTGGGTGGCCCGCGCCGGCCCGCCGCTCCCGCTCGACGACATGCTCCTCGAACGGTTCGCGATCGCCACCGCGATCCTGCTCGAGCAGAGTGGCGTGCCCCGGCCCGAGCTGGGCGACCCCGCGCTGGTCGAGCTGGTGCTGTCCGAGGACGCCGGGACGGCCGAGCGGTCGCGGGCCCTGCACCTGCTGGGGATCTCGCCGGCGGCCCGGCTGCGCGTGCTGGCCGGCACCGGCGTCGACGGGCTCGCCGGGCGTTCGGCGCAGCTGGGCGGGGTGCGCGCGATCCTCGCGGACGCCGTGGCCGGCCCGGTTCCGGACGGCGGCCGGGCGGGGATCGGCCCGGAGCTGCCGGCCATCGACGCGGCCCGCTCCTGGGCCGCGGCCCGGACGGCGCTGCGCTTCACCTCGGGCACCGAGCCGGTGGTGTGGTGGGACCGGCTCGGCAGCCTCGCCACGCTCGCGGGCAAGCTCGCCGCGCCGGATCTGGCCGAGCTGCCCGACGTGCGCGCACTCGACCGGCTGGCGGCCGAAGCCCACGGCGACGACACGCTGGCCGCCCTCGACGCCCTGTGCGCGACCGGCTCGGCCCGCAAGGCCGCGGCGGTCCTGCACCGCCACCACAGCACGATGCCCGCCCGCCTGTCCCGCGCCGAAGCCGTGCTGGGTTTCGAGGTCGACTCCCCCGCGGGCCGGTTCCGGCTGCACCTGGCGCTGATGCTGAGAAGGCTGCGGGACAACAGCGACCTCAGCTGACCGTCCTCAGTGGACGATCGAGCAGGTCCGCCGCCGCGGCGGGCCAGGACGGGTGGTCGAAGGCGAACCCCGCGTCGAGCAGCCGGCCCGGCACCACGCGGCGGCTCTTCAGCAGCAGCTCCGTGTCCGACCGCAGCACGAACGCCCCGATCTCCGCCATCCACCGCGTCGCCGGCAGCCCGAACGGGACGCCCGCCGCCGTGCGCAGGGCGCGCAGGAAGTCCCGTGACGGCAGGGGTTCCGGGGCCGCCAGGTTGACCGGCCCGCGCACGTCGTCCCGCGCGACGAGGAAGTCGATCGCGCGGACCAGGTCGTCCTCGTGGATCCACGACAGGTACTGCGCGCCGCCCGCGACCGGGCCGCCCAGGCCCAGCCGGGCGAGCCGCAGCAGCATCGCGAACGCGCCGCCGGGCTCCGGGCTCATCACCATCGCCGTCCGCAGCGCCACCTTGCGGGTGCGCGGGGTGGCCGCCACCTCCTGCTCGCGCTCCCACGCGCGGGCGAGGTCGACGCTGTAGGCCCAGTACGCGGGCACCCCGGGCTCGCCGCCGCCGAGCACGCCGGTCGTTTCGTCGTTCGGGGCGTCGTACCGGTGCGCGTAGATCGTCGCCGTGCTCATCTGCAGCCAGACCCGCGGCGGCCGCGCGGCGCGCTCGATCGCGCCGCCGACGACCCGCGCCGAGTCGATCCGCGAGTTCCACATCTCCCGCAGGTTCGCCTGGGTGTAGCGGCAGTTCACCGACCGGCCGGCCAGGTTGAGCACGACGTCGCCGCCGTCGATCTCCGCCGTCCACGGCCCCGCCGCGCGCCCGTCCCAGCGGACGTGGCGCACCCCCGGTTCCGGCGGCGCGTCCCGCCGGGTGAGCACGACGACCTCGTCCCCGCGGTCGACCAGCTTCCGGCTCAGCACCCGGCCCAGGTGCCCGGTGCCACCCGGTATCACGATCTTCATGAAGCCCCCTCATCGGCCCGCCCGAAGACCACGGTACCGAAAGAGTTGAACACGTTCAAATAGGGGTGGGTGCCCGCCGGGCGGGCATAGAGTCGGCGGATGACCGCTGCAGCCGCGCCGCCGATCGTCACCGGGGTGGACGGGTCGGCCGAGTCCCTGGACGCCGTCCGCTGGGCCGCGCGGACCGCCGGCCTGCGGGACGCGCCCCTGGAGATCGTGCACGCCCTCGACGTCCCGGCCCTGCTCGCGGGCGGGGTCGTGCCGCCGCCCGAGGAGATGGTCGACGCGCTGCGCGCCCGCGGCCGGCGAGCGCTGCGGATCGCGCGGGAACTGGCCGCCGCGCAAGGCGTTCCCGGCGCGACGACCCGGCTCGACCCCGACCGCGCCGCCCAGGCGCTGATCGGTGCTTCCCGGGCGGCCGCCCTGCTCGTCGTCGGCTCCGCCGGGCACGGCAGGCTGACCAGCCTCCTCGCGGGCTCGGTGGCCGCGGCGGTCGGGACGCACGCGCGCTGCGACACCGTCGTCGTCCGCGGGGACAGCTGGGACGAGCCCGGCGCGGGAGACCGCCCGGTCGTCACCGGCATCGACGGCAGCGAAGCCGGTTCTCGCGTGCTCGCGGCGGCGCTCGCCGAAGCCCGCGTCCGCCGCGCACCGTTGGTGGTGCTGCACGCCTGGACCGACGTCCCGCCGCCGCGGCAGGACCCGCGGTGCGTCACCGACGCCGGGCGCCGGCTGCTCGGCGAACGGATCGGCGACCACGACCTCGGCGACGTCGCGGTCGACCAGGTCGTCGTCCACGCCCACCCCCGGCGGGAGCTGATCGAGCGCAGCGGGGCCGCCCAGCTGGTCGTCCTCGGCGACCGCGGCCGCGGCGGCTTCCCCGGGCTGCTGCTCGGCTCCACCGGCCAGGCGCTGCTGCACCACGCGGCGTGCCCGGTCCTGCTCGTCCGCACCGCCGGATAAAGGGGAAGCGGGACGGAAGCGGCTTCCGGCAAGATGGCGGCGACCGAGAGCGAGGATCAGATGAAGACAGTGGTGCGAGCCGGGCTGGTCGCGATGCTGGCCACGGCGGCGCTCGCCGTCCCGGCCCAGGCGCAGACCATCAAGCAGGTCACGAGCATCTGCCGTGCGGGGGCGTTCAGCGGGACGTTCACCCTGCGGTACGACACCTCCGGCGGCTTCCACCACCCGCTCGGCTCGTACACCACGTCGGGTCCGTACATCGGCGACGTGGGCACCCAGTCGCTGAAGATCTCCTACCAGGACGGGCTGGGCACGCACACGGTCTACACCCGGGTCGGCCCGGCGAGCAACGGCACCACGTCGCTGCCGGCGGGGCTCGCGATCCCGGCCACCGCGCGCGCCACGGCGTCGACGACGTTCGACAGCGGGGCGGTGTCCTGCGTCGCGACGGTGCCGATCACGTAGGCGCCCGGCGACGAATCGTCCGCCTTTCACCCGGTCGACGTATCTCGCATCGCCCACTCCGCTCCTGTACGCCTGAGCGCGGACGCGTCCGCGGCGGAGGGGCGGGGATGGTCGGGAACACCACCGGCGGAGTGGACCTCGGAGTGCTGGGACCGTTCGAGGTCCGGATCGGCGGTGCACCGCGGGACGTCGGCGGGCCGCGCCTGCGGACCCTGCTCGCCGTGCTCACGGCGGAGGCGGGCCGCGTCGTGAGCGTCGCCGCGCTCGGCCGCGCGCTGTGGGGCGAGCGGCCGCCCGCGCACGCGGACCGGACCGTGCGGACGTACCTGTCACGCCTGCGCGGCTCCCTGGGTCCCCACCTGATCCTGACCCGCCCGCCGGGGTACGTGCTGCGCGTCGGGCCGGAGGCCCTCGACGCGGCGCGGTTCGAACAGCTCGCCGCGGAAGGACGCCGGGCGCTCGCCGCCGGCGAACCCGGCACCGCGCGCGAACACCTGGCCGCCGCTTTGGCGCTGTGGCGTGGGACCGCGTACGAGGAGTTCGCCGGGGTGGAAACCCTGCAGGCCGAGGGGATGCGGCTGGACCGGCTGCGCCACAACGCCGTCCAGGACCGGATCGACGCGGATCTGGCCACCGGCGAGGACACCGGCCTGATCGCCGAGCTGGAGTCGCTCACCGCCGCCTTCCCCGGCCACGAACGGCTGTGGGGACAGCTGATGACGGCGCTCTACCGCGCCGGGCGCCAGGGCGACGCGCTGGAGGCGTTCCGCCGGGCTCGGCACGGGCTGATCACCGCGTCCGGCGTGGAGCCGTCGCCGGTGCTGGCCCAGGTCCACCGGCAGGTGCTCGCCCACGACCCGGGGCTGCTCCCGGCCCGGTCCGGCGCCGTGGTGACCGTCCCGGACGACGCGCTGGCCGCCGGCGAGCACGCCCTGCTGGAGGACGGCGACCTGCGGACCAGCCGCGAGCACTTCGAGACCGCCTACCGCCGGGCCGAGCAGGCCGGGGACGGGGACGCACTCGCCCGCGCGGCACTCGGCCTGGGCGGGGTGTGGGTGCACGAACACCGGACGGCCGCCGCGTCGGAGCTGCTGCTGACCCGCCTGCGGCACGCGCTGGCGGAGGTCGACCCGGCGTCGGCGCTCGCCCGCCGGCTGCGGACGCGGCTCGCGGGCGAGGAGGACTACCAGGCCGTGCGGCACGACCGGATCCTGGCCGTGGCCGAAGAAACCCGGAAAGCGGGCGACCCGATCGCGCACGCCGAGGCGCTGAGCCTGGCCCACCACTGCCTGCTCGGCCCCGACCACACGGCCCGGCGGCACGCGCTGGCCACCGAGCTGGTCGGGGTGAGCGGGCGGTCCGGGCGGCGCACCGACCTCGTCATGGGCGTGCTGTGGGACACCGTCGACCTGTTCCTCGCCGGCGACCCGCACGCCCAGCGGCGGCTCGGCGAGCTCGACGACCTCCTCGCGGCGCGCAAGCACCTGGCCGCGGGGTTCGTCGCCGACGCGGTCAAGGTCATGCTCGCCATCCGCGCGGGCCGGTTCCGCGAGGCCGAGCAGGGTGCGCAGGCCTGCGCGGAGCTCGGCCAGGCGGCCGGCGACCTGGACGCACTCGGCTGGTACGGCGCGCAGCTGGTGGCGATCCGGTGGTTCCAGGGCCGGCTCGGCGAGCTGGTGCCGGTGCTGGACGGGCTGATGCACTCCCCCACGCTCAGCCCGATCGACAACTCGTACTACGCGGCGCTGGCGGTGGCGGCGGCTTCGTCGGGCGACCGCCGGACGGCCGCGGGCGCCCTGGCCCGCCTGTGCGGCGGCGACCTGGGCGCGCTGCCGCGGTCGAGCACGTGGCTGATTTCCCTGTGCGGCGCCTCGGAAACCGCATACCTGCTGGAGGACGTCGAGACGGCGACGCGGGTTTCCGAGCTGCTGCGGCCGTTCGGCCACCTGCCGGCGATGGCGAGCCTGGCCATCGCGTGCTTCGGCTCGATCCACTACCCCCTCGGCACGGCGGCCCTGACGACCGGCGACCTGGACCGCGCGGTCGCCCACCTGCGGGCGGCGGTCCAGCACAACCTGGCTCTGGCCCACTGGCCGGCGGTGGTGTTCTCCCGCCGCCGCCACGCCGAAGCGTTGGTCCGGCGCGGCGGAGCGGGGGACGCGGTGGCCGCGGCGAGCGAACTGGCGGCGGCCGAGGAGGAGGCCCGCGGGTTCGGCGAAGCGGCTCGGTGAGGACCGCTCCCCGACGAATCATGTGGGAAATCACGGCTTTCGTGATTATCGCCCGGGCGGCCGGGAATTCGCAGCTTCCGGCCACCGGTTCCGCCCCGGGAACCATCGGCGCCGAAGCAAAGGATTCCTCGCGTGTTCCGTCACACCAAGCTGCTGCAGTTCGAAGCCAAGCCCGAAAAGCCCGACGCCGTCTACGCCCACAAACTGCAAGAACTCATCGGCGGCGCGTTCGGCGAGATGAGCGTGACGATGCAGTACCTGTTCCAGGGCTGGAACTGCCGCATCGAAGGCAAATACAAGGACCTCCTCATGGACACCGCCACCGAGGAGATCGGGCACGTCGAAATGCTCGCCACCATGGTCGCCCGCCTGCTCGAAGGCGCTCCCGCAACGATGACCGCCGAAGCCGTCAAGGACCCGGTCATGGCCGCCACGCTCGGCGGCATGGACGTCCAGCAGGCCATCGTCGCCGGCGGTGGTGCGCTTCCGGCGGACAGCAACGGCTACCCCTGGAACGGCCGCTACATCGTCGCCTCGGGCAACCTGCTCGCCGACTTCCGCGCGAACGTCGCGGCCGAAGCCCAGGGCCGGCTGCAGACCGCCCGGCTCTACGGCATGACCGACGACCCCGGGGTCAAGGCGATGCTGCAGTTCAACCTCGCCCGCGACACCGTCCACCAGAAGCAGTGGCTGGCCGCGATCGAAGAGCTGAAGGCCGACGGCCTCGAAGAGGAAATCGTGCCGAACGCCCTCCTCGACGAAGAAGACCAGACCCACAACCACACGATCTGGCACCTTTCCGACGGCCCCGACGGCGCCAAGGGCACGGCTTGGACCACGGACGCGGACATCGAGTACCTGATGGAACCGGAACCACTCGGCGGCCCGGGCACGGCTCCGAAACCCGACCCCGCGCTCTACAGCACCTACGCCCCGCTCCAGGACGCCAAAGGCACCGTGAAAGGCAAGGCCAAGGCGGCCAAGAAGAAGCTGACCTGACCCGGCGGCCCGGTGCGTCACCGGACGCACCGGGCCCGTCAGTGCACGGGGTTCCACCCGTCGCCGCCCGCGAGGTAGCGCTGCGCGGTGAACGTCGCCGCCTGGGCCGCGGTCAGCTGTGGCCGGTCGGTGCCGGTCCCGGCGCCCGGCCCTGTGTTGCGGTACTCGAAGAACCGGGCGTCCTTCCACGAGAAGCCGGACATGTCGGTCCACGGTACCGGCTTGATCGCCGCCGGCAGGACCGTCTCGCGGATGACGACCTGCGCGATCGCGTCGACGTCTCCGCCGGGGTGCCACGGGCGGCCCAGGTAGAAGCTCGCGGTCGCGGCCGGGCTGAGGACCTTGCTGCCGACGATCAGGAAGCCGTACGCGTCCGTCCGGCGGGTGCTCGCCGCGGTCAGGTAGCCGTTGGGGTTCGAACCGCGGTCGAGTGCGGTGATCGTCGCCCGGTCGAACACCGCCGTCGCGCGGCCGAACAGGAAGTCGACGTCCCCGCTGATCGCGCAGTTCCGGTAGTACTGGCGGCCGGCCGTGCCGGTCGCCGCGGTGTCGGCGTACAGCGTGTCCTGGTGGCCGAGGAACGTGACGTTGTCGAAGACCATCCGGTCGCCGGTGGTCTTGACCGCGACCGCCTGGGTCGCCGTGATCTCCGGGTGGGCCTTGCGGTCGAAGGAGTTGCGGAAGGTCAGCGCGCTCGCCGTGAAGCCGTTCGCGGCGATCGTCGCGGTCGCGCTGCCGGTGGTGCCGTACGTCGTGCCGTCGGGTTTCGGGGTCCCGCCGGCGTTGTCGTAGTCGACGACGACGTCGGACGCCTTGCCGGTGGTGCCGCGCAGGGTGATCCCGGTCTTGGCCGCGGGCACGGTGATCACCTCGCGGTAGGTCCCGGGCTTGACCGACACGGTGCCACCGGCGGACACGGCGTTGATGCCGGCCTGGACGGTCGTGTAGTTCCCGGAGCCGTCCTTGGCGACGACGACGTTCGCGGCCGCGGGTGGGGCGAGAGTCGCCGCGGCCAGCGCCGAGGCGATGAGGAACGCGAGCATGGGGCACCTCCACGGGGACGCCGGGGGTACCGGACGGCGGCCGGCACCCCCGGACGGTTACTGGTAGGTGATGTTGGCGGTGGTGTAGAGGCAGTTGGTCGAGTCAGGCCCGCTGCCGATCTTGGTCGGTTCGCCGCTGGTGACGCCCTTGTACTTCTCGCAGGGCACGATCTTGCGGCTCGAGTCCCCGACGATGGTGATCCGGGTCAGCTTGGCGGTGTCGCCGTAGTTGGTGTTGATGCCGACGAGCGTCTTGCCCGGCACGGTCGCGGTGACGTTGTCCACGACGACGTTGCGCTTGTACTGCGTCTTGCAGTTGCCGCAGGAGCGGTACAGCTTGCCGAAGTCGTTGACCTGGAAGTTGCGGATGTACATGGTGCCGGGACCGTTGTGCTGGAACACCTTGTCCGACGCCTTCCGCGCACCGCCGCCGTCGATGGTCATGGTCTGCGAGGCGGAGGTGCCCTTGAACGTCGCCGCGTCCTCGCCGACGTCCTCCCACCAGACGTTCAGCAGGGTGCAGGTGCCGAGGCAGTGCACGCCGTCGGCGGCCGGGTTGCCGAGGACGACGTTCTTCAGCGTGGTGCCGTTGGACAGCTCGAAGATCGGGCCCTGGTCCTCGTCCTGGCCGCCGGTGCCGAGGTCGCCGGTGCCGTAGAACCGCTTGAGGCCGCCGTCGTAGGTGCCGCTGGTGACCTTGATGGTCGCGCCGACCGCCTGACTGGCGGTGGGACTCGGCCACGAGGCGGCGCTCGCGGACGGGCCGGCGACGATCACGGTGGACACCGCGAGCGCGGCGACGACCGCGGCCCGGGAAATCGGGGACATGCTCATCACTCCTTGGGTCTTCCCTTGCGGAAAAGGGTCCTGGCGAGTGCTGAAAGCGCTTTCTCAGTCTCCGGTTCCCGGGTTCGGCGTGTCAATGTCACCGGCCGCAGGGATCACCCTGTCGCCCGGATGCCCGCCGTTTTCAGAAAACGGGACCGGCGCCGAGCAGCACCCGCGCGGGCACCGCCCACGTCGGATCGAGGTGGTCGACCAGCGTCGGCGTCCAGCCCACGTCCGGGCCCAGATCCGGATCGTTGGCCGCGTTGTACTCCGCCAGCAGATCCACCGGCCGGGGCGGCGCCGCACCGGAGGAAACCAGCGTCCCGGTCGCGTGCAGCACCGTCCCCTTCCAGTACTCCACCAGCGCGCCGAGCGGCACCGACGCCGGGATCCGGAAGAAGTTGTTCTCCGCGTAGATCCGCGACTCGACGCCGACGCCGAGCGAATACGTGTAGGCGGCCGGATCCCGCACCAGATAAAGGTTGTCGTAGACGTGCACCTGTCCGTACCGCACCCGCGGCGCGCGCTGGCCGATCTCCGAGAAGAGGTTGTGGTGCACCGAAACCCGCAGCTTCCCGACGTCGTAGGTCGGCTTGTCGGTGTTGCCGATCAGCATCGTCTTGTCGTGGTCGTGCAGCCGGTTGTCCGACACCGTCACGAGGTCCGAGCCGTTGACGATGTCCAGCAGTCCGTCGTGGACTTCGTACTTGCGCCCGAAGTACGTGGGCTGCGCGGTGTTCCCGCCGTCGCTGAACTCGTTCTGGTTGACCCAGACGTGCGTCGCGCCGACGAGGTCGACGTTGTCGTACTCGGAGTTCCAGTTCCCGTCCGCGCCGTCGAGGGGGTCCCACTGGGGAAAGCAGTCGTGCGCGTCCGAGAACCGCAGGTTCCGCAGGATCACGTTGTCCCCGGTGACCCGCAGCGTCAGCCCGTGCAGGGTCGCACCCCCGAGCCCGTAGATCGTCGTGTTCGGGCCGACGTCGAGCACCACCTGCGCCGCCTGGTTCGCCTGCGACCGGGCTCGCGCCTCCTCGAGCGGCCCCGAAGGCTCGACCTTCCCCCAGGTCGCCGGGTCGTACGCCGCCAGGTACGCGGGCAGGCTGTAGGCCGGGTCGGCGAAGTCGTCGCAGGTCCGCGGCCGGTCGCGACCGTCCACATTGCCCTCGATCGTGCCGCGGACGTAGACGATCTTCGGCGCGCCCGGGTGCGCGGCCAGCGCGGCGGCCAGCTCCGAACGCCGGGACACCGTGTGGACGTCGCCGGGTGCGGCCGCCGCTCCCCCGGTCGTCCCCGCGCCCCAGCCGTCGTGCGCGCCGAGCACGACGCGGCCCGGGTCGTGGCCGTGGGCTTCCGCCGTCCCGGCGGTGAGGGTGAGTCCGAGCAGGGCGAGGCACCCCGCGAAGGCCTTCCAGCGCATGTCGGCTCCTTCTACTCGGCCGCCCGGGCCGCGAGCTCGGCCAGCCGGGCGGGCTCCGGATCGCCGTCGAGGACGACGACGTGGTGGGTCAGCGTCAGCTCGTCCCCCGGTGCGAACACCCACGGCCGGTGGTAGGTCGTGGCGAAGCTGACCACCGGGAACGGCTCGGCGCGCACGTACCAGGCCGTGGGGAAACCGGGGTCGGCCGGGCTGTCGGCGAACAGCAGCGTCGAGAACCGCAGGCTCTCGTCGTGCCGGCCGGTGAACGCGAGCCACGGCGCGCGGTGCCCCATCGCGCTTTCGGCTGAGCGGCCGTCGGACGTGCGGACCGTGCCGCCGACGAACGAGCGCGGCCCGCGCCAGAACAGCCCGCCGTACCCGGCGGTCTCGCGTCCCTCGGTCACCGGGCTCCCCCAGCGCAGCTCGCGGCCGCTGGTGTTGCACAGCCGGCTCGTCCAGGTGAGGGTCCAGCCGTCCGCCGAGACGTCGCCGAAGCGCAGCGTGCGGTGCTCGGTCAGCCACCGCCGGCCCGCCGCGGTGCGCCAGGCCAGCTCGTGCCGCAGCTCGCAGTACTCCGCGGCGCTCACGACGCTCTCCCAGCGGACGTGGCCGACGGTGCCGTTGTTGTCGAGCGGGGTGTACCCGCGTCCGCGCACGTAGGTCCGGCCGCCCCAGAAGTTCTCGCCCGACAGGTGGGCCATGGTGAACTGCAGGCCGTTGTGCCAGGTGTGGTCGTGCGGCCGGACCGCGGTCACGGTCTCGCCGGCGGTGGTGCGCAGCGGGTGCAGGTACGGCTTCGGCGAGTCCCCCGCCGGCGTCGACGGCGCCACGACGTACTCCGCCAGGACGACGTCGCCGAGCTGGACGCGCACCCGGCCGTCGTCCTCGGCCAGCTCCAGCGTCCCGTTGCCGACCGCCGCCCGGCTCACGCCGGTTCCCCGATTTCGCCGAGCAGCTCGTCGACCGGGACCGGCGCGCCGGTGGCCAGCGACCGGTTGGCGGCCAGCCCGGTGAGCAGCGCCTGCAGACCGGAGTCGTGGTCGGCGGCGCAGCCGAGCGGGTCCGGGTCGGCGTCGCCGAGCAGTTCGGCGAGCATCCGTTCGTCCCCGCCGCCGTGGCCCTCACCGAGGGGTTCGTCCAGGATGACTTCCGGTGGTTCCCAATGTCGTTGCCGAGTCAGCCGGGCCCGGCCGCTTTCCCCGGAGTCCGTGGCGTACTCGTTCTCCCGGACGTCCAGCTCGAGCCTCCCCGAGCTGCCCGAGAACGCGACGCGGTATCCCTCCCGCGGCGAGTACGCGTGCAGGTGGTAGTTCAGGACCACCCCGCCGCGGTACCGGACGAGCACCGACACGTCGTCCTCGATCGTGACGCCGGGTGCGAACACGTCCTGGTTCCGGACGTAGCCGTCTTCGTGCTCCGCGGCGCGGTAGAGCGCGCGCAGCCGGGGCGACGCCTCGAGGTCCAGCGCGAACCGGTCATCGGTGTGCCGGTGGCCGTTCTCGTCGCCGTAGAAGAACAGCCCGCCCAGTGCGAACACCGTCTCCGGGCCGCTGCCGAGCCACCAGTTGACCAGGTCGAAGTGGTGGCCGGACTTGTGCACGAGCAGGCCGCCGGAGTTCGCCTTCTCGCGGTGCCAGCGCCGGAAGTAGTCGGCGCCGTGCGCGGTGTCGAGCAGCCAGCTGAACTCGACCGAGCCGATCTCCCCGATCGCGCCCGCGGCCAGCAGCTCGCGCACGCGCCGGTGCACCGGGTTGTACCGGTAGTTGAACGCGACCCGCACCGAGCGTCCCGTCTCGCGACGGGCGGAGAGGATGCGTCGCGCGCCGTCGATGTCCGTCGTCATCGGCTTCTCGGTGACGACGTCGCAGCCGGCGTGCAGCGCGGCGACGACGTAGTCCGCGTGCGTGTGGTCCGGCGTGCACACCACGACGACGTCGACGCGCTCCTTCGCCAGCATGGCGGCGAAGTCCGCCGGCCGGTAGCCCGGCACCGAAGCCCCGAGCCATCCATTGTGGACCCGCATGCGGGTTTCGTTGTGGTCGCAGAAGGCCGCGAGCTCGGCCCGCGGCGAGCCGGCCAGCGCGCGGGCGAACAGCTGGGCGCGCGAGCCCAGGCCGACGATCGCGTAGCGGCGCACCACCATCACGTCTCCTCTCGGGCGAGGGTCCAGGGCAGGGCGAGTTCGGAGAACAGCGCGAGCCGCTCGGCCGCGGTGTCGACGGCCCGATCGACGCCCGGCACGACGAACCGGCGCTCCGGGCCGGTGCCGACGGCCCGGGCCTGGGGCAGCCGCCTCGGCTCCGGCGCGTCGCGGACCGCCTCGACCAGTGCGGTGAACGCGCGGGTGGCGGCCAGCGGAGCGAGCAGCGGCACGCCGTCGCGCAGGTGCTCGACGAGGTTCGTCAGCAGGTCCTGCGGCGGCCCGACCGGCACCGGCTCGTCGCCGACGAGGACGACGTCGGTCTTGTAGTGCCACCGGATCCGGCCTTCGGTGCCGTGGATCAGCACGTACGGCTCGTGGTCGGCTTCGGCGGCGAGCGTCGCGGCGGCGACGACGTCCGGTGCGCCGGCGAAGCGCAGGCGGGCGCACGCCGTGTCGTCCGACTCGATGTCGCGGGCGCGGTACAGCTCGACAGCCGTGCGCTCGGGCAGCGCCCCGGCCGTGCCGTTGAGCAGCAAGGCGGTCGCGACGGCGTGCGCGAACGGGTTCGTCAGGGCGCCGTCCACGACCGCCCGCCCGTCAAGCCGGCGACGGCCCGCCCAGGCGGTGCGGGAGAAGTAGCGGTCACGCCGGATCCACGCGCCCGCGGCGGCGATCCCGGTGACCGTCCCGATCGCACCCCGGGCCAGCGCGGCCCGGACCACCGGGACCGCGGGCGAGCCGAAGCTCTGGAACCCGACCTGACAGGCCCGGCCGCGGGCCCGCTCGGTCAGCTCGTCGAACGCCGTCAGGTCGAGCACCGGCGGCTTCTCCACGAGCACGTGGCAGCCCGCGGCGAGCGCGAGGCGGGCCAGGGGCAGGTGCGTGTGCGGCGGAGTGGCGATCACGGCGATGTCCGCCGGCACGCGGGCCAGCAGCTCGGCGGGGTCGCGGGTGAACACCGGCACCAGCTCGCCGGCCCCGTCCGGCGGCTCGCGGACGTCGCACGCGCCGGCCAGGACGATCTCGCCCCGGTCGTGCAGCGCCCGGGCCCGGCGCAGGTGCGTGCGCGCGTAACCGGTCGTGCCGAACACCACCACCGCAGGGGTCATCGGCGGCCGCCGGTCGCCACGGCGGCCAGTGCCAGCGGCCCGGCGACCAGCAGGGCCAGGATCGGCAGCATCCACGCGAGCACGACCGCGAGGCCGATCGCCCCGGCCAGGAGCAGGGCGTTCCCCGGCGCCGACGCGGTCTCGCGAGCGGCCGTCACGACCGCGCGCCGCCAGGACGGCTCCCCCGTCGCGACGACCTCGCACGTCCGCAGCGCGACGACGGCGGCCCCCGCCGCCAGCACCCACAGCGCCGGCCCCAGCACGCCGGCTCCCGGCATCGAGCGCACGACTTCGAGGTCCACCGCGAACAGCACCGCCCCGGCGAGGCACCCGAGCGCGAAGAGCAGCCCACCCCGGGCGGACTGGCGGAAGTCGGCCCAGAACGTCGTCCACAAGGGACGCCCGATGCCGTGGCGCGTCCGGTCGAGCACCCGGCAACCCGCCGCGAACGCCGGGGCCGCGGTCACCACCGGCACCGACGCGAGCGCGACGAGCAGGCCGGTCAGCAGGCAGTCCGAAAAGTCGGTGAGCCCGGTTCGCCACTGGGTGGTGCGCATGGTCGTCACCCCTTCAGGCCGCTGGTGCTGACGCCTTCGACCAGCAGGCGCTGGAAGGCGAGGAAGAAGAGCACGATCGGGACGAGCGCGAGCGCCGACATGGCGAACATCGCGCCGAAGTTCGACTCGCTGCTCGTGTCGACGAACAGCCGCAGGCCGAGCGGCACGGTGAACTTCTCCGTGTCGTTCAGGTACACCATCTGCGTGAAGAAATCGTTCCACGTCCAGATGAACGTGAAGATCGACGTCGTGACCAGCGCCGGTTTCGACAGCGGCAGCACGACGTGCCAGAACGTGCGGTAGACGCTGCAGCCGTCGATGATCGCGGCCTCGTCGAGCTCGCGCGGGATCCCGCGCATGAACTGGACGATCAGGAACACGAAGAACGCCTCGGTGGCCAGCAGCTTCGGCAGGATCAGCGGGACGAACGTGTTGACCAGGCCGGCCTGCTGGAAGATCACGTACTGCGGGATGAGCGTGACGTGGTAGGGCAGCATCAGCGTCGTGATCATGAACGCGAACAGCGCGCCGCGGAACCGGAACTTCAGCCGGGCGAACGCATAAGCGGCCAGTGAGCACGACAGCACGTTGGCCGCCACGGACAGCCCGGCGACCAGGAACGAGTTGAGGAAGAAGCGGCCGAACCCGACGTCCGCCGCGCCTTCCCAGCCCTTGGTGTAGCCGTCGAAGACGAACCGCGTGGGCAGCAGCGACAGCCGGGACAAGATCTCGTCCGGCGGCTTGACCGACGCGAACGCCAGCCACACCAGCGGGTACAGCACCACGGCGACGATCACGAGGCACAGCACGTGCCGGCCCGCCGAACGCGCTGAGCGCGGGAGCACGGTCATCGGCGCTCCCCGGTGTTTTCTACGTCATCGTAGAACACCCACAGCTTCGCGGTGCGGAACACGATCGCCGTCACGATCGCGATCACCACGAGCAGCACCCACGCCATCGCGGACGCGTAGCCCATGTGGAAGTCCTGGAAGCCGACCTCGAACAGGTAGAGCGTGTAGAACAGGTCCGCGTCCGCCGGGCCGCCGCGGCCGCCGCCGATGACGAACGCCGGGGTGAACGCCTGGAACGCGTGGATGGCCTCCATCACGAGGTTGAAGAAGATCACCGGCGAGAGCATCGGCAGGGTGATGTGCCGGAACCGGCGGAACGCGCCGGCGCCGTCGATCGCGGCCGCCTCGTGCAGCTCGGCCGGGATCTGCTTGAGGCCGGCCAGGAAGATCACCATCGGCGCGCCGAACTGCCAGACCCCGAGCAGCACGATCGAGGCGAGGCTGAACTGCGGGTCGTCGACCCAGCTGGGCGTGTGCCAGCCGAAGAAGGCCAGCACTTCGTTCACCGGCCCGCCGCCCATGAACAGCGCCCGCCACACCAGCGCCGCCGCGACACTCGCGCCGAGCAGCGACGGCGCGTAGAACGCGGCCCGGTAGAAGCCGCCTCCGCCGCGGCGGGTGTTGAGCAGCATCGCCACGAGCAGGGACACCGTCAGCTTCAGCGGCACCGAGACCAGGACGTAGATCAGGGTCACCTTCACCGACTGCAGGTAGCGGTCGTCGTCGGTGAACATGCGCGCGAAGTTGCCGAAGCCGACCCACTTCGGCGAGGTGAAGAGGTCGTAGTCGGTGAAGGACAGGTAGAGCGAGACGACCATCGGGCCGACGGTCAGCGCCACCGCGCCGAGCAGCCAGGGCGTCAGGAACGCGAAGGCCTCCGGCTGGGTCTTGCGGCGGCGCCCGGCCGGCCGGTCCCGCCGCCGGACCCGCGCGGCCGCCTCCGAAGCGACCGGCGGGTCCGGGGTGCGCACGGTCGTCATCGGCTAGCCCAGCGCCTTCGCGGCCTCGGACATGAACCGGTTCACGGCGTCGTCGACGCTCATCCGGCCGAACGCGACTTCTTCGTAGGTGCGCTGGAGCAGCTTCTGGATCGAGCCGGCGCCCTTGGGCGGGACGGACGGCGCGGCCCCGAGCTTCGGCTCGAGCGCGGCTTCGTAGTCGTAGAGCGTCTTGTCGGCACCCTTCGCCGACGGCGCGAGCTGGGCGCGGACCTTGAGGTTCGGCGCGAGGCCGCGGTCGGTGCCGACGATCTTCCCGACCTCGGGATCGTTGACCAGGAAGTCGACGAGCTTCGCCGCCGCCTCCTGCTGGGCGCTGCGCGCCGCGACCGACAGGAACATCGACGGCCGCCGGTACTGCCCGTTGGTCCCGTCCGCGCCGGTGGGGTACGGCGCCACGTTCAGCGGCTTGCCGTTCGCCTTCTGGTACGCGGGCAGGAGGTTGTCGTAGGCGAACTCGGAACTGGTCAGCTTCTTGCCGAGCGGCGACTGCTCGGGCGAGGTGTTGTAGGAGGCCGTGACGTCGGCCGGGGACGCGCCCTTGGCGTCGCGGAACCGGCCCGCGAGCTGCCAGTACCGGCGCAGGTCGTCGGCGGCGAACCCGAGCTTGCCCGCCGGCGTGTAGAACTGCTTGCCCTGCTGGCGCAGCCAGATCTCCAGGGTCGTGTCGAGGATGCCGAAGTCGGTCGTGCCGCTGGATCCGCCCGCGGCGCTGATCTTCCGGGTCGCCTCCGCGAACTGGTCCCAGGTCAGGCCCTTGGCCGGGTCGGCGCCGGCCGCGGTGAACGCGGCCGGGTCGTACAGCATCGCCGGCGTGTTCTGCGCCCACGGCACCGCGTACCGCTTGCCCTGGTAGACGCCGGTGGCCGCGAGCTCGGGGTTGATGTCGCCCAGCGCGATCGCCTTGCCCGCGCCCTCGTTCAGGTCGGCCAGGACGCCGCGGCCGCCGTACTCGGCCAGGTAGCGGGTGTCGACGTTGAGCACGTCCGGCGGCTTGCCGCCCGCCGTCTGCGTCGCCAGCTTCTCCCAGTAGGCCGCGTACGCCGAGAACGACGTCTGCACCTTGATCTTCGGGTTCTTCTGCTGGAACAGCTCGACGGCCTTCTTGGTCAGGTTCGCCCGGCCGTCGCTGCCCCACCAGACGAACGTGATGGTCACGTCCCCGCCGTCGCCGCCCGGGTCCGAGCCGCACGCGGCGACCCCGGTCAGCAGCAGCGGCACCACCGCGGCCAGCGCGACGAGCGTTCGCCGCTCTCTTGTCCGACGCATCGAGCTCTCCGTTCTCAGCCGGTCAGCACTTTCTGAAAACGCTGTCAGCGCGCTCACGGTAGGCAGTGGGCGCGAGTCGTGTCAACGGGCGATTCGGAGCAATAACCCTTGTGCAGCAATGTGTTCGCCGTTTCGCGGGCAGCTTGAGAAAGCGCTTACAGCACACCTGGGTCGAGGCGGGCCGCCAGCGCGAGGGCACCGGGGCGTTACCCGGTGCGTTGCGCGCCCCGCCGGACGGCGCTCGCCCACGGGACGCCGATCTCGGAGAACAGCGCCAGCCGGTCGGCGGCCACGGCGACCTCCTCGCCGATCCCCCGGACCACGGGGTGCCGGCTCGCCCCCTCGCCCGCCGTGCGGATCCAGCCGGCCGGGATCCGGGACGGCGACGGCGCGTCCCGCACCGCCTCGACCACCGACGCGAACGCGCGGGTGGCCGGCAGCGGCGCGAGCAGCGGGACCCCGGCCGGGTCGAGGTGGTGGGCGACCAGATTCCGCAGCAGGTCCACGGGTTCGCCGAGGTGCACCCGTTCGTCGTCGAGCTCCAGCCGGTGGCTCTTGTACCAGAACTTCGCGCGCCCCCGCGAGCCGTGCACCACCACGTACGGCTCGTGGTCCTGCTCGGCGCACAGCGACGCGGCGACGACGATCTCGGGCCCGCGGTCGAAGCGGATGCGCAGGCACGCCGTGTCGTCGGCTTCGATGTCGCGCGTGCCGTACAGCTCCAGGGCGATCTCCGCCGGGTCGCGCCCGCCGACCCCGCCGACGAGCAGCGCGGTGGCCACCGCGTGGGAGAACGGGTTGGTCAGGGCGCCGTCGACCACGGCTTCGCCGTCCAGCCACCGGCGGCCCGCCCACGGGTTGCGGCGGTAGTAGGCGTCGGTGCGGATCCACGCCCCGGCCGCGCCGACGCCGACCACCTCGCCGAGCTTCCCGGCCGCGATCGCCGCCCGCAGCACCGGCAGCGCCGGGGAGCCGAAGCTCTGGAAGCCGGTCTGGCACGCCGAGCCGTTCTCCGCGGCCAGCCGGGACAGCGTCCGGAACCCGGCCAGGTCGAGCACCGGCGGGGTTTCCAGGAGCAGGTCGCCGCCCGCCCGCAGCACCGCGCCGCCGACGCGGACGTGCGCGTGCGGCGGGGTCGCGACCACGGTGATGTCGGGACGGCAGCGGCGGAGCAGGTCGTCGACCCCGACGTGGGCGGTGCCGCCCTCGGGCAGCAGTGCGATCGCCGCGGCCGACGGCACCCGGACGTCGGCCATGCCGGCGAACCGGACCAGGCCTTCGTCGTGCAGGATGCGCGCGCGGTGCAGGTAGCTGAACGCGTAGCCGGACGTGCCGACCACGGCCAGCCGCGGCGGGTCCGCGACGGTGCGGCGCCTGCTCCCCGACATGGGTCTCCGATCGGCGCGGCCGGGTGCGGCCGCGCGGGAACTGACGAATGGGCAGTTCGGGAGAAACTTCCGGTCGTCACGGTAGGGCGTTCGCGACAAGTGTGTCAATGGTCGGAACCCTGTTTCGAATTCGTCGAACGCCGGGTACTCCGAACGGCGGTGGCCGGTTCGAGTAAGCGCTTACTCGAACCGGCCACACTCTCGCCGCCGGTCAGATCCGGCCGACGCCCGCGCCCGCGGTGACGGTGGCCTTGACCGTCGAAGTCGGCTCCAGCGTGAAGGAATACGGCGCCGTCGACATGCTTCCGGTCCGGGTGATCTTGTTGGTGCAGCCGCCGAAGGAGTTGCCCGACTCGTTCAGGTAGCCGTCGACGTCACTGTCCCCGGTCGTTTCCAGGCACACCTTCGTCGATTCGAAGACGTTGTTCTGGGCGAGGAACTGCGCGTTCATCCGCGAATGCACGGCGGAATCGGTCACGGCGTGGAAATAGTTGTCGTAGGCGTGCCCGGTGCCGAACCGCAGGCTGGGCAGCCGCGAGTTCACGTTCTCGAACCAGTTGTGGCTGTACGTCACGTGCAGCTTGCCGGTGTCCTCGGCCGCGTTGCTGTCGCTGTGCCCGACGAGGGAGACCTTGTAGTGGTCGTGGAACTTGTTCCAGGACACCGTGATCCCGTCGGCGGCGTGGCTGATGTCGAGCAGGCCGTCGTAGTAGTCCTTGCCGTGGTCGAGGTCGGAGGACAGGTCGTTGTGGTCGACCCACACGCGGGTGGCGCCGCGCTGGATCTGAATGGCGTCGGTGCCGACCGCCTTCGAAATGGCCAGGTTGCGGATGATGACGTTCGACGACTTGTCCACGGCGAGCCCGCCGCCGGTGAAGCCGGACCCGGACCCGACGCCGAGGATCGTCTTGTTCGACCCGATCTTCACCAGGGTCTTGCTCGCCAGGGCGATCTTGCCGCTCACCCGGACCGTCCGGGCCGTCGTGCCGGTCACCGCGCTGGTGAACGCCGAAGCCGTGGTCACGGTGACGGTCTCACCGCCCGCGCCCCCGGTCGTGCCGGCGCCGAAACCGACGGGAGAACTTTCGTAGGCGGCGTGCGCGACCCCGGTGGGGACCATCGCCGCGGCGAACGCGGCCGTGGCGAAAACGCGCAGGCAGAACCGGTCTTTCCTGGTCATCAGGCACCTCGAAGGGGGTGGGGACCCGCGCCCCGGGAACGGGGAACACGGCGGAGACTCCGTTCTACGATTTGCAGCAAAACCAGGTCAACGATTTTCAGGGTTTTCACCGGAAGCCCAGCCGAATGGCCCTGCGGAGGCCGGATCCTCGCTGCCGCAAGGCGATCCGTTGTTGACAACGCTGCCGGGCGTTTCCATGATGTTGCGCAGAGCCTGCCGAGGAGTAGCCGTGAGCGTGACCATTCACGACGTCGCCCGCCGGGCCAACGTGTCGATCTCGACCGTGTCGCGCGCGTTCACCTCACCCGATCTGGTCCGGCACCAGACCCGCAGCCGGGTGCTGGCCGCGGCGAGCGAGCTCGGGTACCACGCCGTCGGCACGACGCAGCCGGTCGCCCGCACCGGGCACATCGGCATCGTCGTGTCGGACCTCGGCAACCCGTTCTTCACCGGCGTGCTCGACGGCGTCCAGGCCCGGGCGCGCCAGGACGACGTCGCCGTGCTGTTCGCGAGCAGCGACCAGGACCCGGCGACCGAGCAGAACCTGGTCCGCCGGATGGCCCGGCAGGTCGACGGCGTCGTGCTGGGCAGCCCGAGCATGACCGACGACCAGCTGCGCGCGCTCGCCACGCAGACGACCCTGGTGCTGCTCAACCGCGAGGTGCCGGGGATCCCGTCGATCGTGATGGACGCCGCCGACGGGATGCGCCAGGCGATCGAGCACCTGGCCGCGCTGGGCCACCGCCGCTGCGCCTACCTCGGCGGCCCCCGGATGTCGTGGGCGAACCGCGCCCGCCGGGCGGGGCTGGCGGAGGCGGCCGAGCGGCACGGCACGGAGGTCGTCGAGTTCGGCCCGTTCCCGCCGGTGTTCGAGGGTGGGCTGCAGGGCGCGGACCTGGCGCTGGCCGCGGACGTGACGGCGATCGTGGCGTACAACGACCTCGTGGCGTTCGGGGCGCTCGCGCGGCTGAACGCCCGGGGCGTCCCGGTCCCGGACGAGATCAGCCTGGTCGGCTTCGACGACCTGGTCTTCGCGGCGATCTCGGCCCCGCCGCTGACGACGATCGCGATGCCGACGGAGGCGGCGGGCCGCGCGGCGGTCACCATCCTGCTGGACCTGCTCGACGGCGACGCGGACGAGCACACGACCCAGGTGCTCGACACCTACCTCATCGTCCGGGCGACGACGGCTCCCCCGGCGGGCTAGCCGCCGAAGACGTGGCGGTCGAGGAAGGGGTTCCGGAACTTGCCGGCCGGGTCCAGTTCCCCCGCCAGAGTCCGGAAATCCGTCATCCTCGGATACGCGCCGGCGGTGTGGAAGAGCTTGCCCCAGTGCGGCCGCGCACCGAACGGCGCCAACCGCTCCTCCAGCACCGGGAGCACCGCCTCGACCTCGGGCTGGCGCGGCTGCCACGTGAAGTGCAGCGCGACCCGGTCGCCGCCGTGGCACGGGCTCAGCCACAGCTCGTCGCCCGCGATCGCGCGGATCTCCGACACCAGCAGCAAGGGCGCCAGCAGGTCGCCGATCCCGCGGACCGCCCGCACGGCCGCGACCGCGTGCTCGTACGGCACGAAGTACTCCGACTGCAGCTCGTCTCCCACGCTCGGCGTGAAGGCGAGGGCGAAGTGCGGCAGCCGCTCGTGCCACGGGCCCGGCACCCCTTGCTGGGGCGTGCCGTTGCCGGCGGAGATCCCGGCCGCGTGCGCGGGGTGACGGGGTCCGTCGGCCGGGACCGCGCCGAACAGCCCGGGCCGCGGCGTGAACGCGTCCACGCGGCTCTTGACCCAGACCTGGTCGATCGTGTCGTTCGCCCAGTTCGTGAACAGGCTGACGCTGTAGCCGGCGTCTTCGATCTCGTCGAAGTGCCGGTCGGCGGCCTCCCAGGGCAGAGCGTCGAAGACGTCCTGGCGGACGTCGAACGCGGGCTCGACGTCCAGGGTGATCCGCGTGACGACGCCGAGCGCGCCGACGCCGACGACCAGCCCGGGGAACTCGGCGTGGGCGCGGGTGAACGTCCGCAGCTCACCGTTCGCGGTGACCAGCTCGATCGCGGACACGGCGGCGGCGAGTCCCGGCTGCCGGCGCCCGGAGCCGTGGGTACCGGTCGCGACGCTGCCGGCCACGGTGATGTGCGGGAGTGACGCGAGGTTCGCCAGCGCGAACCCGGCGGCGTGCAGCTGCTCGGCGAAGTCGCCGTAGCGGGCGGACCCGCCGACGGTCACCGTCCCGTCGCCGATCTCCACCGGGACGTCGAGCGCGCGCAGGTCCAGCAGGACGCCGCCGGGTGAGTCGGCGATGTCGTTGAAGCAGTGGCGGCTGCCCAGAGCCTTGACCCGCGACGCCGCCGCGACGGCCTCCCGCACCTCGTCGACCGTGCGCGGAGTCACCACCGAAGCCGCGGTGTACGCGTGGTTCCCCGCCCAGTTCGACTCGCCCACGCTCATGGTCCTTCCACCGTGCCGATCCCCGCCTCCGACCCTACGCGGGCCCGGGCGGCGGTCAGCGGGCCGGGATGATCGCCTGGTGGGTGCCGCCGAGGCCGTGCGGGCTGAGCAGCCGGCCCATCCGTTTCGGCATCCGCAGCGTGATCGCGCGGTCGAGGACGCGGGCACCCGGTGCGGCGGCCGCCAGCCGCGTCTCGTAACCCGTGCAGCCGGCCGGCTCCCGCAGCCACGCCGACACCACCAGGTTGCCCTCCCCCACCACCGCGGCCGAGAGCCGGGTCTCCGGCAGCTGCGCGATCGCGGTGCCGGCCCGGTCGAGGTCGTCCGCCGCGATGTCGAGGCGGTAGCCCGCGATCACCGGCCAGCCCGCCGGGACGTGCGCGAGGTCGCAGCGGAAGTCGAGCTCGTGGTTGCGCAGCATCCGCGCGAGCGTGCGGCGGACCGCGGACTCGCTCATCCGGCAGTCGCGGGCCAGCTCGGCGTAGCTGCGCCGGCCGTCCGCCCCGAGGGACTCGACGAGCGCGCGCAGGTCCCGGTCGTCCCACTGCTGCGGGACGACCAGCCGGGCCTGCACCGCCGTCTCGTCGAGCGCCGCGCGCTGTTCGGGGGCGAGCGCGTTGACCAGCCAGCCGCTGCCCTCGCGGTAGACGCGCGTGGCGACGGCGAACCGCACCTCGCGCACCCCGGGCAAGGCGCCGAGCCGGCCGGTGACCAGCTCGTCGAGCGCGTCGAGGTCGCGCGCGGCCAGGGAGAGGAACAGCGAGAACCGGCTGGTCGTGCGTTCGACGCTGAACACCGACGGCCACCCGCACAGCTCCCGGGTCAGCCCGGTCAGCGCGTCGGGGCGGCAGGCCAAGTCGACGTAGCCGACCGTGGTCGTCGGGGCCGTGGCGTACGCGGTCAGCCAGGCGAGCCCGGCCGCCTGCAGCCGGTCCCACCGGCGCGCGGCCGTCGTGGCATCGGTGCCGACGGCGGCCGCGATCCGCGTCCAGGGCGCCCGCGGGTCGCGTTGCAGCGCCTCGACCAGCGCGAGGTCCGGACCACTCGGCCGCGCCGGTTCCGCCTGGGCGACCGGGGAAACGGGCATGGCGCATTCTGACCCGATCATGATCACCTGCCAAGAGGGCCGCCGGGCATCAGCATGGGACGCGGTGCCGGGCGGGCTCCACGACATCACCCGCGCAGGGAGCGGCCGGCGCACGAGACGCGCGGCAGCACTGGCGTGTCCCCACGACATCACCCGCGAAGGGGGCCGCCGGGCACACCGGCGGCCCCTCGCCGACCTACCTACGCCGCAGCCGCGGAGCCACGACCACACCCGCCGCCAGCACCAGGGCGCCGCCGAGCACGAACGGCAGTACCGGCGTCTCCCCCGGGTCCGCGGCCGGGACCGCGCGCTCGCGGCCGCCGTAGCCGCCGCCCGCGCCGTCCGTGTCGTAAGCCGAGCCCGGCAGCTTGTCCGCGTACCGCTCGTGCAGCGCCGCGCGGTAGTCCCGGACGCTCAGCTTCGTGCCCGCGGGCAGGCCGGTGACCGAGCCGTCCAGCACCGTCAGGTCGTCGCCGTGCACCGCGTACCAGGCGTTGACCTGCGGTTCGTGCAGGAGGTAGCCCCCGGCCGCGGCCTCCGCGTACTTCCGCTCGTAGTCGCCGGACGCGACGTTGACGACGTTCCAGGCCGCCCCTTGCCGCTCGGCCCAGACCGTGGCCGTGGTGCCGTCGCCGGTCCGCGCCGGGACCGCGACGTACGCGAGCGCGGCCGGGACGTCCGACGTCCCGGCGACGAACGCCGCCGTCGGCTCGTAGACCGCGACCTGGGTGCGCGGGTCGGCGTTCGCCGTGGTCGCCGCGGCGGCCGCGTGGGCGCCCGGGAACTTCGTCGTCGCGAGCCGGTCGAGGGTGGCCCGGCCGCCGGTGACCTGGCCGATCGCGGCGGTGTCGGCCGCGGTCGGGGTGCCGGCGGGCCCGGTCGCCGCGCCCGCGGTGCCGGCCGTGGTGAGCATCGCGGCGCCGGCCAGCACGGCCGCGCCCAGCGCTTTCTTCAGCACGCTCATCCCTCGATCCCGTACAGCGTGTGCGTCCACTGGAACTGGTTGTTCGAGCGGTAGGTGTCGTAGTTCATGGAGTTGTAGCGGCTGTTGTTCGGCCACGGGTCGCCGTATTCCACCTTCGTCGCGCCGCCCGAGTTGTCGTACCCGTAGAGGACGTGCATGTGGCCGCCGCCGGAACGCCAGCCGATGCGGGTGCCGATCGGCTGTCCCGCGTCGATCTGGTTCTTGATGGTGGTGAAGGAAAGCACCTGCCCGTTCGAGTTGTACGACCCGACATTCGCGAAACCGAGCGAACGGAACACCCGCTGCTGGTCGGACAGATACCCCTGGTTGTTGGCGCAGTCGGAGCCGGACTCGTTGTGCGCGATCTGGCAGAACCGCGTCTGGGAAAGCGAATATCCCCAGAAGTCGGCGATCGTGTTCCCGCTGGCGTCCCAGCACCACTGGTCCTTCTGCTGGGCCTGCATGGTGATGCCGAGGTCGGTCCGCGCGGCGGCCGCGGTCGCGGGCGCCTGCAGCGCGACGACGGCGGCCACGGCGGCCGAAACCGCCGCGAGTCCACGCAGGACTCCTGATGTGGTTTTCACGAAGTGGTCCTCCACTCGGTGACGATTCGACGTGGTGGCAGGGAATACTCCGCGCCCGACCGGCGAATCGGTACCTACTAAGGGAGGATCACGTTGGGAGCGAACGGTTCCGGCGGATCCCGGCATTTCCCGGGTGCCGGAATCCGGCATCGGCTCCGGCCCGCCGGGTGGATTCCGGCGGGCCGGAGCGCGCGGTGGGTCAGCCGACCGTCGTCGTGCCGAGGGTGGCGTCCTGGTCCGGCGGGTCGAGCGTCAGGGCGACGTCGAACTCGCCGAGGCCGCTGTCGGTGACGACGTGGGTGGTCGCCGCGGAGTCGACGCTGCTGGTCGCCTCGCCCGCCGGGGTGCCGGCCGGGACGGTGAAGTCGACCTGGCCCTGTGCCGTGAACTTCAGGCTGCCGTCGGCCGGGACCGGCGTCTCCGGGATCGGCAGCGCGATCGGGATGGCCACGGACTGGCCGCCGATCGCGACGTTCACCCGGGACGTGATCGTGCCCGAGATCTTCGTGGCACCGACGAGGCGCAGGCCGTCTCCGGCGGCTTGGCCGGCATCGACGTCGAGACTGAACGGCACCGAAACCGGTGTGCCCGCCGTGGCGGTCGCGGGGATGTCCGCCTTGACCACCACGGTGACCTGCTGGTCGCCGATCAGTGGAAAACCGCCTTTGTAGGTCAGCGATTTCTCGGCCGCCGCGGCCGGTCCGGCGGAAAGCACGGCCACCGCGCCCGCGAGCAGCGTGGCCAGTGCGATTCCGAGGAAGCGCTTTTTCCGCACGAGGGTTTCCGTCATGTCTGGTCCTTTCGTCGTCGAACGGCCTTTCGGATGCTAGGGGGAAACTTCCCAACCGGCCAATGTGCTTTTCCGTGGCCAAGAAATTTGTCACGCGGATTTGCGTCGCGGACATTGTTTTTTGTGACGCGCGTGCGAGTGGCGGTCCTCGAACGGCAGCGGCGGCGTGTGGGCGACGAGCGTCAACGGCGGGCCGGGGACCGGCTCCGCCGCACCTGCTCCAGCAGCTCCAGTCCGGTGGTTTCCCCTTGCCGGTTCCCGGTTTCGCGGAACACCCGCAACGCGCGGTCGCACACCCCGCGCGCCTGCACCCGCTCGCCCGCCGCCAGCAGCGTCTGCCCGATCCCGAGCAACGCGTACGCGCTGCACCGTTCGTCGTCGAGCTCCTCGAGGATGCCCAACGCCGATCGCAGGCACGTCAACGACTCCGGCAACGCGCCCAGGTCCCGGTGGAGCGTGCCCAGTTCGGTGAGGACCTTCGCCTCGCGGTGCGGGTCGTCGATCTCCCGCGCCAGCTCACGCGCCTGGTGCAGCCACGCGTCCGCCTCCGCGAACGAGCCCAGCGACGCATACGTCGTGCCCAAGGAGTTCCGCACCTGCGCGACACCCCGGCGGTCACCGGCTCGCTCCAGGCCCGCCAGCGCCCGGCGGTAGAAGCCGAGCGCCTCCCGGGGCCGGTCGCGAACCCGCGCTACCGTACCGAGTCCCGCCACCGCGAGCGCTTCCCCGCGCACGTCGCCCAGTGAGGCGAACAGCGACGCCGAACGTTCCATGTCCTCCACCGCCGCCGCGTACTCGTCGTGGTAAAGGCGGACTTGGCCGAGGCCTCGGTACAGCACCGCCGCTCCCGCGGTGTTCCCCGCCGCCTCGACCGCGGCCAGCGCCGTCAGGTGGCTGCGGCGCCAGTCGTCGTACGCGCCCCGCAGGTCGTAGAACGGGACCGCCGTCGCCGTCAGCTGCCAGGCCAGCTCGTCCAGGCCCGCGTCCGCGGCCAGCTGGACCGCGGCCGCCAGCAGCTTGCGTTCCGCGGTGAACCAGCCCAGCGGATCGGTCACCCGGGCGGTGACCACCGGTGCACCGACCGCCGGCCCGGTCATCGCGCCGAACGCCGGGGGCAGACCGGCCGCGGCTGTCTTCGCCAGCGCCAGCAACACCGTCAGCACCCGGGCGAGGGCTTCGCGCCGCGACGGATCCTCGGCCAGGAGCTCCGCCGCGTAGCACCGCAGCAGATCGTGCAGCCGGTACCGGGGGTTCCCGCCGGAATCCCGCCCCGCCAACGCGACGAGGTTCGCGTCGACGAGCACGTCGAGCACCTCGTGCGCGCCGTCGCGGTCCAGCAGCGCGTCGACCACCCAGCTCGGGAAGTCCTGCGCGCCCAGCACCGCGGTCCGGCAGAACGCCGTCCGCGCGTCGGCCGGCAGCTGGCGCAGGCTCAGCTCGAAGCTCGGCCGGACACCGAGATCGCCGACGCGCAGCTCGCTCAGCCGGCTCGACTCGTCGGCCAGCCGGTCGTGCAGCGTGCGCAGGCTCCACGCCTGCCGCCCGGCCAGCCGCGCGCCGGCGATCCTGATCGCCAGCGGCAGGTAACCGCAGCAGCGGACGATGGCCGCCGCTTCGGCCGGCTCGCCGACGACCCGGTCGACGCCCGCGACCCCGGCCAGCAGCCGCGAAGCCTCGTCCTCGCCGAACACCGTCAGCTCGACGTGCTTCGCGCCCGCCAGCTCCGGCAGCCGCCCGCGGGTCGTCACCAGCACCGCGCAGCCGGCGTCCCCGGGCAGCAGCGGGCGGACCTGCGCGGCGGCCGCGGCGTCGTCGAGCACCAGCAGCACCCGCCGCCCGGCCAGGCGCGAGCGGAACAGCGCGGCCCGCTGGCCGAGCCCGGCGGGGACGGTGTTCCCGGTGACGCCCAGCGCGTGCAGGAAGTCGGCGAGCACCTCGGCCGGGTCGCGCGGGGTGCCGGTGCCCGCGAGGTCGACGTACAGCTGGCCGTCGGGGAACCGGTCCGCGACGCGGTGGGCGACGTGCATGGCCAGTGCCGTCTTGCCGGTCCCCGGCGCTCCGGTCAGGACGACCGGTGCCGGGCCGAGCGCCGTTTCCAGCTCCCGGACGTAGACTTCGCGGCCGGTGAAGTCGGGCAGGTCCGCAGGAAGCTGGCGCAGCGGCGGCGGAACCACCGGCGGCGCCGCGAGCGGCTCGCCCGCGAGGATCGCGGCCTGCACCGCCCTCAGCTCCGGCCCCGGTTCGACGCCGAGCTCGGCGACCAGGCGCTCCCGGGCCGTCGCGTACGCCCGCAAGGCCTCGGCCCGCCGTCCCGCGCCGGTGAGCGCGAGCAGGTACTGCTGCCAAAGCCGTTCGCGGTAAGGGTGTTCGGCCAGCAGCACGGTGAGCTCGGCGATCGCCGCGTCGTGCCGCCCCAGCTTCACCTGCAGCGAAAGGCGTTCCTCGACGGCGGCCAGCCGGTTCTCGACGAGCCGCCCGAGCTCGGCGTCCCAGACGGGCGCGGTCGGCAGGTCTTGGAGGGGATCCCCGCGCCACAGCGATTCCGCCTCGGCGAGCAGCTTCAGCGCCGCCTCGGGCGCGGCCGCCCGCGCGGCGCCGGCGACGAGCCGGGTGAACCGGTGCGCGTCGACGTCGCCGGGGTCGACGACCAGCGAGTAGCCCGGGCCGTGCGTGCGCAGGACGGGCCCTTCCGGCAGCAGCCGGCGCAGCCGCCACACGTAGGTCTGCAGGTTGGCGGTGGCGGACGTCGGCGGGTCGCCGGGCCAGATGGTGTCGACGAGCTGGCCGGGCGTCACCGTCCGGTTCGCGTTGAGCAGCAGGTGCGCCAGCAGGACCCGCTGCTTCGCCCCGCCGAGCGGCACCGGCCGGCCGCCGACCGTCACGAGCAACGGTCCGAGCAGGTGAAACCGCACTTCAGGACCCATCGAGCACCCCGTTCCCGTGCGAGCCGCCCCCCAGGCGGAACCAAGCAGCGGGACTGTAGCCGGACGGCGCCGCGATCCGTGACGGAATCGCGCACATTCGGGACAGGGCGCCAGAACATGTCACTGGCTGGGCCGGACGGCCCACGACGAAAGTCGCGTTTTGGATCAACCGACTATCGGCGGGTATCGGAGATTCACCCACAGCAGTGACGGTAGGCGTGTCCGTCACCACACGTCACCGCGAGACCCCGGTCCGCGGCGGGAGGTTGATCCTCAAGTGCGCAAACGTATCGCGCGAACCGGCGTCGTCGTCTCCGGCGTCCTGCTCTCGGCCCTCGCGGCCGCGGCACCGTCCCTGGCCGCCCAGCCGGCCATCATCGACGGCGGCACCGCCGACTCGCTCCACTCGGCGGCCCGGATGTTCGCCGGCGGGCAGGAGATCTGCTCGGCGACGATCATCGCGCCGGACTGGGTTCTCACCGCCCGCCACTGCACGCAGGGCGCCGCCGGCAAGCCGATCAGCTTCCACGTCGGGGACCTGGACCAGACGAAGGGCACCACCGTCAACGCCACCTCCGTGCACGAGGCACCGGACTCGGACATCGCGCTGGTGCAGATCGACCAGCAGGTGCAGACCGAGTACGCGCCGCTGGGCAGCGAGGGCGACGTCAAGGTGGGCGACCAGGCCGAGGTCTACGGCTGGGGCGCGACCTGCACCGACAAGCCCGAGATCGAGTGCCAGTCGCAGCTGCTGAAGGTCGCGAAGGTCAGCGTCAGCTCGATCGACTGCCCGGACGGCGCGGCCGGCGTCTCGGTGTGCGCGAACCGCGGCGACGGCATCACCGCGGGCGGCGACTCCGGCGGCCCGATGTACGCGAACGGCAAGCAGGTCGGCGTGGCTTCGACGAGCGACCGCCAGTCGTACACGGCCTACATCAACATCACGAAGTACCGCGACTGGATCTCCGCCACCGCGGGCGTCTGAGCCTCTTCGCCGCGTCCACTGTGCCCACTGTGTCCGCTATGTCCACTGTGGACACAGCGGGCGCGGCGACCGGGGAAGCGGCACCGGCCGGAAAAACGGTCGAGCGCGGCGGCGCCGGTGGCTAGGGTCCACGGCGTGGCGAGTGGTGAAATCAGCGCCGGATCCGGTCCGTCGCTGGAGGGCCGGGTCGCGGTGGTGACCGGGGTCAGCCGCCGGGCCGGGATCGGTTTCGCGGTGGCCGAGGAAATGCTGGCGGCGGGCGCCGCGGTGCTCGTGCATTCGTGGTCCCCCCACGACGCGGAACAGCCATGGGGCGCCGACCCGGTCGGCGATGCCGGGATCGCGGAGCTGCTCGGCGGCGATGGTCGCCGCCTGCGGCAGGTCGCCGCCGACTTCGCCGACCCACAGGCGCCCGGGCTGGTGGTGGACGCCGCCGTCGAGGCGTTCGGCGCGGTCGACGTGGTGGTCGCCAACCACGCTCGAAGCTCGAACCAGAGCCTCACCGAAGTCACCGCCGCCGAGCTGGATCTGACCTGGGCGGTGAACGCCCGCGCGAGCGTGCTGCTGACCCAGGCGTTCGCCGCTGCCCACGACGACGAGCGCCCCGGCGGGCGAATCATCCTGTTCACCTCCGGTCAGCACCTGGCGCCGATGAGCCAGGAGCTGCCGTATGCGATCAGCAAGGGCGCGATCCACCAGATGACACTCAGCCTCTCCGACGCGCTGGCCGATCGAGGGATCACGGTCAACACACTCAACCCCGGGCCGGTCGACACCGGATGGGCGGACCCGGACCTCACCGAACGCGTCGGGCGTGCCCTGCCCGCGGGACGGTGGGGCAGCCCGGCCGAAGTGGCCCGGCTCGTCCGGTGGCTGGCATCCGACGACAGCCGGTGGATCACCGGTCAGGTCATCAACGCCGAGGGCGGATTCCGCCGCTGGGTGAGGTGACCGGATCCACCACCGCGGATCCGGAGGCTTGCCTCGCCGGCGAGAGTGAGTGTACAGTCACTCACATGACGAAACGTGGTGCCACGCTCTCCACCTCCGACGCCCGGCGGGACGTCGTCGTCGACGCCGCCATCGCCGAGTTCGCCCGGGGCGGGTACCACAACACGCCGATCAGCGCCGTGGCCGCGAAGGCCGACATCTCCCCCGCCTACGTCTTCAAGTTGTTCCCCGGCAAGGTTTCCCTCTTCGTCGCCGCGCTCGACCGGTGCTTCGAGCTCGTCGCGCACGCCCTGTCGAACGGGGCCGCCCGCGCCGGGAGCACCGACCCCGAAAAGATCCTGTACGAGATGGGCGGCGCCTACGCCGAGCTCATCGCCGACCGGGACCTGCTCATGCTGCAGGTGCACGCCCAGTCGGCCGCCGACACACCCGAAATCGCCGACGCCGTGCGCCGCGGCCTGGCGAAGGTCACCGAACTCGCCCTCGAGCGCTCCGGCGCCGATGGTGCGCAGGTCCAGCACTTCATCGCCTACGGTCAGCTCTGCCACCTGATCGCCACTTTGGACCTCGACGAGCGCACCGGCGGCTGGGCCGCCGTGCTCGCCGACGGCATCCGCCACCCCGGCAAGAACTGAGTCCCGCGCGAGCTCCTTTTTTCGCGCCCATTGAGTGATTGACCAGTCACTCACACTTCGGAAGGAAGTACCACCATGACCACCACCACCGAAATCGTCCTCCCCGGCCTCGTCGAGCCGGACGGCCTGCGCGTCGAGCACCGCGAGATCCCGCGCCCCGGCGCCGGCGAAGCCCTCGTCCGCGTCGAGGCGAGCGGGATCTCGTTCGCCGAGCAGCAGATGCGCCGCGGGAAGTACTACGACCAGCCGCCGTTCCCGTTCGTACCCGGGTACGACGTCGTCGGCACCGTCCTGGAAGCCGCGGACCCGGCGCTGGTCGGGCGCCGCGTGGCCGCCATGACCAAGATCGGCGGCTGGAGCAGCCACCTCGTCGTGCCCGCCGCGGACCTCGTCCCGGTCCCCGACGGGCTGGACGCGGCCGACGCCGAGACGTTCGTCGTCAACGGCATCACGGCCTGGCAGATGCTGCACCGGATCGCGAAGGTGCGGGCCGGCGGCACGATCCTGGTCCACGGCGCGAGCGGCGGCGTCGGCACCACGCTCGTGCAGTTGGCCCGGGCTGCCGGTATCACGGTGATCGGTACCGCGTCGGCCCGGAACCTGGACGCCGTCACCGCGCTCGGCGCGACCGCGCTCGACTACCGCGGCGACGTCCCGGCCCGGGTGCGCGAGCTGGACCCGGGTGGGGTCGACGCCGTCTTCGACCACGTCGGCGGACCCGGCATCGTCGACTCGTTCCGGCTGCTCGCTCCCGGCGGGACGCTGGTCGCGTACGGCAGCGCGTCCACCAAGGACGACGGCGGCAACCCGAAGCCCGCCGTGCTGAAGCTGGTCGCCCGGCTGCTGCGGTGGAAGGTGCTGCCGAACCGCCGCCGGACGCACTTCTACAACGTCTGGGGCGGCAAGCGGAACCTCGCCAAGTTCCGCGCGCGCCTCACCGAGGACCTCGGCCAGGTGTTCGCCCTGGCGGCCGAGGGAAAGCTCGAAGCGCAGGTGGCCGCGCGGATCCCCCTCGCCGACGCCGCGAAGGCGTTGACCCTGGCCGAATCCGGCACGATCACCGGCAAGGTCGTGCTCGTCCCCTGAACGCACCGAAGGCCACCACGGCGAGCGTGGTGGCCTTCGGGATCGGGAGAGGTCAGTCGGTGCCGAACTCCATCGCGGCGCTGTCGAGCAGCTCGACGTCGTCGGTCTTGCCGCGCGAGGCGATCACCTGGGCGCCGCCCTCGGGCATCGCGCCGATCAGGCCGGTCGACGCCGCCTGGGCCGCGCCGATCAGCTTCGGGTGCGAGTTGCCGCCGACCATGCCGAGGCTCGCGTACTGCTCGAGCTTGGCCCGCGAGTCCGCGATGTCCAGGTTGCGCATGGTCAGCTGGCCGATCCGGTCGACCGGGCCGAACGCCGAGTCCTCGGTCCGCTCCATCGACAGCTTGTCCGGGTGGTAGCTGAACGCCGGGCCGGTCGTGTCCATGATGGAGTAGTCCTCGCCGCGACGCAGGCGCAGCGTCACCTCGCCGGTGATGGCGGTGCCGACCCAGCGCTGCAGCGACTCGCGCAGCATCATGGCCTGCGGGTCCAGCCAGCGGCCTTCGTACATCAGGCGGCCGAGCCGGCGGCCCTCGTTGTGGTAGCTGGCGAGGGTGTCCTCGTTGTGGACGGCGTTGACGAGCCGCTCGTAGGCCGCGTGCAGCAGCGCCATGCCCGGCGCCTCGTAGATGCCGCGGCTCTTGGCCTCGATGATCCGGTTCTCGATCTGGTCGGACATGCCCAGGCCGTGGCGGCCGCCGATGGCGTTGGCCTCCAGCACCAGGTCGACGGCGGAGGCGAACTCCTTGCCGTTGATCGTCACCGGCCGGCCCTGCTCGAAGCCGATCGTGACGTCCTCGGCGGCGATCTCCACCTCGGGGTCCCAGAACGCCACGCCCATGATGGGCTTGACGATCTCGATGCCGTTGTCGAGGTGCTCGAGGGACTTGGCCTCGTGCGTGGCGCCCCAGATGTTGGCGTCGGTCGAGTAGGCCTTCTCGGTGCTGTCCCGGTAGGGCAGGTCGTGCGCGACCAGCCACTCGGACATCTCCTTGCGGCCGCCGAGCTCGGTGACGAAGTCCGCGTCGAGCCACGGCTTGTAGATCCGCAGGGAGGGGTTGGCCAGCAGGCCGTAGCGGTAGAACCGCTCGATGTCGTTGCCCTTGTAGGTGGAGCCGTCGCCCCAGATCTGGACGTCGTCCTCGAGCATGGCGCGCACCAGCAGCGTGCCGGTGACCGCGCGGCCGAGCGGGGTGGTGTTGAAGTAGCTGCGGCCGCCGTTGCGGATGTGGAACGCCCCGCAGGTCAGCGCCGCGAGACCCTCTTCGACGAGGGCTTCCCGGCAGTCGACCAGCCGCGCGATCTCGGCGCCGTACTGCCCGGCCCGGCCGGGCACCGACTCGATGTCGGGCTCGTCGTACTGCCCGATGTCGGCGGTGTAGGTGCAGGGGACCGCGCCTTTGTCGCGCATCCACGCGACCGCTACGGAAGTGTCGAGGCCACCGGAGAAGGCGATACCGACACGCTCGCCGACGGGCAGGGAAGTGAGCACCTTGGACATGCGAATGATTATGCACACCCATGCATCACCGTGCAATCCGGGGTGCCCACCCCCACACCCCGATGCCATCAGGGGCACTTTCACGGCTCGTGAGCCATGAGGTGCCCCTGATGAATTCAGCAGGTCACCGGACGTGCCAAAGGACCGCGTGGAACTGCCCGGTCGCCGGGATCGTCGACGTTCCGGTCACGAGCCCCCGGTCGTTCAGGCCTTTCGCGAGGAAGAACGCGTCTTCGGACACGGGCGGCAGCTCGGTGATCCGGCCGGCCCGGTCCCAGAGGACCTGCCGGTCCAAACTCGTGGGCGAGTCGGCCTCGCCGAGCACGGTGCCCGTCCGGTTCACGGCCGTGAACCGGCTTTGCGCCCCGCCCAGCGTAGGCAGCACCGTGAGTCGGCCGCTCGGGTCCCAGGTCGCCACCCGGCTCTTCCCGTCGCCTGCCGACACTTCACCCACGATCGTCCCGTCGGCGGTGATCGCCAGCGCCGAACCGGCCTTCCAGGTCGTGTCGAGCACCGTGAGGTGCCCGGCCGCGTCCCACTTGGCCGGGTGGTAGCCGCCGTCCGGGGTGTTCGCCGCGCCGACGGCCGTGCCCTGCTCGTCGATGGCCCACAACGCCGCCGCCCGGTCCATCTCGACCGGGGTGCCCGACGGATCCCAATACTTCGGCTGCTGGCCGTCCCACCCGATCACCGCGCCGGCCTCGTTCATCGCCCGCACCCGGCCGTAGCCCAGCTCCACGACCGTGCCGGGGGTGGGCCACTTCACCGCGACCGCGCGGCCGTCGACGTTGAAGGCGAACCCGGCGACCTCCCCGCGCTCGTTGATCGCGGCCGCCGAGGTCCACGCGTAGCCGGGCCAGGTCGTCACCCGCGGCAGCTCCACCGGTACGCCGGACTCGTCCCACAACGTCGCGTGCTGGCCCAGCCGCCCGTCCTTCGTGTTGCCGATCGCCACCCCGGCTTCGGTGATCGCGACCGGGTCCACGGCGGTGAACCCGGGTAGCGGCGGCAGGTCGGTGATCCCGCCGGCCCGGCCCCACCGCGCGGCGTGCTGGTGCCCGGCCGGATCCGACGCCGTCCCCAGCACGATCCCGCTGTCGGTCACCCACGATCCGCCGCTGCTCGCCCCGCCGGGCAGCGTGCCCAGGTCGACCGGCGCGCACGCCGGTTCCGCGCTCGCCGGAGCCGCGGTCAGCACGACTGCCGCCACCCCCGCCAAGACTGCTGCTTTGAACATGCTTGCTCCCCCTCCATCTGTTCGGACAGAGGAAACACGCCCGGCGGGGGCGAACGGTTGAGTCAGCTCGGCAGCAGCGCCGGGGCCGAGAGGCGGGTCGCGTTCGCCGCCTCGTCGTCCGGGGCCTCCTGCGCCGAGCGTTCCGCCTCGACCCGCGCGAGGTAGTTGGCCACCTCGCGCTCGACGCGGTGCGCGTCCCAGCCCAGCAGCGGGGCGATCAGCCCCGCGACCACCGGGGCCGCCGCCGCGCCGCGGTCGCGTTCCTCGATCGAGATGCGCGTCCGCCGGGTGAGGACGTCCTCCAGGTGCAGCGCACCCTCGTGGGAGACCGCGTAGACGGCCTCCACGCGGAGGTACTCCGACGTCTCCGTAATCGGCGAAGCCAGCGAAGGATCCTCCTCGATCAGCGAAACGAGGCTCCAGATCCGCGTCCCGTACCGCTGCAGCAGGTGCTCGACCCGCGGCAGCGGCAGCCCGGTCTTCGAAGCGACCGAGAAGCGGTTCGCCCACAGCTCGTGGTACCCGTCGGCGCCGACGATCGGGAGCCGGTCGGTCCACGACGGCGGCGCCGGGCGGCCGAGCTCCTCGACCACGACGTCGACCGCGTCCGCGGCCATCACCCGGTACGTCGTGTACTTGCCGCCGGCCACGATCACCAGGCCCGGCACCGGGTGCGCCACCGCGTGTTCGCGGGACAGCTTCGTCGTCGCGGCCGCCTTCGCCGCGAGCAACGGACGCAGTCCCGCGTAGACGCCCTCGATGTCGTCGTGCGTCACCGGCGTCCGGAGCACCTTGTTGAGGTGCTCCAGCACGTAGTCGACGTCCGCGCGGCTCGCCGCCGGGTGCTCGCGGTCGAGGTCCCACTCGGTGTCGGTGGTGCCGACGATCCAGTGCCGGCCCCACGGGATCACGAACAGCACGCTCTTCTCGGTGCGCAGGATCAGCCCGGTGTCGAGGTCGATCTTCTCCCGCGGCACCACCAGGTGGACGCCCTTGGACGCGCGCACGGTGAACGGCGCCGGGATCCCCGCCGCCGCCATGTCGTCGCTCCACACGCCGGTCGCGGCGACCACCGTGCGGGCGCGGACCTCGAACTCGATGCCGCTCTCGCGGTCCACGACCTTCGCGCCGACCACCCGCTCGCCGTCGCGAAGCAGCGACGTCACGCGAGCCCGCGTCAGCACCGAAGCACCCTGCTCGGCGGCCGTCCGCGCGATCGTCATCGTGTGGCGGGCGTCGTCGACCTGGGCGTCGTAGTACTGGATCGCGCCGATCAGCGCGTCGTCGGCCAGGGCCGGCGCCGCCTTGAACGCGCCGCGCTTGGACAGGTGCCGGTGCCGCGGCAGCGCCCGGGCACCGCCGAGCGTGTCGTACAGCGTGACGCCGGCGCCGATGTAGCCGCGCTCCCACACCCGGTGTGTGAGCGGCATCAGGAACTTCACCGGCCGCACCAGGTGCGGGGCGAGGGTCTTCAGCAGCAGGCCGCGCTCCTTGAGCGCCTCGCGGACCAGCTTGAAGTCCAGCTGCTCCAGGTAGCGCAGGCCGCCGTGGATCAGCTTGGACGACCGGCTGGACGTGCCGGCGGCGAAGTCGCGGGCCTCGACCAGTGCGACGGACAACCCGCGCGAGGCCGCGTCGAGCGCGACGCCGGCGCCGGTCACTCCCCCGCCGACGACCAGGACGTCGACCTCTTCGCGGGTCAGCTTCCGCAACGCCTCGGCGCGGTACTGCGGGGAAAGTGCGGTCACGGTGTTCCTCCTCATTTCAGCGCCTCACTCCACGTCGACCCAGTCGAGCGTGCGGCCGACGGCCTTCTGCCAGCCCGCGTAGCCCTCGGCGCGCTGCTCTTCCGTCCACGACGGCTGCCAGCGCTTGTCCTCGTTCCAGTTCTGCTCGAGCTCGTCGGTCGACTTCCAGAAGCCGACGGCCAGCCCGGCCGCGTAGGCGGCACCGAGCGCGGTGGTCTCCGCGACGACCGGCTTCGACACCGGGACGCCGAGGATGTCCGCCTGCAGCTGCATGCACAGCTCGTTGGCGGTGACGCCACCGTCCACACGCAACACGTCGAGGGTCACGCCGGAGTCGTTCTGCATGGCCTCGACGACGTCGCGGGTCTGGTAGCAGATCGCCTCCAGGGTGGCCCGCGCGATATGAGCGTTGGTCGTGGCGCGGGTGAGCCCGACGATCGCGCCGCGGGCGTCCGAGCGCCAGTACGGCGCGAACAGGCCGGAGAACGCCGGGACGAAGTAGACGCCGCCGTTGTCCTCGACCTGGCGGGCCAGGCTCTCGCTCTGCGCGGCGCCGCTGATGATGCCCAGCTGGTCGCGCAGCCACTGCACGGCCGACCCGGTGACGGCGATCGAGCCTTCCAGCGCGTAGACGGGCTTGTCGTCGCCGAACTGGTAGCACAGCGTCGTGAGCAGGCCGTGCTTCGAGCGGACCAGCTCGTGGCCGGTGTTGAGCAGCAGGAAGTTGCCGGTGCCGTAGGTGTTCTTGGCCTCGCCGGGCCGGAAGCAGACCTGCCCGACGGTGGCCGCCTGCTGGTCGCCGAGGACGCCGGTGATCACGACCTCGCCGCCGAGCGGCCCGTCGGCGCGGGTGGTGCCGAAGCCGGAGTTCGACGACGGCTTGATCGCCGGGAGCATCTGCTTCGGGACGCCGAAGAACGACAGCAGCTCGTCGTCCCAGTCGAGGGTTTCGAGGTCCATCAGCATGGTGCGGGAGGCGTTGGTCGGATCGGTGACGTGCACGCCGCCGTCCGGGCCGCCGGTGAGGTTCCAGATGAGCCACGAGTCGGTGGTGCCGAAGAGGGCGTCGCCCTTCTCGGCGTCTTCGCGCACGCCCTCGACGTTCTCGAGGATCCACTGCAGCTTGCCGCCGGAGAAGTACGTCGCGGGCGGGAGGCCGGCCTTGCGGCGGATGACCTCGCCCTTGCCCTCGCGCTCCAGGGCGGAGGCGATCCGGTCGGTGCGGGTGTCCTGCCAGACGATCGCGTTGTGGTACGGGCGCCCGGTGCGGCGGTTCCACACGACGGTGGTCTCGCGCTGGTTGGTGATGCCGAGCGCGGCCAGGTCGCCGACGGTCAGGTTCGCCTTGTTGAGCGCGGTGGCGATGACCGAGCGGGTGCGTTCCCAGATCTCGGTGGCGTCGTGCTCGACCCAGCCCGGCTTCGGGAGGATCTGCTCGTGCTCGAGCTGGTGGCGGGCGATCTCGTTGCCGCCGTGGTCGAAGATCATGAAGCGGGTGCTGGTGGTGCCCTGGTCGACGGCACCGACGAAGTCCGGCATGGTCGTGCTCCTTCTCAGGCGGCGGTCTCGAAGTCCTTGGCGGGCATGGCGTCCAGGGGTTCCCCGGCGGGCAGGTGGCGCTCGATGAGGAACTTGTAGATCGCGCCGCCGATCACCGCGCCGATCACGGGGGCCACGATCGGAATCCACCAATAGGGGAAGCCGTACTGGTCGGACCACGCCGTGTCGTAGCCGGTCAGCCAGGACGCCAGGCGCGGGCCGAAGTCGCGGGCGGGGTTGATCGCGTAGCCGGCGTTCGTGCCCCAGGCCATCCCGATCGCGACGACCAGGAAGCCGACGACGACCGGGGCCAGGTTCGCGCCCGGCGAGGTGTTGCGGAGGTCGGTGATGGCGAAGATCACCAGGACGAGGATCGCGGTGCCGATGATCTGGTCGCGGAAGGCGCCCCAGTCACCCACCGGGAGCGTGCCGTTACCCGGAAGGGTGGAGAACACGCCCTGGGTCTTGATGGTGTGGCCGGGGTCCTTGGCGTTGAGCACCTCGGTGTAGTTCCAGCGCACGAGCAGCGCGGCGAGGAACGCGCCTGCGGTCTGGGCCAGGGCGTAGGGGGCGACCTTGCGCCACTCGAAGCCCTTGAAGACCGCGAGGGCGACGGTCACCGCCGGGTTCAGGTGCGCGCCGCTGATCCGCGAAGCGACGTAAACACCGAGCGTGACGCCGAGGCCCCAGGCCCAGGCGATGCTGTCGTGGTCCCCGATGCCCGCGGCGGCGACCTGCGCCACCACCCCGCACCCGAACAGGATGAGGATCATCGTCCCCACGAACTCGGCGGCCATTTCGCCGCCGAGCCCGCGGGCCTTGAGGCTTCGCACCATTGCTTCCTCCACAAAGGACCGTTCGTTCCCCCTGGTGGATGAAAGTTAAGTTCGCGAAAACACGGGGTCAACGGAGCCGGGTCGGCATTGTCGAACGCGCGAAGACGATGTTCGACATTGTCGAATCAGGGCCGGTCGGGCTAGGGTCGCGGGCGTGCCGGGTCCGATCCAGTCCATCGAGCGCGCCGCCGCGATCCTCAAGCTGCTGGCGCGCGGCTCGGGACGGCTGGGCGTCGGCGAGATCGCCGAATCCCTCGAACTGGCCAAGGGCACGGCCCACGGCATCCTGCGCACGCTGCAGGGCGTCGGGTTCGTCGAGCAGGACCGCGACACGGGCAAGTACCAGCTCGGGGCGACGCTGCTGCACCTGGGCACGAGCTACCTGGACGTCAACGAGCTGCGGTCGCGGGCGATCAACTGGGCCGACGCGCTGGCCTCGCGCAGCGGCGAAGCGGTCCGGATCGGCGCGCCCCTGGAGGGCCGGGTGCTGGTGGTGCACCACGTGTTCCGGCCGGACGACACCCTGCAGACCCTGGACGTCGGCACGCTGCTGCCGCTGCACGCGACCGCGCTCGGCAAGGTGCTGCTGGCCTACGACACGACGCTCGTGGCGTCACCGGAGGCCTACACTCGGCGAACCCTGGTCACCCAGACCGCGATCAAGCGCGCGTGTGCGAAAGTACGCGAAGCGGGCTGGGCGATGGAGAACGGCGAGATGATCTCCGGCGAGGCCGGGATCGCGGCCCCGATCCGCGGCCACGGCGGGATCGTGGTGGGCGCGATCGGCGTGTCGGGAGCGGTGGAACGCATCGGCGAGCCGGACGGCGGCCCGAACCCGAAACTGCTGGGCCACGTCCGCGACGCGGCGCGCGCGGTCTCCCGAGACCTGGGTGCGTCCCGATGGTGAAGGAGGTGCTCGCGTGGTGCAGCGGTACGTGATGTCCATCGACCAGGGCACCACCTCCACCCGGTGCATCCTGTTCGACGCCCGCGGCCGGCTCGTGTCGGTCGTGCAGCGGGAGCACCAGCAGCACTTCCCCCGGCCCGGCTGGGTCGAGCACGACGCCGTCGAGATCTGGCGGAACCTCTCCCGGATCGTGCCGCAGGCCCTGGCCGACGCCGGTGCCACCGCGGAGCAGGTCGTCGGCCTCGGGATCGCCAACCAGCGCGAGACCACCGTCCTGTGGGACCGGCACACCGGCAACCCGATCGGGCGCGCGATCGTCTGGCAGGACACCCGCACCGACGCCATGCTCGAGCAGCTGGCCCGCGAACCGGGCGCCGACCGCGTCCGGCAGCTGTGCGGCCTACCCCTCGCGACGTACTTCTCCGCGCCGCGCGTCCGCTGGCTGCTCGAACGCACACCCGGCCTGCGCGAGCGCGCCGAGCGCGGCGACGTCCTCTTCGGGACCATCGAGAGCTGGCTGATCTGGAACCTCACCGGCGGCGCCGAAGGCGGCGTGCACATCACCGACGTCACCAACGCCTCGCGCACCATGCTGATGAACCTGCGCACCCTCAACTGGGACGACGAGCTGCTGGAGTTCTTCGACGTCCCGCGCGCGATGCTGCCGGAGATCCGCTCGTCGACCGAGGTCTACGGCACGACGTCCCGCGTGGTCCCCGGCATCCGGATCGCGGCGGCGCTCGGCGACCAGCAGGCGGCGCTGTTCGGCCAGACGTGCTTCGCGCCCGGCGAGGCGAAGTGCACGTACGGCACCGGCAGTTTTCTGCTGCTCAACACCGGGTCGACGCCGGTGCTGTCCACCCACGGCATGCTCACCACGGTCGGCTTCAAGATCGGCGACGAGCCGGCGGTGTACGCCCTCGAAGGGTCGATCGCGGTCACCGGGTCGCTGGTGCAGTGGTTCCGCGACGGGCTGGAGCTGATCGGCAGCGCACCGGAGATCGAGACGCTGGCGCGGACGGTCGAGGACAACGGCGGCTGCTACATCGTGCCCGCGTTCTCCGGGCTGTTCGCGCCGCACTGGCACAGCGAGGCCCGCGGGGTGATCGCCGGGCTGACGTCGTACATCACGAAGGGCCACCTGGCGCGGGCGGTGCTGGAGGCGACCGGCTGGCAGACCCGCGAGGTCGTCGACGCGATGAACGCCGACTCCGGGCTGGCGCTGACGACGTTGAAGGTGGACGGCGGGATGACCGCGGACAACCTGCTGATGCAGTGCATCGCGGACGTCCTCGACGTGCCGGTGGTCCGCCCGATGGTGGCGGAGACGGTGTCGCTGGGCGCGGCGTACGCGGCGGGGCTGTCGGTCGGGTACTGGCCGGACCTGGAAGGGCTGCGGCGCAACTGGCACCGAGCCGGGCAGTGGCTGCCGGCGATGGACCCGGCCCGCCGCGACTCCGAGTACGCGCACTGGCGCCAGGCGGTGGAACTGACGTTCGGCTGGATGCGTCCCGGCCCGGCCGCGGCCCCGCCGGGCTCGGACCTGGTCGAGGTCCTGCTGGCCGACCACCGCCGGTTCGAGCAGCTGTTCCGGGACCTGCGCAACACCGAGGCCGACCGCCCGGCGTTGGTCGCGGAGCTGGCGGCCCTGCTGGTGGCCCACGCGACGGCGACCGAGCGGATCGTTCGCCCTTCCGCACCGGGCACCGCCTTCGCCGACGACCTCCTGGCGGTCCTCGAAGCCGAGGACTTCGACAAGGCGTTGCTGCGCTTGGAGAACGTCGTGGACGCCCACGTCCGCGGTGAGGAACGCGAGCTGCTCAACGACCTGCGCCGCACTATGTCCACATCGGACCGCACAGGCCTGGGCCGCGCGTTCGTGGCGGAGCGCCGCCGCCAGCTGGACCTCGGCTGCGGCAACGCCGACCACATCCGCGACCTCGGCGACCGCGTCACGCTCTGACGCGGCTCGGCCTGCCATCCGGGTGAAGCGGGGTCCGCACCCCTGCCCCGGCGCGGGAGCCAGGAGAAGACTTCGGGAACCGGTTCGCCACTGGAGGGAGCACCATGTCCGCAGCCGCCGACGAAGCCTTGCTGTCCCTGTCCGCCCCGGCCGGGCTCGCCGACCCGTACCCGATCTACGCGAAGCTCCGCGAAGAAACGCCGATCTTCCGCAGCGAAGTGTTCGGCGGCTGGGTGCTCAGCCGGTTCGCCGACTGCCAGGCGGTGCTCGCCGACGGCGAAACCTTCCTCGTGCTGGACGCACAGTGGCGCGACCGGCACACGCCGGGCTGGCGCGACAACCCGGCCATGGCGCTGCTGGCCGCGCTCCTGCCGTGGAAGAACCCGCCGGACCACACGCGCGAGCGCCGGTTGCTCATGCGGGACTTCACCGTCCGGCGCGTGCAGGAACTGGAGCCCACGGTCCGCCGGGCCGTCGACCGGGTGCTGGACCGGTTCGCCGACGCCACGGCGGACGGCAGCGCCGCGGAGTTCGTCGGCACCGCGCTCTACCCGCTCGGGATGGCGGTGATCGGCGGACTGGTCGGCGTGCCGGAAGCCGACCACGACCGGCTCCGCGGCGTCACCGACCTGATCGGCAAGCAGGTGGACCCGGCGATGCCGGCGGACCTGCGCGCCGAGGTCGACGCGGCCGCCGTCGAGTTCCGCGCCTACTTCACGGAGCTCATCGCGCTGCGGCGGGCGGATCCCGGTGACGACCTGACGTCCGCGCTGCTGACGCGCCCCGCCGCCGACGCGGAACCGATGCCGGTCGAGGACGTGCTCAATTCGCTCGTCGTGTTGTTCGGCGGCGGGTACGAGACCACCGCCGGCGCGCTGGGCAACGGGATCCACGCCCTGCTGACCCATCCGGATCAGTTCGCCCTGCTCGCGGGCGATCCCGGGCTGGCGGCCGGGGCGGCCGAGGAGATCCTGCGGTGGGACGGCGCGGCCCAGATGAGCCAGCGCGCGGCCGCCCGCCCGGCCGCGCTCGACGGCGCGCGAGTCGCGACCGGGGAGCTGGTCGTCGTGCTCAACGGCGCGGCGAACCGGGACCCCGCGCGGTTCCCGGACCCGGACCGGTTCGACATCACGCGCGACGCAGGCCGGGGGCTGTTCTTCGGCCACGGCCTGCACCTGTGCCTCGGCGCGGCCGTCGCCCGGCTCGAGATGACCGTCCTGCTCGAACAACTCGGGAAGCGCTTCCCGAGCTTGCGGCTCGGGGGCCCGGCGGAGCGGCGCCGGAACCCGGCGCTGCGCGGGATGGCAGCACTGCCGCTCACCCGGTGACGCGCGCCGCTGCCTCCGTGCGGCTCGGCCCGCGCGCAGGCAGCGGCTGCACTCCCCGCCCCGTCGATGGCGAGGAACGCGAGCTGCTGAACGACCCGCGCCGCACGATGTCCACATCGGACCGCACGCTCTAACCCGCACGCAGGCAGCGGCTACTCTCCCGCACCACCAACTCGGCCTCCACGGTCGCCCGCACCGGCGTCGCGACCACCTCGATGGCGAGGAACGCGAGCTACTGAACGACCCGCGCCACACGATGTCCACATCAGACCGCACGCTCTAACCCGCACGCAGGCAGCGGCTACTCTCCCGCACCACCAACTCCGCCACGACCACCTCCCGCACCGGCGTCGCGACCCCGTCGATGCGGGCCGCGAGCGCCGCGACCGTCTGGCGGCCCGCCGCCACGAAGTCCTGGCGGACCGTTGTCAGCGGGGGTTCGAAGTAGGCCGCCTCCGGGACGTCGTCGAAACCGACCACGTGCGCGTCGCGCGGGACTCGCATCCCTGCCTCCGTGAACGCCGACAGCAGGCCGAGCGCCATGTGGTCGTTGGCCGAGAACACCGCGCCCACTCCCGGTTCGACCGCCAGCGACTGACCGGCGCGGTAGCCGGACCGGGCGGACCAGTCGCCGCGGACCACCGGCGGGACCTCCACGCCGCGGTGCTCGAGGGTTTCGCGCCAGCCTCGCTCGCGGGCGCGGGCGATCGGGCCGTCTTCGGGGCCGCCGAGGTGCCAGACCGTCGGGTGGCCGAGGTCCAGCAGGTGCTCGGTGGCCCTTCGGGCGCCTTCGTACTGGTCGGCCGACGCCGCCGGCACCAGCGGTACGCCGTCGACCGGGGGCAGGTCGGCGGCGAGGTGCGGGTCGAGCACCACGATCCCCGACACGCCCTGCAGCAGCAGGCCGGCCACGGCGGCGGGCACCGCGGCCCGGCCGCGCCCCGGCACGCCGAAGACGACGAGGACGTACCCGTGCTCGCGCGCGGCGACACGCAAGCCGTTCAGGACCGGCCCCGACGCCGCGGTTCCCGAGGCGATCACACCGAGCGTGCCCCGCCGGACCGGTGAGCGGAGGGGACCTGCGTCGTCCACGGGCATGCCGCCGATGTTAACGATCACACCCGCAGACGTGAACTTCCTTCACTTTCCATAAATAACGAAACGATAACGGCGGTGAACCGGCCGGCGCTCGCGTCCGTTTCTGCCAGTGCCGGAACCAGTGCCACCGGACGCGGGGCACTCCCCCGGGTTCCGCGCGTCTCCCCACCGGGCACGCAGATCGACTCCGTCGCGCCCGGAAAACCGAAGAAGGTGACCATGCCCCGGAAAACATCCCCCGTCACGGGCAGACATCGCATCTCCCGCCGCACCAAGATCGCGACCGGCGGTCTCGCACTGGCGCTCGCGGTCGGCGGCATCGTCGTCGCGACCACGGCCGGACGCACCGGCGAAGCCAGCGCCGACCCCGCGGACGCGTCGTTCTTCCTCGACATCGCGAAGGTTCCCGCCGGTGTTAACGTGAACAAAGCGTTGCAGCAGAAGGGCGCGCGCGGCACGTTCACCGTGAACTGCGGCCGCAACGAGAACCAGCACTTCAACCCCGACAACTTCATCGCGCAGCCGGGCATCAAGAACGGCGCCCAGCACCTGCACGACTACGTCGGCAACCTCTCCACCAACGCCGACTCGAACAACAAGAGCCTTTCGAAGGCCGGTACCACCTGCAAGAACGGTGACAAGTCCGCGTACTTCTGGCCCGTCGTGCGCATCGACACCGGCGAAGAAGAGGCCGCGAACCCGCCTGCCACGCAGCCGGACCGCGCTGGGAGCGCCAACGACAAGGCCAGCAGCCAGGTCGACTGCCCGGACGTCGCGAGCAAGCTCCCCGACGTCCCCGACCAGGCCATGGACGAGGTGAACCGCAACCTCGACCTGCTCGACAAGCAGATCGACGAAGCCAACGCCCGGATCGCCAAGGGCGACCTGAAGACCCCGCAGGACATCCAGAACGCCGTCGTGGGACCGCTGAAGGACAAGCGCGCCGCGACGATCGACCGCATCGCGATCGCCATCGGCCGCCGGGCGGCGAAGCCGACGAACCTGGGCGGGCTCGCGGCGTGCGTGCTCAAGCAGAACGGCCAGGGCGGGCTCGACAACGGCGGCCAGAACAGCACCGGCCAGCCCGCCGAGCTGCCCGGCGTCAACGACCAGAACGAGGTCGCCGGCAACGACGGCGAGATCCAGCGCGTCCGCTCGGCGACGATCACGTTCACCAGCGGCGGCGCGAACAAGGTCGTCGCGATGCCGCAGTTCCTCCGCATCCTCTACGGCGACGCCAAGCAGAGCACCAACGGCCCGGCGAACGCCCGGCCCAGCTGGACCTGCACGGGCTTCGAAGACCGGCTGACCGACCACTACCCGATCTGCCCGCAGAACAGCCGGGTCGAGCGCATCCACGCCTTCCCGAACTGCTGGGACGGCAAGAACATCGACAGCGCCAACCACCGCACGCACATCGTGTTCGCCGACCAGCAGGGCAAGTGCCCGCAGGGGTTCAAGAACGTGCCGCAGCTGGTGATCAAGCTGGTCTACGACATCCCGCACGACATCCAGGTCAAGGGCCAGTACAAAGTGGACGCGTTCCCGCAGGAGAGCCACAACCCGCGGTCGGACCACGACGACTTCGCCAACGTCATGGGCCAGCGGCTGATGAACCAGGCGGTCAACTGCATCAACACCGGCAAGCGCTGCAACCAGTAGGTCAGGACGTGGTGACGGAATAGCTGTTCGCGGCGAAGTCCAGTCCACCGGCGGACGAGGTGATCTCGAAGCCGAACTGGACTTCGCCGAGCGTCACGTCGCCGAACCATCCGCGGGCACGGATCCAGTTCAGCACGGCCAGGACGTCGACCGTGCCCGCGTTGGTGTTCGAGGTGCGCACGAACGAGAAGACCGCGTTCGAACCGTTCGATCCTTTGTAGACGTCCCAGGTGTGGCCGCCGACCGTCGCCGTGTTCTGTTTCGTGCCCAGCGGGCCGACCGCGCCCTGCCTGTTCATCCACAGCATGGTTTCGTAGGCGTTGTTGTCCGCCCAGATGTCGTAGGCGGTCTCATAGGCACCGCTGCCCGGACGGGTGACGGTGAAACTGCTGGACACGCGGCTCAACGCGCTGAGCTTCTTGCCGACGTTCTTCGCCGAATGCGGGTACGACTTCACCCCGCCGGTATTCGGCTGGTTCGACCAGACACCCCAGTTGGAATACGAATTCGCCCAGATGGTCTGCGGGCCGGCACCACTGCCCCAGACGTCGTTGCGGACGGTGTACCCGCCGTTGGACCAGGTCGCCCATTTGTCCGAAGACGACCACGTCGCCGCCGAAGCGACACCGGCCGAGATGGCCACGGAAGCGGCCACAGTCAAGGAAACCACGAGCGAACGCACGGCTTTGTGCATGGGATGGGTCCTCCACCGGTGAGGGATTCACCAGCACTATGGACGTCCCGTTACCGCCCGGTCAAGCACTTCGAGAACTTCGAAAAGGGGCTTTCCCCGCAATGGCGGAAAGCCCCTTTTCGACGAACGACTCAGGAAGCCGCGCGGCGTTTCGTCCAGATGTCGTACGCCACCGCCGCCAGCAGGACGACGCCCTTCACCAGCATCACCCGCTCGCTCGGGGCGCCGATCAGGGACATCCCGTTGTTGATCACCGCCATGATCAGGCCGCCGGTGATCGCGCCGACCACCTTGCCGACGCCGCCCTGGACCGCCGCGCCGCCGATGAACGCCGCCGCGATCGCGTCCAGCTCGAAGTTGACGCCCGCCGTCGGGCCCGCCTGGTTCAACCGGCCCGCGAAGATGATTCCCGCCAGCGCCGCCAGCACGCCCATGTTGACGAAGATCCAGAACGTCACCGACTTGACCTTGACGCCGGACAGCGTCGCGGCCTGCAGGTTGCCGCCGACGGCGTAGATGTGCCGGCCGAACACCGACTTGCCGGCCACCAGCGAGTAGCCGAGCACCAGCACCGCCAGCAGGATCAGCACCCACGGCAGGTTCTTGAACCGGGCCAGCTGCACCACCAGGGCGAGCACCAGCACCGCGATCCCGACGATCTTGAGCACGAACACCGGGAACGGGTCGACGTCCTGGCCGTAGCCCAGCCGCGCCGAACGCTTGCGCCACTGGGTGAACGCGATCCCGGCCACCGCGACGACGCCGGCCAGCAGGGACACCAGGTCGGCGCCACCCAACGGCCCGAGGCCGATGTTGCCGAGGTAGCCGTCGGTGAAGCCGTTGGACAGGGTGCGGATCGCGTCCGGGAACGGGCCGATGCCCTGGTTTCCCAGCACCGTCAGGGTCAGCGCGCGGAACGCGAGCATCCCCGCCAGCGTCACGATGAACGCCGGGATCCCGAAGTACGCGACCCAGTACCCCTGCCAGGCACCGATCACCGCGCCGACGACGAGGGTGATCAGCACCGCCAGGAACCACGGCAGGTGCCAGTTCACCATCAGCACCGCCGACACCGCGCCGGTCATCGCCACCACCGACCCGGCGGACAGGTCGATGTGCCCCGAGATGATCACCAGGATCATCCCGATCGCCAGGATCAGCACGTAGGAGTTCTGCACGATGATGTTGGAGATGTTCTGCGGTTCCAGCAGCGCGCCGCCGGTGAGCACCTCGAACAGCACCACGATCAACGCGAACGCGACGTAGATGCCGCTCTGGCGCGGGTTGATCGAGATCCGCCGGGCCGAGCGCTCGGCCGGGGGCGCGGCGGGCCGCGCTTCGGTCGTGGTCATTGCCGTTCCTTGGTCATGTACTGCATCAGCAGTTCCTGGGTGGCTTGTTCGCGGGTCGCCTCGCCGGTGATCCGGCCCGCCGACAACGCGTAGATCCGGTCGCAGAGCCCGAGCAGCTCCGGCAGCTCGGAGGAGATGACCAGCACGGCCTTCCCCTGCGCGGCCAGCTCGTTGATGATCGTGTAGATCTCGAACTTCGCGCCGACGTCGATGCCGCGGGTCGGCTCGTCGAGGATCAGCACGTCCGGGTCGGTGAAGATCCACTTGGCCAGCACGACCTTCTGCTGGTTGCCGCCGGAGAGCTTCCCGGTCACGCTGCGCACGGACGGCGCCTTGATCGAGAGGTTCCGGCGGAACCCGACGGCCGTGTCGTGCTCGGCGTGCTCGTCGACCCAGCCGCGCCTGGCGAGCTTGCCGAGCCCGGCCGCGGACACGTTGCGCTGGATGTCCTCGATCAGGTTGAGCCCGTAGCGCTTGCGGTCTTCGGTGGCGTACGCGATGCCGTGGCGGACGGCGTCGCGCACCGAGCGGACGTCGATCTCCTCGCCGTGCTTGAGGATCCGGCCGGAGATGTTCTTGCCGTAGGACCGGCCGAACACGCTCATCGCGAGCTCGGTGCGGCCCGCGCCCATCAGCCCGGCGAGCCCGACGATCTCGCCGCGCCGCAGGGTGAGGTTGGCGTGGTCGACCACGAGCCAGTCGGCCTGGTTGGGGCTGTAGACCGTCCAGTCCTCGATCCGCAGCACCTCCTCGCCGATGTCGGGTTCCCGGGGCGGGAACCGGTGCTCGAGGTCGCGCCCCACCATGCCGGTGATGATCCGCTCCTCCGTCAGCCCTTCGGCGTCGAGCGTTTCGATCGTCTTGCCGTCACGCAGGATCGTGACGGTGTCGGCGATCGCGGTCACCTCGCCGAGCTTGTGCGAGATGATCACGCACGTGACGCCTTCGTCACGCAGCCCGCGCAGCAGGTCGAGCAGGTGCGCCGAGTCGTCGTCGTTGAGCGCCGCGGTCGGCTCGTCGAGGATGAGCAGCTTGACGTCCTTCGACAGCGCCTTCGCGATCTCGACGAGCTGCTGCTTGCCGACCCCGATCTCCTGCACCGCCCTGGTCGGGTTTTCGGCGAGGCCGACGCGCTGCAGCAGCGCGCCGGCCTCGTGGTTGGTCCGGTTCCAGTCGATCCAGCCCCGCTTGTCGCGTTCGTTGCCGAGGAAGATGTTCTCGGCGATGGAAAGCTGCCCGCACAGCGCGAGCTCCTGGTGGATGATCACGATTCCGCGCCGCTCGCTGTCGCGCACCGAACCGAACTCGCACCGCTGCCCGTCGAAGTGGATTTCACCGTCGTACGTCCCGTGCGGGTAGACACCGGAAAGCACCTTCATCAAGGTGGACTTCCCGGCGCCGTTCTCGCCGCAGATCGCATGGATCTCGCCGCTGTTCACCGACAGCGTGACGTCCGACAGCGCCTTCACCCCGGGAAAGGTCTTGGTGATCCCGCGCATGCCGAGCAGTTCGGTCATTTCAGCTGACCTGCCGTGTAGTAGCCCGAGTCGACCAGTTCCTTCTGGTAGTTGGCCTTGTCCACGGTGACCGGCTGCAGCAGGTACGAGGGGACGACCTTCTTGCCGTTGTCGTAGTCCTTGGTGTTGTTGACCTCGGGCTTGCCGCCCTTGAGCACCGCGTCGGCCATCTTCACCGTGGTGTCGGCGAGGATGCGGGTGTCCTTGAAGATCGTCGAGTACTGCTCACCGGCGATGATGGACTTGACCGAGGCGACCTCGGCGTCCTGCCCGGTGACGATCGCGTACGGCTGGCCGGCGGTGCCGTAGCCGTTGCTCTTCAGCGCCGAGAGGATGCCGATCGACAGGCCGTCGTACGGCGAAAGCACGCCCGCGACCTTCGCACCACCGGTGTAGGTCTTGGTGAGCAGGTCCTCCATGCGCCGCTGCGCGGTGGCCGGGTCCCAGCGCAGGATGGCCGCGCGGGCGAAGTCGGTCTGCCCGCTCTTGACGACCAGCTTGCCGCTGTCCATCAGCGGCTTGAGGACGGACATCGCGCCGTTGAAGAAGAACGTGGCGTTGTTGTCGTCCGGCGAACCGGCGAACAGCTCGATGTTGAACGGTCCCGGGCCGTCGCCGAGGCCCTTGACCAGCGAGTTCGCCTGCTCGACGCCGACCTTGAAGTTGTCGAAGGTGGCGTAGTAGTCGACGTTGGGCGAGTTGCGGATCAGCCGGTCGTAGGCGATGACCGGGATCTTCTTGTCCGCCGCCTCCTGCAGCTGGGTGGTGATGGCGGTGCCGTCGATCGAGGCGATGACCAGGAGCTTCGCGCCCTTGGTGATCTGGTTCTCGATCTGGTTGACCTGCGTCGGGATGTCGTTCTCGGCGTACTGCAGGTCGACCTTGTAGCCGAGCTTCTCCAGCGCCGACTTGATGTTGTCGCCGTCGTGGATCCAGCGTTCCGACGACTTCGTCGGCATGGTGACGCCGACCAGGCCGCCCGCCGCGCTCGCGGCGCCGGGAGCCGCCGTCTGGTCGGCGGTTTTCTGGCTCGAGCCGCACGCGGACAGCGTCAGCACGAGTCCCGCGGCGGCGATCCCCGCGAGTGTTCTGGTGAACTTCATTGTTCCTTCTTCCTTTCTCAGAAGCCTGTGTCAGAAACCGACGGCCAGGCGGTGGTACGCCTGGTTCCAGCGGATGCGGTCGGCGAAGCCGTGCGGCGTGGTGTCCTTGTCGATCACCAGCAGCTCGACGCCGAGCAGGTTCGCGAAGTCGCGAAGGGTTTCGGTGCCCACGGCCTGGGTGAGCACGGTGTGGTGCGGGCCGCCCGCGGTGATCCACGACTCGGCCGACGTCGACAGCGACGGCGCCGGCTCCCACACCGCCCGCGCGACCGGCAGGTTGGGCAGCGGCTCGTCGGGTACGACGACCTCGATCTCGTTGGCGACGAGCCGGAACCGGTCGCCGAGGTCGACCAGGCCGAGGGTGACCCCGGGGCCCGGCTGGGCGTCGAACACGAGCCGGACCGGGTCTTCGCGGCCGCCGATGCCCAGCGGGTGGATCTCGCAGGACGGCTTCGCGGCGGCGATGCTCGGGCAGACCTCCAGCATGTGCGCGCCGAGGATCTTCGGCGTGCCCGGCCCGAAGTGGTAGGTGTAGTCCTCCATGAACGAGGTGCCCCAGTCGACACCGACGCCCATCGCCTTGACCGCGGCGAGCAGCGCGGAGGTCTTCCAGTCGCCCTCGCCGCCGAAGCCGTAGCCGTCGGCCATCAGCCGCTGCACGGCGAGGCCGGGCAGCTGGCGCAGGCCGCCGAGGTCCTCGAAGTTCGTGGTGAACGCGCCGAACCCGCCATCGGTCAGGAACTTCCGCATCCCGGCTTCGATCCGGGCCGCGTACCGCAGCGAGTCGTGCCGCGCTCCCCCGGCGCCCAGCTCCGCGACAACGTTGTAATCCTGCTCGTACTGGGCCACCAGACCATCTACATCAGACACCTGATCGACCAGTTCGACCAGGTCGTTCACGCCGTAGGTGTTGACCGAGACGCCGAACCGCAGCTCGGCCTCGACCTTGTCCCCCTCGGTGACGGCGACGTCGCGCATGTTGTCGCCGAACCGGGCCAGCCGGAGGTTGCGCAGGTGGTCGGCGCCGATCGCGGCGCGCGCCCACGCGTCGATCCGCGCGACGACGACCGGGTCGGAGACGTGCCCGGCGACCGTCTTGCGCGGCACGCCGAGGCGGGTCTGGATGAACCCGAACTCGCGGTCGCCGTGGGCGGCCTGGTTGAGGTTCATGAAGTCCATGTCGATGGTGGACCACGGCAGGGCTTCGTTGAGCTGGGTGTGCAGGTGCAGCAGCGGCTTGCGCAGCGCGTCCAGCCCGGTGATCCACATCTTCGCGGGCGAGAAGGTGTGCATCCACGCGATGACACCGACGCAGGCGGCGTCGGCGTTGGCTTCCTGCAGGACCCGCCGGATCGACGAAGCCTCGGTCAGCACCGGCTTGCCGACGATCTCGGCCGGGAGCCCGCCGGCGGCGGCCAGGAGCTGCTGGATGCGCAGGGACTGGCCGGCGACCTGTTCGAGGGTCTCCTCGCCGTAGAGGGCCTGGCTCCCGGTGAGGAACCAGAGCTGGGGTTTCGACGCGCGGGTCATCGTTTCTCCTGGAAGCGGTTCAGTGCTGGCCGTAGACGTTCTGGTACCGGGCGTAGAGCCGGTCGACGTCCTCGGGTGGGAGGGGTGCGGGCCTGCCGAGCTCGAAGGCCTTGTGCACGGTGCGGGCGACGTCCTCGACCATCACCGCGGCCTTGACCGCGTCGCGGGCGGTCCGGCCGACGGTGAACGGGCCGTGGTTGCGCATCAGCACGGCCTTGGACCGGCTGGTGCGCAGCGTCTCGACGATGCCGCGGCCGATCGAGTCGTCGCCGATCAGCGCGAACGGCCCGACCGGGACCGGGCCGCCGAACTCGTCGGCCATCATCGTGAGCACGCACGGGATCGGCTCACCACGGGCCGCCCACGCCGTGGCGTAGGTCGAGTGCGTGTGCACGACGCCGCCGATCTCGGGCAGGTGCCGGTAGACGTAGGCGTGCGCGGCGGTGTCCGACGACGGCGCCAGGTCACCGTGCACCAGTTCGCCGTACAGGTCGGTGACCACCATGGTGTCGGCGGACAGGTCGTCGTAGGACACCCCCGACGGTTTGATCACCATCAGCTCGCGCCCGGGCACCCGGGCCGAGACGTTGCCCGCGGTCCAGATGACCAGCGCGTTGCGGGTCAGCTCACCGTGCAGGTTCGCCACGGTCTCCCGCAGCTCCGCGACGGTGTCGAGGACTTCACCGGTCAGCGACATCAGGACCGTCCTTTCGCCACGGCTCGGCGGCGGGCCGCGAGCCGGTGCATGACATCGTTGGCGCCACGGCCGAAGTAGTCGTGCAGCGTCGTGTACTCGGCGTACAGCTCGCCGTAGGCGGCGACGTGCGCGGGCACCGGCTGGTACACCGCGCGCTGCACCGAGCCCATCGCGGCGGCGGCCGCGCGGATGTCCGGGTGGGCCCCGGCGGCGACGGCCGCGTGGATGGCCGACCCGAGCGCGGGCCCCTGCTCCGAGCCGATGACCGACAGCGGCAGGTTCGTGACGTCGGCGTAGATCTGCATGAGCAGCGCGTTCTTCGCCAGGCCGCCCGCGATGATCAGCTCGGTGACCGGGACGCCGGCGGCGTTGAACGTTTCGATGATCTTGCGGGTGCCGAACGCCGTGGCCTCCAGCAGCGCGCGGTAGACGTCTTCGGCGCGGGTCGCGAGGGTTTGCCCGACGACGACGCCGGACAGCTCGTGGTCGACGAGCACCGACCGGTTGCCGCTGTGCCAGTCCAGCGCGACGAGCCCGTGTTCACCGATCTCCTGCTGGGCGGCGAGCCGGGTGAGCTCCTCGTGGCTGTCGTGGGCGAAGTGCTCGGCGAACCAGCCGAAGATGTCGCCGACCCCGCTCTGCCCGGCTTCGTAGCCCCACAGCCCGGCGACGATCCCGCCGTCGACGACCCCGCACATGCCGGGGACCTCGTGCAGCTCGGCGCCGTTCATCACGTGGCACGTCGAGGTGCCCATGATCGCGACCATCTGGCCGGGTTCGACGGCGTTCGCCGCGGGTGCGGTGACGTGGGCGTCGACGTTGCCGACGGCGACCGCGATGCCCTCCGGCAGTCCGGTCCATTCCGCGGCTTCGGCGGACAGCGAACCGGCGCGGGAACCCAGCTGGCCCAAGGGGTGTTCGAGCTTGTCGGCGACGAAGGACTCGAAGCCCGGCGCCAGCTCGTGGAGGAAGTCGCGGCTCGGGTACTGGCCGTCCTGCAGGATGCCCTTGTACCCGGCCGTGCACGCGTTGCGGACGTACACCCCGGTCAGCTGCCAGACGATCCAGTCGGCCGCCTCGACCCAGTGCCGCATCGCGGCGTAGACGTCCGGGGCCTCTTCGAACAGCTCGAGGCCCTTGGCGAACTCCCACTCCGAGGAGATCAGGCCGCCGTAGCGCGGCAGCCACTTCTCGCCGCGAGCGCGGGCCAGCTCGTTGATCCGGACCGCCTGCGGCTGGGCCGAGTGGTGCTTCCACAGCTTGACGTAGGCGTGCGGCTCGGCTTCGAACTCGGGCAGCTCGCACAGCGGCGTGCCGTCGGCGGTCGTCGGGACCATGGTGCACGCGGTGAAGTCGGTCGCGATGCCCACGACGGCTGCCGGGTCCGCCCCCGCATCGGCGAGCGCGGCGGGGACGGCGGTGCGGAGCACGCCGACGTAGTCCGCGGGCACCTGCAGCGCCCAGTCCGGTGGCAGCGCGCGGCCGGACGCGGGCAACGTCTCGTCGAGCACACCGTGCGGGTACTCGAAGACCGCGCTGCCCAGCTCGGCGCCGTCGGCCACGCGCACGACCACCGCACGCCCCGAGAGCGTGCCGAAGTCGACGCCCACGACGAGAGGGTCTGCTGACACTTCTGGTTCCTTTCCGGTACGGCTCAACGGCCGGTCATCACGAGTGTCGTCACGGAGTTGGCGGGCAACGTCAGCTTCGACGTCGCCGCCAGCCCGGTGATCTCCCTGGTCTGCGGCACGATGGCGGCCGGCGCGGCGAGGCTGTTGCGCCCCGCCGGGTCGCCGGTGAGCGTGGTGAGCGTCCCGGTGCCGTCGACCGCGGTGACGCCGGTGAGCGCCAGCCGGGTCGTCTGGACCTGGCCGGTCGGGTTGACGAGCTTGACCGTGAAGGTCTTCTTCCCTCCCTTGGCGGTCACGTTGACCACCTGCCGCAGCGGGCTGCCCTGGTTGAGGCGGCTGGTCACGATCTGCTTGCCGAGCGTGCTGGAGAACATCTGCTGCACCCAGTACGACGGCGAGCCGTAGCTGCTCCCGGCGTCGAAGCCGATCAGGTTGACCGGCCAGCTGGACTGGTTCTCCTGCACCAGCACCGGCGCGTACATCGAGCCGATGACGACGTCGCTGTTGCGTTCGAGCCCGGTGAGGAACGCGGCCTCGCCGATGGCGGCGGCCAGGGTGCCGGTGGGCCGGCCGTCCTGGGCGCCGTACTCGCCGACGAGGATGTCCGGGCCGCTGCGATCCGCGGTGTCGTAGCGGGTCGAGTTGTCCGTGAACCACTGCGGCGACTGGTAGTAGTGGTCGTCCGCGGCGTCCGGGCGCACTCCGGTGGACGTGCTCGACGCGGCTCCGCCCTGCAGGCCGCCGGTCGTGGCGATGACCGTCAGCTGCGGGTACTTGGCCTTGATCGCGTTGTACATGTCGGTGAAGCGCCAGGCGTAGCTGCCCGAGCCGTCGAACCAGTCCTCGTTGCCGACCTCGACGTAGTGCAGGTCGAACGGCGCCGGGTGGCCGTCGGCGACCCGCTTCGCGCCCCACGTCGTGGAGGCGTCGCCGATGGCGTACTCGATCTCGTCGAGCGCTTCCTGGACGTACTGCGGGTAGTCGGCCTGGCTGACGTGCTGGCCGTTCAGGGTGTAGCCGGCGAAGAGCGCCAGCAGCGGCTGGGCGCCGATGTCCTCGGACAGCTTGAGGTAGTCGAGGATGCCGAAGCCGTCGGTGGACCAGTAGCCCCACGCGGTGTTCTGGTGACCCGGCCGATCCTCCGGCTTGCCGATGGTGTTCTTCCAGGCGAACCGCGTGTCGAGGGTGTTGCCCTCGAGGAAGTTGCCGCCCGGGACGCGGAACAGGCCGAGCTTCATCGCGGCGAGCTTCTGCCCGAGGTCGAGCCGGACGCCGTGGTTCTTGAAGGTCGGCGGGAACAGCGAGACCTGCTGGAACCAGGCGTCCCCGGCGAGGGCCTTCTTGGTCTTGTTCACCAGCGAGACGACGATCCGGTTGTCGGTGGACGTCGTGATCGTCGACGGCGTGGTGAAGCTGAACGTCTGCTGCGCCCAGTCCGCGCCGACGGGCTGGACGTCCTTGCTCGCCAGCACGGTGCCGTCCGGCTTCTCCAGGCTGACGCGGACCGCGCCGGTCCAGCTGCCCTTGGCGAAGAAGCTGCCGGTGTACTTCGTGGACGGTTTCGCGGCGACGCCGTAATAGCCGACGTTGGCGGCGGCCACGCGTCCACCGGCCGGGACCGCGTCGGCGTGCAGCTTCAGCGAGCGGTCGAGGGCGGTGTTGAGCGGCGTCGCGGTGTCGATCGCGTAGGTGCCGGTCGCGCCGGTCGAAGTGAGCAGCGACCAGTACGGGACCGGGGTGTCGCCCGCGCCGCTGCCGCGCTGGTAGGCCTCCTTGAAGGTGCGGTTGCGGACGAGTTCGGCGTACAGCCCGCCTTCGACGGAGTGGCTGATGTCCTCGAGGATCGAGCCGTAGGTGGTCGGGCGGGTGTTGGCGCGGACGACGTTGGCGTCCACGGCCAGCTGGTTGGCGCCCGCGAGGGTGCCGATCTGGGCCGCGGTGAGCGGGAAGCGGCGCAGCTCCAGCTCGTCGACCGCGCCGGTGAACCCGGCGCCGACCGTCAGGGGCGCCGCCGCGGTCCCGGAGGCCGGGCAGGCGGAGACCTCCAGGGTGGTGCCGGTCGGGGTGCCGCAGGTGCTGGTGACCGTCGCCGCGTCGCCGTCGGCGTAGACGGTGAGCCGCTGCGAAGCGCGGTCGAGGACGACGGCGGCGTGGTGCCAGTTGCCGTCGGCGAGGCCGCCGCCAGTGGTGGTCACCTGGATGGTGCCGACGCGGGCGGTGAGCTTGCCGCCGGTCACGCCGAGCGCGTAGCCGTCGCCGTGGTCGACGAGCGTGCCGTCCGCGGTGGTACGGAACCACGCGGCCAGGGAGAGTGAGCCGGTGCCGGTGTCGAACGCGGGCGAGGCGCCCATGTCCACAGTGGACTTGCCGTCGAGCTGGACGGCCTTGCCCGCCGCGCCCGGGGTCCAGGTGGCGCCGCGCAAGGTGCCGTCGGCCGCATTGGCCGAAGAGTCCCGCGCGACCGTGCCCGTACCTTCGTCGAAGTGCCACGACCCGCTGGCGGCCAGGGCGGCGACGGCGGACGCGGTCAGCGGCGTCGGGTACGCGCGGACGTCGTCCACTCCCCCGGCGAACCAGTCGGCCGGGCTGCCCGCCCACTTGCCGCGCCCGATGACCAGGTGCCCGCCCGCGGTCCACGGCGTGGTGAACGGGACGCTCTGCTGCAGGGTTCCGTTGACGTACAGGGAAAGCGTGCCGGCCGCGCGGTTGTAGACGCCGACGACGTGCTGCCACTGGTCGGCCTGCGCGGGCAACGTCGACACCGCCGCGGACGACGCCGTGTCGCCGTCGGCTGCCCGGCGCGTGAAGGCGAACCGGCCGTCAGCGGCGCGCTGGAGGTAGAAGCCGCTGATCGTCGAGCCGTCGACGCTCACCGCGGTCCGGAAGCCGGAGGCCGCGGTCGGCTTGACCCACGCGGACACCGAGAAGCTCTGCGCGGTGTCGATCACCGGCGCCGGGGCGTCGATCGCCGCGTCGGTGCCGTTGAGCACCGCGCCGTGCGGGCCGACGACGCCGTCGCCCCAGGTCGCGCCGCCGGTCAAGGTCGCGGTGCGCGCGTCGAGGGAGTCGTCGGCCGCGGTGGTGCCGGTGCCTTCGTCGAGGGTCCAGTGCCCGGCGATGGCGAGGCGGGCGGCGTCGGCCGCGGTCAGCGCGCCGGAGTACGCGCGGACGTCGTCGATCGTGCCGTCCACGTAGTCCACCGGGTTGCCGCCGTACTTGCCGCGGCCGATCACCAGGTGACCGGTGCCGGCCCAGCCCGCGGGCGCGGACACCGTGGTCTGGCGGGTGCCGTCGACGTACAACGACAGCGTTGACATCGCGGCGTCGAACACCCCGGTGAGCTGGTACCACTGGCCGGCGACGGGGTCGAAGTTCGCGCCCGCGACAACGCCGTCGGTCGGGGCGTCCCCGGCGAGGCGGGTGAAGGCGAACCGGCGCGAGTCGTCGCGGAACTGCAGGAAGAAGGTGCTGACCTGGGTTCCGTCGATGCTCACGAACGTCTGATAGCCGGACGTCTTGTCGAGCTTGACCCAGCTGCTGACGGAGAAGCTCTTGGTGGTGTCGAGCACGGGCGCGCCCGCGTCAGCGAACCCGCTCGCGCCGTCCGTCGTCAGGGCGCCGCCGCGGATGCCGGGGCCCCAGCCCGCGCCGGAGTTCAGGGTGGCGGGGTGGTCGCCCGCGCTGTCGGCGGCGGTGGTCCCGCTGCCGTCGTCGAACGTCCAGTGCCCGGCGAGCGCCGAGGCGGGCTCCGCCGCGCCGGCCGTCGCGGGCAGGGCGGAGAACAAGGTCAGGGCCGCGAGCACGGCCAGGATGCGCCGCATCATCGACGGCTCCCTCGGGTGACGAGGCGCTGCAGGACGATGAAGACGAACAGGAGGGCTCCGGTGATGATCGAGGTCCACCAGGAGTTGAGGGTGCCGTCGAAGGTGATCAGCGTCTGGATGATGCCCAGCACCATGATCCCGAGCACCGTGCCCAGCACGTAGCCGGAACCGCCGGTGAGGATGGTGCCGCCGATGACGACCGCGGCGATCGCGGTCAGCTCGAGGCCGACGCCGTTGAGCGGGTCGCCGGAAGACTTGTACAGCACGAGAAGCAGCCCGCCCAGCGCCGAGCAGAAGCCGCTGATCGTGTACACCGCGATCTTCGTGCGGCCGGTCTTGAGGCCCATCAGCATCGCGGACTGCGCGTTGCCGCCGATCGAGTAGACCGTGCGCCCGAACCGGGTGAAGGCCAGCACGTACACCGCGATGGCGACGACGACCAGCGCGGCGACCACGCTGATCGAGATGTGCAGCTCGCCGCCGAGCGGGATCTGCGTCTGGGCGAGGGTGGCGATCGTCGGGTTGTCGATCGAGTACGCCTCGGTGCTGATCGTGTAGCAGAGCCCGCGGGCGAAGAACATCCCGATCAGCGTGGCGATGAACGGCTGGATCTCGAAGAAGTGGATGAGCGCGCCCATCCCGGCCCCGAGCAGGGCCCCGACCACCAGCACCACGGCGATCGCCGCGTACGCGGGCCAGCCGTGCTTCTGCATCAGGTCACCGGAGACCACTGTGGACAGTGCGACGACCGACCCGACGGAGAGGTCGATGCCGCCGGTGAGGATCACGAACGTCATCCCGACCGCGACCACGAGCAGGAAGGCGTTGTTGATGAACAGGTCGAGCACGACCTGCCCGGACCCGAACGCGTTGTAGCTGGACGCGCCGAAGAGGTAAGCCCCGACGAGCAGCGCCATCGTCGCGAGGATCGGCAGGTGCCGTTGCCGCGGCCGGTACCCGCGGATGCGGTCCAGGGTGGTCATGCCGTGACCTCGACCTTCTCGGGAGCGGACTCCGGCGCCGGCTGCCCGGCCGGGGGTGTCCGGCGGCGGCGGAGCTTGCGGCGGAACGCGGGCGACTGCAGCAGGCACACCGCCAGCACGACGACGGCCTTGAAGAGCATGATCGCCTCGGGCGGGATGCCGAGGGCGTAGACGGTGGTGGTCAGCGTCTGGATGAGCAGCGCGCCGATCACCGCGCCGCCGATGGAGAACCGGCCGCCGGTCAGCTGCGTGCCGCCGACGACGACGGCGAGGATCGCGTCCAGCTCGATGAACAGCCCGGCGTGGTTGGCGTCGGCGCTGTGCACGTTCGCGCTGATCATCAGCCCGGCGATGCCCGCGCACAGCGCGCAGAAGACGTAGACGAGCCAGGTCAGCCGGGCCGACCGGAGACCGGCCAGCCGGCTGGCCTCGGGGTTGCCGCCGACGGCCTCGACGAGCAGGCCGAGCGCCGAACGACGGACCAGCAGCGACGCGAGCACGAACACGGCCAGGGCGATGAGGATCGCGCTCGGCAGGGTCAGCACGAACCCGCTGCCGATCCATTCGTAGGGGGCGGAGTTGATGGTGATGATCTGCCCGCCGGAGATCAGCTGCGCGATCCCGCGGCCGGCGACCATGAGGATGAGCGTGGCGATGATCGGCTGGATGCCCAGCGCGGCGACGAGCCAGCCGTTCCACACCCCGAGCACCAGCGACAGGCCCAGCGCCAGCCCGACCGCGACGAGCGTGGCACCCACGCCGTCGGGGTGGTCGGCGATCCACAGGCAGGCCAGCGATCCGCTGATCGCGACGACCGCGCCGACCGAGAGGTCGATGCCGCGGGTGGCGATGACGAGCGTCATGCCGATCGCGATGAGGATCAGCGGGGCGCCGTTCTTCAGGATGTCGACGAGGTTCCCGTAGAGGTGACCGTCGCGCAGTTCGATCTTGAAGAACGACGGGCTCGCGATGAGGTCGCCCAGCAACAGCACCAGCAACGCCACCACGGGCCAGAAGAGCCGCTTCTTCGTCAAGCCGGTCATGCCTGCACCCCTTCGGCCATCGTGGCCATGACGTCGTCCGCGGTGAGCCCCTGGTTCTCCCGTTGCGCCACCACCTTCCGGTCGCGCAGCACCACGACGCGGTGGCTGAGCCGGAGCACCTCCTCCAGCTCCGCGGAGATGTACACGACGGCCATCCCGTCGGCCGAGAGCTGGGTGACCAGCCGCTGGATCTCCGTCTTGGCGCCGATGTCGATGCCGCGGGTCGGCTCGTCGAGGATGAGCAGCCGCGGTTCGGTGATGAGCCAGCGGGCCAGCAGCACCTTCTGCTGGTTGCCGCCGGAGAGGTTGCCGACCAGTGCCTCGGGGTCGGCGGGACGGATGTCGAGCGTCTTGATGTACTTCTGCGCGATCTCGTCCTGGCGGCGCCGGGACAGCGGCCGCGCCCAGCCGCGGGAGGCCTGGAGCGCGAGGACGATGTTCTCCCGGACGGTCAGCTCCTCGACCAGGCCTTCGGTCTTGCGGTTCTCCGAGCAGAACGCGATCCGGTGGTCGAGCCCGGCGCGCGGGGTGCGCAGGTTCGTGGCCTCGCCGTCGACGCGGACCGATCCGCTGTCGGCGTGGTCGGCGCCGAAGAGCAGGCGGGCGAGCTCGGTGCGCCCGGAACCGAGCAGCCCGGCCAGCCCGACGACCTCGCCGGCGTGGATGTCGAGGCTGAACGGCTCGACGCCGCCCTTGCGGCCGAGGTCCTCGGCGGACAGGAGCACCGGCGCGCCGGCGACCTCGGCCCGGGTCGGCCCGGACTCCTCGAGCTTCTCCAGGACCCGCAGCTCCTTGCCGATCATCTTCGTCACCAGGTCGACCGGCGTGATGTCCGCGGTGCGGTACTCGCCGATCAGCTTTCCGTTGCGCAGCAAGGTCATCCGGTCGGCGACGGCGAAGACCTGGTCGATGAAGTGGGAGACGAACAGGATCGCCAGGCCCTGCTCGCGCAGGGACCGGACGACCGTCAGCAGCCGCTCGACCTCACCGGTGTCCAAACTGGACGTCGGCTCGTCGAGGACCAGCACCCGCGCGTCGACGTCGAGCGCGCGGGCGATCGCGACCAGCTGCTGCACCGCGATCGAACACGTGCTCAGCTCGGCCGAGACGTCCACGTGGACGTCCAGCCGGGCGAGGAGCTCCTCGGCCCGCCGCCGCATCGGGCCCCACTGGATGCGGCCGAAGCGGCGGGGTTCCCGGCCGAGGCAGACGTTCTCCGCCACGGACAGGTTCGGGCAGAGGTTGACCTCCTGGTAGACCGTGCTGATGCCGGCCCGCTGAGCCTCGCCGGGACCGCCGAAAGCGGCGGCGGTCCCGGCGAGGGTGATCGTGCCCGCGTCCACTCCGTAGACCCCGGTCAGCACCTTGATCAGGGTGGACTTGCCGGCACCGTTCTCCCCCATCAGCGCGTGGACCTCGCCCGGGAAGAGGCGGAAGTCGACGCCGTCGAGGGCGGTGACGCCGGGGAACTCCTTGCGGATCCCGGTCATGGACAGAATTTCGGCGGGCATGCGGGACCCCTCAGTACTGGCGCTGCGGCAGGGCGGCCTTGGCCGACGCCTGGTCGAACTCGGTCTCCTGCGTCTCGATGCGCTCGGGCACCGACTCGCCGGCGGCGACCTTCTTCACCAGGTCCATCAGCTGCGGGCCGAGCAGCGGGTTGCACTCGACGACGTGGTTGATCTTGCCGTCGGCCAGTGCCGTGAGCGCGTCCTTCACGCCGTCGACGGAGACGATCTTGATGTCCTTGCCCGGCACCTTGCCCGCGGCTTCGATTGCCTCGATGGCGCCGAGCGCCATGTCGTCGTTGTGCGCGTAGAGGACGTCGATCTTGGGCTGGGACTTGAGGAAGGCCTCCATGACCTCCTTGCCCTTGGCGCGGGTGAACTCACCGGTCTGCGAGGCGACGATCTTGTACTTCGGGTCCGCCGCGATGACGTCCGCGAAGCCCTTCTTGCGGTCGTTCGCCGGGGCCGAGCCCGTGGTGCCCTGCAGCTCGACGATGTTGACCTGGCCGGTGGCGCTGCCGTACTCCTTGGTCAGCCACTCCCCGGCCTTCTTGCCCTCGGCGATGAAGTCCGAGCCGAGGAAGGTCTTGTAGAGCGTCTTGTCCGGCGAGTCGATCGCCCGGTCGGTGAGGATGACCGGGATGTTGGCCGTCTTGGCTTCCTTGAGGACGGTCTCCCAGCCGGACTCCACCACCGGCGAGAAGGCGATGACCTTGACCTTCTGCTGGATGTAGGAGCGGATCGCGGAGATCTGGTTCTCCTGCTTCTGCTGCGCGTCGGAGAACTTGAGCTCGATCCCGGCGGTCTTCGCCGAGTCCTGGATCGACTTGGTGTTGGCCGTCCGCCACCCGCTCTCGGCGCCCACCTGGGCGAACCCGAGCGTGACCGCCCCGCCGGAGCTACCGGAGGACCCGCCACTCCCGCAGGCGGTGAGCAGGACGAGTCCGGCCGCCGCGGCCGCCGCGGCGGCCCATCGCTTCTTCAGCACGTTCACTCCTCGATCGACGGTGATCTTTTTTGTTAGCGTTAACATTCGGAGCTGGTCTTACCGGGTCGGGCGCGCGTACGGCGCTAACGCGGCCCGGTGCTTTCGCGGACGATCAGCTCGGGCACGACCAGGGCGCGCGCGTGCCGGTCGCCCCCGTCCATCCGCTGGGTGAGCAGGCCGAACGTGCGCCGGCCCACTTCGATGAAGTCCTGGCGCACCGTGGTCAGCGGCGGCGTGAAGTACGCCGCCTCGGGCACGTCGTCGAAGCCCGCGACGCGCACGTCCCGCGGCACCGAGACGCCGGCCTCGGCGAACGCGCGGAGCAGACCGAGCGCCATCTGGTCGTTGCCGGCGAAGACGGCGTCGAGAGCGCCTTCCTTGGCGAGGGATCGCCCCGCCTCGTAGCCGGAGCGCGAGCTCCAGTCACCGCGGATCACCTCCGGCACGTCCACGCCGTGGCGTTCCAGGGTCTCCCGCCAGCCGAGCTCGCGGTCGCGGGCCTCCAGCCAGTCCTCCGGTCCGGCGACGTGCCAGACCGTGCGGTGTCCCAGCGCCAGCAGGTGTTCGGTGGCGCGGCGGGCGCCGTCGCGCTGGTCGACGGAGATCACCGGGACCGGCGCGGTCTCCCCGCCCCCGACGGCGACGACCGGGAAGTCCGCGGGCGCGGCTTCCAGGGCGCGGCCCGCGGTGACGTGCGGGGCGATGACGATGATGCCCTCGACGGCCTGGCGACGGAGGTTCTCCACCGCGTCGGCGATCGAGGAGCGGCCCGGCCGGCTGACGCTGGAGATCGTGATCGCGTACCCGGCTTCGCGGGCGGCGTTCTCGATGCCGTAGAGCGTGCTGGCCGGACCGTAGAGGTTGGACTCGAGCGCGACGACGCCGAGCGTGCCGGTGCGTCCGGTGACGAGCGCGCGGGCCGCGGAGTTCGGGCGGTAGCCCAGCTCTTCGATCGCGGCGAGCACCCGGGCGCGGGTTTCGGGGCGCACCGGACCGGTCCCGTTGATGACCCGGGAGACGGTCATGTGCGACACGCCCGCCACGCCCGCGACGTCGGTCAGGCTGGGCTGCCGCGTCCCGGCGGCAGTCACCCTGACGGGGCCGCCGGAGCGGGGTCGTTCAGCCACCGGCGTCCCCTTTCGTCCGCTTCGACGTGGTGCCCGTCACCCGTTCGGGTGGCGGCGAGGAGTCAGTGTTAGCGATAACACCGATGCGGTCAAGACCGGGGTGCGTAACGGTCTCGTCACGTGCGCCGGAGGGGCGCCTCTTCGTGGCTTCGCGGCTGGACCTGCGGGAAAGGCTGTTACTTGATCACCGGATGCCGGGGACCACGGTGTTCAAGGGGCATGTTCGGCGCCGCGCCGGGACGTCACAGGGCCAGCGAAGCCGCCACCGGGAGGTGATCGCTGCCGGTCGCGGGCAACGTCCACGCCGCCGTCGGCCGCACCCCCGTCACGAAGACCTGGTCGATCCGGGCCATCGGCAGCCCGGCCGGCCAGCTGAAGCCGAAGCCGTCGCCCGCCTCGTCCTGCGCCGACTTCATCCGCGCCGTGATGGGCGCCAGCGCCCGGTCGTCGGCCGTGCCGTTGAAGTCGCCGACCAGTACCGTGCGCGGCGACGGCTCCCCCGCCACCGCGTCGGCGAGCAGGCCGATCGCCTCGTCGCGGCCGTTCGCCGTGAAGCCCGAGTCGAGCCGGACCCGCACCGACGGCAGGTGCGCGACGAAGACCGCCACCGGGCCCTTCGGAGTGTCCACTGTGGTCCGCAGCGCACGGGTCCACGGCATGATCGCCACCGGTCGCGTGTCGCGCAGCGGGAACGTGCTCCAGACCCCGACCGTCCCCTGCACCGAGTGGTGCGGATAGCTCGCGGCGAGCGCGTCCTCGTACTTCGGGATCTCGGACTTCTTCAGCTCCTCCAACGCGATCACCTGCGCGCCCGAGGCGGCCAGTGCGCGCGCGGTGCCGGCCGGGTCCGGGTTCTCGTCGTTGACGTTGTGCGAGACGATCGTCAGGTCGCCGCCGGCTTCGGTCCGGTCGAACAGCCTGCCGCCGAAGTACCCGCCCCAGACCAGCGCGGGCAGCAGCAACGACACCAGCGCGAGCGCCGAGCGCCGGACCAGTGCGGCCACGAACAGGGGCAGCACGAGCAGTCCCGTCCACGGCAGGAACGTCTCCAGCAGGCTGCCGGCGTTGCCCACCCAGTTGGGCACCAGCGGGTGCGCGAGCAGCAGCACCGCCGTGAGCGCGGAGAACACCGCGATGACCCGGCCGCGGCGCCAGGTCCCGCGGTCCGGCACGGTCTTCGCCGGTTCGAGGGTCGCGGTCATCGCGTGGCCGCCGGCAGTTCGCGCTGGATGGCGGCGATCAGCGTCCGGCTGTTCTCGAGCGCGGCGCTCAGCCCCTGCGCCGGGCTCCCGCCCGGGTTCTGGTGCAGGACGACGCCGAGGATGAGCTTGCCGCCCGGTCCCTTCGCCGCCCACATCAGCGCCCCGCCGGCGGCGGTCGACGAACCGGTCTTCAGCCCGATCACGCCGTCCCGGCCGAGGAGGGTGTTCGTGTTGACGACACCGGGCACGCCGTCGACGCGCAGGCTCGTCGTGGCGACGATCTCGCGGATCACGGCGTTGCGCATCACTTCGCGGGCCAGGCGCAGCTGGTCGGTGGCGGTGCTCGTGGTCGAGTCCTCGACCCCGCTGGCGCCGGTGTAGGTCGTGTCGGCCATGCCGAGCGCGGCGGCCTCGCGGTTCATCTTCGCGACGAAGCCTTCCTGGCTCCCGGCGTCCCAGCGGGCGAGCAGCCGGGCGGCGTTGTTGCCGGACGGGACGAGCATCAGCGCCAGCAGGTCGCGCTCACTGACCTGCCGCCCGGCCCGCAAGGTCACGGTCGACTCTTCGCGGGAGGTCGACTCGGCGTCGGCCTGCTCGTCGACGGTGATCATCGGGCCCGCTTCGCCCGGAGCCAGCGGGTGGTCCTTGAGCACCACGAACGCGGTCATGACCTTCGTGACGCTGGCGATCGGCACCGGCCGCTGGTCCCCGCGGCTGCCCAGCGAGCCCAGCCCCTGGACCTCGGCACTGGCCTGGCCCCCGTCCGGCCACGGCAGCGCGAGGTCGACGACGGGCCGCGCGGCGCTCGCGCGGCCGTCGACCGAGGGCGGGAAGAGGACCCAGCAGGCCGCGGCGAGCGCCACCGCCGCAGCGGCGGCCAAGCCGCCGACGACGGGTGGGATGCGGGTTCGGGCCATGGGTCTCCTCCGGGTGCCGGGGCGCTTCGTGAGCGCTCTGACGTCACTGTGTCCGGGGAAGATCGCCGGGCCGTCGGGGTTCTTCGACAGGTCTGAACCAGAAGTGTCCCGGTTCTGTACCAAAGCCGGGAATGGCGCGGGACCGGCTCCCCTCGCACCGCGCGCGGAGAGAAGCCGGTCCCGCTGGTCGGACCCCTCAGCTCACGTGGACGTAGTCGACCACGAGCTGCTGCGGGAACTGGGTGCTGCCGTCGGGGTCGCCGGGCCAGTAACCGCCGACCGCGAGGTTCAAGATCACGAAGAAGTCGTGGTTGAACACCCACTGGTTGCCGCCGACGTCGGCCGGCGTGCGGGTCTGGTAGGCGTTGCCGTCGACCGACCACACGATCCGGTCCTGCGACCAGTCGATCGCGTAGGTGTGGAAGTCGTCGGAGAAGTTCGGCCCGGTGTAGGCCGCGCCGATGCCGGCCGAGCCCGAGTAGCCCGGGCCGTGGATGGTGCCGTGCACGGTGTTCGGCTCGAACCCGACGTTCTCCATGATGTCGATCTCGCCGCACTGCGGCCAGCCGACGGTGCCGATGTCCGAGCCCAGCATCCAGAACGCGGGCCACATGCCCTGCCCGCGCGGCAGTTTCATCCTGGCCTCGATGTGCCCGGACGACGCGGTGAACTTGCCGGAGGTGTTGAGCCGCGCCGAGGTGTACTCGCACGCGCCGTACCAGCAGTTGTTCCCGCTGTTCTCCTTCTTCGCGGTGATCACGAGGTGGCCCTGGCCGTCGAGCGCCGCGTTGGCGGTGCCGTCGGTGTACCACTGCCGCTCGTGGTTGTTCACGTTGTCGCCGGTCTCGTGGACCCACTTCGAGCCGTCGACGCCGCTGCCCGCAGGGCCGTCGAAGTCGTCGTTGAAGCTCGCGAGCGGTGCCGCCGGTGCGGCCTGGACCTGCGGTGCGGCCACCACGGCGCCTGCGATGAGCAGGGCCGCGGGCGCCACCAGCAGGCGGGTGGTCCGCCGCCATCGGGCGGAGTTCGTGGTCGACATCGTCGTCGCCCCTTCCGTTCCGGGGGCGACGGCTGGCGGCTCACCGGCACCCTATTTGTTGTGGATGGCAACAAAGTATGAACGGGTACCTGGCGAAGAACAAGGCTAACCGGTCGGACATTTTCCGACGAGTACCCGATGGTCCGGACCACCGGGTACTTTCGGGCAACTTCAGCGCTGGATGCAGTCGAGCCCGAGCCCGACGCCGGTGGCGACGTACTGGCAGATGTGCGACGCGTGCGCCACATCGGTCTCGGTACAACCCAAGGGCACCCCGAGCAGGTCGACCGCGCAGTACGCGTAGAACTGGTTGGGACTGCCCGGCACCGGGTCGGCCGACGCGGGGGCCGCCGTGGCGACGGCCGAGGCGAGGGTCAGCGCGGCCGCGAGTGCGGCGATGCGGGTCTTCATGGTGGTCTCCTCCCGGAATCCCCTGTGCGCCAGGGGTTTGTGCTGGAGAAGATTCCCCGCCCGGCGCGGTTTCATCTCCGGGTCACCGGAAAGTGTCACGGAGCCGGGCCGCGAACCGAACAGCTCATGAATTTCATTCTGCATGATTCCGTCCGAACGTCGGTGTTTCCGAACAGCTTCGATCACCTACGCTCCCCTCATGGCCGACCCGCACGAGCTCACCCGCCGCAGCTTCCTCGGCGGGGTCGCCGCCGCCGGCGCCCTCGGCGCTCTCCCGCCCGGCATGGCCGAAGCCCTCGCCGAACCCCGCGTCTCCGGCAGCCTGTCCGACGTCGAGCACGTCGTGGTCCTCATGCAGGAGAACCGCTCGTTCGACCACTACTACGGCACGATGAAGGGCGTCCGTGGCTACGGCGACCGCTCGGCGATCGTGCGGCCGAACGGCCAGGACGTCTTCCACCAGCCCGATTCCGGCCGCACCGACGGCAGGTACCTCCTGCCGTTCCGGGTGGACACGACCAAAGTGGACGGTCAGGACCTCGGCGACCTCGGCCACGGCTGGGCCGACCAGCACCAGGCGATCGCCGGCGGCGCGAACGACGCGTGGGTCGCCGCCAAGGGCGAGATGACCATGGGGTACTTCGACCAGGGCGACATCCCGTTCCACCGCGCGCTCGCCGGCGCGTTCACCTTGTGCGACCACTACTTCTGCTCGGTGCAGGGCCCCACCACGCCCAACCGGCTCTACCTGTTCACCGGCACCATCGACGCCGACGCCCGCGGCGGCGGCCCGGCGAACTACAACCCCGCCGACTACAAGCCGGTCTTCAGCTGGACGACCTACCCGGAACGCCTGCAGCAGCACGGGGTTTCGTGGAAGGTGTACGCCAACAAGGAGGTCGGCGACGCGGGCGGCTCCTTCGTCGGCGACTACGGCGACAACCCGCTGTGGCTGTTCAAGGCCTACCACCAGGACTACACCTCGGACCTGTCCAAACGGGCCAGTGTGTTCAAGACCTGGGGACCGGACTCGGGACAGGGCAAGGACGTCAACCACGTCCTCGCCGAGTTCAAGGCCGACTGCGCGAGCGGCTCGCTGCCGAAGGTGTCCTGGATCGTCGCGCCCTACGGCTACTGCGAACACCCGGAAGCACGCCCGGTCGACGGCGCCGCGTACACCCAGACCGTGCTGAACGCCTTGTGGGCCAACCCGAAGCTCTGGGAGTCCACTGTGGTCCTCATCAACTACGACGAGAACGACGGCTTCTTCGACCACGTGGCCCCACCGATCGCGCCGCCGGGAACGGCGAGCGAGTACATCGGCGGCAAGCCGATCGGGCTCGGCGCGCGGGTGCCGATGACCGTGATCTCGCCGTGGAGCCGCGGCGGCTGGATCAGCTCCGAGGTCACCGACCACACGTCGGTCATCCGGTTCCTCGAACGCTGGACCGGTGTCGCCGAGCCGAACATCAGCGCGTGGCGCCGCGCCCTCTGCGGCGACCTGATGACGTGCTTCGACTTCGGCACCCCGGACGTGCAGATCCCGCTGCTGCCGGACACCACCGCGCTGCGCAAGCAGGCCGACGACACCCAGAAGAAGCTGCCGAAACCCGCGCCGCCCGCGACCGGCAAGCAGCAGGTCCCGGTGCAGGAAGCCGGCACCCGTCCGGCCCGCGCGCTCCCCTACCGGCCGCTGGTGACGACGTCGCTGAGCGCGGACCGCCAGATCCTGACCACGACGTTCGCAAACCAGGGCACCGCGGCCGTGCAGCTGATGGCCCACCGCAACGACGGCCAGACCGACGGCCCGTGGCCGTACGACCTCGCGCCCGGGGCGCAGGTGAGCGACACCTGGCGGATCCAGCTCTACGGCGGCGGCAAGTACGGCGTCGCGGTGCACGGGCCCAACCGGTTCCGCTGGGTCTTCGCCGGGGACGCGAACAGCGCCGGCGCGGGCGTCGACGTCACCGCCGGCTACACCACCGAGAACAAGCTGCGGCTGACGATGCGCAACAGCGGCACGACGGCCGTCAAGCTCACGATCACCGCCAACCACTACCGCACCGACGGCCCGTGGACGTACCCGCTGGCCGCCGGGCAGACCGTGACCGACGACTGGAACCCCGTCGGCAACGGTGCCGGCTGGTACGACCTGTCGGCGACGCTCGACGCCGACCCGAAGTTCCTCCGCCGGTTCAGCGGGCACGTCGAGACGGGCGCGCCGAGCGTCACCGGCTAGCCGTTCAGATATGTGACCGCAGTTCAGCCCATTGACGCTCCGGCACCGCTCACCTATAAAGGGAAAGTCCGGGTGTACGCCGCAACACCTCCGCTATTCCTTCCTCGGAGGCTCTTGGTGTCCACACGAAGTCGTCGTGCCGTCCTGCTCGGCGCCGCCACCGTCTCGGCCGTGCTCGCGCTGACCGGCGCGGTCACCGCGCAGGCCGCCGCGGCGAACCTCTCCGCCACCTTCGCGCAGACGTCGGTCTGGAGCGGCGGCTACGGCGGCGGCTACACGATCGCCAACCGCGGCGACGCGCCCGCCACCGGCTGGACCGTCGAGTTCGACCTGCCCGCCGGCACGGCGGTGAGCAGCTCCTGGAGCTCGGTCAAGACGCAGACCGGGCAGCACTACAAGTTCGTCAACGCGGGCTTCAACGGCACGGTCAAACCCGGCGCCACCGCGGATTTCGGCTTCAACGTCGCCGGTTCCGGCCTGCCTTCGGGCTGCACGGTGAACGGGCTGCCGTGCGCGGGCGGCGGCCCGGTCACCACGACGCCGACCACGCCGACGAGCACCACCACGACTCCCCCGCCGACGACCACGACGACTCCCCCGCCCGCCGGGGACACCGTGACCGTCTCGACGACCGCCCAGCTGCAGGCCGCCCTGGCGAACGCGACCCCCGGTCAGGCGATCAAGCTCGCCACCGGCACCTACCGCGGCTCGTTCGTCACGACCAAGGCCGGCACCGCCGCGAAGCCCATCACCCTGTCGGGCCCGGCGAACGCCGTCCTCATCAACGACGGCCCGTCCGGTGACGCCCCGGACTGCCCGGCGCCGACGGCGGGCTGGGACTCCGGCTACGGCCTGTGGCTCTCCGGCGCGCCGTACTGGAACCTGAAGGGCTTCACCGTGCAGGAGTCCAAGAAGGGCATCGTCGTGGACAACTCGCCGCACACGACGATCGACGGCGTGAACGTCAACCACGTCGACGAGGAAGCGATCCACTTCCGCCGTTCGTCGGCCGACAGCGTGCTGAAGAACTCGACGATCACTTACACCGGGCTGGTGCAGCCGGGCTACGGCGAAGGCGTCTACCTCGGCTCGGCCAACTCGAACTGGGCCTGCCACGGCAACTCCGGCGGCGTCGACCGCGGCGACCGGATCCAGGTGCTGGACAACCACATCGGCCCGTTCATCGCCGCGGAGCCCATCGACGTCAAGGAAGGCACGTTCAACGGAGTGATCCGCGGCAACACCTTCGACGGCCGCGGCATCTCCGGCGAGAACTCGGCGGACTCCTGGATCGACGTCAAGGGCATCGGCTACACGATCGAGAACAACACGGGCACGTTCTCCTCGCCGGGGGTGTTCGCCAACGGGTACGAGAACCACAACACGAGCACGTCCCCGTCGTTCGACAACGGCTGCGGCAACGTGTGGCGCGGCAACAAGTCCGACCTCGGCGGTGTCGGTGCCTACGCCATCAAGATCAGCTCGGTGTCGAAGTGCGCGGCCGACCCGAACGTGGTGTACGCGTCGAACACGGTCACGAACGCGACGTCGGGACTGACGAACATCCCGGTCACGCCCTAGGTCACAGGTGCATGGCCAGCCAGAGCGCCACCCACGCCGTGGCGGCGAGCAACGCGCCCGCCGCCACGGCCAGGAGCACCCGGCGCAGGGCCAGGACGGGTTTCGCCGGTGTCTCGATGTGGTCCATGAAGTCGATCATGAACCACGCGGGCCGATCGGGACAGTCCGCGCCCACGTCCGGGCGACCCCTGCGCGGGGTACCCCGGACGGCGGCGACGCACGTCACTCCCGGCTCCGGGAACACCGGACCGGCCCGTGCGTTGTACCCACTGTCGGTACGGCGGTGCCCCCGGGCCTCACCCCTTGCCTTCACGGAATACCGGTCACGCTGGAGCCGTGTCGTGCCTTCCGCCGCGAGGCGGCCCCCGTACCGACGCCAAACTCCCGTTCCCACCCGCGGTTCCCCCGTGCCGTCGGGCGGGAACGGGTCCCCGCTAAGGAACGATCGAGTCGACGTACCCGCCGTCGACGCGCACGGCCGCGCCCGTCGTCGCCGAGGCGAGCGGGGAACTCAGGTACACCACCAGGTTCGCGATCTCTTCGGGCTCGATCAGGCGCTGCAGCAGCGACTGCGGCCGGTGCTTCTTCATGAACTCGCGCTGGGCCTCGTCCCACGGCAGGTCCTTGTCGACCAGCTCGTAGACGAAGTCCTCGACGCCGCCGGTGTGCGTCGGGCCCGCGATCACGGCGTTGACCGTGACGCCGGTCCCCGCCGCGTGCTTGGCGAACCCGCGCGAGACCCCGAGCAGCGCCGTCTTCGACACTCCGTAGTGGATCATCTCCGCCGGGATCACGATCGCCGAATCGCTGGCGATGTACTGGATCCGCCCCCAGCCGCGCTCGGTCATGCCGGGCAGGTAGGCGCGGGTCAAGCGCACCGCGGCCAGGACGTTCACCTCGAAGTAGCGCCGCCAGTCCGCGTCGGTGATGTCGAGGGGCTCCTGGGCGCCGAAGATGCCGAGGTTGTTGACGAGGATGTCGGCGTCGGGCACCGCTTCGACGACCTGCGCCGCGCCGGCCTCGTCCGAGACGTCGCCCGGGGCCGGCACCAGGTCGGCGTCGGGCAGCTCTTCCTTCACCCGGGCGATGGCCTTGGCGACCCCGGTGTCACTCCGGCCGTTGATCGCGACCCGCGCGCCCGCGGCCGCGAGTCCCGCCGCGATCGCCGAGCCGATGCCCCCGGTGGACCCGGTGACCAGGGCCGTCTTCCCGCTCAGATCGACCCGCATCGTGAAAACCCTTTCTCGCGCCCGGCGTGTCCTCCGGCCGATTCAAGCACGGCTGCCCGGTGCGCACCGGCTGGGAAATCCGGTTGCCGGACCGGCCCGGTCACCGACACCCTCTGCGCATGACTTCCTCGCGCACCCCGCTACTGCCGACCGTCGCCGCGACCACCGCGCCGGTCCAGCAGCAGCCGCGGCGTCCGCGGAGGTCGATCACCCCAGCGCCGTGACCGGCGCGCTCCTCGCCGGCCTGCTGGCCGGCTACGGCATCGCGATCCCGGTCGGTGCCGTCGCGACCTACCTCGTCGCGCTCACCGCCCGCACTTCGCTGCGGACCGGCCTGGCCGCGGCCCTCGGCGTCGCCACGGCGGATGGCGTGTACGCGCTGGTGGCGGTGCTCGGCGGCGCCGCGATCGCCAGCCTGGTCGCCCCGGTCGCCGGGCCGTTGCGGCTGGCGTCGGCGGGGATCCTGGTCGTGCTGGCGGTCCGGGGCGCCGTCCAGGCGCTGCGGTCCCACCGCGACACCAGCGCCCGTCCCGTGACGCCGCTCGCGCCCGGCCGCGCCTACGTCAGCCTGCTCGGTATCACGCTGGTGAACCCGACGACGGTCGTCTACTTCACCGCCCTGGTCGTCGGCGACCGCGCCGGCACCGCGGTGTCGGTCCCCGAGCAGGTCGTGTTCGTGCTCGCCGCGTTCGCCGCCTCGGCGAGCTGGCAAGCCCTCCTGGCCGGTGGCGGGGCGTTGCTCGGACGGGTCCTCACCGGACCGCGGGGCCGGTTGCTGACGGCCCTGGTGTCGAGTGCGGTGATCGCCGCCCTGGCCGTCCGGCTTGTCCTCTCTTGAGACGGAAACCATTGCCCTGCAACGGTTTGTCCGGTTCCCGGCCGCACGGACAAAGACGTTCGGCGGGCCGGTTCGACGCTAGCCTGGGCGGGACGCGGATCGGAGGCGGCCATGACGATGCCGATGGGAACGATGTCCGGCTGGGACGTCACGGGGGCGACGCTGCTCGTGCTCTGGGCGCTGGCCATGTGGGCGGCGGTCGGGGTGCTGGCGTACGCGAACCGGGGGCCGGTGCGCCCGTGGGTGTACCGCGGCTCGGTCGCGGTGATCGGCGTCGGCGTGCTCGGGCAGCTCGGGCACGTCCAGGAGCACATCGCGCAGGTCGGCTACTGGCTCGGGCACCCGAACTCCCCCGCGTGGATGACGCCGTGGGGCACCGGCCTCGCCAATGGCCTGCAGATGCTCCTCCCCGGTCGCAAGACGTTCGGCATGGAACTGCTGCACCTCACGGGCAACTTCATCTTCCTCGCCGGGCTCGCCGGGGTCATGGTGATCACGCGGCGGGCGCTCGGCACGCGCGCCCGCCGCTGGGCGAAGATGGGCGTCTGGATGCAGGGCCTGCACGGGCTCGAACACCTCGTCCTCACGCTGTCGATCGGCTTCGGCGCGCCCCGGGCGATCGGGCTGTCGACGTTCTTCGGTCTCGTCGACCCGGGCATCGGCCTGACGACCTACCGCGTGTGGTGGCACTTCGTCGCGAACGTGATCGGCTCGATCATCTTCGGCCTGGCGCTGTACCACCTGTGGCGCGAACGCCGCGAGGTCCGCGCCACCTTCTTCCTCCAGCCCGTCCCGGAGCTCACCCGGCAGGCGGCGTAGCGCAGGTCAGCGTCGGCAGGGCCCAGTCCGCGTGGTCGTTGCCGTTGCCGTCGCCGCCGTCGGCCACCAGCAGGTCCAGGACCTGGGCGCCGGTGACGTCGACGTCGATCGGCACCGCGGCCTGGCCGCCCCGCACCACCGGCGTCGTGACGCGGGTGGCGCCGTCGACCGAGACGCTGAAGCTCACACTGCCGCCGTTGCCCGTCTCGCCGTCGACGCCGGCCGAAGCGGTCAGCCGCGTGCAGGTGCCGGCCAGGTAGAGCTGGACGTCACTCGCCGCATGGACGCCCAGCCCCTTCGCGTACGCCACCCCGCCGATGGTCATCGGCTTGCCGTCGCCCGCGCTCGCTTCGCCGTTGCTCGTGTCGCGCTCGACCGGGCCCCAGCCGTTCGTCGCCGTCAGGAACGGCAGCGAGCTGACCGCCACCTCGCCCGCGGGTGGCGCCGGTGGCACGGCGCCGACGATCCGTTCGCCGGACACCGAACCCGGCCGCCCGGCCTGCCGGTAGGACACCGCCACCTTCAGCGCGGACGTGTCCACTGTGGAGGGAGCGGTGACGGGCCAGGTGAAGGTCGCCGCCTTACCGCCGTCGATCTTCGCCACCGAAGGCGGCGAGGCCGCCCCGACCGTCCACCCGGCGGGCGCGGTCAGCACCGGCTTGACGTCGAACGCCGGCGGCGCTCCCGCGGGCACCCGCACCGTCGCCGACGCGGTGAACCGCTGCCCGCCGGTCACGGTGTCCGGCGCGGTCAGCGAGACCGCGGCCGTGGGCGCCGCCGGCATCGCGTACCGCTGGGGGTCGTAGCCCGGCGAGGCGTTCTGCTTCACCATCAACGGCGAGCGGTAGCTGCCGTAGTTCGTCCACGCGATCGTGCCCAGGCCGCCCGTGCTGCCGTCGAGGTTCCACACGGCGACGGCGATCGTGTTGTGGCCGTTGGGGTTCAGGATCCCGTTCGGGATCGGGAAGCTGTGCTGCGGCCCGAGGTAGTTGACGTACTGCCCGAGCTGCCAGCCGTTGACGAAGAGCAGCGCCCGGTACTGCCGCGCGGGGTCGTCGGTGATCGTCAGGCCGAGCGAGGTGTCCTGGCCGCGTGGCAGATCGAGGTCCGCGGTGGTCCGGTACCACGACACGCCCGGTGTCGTGTCCTTCGCCGGCAGGGTGGCCGCGGTCCAGCGCCCGTCCGGGAAGCCCGGCAGTGACCAGCCCGCGCGCTCGCCGTAGAGACCGCCGGTGTTGAGCGGGCCGCGGACCGGGTCGAGCCCGGTTTCGCCGCCGCGCACGCCCTGCAGCCGCCAGGTCACCGACGTCAGCGGTGTCCCGGTGAGCCGCGCCGAGGTGAGCCCGCGCGCGGCTTTGTTGCCGTTGTTGGCGCCGTAGTCCTCCTCGTGTCCCATGTTGACGGTCAGCACGGAGATCTCGTTCTCCCCCGCGCGCAGGGTGCCGGCCGGGAAGGGGAACGTGTGCTGCGGATCCTTCGAGCTGCCGAGGAAGACGCCGTTGAGCCACGCCGAGAACGCGCCGGCCGGGCCGCCGCTCTGGCTCGACAGGGTGATCCCGGTCTGCTTCCCGTCGCCGGTGAACCGGCCGCGGTACCAGGTGTTGCCGGTGTGGAAGCCGTAGTCGTCGGCGAAAAGCACGGGTTTCGTGCCGACCGCCGTCGAACTGTTGGACGTGTCCTTGTCGGCCACCGGCCACGCCGAGTCGTCGAAGCCCGGCTGGCTCTCCGGTGACTCCTGCTGGTGCTTCCAGCCGGTCAGCGCGGGCAGCGTTACGGCCTTCGCGGTCGGCGCGGAGGCGGTCAGGCTGCCACTCGGCGTCGGCTGGGTCGCGACCCGGGATCCGTTCCACGACAACGACTTCTCGGCGGCGAAGACCTCGAAGGCACCGTCGCTCCCGGTGTCGCCGGTCAGGTTCAGGGTGCCGTGGTCGTCGGCCGCGGTCCGCACCAGGTGCGTGCCGCGGACCAGCACCGGGCCCGCCGCGGTGTCCTGGCGCCAGAACGTCGCCGCCGTCGCCTTGTCCGCGAGCAGCAGGAGCAGCGGCCGCTGCCCGGGTGCGGTGACGAGCACGCGCGTCAGGCCGTCGTGGGTGTAGTTCAGCCGCAGGTCGCCGCGGGCCGCGTCCCAAGTGGACGTCGCCGCGCCGCCGAGCACCTGCACGGTGGGCTGCTTCGCGAACCGCAAGACGGTTTCGCCCGGCCCGCCCTTGTCCCCGTAGAGGACGGCGACGTCACGGCCGCCGATGGCCGCGTTCGTCATGACCTCCGACGTCGAATACTGCATGCGCGTCTGCTCGAGGTCGTACCCGGCGACGACGATCTTCGACTGACGGCCGTTCAGCGTGATCCCGGTGCCGGGCTGCTGCGGGACGACCGGGTAGTAGTCGGTGCTGCCCGAGAGCAGGTCGACGGCGTCGACCACGACGAACGGCCCGGTCGCGTTCGCGTTCTTCTGCCCGGTGACGACGATCTTGAGCGTGTGGGCGCCGGCGGGCAGTCCGCGGACCTCGTACCCGGTGACCTGGTTCTGCTTGCTCGTCGCGTAGAGGTCGACGGTGCTGACCTTCGCGTCGTCGAGGTAGACGTCGGCGATGCCGTGGCTCGGGTCCTTCGACGTCACCCAGCGGATGCCAGTGCCGGTGAAGGGGATGCTGACGCTGTCGCCGGTGACCTCCGAGAACGACTCGGTGTGCTGGTAGTCGCCGCCGGTGTAGTTCACCTCGGGACCGACGTGGCTCCAGGTGCCGGTGTAGCCGACCTCGCCGGCGCGGTCGTCGTAGGTGTAGCCGGCGTGGGCGGCAAGGTCGAGCGCGAGGCTCGTGGTGTTCGTAGCGGTGGACGTCGAGTCGGTGTGCCGCAGGGTGTGGAACTGGGTGCGAGTGTCCGGGTTGATCCGGGCGGTGTCGGTGAGGGACGCGTCGGTGAGCGGCGCGCTCGCCAGGCCGTCGGTCTTGGTCAGCGGGGCGACCGACTGGGTGAAGTAGCCGATCAGCTTGTCCTCGGTGTACTTCGGGTCGAACTGGCGGCCCTCGGTGATCGCGGCGCCGTAGTCGTAGGACGTGTAGTTCTGCGGGATCGCGCTCCAGCCCCACGACGTGCCGCCGTGCAGCATGTAGAAGCTCTGGCCGGTCGCGCCGACCGCGATGTTCTGCTTGTAGAACACGTTCGCGAACTGGTCGTTGATCAGCTGCGCGCACTTCTCGTAGCCCGGGCCGCCCCACGGGTCGAACGCGCCGCCCTGGAACTCGGCGGTGATCAGCGGCTTGCCCGGGACGTGGTCGTAGCTGATGTCGGGGACGCCGTTCCACCGCGTGGGGTTGGAGCAGTCGAAGCCCTGCGGGTAGGAGTCCGCGGCGTCGACGTCGAGCGCGGCGTCGCCGGCGTTGAAGGTGCCGTTGTTGTTGCCCACCAAGGGAACCGTGATGCCGTCGGCGCGGGCTTTGTCCTCGAGGTGCTTCATGTACGCGCGGCCGTCGGCGTTGCCGTTGTAGTACTCGTTCTCGACCTGGTAGGCGAGGACGCTGCCGGTGCCGTTGGTCAGCTGGTGGCGCGCGATGATGCGGTCGATCTGCGTCTGCCACTCGTCGGAATACTTCAGGTAGACGGGGTCGGCGCTGCGCGTGTGGCCCGGGGTGGTGGACAGCCAGGTCGGGAAGCCGCCGCCGTCGACCTCGGCGTTGATGTAGGGCCCGGGCCGCGCGATGACGTAGAGCCCGGCCTGCTGGGCCATGTCGAGGAGCTTGTCGAGGTCGCGGACGCCGGTGAAGTCGTAGACGCCCTGGCGCGGCGAGTGGTAGCCCCAGTCGAAGTAGAGCGACGTCGAGTTGAAGCCGGCCGCCTTCATCTTCTGGAAGATGTCGAGCCAGAGGTCCGGGCTCGGGAGGCGGTAGGAGTGGAACTCCCCCGACCACAGGTACGTCCGGTTGCCGTCGACCAGGAACGAGTAGCCGTCGTAGGTGACGGTGTGCGCCGCCGCCTTCGGGGGCGCGGCCGTGGCCTGCGGGACGGTCACCCCGACCAAGGCGAGCACGGCGACGAGCAGAGTCCGGACGACGGCACGCATACGGGGACCTCCGGGCGTCGGGGACCAGAACCGAACACGATCCTTTGCCGATCACACAGAAGCGGTCAAGATACAACACCGGGATGGATCAGTGCCGACGTAGTGTTAGCGCTAACTGTCCAGGTCCGCTGTCTCGAACGAGTCATCCACGGGACATCAGCGCGGCCCGGTGCTCTCCCGGACGATCAGCTCCGCGGGCACGAGGTGCCGCGCGCGGGTGTCGCCGCCCGCCATCCGGTCTTCCAAGAGCCCGAACGTCTTCCGGCCGACCTCGATGAAGTCCTGGCGGACCGTCGTCAGCGGCGGGGTGAAGTACGCCGCCTCGGGAACGTCGTCGAAGCCCGCCACGTGGACGTCCTCCGGGACCCGAATCCCCGCCTCGGTGAACGCGCGCAGCAGGCCCAGCGCCATCTGGTCGTTGGCCGAGAACACGGCCTTCAGCCCGCGCTTGCCGACCAGCGCCCGGCCCGCCTCGTAGCCCGAGCGCGGGCTCCAGTCGCCGCGCACGACCGCCGGGACCCGCAGGCCGCGGCGTTCCAGGGTCTCGCGCCAGCCGCGTTCGCGGTCGCGGGCCTCCAGCCAGTCCTCCGGACCGGCGAGGTGCCAGACCGTCCGGTGCCCGAGGGCGAGGAGGTGCTCGGTGGCGCGGCGGGCGCCGTCGTACTGGTCGACCGAGATCACCGGCACCGGCGCCGACTCCCCGCCGCCGACCGCCACCACCGGGATGTCCCCGGGCACCGCGGCCAGGGCGCGCCCGGCCGTGACGTGCGGAGCGATGACGACGATCCCTTCGACCGCCTGGCGCCGCAGGCTCTCGACCGCGTCGCCGATGGACGTCCGGCCCGGCCGGGTGACGCTGCAGATCGCGACGCCGTACCCGGCTTCGCGCGCCGCGTTCTCGATGCCGTACAGGGTGCTCGCCGGCCCGTAGAGGTTCGACTCCAGCGCGACCACGCCGAGCGTGCCCGACCGACCGGTGACCAGCGTCCGCGCGGCGGTGTTGGGCCGGTACCCGAGCTTGTGCACCGCGGCGAGGACCCGCTCGCGGGTCTCCGGGCGCACCGGCCCGCTCTCGTTGACCACGCGCGAGACGGTCATGTGCGACACCCCGGCCAGGCCGGCGACGTCGGCCAGGCTGGGCTGCCGCGGCCCCGGGGCCGACGTCCTGGCCTGCTCCCCCGGCTTCGCCCGGTCCACCACCCTGGCCCCTTCCACCTCACGCCGTGTCCCCACGCACGAGACCGTACCGCCGAAGGGGCCGCCACCGGCGGACGCCGGGCGCGTCAGGACCAGCCGAGCGGGCCGGAGAGCGCTTTCACGACCGCCGTGACGTTCTGCGACGCCTTCGCCCACGTGGTGGCGGCGGGCTGGGCGCTCAGCACGACGACGACGTAGCGGCGCCCGCCGACGAGCCCGCTGGTGTGCAGGTCGCGGCCCGGGTCGCAGCAGGACCAGCCCTGCTTAACCGCCCAGTCGGTGGCGGTGACCGCGCCCGGGATGCCGAAGAACTGGTCGAAGCCGTCCGCGCCGTGTTCGGTGGCGCCGTCGAGGGCGGGCAGGACGACCTGCCGGGTGGCGGCGGGGGCCTGGTCCATCAGGTACCGGTAGGTGCGGACGAGGTCGGCGGCCGTGACGAGGGTGCTGCCCCAGTGCCCGGCGTCGCCGGGCGGGATCGTCGACCTCAGGCCGATCCGCGCCGCCCACGACGTGACGATCGCCGGGCCGCCGAGCGTCGTCCAGAGCCGGCTCGCGACGTCGTCGTCACTGCGCGAAAGCATCTCGGCGACCTCGTCGGCCGGCCGGCCCCGCCGCAGGGCTTCGAACGCGATGAACAGCTTGACCAGCGACGCGGAGGTGTACGTCGCGTCCGGGCGGTAGGAGACGAGGGCGCGGTCGTTCTTGCGGTCGTACACCAGCACGCTGAGCTTCCCGGGCACGAGCTTCGCCAGCGAGGCGCCGTCCGGCACCGGCTCCTCCCGCGGCTTCGCCGGGGTCTCCGGCGGCGCCGACGTGGCCGTCGTGGCCACGCTCGTCGTGAGCGGAGGCGCGGTCCCGAGCGACGGGCCGGCGGCCGCGTCGGGGCCCGCCGGCCGGACCGCCGAGGCCACGACGAGCATCGCCACCACCGCGCCGGCACACGTCCCGGCCAGCAGCATCGCGTTTCCCCTGTGCATACCGGCTTCTTGTCCGCACCCCCCGGCACTGTTCGCCCGATCGGGGCAGAATGTGGCCTGCGTCTCATCCGGCCGGGCCATCGGGGACGCGGGCGGCGGGTCGCGACAACCAGTACCGTGACCAGAATCGTGGAACGGCTCGACCGGCCCGACCTCGCCGCCAGGGATCCGAAAGAGGTCTTCTCGCGGCTCTTCGACGAGTACGCCCATCCGCTGCGCGGGTACCTCGCGGGGCGGGTGGGCGTGCACGCCGCCGACGACCTCGTGGCCGAGACGTTCGTCGTCGCGCTGCGAAGACGCGCCAGCTACGACCCCGCCAAGGCGCCGATCCGCGGCTGGCTCTACGGGATCGCGACCAACCTGCTGCGCAACCACGTGCGCCAGGAGGTCCGCGGGTTCCAGCTGACGGCGAATGCCGGCGCCGAAGAGCGTCCGGAAGAGAACCACGACGCCGCGGTGGCCGGCCGGGTCGACGCGGCCGCGCGCCTGCGCGTCCTCGCCGGCGAGCTCGCCGCGCTGTCCGAACAGGACCGTGACGTCCTGCTGCTCACGTCCTGGGCCGGGCTCGAACCGGGCGAAGTCGCCGAAGCGCTCGGCGTGCCCGCCAGCACGGTCCGCTCGCGCCTGCACCGCGTCCGCCACCGCCTCCAGGCCCTGCTCGTCCCCACCGAGGAGAACCCCCATGCCTGAGCTCGACGAAACCCTCGAGCTGCTCCACCGCGACGCCCGCACGGCGCCCGCCGACCTCTCCGCGGCCCGCGCGCGGCTGATGGCCGAGCTGGACGCCGGATCGGCCGTGGTCCCGCTGCGGCCGAAGCGGACCCGCCGGTTCGCGCTGCCGGTCGCCGCCGCCGTGGCCGGCGTCGTCGCGGTGACGGTCGTCGTCGTCCAGACGGGCTCGTCCGGGCCGGTGGCCATGCCCCCGCCGTCGGCACCGTCTCCGAGCACGAACCCGACCGCGAACTGGCCCGACATCAAGCTGATGTCGGCGGTGCAGGTGCTGAACCGGGCGGCCGACCTCAGCGTCGGCGCGGTCGACCAGCCCGTCGGGCCCGGCCAGTTCCGGTACGTCGCCGAGCACACGTGGGTCGGGCGCGGCGTCCAGTCCGGCGACGCCACCGGCTACACCTACCTGTGGGAGCAGCAGATCGACCGCTGGATCCCGGCCGACGCCCACGACGTCTGGCAGGAGAACCGCAAGATCCTGAACACCGGGAAGTTCCTCGGCGGTTCGCGGCCGCAGGCCCAGTCGCCCGAGCCGGAGATCACGGACACCGACCAGGGCCAGTGGCAGGGCCGGTGCGGCGACTTCTTCCCGAAGGCCAAGCCGCCCAAGAAGTGCGACGACCCCACCGACTGGGACAGCCCGGCGTTCTACGCGACACTGCCGCACGACCCGGCGGCGCTGTACGCGAAGCTGCAGAGCCTGACGAAGGGCCGCGGCTCGACGCCGTCGGCGATGTTCCACTTCGGCACCGAGATCCTCCGGGCCGGCGTGATGCCGGCCGAGCTGCGCGCGCAGTGGTACCGGGCGCTGGCGAGGATCCCGGGCATGACGGTGCTGGCGGCGGAGACGAACCTCGACGGCCGCACCGGCGTCGCGCTCGGCCTCGACGACCGCCACGAGATCCGGCAGCTGATCGTCGACCCGGTGACGGGCCAGTTCATCGGCGAGCGCCAGGTCGCCGGCGCGGAGCCGGACGAGCCGTGGATCAAGCCGGGCACGGAGATCGGCGCGAGCGCGATCTCGACCGCGGTCGCCGGTCGCCTCGGTGAGGTCCCGGCCAAGTAGCGCACCGGCCGGCGCCCTGGGCGGGGCGCCGGCCGGCCACCGGCTACGGTCGGCTCATGACGACCGGGAGGACCACCGCGCCGGCGCGGTCCGTGGTGGACGGCGCCGATCCGCCGCCGTGCTAGCCGTCCTGCTGCTGGCCGTACCGGTCGGGATCTTCATCGGCATGATCGGCATCGGCGGGGTCCTCCTGCCGCCCGCGCTCACCTGGCTCGCCGGGCTCGACATCCACGCGGCGGCCGGCACCAGCAGCTGGTGCTTCCTGTTCACCGGCATCGTCGGCACCGCCGCCTACGCGCGTCACCAGGCCATGCCGTGGCGCTTCGGCGGCTGGCTCACCCTCGGCGCGGCACCGGCCGCGGCGGCCGGCGCCCTCGTGAACGGCGTCGTCCCGGCGACGGTCCTCTGGCTGTTCCTGGCCACCGTCACCGCCGGCTCCGGCGCCTTCAACCTCTGGGCACGGCCACGCGAAGGGCGCGAGCTGCCCGCGCCCGCCGCCGCCGCGGTCGGGGCGGTGGTCGGGTTCGGCTCGGCGCTGACCGGCACGGGCGGGCCGGTGCTGCTCGTCCCGGTGCTGCTCGCCCTCGGCGTGCCCGCGTTGACGACGATCGCGGCGGGACAGCTGATCCAGCTCCCGCTCGTGGGGTTCGCGACGCTCGGCTACGCGGCGCAGGACTCCGTCCACTTCGGACTCGGCAGCGTCCTCGGCGTGCTGGCCGGCGCCGGCACCCTGCTCGGCACGCGGCTGGCCCGGCGGCTGCGCGGGCGCAGCCTCCACCGCGTCGCCTCGGCGGCCCTCGTCGCCTTCGGCGCGTTCCTCTTCGTCCTCTCGTTCCTCCCGCGCTAGGCCGGGGCGAGGCGCACGCAGCACGAGCCGGGGCTCGGGTCCAGGCACGCCCGCAGCCGACGCTCGCCCGCGCCGTCGAGCAGGCCTTCGACCAGCCCGAGGTTCATCTCGCAGACCAGCCGAGTGTGCGCTACCGCCAGCCGCTGGAACGGGCAGTTGCCGAGCAGCACCCCGTCGCCCTCGACGCGCGGTTCGAACCCGTGCTCCTCGAGCGTGGCGACGACGTCGGGGGCGCCGGCGGCCAGCGCGGCTCCGTGGTCGCGAGCGCGCCGCCCCAGGATTTCGCGCGCCGAGCCGCCGGTGTCGTCGGCCTCCTCGATCGCGGACGCGAGCAGCTCGCCGGCCAGCTCGTAGTGACGCTCGGGCACCGAGACGCTCACCTGCCGGTCGGACCGGCGGTAGAGCTTCGCCGGGCGGCCCGCGCCCGGTCCGGTCCGCCCGCTGCGCCGCTCGTACTCGGCCACCAGCAGCCGCTCCTCCACCAGCCGGTCCAGGTGGAAGGCGACGGTCGGCCGGGCCACGCCGAGCGCCGAAGCGACGTCGTCGCGGCTCACCGGATCCGGGCGCCGGACGACGTATTCGTACAGCCGCCGGCGCGTCGGCTCGTCGAGCGCCGCGACCGCGGCCAGCGCGCCGGCCTGGGACTTCTGCATCCGAGCACTCTAAAACAAATAACCGTTGACGAAAACCCCGGCGGCCTTCTAACGTCGGCTCGACTTGGTTTTAGAAGGAGGCCTCCGTGACCGTCGATCCGATCCCGCTGCGGCACCTCGGTGTCGTCCCCGACCGCGACGACATGGACCTGCACGCGGCCGAACGCGCGGTCGCCGACCTGTTGCGGGCACTGGGGAAGGACCCGTCGTCCGAGCACCTGGGCGACACGCCGCGGCGGGTGGCCAACGCCTACGCGGAGATGCTGCGCCCGCGCGACTTCCAGCTGACGACGTTCCCGAACGACGAGGGCTACGACGAGCTCGTGCTGGCGAAGAGCATCCCGGTGCAGTCGCTGTGCGAGCACCACCTGCTGCCCTTCCGTGGCGTCGCGCACGTGGGCTACCTGCCCGGCGAGCGGATCCTCGGCCTCTCGAAGCTCGCCCGCGTCGTCGAGATGTTCGCGCGCGACCTGCAGGTGCAGGAACGGCTGACCAAGCAGGTCGCGGACTGGCTGCAGGAGCACCTGGCGCCGAAGGGTGTCGGCGTCGTGATCGAAGCCGAGCACCTGTGCATGTCGCTGCGCGGGGTGCGGGCGACCGGCGCGCTCACCGTGACGTCGTCCCTGCACGGCCTGCTGCGGCAGGAACCCAAGACGCGGCAGGAGTTCTTCGCGCTGACCGGGGTGGTCTCCTGATGGACACCCACGTCATCGCCGGCGCCGGGCTGACCGGCGCGAAGGCCGCGGAAACCCTGCGCGCGGAAGGGTTCGCGGGCCGGGTCGTCATCGTCGGCGCGGAGCCGGACCTGCCCTACGAGCGCCCGCCGCTGTCGAAGGGCTACCTGCTCGGGCAGGACGACCGGGCGTCGGTCTTCGTCCACGACGAGAAGTGGTACGCCGACCAGGGCGTCGAGGTGCTCACCGGCCGGCGCGTCACGGCGCTGGACCGGGCCGCCCACGAGGTCGAGCTGGCGGGCGGCGAACGCCTCGGCTACACGAAGCTGCTGCTGGCGACCGGGGCGTCGCCGCGGCGGCTGCGGGTGCCGGGCACCGACCTGAAGGGCGTCCACTACCTGCGCCGGCTCGCGCACGCGGACCGGCTGCGCGACGCGCTGGCCGCGGGCGGCCGGGTCGTCGTGGCGGGCGCGGGCTGGATCGGCCTGGAAACCGCAGCGGCGGCGCGGACCTACGGCTGCGAGGTGACGATCGTCGAGCCCGGCCCGTCTCCCCTGCACGCGACGCTCGGGCCGGAGCTGGGTTCGTACTTCGCCGACCTGCACCGCCGCCACGGGGTCGACCTGCGGCTCGGCACCGGCGTCACGGGCTTCGCCGGCGACTCCGCGGTCACGGCGGTCCGGACGGACGCCGGCGACATCCCGGCCGACGTGGTGATCGTCGGGATCGGCGCCCGGCCCGAGACGCAGCTGGCCTCCGACGCGGGCCTGGCGGTCGACGACGGCGTCCGCGTGGACGCGTTTCTGCGCACGGAGGACCCCGACATCTTCGCGGCGGGCGACGTCGCGAGCGTCTGGCACCCGAGGTACGACCGCCACCTCCGCGTCGAGCACTGGGCGGCGGCGACGAACGGCGGGCCGGCGGCGGCCCGGTCGATGCTCGGCCTCGAGGTGGTCCACGACGACCTGCCGTACTTCTTCTCGGACCAGTACGACGCGGGCATGGAGTTCACGGGCTGGTTCCCGCCCGGCGGCTACGACCGCGTGGTGAAACGCGGGACGGACGAGGCGTTCCACGCGTTCTGGCTGGCGGGCGGCCGGGTGGTCGCCGGACTGCACGTCAACCGGTGGGACGACGGCCTCGACGCGGTCCGCGAGCTGATCCGCAGCGGAAGGACGGTGGACCCGGCCGAGCTGGCCGACCCCGCGCATTCCCTCACGAGCTAGCCGCGCCGGCTGCAGAGTCGTGAGTGGGAAACAGTGTTCTAACACTGTTTCCCACTCACGACGTCCGCTAGTTGTTCCGTCGGTGCCGGCCGCCGCGCGACGGGCCGGCGATCGCGCGCACCCGCAGCGCCAGGTCTCCTCGGCGGGCCCGGCGCGCGTACTCCAGCAGCGCTTCCACCTGTTCCTGCGGCAGCCACCCCTGGTCCGCCCCGGCTTCCAGCCGCAGCAGGTGCGTGACGAGCTCGCGTGAGTCCTCGTCGTGCTCGCCGGCCAGTTCCGCGAACCGGCAGGCCGCCTCGGCTTCGCCGTCGCACCACGCCGCCATCGCCAGGAGCGTCGCCGTGGCCGTCAGGATGTCGCCGCGGTGGATGCCCCCTTCCGCCGCCAGGTGCTCCGCCAGCTGGAAGCTGCGCGTGCCGACGCCACCGGCGCCTTCCCGGCGCACGGATCTGGCCAGCGCCTTGATCTGCTGCGTGACATAGTCCCCGCTCGACAACCCCGACATGCTGTCCCCTCTGCCGCGCACGACAACTCGTGCGTCACCCGACAGGTGTATCGCATCGGAGGCCAGATACGTCGGATGCCCCACCGGTTTCCGCCGAGTGGTCGCTTGATCAGCTCGAACGGCCGCCGTCGGCGCGTCGCTGCGACACGTACACCGCTGCAGACGTGCGCCGCTCGACCCCGAGCTTGTGCAGCACCGACGACACGTAGTTCTTCACCGTCTTCTCCGCCAGGAAAAGCCGCTCGGCGATCTGCCGGTTGGTCAGGCCTTCGGCGACCAGGTCCAGCACCCGCCGCTCCTGCGGGCTGAGCTGCGCGTACCGCGGGTCCGGGGCCGCCACGTCCTCGCCGCGCAGCTTGTTCATCACCGACGCGGTCAGCGTGGCGTCCAGCAGCGAGCCGCCGACGGCGACCGTGCGGACGGCGTCGACCAGCGACCGCCCGGAAACCTGCTTGAGCATGTAGCCGGCCGCGCCCGCCATGATCGCGCCGAAGAGCGCGTCGTCGTCCGAATAGGACGTCAGCATCAGGCAGGCCGGGGCCGGCTCGACGGTCGAGCGGATCTCGCGGCACACCTCGACGCCCTGCCCGTCCGGCAGCCGGACGTCGAGGATCGCGACGTCCGGGCGGGCCTGCGGGATCCGGACCAGCGCCTCGGCCGCGGTCCCCGCCTCGCCGACCACCTCGATGTCCTCTTCGGACTCGAACACGGTCTTCAGCCCGGTGCGGACCAGCTCGTGGTCGTCCAGCAGGAACACCGAGATCGTCATCGTCCACTCCCCTGCTCGCCGGTCCGGGCCGGCAGCTCCGCGGTCCATTCCAGCCGGGCGCCGCCGCGCTCGGCGGCCACCAGCTCGCAGTTCCCGCCCCACCGGGCCGCACGGGCGGCCAGGTTGGCGAGCCCGCTGACGCGCTCGCGTTCCGGCGGTGGGCCGGTTCCGTCGTCGCGCACGACCAGGCTCAGCCGGCGGCCGGCCCCGTCCACGGTGACCTCGACCGAAGACGACGTCGCCCCGGCGTGGCGCGCCACGTTCGTCAGCGCCTCGCGCAGCGACGCGATCAGGTCGGACCGGACGGCGTCCGGCACCGCGGCGTCGAGCGGCCCGTCGAAGCCGACGCGCGGCTCGAAGCCCAGCGTGTCCCGCGCGTCGACGGCCACCCGCAGCAGCTCGGCGCGCAGGCTCCCCTGCGCCTGCGCGGGCGCCTGCAGCGAAAAGATGCTGTTGCGGATCTCGCGGATCGTGCCGTCGAGGTCCTGGGCGAACCCGGCGACGCGCGCGCCGACCGCCGGGTCGGCGATCAGCCTGCTGACGCCCTCGAGCCCGAGCCCGGTCGCGAACAGCCGCTGGATGACCAGGTCGTGCAGGTCGCGGGCGATCCGGTCGCGGTCGGAGAACACCGCCAGCTGCTGGCGCACCTCCTGCGCCCGGGAGAACTCGACGGCGAGCGCGGCGTGCCCGGCGAAGGTCTCGGCCAGCTGGACCTCGGTCGGCGTGAACGGCGTCTTGTCGCGGAACTTGGCGACGACCAGCACGCCCAGCGTCTCGTCGCCGACCACCAGCGGCACCGAGATCGCCGAGTCCAGGTCCTTGATCATCGCCGGCATCGTCCCGGGGCGGTCGCGCTGCTGCTCCTGCACGCGGTCGCCGTAGTCGCGCACGACGACCGGGCGGCGGGTGGTGAACGCGACCCCGGTGGCCGTCCCTTCGGTCGGCACGGTCGCCCCGGTGAGCCGGTCGGCGTCCTCCCCCGGCGGCTCGACGACGTCGAACACGAGACGCCCCGGCCCGTCCGGCCGCGCGATCGCCCCGGCGGTGCCGCCGGCCACGATCCGCGCGCGTTCGGCGATCAGCCGGAGGGTGGCGAGCAGGTCCTGCGAGCCGAGCAGCTCGCGGGTGACGTCGTAGGAGGCTTCGAGCCAGCGTTCGCGGCGGCGCAGCCGGTCGACGAGCATCGCCTTGTCCACGGCCATCGCCGTCGCGGCGACGAGCGCGCCGAGGACCTCCCGCTCGCGGCGGCCGAACTCGCGGCCGGCGGCGGGCTCGATCTCGAACCGGCCGAACTCCTTCGGCCCGGCCCGCACGGGCAGCTCGACCACCCCGTTGCCGCCGGCCCGGCCGGTTTCGGCGACGCCGCCTTCGGGACCGGTCACCTCGACGCGGGCGTGCCGGGCGCCGACCAGGTCGCACACCGTCGCCACCGCGGTGCGCAGCACCGCCGGGACATCCAGCTCCCGCGCGATCCCGGCCACCGCGGCCAGGATCGCCGGCATGCCGATTTCGTCCGCCACTTCCCGCCGACCCCACATGAGCCCGATCCCGGGGGTGTCCCCGGGCCGTCAAGGGTCCCACAGGCGACTGCCCGTGTCGGCCCAATCCGGTTCGTCCATCCGGTGGGTCGATCGGCGGAGCGCCTTTGTTACTCGCTGTGGCAGGCGATGCGGTGACCGGTGATCGCCTCGACCGGGATCCGCAGGAACCGGCGGCCGGCGAGGCCCGGACACGGGCACAGGCAGGCGATCCCGGCGCCGTCGGACGGCGACTCGGTGGCGCGCCCGAGCAGGCTGACGTACCAGCCGGCGCCGAAGTCGTCGGCGAAGTCGTCGACCTCGAACGCCACGACGGCGTCGCGCGCGCCCGCGTAGAGGGGACTGCCGGTCGGCGCGGCAAACACGACGGCCTCGTCGACGACGGTGAAGCGCACCGGCCGGACGGCCGGCATCGCCCGGTGGGTGAAGATCACCCGGCCGAGGCTCGCCGTCCGGAGCAGGGCCAGGCTTTGCTGCCGGTCGAGCAGCAGCCCGAAGCCCACGTCGTCCACCATCGCGTCCCTGTGTTTCTCCTGTGAAAAATCCCCGGCCTCCAGCGTGATCGGTGGGCCGAGGCGGCCGGTAGGGCCGTTCGGCCCGGCCACTCCGGGCGGGTCCCGGCAGGCACGTCGCGGGAGCCCGCACCAGGGCCGGAAGACCCGGGCCGCGGCGGCCGCCCGGCCGGTGTGGCGGCGACGCGGGGTGACTTAGCGTCGTGATCGTCCGATGCCGAAGAGAGGTCACCTCGATGCCGCCGCAGTCCGCCGCGGGAGAACCCGTGCCCACGGCGACGTTCACCCTCGATCCGGAGCAGGTCCGGTCCGCGATGACCGGCAACCGCGCCGCGGTCGCCGGGGTGCTGCGCGCGCTGCGGCCGACGGTGTTCCGCTACTGCCTCGGCCGGCTCGGCACGTGGCAGGACGGCTCGTCGGACGCCGAGGACTGCGCGCAGGAGGTGCTCTTGGCCGTCGTCGGCGCGCTGCCGGGGTACCGCTACGAGGCGGACGGCTTCCTGGCGTTCGTGTTCGGCATCGCGGCGCACAAGGTGTCGGACTTCCACCGCCGCCGGGCGCGCGACCGCACGAGCCCGGTGGCCGAGCCGCCGGCCGACCGCTGGACCGGCGGCGACCCGACGGGCGAAGAGGTCGAGCGCGCCGCGGGCCTGGACTGGTCGGCCGGGCTGCTCGACACGCTGCCGGCGCGGCAGCGGGAAATCCTGGTGCTGCGCATCATCTTGGGTCTCTCGGCCGAAGAGACGGCCGCGGCGGTGGGGCTGGGCAGCGCGGGCGCGGTCCGGGTGGCCCAGCACCGCGCGCTGACGGCGTTGCGGCGCGGCCTGCTGGCACAGAAGCGCGAGGCCTCCTGACGGCCGCGCGGCCGGAGCAGCCGTATCGAGGGACTTGGCCTCCCCCGATGCGGCGTTCCCGGCCGGTCGGGGGAGGCGGTCACGGTCACCGAAGCGGTGACGCGGCTTCGTCGTTGACGCTCTCCAGGCGGCGGCCGGTCGTGCGCGGGCCGAGGACCGCGATGTCCACCGCGACCACCACCAGCGCTCCGGCGACGACCAGGAACAGCGTCGTCGGGCCGTGCGAGTTCAGCAGCGGCACCAGCACGAACGGCATCGCGCCGCTCGCCAGGCGGGACAGCGAATAGGTGCCGCTCGACGCCGTCGAGCGCAGCGCCGTCGGGAAGATCTCGGCCTGGTAGATGTGGTAGGCGTTCGAGAACACGTTGCTGGTCGCGGTGTAGAGGAAGCCGAACACGAGGATCAGCCCCATCGAACCCGCGTAGCCGAACGCGATGCCGAACACCGCCATCGCCAGCACCGAGCCGACCACCAGGTACTTCCGCTCGACGCGTTCCACGAGCGGCAGCGACAGCGCCGAGCCGACCGGGTAGCCGATGTAGGTCAGCGCGGCGAACAGCAGCGACTGCGAAAGCGCGTACCCCTTGGCGGCCAGCACCAGCGGCACGAGCGTGCCGAAGCCGTAGTAGCCGAGCGTCTGCAGGATGTGGAAGACGACCATCATCCACGTCCGGCGGCGCAGCGCGGCGCCGAACAGCTCGCGCACCGGCGCGGCGGCGCGCTTGCGGGTGGTGCCGCGCGGCGGGGCGGGGCGTTCGTCGGCGACGCCGCGCGCCTCGGCTTCCAGCCCGGCCACCAGGTGCTCGGCCTCCTCGGTGCGGCCGACGGACTCCAGCCACCGCGGCGACTCGGGCAGGCCGCGCCGCAGCAGGAACACCGCGCCCGCGCCGAGCGCCCCGATCACGAACAGCCAGCGCCAGCCGGCGATGCCGAAGACCTCGTGCTCGGTCAGGCCGCGGGCGAGGAAGCCGACGACCGGGAAGCCGCAGAACGCGAGCGTGTACGCCCAGGCGATGAACCGGCCGCGCTTGCGGGCCGGGAGCAGGTCGGTGAGGTAGGTGTCGGCCAGCGGCGGCTCCGCGCCCAGGCCGATGCCGGCGAAGAACCGCGTCACCAGCAGCATCAGCGCGCCGCCGCTGAACGCGCCGAGCAGCGAGAAGAGCGAGTAGAGCCCGAGGTTCAGCAGGAACGCGCCGCGGCGGCCGAACCGGTCGGCGAGCCGGCCGAGCAGCAGGGCGCCGAAGAACATGCCGACGAACGTCGACGCGAGCAGCGGCGGCAGTTCCGCCTTCGTGAGGGAGAACTCCTCGACGAGCACCGAGCTGAGCACGCCGGTCAGGAAGACCTCGTAGAAGTCGAAGAACAGGCCGAGCCCGACGGCGACGGTGGCCCGGCGGTGCGTGCGGGTGATGGGCAGCCGGTCGAGCCTGCCCGCGATCGTGCCGGTGTCCGGCACGGCGGCGTCGGGGATGTTCGCCATCCGTCGTCTCCTTTGACTTCTCCACTATGTGGTTGGCCGACCCATAATGTGACGGCGGCCGCGCGGAGTCAAGGACAGTCAAGCCCGAGTCCGAGTGCGTCAACGGGCAACAGCGCACAGCCCGGCACGAATCGGGCACCGCCATCGGGTGCCGGAAGAGTCAGAGCGCGGCGACCCGCTCGACGCCGGGGCGGTACCCGAGCCGCTCCGAGGCGCGCCGGGCCGCCTCGACCACGACAGGTGCCAGCCGGGGCACGTCCGCCGGCGTCATGCGCTGGGTCGGCGCGCCGATCCCGATCGCCGCGCTGACCTCGCCGTTCAGCCCGAACACCGGGGCGCTGAGAGACGCCGCGCCGAGGTCGCGCTCCTCGAAGCTGACCGCGTACCCCACGTCGCGGATCTGCCCGAGCTGCTCGGACAGCAGGTCGATGTCGACGGTCGTCCGCGGCGTGAAGCGCGCCAGGCCGTGGCCGATCGCGTCCTTGACCGCCAGCTTGTCCCAGGCCAGGAACACCTTCCCGGCCGAACCGGCGTGCAGCGGCATCACCATGCCGACCACGAACAGCCGCACCACCGGGTGCCGGGACTCCGCCAGCGAGATCACCGTCCGGTACGCGCCGTCGCGGACGTAGAGGCAGGCAGTCTCGCCCGTTTCGTCGCGCAGCTGCTGCAGCACCGGCCGGGTCAGCCGGACCAGGTCGAGGCCGAACGTGCCCGGCGCCGCCCAGCGGACCAGGCCGAGCCCGACGCGGTAGGTGTCGTCGTAGCGGTCGAGGAAGCCTTCGCGCACGAGGTTGTGCACCAGCCGCTGGCACGTGCTGGCCGGCAGCCCGGTCGAGCGGGTGATCTGCTGCAGCGTCAGCTCGGGGTCGTCGATCGTGAACGACTCGAGGATCTGCTTGAACTTGCGCAGTACGAGCACCGGCGTCGTGCCGCTGCGTTCTTCCTCTGCCATCGCCCCGCCCCGTGCCCGTGGTGTGCCGCACAGTCTATCCACGCTCGACGCTGTTGACTCCGCGACACTCGCCCGTATTCTGGGTTTAGAACTCACATCGTGGTTTGGAGTCGGGCATGAGTCAGCAAACCGGACCCCTGGCGGGCATCCGGGTGGTCGAACTGGGGAACTTCATCGCCGCGCCGACCGCCGGCCGGCTCCTGGCCGACTTCGGCGCCGACGTCGTCAAGGTCGAGCGCCCGGGCACCGGGGACGAGCTCCGGCGGTGGCGGCTGCACGACGGCGACACGTCCCTGCTGTTCCGTGCCCTCGGCCGCAACAAGCGCTCGGTGACCGTCGACCTGCGCCGCCCCGAAGGCCAGGAGCTCGTCCGCGCGCTCGCCGCCCGCAGTGACGTCCTCCTGGAGAACTTCCGCCCCGGCACCCTCGAACGCTGGGGCCTCGGCCCCGGCGAGCTGCGCGCGCTCAACCCGCGGCTGGTCGTCGTCCGCGTCTCCGGGTACGGCCAGACCGGTCCCTACCGCGACCGGCCGGGCTTCGGCGGCGTCGCCGAGGCGATCGGCGGCCTGCGCGCGCTCACCGGCTACCCCGACCGGCCGCCCACGCGCGTCGGGGTCAGCCTCGCCGACTCCGTCGCCGGGCTCTACGCGGTGATCGGCGCGCTGATGGGCCTGCTCCGGCGCGACCGCGAGCCGGGCGCCACCCCGGGTGAGGTCGTCGACGTCGCGCTGTACGAAGCCGTCTATTCGCTGACGGAGTCGCTGGTCGCGGACTTCGAGGCGTCCGGCGTCGTGCGCGGCCCGGCCGGCTCCGCGCTGCCCGGGGTGGCGCCGTCCAACACCTACCGCTGCGCCGACGGCAAGTACATCGTGGTCAGCGGCAACGGCGACGCGATCTTCCGGCGGCTCATGCACGGCATCGGCCGGGACGACCTCGCCGTCGACCCGCGGCTCGCGGACAACGCCGGCCGCGTCGAGCACGCCGCCCTGCTCGACGACGCCATCGGCGCGTGGACGGCGACGCGCACCCAGGACGCCGCCGAGGGCGTGCTGCGCGGGGCGTCCGTCCCGTGTGGACCGATCCTGACCGCCGCCGACATCGCCAAGGACCCGCACTTCGAGGCACGCGGCATGCACGAGCGGCACCGGGTGCGCGGCCACGACGGCGAAGTCACCTTTCCCGGCATCGTGCCCACACTCACCGAGCGTCCCGGCCGCACCCGCGCGCTCGGGCCGGAGCTGGGCGAACACACCGAGGCCGTGCTCGCCGAGCTCGGCGTCACCGGCGAGGCGGTCACCCGCCTGCGCGAGAGCGGAGTGATCTGACATGACCGAAGTCCTCCTCACCGAGGTCGTCCTGCGCGACGGCCTGCAGGACGAAGCCGTCACCGTGCCGACCCACGAGAAGGTCCGGCTCGCCCGCGGCCTCATCGACGCGGGCGTGCGGTCCCTGGAGGTCGGGGCGTTCGTCTCCGCGCGCCGGGTGCCGCAGATGGCCGACACCGGCGAGGTCCTGAAGACGCTGCTGGACGCGCCCGCCGCGCTGCACACCCTGGTGTTCACCGAACGCGGCGCGCGGCAGGCGATCGAGGCGGGCGCGCGGACCGTCCGGCTGGTCGTATCGGCCAGCGACGGGCACAGCGTCGCCAACGCGGGCGTCCCGACGGCCGCCGCGCTCGACCGGCTGGCCGGGTGCGCCGCGCTGCTCGCCGCGGCCGGGGTGGCCGTGGAGGCGTCGGTCGCGACGGCGTTCGTGTGCCCGTTCGACGGGGACACCGATCCCGACCGCACCGCCGACGTGGCCGCGCGCCTGGGCACGATGGGCGCGCGCGTGGTCCACCTCGCCGACACGATCGGCGCCGCGCGGCCGAGCCAGCTGCGCGCCGTCGTCTCGGCCGTCCGCGACGAGCTGCCGGACGTCCCGCTCGGCCTGCACCTGCACAACACCTACGGCCGCGCGGCCGCCAACGCGTGGGAAGGCCTGACGCTCGGCATCCGGCGGTTCGACTCGGCGCTGGGCGGCCTCGGCGGCTGCCCGTTCGCGCCCGGCGCGTCCGGCAACGTCGCGACCGACGACCTGGTCGACTTCTTCCACCGCGAAGGCATCGCGACGGGCCTCGACGGGGAGAAGCTGGCCGAACTACGGGACCAGGTGGGACTCGCGGTGGGCCACCGCTTGGACTCGGCGCTGTCCGCGATTCCCGCCGTTCCGGCGGCGCTGCGCTGACCCGATGCTGTGAATGGCGGGTTCTGATCGCCGAGCGGCAGGAATCAGCCATTCACAGCCGGTTCGGCCGGTCATTCGCCGAGCGGGCATTCGGCGGGTCTCACCCAGGGATACGGATGCGGGTTCGGATCGGTTCAAAGTTTTTCGCCACACCCTCCGGAGCTGGACAACGCCCTGGTCGGCGGCCCAGGATGACCGCACACCCCGAGTACGCCGGAGAGGGACACGCGCGGCCGTCCAGCGTGATCCAGTCGCGGGCCGTCGTGCCCGCTTTTTCCGCGCCCCCCATTCTTGCGTCCATTCCCGGCACTTTTCGCGATCTCCCGCGACTACGGAAACGGAACCCCGGGTTAACGGTTCGTAATTGTCGGAAATCCCTTCTTGCCCAGTGTCAAACCCCGGTGTAGCTTCCATCACGGAACGATAACCAGCCGGTTGACGGCGTGGCCACGGGCAGGTGGCGGCGCACCCATCGATGTCGGGTCGGTGGCCGGCACGGAAATCGTTCCTCCCGCCGACGTCGCTTGAAAGACACAAGCCTGATGCGGATGAGCCTGGGCTCGTCCCGTCAGTGTCGCGCGCTCCCGCCAGCCCGACACCCCGGAGGATCCACCCATGTCCAGGTCCAGCACCCAAGGGCGCCATCGCATCTCCCGCAGAACGAAGATCGCGACCGGCGGCATCGCCCTCGCCCTCGCGGTCGGCGGCATCGTCGTCGCGACGACCACCGGCAACACCGGTGAAGCGAGCGCCGACGAGGCCAACCCCGCGTTCTTCGTCGACATCCTCAAGGTGCAGCCGAACCAGTTCGACCCGCGCCCGGTGTACGGCGCGTCGACCGGCACGTTCACCGTCGACTGCGGCCGCAACGAGAACGGCCACTTCAACCCCGACAACTTCATCGCGCAGCCCGGCGTCCGCAACGGCGCCCAGCACCTGCACGACTACGTCGGCAACCTCTCGACGAACGCCGACTCGAACAACAAGAGCCTCGCCAAGGCGGGCACCACCTGCCGCAACGGCGACAAGTCCGCCTACTTCTGGCCGGTCGTGCGCATCGACACCGGCGAGGAGGAGAAGAACGAGCCCGCGAAGAAGCCGGACGGCGACCGCGCGCAGGCCGACCAGGAGGCCAAGACCGTCCAGGTCGCGTGCCCGGACGTCGCCAGCAAGCTCACCGACGTTCCCGACCAGGCCATGGCCGAGGTCGACAGCAACCTCGACCAGCTCGACACGCAGACCGACGAGGCCAACCAGCGCGTCGCGCAGACGCAGGGCCAGGGCGGCGCGAACTTCGTCCAGAACGCCATCCTCGGCCCGCTGAAGGACCGGCGCGCCGCGATCCTCGAGCGGATCGCCACCATCATCGCCCGGTTCGCCCCGAAGCCGAAGGACCTCGGCGGGCTCGCGCCGTGCGCGCCGAAGCCGGGCAAGGACACCGGGACGCCCACCCCGCCGCCGAGCACCACGGCGGGCGGCGCGCTGCCCGGGCAGGACGAGAACAACGAGCTGCCGGGCAACGACGGCAAGATCCTGCGCCCGCAGCGGGTGCAGATCACCTTCCGCGGCAGCTCGGTGGGCAAGGTCGTGGCGATGCCGAAGTTCCTGCGCGTGCTCTACGGCGACGCGAAGGTCTCGACCAACGGGCCGGCCAACGCCCGCGCGAGCTGGACGTGCAGCGGGTTCGAGAACCGCGTCACGGACAAGTACCCGATCTGCCCGCCGAACAGCAAGGTCAAGCGGATCCACACGTTCCCGAGCTGCTGGGACGGGAAGAACACCGACAGCACCAACCACCGCACGCACATCGTGTTCCCGGACCAGTCCGGCCGGTGCGCCCAGGGGTTCAAGGCCGTGCCGCAGCTGCAGATCACGCTGACCTACGACGTCCCGCACGACATCCAGGTCAAGAAGCAGTACAAAGTGGACGCTTTCCCGCAGGAGAAGCACAACCCGGGCTCCGACCACGACGACTTCGCGAACGTGATGTCGCAGCGGATCATGAACGGGCTGGTCAACTGCGTCAACCGCGGTAAGACCTGCCGGGCCTGACACTCCACGCCAAAAGCCGGCGGCGCGCCTGCGCCGCCGGCTTTTGCGGTTGAATGACCGGCATGGTCACCGGTGACGAAGTCCGCGCGTTCGCCCTGACGCTCCCCCGTGCCTACGAAGCCGTCGTGCGCGACCGGGCCAAGTTCCGGGTCGGGCAGATCGTGTTCGCCGCGCTATCGCGGGACGAAACCGAGCTGGGCTTCGGTTTTCCCCGTGACCAGCGGGAAGCGCTGGTCACGGGCGAACCGGAGAAGTTCCTGATGCCCGAGGGGGCGGACCTGCGGTACCAGTGGGTGCGCTGCCGCCTGGCGGCGATCGACGCGGACGAGATGCGCGAGCTCGTCCTGGACGCGTGGCGGATGTGCGTGCCGAAAAAGGTCTGGAACGCCTACGCGGAGATGCATTCGCTCTGAGCGAGCGCCTCCTCGGTCACGACGAGGAGGCCGGCCACGACCGAGAACGCCAGCACCGCCATCACCACGAACACCGCGGGCAGCCCGGCGAGCTGCGCGATCGCACCGCCGGCGAGGGCACCGAGGGACTTCGTCCCCCACGCGACCAGGCGGTAGCTGCTGTTGAGGCGGCCGAGCAGCCGGTCCGGGGTGAGGCGCTGGCGCAGCGACACCATGACGACGTTCGACACCATGACACCCGTGCCGCCGAGGAAGAACCCCGCGCCGACGGCGTACGGGTTCGCGGTCACCGCGAGCGTGCCGACCGAAAGGCCGCCGGTGAGCCAGGAGATCCACAGCGCGCGGACCCGGCCCAGGCGGCGTTCGACCGCCTCGGCGACCAGCGACCCGGTCAGGCCGCCCGCGGCGCTCGTGGCCATCAACAGGCCGAACGCCGGCGCGGACAGGCCCATCGCCGAGCCGGGCCCGACCGCGTACAGGACGAGGACGGCGAAGGTCGCCCCGGTGGCGAAGTTGAACGTCCCGACCATGAGCGAGAACGTCCGCAACACCTTGTGGCGCACCAGGAACCGCAGCCCTTCGGCGATGTCCGCGCGCAGGGTGGTGGGCTTTTCCCGGGGGATCCGGTACTCGCCGCGCACGAGCAGCAGCGCCGCGACGGCCACGGCCCACAGCGCCACCGGCGTCACGAGCGCGGCGACGACGCCGGCCGCGGCCAGCACTCCGGCGAGCGGCGGGCCGGCGAACTCGTTGGCCGTCTGCTCGGCGGCGAACATCCGGCCGTTGGCGCGGGCCAGCTGTTCCCGCCCGACGACCTGCGGGACGATCGACTGCGCCGCGGTGTCGTAGATCGTCTCGGCGCACCCGACGCCGACGGCGGCGACGTACAGCGCCCAGATCGATCCCCCGCCGAACACGGTCAGCAGCGTGACGCCGCCGAGGAGCCCGCCGCGGACGAGGTTGGCGGCGAGCATCGCGCGGCGCCGGTCGAGCCGGTCGACCAGCGCGCCGGCGGGCAGCGCGAACAGCAGCCACGGCAGGCTGAAGGCGAAGGCGAGCCCGGCGACGAGGGCCGGCTCGCGGGTGTAGCCGACCGCGACCAGCGGTAACGCGACCTTGAGGACGCCGTCGGCGAGGCTGGACAGGCCGGCGGCGGACCACAGCCGCCAGAACACGGGGTTCATGAATGGAGGATCGCACATCGATGGGGTTTTCTCCATCGATGTGACCGGATTCCATCGATGGACTACGCTCCGCTCATGACGGAACCCCGCCGACGGCGCCCGGCGACGCCGGCGGAGGCCAAGGCCCTCGGCCACCCGCTGCGGCTGCGCATCATGCGGATGTGCCTGGTCGAGGAGCTGACGAACAAGCAGCTGGCCGACCGCCTCGACCGCGACCCCGGCACGGTCCTGCACCACGTGCGCCAGCTCGTGTCGGCGGGCCTGCTGGAACCGGCGCCGGTCCGCACGGGGCCGAGCGGGGCGCTGGAGAAGCCGTACAAGTCGAACAACGAGACGTGGTGGCTGGACGGACCGCTGTCCGAAGCCGACGCGGAGACGCGGTTCGCGCCGATCGAGATCTTCCAAGAGGAGATCCGCGCGGCGGGGCCGGAGTCGGTGGCGGTGCACGAGAAGTTCCTGCTGCACCTGTCCCCCGACGAGATCGAGGAGCTGGACCGCCGGATCCTCGCGGTACTCGACGAATACGTCGCGACCGACCACGAGCGGCCCGACCGGCCGGCGGTGGGCGGAATCTTCGTGCTGCACCACGTGGCGGGCCGGAAGCGTCGATGAATCTCGACTTTGCCGCTTCGATTCCGATTGACGACGTAGGAATTGTTACGGAAACACTCTTCCCTCCGACCACTCCCGCACCCCGTTGCCGGAGCTCGAGGCCCTGCTGCGCGGCGGCGACCTCCCGCCCGCGCGGCGGCAGGCGATCGAAGCCGAGCTCGCCAGCCGGTACGCGGAGAAGTGGCGGAACTCCGCCGCGTCCGGGCCCGCAGCCGGGGCCGCCTCTGGCCGGGCAACTCCCGCCGGGCCCGACGTTCGCCCAGCCGGGATCGCCTCCCCACCAACCGGCCTGGGTCCCGCCCCGGTCGCGCCGGCCAAGTCCTCCGGGTGGGCCAAACCGCTCGGCTGCCTCGCCGCGTTCCTGATCGCCGCGGCGGTGGGCGTCGTCGTCGCGGTCGCGGTCGACAGCGGGAGCTCGCCACCACCACACTCCGGCACCGTGTGCGTCACCCGGCTCGGCACCTGCCCCATGGTGGAATCCCTGCCGGTCGGCGCCTCCTGCGTGTGCCGGACCCCGAACGGGGACATCGGCGGCGTCGTCGACTGATGCCGCGCGGCCCCTGCCCGGGGGAGGTGGGCAGGGGCCGTCCGCGCGGGTCTCGCCCACCCCCAGGGCCGGGCGAGACCCGCACCGCTCAGCGCGTCAGTGGTTCACCTTGAACCACGGCTGCGACCAGCCGAGGTAGGTCTGGCCCCACTTCTGCTTGATCTGCGCGATGGTCGTCTCGGTGTAGCTGCCGTAGCCGTTGATGTCGTTCGACAGGAACTTGCCGTCGCCGATCGAGATCATCGTGTGCCCGGCGCCGCTGCTCTTGAAGAACGCGAGCCCGCCGGCCGGGACCTGGGTGTCGCCCGGGTGCTTGAACGAGGCCGGGATCTGGGTCCAGTGGACGTAGGCGGTCTCCGAGCCCGACGCGGTCCAGCCGTAGTTCTGCGCGTTGATCCGGTCGCACCAGCCCTCGTACGAGTCCAGGTCGTTGGTGTGGATCCGGGTCTTGGCGTAGGCGACCGCCTGCGCGCAGGTCTTCGGGTCGCCGGTGCCCGCGGTGGTGCAGGTCAGCGTCGAGCCCGCGCAGTCCGGGGCCACGCGGCCGTCCGAGCCGGTGTAGACGTAGGCGTCGCTGATGTAGCCGTCGCCCACCTTGTCCCAGATGTCCGAGGTGCCGTACTTGCCGTCGACGGTCGATCCGTTGGTCTGGCAGGAGATGGTGACGGCGGTGCCGTCGGCGACGGTGCCGACCGGGCTCCCGCTGGTGCTCGGGGTGGCCCGCACGGTCAGCGCGATGCCCGAGTCGGTGTGCACGGTGCCCGTGGCCGCCAGGGCCGGGGTGGCGCCGACGAGCACGATCGCCGCGGCGATGCCGACCACGCCGGCCGCCCGCTTCCCGATCCGAATTCTCATGTGTGCGTCCCTCCAGGATTCGTTGTGGGGACAGCATGGCGACCGCCGGTACAAGGCCCGTACAAAAGCGCGAACACCCTCTGAAGATGCGGCAAAAAGGACGAAGCCCCGCCGGAAACACCGGCGGGGCTTCACCGAGGACGAGCTCAGGCCAGGTACTCGGCCGCCGCGCGCAGGCTCACGTAGGAGCCGCTGAACGTGTCGATCCGCGGGCCGTCGCCGTCGGCCGGCCCCGGCACGCCGGTCTCCACCCGGATGTAGTCCACCGTGGACAGCGCGGCCAGCAGCGCCCGCACCCGCGGGTGCCGGTGTGCCTCCCGGGTCACCACGACGACGCTGCGGAACCCGCGAGCCGCCTCGATGACCGCGTCGGCGTCGTCGGGGGTCGCCGTGAGCGTCCGCGTGCCCGGCACCAGCTCGGCCAGGTGCGCGCCGAGGCCCCACGGCATCGGGCCGGCCGCGATGGTCGGCTCGGTCTGGACGTCGACGACCAGCGCCGGGCCGTCCAGCCGGACGTCACCTCGGACGCGCAGCGCCTTGCGCGCCGCCTCGAGGCCGAGCCGCCGATCCACCGGGCCCACCGAAGCCGGTGCCGGGTCGGTGCCCAGCGCCGCCGTCCGCGAAGCCGCCTCCGCCAGGCGTTCCAGGGGCAGCTCCCCCGCCGCGACCGCGGCGACGATCGCCGTGACGCACGCGTCGAGGTGCTCGGCCTCGAACGCCGCGCCGCCGAGGCAGAGCGCGTCCGCGCCCGCGGCGAGGGCCCGCACGGCCGAGCGGCCGAGGCCGTCGTGCTTGCCGTACGCGCCCGAGACCGCGCCCATCTCCAGCGCGTCGGTGATGACCGCGCCGTCGAAGCCCAGCTCGCCGTGCAGGACGTCGGTGAGCGCGACGCGGTTGAGCGTCGCGGGCTCCTCGCCCCACGCCTTCACGACCAGGTGGCCCGACATCACCGAGCGCACCCCGGCCCGGATCGCCGCGGCGAACGGGACCAGCTCGATCTCGCGCAGCTCTTCGACCGTGCGCGGCAGCACCGGCAGCGCGACGTGCGAGTCCTCGGTCGCCGCGCCGTGGCCCGGGAAGTGCTTGGCGCACGCCGCGACGCCGTACTTCTGCAGCCCCGTCACGTAGGCCGCGACGTGCGGTGACGCCTTCGCCGGGTCGGACCCGAACGCCCGGACGCCGATGATCGGGTCCTCGGCCGCCAGGGTCAGGTCCGCGCACGGCGCGAGGTTGAGCGTGACGCCGCAGGCCGCGAGCCGCTCGCCGAGCGCGGCGGCGACCGCCGTGGTCAGCTCCGGGTCGTCGGCCGCGCCGAGCGCCAGCGGCCCCGGCACGAACGACCCGGTGTTCACGTCGAGGCGGGTGACGTCGCCGCCCTCCTCGTCGATCCCGACCACCACGCCGTCGCGCTCACCCCGCAGCTGCGCGGTGAGCGCGGCGACCTGCTCGTCGTCGACGACGTTGCGGCCGAACAGCACCACCCCGCCCAGCCCGCCGGCCACGCGCCGCCGGAGCCAGTCCGGCGCGGTGGTCCCGGCGAACCCGGGCAGCAGGACGGCTTCGGCGAGCTTCTCCGGTGTGGACACCCGCTATCCCTTCACCGCGCCGGCGGTCGCGCCGGACACCAGCTTGCGTTGCACGAGCAGGAAGAACACCAGCGCCGGGATCGCGTAGATGACCGACGCGGCCATGACGCCGCCCCAGTCGGTGGCGAACGCCGTGCGGAACGACGCCAGCCACACCGGCAGCGTCTCCTTCGGCTTGTCCTGGATGAAGACCAGCGCGAAGAGGTACTCGTTCCACGCGGTGATGAAGCTGAACACCGACGTCGTGACGAGCCCCGGGCCGAGCAGCGGCAGCGTGACGCGGCGGAACGCGCCGGTCTGGCTGCAGCCGTCGATCATCGCGGCCTCTTCCAGCTCGTACGGGATCCCGTTGACGAAGCCGTAGAGCATCCAGACCGTGAACGGCAGCGTGGTGGCGAAGTAGATCAGCAGCAGCGACGGCAGCGTGTTCAGCAGCCCGGCGTCCCGCATCAGCAGGAACAGCGGGATGAACAGCGCCGACACCGGCGCCAGCTGCGCCACCATCACCAGCACCAGGAAGCCCTTGCGGCCGGTGAAGCGCAGCCGCGAGAGCGGGATCGCCGCCAGGGTCCCGGCGACCAGCGCGCACAGCACCGACCCGACCGTGACGATCAGGCTGTTGAGCAGGTACGTCGGGAAGTTGTCCTTGCCCAGCGCGGTACTGAAGTTGCCGAACGAGATCGACGTCGGGATCAGGTCGTACTTGGGCGAGAGGATCTCGCCGGGCGTGCGCAGCGACGTGACGAACATCCAGTACGTCGGGAACACGATCGCCAGCGCGACGAGCACGCCGACCACCGAGAGCACGATCCGCTGCGAGAGCGATTTCCTCACTTCAGATCACCTTCCCGGGTCCGGGTGAGCAGCTGGATGTACCGGCCCGTGATGAGCGCGAGCACGATCAGCATCAAGGTCGCGATGGCGCCGGCCGCACCGAAGTGGTTGCCCGCGATGCCCTTGAGGTAGAGCACGACGGCCAGGGTGGTGCTTCCGCCGTCCGGGCCGCCTTCGCGGATCGCCCAGATCTGGGCGAACGCGTTGAAGTCCCACAGCACGGACAGGAACGTCACCATCGTGGTGATCGGCTTGATGGCGGGCCAGGTGACCGCGCGGAACGTCTGCCACGCGCTGGCGCCGTCGATGCCGGCGGCCTCGTACTGCTCGCGCGAGACGCCGATGATGCCCGCGTACAGCGAGAACGTCACGAACGGCACGGCCTGCCACACGATGAGCAGCCCGATCACCGTCAGTGTGCTGGGACCGCTGGAGAACCACGAGAAGCCGATGAAGCCGTGGAACCCGAGCCGGTCGAGGGTCTTGTTGAGGATCCCGTACTGCTCGTCGAAGATCCACTGGAACACCGTGGTCGTCGCGATCACCGGCGTCGCCCAGGCCAGCACCAGCGTCACCTGCACGATGATCCGCACGACCGGGCCGAGGTGGCGCATGAGCACCGCCAGCAGCAGGCCACCGAGGATGGTGGCGGCCACGATGGCGGCGGTGAAGACCAGGGTCCGGAAGGTGACCGTCCAGAACTCCGGGTCCGAGAGCGTGTTCGAGTAGTTGTCGAACCCGATCCAGACCGTCTTGCCGGAGACGAGCTGGCCGATGTCGAGCTTGCGGAAGCTGATGGCGAGCACCTGGACCAGCGGCCAGGCGAGCAGCACCAGGATCGCGGCGAGCGCGGGGAGAAGGAGCAGGTACGGGAGCACCCGGTCGCCGAACCGGCCCCGCCTGCGCTTCTTGACCCGCGGGTCGCGCGGCGATGCCGGCGGGGTCGCCCCCGCCGGCATCGTCACATTGGCGGTCGCTGTCATCCGCCGATGAGCTTGTTCAGCGCGGCGTTGGCGTCGGCGGTCGCCTGGTCGAGCGTCTTCTTGCCGGTCAGGTACGCGGTCAGCATGTCCTTGACCGGGTTCTGGCCGGACTCCACGTCACCCCACTTCGGGCTGGCCGGCACGGCCTTGCCGTTGGTGGAGGCCTTGGCCATCACGCTGCCCATCGGGTCCTTGTCCAGGCCGGTGAGGTCGGTCGACGTCCCCGGCACGACGCCGGCGGCGGCGAGCTGGCTCTGGTACTTCGGGCTGGAGAGCAGCTTGATGTACTCCTTGGCCGCGGCCACGTTCTTGCTGTTGGCCGGGATGGCCAGGTTGGAGCCGCCCAGGAAGACCGGGGCACTCTGGCCGGCGGTCTTGCCCGGGATCGCGAACGCGCCCGTCTTGTCGGTCAGGCTCGCGTCCGTCTTCGCGGCCGTCGCGACCTCCCACGGGAGACCGATCATCATGGCCACCTTGCCGGCGCCGTACACGGTCGCCTGCTGCGGCTTGGCCTCGTCCGCGTCCTTCGGCGCCTTGGTGCCGGAGGTGTCGACGAGCTTCTTGTAGAACTCGAGGCCCGCCTTCGCACCGGCGCTGTCCAGCGTCGCCTTGAAGTTCTTGCCGTCGGGCTGCGCGATGTCGCCGCCGTTGTCCCAGATGAAGGACAGCAGCGAGTACCAGTTCTGGCCCGGCATGTAGAGGGCCTGGAAGTCCGGGTCGGAGCCGAACTTCGTCTTCAGCTTGGTGATCGCGTCGATCCACTCGTCGTTCGACGCCGGCGTCTTGGTGATGCCGGCCTGCTCGAACATGTCCTTGCGGTAGATGACCTCGCGGTTGGCCGCGTAGAACGGGACACCGTAGATCTTGCCGTCGTAGGTGCCCGAGTCGGCGAGGCCCTTCAGCCACTGCGCGCCGTTGAAGCTGTCCTTGTCGGCGGTCAGATCGGTGAGGACGCCCTCGTTCGAGGCGAACGCCGCGGTCTGCGTGTTACCGATCTCGATGACGTCCGGCGGGGTGCCGCCGGCCAGCGCGGTGGTCAGCTTCTGCTGGATGCCGTCCCACTGCTGGACCTCGTACTTGACCTTGACGCCGGGGTGCGCCGCCTCGAACTCCTTGTTGAGCGCGTCGGTCAGGGTGGCGGGCGCGGAGCCCGTCATCAGCCAGACCGTCACCGTGCCGCTGAGCTGCGCGGGAGCGCCGCTCGACGAAGCGGCCGTGTCCGAGCCGCTGGAGCCCGCGCACCCTGCGGTCGCGAGCGTGAGTGCGGCGGCGCCCGCCGCCAGCTTGAGCCAGCGCTTCACTCGATGCCGTCCTTTCCCTGCCTGGCCACCGTGGCCAAGCGCCCCAAATGGTGTAGACCAATGTTGGGGTTAGAGTGGTACGTACCACAGGCCCTGTCAAGGCGGTTGCCGGAACGTTGTAAACGCACCGGGGAGTCTGACGGGGTGTAGTCGGACGGTCACCGGCATCGCCGCGACCTGCGGGGGAAGTCGTCCGAATAGGAGGGTGTCCGGAACGTTTTTCACCGGTGGCCACGCGAGGTTCACCGCGCGGCCACCCGTACGGCGCAACGAAAACGCCCCGGGGAAGGCTCCCCCGGGACGTCGCTCGAGGCGCGTCAGACCCCTTTGCCGCGCGCCCGGCTCCGGCGCGCAAGGACCACTCCGAGCACCGACACGACCAGGCCCACGACCAGCAGCGTGACCCCGAACTCCGGCCCGGCGCCGAAGTGCCGGAACACCCGCGCCGCGCCGAGCGCGAAGCCGGTCACGACCAGGACCGGTCCGGCCACCAGCGCGACCGTGCCCTTCCGCTCGGTCGGCACGGCGGCGAACACCGGCTGCCCTCCCGCGGCCGCGCCGACGTCGGAGTACACGGTGGTGATGGACCCGAAGGACACCCGGTCGCCGTCGTGCAGCAGCCGCGCCCGCCCCGGCGCCAGTGCCTGGCCGTTGACGAGCGTGCCGGCACGCGAGCCGGCGTCGGACACCCAGGTCCCGCGCGCGTCACGCCGGAGCCACGCGTGCCGCGGGCTCACCCGGTCCGAATAGAGCTTCAGGTGCGCTTCGGGCGCGCGCCCGACCAGCCAGGAGCCCCGCCGCACCTCCAGCCGCGCGACGGCGCCTCCGAGCGTCTCGATGGTCGCTTGGTGTTCCATCGCCCCTCCCCTCGCTTCCCCCGACGGACAGAGCGGCACGGGGGCGTGAAGATGCGCGGCGAACGGGTGAACCGGCCGGCGTTCGGGCGACGATCACCGTCCTCCCACCGACAGGGGTGCGTAGGCCAGTTGGGTGCCCAGGAAACCGGGAGAACGATGAAGTCAGCTTGGCAAGTCCGCGCGGGCCGGCAAGGCGAGCGCGACCAGGAGTCCCTCGCCGAAGGGCTCTCGATCGTCGGATGGGGCGGCGTCCCCGCGCTCGGCCGGTTCGACGACAAGGAAGCGCTCAAGGCGGGGCTCCGGGAGTGCTACCCGCACCGCTCCCCCGCCGTGCTCGGGAACTGGGCCGGCCAGCTGTGGCGCTTCTACCGGGAGATGAGCGAGGGCGATCTCGTCGTCATGCCGCTCAAGACCGTGCGGCGCTTCGCGATCGGCGAGATCACCGGGCAGTACCACTACCGCCCCGGCGCGAGCGACGACTGCCGGCACGCGCGGCCGGTCCAGTGGCTCCGGACGGACGTCGAGCCCGGCGAGTTCGGCCCCGACCTGCGCGGCAGCCTCGGTTCCCTGCTCACCGTCTGCCGGTTGAGCCGTCACGACGCCGCCCGGCGGATCGCCGAAGTCGCGGCCGGCCGGGCGGACCCGGGCTGGCAGCACGCGTCGGCGAACCTCGATCCCGACGCGGCCCGGACCGACCTGTGGGAAGCCGTCGAGACCGGTGCGGCACCGGTGAAGCTGACTGTGCGGACCCTGCTGTCACGATGGGGTTACCGGCGGCGCACCGCGACCTCGCTGGTGACCGTGCGGTCCGAGCTGGCCGAGCACGGCGTCACGACCCGGCCACCGTTCACCTCGGCCCGGATGGACGCCGTCGTCGAGCTGGTCCCGCTCGCCGACGAGCCGGGCACCGCCGACCCGGTGCCGGATCCACCCGAAGCCGAGGCTCAGGACGACTTGCCCACCAAGTGGATGGTGCGCGCGGTCCTGCCGGACGAGCCCGCCGTCGAGGCCGTCACGGCCGGGAAGCCCCTCGCCACCGCGGTGACGCTCATGCTGGCCAAGAACTATTCGCAGCTGGCGGTCACCGACGACGACGGGTTCTGCGTCGGCGCGGTCAGCTGGGAGTCGATCGGCCGGGCCCGCCTGGCGAGCGCCGCGCCGACGTTGCGGGACGCCACCACCCAGGTCCGGGTCGTCGACTTCGACGACGAGCTCTTCGAGCAGATCGAGGAGATCTACCGTCGTGGCTACGTCTTCGTCCGGGGAGAGGACCGCCGGAAGCTCATCGGGGTCGTGACCGCCCACGACCTCGCCCGCCAGTTCGGCGCGCTCGCCCGGCCGTTCTCGCTCCTGGAAGAAGCCGAGCTGCGGCTCCGGCGCCAGACCAAACGCAGCCTGCCCGAGGAGCTGGTCGACAAGGTCGCGCCCCCGTGGGCGAACGGGAACCCGACCTTCGGCAACTACGTGCGCCTGTTCGAGGAGCAGCGCCACTTCGACCTGCTGAACTGGCCGCTCGACCACCAGGCGTTCCTCGGCCTGCTCAAGGACGCGCGCCGGATCCGGAACGACCTCATGCACTTCTCCGGCGACGAGGTCCCGAAGCAGGACCTCGCCGCCATCGAAGGGTTCTGCGCGACGGTCAAAGCCGTCGACCGGTAGCGGTCAGGGTTTCGGCGCCGGGGTCTTCACCCGCTCCAAGAGCAACTGGGCCACGTCCCGGACATCGACGTTCTCCGCCTTCTGCTCGCTCTGCCGCTGCACCAGCCCGTCGGTCAGCATCACCCGGCAGAACGGGCAGCCCGTCACGATCGTCTCCGCGTCGGTCGCGATCGCTTCGTCCACGCGCTCCAGGTTGATGCGCTTGCCGATCTGCTCCTCCATCCACATGCGCGCTCCACCCGCGCCGCAGCACAGAGCGCGGTCGGCGTGGCGGGGCATCTCCTCGAGCGTCGCTCCCGTCGCGCCCACGAGCTCGCGGGGCGGCGTGTAGACCTTGTTGTGGCGCCCGAGGTAGCACGGGTCGTGGTAGGTCACCTTCGGACCGTCTTCGACCGCCTTCACCGGCGTCAGCTGGCCACCACGCACCAGACGGTTGAGCAGCTGCGTGTGGTGCACGACCTCGTAGTGCCCGTCCAGGTCCGGGTACTCGCGGCCGAGCGTGTTGAGGCAGTGCGGGCACGTCGTGACGATCTTGCGCAGCTTCGGCTCACGGCCCTCGAACACCGCGTTGAGCGTCTCCGCCGTCTGCTGCGCCATCATCTGGAAGAGGAACTCGTTGCCCGCGCGGCGCGCCGGGTCGCCCGTGCACGACTCCTCCTTGCCGAGCACCACGTACTTCACGCCGGCGATGTGCAGCAGCTCGGCCGTGGCGCGGACCGTCTTGCGGGCCTGGTCGTCGAACGCGCCCGCGCAGCCGACCCAGTACACGTACTCGACGTCTTCGGCGAGCTCGCCGTCGAACACCGGGACGTCGAAGTCGAGGTCCTTCGTCCAGGCCAGGCGTTCCGAGTTGTTCTGGCCCCAGGGATTGCCCTTGGTCTCCAGGTTCTTGAACAGCCCGCCCAGCTCGGTCGGGAACGCCGACTCGATCATGACCTGGTAGCGGCGCATGTCGACGATGTGGTCGACGTGCTCGATGTCCACCGGGCACTGCTCGACGCACGCGCCGCAGGTGGTGCACGACCAGAGCACGTCCGGGTCGATGACGCCGTTGTCGGCTTCCGAGCCGACGAGCGGGCGCGCCTCCTCGTGCTCGGTGCCGGCGAGGATGTAGGGCGCCTCCTCGAACAGGTTGTCGCGCAGGCTCATGATGAGCAGCTTGGGCGACAACGGTTTCCCGGTGTTCCAGGCGGGACACTGCGACTGGCAGCGGCCGCACTCGGTGCACGTCGAGAAGTCGAGCATGCCCTTCCACGTGAAGTCGCCGATCTTGCCGCGGCCGAACGTGTCGTCCTCGCCCGGGTCCTCGAAGTCGATCGGCTTGCCGGCGGACTCCATCGGCAGCAGCGGGCCGAGCGCGTCCGGCAGCCGCTTCGCCGAGACGTTGATCGGCGCCACGAAGATGTGCAGGTGCTTGGAGTAGAGCACGATCGACAGGAACACCAGCATGACGCCGATGTGCAGCATCAGGCCGATCGTCTCAAGCACCTCGGTCGTCGAGTGCCCGAGCGGCTCGAGGAGGTTCCCGACTCCGAGGGAGACGTACGCACCACTGTCGTACGGGAAGTTGCCGGACGCCGAAGAGGCGCCGCGGAAGAAGAACATCGTCCAGACGACGTTGAAGATCATGAAGAGGATCAGCCACGCGCCGCCGGTGTGGGAGCCGTAGAAGCGCGACGCGCGGTCTTTGCGCGCGGGAGCGTTGCGGATGCGGATCACCGTGAACACGGCCAGCGAGACGGCCACCATGACGGCGATGAAGTCCTGCAGGAAGCCGAGCACCGCCCAGTGGCCGATCCACGGGATCGCGAACTTCTCGTCGAAGAGCGCGCCGTACGCCTCGAGGTACACCGAAGCGAGGATCACGAAGCCCCAGAACGTGAAGAAGTGCGCCAGGCCGGGCACCGACCACTTCAGGAGCTTGCGCTGGCCGAACACCTCGCGCACCTGCGCGAACATCCGGGCGCCCAGGTCGTCCGACCGCTTGGTGTCGGGCTGACCGGCCTTGATCAGCCGGTAGAGGAACGCGACCCGCTTGCCGGCGACGGCGAGGCCGACGACCGTCATGAGCAGGCCGAGGATGAGACGAACGAGCACGGGTCCTCCGGTCGTACTTCGAGGATCGGCTCAGTGCGAGCCGGTGTAGTAGCGGCACGCCTTGCACGCGTACCGCATCTTCGCGACCCGCCAGTGTTTCCGGTACAGATCGAGGTCGGGCGACCGGCGGACGCCGAGGCGCTGGTAGCGCCCGGGACGGCGATGGCCGGTTTCGTACCGCTCGGTCGCGCGGCCGAGGTGGGCGCGCCGCAGCACGCACCCCCGCGTCCCGCAGCCGAGCGCGGCGCGGCAGAACCGGTGCAGCAGCACCAGTTCCCCGATGACTTCTTCGACCACGCCGTAGCCGGGGTGGTCGCCCGGCCCGGTGAGCCGGACGGGCAGGCCGCAGTACCCGCACTTGAGGGTGCAGGAGAGGCAGCCGGCGATGTGCCTGAGCCGCAGTGCGCGCCGGTCTTCGGAGCCGGGTCCTCGGACGCGCGACGCCATGGGGCCTCCTCCGGCGACTGTGATCGGCACCACTGACTACTGGAGGGTAATGAGGAGGTCACTTCGCGCGACAGGACCATTCGGCCTAGTTATATTGCGCCGTTCAGCGTAATAATCGAGGCAAGGTTGACCTTACTGTCCGTATATCGGACGCGGCAGTCGCGGAAATCGTACGTTCGGCCCTGCTGGCCCGGTGGTGTCCCCCGCCACAATCCGGGCATGACGTATCGCCCCGTCCCGTACCGGCCGTCCCGCGTCCCCGCCGCCGAAGCCGTCGCCGAGGCCGCCGCCCTGCGGCAGCGGATGGAAGCCCGGCGCTCGGTCCGGATGTTCTCCCCCGACCCGGTCCCCGAGCGCGCGGTCCTCGACGCGATCGCGGTGGCCTCCACCGCCCCCAGCGGCGCGCACCAGCAGCCGTGGACGTTCGTCCTCGTCACCGACCCCGCGGTGCGCCGGACGATCCGGGAAGCCGCCGAGGCGGAGGAGCGGATCTCCTACGACGGCCGCCTCGGCGACGAGTGGCTCGACGCGTTGCGGCCCTTGGGCACGGACGCCGTGAAGCCCCACCTGACCGACGCGCCGTACCTGATCGTCGTGTTCCAGCAACGGTTCGCCCTCGACGACGACGGCGGCGTGCACAAGCACTACTACGTCGACGAGTCGGTGGGCATCGCGGTCGGCATGCTGCTGACGGCGTTGCAGGTGGCCGGCCTGGCGGCTTTGACGCACACGCCGTCACCGATGCGGTTCCTGGGCGAGCTGCTGGGCCGGCCCCGCAACGAACGGGCCTTCGCGGTGATCCCGGTCGGCTACCCGGCCGACGACTGCGTGGTGCCGGACCTGCGGCGCAAGTCCCTCGACGAGGTGCTCGTGCGGATCTGAAGGCTCAGCAGGGCGGCAGAGCGACCGGCAGGGACGCGTACAGCCGGCCGCAGAGCACGTCGGCGCCGCGCTCCTGCCACCACTCCGCCTGAGCGTGGTCGTGCACGCCCGTCACGGACACCGCCGCGCCCGCCTGGTGGGCCGCGTCGACCAACGCGGCCAGGGAGCCCGCCACCAGCGGGTGGTTGCGGTGGGCCAGCACGCCGGCCGAGAGACGCACCGTACGCGTGGGCATGTCGACCAGGCACGTCACGTCGGCCGCCGCGCCGAACTCGTGGATCTCCGCGCCCACGCCGATTTCCGCCAGCACCTTGAGGTTGTCGGCCGCGTCACCGGAGTCGGCGAGCAGCGTCGCGGCCGGGAAGCCCGGCCGCAGGCGCGCGGGCGCCAGGCCGGTCGCCTCCAGCACGCCGCGGATCTCGCCGACCAGCTCCGGGTCGGTCGCCTGGTGCGCGGTCAGCTCGACGGTCAGCGGCAGCGTGCCGTCGGCCGCCGCGACGCGCTCGGCCGCCGTGCGCAGCAGCCACATGCCCAGCGGCAGCGCCAGTCCCGTCTCCGCCGCCAGCCGGACGCACGTTTCGTGCGACAGCACGCCTTCGACCGGGTGGGTCCAGCGCAGCCGCGCCTCGACGCCCTGGACCGAGCCGTCCGCCGCGGCCACCAGCGGCCGGTAGCCGACCTCGATCTCGCCGTTCTCCCAGGCACCCGCCATCGCCGCGGCGAGCCCGAAGTCGTGGCGGTCGCGGCGGTCCAGCTCGCGGTCGAACAGGCCCCACTGGGCGCCGGCCCGCTGCACGCGGCGCAGCGTCAGGTCGGACGCGCGCAGCAGCTCGGCCGGCGTGATGTCGCGCGGCGGCCGGTGGACGACACCGATGCTGGCCGACACCGCGACGCCGCGGTCGCCGTCGACGTACTCCGGCTCCGCCAGCTCGTGGGTGATGCGGCGGACGAGCGTCAGGACGCCCGGGGTGTCCTCGGTGTTCTGCACCAGCACGCCGAACTCGTCGCCGCCGAGGCGCGCGATCAGGGCCTTCTCGCCGTCGAACACCGCCTTCAGCTTCGCCGCGACGCCGCGCAGCACGCGGTCGCCGAGGTCCTGGCCGAGCCCGCCGGTGATCTGCGAGAAGCCGTCGAGGTCGAGGTGGAAGAGCGTGACGCCCCGCGACGCGTCGGCGTCGCGCAGCAGGTTCTCCAGGCGGGTGCTGAAGAACTGCCGGTTCGGCAGCGCGGTGAGCACGTCGTGCAGGGCCTGGTGGGACAGGCGCCGCTGCAGCAGCGACACCTCGGTGTCGTCGTCGACGATGGTGATCAGCTGCCGGGGCGCGCCGACGGCGTCGCGGATCACCGACGCGGCGAAGGTGGCCCACATCGGCTCGCCGTCCTTGCCGACCAGCCGGCGTCCGACGCGCAGCCGGTGCAGCCGGCCGGCCACCAGCTCCCCGTAGGCCTCCCGCAGCTGCTCGACCTCGTCCGGGTGCACCAGGTCGAACAGCGACATCGCGGCGATCTCGGCCGGCGTGCGGTTGAGCGTCTTGGCGAGCGCCGCGTTGGCGCGCAGCACCCGGCCGTCCAGCTCGGTGAGCGCGACGCCGCTGGCCGAGCCGGCGAACACCTCTTCGAACTGCGCGCGCGTGATGACCTGCTTCTGCCGCGTCTCCTGCTCGACCTTCAGCAGCGCGCGGCTCAGGCCTTCCTGGCGCTTCTGGATGTCTTCGCGCAACGTTTCGCCGTAGCCCGAGCTGAGCGCTCCGAGCACCAGCACGACCCGCTCGGCCAGGCCGTCGACGCGACGCAGCTCCGGCTCGCGCAGCAGGGCCTTGCCGAGGACCTCCAGGCTGCGGCGCAGGCTGTCCGCCCCGACACAGCGCAGTTCGACCAGGCGCGCGCCCGCGGCGGCGGCTTCGCCGAGCTCCGGCGGGTCGCTCGCGATCGCGTCGAACAGCCGGCCGATCAGCACCGCCAGCTCGCGCTCGATCTCCTCGGGCGTGTGCGGCAGGTACGCGGTCGTGCTGATCAGGTAGCCCCACTTGCGCGCCAAGGTGGCGAGCCGTCTCGCCGCACGTTCGGCGGACGGCTTCTTCCGCGGGTCGTCACCGCGGGGATGGGGAGCAGTCACCTCAGCCTGTCCTGGGGTCCAGTAAACACTCCGGTCGGGTAGCCGATATATCTTGGCGCGAAATTGCGTCCGGTGCACGAAACAGCATTCATCCAATCGAGTGATAACCCTGCGGAGTGATCGCCAGGCGATCCCGCAGCCACGACCGGGTGGCGTCGCGGTAGTCCGCCGCGTTTTCGTGCAACGCAACGGAATGACCGGCACCCGGCAGGACGTACATCGACAGTTTCGACGGGTCGGCGTAATACGGCGCCTCCTGCGCTCGCAGCACGCCGGCGTCCGAACAGTCACGCAGCGCGAGCAGGCCGCAGAAAAGAACGTCCTTTTCCCCCACCACCTGGAAAACCGGTACGGTAATTCCCTTCGTCGCCGGCAACACGATCCCGAACAGCGCGACCGTGCCCATCCCGGGCACCGAAACCTGGTCTTTCGTGGCTTCGTCGGCGGCGATCACGGCCGGGTCGGCGTCACCGGTGTCGTAGAACAGCCCGGCTCGCGCGCCCGGCCTCGTCGTGAAGTACAGCGGGTCGCTGCCGAGCCGGCCGAGCTGACCGTCGAGGAGCGCGGGCTGCAGGCCGAGCGCCGCGCCGATCGCGAGCACCGGCAGCGCGGGCAGGTGCGTGATGCCGGTGAGGACCACGCCGTCGACGTCGTGGTAGGTCGACGCCTCCACGGCGACGACCCCGGACCCGACCGAGTGCCCGACGATGACGACCTTCGCGAACCGCACACCGCCGACGTGCCCGGCGCGCAGGTGGCCGACCACCTCGTGCGTCGACTCCGCCGCCGCCCAGACCGACAGCGGCAGGCTCAGCGGACGGCTGCTCCGGCCGGCGCCGAGCTGGTCGGCGGCGAAGGTCGCGTAGCCGTGCGCGGCCATGTCGCGCTGGTAGGAGTAGCGCTCGGGCTGGTACGGCAGGTCCCAGTACGCGCTGTTGTACGTCCCGCCGTGCACCAGCAGCTGAACGGTGTCCGGCGCGTCGCCGGCGGGCAGGCACAACCTGCCGTGCATGGTCGCCGGCGCGCCCGGCACCAGCGGCGGCAGACCCGGACCGCCGACCGGCAGATCCGTGTCGGTGCACGAGATCGCGGCGGCCTCGGCGGGCATCGCGGCGGTCAGCGAAGCGAGCAGGACTCCGCAGGCGAACAAGGCTGACGTCACCTTGACGGGCAGCTTCACGCCGCACTCCCTCTGGACTCGGACAGGTGAACGAACTCGGAAACACTACACCCGGTAGCCGAACGGACACCGTCAGGTCCGCGGCACCACCGTCATCGGCAGCCGGTTCGGCTGCATGGTGGCCTTGAGCTGGGCACGGACCTTCTTGCCCGGCACCGGAACCAGCCGCCACCGCGCCCCGATCGTGGCGGCGACGATGCCGATCTCCGTCGGCGCGAACACGTGCCCCGGGCACAGCCGCGCGCCCGCGCCGAACGGGATGTACGCGCCCTTCGGCAGTTCCGCGGTCTCGCCGGGCGTCCAGCGATCCGGGTCGAAGCGACCGGGATCGGGGAACCAGCGCGGGTCCCGGTGCAGGGTGTGCTGGCTGACCGCGACCTCGGTGCCCGCCCGGATGGTGACGCCGCCGAGCTCGACGTCTTCGCGGGCGCGGCGCATGAGGATCAGCGGCGGGGTGCGGCGCACGACCTCGTTGACGATCTGCTGCGTGTAAACCAGGTCCGGCAGGTCCTCGAACCGCGCGGGCCGCCCGCCGAGGACCGCGTCGACCTCCGCGTGGAACCGCCGTTCGACCTCCGGGTGCTGCCCGAGCTCGTGGAAGAACCAGGCCAGCGCGACGGCGGTGGTCTCGGCGCCGGTGGTGAGGATCGTGATGACCTCGTCGTGCACCTGCCGGTCGGACATGCCCTCGCCGGTGTCCTCGTCGCGGGCCAGCAGCAACATCGACAGCAGGTCACCGTGGTCAGCGCCCTGTTCCCGGGCGGCGACGACGGTTTCGCCGATGACGTCCCGCAGGCGCGCGGCCGCGGCGTCGAACTTCCGGTTCGGCGGAATCGGCAGTTTCTCCACGAATTTCGGAGAAAAAGCGCGGATCAGCACGTATTTCAGCATGATCGGAATCGAATGCTGGATTTCCGCCAGTGCCTCGTCGCCGAGCGCGGTCGAGAAAAGCGTCTGGCCGGCGATCGTCAGCACGAGGTCCTGCATCCGCCGGTCGAACTGGACGACTTCGCCCGGCTGCCACGAGCTCGCCAGCTCGTCGGCCAGCTTCGTCATCGTGGTCTCGGCGTACCCCGCGATCCGCGTCCGGCCGAAGGCGGGCATCACCAGGCGGCGCTGACGGCGGTTGACCTCGCCGTTCGACGTGGCCAGGCCGTCGCCGAAGAGCGGGCGCATCTTGTCGAAGACCAGGCCCTTGTCGAACTTGTCGGCGTCGGTGGCGAGGACCTGCCAGGAGAGATCCGGGGTCGTGACCACGTGCACCGGCAACGGCCCGAGGCGGAGTTCGACGACATCTCCGTGCGACGGAAGGGAAGTGAAGAGCTTCAGCGGGTCGCGCAGGAGGGCCACCGTGTGCCCGAGCACGGGCCACCGGCCGGGAACGGGACGCGCGTCGGTCATGTCTCGTCTCCTCGCGACCCGGAAACCCTAGCGGTACGGCGAGCGCGTCGAGTGTCGGTCCACACGAACGGATGAGGGCGCTACACTCCGGCCTCGTCAAGCGAGGGTGGGAGGTCCCGTGACCGGGGAACTGAGCTGGGTACCGCCGGAGATCGACACCACGGTGCCGAACCCGGCGCGGGTGTACGACTTCTGGCTCGACGGCGACCACAACTTCGCCGCCGACCGCGCGCTCGGGGAGCAGATCCTCAAGATCATGCCGGGCGTGCGCGACGCGGCCCGCCTCAACCGCGCGTTCCTGCGCCGCGCGGCGAGGTTCATGGTCGACTCCGGCGTCCGGCAGTTCCTGGACATCGGCTCCGGCATCCCGACCGTGGGGAACCTGCACGAGATCGTCCAGCAGGCCGACCCGTCGTGCCGGGTGGTGTACGTCGACCGCGAGCCGGTGGCGGTGGCGCACAGCGAGCTGCTGCTGCAGGACAACGAGAACTGCCTCGTGCTGCAGTCGGACCTGCGCGACGTCAACGACGTGTTCGCCGGCGCCGGCAAGCTGCTCGACCTCGACCAGCCGGTCGGCGTGTTCATGTTGCTGCTGCTGCACTTCGTGCCGGACTCGTGGGAGCCGGCCGGTATCCTGGCCCGCTACCGCGACCGGCTGTCCCCGGGCAGTTTCCTGGCGGTGACGCACGTCGCGGCGGACTCCGAGGCGGGCCGGCTCGACGAAGCGGTCGAGGTGTACAGGAGCAACCAGGACCAGCAGAACCAGCCGGTCCCCCGCACGCACGACGAGGTGCTCGCCTTCTTCGACGGCTTCGAGGTGGTCGAGCCGGGCGTGGTCGGCTGCGCGATGTGGAAACCGGAGGGCGCCGGCGACATGTCCGACGACCCGGCCATCAACGCGCTGCCGTACGCCGGGGTCGGCCGGAAACCCTAGTCACCGCAGGGAGAACGTCGCCAGGTTCACCGGCCCGTCGAAGGTCAGGTACACGTCGTGGCGGCCGGTGACCTTGGCCAGCGCGGCCGTGACCGTCGTGTACGCGTACCGGTCCCCTGTGGACGGTACCGACGCCGTGCCCAGGACGCGGCCGGTCGGCGAGTCCAGCCGCACGGTGACATGCGCTGACTCCACTGTGGACACCGAAGCGGAGAACCGCGCCGGACCGTTCAACGCGACATCGCGGTACGCCAGCCAGTTCCCGGACGACGCCGCGACCGAAGTTCCGGAGGTCTTCGCCGTGTCCGTCAACGTCGTCCCGGCGTAGTCGTCGAAGTTCTGCGCCGCGGTCGGCCGGCTCAGGTCGCGCGGTGGGATCCGCTCCCCCGGCACGTACACCCGCTGTGCCGCGGAGAGGTCGGTCGCGTTGCGGCCCACCGAGAACTCGTAGACGCCGTCGGCCAGCACGGACCGGTCGACCGAGACGTTCCACGACGCCAGGTCCGCCACCGGCACGGAGAACTTCACCGTGCGTGTTTCGTGCGGTTTGAGCGTCACGCGGGTGAAGTCCCGCAATCGCTGCACGCCGGCCTTGCTCGAATACAGCTGGACGACGTCGGTTCCGGACCGTGCGCCCGTGTTGGTCACGTCCACACTCACCTGGACCGAACTGCCGGCGCGGACCGCGTGCAGCGAGCCGTACCGGAAGCTCGTGTAGCTCAGCCCGTAACCGAAGGGGTACAACGGCTTCCCGCGGTAGTACTGGTACGTGAGACCGGTCTTCGCGATGTCGTAGTCGAGGATGCTCGGCAGTCCCGCGTCGGAGGCGTACCAGGTCTGCGTGAGCCGCCCGGTCGGGTCGTGGTCGCCGAAGAGGACGTCCGCGACCGCGTGCCCGGTCTCCTGGCCCGCGTGGCTCGTCCACACGATCCCCGGCACCGAAAGCGTGTCCCAGCCGGTCGTCGGGTAGCTGTTCTCGACCACGACGACCGTGTGCGGGTTGGCCTTCTGCACGGCCTCGATCAACGCCCGCTGCGCCGGCGCCAGTTCCGTGCTCGTCCGGTCGTTCGCCTCGCGGCCGTTGATGAACGGCATGCTGCCGACCACGACGACCGCCGTGTCCGCGCCCCGCGCCGCGGCGACCGCCGAGGAGACGCCGCTCGTGAGCACCTCGCGGCCGAACTTCGTCGCGTGGGCCGCGTCGGGCGCGGAGATCGTGAGGACCCCGTCGGCGCCGACGACGGCGAAGCGGTTCGGGCCGAACCACGGCTCGGTGACCTCGTTGCCCCCGTATTCGAGCACGTAGCTGCCGTCGGGCTGCGGGTCGAGCTTGAGCTGCTGCTGCACGAACCAGCCCGACGGCTGGTCGGCGTCGTTCACCAGCGCGCCGCCGGCATAGCCCAGGTACTTGCCGTTCGCCGCCGCGCGCAGGGTGTTCTTGCCCGCACCCCAGTCGAAGACGTCGAAGGACTCCGCGGTGCCCGCGACGGTCCCGCCCGCGGTCACCTTGCCGGGCGACGCGGGCGCGGTCAGGTAGCGACCGGTGGTGAGGTCCTTCAGCGCGATCCGGTCGACGCCTTCGGACGACGCCACCGAGGTCCCGAGCCGCTCCTCGATGCCCTGCTTCGGCGTGACGCGGTACGGCATCGAACCGCTGTACCAGTCTTCGTAGAGGGTGTCCGACAGCGGGCCGACGACCGCGACCTTCTTCTTGCCCGCGTCCAGCGGCAGCGCGTTCGAGTTGTTGCGCAGCAGGACGACCTGCTCGTCAGCGACCTTCCGGGCGAGGGCGCGGTGCTCGGGCGAGTCGATGACGGCCGGGGTGATCTTCGCGTACGGGTTGCGGCCCGGCGGGTCGAACTCGCCGAGCCGGAAGCGCAGCGACAGCAGGTGCCGGTCGGCCTTCTCGACGTCGGCCATGGTCAGCAAGCCGCGCGCCAGCGCCTCTTTGACGGCCTCGACGGTGATCGAGCCGTTGGTGTCGTTGTCGGTGAAGCTGTCGAGCCCGGCCTTGATCGCCGCCGCGTCCCCTTCGGCCTTGGTGGCGTAGTACTTCTCCGAGTTGACCAGGTTGGACGGTGCGCCGGCGTCGCTGACGACGACGATGTCCTGCGGCGCCCACTTGCGGAGCAGGCCGCCGAGGTCGGGGCTCACGGTGTTCGGCCGCCCGTTGACCAGGTTGTACGACGGCATGACGCCGTTCGCCGCGCCGGCCTGCAGCGGGATCTTGAAAGCCTGTTCGTCGTAGTCGTGCAGGATCTTCGGCGGCACGGAGGAGTTGCTCGTGTCGCGGCTGACCTCGTTGTTGTAGGCGAGGTAGTGCTTCAACGTCGGCGCGGCCTGCAGGTACCTCGGGTCGTCGCCCTGGATGCCGCGGCCGTATGCCGTCGCGAGCGCCCCGGTGAGGTACGGGTCTTCGGAGTAGCCCTCCTCGTTGCGGCCCCACCGCGGGTCGCGCAGCAGGTTGACCACCGGCGCCCAGAGGTTGAGGCCCCACAGCGTCGGGTTGCGGACGTTGAAGCCGCGCGCCTCCTGCCCGACGGCCGTACCGACCTGCTTCACCAGCGCCGGGTCCCACGTCGAAGCCAAGCCGATGGCCTGCGGGAACACCGTGCCGTCGGCCTTCACCACCGCACCGTTGTCGTCGTAGTCCGTCGACCAGGCGACGCCGTGGAGCGCCTCGGTGCCCGTCTTGAACACGCCGATGCCCAGCCGCGGGATGGCCGGCTCGTACTGGTGCAGCAGCGAGATCTTCTCGTCGGCCGTCAGCCGGGACAGCAGGTCGTCGATCCGCGTCGCGAGCGGCAGGGCCGGGTCGCGGAACGGCGGCGGGGGTGCCGCGAGCGCCGGCGCGGGTGCCAGCAGCAGGGTGGCGGCCACCAGCGGGACGAGGGCACGGCGGAGCGGGGACTGGCGCACGGACGGCCTCCCGGAATCGTCGAATCGTTTCGACAGTGCGACGCGGAACCATTCGCGTCGAAGGTGAGGATGGTGACGACTATTACAGTCGTGTGAGCATCGGGTCAAGACTTTCTGGGAGCGCACCCAGGAAGTCCGGCCGGCTTCGGAAACTGCCGCTTGAGCTGCGGAAAGATCTCCCATCAGGTGCGTTCGACAGTTTCGACGCGAGCGATGATCGTCGAATGCGAATCGAATATCTTCCGATGGCGAATCCTGCTTGTGTTTCGGCCGGGTGTCCCCTACCTTCGTGCCATTGTCGATGCGCTTCGACAGAGTTCAGCCCCGTCACGTCCCCAGGAGGCCGCCCGTGGTCACGATCAACGACGTCGCCACGGCGGCGGGCGTGGCACCCAGCACGGTGTCGTACGTGATCAGCGGCAAGCGCTCGATCTCGCCGAAGACCCGGCGGCTGGTCGAGGAGAGTATCCGCAAGCTCGGTTACCACCCGCACGCCGGGGCCCGTGCGCTCGCCAGCAGCAAGACGAACGTGCTCGCCCTGGTCGTCCCGCTGCGCACGGACCTCAACGTCGCCGTCGTGATGGAGTTCGTCGCCTCGGCGGTCACCGCGGCCCGCGCGCACGACCACGACCTCCTGCTGCTCACCAAGGACGAAGGCCCCGCCGCGCTGCAGCGGGTGGCGTCGTCGGCGATCGCCGACGCGCTGATGGTGATGGACATCGAAGCCGCGGACCCGCGGGTGCCGATGCTCATCGCGCTCGACCTGCCGGTGGTGCTCATCGGCGTGCCCGACCACCCGGCCGGGCTGAGCTGCGTCGACCTGGACTTCACCGCCGCCGGCTCGGCGTGCGTCGCGCACCTGGCCGACCTCGGCCACCGCTCGGTCGCGCTGATCGGCCCCTCCCCCGCCGTGTACCGGCGCGGCACGAGCTACGCGACGCGGTTCCTGCGCGGGTTCGACGAAGCCGCGAAGAACCGGGAAATCCGGGCGACCAACCGGCCGTGCGCCCACTCCTACGAAGCGGTGAGCGCCTGCCTCGACGACCTGCTCGCCGCCGACCCGGACCTGACCGGCCTGGTCGTGCACAACGAGGCCGTGCTGCCCGGCCTGCTCTCGGACCTGCGCCACCGCGGCCTGCGGGTGCCCGAGGACATCTCCGTCGTCGCGGTCTGCCCGGACACCATGGCCGCGCAGCACCCGGTCGCGCTGACCACGGTCGCCATCCCGGCCGAGGAGGTCGGGGCCCAGGCCGTCGAGATGACCATGCGCCGGCTCGCCGGCCACACCACCCCGGAGGTCCGGCTCCTCGGGCCTCGCCTCACCCGGCGCGACAGCACCGCCGCGCCCCGCGCCTAGCCCCGGTTCTGCTCCAGCGTCGAAGGAGGATCACCATGTCCCTACCCCGTCGCGCCCTGATCCTGGCCGCGAGCGCCGCCTTGCTGGCCGCCTGCAGCCCCAGCCCCGCTCCCCCGTCCACCGGCTCGGGTGCCGCGCCCGCTTCGTCCATCACCGAACTCGACTACTACGCCGACGAGCAGGGTTCCGCGGCGTGGCAGAAGATCCTCGACGCCTGCGCGTCGCAGACCGGGATCAAGATCCAGCGCCAGACCGTGCCGACCGCGCAGATGCTGCCCAAGGTCCTGCAGGGCGCCAGCTCCAAGACGCTGCCGGACCTGCTCTTCACCGACAACCCGACGTTGCAGCAGGTCGCCGCGACCGGCGCGCTCACCCCGCTGGACGGCTACGGCATCACCACCGACGGCTACTACCCGAGCATCGTCAAGGCCGGGACCTACCAGGACAAGGTGTACGGCGTCGCCCCCGGCGTCAACGGCCTCGCGCTCATCTACAACAAGGACCTCCTGACCGCGGCGGGCGTGGAACCGCCGAAAACCTGGGACGAGCTGAAGGCCGCCGCGGCGAAGCTCACCAAGGACGGCAAGTACGGCCTCGCCTTCTCCGCCATCCCGTCCGAAGAGGGCACCTGGCAGTTCCTCCCGTTCTTCTGGAGCAACGGCGCCGAACTGTCCCAGCTGGACTCCGCGCAGTCCGTGAAAGCGCTTCAATTCGTCACGGACCTCGTGAACTCCGGCTCGGCGTCGAAGTCCGTGGTGACGTGGAACCAGAACGACGTCGCCGACCAGTTCGTCGCGGGCAACGCGGCGATGATGGTCAACGGGTCCTGGAACCTGGCCCGGCTCGACGAGCAGAAGTCCCTGCACTACGGCGTCGTGCCGATCCCGGTGCCGCAGGCGGGCGCGAAGCCGGTGGTCGCGCTCGGCGGCGAGGTCGGCACCGTGCCGGTCACCAGCGGCCCCGCCCAGCAGGCGGCCGGCAAGGTGCTCTCCTGCATCCTCTCCGAGCCGACGATGCTCGAGTGGAGCAAAGCCCACGCCTACATCCCGTCGAAGACGGCCGCCGCGACCAAGTTCGGCGCGGAGCAGCCCGCCATGCAGGCGTTCGTCGACGAAGTCGGCACCGCCCGCTCCCGCACCGCCGAGCTCGGCGAGAAGTACCCGAAGGTCTCGCAAGCACTGGCCGACGCGCTGCAGGCGGCCCTGACCGGGAAGCAGCCGGCCGACCAGGCCCTGAAGGCCGCGCAACAGGCGAGCGGTTCGTGACCCTGGTGGCTCCGGCCGTCGCGGCACCTCCCCGCGCCGGCCGGAAACCCCGGCGGGACAACCGGTCCGCCGCGTGGTTGTTCCTGCTGCCGGCCTTGGTCTACATCGGGGTGTTCTTCGGCTACCCGCTCGCCGCGAACGTCGTGATGAGCACGCAGAACTACACGGTGAAGTCGTTCTACACCGGCGAAGCGCCCTTCGTCGGCTTCGCCAACTACGCCGCCGTGTTCGACAACCCGCTCTTCTCGACGGCGGTCCTCAACACCGTCCTGTTCACCGCCGGGTCGCTCGTCTTCCAGTTCGGCATCGGCCTCGCGCTCGCGGTCTTCTTCAGCGGCCGGTTCCTCGGCAGCCAGCTGCTGCGGTCGCTGCTCCTGCTGCCCTGGCTGCTGCCGCTGGTGGTCAGCGGCGCGGTCTGGCGGTGGATGTTCGACCAGGACCACGGCGTGCTGAACGCGGCCCTGCGGCTGCTGGGCTTCGACGCGGTGCCGTGGCTGAGCAGCACGAGCTGGGCACTGCCGGCGGTGATCCTCACCAACATCTGGATCGGCATCCCGTTCAACCTGGTGATCCTGCACGGCGGGCTGCGCGCTATCCCCGCGTCGCTCTACGAAGCCGCGTCGCTGGACGGCGCGGGCGCGTGGCAGCGGTTCCGGCACGTCACCTGGCCGTTGCTGCGGCCGGTCACCGGCATCGTCCTCATGCTCGGGCTGGTCTACACGATCAAGGTGTTCGACGTGATCATGGTCGTCACCGGCGGCGGCCCGGCCAACGCGACGCAGACGCTCACGACGTGGTCCTACCGGCTGAGCTTCGGGGACTTCGCGTTCGGGCAAGGCGCCGCCGTCGGCAACGTCCTCATCCTCGTGGCGACCGCGTTCGGGCTGCTGTACCTGCGCTCGGCGAAGGCGACCCTGGCCGAGGCGGCGGCGTGAAAGCCCGGACGGTGGCCGGAGTCCTGATCGTCGCGGTCCTGCTGTTCCCGCTGTACTGGATGGTCAACGCGTCCCTGCAGCCCAGCGGCGCGCTGCTGGCCCCGGAGCCGGCGTTCTTCCCCGTCGGCGGCACCCTGGAGGGGTATCGCAAGGCGGTCTCGTCCCAAGGGCCGCACCTGCTCTCCAGCGTCGTCATCGCGCTCGGCACCGTGCTCGTGTCGCTGGTGATCGCCGCGCCCGCGTCGTACGCGCTGGCCCAGCTGAAGGTCCGCGGTGGGCCGGTGCTGGTGTTCGTGCTGCTCATCGTGCAGATGATCCCGGGCATCGTGATGGCCAACGCGCTCTACACCGTGTTCAGCAACCTCGGCCTGATCGACAACTACCTAGGGCTCGTCCTGGCGGACTCGACCGCGACCATCCCTTTCGCGGTGCTCCTGCTGCGGGCGTTCATGATCTCGGTGCCGAGGGAGCTCACCGAAGCGTCGCGAGTGGACGGTGCCGGGTACTGGCGGACGTTCCGCTCGATCATCCTCCCGGTCAGCCGCAACGCCCTGGTCACCGCCGGGCTGTTCTCGTTCCTGTTCGCCTGGGCGGACTTCCTGTTCGCCGTCACCCTCACCACCGGGCAGTCTTTCGAGCCCATCACGGTCGGCATCTACCGGTTCGTCGGCAACCAGTCCGCCGACTGGAACGGGATCATGGCCACCGCCGTCCTCGCCGCGGTCCCCGCGGCCGTCCTGCTCGTCGTCGCCCAGCGGTACGTCGTCGCCGGGCTGACCAGCGGCGCCGTCAAAGACTAAGGAGACCGCGTGATCACTTCGGAAGACGGCCGCTCGCTCGAAGTCACCGTGCGGCACGAGGTCCTGCGCGTCGAACCGTGGGGTGACGGCAGCGTGCGCGTGCGCGCCGGCCGGCACCGCATCCTCGACGACGTCCCGGGAGCGCTGCTGCCCGCGAAGCCGTCGGCCGCCACCGCCTCGGCCGACGAGCGGATCGGCAAGCTCGTCAACGGCCCGCTCACCGCGATCGTCGAGATCGCCGACACCGACACCGGGATCGACGCGCAGCTGAAGTTCGTCCGGACCGGCACCGGCGAGGAACTGCTGTCCGAGCAGCGCGCGCACTTCTGGTGGCCCGGCGCACGGCTGTTCATGCCCTCGCGCAACGGGTACGGCCGCCTCGAGCAGCGGTTCACCGCCTATGACCACGAGCGGATCTACGGTCTCGGCCAGCACACGCACGGCCGGCTCGACCAGAAGGGCCTCGTGCTCGACCTGGTGCAGCGCAACGCCGAGGTGACGGTGCCGTTCCTGCTGTCCAGCCGCGGCTACGGGTTCCTCTGGAACAACCCCGCGGTCGGCCGGGTGGAGCTCGCCGCCAACGGCACCCGCTGGGTCGCCGACGACGCCCGCCAGCTCGACTACTGGGTCACCACCGGCGACGGCCCACGCGAGATCCTCGGCCACTACGCCGACGCGACCGGCTACGCGCCGATGCTGCCGGAGTGGGCGGCCGGGTTCTGGCAGTCGAAGCTGCGCTACCGCACCCAGGACGAGCTCCTGTCCGTGGCGCGCGAATACCACGCACGCGGGTTGCCGCTGTCGGTGATCGTGGCGGACTTCTTCCACTGGACGCACCTGGGCGACTGGAAGTTCGACCTCGCCGAGTGGCCCGACCCGGCCGGGCTGGTACGCGAGCTCGACGAGCTGGGCGTCAAGCTGATGGTGTCGGTGTGGCCGTCGGTGAGCCCGCTGTCCTCGAACTACCGCGAGCTGCACGAGAAGGGGCTGCTCGTCGCCGCCGAGAGCGGGGTCCCGGCGCACGCGCCGTGGAAGGACAAGGGGTTCGGCACCGAGATGCCGGTCGCGTTCTACGACGCGACCAACCCGGCGGCGCGGCGGTTCGTCTGGTCGAAGGTCAAGGAGAACTACTACGACCTCGGCGTGCGCGCGTGGTGGCTGGACGGCGACGAGCCGGAGATCCAGCCCGGCCACCCGCACAACCTCGGCTTCCACGCGGGCCCGGGCGCGGAGGTGTTCAACCTCTACCCGCAGGCGAACGCGCAGACGTTCCACGACGGCATCCGCGCCGAGGGCGACGATGAGGTGGTACTGCTGTCCCGCTCGGCGTGGGCGGGCAGCCAGCGGTTCGGCGCGGCGCTGTGGTCGGGTGACGTCCCGGCGACGTGGGCGTCGCTGCGGGTGCAGGTCCGCGCGGGGCTGAACGTGGCGCTGGCCGGGATCCCCTGGTGGACGACGGACATCGGCGGCTTCCACGGCGGCGACCCGGCGTCGCCCTCCTACCGGGAACTGATGGTCCGGTGGTTCCAGTACGGCGTGTTCTGCCCGCTGTTCCGCCTGCACGGCTTCCGCGACCCGCGGCCACCGTTCGGCCCGGAGATGACCGGCGGGCCCAACGAAGCCTGGTCCTACGGCGCTCCCGCGTACGCGGCGATCACCGAGTCCCTGCGGCTGCGGGAGCGGCTGCGGCCGTACCTGATGGCCCAGATGCGGGTCGCGCACGAACACGGCGTCCCCCCGATGCGGCCGCTGTTCGTCGACTTCCCCGCGGACGCGCCGGCGTGGGACGTCGACGACCAGTTCCTGCTCGGGCCGGACATCCTGGTCGCGCCGGTGCTGTCGCCGGGCGTCGTTTCCCGGCAGGTGTACCTTCCGGCGGGTGCGGTGTGGACGGACGCGGTGACCGGCGCCCGGCGCGAGGGCGGGGTCACGGTCGCGGCGGCGGCGCCGGCGGACCGGATCCCGGTGTTCCTGCGCGATGGGGCAGACGTGCCGATCCGCGGCTGACTCCGGCTTACCGGCGGCACCTCGTCCTGTCAACCCTCAACGCTGGGGGTTCCCGCGCTCCCCCGCGCCGGCGGACCCTTCGGTGGTCGACATCGTTGACCATGAGGGGGAGAAACCATGCTGGGAAAGAAGATCGCGGCCGTGCTCGGGGTGACCGCGGCGGCGCTCGCGTTCACCGTCGCGCCGGCCCAGGCCGTGGCGGGCAACGCGGATCTGCTGTGGCACAACCCGAGGACCGGTGACGTCGGTGCCTGGCTCACCGACGGGCACGGCACGGTGGTCGGCGAAAACCGGCTGTCGTGGAAATGCGGGCCCGAGTGCGCGAACCAGTGGCGGGTGGTCGGCGCGGGTGACTTCAACAACGACTTCACCTCGGACGTGCTGTGGCACAACGCCACGACGGGTGAGCTGTCGGCCTGGATCCTGGACGGCAAGGGCACCGTCACGGAGGCGCTGACCCTCGACTGGAAGTGCGGTCCGGACTGCGCCAACCAGTGGAAGGCCGTCGCCATCGGGGACTTCAACGCCGACAACAAGTCGGACATCGTCTGGCACAACGCCACCACCGGCCAGGTGAGCACGTGGCTGCTCGACGGCAAGGGGCGCGTCACCGGCAACCCCGACCTCAGCTGGAAGTGCGGGCCCACCTGCGCGAACCAGTGGAAGGTCGTCGGGGCCGGCGACTTCGACGAGGACGGCCTCGACGACCTGTTGTGGCACAACGCCACCACCGGCGAAGTGGCCGCCTGGCTGCTGAACGGCAAGCAGACGGTGACCGGCGACCTGAAGCTGTCCTGGAAGTGCGGGCCCGACTGCGCGAACCAGTGGAAGATCGTCGGGGTGAACGACTTCAACAACGACTTCAAGAACGACGTGGTCTGGCACAACGCCACCACGGGTGAAGTCGCGACCTGGACGCTGGACGGCCGCGGCGGCGTGACCGGAGACCCGCGCCTGTCCTGGAAGTGCGGCCCCGGCTGCGCGAACGACTGGAAGGCCGTCGCCACCGGCAACTTCGGCTGATCCCACCCCAGGGTCGTGAGTGAGAAACAGCGTTAGAACACTGTTTCTCACTCACGACCGACCGCGGCAGACCGTCGAAGAGGAGTTCGAACCATGGTGCCCACATCCACCCGCGTCCGCAGGCGGCTCGTCGCCGGGGTTCTCGCCGTCCTGATGGGCGTGGGCTTCCTCGGCGCCGGACCGTCCGCCGCTGCCACGGCCAGCGGCTCGGCCTGCACCCTGTCACCCACATCGGGGACCGTCGCCCGCGAGGCGGCGGGCCGGGCCTACCACGTGAACGTGCCGCCAGGCCTGTCCGGAGCTTCGGTGCCGTTGCTGCTCAGCCTGCACGGCGCGCTCCAGCCGTATGCCCTGCACGAAAGGGAAACCCGGTGGTCGTCGATCGCGGCCGATCGGCACTTCGTCGTCGCCTATCCGTCCGCGGCGGCCGGGCTGGTGTGGGACGCCGCCCGGAACTCCGAGGACGTCGCCTACCTTCGCGCGGTGGTCGAGGACGTCTCTCGGACCTGGTGCGTCGATCCCCGCCGGGTCCACGTCGAGGGTTTCTCCAGCGGCGCCAACATGTCCGCGCGGCTCGCGTGCGACGCGTCCGACGTCTTCGCCTCGGTCGCCGCCTACGCGGGGGTGTCGCCCTCGTTCACCGGCAGTCCCTGCGAACCGGGCCGCCCGATCTCGGTGGGCCTGTTCCACAGCGACGGCGACCTGATCAGCCTTCCGCCGCTGGCCGTCGCGCACCGCGACGACTGGGTGCGGCGCGACGGCTGCCCGGCGACCCCGGTCACGGAACCCGGGGTGCCGGTGGAAGCCGCCGCGTACGGCCCGTGCCGAGGGGGCGTCGAGGTGGTCTGGCGGGTCTACCGCGGCACCCACTTCTGGCCCGGGGGCGACGACCGGACCGACATCACCGATCGCATGTGGACCTTCTTCCGGCGCAACCCGCACCCGTGACGCCGGGGTGTCACCGGGACAGCACGGCCACCATCTCCTCGCGGCTGCTGATGCCGGCCTTCCGGTAGACGGCTTTGAGGTGCTCGTTCACGGTGTGCACCGACACGTCGAGCCGCCGCGCGATCTGCTTGGCGGGGATGCCGTCGCGCAGGTGGCCGATGACGGTGCGCTCGCGTCCGGTGATGTCGTACCACGACGACAGCGCGGGCAGCAGCTCCACGCCGGCCGCCTGGACGATCACCGCGACGTCGCCCCGGCCGCCGGGGTCGAGGGGCTGGCCGTGGACGCTGACCCAGCGCCCGGCGTAGGCCGAGGGCAGGCAGGCCACCGGGCGCGGGGTCGCCGGATCGCGCGCGAACCGCCGGCTGGCCATCGCCACCTCGCACGAGAGGGCCGTCGCCGCCCACCCGGGATCGGCCAGCGACCCCGGCAGGCGGATCTCCCGCAGCCACGCGTGCCCCTCCGGCGTGATCCCGCGGACCGCGTGGTCGGCGCCCACCAGGATGACGCCCGGGGGCAGGTCCCGGTCGGGCGGCCGCAAGGCGGGTGCCTTGATGTAGCTGCGCGACGCCGCCACGAGCGGGGCGACGAGCCGGGCGACGCGGCCGACGTCGTCCTGCTCGAAGGGCCTGCCGCCGTGCTCCCGGAACAGCGCGAGCGTCCCCCACACCCCGCGCGGGCCCCGCAGGAGCAGCCGCAGCTCGCTGCCGAACCCGTTGTCCACCAGGATCTTGTGCGCGAGCCGGTCGCGGGCGTTCACCACCTGCCCAAGCACGCCCCGGCGCACCAGCTCGGCGGGGTGGGCCGCCTCCTGGCCGGTGTAGAAGGTGATCAGCTGCGTCCAGTCGACCTTCGGGGTGTGCCGGTGCCAGAAGCCGAACGAGGGCATGTCCGAGACCGGGTTCCGCCAGCACACGTGGAGGGAGTCGTGCGCGACCAGTGCGGCGACGGCACGGGAGACGACCTCGCCCATCTCGTCGGCGGTGAGGCCCTCCCCGGCCACCGAACAGAGGTCGCGCTCCCGCCGGTCCGCGTCTGCAGTCACGACGTCGAGTGTCCGGATCTTCCGAATCCGCGGGAAACGAATATCGGCGATTCCCCGGTCACCGGCTCAAGATTCACCCTTTCGTGCACCGGGAGTTCCGGTGTCGCGCAGTTCGGCCCACCGTCCCGGCCGGTGCGGCGCGGGCTCGCCCGGGCGGACGCCGTCCGGCCAGGCGCGCACTCCGTGCACGTCGGTGCGGACCCGGGCCCGGGGGAACCGGAACCGCTCCGCCGTCGCGCCCGCGAAGTCGGCGTGCCCGCCGAACCGGGCGCCGCCGAAGAAGGCGTCGGTCGCGAACCGCGCGTCGCGGAACGTGGTGCGGCCCGCGAAACCGGCTCCCGCGAACGAGACGTCGTCGGCGAACACGGCCTCCGAGAAGTCCGTGCGCGCTGAAAACCGGGCTTCGTCGAACCACATCGCGCGGCCCGCGGTCGCCCGCGCGAAGTCCGCGCTCCCGGTGAAGGTCGCGTTCTCGAAGTCCGCGCCGACCCCGAACCGCGCTCCCCCGAACCAGGCGTGGCGGGCGAAACACGCCTCCTCGAAGCACGCCAGGCCGGTGAAGACGACCCCTTCGAAGTGGGCGTCGCCGACGAAGCGCACGCTGCGGAACACGACGTCGAGGACCTCGCAGCCCCGCAGGTCCACGTCGTGGAGCACGAGGCTTTCGGTGCGCAGGTACATCCCGGGCCAGAAGCGCGGCAAGTCCCGCCGCAGGTGCGGGAGCAGGAGCCGCCAGAGCTCCGCCTGCCACGCCCGCGGGTCGTGCCACCGGTAGTGGAGCTGGGCGGTGATCTCGTCGACGCAGTCCTGGCGCCGCGCGGGATCGGCGTCGGCCAGCTCGGCGAGGTGGGCCAGCGCGGCCAGCCGGGCGGCGTGGTCGTCGGCCAGCAGCCGCGCGGTGACCTCGGGCTCCATCGGCTCCGGAGGCGCCGACGGCGTGAGCACCTGGACCGGCGGGTTCCGGCGGAGGATCAGCCACGCCGTGACCGCGCCGGACACGGCACCGATCACCGCCAGGACGACGAACGGCGTGAGCGTGGACATGCCGGGATTGTCCCGTCTAGCCCCGTTTTGCGACAATGAATTAAAGTGGACCGGTGAGTCCAAAGCTGACCCCGAAGGGCGCCGCGACGCGGCAGCGGATCATCGAAGGCGCCGCGGCGGAGATCCGCGCGCGCGGCGTCGCCGTCACGACGCTCGACGACGTCCGGACGCGGACGGGCACCAGCAAGAGCCAGGTCTTCCACTACTTCCCCGGCGGCAAGGAAGAGCTCCTGCTGGCGGTGGCGCAGTTCGAAGCCGGCCAGGTGATGGCGGCCCAGCAGCCGCAGCTCGGCGAGCTGGCGTCCTGGGCGGCGTGGCGGCGCTGGCGCGACACGGTCGTCTCGCACTACCGCGAGCGGGGCCAGTACTGCCCGCTCAACGTGCTGATCTCCCAGCTCGGCCGCGCGACACCGGGGGCGCAGGCCGTGGTGAGCGAACTGCTGCGCGCCTGGCAGAACGAGCTCGAGGCGGGCATCCGCCGCATGCAGGACACCGGCGAGGTGAACCCGCGGCTGAACGCCGAACGCGCGGCGGCCGCCCTGCTCGCGGGACTGCAGGGCGGCGTGGTGGTGATGCTGTCGACCGGCGGCATCGAGCACCTCGAAGCGGCGCTCGACGTCGGGATCGAAAACCTGCGGGCGAGCGGGAGCCGGCACTGACGCCGGCCCCCGCTCCCGAAGTCAGGCGTTCTTGATCGCCGAGATCTCGAACTCGAGGGTGACCTTGTCGCTCACCAGGACGCCGCCGGTCTCGAGGGCCGCGTTCCAGGTGATGCCGTAGTCCTTGCGGCTGATCGTGGTCGAGCCCTCGAAGCCGATCCGGTCGTTGCCGAACGGGTCCTTGGCGGAGCCCTCGAACTCGAACGGGATCGTGACCGAACGGGTGACGTCCTTGATCGTCAGGTCGCCGGTGACGTCGAAGGAGGTGTCGCCGGTCTGCTTGATCTCGGTGGTGGTGAAGGTGATCGTGGGGTACTCGTCCATCGACAGGAAGTCGTTGCTCTTCAGGTGCCCGTCGCGGTCCGCGTTGCGGGTGTCGATGCTGTGTGCCTGGATGGTGACCTGGGCGGACGACTTCTCCGGGGCGTCACCGTCGATCGTCGCAGTTCCGGTGAACTCGTTGAAGCTGCCGCGGACCTTGGTCACCATGGCGTGCCGGGCGACGAACCCGATCCGCGAGTGGGCGGCGTCCAGGGTGTACTCACCGGTCAGCTGGGGGTAGGTGGTCGCGCTGGTCATGCTGGCTTCTCTCCTCCGTGTGGTCCCCCAGGTGATTGAGGGTTCAACAACACTGTACTCACATTTACTGGTTGCGCAAGCAAGCTTTCGCTAGACTCGCCGATATGGGTGAACCGTACGCGCTCGATCCCGACGAAGCCCCGTTCTGGCGGTCGCTGATGCGCATCACGACCGCGCTGCCGCGTGCGCTCGAGGACCAGTTCCTCCCCGAGACGGGCCTCGCGATCACCGACTACGGTGTGCTGGTCGCACTGTCCGAAGCGCCGGACCACCTGCTCCGCATCTCGGCGCTGGCCGCGACCACGGGGCTGTCGCTGAGCCGGATCAGCCGGGTCGTCGACGACCTCACCCGCCGCGGCCTGGTCGCGAAGCGCAAGTGCGCCGAGGACGGGCGCGCGTCCAACGCCGTGCTGACCGACGCCGGACTTGCCAGACTGAAGGCGGCCTACCCGGCTCACCTCGCGCGCGTGCGCGCTTCGGTGTTCGATCACCTGGACGTCGAGGACATCCGCACGGCCGGGCCCGTGCTGGCCCGGCTGGCCGCGGCGCTGGACGCCACTCCCCCGACCGACGACTGCTGAGGACGCCGATGACCGACCAGGGCGAGTACAAGCGCGACCTGAACTACATCCCCGACCGCATCACCGCCGACGGCCGCGACGGCTGGCCGGTCGAGCCCGGCCGCTACCGGCTGGTCGTCGCCCGCGCCTGCCCGTGGGCCAACCGCGCGGTGATCGTGCGGCGGCTGCTGGGCCTCGAGCCGGTGCTGTCCATGGGCATCGCCGGGCCGGTCCACGACGAGCGGAGCTGGAGCTTCGACCTCGACCCCGGCGGCAAGGACCCGGTGCTCGGCATCGAGCGCCTGCAGGAGGCGTTCTTCAAGCGCGACCCGGAGTACCCGCGCGGCATCACCGTGCCGGCGTTCGTCGACGTCCCGAGCGGCCAGGTCGTCACCAACGACTTCGCGCAGATGACCCTCGACATGTCCACCGAGTGGACCGCGTACCACCGCGCCGGCGCGCCCGAGCTGTACCCGGAGAAGCTGCGCGACGAGATCGACGATGTCGCGCAGAAGGTGTTCACGGACGTCAACAACGCGGTCTACCAGTGCGGGTTCGCCCGCTCCCAGGAGGCGTACGACCACTCGTACACGAAGCTGTTCTCGCGGCTGGACTGGCTGTCGGAGCGGCTCGCGGACCAGCGCTACCTGGTCGGCGACACGATCACCGAAGCCGACGTCCGGCTGTTCACCACGCTCGTCCGGTTCGACGCGGTGTACCACGGCCACTTCAAGTGCAACCGGCAGAAGCTGACCGAGCTGCCGGTGCTGTGGGCGTACACGCGCGACCTGTTCCAGACGCCCGGGTTCGGCGACACGATCGACTTCCCGCAGATCAAGGAGCACTACTACGTGGTGCACAAGAACGTGAACCCGTCCGGGATCGTGCCGCTGGGGCCCGACGTGGCGAACTGGGTCACGCCGCACCACCGCGATGAGCTGGGCGGCCGCCCGTTCGGCGACGGCACCCCGCCGGGCCCGCCGCCCGAGTCCGAGAGGGTGCCCGCGCTCTAGTTTCTTGGCTACGGTGATCGCCATGGAACGCCTGCGCGATCGCCGAATCCTGGTCACCGGAGCCGGCTCCGGCATCGGCCGGGCCACCACCCACCGCCTGCTGGAAGAGGGGGCGCTGGTCATCGGGACCGACGTCTCCGAAGAAGGGCTGATCGACACCCAGAAAGCCGCGCCGCGCGGGGGCCTGACGACGTACGTCATGGACGTCGCCGACGAAGAGTCGGTGGCCTCCGGGGTGACGTCGGCGGTCGACGCGCTCGGCGGGCTCGACGTGGTGGTCAACGCGGCGGGCATCCTGCTGGCGTCGCACACGCACGAGACGTCGCTGGAGCTGTGGAACCGCGTGCTGGCGGTCAACCTGACGGGCACGTTCCTGGTGACGCGGGCAGCGTTGCCGGCACTGCTGGAGTCCGAGCACGGCGTGGTGGTCAACTTCAGTTCGACCTCGGCATCGTTCGCCCACCCGTACATGGCGGCGTACTGCGCGAGCAAGGGCGGAATTCAGGCGTTCACGCACTCGCTGGCGCTGGAGTACAGCAAGCAGGGCCTGCGCGCGGTGAGCATCGCCCCGGGCAGCGTGAAGAGCGGCATCACGGACTCGGCGGCGAGCTGGCTGCCCCAGGACATCGACTTCACGCTGTTCGGGAGGTTGCTGCCGATCCTCCCGACGGACCACACGACCGAGGTGGGCAACCCGGTGGCGGGCCCGGAGACGGTGGCGGGAGTGGTGGCGATGCTGGCCTCGGATGACGGGAAGTTCATCACGGGCACGGAAATCCGCATCGACGGCGGCACGCACACCTGATCAGCGACGATGACGATCGATATCGGTCCTTGACCTTCACCCTGAAACTTTTCGCCGAGATCCCACGACATAGGGCGGACGGCGAAGAGGACAGGAGCAGACGTGGGTGTTGAGGCCTTCGGCATCGAGAAGGAGTTTCTCAAGGACTTGCTGACGCAGGTCGACCGAGGTGAGACACAGCTGCCGGAATTCCAGCGGGGCTGGGTGTGGCCGGACCGCAACATCGCCAGTCTGATCGCGTCCATTTCGCTCGGCTATCCGGCCGGCACCATCATGATGCTGAGGCAGGGTGGCGACACGCGGTTCAAGACCCGGGCCGTCGAAGGGGCGCAGCCATCGTCGCGCACCGCACCCGATCGGCTGATCCTCGACGGCCAGCAACGGCTGACGTCCCTGTACCAGTCGATCTTCCGCAACGCTCCCGTCGAAACCCAGGACGTCCGAGGCAAAGACGTCCGAGGGTGGTTCTACCTCGACATGGAGCATGCCGTCCTTGACGACGGTGACCGCGAGGACGCGATCGTGTTCGTGCCGGAGACGAAGATCCGCCTGGATTTCCGCGGCCGCCCGGTCCTGGACCTCTCGACGCCGGAGAAGGAGTACGCGGCGCGGATGTTCCCGTGCACCGCGTTGTTCGACTCCATGCAGTGGATGATGGGCTTCTGCCAGTACTCCCCCGAGCTGCAGAGCCAGAACTTCAAACTGTGGGGCAGCTTCCAGGACGCGGTCGTCCAGCGCTTCCTCCAGTACCAGCTGCCGGTGATCGAACTCGGCCGCGGCACACCCCGGCAGGCCGTCTGTCAGGTCTTCGAAAAGGTCAACACGGGTGGCGTGACGCTCACGGTTTTCGAGCTGCTCACCGCCACGTTCGCCGCCGACGACTTCGACCTGCGCCAAGACTGGAAGGACCGCGTCGCGACCTGGAGCGACGGCAAGTACAACATCCTCGGCAATGTCGCCAACACCGACTTCCTGCAGGCGGTCGCGTTGCTGGCGACCATCGAGCGGCGGCAGGCCGCCATCGAGGCAGGGCGTGACGAAGCCAGCGCGCCCCGGATCGGCTGCCGCCGGGCCGACATGCTCAACCTGACTTTGGCCGAGTACCGCAAGTGGGCGCCCGACGTGACCGACGGGCTCAAGGCCGCGGCCCAGTTCCTCCACGCGCAGCACATCTTCGACACCCGGTTCCTGCCGTACGGCAGTCAGCTCATCCCGATGGCCGCGGTCTTCGCACTCCTGCGACACCAGGCGGACACGGTCGGCGCCCGTCAGAAGATCACCCGCTGGTACTGGTGTGGCGTCTTCGGCGAGTTGTACGGCGGGACCACCGAAACACGGTTCGCCAGGGATGTCCCCGACCTCGTGGACTGGGTTCGCGGAGCTGAAACCGAGCCCCGGACCGTCCAGGAAGCCCAGTTCGTCTCCAGTCGGTTGTGGTCACTGCGGACCCGGGCTCCGCCGCCTACAAGGGCCTTTACGCCCTGCTCCTGCACGAAGGACCGCTGGACTGGTGTACCGGTTCGGACATGTCCGACGAGAACTACTTCGACAACGCCGTGGACATCCACCACGTCTTCCCCAAGGTGTGGTGCGAGAAGAGCGGGATCGACGCCAACCGGTACAACTCGATCATCAACAAGACGCCGCTGACCGCGCGCACCAACCGGATCATCGGCGGCCGGCCGCCGTCCGTCTACCTGCGCGGGCTCGCGAAGAGCGCCGAAACGACCCCCGAGACCGTCGACAAGAACGTGCACTCACACCAGATCTTCGCGATTGACCTGCGGAACGACGACTTCGAGACGTTCGTGAGCCATCGCGAGCGGGCACTGGTGTCACTGATCAGCCGGGTCATGGGCAAGGAGGTGCAGACCGACGCACCGGTCGACGAGCTGAGGGGTGTGTTCAGCGGCGGTCTCTGACGGCATTGGTGTACCTGTTCGCGAGCACCCGAAGCCGCTCCGCAAGTTCCGGTGGTGACTCCACCTCGAACTCGACATCCAGCATCCCCACCACGAACACCACGATGTCGTACGAATCGGACGCAAGCTCGAGCCGGCAGCTTCCCGCGTCGATCGGGGTCACCTCGCCCTCGGCGCGCCCCGCCAGCTCCGACGCCGGGGCGAAGACCCGGAGCGAACAGCGCAACGGCCACATCTCGCGGCCCATCGTCCGGGTCAGGTACGCCGTCAAGTCGCCGTCCGGGGGCTCGCGGTGCGTGAAGCGAGGCCCGTTCGGCGTACGCAAAGACACCCTGTCCGCCCGGAACGTTCGCCAGTCAGCGCGCAAAGTGTCCCAGCCGACCACGTACCAGCGGCGCCCCCACGACACCAGGCGGTGCGGCTCCACCGACCGGCGCGACGCGCTCCCGTCGTGGCTCACGTAGTCGAACCGCAGCGTCTCCGCGTCGCGGATCGCCGCCGACACCGCGGTCAGCACCGCCGGCTCCACCACCGGCCCGCGCGCCGGCAGCGCCAGCATGCTCGCCTCCAGCGCCGCCACGCGGTGGCGTAGCCGGGACGGCAGCACGCGCGACAGCTTGCTCAACGCCCGCTGGGACGCCTCCTCCGCACCGGACGTGTGCAGGGCGATCGTCACCGCGACGGCTTCGTCGTCGTCCAGCAGCAGCGGGGGCAGCTCGGAGCCGGCGCCGAGGCGGTAGCCGCCGACCGGGCCCATCACCGCGTGCACCGGGTAACCCAGCTCGCGCAGGCGGTCGACGTCGCGGCGGACCGTCCGGGTCGTCACGTCAAGCCGCGCGGCCAGTTCCGTGCCGGTCCAGTCGCGGTGCATCTGCAGCAGCGACAGCAGCCGGAGCAGCCGGCCGGGGGTTTCTCGCATCCGCCGAGAATGCCAGACGATTAGGACCGAACCTGTCCTACACGCGCGAGAAGGTCGGCCCATGGATCCCTTCCGCATCGACGTCCCGCAGGCCGACCTCGACGAGCTGCGCCACCGGCTCGCCCGCACCCGCTGGCCGGGCGAGCTGCCCGGCGCCGGCTGGGACTACGGCGTCAGCGAGCCCTACCTCGCCGAGCTCGTGGAGTACTGGCAGCACGACTTCGACTGGCGTGCCCAGGAAGCGCGGCTCAACGCGTTCCCGCAGTTCACGACCACCATCGACGGCCAGCGCGTGCACTTCCTGCACGCCCGCTCCCCCGAACCGGACGCGACGCCGCTGATCCTGACCCACGGCTGGCCGAGCACCGTCGCCGACTTCCTCGGCGTCCTCGGGCCGCTCACCGACCCGCGTGCCCACGGCGCCGATCCGGCCGACGCGTTCCACGTCGTCGCGCCGTCGGTGCCCGGTTTCGCCTTCTCCGGGCCGACGGCCGAACGCGGCTGGAACACGCGCCGGACGGCCCGCGCGTGGGCCGAGCTGATGCGGCGGCTCGGCTACGAGCGCTACGGCGCCCAGGGCGGCGACTTCGGCAGCATCGTCTCGCCCGAGCTGGGCCGGACCGCGCCGGAGTCGGTGCTCGGGGTGCACGTCAACGCCGTCGCCAACGCCGGGGTCCCGACCGCGCCCGGCGACCTCGAGCGACTGTCCGAAGAGGACGCCAAGCGGGCGAAGGAGAACGAAGCGTGGTGGTACGGCCATTCCGGCTACGCCACGCAGATGGCGACGCGGCCGCAGACGCTCGCCTACGCGCTCAACGACTCCCCCGCCGGCCAGCTCGCGTGGAACCTGGAGTGGTTCGTGGACTGGGACCCCACGGCGACGAGCCAGTCACCGGTGGACCGCGACGCGATCCTGACCAACGTGACGATCTTCTGGCTCACCGGCACCGCCGGCTCGGCCGCACGCCTCTACCTGGAGGCCGGCCAGGACGGCTGGGGCGACCGGCCGGAACCGTCCGGCGTGCCGACGGCGGTGGCGAACTTCCGCGGCGACCACGCGATCCGCGGCCTGGCGGCGTTGTCCAACAACGTCACGCGCTGGACGGAGTACGACACCGGCGGGCACTTCGCATCGTTGCAGGCGCCGGAAATCCTGGTCCAGGACATCCGGGAGTTCTTCCGCGGCCTCTAACGGAGCACCGCACCATCGAGCAACGGCCGCAGCTCCGCGACCACCGTGTCCAAGGGGGCGACGTCCTGGTGCGCCCGCGCCAGGACGATCGCACCCTCCAACGCGCTCAGTATCAGCACCGCCAGCGACGTGCTGCGAGCCACCGGCACGCCGTACTCCTCGAGTGTCGCCGCCACCGGGCGCTGCCAGCCGTCGAACGCCTTGCCGACCGCTTCCCGCAGGTCGTCGCTGGTGGCCGCCGTGTCGGCGACCGTCGCGACCAGCGGGCAGCCCGCGTCGTAGCCCTGTGCGGTGAACTCGTCGCGCCACTGCGCGGCCATCGCCTCGAAGAGCTTGCCCGGTGTCGGGTCCTCGAGCTTCGCCGCGATCCGCGCGACGCGCCGGGCGGCATACCCGCCCGCCCACGCGACCGCCTCGGCGATCAGCTGGTCCTTACCGCCCGGGAAGTAGTGCTGCAGGGACCCCCGCGGCGCTTCGGCGTGCGCGACCACGTCCCGCATGCCGGTCGCCCCGACGCCGTGGATCCGCACCAGCTGCGCGGCGCTGAGCACCATCCGCTCGCGCGGCGTCCTCGTCATCGACTGCCTCCTTCATGACGTCCGTCATGGTAGCCCAGTCCGGCACGACCAGCGCGAAGTCGCGCTCGCCGCGTTCGTAGGCCGGTACCGGCCGGAAACCCTGGCGCAGCAACAGCGCTTCGGCGCCGGCGTTGCCCGCCCACGCGGTGCCGCGCACCGTCCAGCCCGGGAACTTCTTCGACGCCCACAGCCACCGGGCCAGCGCGTTCCCGATCCCCTGCCGCTGCCACGGATCGGCGACGAGGATCCCGATCTCAGCCTCGCCCGGGGCCACCGCGACGAAATTGAGCAGCCCCACCGGAATCTCCCCGCGGGTCGCGAGCAGCGCGGGTGCCCCGGCGAGCAGGAACCGTCCATACCGCCGGAAGACCTCGCCCGGCTCGGCCGCGCCGCCCATCATGAAGCGCCGCCGAAGGCTCTCCGGCGAGCAGGCCGCGACCAGCGCGGCCACGCACTCCCGGTCCGCCGGGTGGTCCCCCAGCTCCCGGACTTCTATGACAGCTGTCATGAATCCATGACAGCACAGTGCGACGCGAAGCACACTATGACGGCCGTCATAGATCGACGGCGCGGCGCAAGTCTGCGACTATGCGGGATGAGCTGGAGCTGGGAAGACGTCCCGGAACCGGCGGGAGGAACAACCACTCCCCTCCGTAACTAATGTATAGCGCACCCCTGGGCTTGCGGCAAGACCCCCGTAGTGCCGCACAATTCTCGGCCGAAGCCACAACCTGCGGAAACGCGGGGATTTCAAGGGGGTCTTTTGACTGACGTGATCATCGCCGGCGGCGGGCCGACCGGAGTGATGCTGGCGGCCGAACTCCGCCTGCACGGCGTCGACGTGCTGGTGCTGGAACGGGACGCGGAGCCGACGAAGGTCGTCCGCTCGCTCGGCCTGCACGCGCGCAGCATCGAAGTGATGGACCAGCGGGGGCTGCTGGAGCGGTTCCTGGAACTGGGCACGAAGTACCCGGTCGGGGGTTTCTTCGCCGGAATTCCGAAGCCGTCGCCGGAGAAGCTGGACACCGCGCACGGCTACACGCTCGGCATTCACCAGCCCGTCATCGACCGCCTGCTGACCGAGCACGCGCTCGAAGCCGGCGCCGAGATCCGGCGCGGTGCCGAGGTGACCGGCCTGGCGCAGGACGACGACGGTGTCACGGTCGAGCTGGCCGACGGCACGACCGAACGCGCGCGCTTCCTCGTCGGCTGCGACGGCGGCCGCAGCACGGTGCGCAAGCTGCTCGGCGTCGCCTTCCCCGGCGAGCCCAGCCGCGTCGAGACGCTGCTCGGCGAGGTCGAGGTGACCGCGTCGCGGGAGGAGATCGACACCGCGAACATCGAGGTCCGCAAGACCCAGAAGCGGTTCGGCTTCATGCCGGTCGAAGGCGGCACGTACCGCGTCGGCGTACCCGCCGAAGGGGTCGCCGAAGACCGGCGGACCGCACCGACCCTGGACGAGCTCAAGGAGCAGCTGCGGAGGACCGCGGGGACCGACTACGGCGTGCACTCGCCGCGCTGGCTCTCCCGCTTCGGCGACGCCACCCGGCAGGCCGAGCACTACCGCGTCGGCCGGGTCCTGCTGGCCGGCGACGCGGCGCACATCCACCCGCCGGTCGGCGGGCAGGGGCTCAACCTCGGCGTCCAGGACGCCTTCAACCTGGGCTGGAAGCTGGCCGCCGAGGTCAACGGCTGGGCACCGGACGGGTTGCTCGACAGCTACGAGGCCGAACGGCACCCGGTCGCCGCCGACGTCCTGAACAACACCCGCGCGCAGATGGAGCTCATGCTGCTCGAACCGGGACCGCAGGCGGCGCGGAAGCTCGTCGCGGAGCTGATGGACTTCGACGAGGTCAACCGGTACCTCACCGAAAAGATCATCGCCATCGGGATCCGCTACGACTTCGGCGAGGGACCCGCCCTGCTGGGCCGGCGCCTGCGGGACGTCGAGCTCAAGCAGGGCCACCTCTACGGGCTGCTGCACGCGGGCCGCGGCCTGCTGCTCGACCAGACCGGCTCGCTTTCGCCGTCGGGCTGGGAAGACCGGGTCGACCACGTCGTCGACGTCAGCGAGGAACTGGACGTGCCCGCGGTGCTGCTGCGCCCGGACGGGCACGTCGTCTGGGCCGGGGAAGACGGCGCGGACCTGACCGGTGCGCTGCGGAAGTGGTTCGGCGCACCCGCCGCCTGATACGCCGTCGGCCGAGAACGAAGAGGGAAATTTGTCTCAGGGGTACGAAGAAGAACTGCGGTCCGAACGCGACCACGTCGCCGGGCTGTACGCGCGGCTCGACGCCGAGCGCGCGCGGGTGAAGGGCGAGTACGAGGCGGCGCTCGGCGGCAAGGGCGTGGGCGCCATGGAACGGGACGTCGGCGTGCGTTCGCTCGGGCGCCAGGTGAAGCGCCTCGACGTCGTCGACAACGGGCTGTGCTTCGGACGGCTGGACGCCGTCTCGGGCGAGCAGTCCTACATCGGGCGCATCGGCCTGTTCGAGGAGGACGACGACTACCGGCCGGTACTGCTCGACTGGCGCGCGCCGGCGGCCCGGCCGTTCTACACCGCCACCGGCGCGAACCCGGAGGACATGCACCGGCGGCGCCAGTTCCACACGCGCGGGCGGCGGGTCCTCGGGTTCACCGACGAAGATCTGGGCCGTCCCGGCGGGGACGCGCAGGGCGACGCAGCGCTGCTCGCGGCCGTCAACGCCCCGCGCGGCGAGGGGATGCGCGACATCGTCGCGACGATCCAGGCCGAGCAGGACGAGATCATCCGGCTCGACCACCCCGGCGTGCTGGTCATCGAAGGCGGCCCGGGCACGGGGAAGACGGTCGTGGCGCTGCACCGCGTCGCGTACCTGCTGTACACCCAGCGGGAGCGGATGGAGCGCCACGGCGCGCTGGTCGTCGGGCCGAACCCGGCGTTCCTGAACCACATCGGGCGCGTCCTGCCGTCGCTCGGCGAGACCGACGTCGTGTTCACCACCACCGGCGATCTCGTGCCGGGCCTGCACGTCACCGCCGAGGACGTCCCGGAAGCCGCGCGGCTGAAGGGATCCCTGAAGATCCTCGACGTGCTGAAGGCCGCGGTCGCCGACCGGCAGCGGCTGCCCGCGGAGCCGGTGTCGATCGCGCTGAAGGACGTCACCGTGCGGATCGACGCCGCGACCGCGGAGTGGGCCCGGCAGGAAGCCCGTGACAGCGGACTGCCGCACAACGAAGCGCGCGGCGTCTTCACGGAGATCGTCACGTACGTGCTCACCGAGCGGGCGATCGGCCGGATCGGCAAGGGCTGGCTGGACCGGGACGACCGCGACGAGTGGGAGAGCATGCGGAAGGGCCTGCTCGAGGACCTCGCCGGTGACGAGAAGTTCACCGCCGCGGTCGACGAGCTGTGGCCGATCCTGACGCCGGAGGGTCTGCTGTCGTCGCTCTACACGTCCGCGCCGGCGGATTCGGGGCTGTTCCGGGCCCGGGGTGACGCCTGGACGGTGTCGGACGTGCCGCTGCTCGACGAGCTGGTCGACCTGCTGGGCCGGGACAAGACGGCCGAGAAGGCGGCAGAGAAAGCGGCCGTGCGCGCCCGGAAGGCCGAGGCCGAGTACGCCGAGGGCGTCTTCCAGTCGATGAAGCTGGACCGGGAGGAGATGGACGAGGACGTCATGCTCTCGGCCGAGAACCTCCTGTACGCCGAGGACCTGGCCGACCGGTTCGTCGAGGCCGACACGCGCACGCTGGTCGAACGCGCCTCGGCGGACCGCGACTGGACCTACCGGCACGTCGTCGTCGACGAGGCGCAGGAACTGTCCGAAATGGACTGGCGGGTGCTGATGCGGCGCTGCCCGGGCCGGTCGTTCACGGTGGTGGGCGACCTCGCCCAGCGCCGCTCGGCGGCCGGGGCGCGGGCGTGGGACGCGATGCTGGCGCCGTACGTCGCCGACCGCTGGGTCTACCGCTCGCTGACGGTCAACTACCGCACGCCGGCGGAGATCATGGCCGTCGCGGCGTCGGTGCTGGCGGGGTTCGCACCGGACGTCAAGCCGCCGGAGTCGGTGCGCGCGTGCGGCGTCCCGCCGTGGTCCCGGCGGGTCACCGGGGACGAACGCGCGGCGGCGATCGAGGAGTTCGTCCGGGACGAGGCCGGCAAGGAAGGCACCAGCGTGGTGATCGGGCCACCGGGGGTGCCGGGCGCAGTACCGGCGGCGGAGACGAAGGGGCTGGAGTTCGACGCCGTCCTGGTGGTGGAGCCGGCGGCGATCCTGGCCGACAGCGCGGCGGACCTCTACGTGGCGCTCACCCGGGCGACGCAGCGGTTGGGCGTCCTGCACGAAGGGGCGTTGCCGGCCGAGCTGACCGGGCTCGTCCGGCGCTAGCGGCGGTTCACCGGTGGGGAGCGCGGGTACGTAGCCGTCGCCCGCGCTCCCCCACCGCGAAAGGCGTCCCGATGCAGCTCTACGCCGAACGGCCGATCCGCCGCACCGCCCAGCTCGTCAGCGACCTGCTCGCCCTGCTGGTCGTGATCTCCGCGGTCTGGCTGGGGACGTCGGTGTACGACCAGGTGATGAAGCTGCGGGCCCCCGGCGACGGGCTGGTCGAAGCGGGGACGGGGCTGCGCGGCACGTTCGACAGCGCGGCGAACTCGGCCGGCGGCATCCCGCTGATCGGCGACAAGCTGGCGAACGCACTGCACGGCGGCTCGGACGTCGGCACCAAGCTCGTCGACTCCGGGAGGTGGCAGATCGAGGCGGTCGAGAACCTGGCTTGGTGGATGGCGGCGATCATCATCGCGCTCCCGGTCCTGACCCTCGTGGCGACGTGGTTGCCGCTGCGCTGGCACTTCACCCGCCGAGCATCGGCGGCAGCCCGGCTGCGAGCACTCGGCGACGAGGGGATGGACGTATTGGCCCTGCGGGCACTGGCAACGCAGCCGTTGCGCCGGCTGGCTTCACTCGGCGAGGTCGCTACCGGGTGGCGGGAGCGGGACCGGGACGTCATCGAGAAGCTGGCCGGCCGCGAACTGGCGAGCCACGGCCTGGTGAGCTGAGCGTCAGCGCGGACCCTGGCGCCGGCCCACCGAGCGGCCGACGAAGAACCCCAGCAGCAACCCCACCACCAGGCCGATCGCGACGAAGAAGATCACCGTCGCCGCGGCGATCTTGCCCACCGTGCCGAGGAAGCCCTTCGCTTCGAACTCTCCGACCGTCGCCAGCGTCTGCGCGAGAACGTAGTGCGTCATGATCACCAGGGTCCCATCGAACGCCACCCGGCGCGACGCGAAGGTCCCCTCACCGAGGCTCAGGACACCGGCAAGGGGACCTCCGTTCTCCGACAGCGAGAGCGGACGAAGGCTCAGCCGACGGAGGGGCCCATCCCGAGGGACTGCGGGGTGCTCGCGTCGGGCGAGGGCTGGTGCAAGCCCTCGTCCAAGGGGCCGAACTCGGTCATCAGGGCCGCGCTGCCGCCCCACGGGGTCTGCTCTTCGGCGATCAGTGAGTTCGTCGTCAGCAGGAGACCCGCCACCGATGCCCCGTTCTGGATCGCCGAGCGGCACACCCGCAGCGGGTCGACGACGCCCATCGCCACCATGTCGCCGTAGCGGTCGTGCAGGGCGTCGAAGCCCTCGTCGTCGCCGAGCTCGCGGGTGCGCGCCACGATCTCGTGCGCCGGGTGGCCCGCGTTGTGCGCGATGAGGAACGCCGGTTCGGCCAGTGCCCGCCGGACGATCTCGACGCCGATCGCCTGGTCACCCGAAAGACCCAGGTTCTCCAACGCCTTCTCGGCGTGCAGCAGGGCCGCTCCCCCGCCCGCCACGATGCCTTCCGCCATCGCCGCGCGGGTCGCCGACAGGGCGTCCTCGACCCGGTGCTGCAGCTCCTTCAGCTCGGCCGGCGTCGCCGCGCCGACCCGCACCACCGCGACCTTGCCGGTCAGGGCACCGATCCGCTCGGTCAGGACGTCCTCGTCGACGCCGAACTGTGCGCGCTCCAGCTCCGCCCGCAGCTGACCGACCCGGAACTCGACCGCGTCGGACGTACCCGCGCCGCCGACGATCGTGGTGCCGTTCTCGGTGACCCGGACCTGCTTGGCCCGGCCGAGGTGCTCCAGCGTCATCGTCTCCATGCTGAACCCGGACGTCTTCGACAGCACCGCGCCGCCGACGATCGCCGCGAGGTCCTCCAGCTTGTGCAGCCGCCGGTCGCCGAAGCCGGGCGCGCGCACGGCCACCGACTGGAACGTGCCGTTGACGTGGTTGTGCACCAGCATCGACAGCGCGGTGCCCTCGATCGACTCCGCGATCACCACGAGCGGCCGCGGGGCCCGCATCACCTTGTCCAGCAACGGCATCAGCTGCTGCACCTTGGTGATCTTCTCCGCGGACATGAGGATGTACGGGTCGTCGAGCACCGCCTCCAGCCGGCCCGGGTCGGTGACCAGGTACGGCGAGAGGTAGCCGTTGTCGAACTCGAAGCCCTCGACGAAGTCGACGCTCATCCCGATCGACGGCGACTCCTCGACCGTCACCACGCCGCCGTCGCCGACGGTGTGCAGGGCCTTCGCGATGACCGCGCCGACCGTGTCGTCGTCGTTGGCCGAGATCGCCGCGACCCGTGCGTAGTCCTGTTCGGACACCACCGGGTGCGCCTGCTTCTCCAGGTGCGCCACCAGGAGCCCGACGGCGTGGTCGATGCCGCGCTTGACGAGCACCGGGTTGCCGCCGCCCGCGATCGCCCGCATGCCTTCGTGGACGATGGCCTGAGCCAGGACGGTGGCCGTGGTGGTGCCGTCGCCGACGACGTCGTTGGTCTTGATCGCCGCTTCCTTGACCAGCTGCGCGCCCATGTTCTCGAACTGGTTCTTCAGGTGGATCTCGCGGGCGATGGTGACGCCGTCGTTGGTGACCACCGGCGAGCCGGTGATCTTCTCGATGATCACGTTGCGGCCCTTGGGCCCCAACGTGGACTTGACCGCTTCGGCCAGCTTGTCCACGCCCGCCAGCAGCAGGTCGCGGGCGTCCGAGCCGAACCGCAGTTCCTTCGCCATGTTTCCTGCTCCTAGGGTGTGAGGATGGCCCGACCGCGCACGCGTCCGGCATCGAGGTCGGCCAGTGCGTCGAGAGCCGCGTCCAGCGGGTACTTCTTCGTGTGGAGCGTGACCTTCCCGGCCTGCGCCAGCACCATCAGCTCGGCCAGGTCGTTGTACGTGCCGACCAGGTTGCCGATGACGTTGCGCTCGGTGGAGATGATGTCGATGGTCGGGATGTCGATGTTGCTGCCGTAGCCGATCACGAAGTGCGACCCGGCGCGCCGGGTCATCGCGAACGCGTCCTGCTGGGCGCCCTGCTCGGCGACGAAGTCGAGCACGACCTCCGCGCCGTTGCCGCCGGTCAGGTCGAGCACGGCGTCGACCTGCTTGCCGTCACCGAGCACCGTCTCGTCGGCGCCCAGTTCGGCCGCCAGCTTCAGCGCGTCGGCGTTGCGGTCGACCACGATCACGCGGGCCGCGGTCAGCGCCTTCAGCGACTGGATGCCGATGTGCCCGAGGCCGCCGGCGCCGTTGACGACGCAGGTGGTGCCCGGGTACAGCTGCGGGACGGCCTTGCGCACCGCGTGGTAGGCGGTGATGCCCGCGTCGGCGAGCGCCGCGACGTCTTCCGGCTGGGTGGAGGGATCGAGCTTGATGCACGCCCGCGCCGACGTCAGCAGGTACTCGGCCATGCCGCCGTCACTGTCGATGCCTGGGAAGCTCCCGTTCGGGCAGTGCATGTCGTCGCCCGCGCGGCAGGCGTGGCACAGCCCGCACGTCGGCGTCGGGTGCAGGATGACCGTGTCGCCGACCTCCACATTGGACACCGCGGGGCCGACCTCGTGCACCCAACCGGCGTTCTCGTGCCCGATCGTGTAGGGCAGCGCGACGCCGGACTTCTCGGCCCACTGCTCCTCGATGATGTGCAGGTCGGTGCGGCACACGCCGGCGCCGCCGATCTTGACCACGACGTCGAAGGGCCCGGTGGCGCGCGGCTCCGGTACCTCTTCGATCACCGGTTGCTGATGGTACTTCTGCAGCCGCACGGCCTTCATCCCGTGCCCTCCTCATCCGAAGTCAGCGAATACCGGGCACGCAGCATGCCGCGGCAGACGCCCGAGTTGGCCTCCATGCTCGTGCGGGTCAGCCGCGCGAAGGCCAGGTGGCGCTTCGCGTCGGCCGGGGCCACCGCCGCCCCGGTGGCCGGGTCCAGCAGCAGCGGGTCGCCGTCTTCGGCCGGCAGGCCCAGCTCACGGCGCCGGGCGCGCAGCCGCTCGACATCCGGCCCCGGCGGGACCTCACCGAGCGTCAGCGACGCCGGGTCGAGCCCGGTGCCGGCCAGCGTCCGGCAGACGCGGTCGGTACCGGCGAGCACGGCCTTGCGCACGAAGTCGTAGCGCAGGCTGTCCAGCTCGTCGACGGCCTCGCCCTCGAACGACGCGACGAACCCCCGCCGCGCCGCCACCCCGCGGTTGATGACGTCGGACGCGAAGTGGTCGTCGAGCCGGATGTCGAGCCCGGTCAGGCCCGGCACGCCGGCGACGGCGTCGTAGGCGTCCGCCACCATCAGGAACGCGAAGTTGGGCGCGCAGAAGTAGGTCGGCAGCCGCAGCCGGATGAGGGCGTGGCCCGCCGCGCTCACCTCGCAGCGGGCCACGAAGCCGAGGTCGGTCAGCGGCTCGTCCAGTTCGGGATCCCGGACGGTGCCCAGCGCCGACCACACGGCGGTGTGGTCGGCGCGGACGATCCGGTCGTCGAGTGCCGTCATGAGTTCGGCACGCCGACGGGTTCGACCGACTCCGGGTCCTTCAGGCGCAGCTCGGCCGGCACGTCGATGTCGTAGAGCCGGGCGGCGTTCAGCCCGAGGATCTTCTTCTTCTGGTCGACCGTCAGCGGCGCGAAGTCCGACAGCTCGTCGTCACCCGGCATGTTCCAGTCGACGAAGCCCTCGACCTGCCACTTGGGCTCCCAGATGGCGTAGTCCGCGCCGAAGATCAGCTTGTCCTCGCCGATCCAGAACATCAGCTCGCCCATGACCTTGGCGAAGAACTTCGGCCGGGCGTGCATCAGGCCGCCGACGACCACGGCGAGCCCCGCGTAGACGTTCCGCTCCTGGGTGGCCATGAAGCAGAAGTCCTCGATGCGCGGCAGGCCGACGTGCTCGACGATGAAGTTGAGGCCCTGGAAGTTCGTCGCCACGTGGTCCACATCGGACACGTCGAAGGCGTCCTTGTCCAGCGGCCAGATCGTCGGGCCCTTGTGGATGTGGACGTTCTTGACGCCGAGTTCCTCGCACTTCTCGAGGTACTTCGCCGCTTCCGGGTCCTTGAGGCTCCAGCCGCGGGAGTCGCCGCGCCACTCGGCGGTGTAGAGCTTGACGCCCTTGCAGCCGTACTTCTTGACCCGTTCCTCGAACGCCTTCATGCCTTCGTCGCCTTCACGCGGGTCGAAGGTCGTGTTGACGAGGAACTTGCCGGGGTGCTTCTCGGCCAGCGCCGCGTCGGCTTCGGTGGTGTTGAAGCCGTTCTTGTACCACTGCCGCAGGTTCGTCGGCTGGAAGATGGCCGTGTCCACGTGCCCGACCTCGAACAGGTCGTGCATCATCAGCTCTTCCGAGTACTTCTGGAAGCGGTCGATCGGCCAGTGCGTTTCCTTCGGGCCGAGGCCCTGGTAGGCGTGGAAGCACTCGATCCAGCCCTTGGCGTATTCCTCCTGCCCCTTCACCCAGTTGTCCGGGCTCGCGTCCCAGAAGTGGGTGTGGGCGTCCACCACGAAATACTTTTCGCCGTCTTTTTCGTACATCGGTGATCCTTCCTGAGCGGATCGAGTGCTTCCAGCTGAACTACTTGATGGGCTTCAGATCGAAGTCGAGGTATTCCGCCGCGTCTTCGGGGTTGGCGAACATGATCGTCCGGTCGTCCTCGTGGATCATCCGCCCGTAGTGGGTGGACATGCTCTCCTCGAACTCGGCCGCGTTGAACCAGCCCTCTTCCTCGCCGGCGGCCTCGTCGACCTCGGCGTAGACCAGGTCCGTCCGGCCCCGCGCGTCCACCCGGATCATCGACGGCAACGGCGTCACGGTCACGTTGTCCTTCGTGGACATGACCTCCGCGATGATCGCGCCGACCTGGTTGTTCATCAGGGTGAAGCCGCACATGTTCGACGCGGTGTTGTTCGTCTTGTACGGACTTTCCGCGGTCTTGAAGACAGTCACTGGCCCAGCTCCTCGGGTGCCTTGAGGCCCAATTCGGACAGGATTCCGGCGAACCGGCTCTTCGCCCGGTCGAGACCGTCCTCGAACCGGATCGGCTTGGCGTCGGGCTGCGACCACAGCGGCTGCAGGGCGCGGGCGGCGGCGATGCTCTTCGGCACCCAGTCCTCCAGCCACTTCTGCAGCAGCGCCTGGTTGTGCCCGGCGAACTCCTTGTCGTTGATCAGCAGGTGGAACATCGCCTTCGTGTAGCGGAGGTCCCGCTCGGAGAAGTCGAACTCCTCGGCACCGATCAGCGTCGGGGTGACGAAGTCGCCGTTCGCCGGCGCGGCCTGCTGCACCAGGTTGCTGCGGAACAGCTCGCCGACGAGGGGCTCGAAGACGATGTTCGCGGCGAAGATCGCCTCGCACCAGTCCCAGATCCCGGTCAGCTGCTCGGCGGTCTCCCGCACGCCCTGCCACGCCGGGTCCTCGGCCCAGGTCGTCAGGTGGGCGCTGCCGTCGAAGCCGTCGATCTCCTCGGTGAGCGTCAGGTTGTACAGCGCCAGGTCCTGCGCCGCGCGGATCCGGTGCATGCTGTTCACCGAGATCGCGTTGTTGTGCATGTTCGTCGGCGCGCGCCGGTTGGCGTTAGCGAACAGGTACAGGCCGAGGCCGTGGTCGACGTGCATCCAGGCGCCGACGTGCTTGGCGACGAAGTCGACCCAGTTCGGGTTCCACTGCTCGAACGCCTTGGCCTGGCGGGCCGCGTCGATGTTCTGGTTGAGCTGGCGCACGACGTTCGCGTTGTAGCGGTAGAGCGTGAGCTCCCACTCCTCGTTGGGGTCGCGGAACTCGTGCCAGCCGTGCGCGGGCCAGTCGTAGCCCTTGCCGCCGGAGCCGGGGCTGCGCTCGGGCACCGGCCGGTCGGAGCCCCACGCCTTCAGCGCGGTCCACTCGAGCGGGTAGCCGGCCTTGCCGTCGGCGAAGGCGTAGAGCCAGCCCTGCGACAGGTAGTGGCGCGGGTCGGGCTGGACCTCGACGGTGACGTCTTCGTAGTGGCTCTGCTTGCGCTTGGCCGGGGTGAAGTAGTTGTACCGGCGGGCGTCGGAGTCCGGGAAGACCTTGGCACCCGCTTCGGCGTCGGTGAACGTCGGCTTCGGCACACTGCGTTCGGAGGTGGCTGTCATGGGTTTTTACCCTTCGCCCGTGGTGGTGAACTTGTCGTAGAAGACGCGCTTGTCGGCGACGCCGAGCGCGGGCAGCAGTTCCAGCGCGGCCTCCACCATCGGCGGCGGACCGCAGACGTAGGCGTCGGCTCCGGTCAGGTCGAGGCCGGCCCGGCGCAGGACGTCGGTGATCAGGCCGGTCTCGCCGTCCCAGGCGTCGTCACCCGGTTCGGAAAGCGCTGGGACGTAGCGGAAGTTCGGCAGTTTCTCCTCGAGCTCCCGCAGTTCGGCGTGGAAGCAGAGGTCCGCCTCGCGGCGGGCGCCGTAGTAGTACGTCGCCTTCCGGTCGATGCCGCGCTCGGCCATGGACCGCAGCAGCGACAGGATCGGCGCCATCCCGGCCCCGCCGCCGACGAAGACCAGGTCCTTGCCCGGGTTGTCCCGGAGGGTGAACACCCCGAACGGGCCGGTCACCCGGAGCCGGTCGCCGACCGCGACATCGGCGTCGAGGAACCGGGAGAACAGCCCGTCGGGGTAGATCTTGATGACGAACTCCAGCTGCCCGTCACGGGCCGAGGTGTTGGCCATGGAGAACGACCGGGACTCCTCGGTGTCCGGGATCGCGAAGTCCAGGTACTGCCCGGGAAAGAACTTCAGCGCCTGGTCCGGATCGGTCAGCTTGACGACGAGGTGGCGCAGGTCGTGGGTGACGTTGTCGTTGGCCACGACCTCGACCTCGGCCTCCTGGATCGGCAGGCCGGACTGGATCATCTCCTCGTCGTAGTTGAGCAGCTCGATCGTGAGGTCTTCGTAGGCGTGGGCCCGGCACAGCAGCGTGAAACCCTCCTCCTTTTCGTAGTCGGGGAGCGCGAAGGTCGAATAGCGGTCGTGTTCGACGTCTTCGCCGTCGAGGATGAACGACTTGCAGGCCGCGCACTGCCCTTCCTTGCAGCCGTGCATGAGCATGACGCCCTGCTCGGCGGCGGCGCGCAGGATCGTGGTGTCCTCGGCGACGTCGATCTCGATCCCGACCGGTTCGAACCGGACGCGGTGCTTCTCTGCCATGCCAGGCCCTTCCCGCGTCGTCAGGCCGTCTGGGGCGCCGGCCGGCCGGCCGGGCCCTGGCGGTTGTAGTCGGCCACGAACGCGGCGCGCTCGGCGTCGGACATCTGGTTCAAGAGCACGTTCGGCGACTGCACCTCGGGCATCCGGCGCAGGTGGTCGAGCGTCCACATCTTCTTGGGGTCGAGGTTCAGGTGCGGCTGCGCGACCATGGTCTTGCCGTCGTCGCGCACGAAGCCCATGTCGGAGACGACGTCGGCCCAGTTCCAGCCGTGATAGAGCGTCTCCCACTCGCGGGCGCCGACCAGCTGGCCCATGTTCGGGGTGTTGCGGCCCTGGTAGGTGGGCCGGAACGCCTCGGCGTCGGTCCAGCGGCACGTCTCCGAGCAGTACGTGCGGTGCTGCCCGTCGACCTCGTCGACCACCATGTCCTCACGGATGAGGCACGGCACCATGCACGTCCAGCACCGGTGCGGGTACACGTAGTTCACGTCTTCGGCGACGATCGGGTGGTGCCCGTTCGGCGTCGCGAGGCGGCTGTAGTTCTCCCACCACTTGCCGTACTTGTCGTACCAGCCCGGGTACTTGTACTCGAACCACTCGAAGTCTTCGTCGGTCATCGGGTCGATGCGCCAGTAGTTGGCGAGCCACCCGGTGGCGAAGAACTGCGCGACCTCGTGCACGTAGCCCTTGTTCCAGATCCGGTTCCACGCCTCTTCGATGAGGTCGTGCGGGATCACCAGGCCGTACTTCTCGAGCGGGACCAGGTACGAGCGGTAGTAGTCGTCGTAGATCCAGCGGCGCCACATCTCCGCGTAGGACTCGCGGTCCTTGCGGCGGTCCTTGGTGCCGTACTCGATGAACGTGCCGATCGCGGCGTCGACGACGGCGTGGTTGTTCCACCACGCGTACCGCAGGTCGCGTTCGAGCAGCTGGTGGTTGCTCTCGTCCGACAACGCCATCAGCAGGGTCGCGTAGCCGTTGCTGATGTGGCGGGACTCGTCGGACTGCACCGAGTGGAACACCGTGGGCAGCAGGTAGTCGCCGTTGGCGGCGGCTTCCGCGGGCATGGCGACGAAGAGGGTGTTCGTGAACGCGGTCTCCGCCACGATGGTGAGGTAGATGCTCGCCGCGGTGATGGCGTCACCGGTGATGAAGCCTTCGGCGAACTGGCGGCCGATGGTGCCGCAGTAGTCGTTCTGGAAGTTGCGCAGGCTCGAGTTGAAGCCCGCCGGGTCGATGTAGTTCTGCATGTACAGGCGCTTGAGGTTCTGCTGGATCGTCGAGTGCCGGACCTCGTCGATCATCTGGATCGCCTGGCCGTTGTGCAGCTCCGGGTTGGGCACCGTGCGGAACAGCAGCGGCATCGCCCGCGCGGCCGAGATCTCCGGCAGCGGGATGATCGACAGGAACAGCTTCTGCCACTCCAGCCAGCGTTCCTGCACCTGGCGGAACATGTTGCCGCGGATCGCGCCGTCTTCGGCGCCGTAGACCCGGTGGTCCTTTTCCTCCTGCATCGGGAAGTACGAGCGGAGGACCTGCTTCAACGGGTCCTTCTTCTTGGCCTTCTGGAACGTGTAGTCGGTCCCGTAGTGCGAAACCGGGGTGTGGTACGCCGGCTCCCACGACAGTTCCTGGATCTTCTGGTGGGCTTTCGCCACACTCTGGCGACTCATGGAGGCTCCTTGTCCGTCGCTCGCCGTCGGGGCGGACGTCCTGCGTTCACCATTCAAGGGGCGGCCACGAGTGACGCGGGTCTCAATCTGAGACAGAACCGCTGCTCAGGGCGCTTCGTCCGAGCCGAGCATCCGGGCGCGCAGTTCGGCGAGCTCGCTGTGGACGCTCGTGCGCACCCGCGCGTCCCCTTCGACGGTCGGCGCGATCCCGAGTGCGCGCAGCAGCGCCGCGGCCGGTTCACCCGGGTGGCCGTCCCCGCCGAACGTCGGGTGCAGCCCCTGTTCGGCCAGATGCGTGAAAACCAGGTTGACGATCGTCCACGGGTTGTACGTCTCCGCGTGCTCGGCGGCCATGGGCACTCCTCCTGGTCAGCGGTGGGTCGCGCCTCCATCGGACCGCCGCCCGCGCGGCCCGGGCGTCTCAATTTGAGACACCACTCGGCGCGCGCCGGATCTAGGCTGAACGGGCGGCACAACGGGTGTGCCCGCACCCACGTGGGCCGCGGGGAAAGTGTGGAGGTCACGTGGACGAGATGGTGCCCGGAACGCTGCTCGCGGACGACGAGCTGGCCCGTACCCGGGTCCGTTTCCTCACGGCCGAACCGGTGCCGCCCGGCACGGTCCGGCAGACCATCCTGGCCTCCTGGCGGCGGTCGCAGGAGTTCCGCGTCGACGCCGACCGGATCGACCCCCTCTTCCAGGGCGACCAGAACCTCGACATCCCGCTGATGCGCGGCGCGGAACCGGTGCTGCACAAGCTGAGCGAGCAGTTCGACGGCCAGCCGATCAGCCTGATCCTCACCGACGCCAGCGGCGTCGTACTCACCCAGCGGACCGGCGACGCCGACCTGAAGCGGCACCTCGAACGCGTCGAGCTGGTGCCCGGGTTCAGCTACGGCGAGCAGTCCGTCGGGACCAACGGCATCGGCACCGCGCTCGAGGACGGCCGCGCGACCACGGTGTTCGGCCACGAGCACTACGCCGAGCACCTGGAGAACCTGGCGTGCGCGGGGGTGCCGATCCACCACCCGATCTCCGGCAAGAAGATCGGCGCGGTCGACCTCACCTGCTGGTACAAGGACGCGGGCGGCCTGCTCATCGCGCTGGCCCGCTCGACCGCCGAGCAGATCCGCCAGGCGCTGCTGCGGCACAGCGACCTGCGGGAGATGATCCTCTTCCAGGCGTACCTGCAGACCTGCCGCCGGTGGACCGGCATCGTGCTGGCGTTCAACGAGGACATCGTGATGATGAACGACCGGGCGCGGCAGCTGCTCGACCCGGTCGACCAGTCGGTCCTGCTGAGCCACGCCACCGAGGCGCTGGCCGACGGGCGCCGGACGTCGGCGACGCTCGCGCTGTCCAGCGGCCTGCGCGTGCGCGTGTTCTGCCGCCGCGTCCCGGGCCAGCGGGAGACCGACACCGCGGGCGGCGTGCTGTCGGTGAAGCTGATCGAGGCGGAGGAAGCCCTCTCGGTGCCGTCGACCCCGATGCTGCCGATGTACCTGCCGGGCGTGGTCGGCTCGGCGCCGCTGTGGCTGCGCTGCGGGCACGAGCTCGACACCGGCCACCAGCGCGGCGAGGGGGTCGCACTGGAAGGCGAGGCGGGCACCGGCAAGCTGACCCTGGCCAAGGGACTACACCAGCGTCACCACCCGGCGGCGCGGCTGCTGACCGTCGACGCGGCGGTGACCACCGGCACCGATTGGGCGGCCGAACTGCTGCGCGAGCACGCCGACGCCCCGATCCGGACGCTGGTGATCCGCCACGCCGACGCGCTGACGACGCCGGCGGCCAACGCCCTCTCCACGACGTTGCGGGAGCTGCGCGAGCGGGCCGACGCGCCGTGGGTGGTCGTCACGCTCGTACCGGAGGCCGAGACGAAGCCGGCCCTGGCCGAGCTGCTGAAGTCGTTCCCGCGGACGGTGCGGGTACCGCCCCTGCGCCACCACGTCGAGGACCTGGCGGAGCTGGTCCCGCTGGCGCTGAGCAAGCTCGGCTACGGCGGCAGGCTCACCTGCTCGGCGGCGGCGCTGCACCTGCTGATGCGGGCGGAGTGGCCGGGCAACACCGGCCAGCTCTACCAGGTGCTGCGGAAGGTGGCCCAGCGCCGCCGGGCCGGGACCATCCGCCCGGGCGACCTCCCGGCGGAGTTCCACACCGTCGCGCGGCGGCCGCTGAACCGCTTCGAGTCGATCGAGCGGGACGCCATCGTCCGCTGCCTCGAAGACGCGGACGGCAACAAGGTCCGGGCGGCGAAGCTGCTCGGCATCTCCCGGGCGACGATCTACCGCAAGATCCACGAGTACGGCATCGTCCCCCCGACCCGCTGACCCGGCCTCCCCCGCTCCGGACCGAACGACGGTTCGGTTCGTTCGCGGTGGAGCGCGACGGCGCAATGACTGGCATCGTCACGCTCGACCGCAACGACACCGGCCGGACCGAGATCGGCTACCTGTTCTTGCCGGCCGTGTGGAGCAGTGGCTGGGCGAGTGGTCCCCCGGTCAGCGCGCCGCGAGCTCCGACAGCTGGTAGGCCAGCTTCTCCCGCATCGGCGGCAGCGAGAACACCGTCTTGAGCACGGTGTTGCGCAGCAGCCGCGCCGGGCGGGGGCGCAGCGTCGCCATCCGGGTCATCCGGTCGGTGAACGCCACCACGCCGGTCGCCACCGGGCGACGGGTCGTCTCGTACGTGTCCAGCAGCGCGTCCGGTTCGCCGGCGGCCACCCGGGCCAGCAGGCGGCCGAGCGCGACCGCGTCCTGGATGCCGGTGTTCATGCCCTGGCCGCCGGCCGGGCTGTGCACGTGGGCCGCGTCGCCGGCCACGAAGATCCGGCCCGCGCGGTAGTGGTCGGCCACCCGGTGGTGTACGCGGAACCGCGAGCTCCACACGACCTCGGTGACCCGCGACCGCGCGCCCTCCGGGCCGCGCGCGTCCACAATGGACTGGATGTCGGCGATCCCGGGGTGCTCGGGCGCCTCGGCGACCGTCGCGACCACGCGGTAGTGGTCGTCGCTGCCGGGCAGCGGCGCCACCACCGTCACGCCCTCCGGCGACAGGTGGAGGCTGACCTCCGCGCGGTCCAGCGGCCAGCTCATCCGGACGTCGGCCAGCACGAACGACTCGGCGTAGCTGGCGCCGGTGAACCCGATGCCGGCCTGCTCGCGCACGGTGCTGTGCATGCCGTCGGCGCCGACCACGTACTTCGCGCGCACGGTGCCGCCGGTCGTCGTGACCGTGACGCCCGTGTCGTCGCCGGCGACGGCGGTGACCTCGTACGGGCGGTGGACGTCGCCGCCGACCTCGCGCAGCCGCGCCAGCAGCACGGCTTCGGTCCGGTCCTGCGGCACCATCAGCGTGTACGGGTAGGCGGTGGGCAGCCCGCCGAAGGGCACCTTGGCGAGCACCGTGGCGCCGTCGCGGACGGTGAACGTCGGGACGACGACGCCCAGCTCCTTCAGCCGCTCGGTGACGCCGAGCTCGGCCAGCACCTCCAGGGTCCGGGCGTGCACCACGCAGGCCCGGGAGGTGTTCGCGCCTTCGGCCTGGCGGTCGAGCAGCACGAAGTCGACGCCGGCCTCGGCGAGGACGATCGCGGTGGCCAGGCCGGCGGGGCCGGCGCCGGCGATCAGGACGTCGGTACGGGTGGGCAGGGTCATGACGGCTCCTCCGAGTTTGCCAACAACTGTTGGCATCCACGTTAGGCGCGCCCGCACTGGCTTGTCAACAAGTGTTGGCCTACACTTGTTGGTATGACCGAGTCACCCCGCCGATCCGACGCCACCCGGGCGACCATCCTGGAGGCGGCACGCCGCCGGTTCGCCGCCGACGGCTTCCGCCGCGCGACGATCCGCTCGATCGCCGCCGACGCGGACATCGACCCGTCGATGGTGATGCGCTACTACGGCAGCAAGGACGGCCTGTTCGCGGCGGCGGTGGACGTCGAGCTGGACCTGCCGGACCTGGCCACGGCCGACCCCGGCACCGTCGGCGAGCTGCTCACCCGCCAGTTCCTGGTGCTGTGGGAGCGGCCGCCGACGGACGAGATCCTGCTGACGCTGCTGCGTTCGGCGGTCGCGGACGACGCGGTGGTCGAGAAGATGCGGCAGGTGTTCGCCGGCCAGGTCACCCCCGCGGTCCTGCGGTTCGGTGACCCGGCCGACGCCCCGCGCCGCGCGGGGCTGGTGGTGAGCCAGCTGCTCGGGCTGGCGCTGACGCGTTACGTCCTGCGCCTGCCCCCGGTGGTCGAGCTGACCCCGGCGGAGGTCGTCGCCGAGGTCGGCCCGACGGTGCAGCGTTACCTGGCAGGGGTCACTTCGGCGGGTTGACCGCCTTCGCGACGTCGGCGATCGTCTGCGGGTCGACCAGACCGGTGTCCTCCAGGACGTTCATGTGGTCGAGGACCGTCTGGTTCGCCTGCGTCGCGTGCCGGCGGATGACGTCGTTCTGCGTGCCCGCGCGGACCTCCGCGATCGTCGCGAAGATCTTGCCGTGCGAGGCTCGCAGCAGGTTCACGAACAGCTTGTCGAACTCGAGGCCCTGCGCGGCCGTCAGCTGGCGGACCCAGCCCTGCTGTTCGGCGCTGGCCTGGTCGGGCAACGTCACGCCGAGCATCTTCGCGTCCTCGCGGACGAGCTGGTCCAGGTGTGAGTGCCCGTCCAGCAGGTGCAGCCCGGCGCGCTTCACGGCGTCGCTGCTCGCATGACTCTGCGCGAGGTCGCCCGCCGGCATCTCCCACAGCCCGGCCTGACGCACCTTGACCAGGAACGTCTTGTCGAGCTCGGTGACCGGCCCGGCCCCGACCGGGTTTTCCCCGAGACCGGCCTGGGCGGCCGAGCCCATCTGCATGCCCGCCATGCCCTGCCCGTACGCCGGGACCTGCGCCTGCGTCGACCCGGGAGCGGTCTGGGCGCTCGCTTTCAGCACCATGACCGAGCCCACGGCGACCACGGCGAGAGTGGCCACGACGACCAGCACGGTCCGAGCCCTGGCCTTGGCCGTCATGCCACGGTGATCCGGCATCGTTCCTCCTTTGGCGACAAGTGCCTGTACGGGGTACTACGGCTCCCGTCACGGAGGAGTTCAAGACGATTCGAAGTATTTTTCTTGCGCACCAAGGGTTTTCAAAAGTCCACAGTGGAGGCACGAGAAAGGCGGCCGAGCCGGCCGGACGTCCCGGGCGAGTGCCGGGGTCACCCATCTTGACCGATGCTCTTGCGGTTGGCAAGTATTGCTTCATGCAAACCCTCGAAGACGCGGCCCCGGGCGCCGACCCGGACGTGGTCGCCCTGGACGGCCTCACCCTCGTCCTGGTCGGGATCGCGTGGGAGTGCGCGCACGCGGCGCCACCGGAGGTCACGTTCCCCCAGACGCGCCTGCTGCTCATCCTCGACCGCCTCGGCCGGGTACCGAGCTCGCGCCTGGCCGCGGCGATGGACGTCAACGCGTCGTCGGTGACGCGGCTGGCCGACCGGCTGGAGGCCCTCGGCTACGTGGCCCGCGGCCGCGACCCGCGCAACCGGAGCGTGGTGACCCTGGAGGTGACCGAGACCGGCCACGACCTGGTGGCGCGGATCCTCGACCGGCGGCACGCGGCGCTGGGCGCGCTGCTGGACCGGCTGCCGGCGGGGCAGCGCAAGGCCGCGGCCACCGCCGCCCGGCGGCTGGTGACCGCGGCCGCGACCGTCCCGTCGCTCGGCCCGGCCCCGCTGTGAGTGCCATCCTGGACGGCATGCCGACCCGCTGGACGTGCCCGCGCTGCGACCGCGAGTTCGCGCGCGCCGGCCAGGGCCACACGTGCGTCCCGGGCTGCACGGTCGACGAGACGTTCGCCGGCCGCGACCCGAAGTTCCGCGCGATCTACGACGCGGTCATCGAGCACCTGCGGACCCTCGGCGACGTCCACGAGGACGCCGTCAAGGTCGGGGTGTTCCTCAAGCGGGACCGGAAGCTGGGCGAGCTGCGGCCGCGGTCGAAGGACGTCCTGGTGTACCTGTTCCTGCCCCGCCCGATCGAGACGGCCCGGATCGCCCCGGCGCGCTGGGCGTCGGGGCTCCGGGTGGGACACCAGCTGAAGCTGCGCGAAGTGTCCGATGTGGATGACGAGGTCCGCGACTGGCTGACGATTGCCTACGACTTCTCCTGACGGTTCAGGCGGCTGGGCCGGTCCAGCCCTCGGGGACGTGGCCGATGCGGACCCGCTGCGGGTGGTCACCCACCGCCACCGAGACCAGCTTCTGCCCGGTCGCGAAGTCGATCGCCGTGACCCGGTCCGCGCCGGCTTCGGAGATGACGCACGCGCTGCCGTCGCCGCTCACCGTGGCCCAATACGGTTTCACCGCCGGCACCAGCGTGCCCTGCTGCAGGGTGGCGCGGTCGACGACCGTGGCGTAGTCGTCCATCGTCCCGGCGACGCAGAGCTTGGTGCCCGCCGGGTTCATCGACATACCGTGGTGCCGGGAGTCGTTGACGAACGTGGTGCGGTCGTCGCTCGTGGCCGGGTTCTTCGGCAGCTCCTTGAGCCGGGTGATCTTGTCGGTCGCGACGTCGTACTCCAGGAAGCCGTTATAGAACGAAACCTGGAAGTACAGTTTGGACTCGTCGGGGGTGAACGCGACCGGCCGCACGGCGTCCGAGAGGTCCCGGCGCCCGAAGGCGTCGAGCCGGTCGCGCATGTCGATCACCCTGACCTGCTGGAAGGTCGTGGCGTCGACGACCGTGATGCGCCGGTCCCCCTTGGTGAAGTCCCAGCCGGGGTCGTCGAGGTTCGTGTCGACGTTGCCGATCGACATGTTCCAGAGGTACCGGCCGCCGCCGGTGAAGACGTTCTCGTGCGGCTTGTCGCCGGTGGCGAACGAGCCGGCCTGCTGCCCGGTCACGATGTCCAGCACGTGCACGGTGTTCGACGTCGAGGCCGAGACGGCGACGCGACGGCCGTCCGGCGAGACCGCCATGTGGTCGGCGCGGAAGCCGGAAACCGGGAAGCGCCAGTTGATCCGGCCGGTGGCGAGGCTGATCGAGACGACGTCGGCGAAGCTGGGCCGCGACGCCACCACCGACGCCCCGTCCGGGGTCGTGTACATGTCGTCGACGAACTGGTCGTGCCCCTCCCCCGGCCCGTTGCGGATGCCGAGGAAGAACGCCAGCTTGATCGGGTTCAGGTAGATCTCCCGCAGCCGGTCGTCCTTGTCCGGGATGATGTTGATCCGCCCGATCTTCGCGAACGAGCCGCGGGACTGGATGACGTCGGCCGTCCCCTCCCAGTTGTTGCCGACGAACATCACCTCCCGCAGCGCCGCGGGGGCGCCGGTCGCGGGCACCGCCGCGCCGGTCGCCAGCAGGGCGACGGCGGAGGTCAGGTACGCCAGGCGCGAGAGGTAGGACCGCCGTCGGCGGGTTCCCGGGGAAGTGCGCACGACAAGACACCTTTCGACGCTGAAGAGGTGCGGCGGTGGTTTTTGCCCCGGGCAGGGGTTACTGTCCGGTATTGCCACGATAACCGGGCACCGGAGCCCGTCCGGTAGGGTCGGCCGCCCAACGTCGGCGGTGCCGGTTGTGGCGGTGCCACAACGGTTTCGGGAGGTGCCCGGTGACGCCGCTGCTCCGCCGGATCCTCGACGACCTGGCCGCGGACGAGGCCGTGCTCGACGAGCTGGTCAAAGCGGCGCGCAGCGAGTCGCCCGAGGTCGCGCGGCTGCCGGAGGCCGAGAACCGGCGGCACATCCAGGTCCTGCTCTCGGCCGCGCTGCGGGCGACGGCGAGTCCCGACGGCCCCGCGCGAGAGGACTACACCACCGCCGAGGCGCTCGGCGCGGACCGCGCGGCGCAGGGTGTCCCGCTCACCGAGCTGCTGCGCGGGGTCCAGGCCGGCCGCACGCACGCGGCCCGCGTCGCCGTCGAACGCGCCCGGGCGGCGGGCGTGCCGGACGACCTCATCCTCGAAACCGTCCTCGACGCCGACCGCTACACAGGGGCGCTGGAGCACCACATCGTCAAGGGCTACCACGCGGCCGAGCTCCAGCTGTCCCGCACGGTGCGCGACGCGCGGACCCAGCTGCTGCGGACCGTGCTGCTCTCCGGGCACCCACCGGCACCCGACGAGCTGCGACGGGCGGGGCTGCACCCGGACGTCCGGTACTTCTGCGTGGTGTCGGACGTCAGCGACCCGGCCCAGGCGCGGACCCTGGAGCAGGCACTGCTGGAGTTCGGCGGGGTGTACGGCCTGGTCGAGGGCAGGCTGACCGGCCTGGCCGTGCGGTCGCCGTCCGGGGTCGCGCTGGCCGACGACGTCCTGCTGGTCGTGGCGCCGCCGGCGGCGTTGCCGGAGGTGCCGGAGGTGCACCGGCTGTGCACGGCGGCGGCGCGCCTCGCCGGCCCCGGCTACCACGACTTGACGGCGCTGGCGGGCGAGATCGCCTTGACGGCCCAGCCGCTGCTGGCGGGTCTGCTGACGACTGGTCTGCTCGGCTCGCTGGACCCGGCGAACCCGTTCCACCGCGAACTGGCGGCGACGGCGCTGGCGTACCTGGACCACGGCCAGCGCCTGCGCCCGACGGCGGAGGCGCTGCACCTGCACCCGAACACGGTCCGGTACCGGCTGGACCGGCTGGCGGAGCTGACGCCGTTGCCGCTGGCGGAGAACGCGGGCGGCCGGGTGCTCGACGCGGTGCGGTCGTGGTGGGCACTGCACCACTGGCTGACGGCCTCGGGCTGACTCGCGAGGGCGGCCCGGCCCGCACGCCCGCGATCAGCTGCCACTCGTCCTGCCGGAACGCCGGCAGCGTTTCCGTTGCCCTCGGCGGAAACCGGCCGCGGCCCGCGGCGACCAGGGCCGGGGCCGGCTCAGCGGGCCGGGCTGATCCCCCGCACCGCCAGCTCCAGCAGCCGCCGCGCCTCGCCCGCCGGGTCGCGGTGGTGCTCGGTCGCCAGCACGATCCCCGTCACCACCGCGATCAGGTCCGCCGCCGTGACGTCCGCACTGACCGCGCCCGCCTCGATCGCCCGGCGCACCAACGGCTCGCCCGCTTCGGTCATCGTCGTCGAGCACGCGTGGGCCATCGACTCCTCGTCGCGGACCAAGGCCGTCGCCAGGCCGCGGGCCGTCGCCGCGTAGGTCGTCAAAGCACTCAGCCAGTCGAGCAGTGCCGCGCGCGGGGCCGGGGCTTCCGCCAGCGCGCGGGCCCGCTCGGCCAGCGCGTCGACCTGCTGCCGGAACACCGCTTCGAGCAGCGCCGGCCGGCTCGGGAAGTGGCGGCGCACGGTCGCCGAGCCGACGCCGGCGGTGCGGGCGATCTGCTCCAGGGACGCGTCGGCGCCGTGCGCGGCGACCTCCTCCTCGGCGACGGCGAGGATGCGCGCGTAGTTGCGACGGGCGTCGGACCGCGGCACGGACCACCTCCGGAACAGGAAGTGGCGGGGACCGCCACTTAGTCGCTAGTGTAGCGACCACGAAGTGGCGGGCCTCGCCATTTATCGGCCCCGAGGAGTCCCCATGTCCCCCGTCCTGGTCACCGGCGCCACCGGCAAGCAAGGCGGCGCCACCGCCCGCGCCCTCCTGAAGGCCGGCGTCCCCGTCCGCGCGCTGGTCCGGGATCCCGGGAAGGCACAGGCCCTCCGCACGTCAGGTGCCGAAATCGTGCAAGGCGACCTCTACGACTCCGACTCGCTCGCCCCCGCCCTGAAAGGGGTGCGAGGCGTGTTCTCCGTCCAGATGCCCGACATGACGAACCTCGACGGCGACTCCGAGTGGGTCCAGGGCCGCAACCTCATCGACGCCGCTCGCGACGCCGGCGTGCCGCAGTTCGTGCACACCTCGGTCTCCGGCGCCGGGCAGCACCGGTCCGCGCCCGGCTGGGCGGACGGCCGCTGGGCGTCGATGGAGCACTACCTGGAGACGAAGACGGCGATCCAGGACCGCGTGCGCGACGCCGGGTTCGCGCACTGGACGCTGCTCAAACCGGGGTTCTTCATGGAGAACTTCCTGCCGCCGTCGTTCCTGCTCCCCCACGGCCGGCTGGTGACGACCATCAAGCCCGGCACGGAACTGGCCCTGGTCTCGGTGGACGACATCGGCGCGGCGGCCGCGGCGGCGTTCGCGGACCCGGCGCGCTTCCACGGCGTCGAACTGGAGCTGGCGAGCGAGCGGATGACCATGACGCGGGTCGCCGAAGTCCTGTCCCACGCTCTCGGCACCGAGCTGACGGCACCGGACCTGACGGCCGAGGAAGCGCTGGCCGCCGGAGCACCGGCGTTCGCCGTCCGGCACGAGTGGCAGAACGAGATCGGCCACCCCGCGCAGCCCGAGTTCGCCCGGGCGCTGGGTATTCCGCTGACGTCGTTCGCGGAGTGGGCGGGAAAGCACCTGACACCGGCGTGACCATCCGGCTACGGTCGGCGCCATGCCACCGCACCTGCCCGCGACCACACCCGACGGCGAGTGCGTCTTCTGCGCCCTCGCCGCCGGCCGCGCCCCGGCGGCGTTCGTCCACGAGGACGCGGACTTCGTCGGCATCGTCGACCTGCGCCCGGTGACGACCGGCCACCTGCTGGTGCTCCCCCGCGCGCACCACGAGGACCTGGCCGCGCTGCCGGCCGAGGCGGGCGCCCGGATGTTCGGGATCGCGCACGAACTCGCCGCGGCGCTGCGGCGCACGGACCTGCGCTGCGAGGGGATCAACCTGTTCCTGGCCGACGGCACGGCGGCGGGCCAGGAGATCCCCCACGTCCACCTGCACGTGATCCCCCGCCACGCCGGCGACGGCTTCGTCCTGGCCGCGGACTGGCGGATCCGCGACCGCGAAGAGCTGGCCGAGGTGGCGGCCAAGGTCCGCGCGGCGAGCTAGGGCCGGTGCGGCCCCGTGGTCACCGCGAGTACGCACCCGCGTAGTCCTTCAGCACCAAGGCGTTCGCCGCTTCGCGGATCGGGCGGGACATCTGCTCCAGGACGCGGTTGCGGCCCGGCAGGTACGGCATCAGCTTGATCATCCGGGTGTTGAACCACGCGAACGCCCGCGACTGCGGGATGATCCCGCGCAGCGCCGTCTTCGCCAGCGCCTGGTTCTTCTCGATGTACGGCCGCATTTCCTCCTCGTAGCGGGAAAGCGCGACCGCGGTGTCGTCCGCGGCGGCCAGTTCCCCGGCCAGGACGTACGCGCCGACCAGGGCCAGGCTCGTGCCCTGGCCGGACGCCGGCGAGGCGCAGTAGCCCGCGTCGCCGAGCAGGGTCACCCGGCCGGCCGACAGGTGGTCCATGACGATCTGGCACACCGGGTCGAAGTAGAAGTCGTCCGCGTCGCGCATCGCCTCGAGCAGCTCCGGGATCTCCCAGCCCAGGCCCGCGAACTGGTCCGCGACGAGGTCCTTCTGGCCGTCGACGTCCCGGCGGTCGTAGGTCAGCGGCGGGGCGGTGAACCAGAACGCGGCCTTCGCGTCGTCCGCGCGGGCCGTGCTGTAGACGTTCACCATCTTGCCCCCGGCCGCCGAGTGCAGCAGCTCCCAGCGGTCCAGCTGCTGGGTGTTCGGCACGGTCGAAATCGAGATGTACGCGTCGAACCGGCGCAGGAAGTCCTCCTCCGGGCCGAACGCCAGCGCGCGGACGCCCGAGTGCAGGCCGTCGGCGCCGACGACCAGGTCGAACCGGCGCGGGGCGCCGTGCGCGAACGTCACGTGGACGCCGTCCGGGCGCTCGTCGAGGCCGGTGATCCAGTCGCCGAAGACGTACTCGGTGTCGTCCCGGGTCGCGGTGTAGAGGATCTTCGCGAGGTCGCCGCGCAGGATCTCGGTGTCGTCACCGTGGCGGAAGCCGAACGTGTCGGCGTCCAGCGTCGCGAGCTCCTTGCCGCGCTTGTTCACGAACGCGGCGCCGCGCATGTCGGTGCTCGCCGCGTGCACCTCCTCCAGCAGGCCCATCCGGCGGACGACGTCGACGGCGACACCGCGGATGTCGACCTTGTAGCCGCCTTCGCGCAGGCTCGGCGCCCGCTCGACGACGGTGGCCTGGAAGCCGTAGTGGTTCAGCCAGAAAGCGAGGGCGGGGCCGGCGACGCTGGCGCCGGAGATCAGGATGCTCTTCGTCATGCCCCGAACTCTGGGCGCGGCCGCTGACCACTCACGAACCGAGCACGAACCGCCGCGAACCGAACTCGCTCAACGCCTGGTCAGGGGGCATTTCGCGGCCGCGATCGAAGGCTTGCGCGTAGGCATCGGCACCGATCCGCCCCCGCACTCGGTCAGTCACCGCGGCCACATCCGCGTCCCCGGTGACCGGCGCGCCGCGCAGCCCGACGGCGACGCCGAGCAGGAACGCGGCCCGCTCGTCCTCGGCCCGCGCGGCGAGGACGCCCGCCAGGCCTTCGACCGCCTGGGCCGCGCCCGGCAGGTTCGCGTGCTCGAGGGCCGTGGCCAGCGCCTCCTGGTGCAGGTCGGTCGCCTCGTCGAGGTGCCCCTCGGCGGTGGCCGTCCAGCCGAAGCCCGTGTGGAGCCGGATCCGCGTCTCGCCGCCGGTGACCGGGTCGACGGCGAGGCCGACGGCCGCGGTGTACCAACGCCGGGCCGCGGTCAGGTCGCCCGCGCGCCGCGCGATCTCACCCAGGCCGCCGCGAGCCCGCGCGAGCGTCGACGGCGTGCCGGCCGCGCGCGCCTTTTCGGCGGCGGCTTCGTAGTCGGCCCGGGCGGTCTCGGCGTCGCCGGCGCGCAGCACGCCGTCGGCCCGGCGGCAGAGCAGGTCGGCGGCGTCCTCGACGGCGCCGAGCTCGCCGGCCAGCCGCACGGACTCGTCCATCAGCTCCCGGAACCGCGCGTGGTCGCCGCGCCAGTCCGCGAACTCCGCGAGCTTCTCCAGCGCGCTGGCCTCGCCCCAGCGGTCGCCGAGCGCGCGGAATCCGTCCAGTGACGCCGAAAAGTGCGTCTCGGCCTCCGCGATCCGGCCGCGGTACTGCGCGCCGAGCCCGTCGCCGATCCGCGTGAACGCCCGCGACCACGCGTCGTCGCCGACGAGCGCGGCCAGCCGCTCGCCGTCGCGCACCTTGGTGTGCGGCGAAAACGCCCACAGCAGGAAGAGGTACGGGTACCGCAGCGGCCGGTCGAGCCCCTGCACGATCGGCTCGATCCCGACGCCGGTGTCCGACGCCTGGATCAGGCAGACGACGTACTCCTCGGCCAGTCCCGGCGGCGGCTCGGCCCCGAAGGCCGCGACGACGGCGTCCGCGAACGGCGTCGCTTCGCTGCGCCGGCCGCACAGCCACCAGTACCAGGTCAGGGCCGCGATGAGCCGCACCGCGGTGGCCGGTTCCTCGGTCGCGCTCCAGCGCAGCGCGGCGAGCAACTCGGCGTGCTCGGCGGTCAGTTCGTCCAAAGTGGACAGCTGGTCCGCGCCGCGCAGCTTCGGCTCGGCCGCGCGGGCGAAGTCGAGGAAGTACCGCGCGTGCTCGGCTCGCCGGTCGTCGCCGTGCTCGGCGCAGAACGCCCGGATCGTCTCCAGCATCCGGTAGCGGCCGCCCGCGAACTCCACGAAGGACTTGTCGACCAGGCCGGTGAGCATAGTGTCGGCGTCGGGATCACCGCAGACGTGTTCAATCGCGTCGAGCCGCGCGCCGCCGGCGAACACCGCGAACCGGCCCGCGAGCCGACGCTCGTCCGGATCGAGGAGGTCCCAGCTCCACTCGACGACGCCGCGCAGCGTCCGGTGCCGCGGCTCGGCGGTCCGGTCGCCGCGCGACAGCAGCCGGAAACGGTCGCCGATCCGGGCGGCGACGTCGTCGGCCGACAGCGACCGCAGGCGGGCGGCGGCCAGCTCGATCGCCAGCGGGAGGCCGTCGAGGGCCGCGCAGATCCGGCTCACCGCCCCCGGATCGGGCACGCTGCCCGGCGCCACGGCCGCGGCCCGGTCGGTGAACAGCTTCGCGGCGGCGTCCGCGGGCAGCGGGCCGACCGGCACGAGCGTCTCGCCGGTCAGGCCGAGGGGTTCGCGGCTGGTGGCGAGCACGCGCAGGCCGGGGCACGCGCCGAGCAGCAGCCGGACCAGCCGCGCGGCCTCGGCGACGACGTGTTCGCAGTTGTCGAGCACCAGCAGCGCCGGCCGGTCGGCGAGCGCGGCGGCCAAGCGGGCGGCCGGCTCTTCGACGGCGCCCGGCGCCAGCACGCCCTGCTCACGCAGCCCGAGCGCGGCGAGGACGGCCCGCGGCACGTCGGTCGTCGTCGCCAGCTCGACGAAACAGGCGTCACCGGTCGCCGCTTCGATGGCGAGCCGGGTCTTGCCCGCACCGCCGGGCCCGGTGAGCGTGACGAGCCGGGCGTCCCCGAGGGCGGCGGTGAGCCGGTCGAGTTCCTGCCGGCCGACGAACCCGGTGAGCGGCACCGGAACCCGCCGAGCCGAAGCCGGCGCGGCGGCCCGCAGGACGGCGACGTGCGCGTCGGCCAGCTCCGGCGACGGGTCGGCCCCCAGCTCGTCGGCGAGCCGTTCGCGGATCTCGGCGAAGACGGTCAGTGCTTCGGCGGAGCGGCCGCCACCGTGCAGCGCGCGTACGAGCTGGGCGGCCAGCCGTTCGCGCAGCGGGTGCTCGCCGGTGAGCTCACGCAGCTCCGCGACGAGCCGCTCGTGGTGCCCCAGCACGAGCTCGGCTTCGACGCGGTCCTCGATCGCGGCGAGGCGCAGCTCGGCGAGCCGGGCCGCGCGCGGCGGATCCGCGAGGCCGTCGAGCGCGGGTCCCCGCCACAGCGAGAGTGCTTCGGTCAGCAGCGCCGACTTCACGACCGGGTCAGGCGTCGCGCGCGCCTCGGCGGTGAGCCGTTCGAAGCGGTGGACGTCGACGTCCTGAGGGTCGACGGCCAGCCGGTACCCGGCGGGGGTGAACTCGACGAGACCGTCCGGCGCGCCACCGTCCCGCAGCCGCCGCCGCAGCCGCGAGACCTGCGACTGAAGCGCTTCGGCGGCACCATCGGGCGGGCGCTCGCCGTGCAGGCCGTCGATGAGCCGTTCGGCGCTGATGACGCGCCCGGAATCGAGCGCGAGCAGGGCCAGCAGCCCCCGCAGCTGAGGCCCACCGAGGGCGACGGAGGTCCCATCAGGACGGCGGGCTTCGACCGGCCCGAGGATCGCGAACTGCACGCCGCCGATTCTGGCCCACCGCCCCCGTCCGCGGTGGCCGTTCGGATCAAGAGCTGCCACGCCCGGCTCTCGGCGCGCGGGTTCGGCGCGCTCGGCCTGAGGTCGTGAGTGAGAAACAGTGTTCTAACACTGTTTCTCACTCACGACCTCAGGCCTGCCGCAGCTTGCGGAAGAACGCTCGAACATCGGCCACCAGCAACTCCGGCTCCTCCATCGCCGGGAAGTGGCCGCCCTCCGCGAACTCCGACCAGTGCTCGATCTTCTCGTCCGGGTCCATGATCCGCCGCACCACCGGCGACGTGTCGAACACCGCCCAGCCCGCCGGCACCGCGGACGGCGCCAGCCACCCGTGGCCGGAATGCGCCGCCTCGTACAGGAACCGGGCCGCCGTCGCACCGCTGCGGGTGAACCAGTACAGGCTGACCGTCGTCAGGAGACGGTCACGGGAAATGCCCCGGTTCGTCCACGCCTGGAACTTCTCGGCGATCCAAGCCAGCTGCCCCACCGGCGAATCCGTGAGCGCCGCCGCGATCGTCTCCGGTTTGTGCGACTGCAGGTCGAGGTAGCCGCGGCCGGCCTTCCACGCCTCGCGGGCCGCGTCCAGTTCGGACTGTTCGGCCTCCGTCAGGCCGTCCGGCAGGGGAAGCTGCTCGCCGGCCAGTGCGATCGTGCCGCGGTCGCTGTTCACATGCGTGCCGAGCACGCGGTTCGGGTACAGCGCCGCCAGCCGTCCCGTGACGCCCGCGCCGATGTCGCCGCCCTGGGCGGCGAAACGGTCGTAGCCGAGCCGCGTCATCAGCTCGGCGAACGCCCCCGTCGTGCGGGCGAGCTCCCAGCCGGATCCGCTCAGCGGCGTCGAGAACCCGAACCCCGGCAGGGACGGGACGACGACGTGGAACGCGTCCGGGCCCGGCTCGGTCAGCGGCCCGATGACGTCCAGGAACTCCGCGAAGGTGCTCGGATAGCCGTGGGTCAGCAGCAACGGGACCGCGTCCGGGTCGGCCGAGCGGACGTGCAGGTAGTGGATCGGCTGGCCGTCGATCACGGTCGTGAACTGCGGGAACGCGTTCATCGCGGCTTCCTGGGCGCGCCAGTCGAAGCCGTCGCGCCAGTACTCGGCCAGCTCTCGGACGGCGTCGGTGGGCATGCCGCGGGACCAGTCCGGCTCGTCGCCGGGCACGGGGTCGGCGAACCGGGCCTCGGTGAGGCGCCGGTGCAGGTCGTCGAGGTCGGACTGCGGGATGTCGATGCGGAATGGGTTCGTCATGAGCAGCACGCTAGGAGCCATCGCGGAAGACTTCCTTCCGCGATCCGTGCGATCCTCGGGAAATGCTGCAGACCTCCGCCCGCCTCCTCCGGCTGCTGTCACTGCTCGAGACGCGGCGCGACTGGACCGGCGCCGACCTGGCCGACCGGCTGGGCGTCACCGCGCGCACCGTCCGCAGCGACGTCGGCAAGCTGCGCGACCTCGGCTACCCGGTCGAGGCCTCCCCCGGCGTCCAGGGCGGCTACCGGCTCGGCGCCGGCGCGCAGCTGCCGCCGCTGCTGCTCGACGACGACGAAGCGGTGGCCGTCGCGGTCGGGCTGCGGACGGCCACCGGCGTCGCCGGGATCGGCGAGACGTCGGTGCGCGCGCTCGCGAAGCTGGAGCAGGTGCTGCCGTCGCGGCTGCGGCACCGGGTGCACGCACTGCAGGCCGCGACGGTCTCGGTTCCGGGCACCGGCCCGGCCGTCGACGCCGACGTCCTGACGGCGATCGCGGCGGCGATCCGGGCGAACGAACGGCTGCGGTTCGACTACACCAGTCACGACCGCACCCCCAGCCGCCGCGACGTCGAGCCGCACCGGCTGGTCAGCCTGAACCGGCGCTGGTACCTCGTCGCGTGGGACACCGCGCGCGACGACTGGCGCACCTTCCGCGTCGACCGGATCACGCCGAAAGTGCCCAACGGGCCCCACTTCACCCCGCGCGAGCCGCCGGAGGGGGACGTCGCGCAGTTCGTCCAGCGCAGCGTGGGCGCGGCGACCTGGCGCTACCACGCGAAGGTCCGGCTGCACGCGCCCGCGGAGTACGTCTGCGCCCGGCTGCCGCTCGCGGTCGAGGTGACGCCCGAGGGGCCGGACCGCTGCGTCACCGAGGTCGGCTCGGACAACGCGGCGATGCTCTCGCTGTACCTCGGGCTCCTCGAAGTGGACTTCGAGGTCCTCGACGCGCCGGAGCTGGCGGCCGAGCTCGCCAAGACGGGCGAACGGTTCCTGCGGGCTAGCGCAGGGAGTTCGCCAGCTCCTCGATGATGACCATCTGCTCCCGCACGCCGACCTCCATGCCGGACTCGAGGATCATGTCCCGCAGTTCCTTACTGCCCGTTTCGGTCAGCAGCTCGAGGCGCGTCCGGTCCCCGAGGGCGGTGAAGGTGGCGGTGTTGAGCGGCCCGTCCACCGAGTCGAGGTCCACGCCCGGCAGCTCGAAGACCTCGGTGTAGACGACCTTCTCGTCCGGCACGACCTCCCGGTACTCGCCGTGGAAGCCGACCTCGGCGCCGTCGTTCGTCTCCAGCACGAACCGCCAGCGGCCGCCGGGCCGCAGGTCCATCTCCACCTTCGTCGTCGTCCCGCGCCGCCCGGCCCACCAGCGCTTCACCAGCTCCGGCGTGGTCCACGCGCGGTAGACGAGGTGGCGAGGCGCGTCGAACTCGCGCGTGATGAGGATCCGGTCGTCGGCCGGCGTCGTGATCTCCACGTCAGTGCTCCTGTTCCTTGAGTTCTTCGAGGACGTCGTCCAGCAGCTCGAAGCGTTCCGCCCACGTCCGTTCGTAGCGCTTGACCCAGTCGTGGATGGGTTTGAGCGCGGGGCCGTTGAGCCGGTAGAGCCGCTGGCGGCCGTCGCCGCGCACGTCCACCGCACCAACCTCCCGCAGGACGCGCAAGTGCTTCGACACCTGCGGCTGGGCGAGGCCGAGCGCGTCGACGAGGTCGCCGACGGACCGCTCGCCGCGCATCAGGACGTCGAGGATCTGCCGCCGCCGGGGTTCGGCGACGGCGTTGAAGGTGTCGGCCGTTGTCGCTGCTCGTGCCACGGGAGCATCATATGCCCATATGGGTATGCGTCAACACCCACATCCTGGGCACGCTGGGCTCCCGCGCCGCCGTCTGCCACGATCGGGCCATGGCCTCCCCGGTCGACGGTCCACAGAGGACGGACGCGCGCGGCGCCCGGCGGAGTGCCAGTGCGAGCGCCGTCCTGCGGGCGATCCTCGACGACGGCCCGATCGCGCGCAGCACCGTCGCGCGGCGGACCGGGCTGTCCGCCGCCGCGGTGACCGGGCACACCGCCGAGCTGCTCCGGCGCGGGCTGCTGCGGGAACTCCCGGAGGCCGAAAAGCGAGGCGTCGGACGGCCGCACGTCCCGGTCGACCTCGACACCGGGCGGCACGTCGCGGGCGCGCTGCACCTCGCCGTGCACCACGCCACCGTCGCGCTGCTCGACCTGCGCGGGAACGTCCTGGTGCAGCACGAAGAACCGCACGACGGCCTCGCCGCCGAAGACCTGCTCGCCCGCGCCGCCGAGATCCTCGACGACCTGCTGCTCGGGCACGCCCCGGACCGCGAGCCGCTCGGGCTCGGCGTCGCCACCGGCGGCTGGGTCGACCGCGCGTCCGGCACCGTCGTCGACCACCCGCTGCTGGGCTGGCGGGACGTCCCGGTGCGCGACCTGCTCGCCGCCTCGACCGGGCTCACCGTCGCGGTCGACGGGCACGCACGCTCACTGGTGCACGCCGAACAGCTCTTCGGGCACCCGCGGGCGCGGGACAGCGTCGTGCAGCTGTTCACCGGCAACGTGGTCGACGCCGCGTTCGCCACCGGCGGCACCGTGCACCACGGGCCGCGCTCGGCCGCCGGCGCCGTCGCGCACCTGCCGGTCGGCGACAGCACCGAAGCGTGCCGGTGCGGCCGCGCCGGGTGCCTCGAAGCCACCGTCTCGGAAGCGACCCTCGCGCGCCGGGCCGCGGAATGCGGTTTGATCACGCGTCCGGATTTCCCGGAATTGCTCGCGCTCGCCACGCGCGGCGATTCCGCGGCCGTGCGGTTGTTCCACGAACGCGCGCGATTCATCGGCCAGGCGGCGGCTTTGCTGCTCGACGTGCTCAACCCCGCCGTGCTCGTGGTGGTCGACCGGAGCATAGCGGGTGTACCCGGGTGCCTTCCCGCCATCCGGGACGAGGTCCGCGCCCGCTCGCGCGGCCTTGATCCTGGCGAAACAGTTGTGGGAACGAGCTTCCCGGGCACGGAGCTGGCCACCGCCGGCGGCGCGGTCCTGCTCGACCTCCTCTACGACGACCCGCTCGGTCCGCTCCCGACCCCACTCTCGCACGCCTCGTGAACCACCGGAGTTATTTCACGAACTCGCAAAATTGACCGTCCGGCCGGCGGCCGCGAACAATTGCGGCATCCCCGCCGACTCCCGGAACGGACGAACCACCGTGAAGAAAACCTTGCCCTTCCTGGCCGCCGCCGCGGTGCTGCTCGCCGGGTGTGCGTCGGCCACGGCGACCGGGGCCCCCGGCCAGCCCGAGAAGCTGGAGCTGCGCTACCAGGGCAGCGCGAACTCCGTGACGCTGCCCGAGCTCGCCGAGGACCTGGGCTACTTCGGCCCGGTCAAGCTGAAGTGGGTCGGCAACACGATCAGCGGCCCGCAGGACATCCAGTCCGCCGCCACCGACCAGACCGACTTCGGCGGCGCCTTCACCGGCGCGGTCGTCAAGCTCGCCGAAGCGGGCGCGCCGATCAAGGCGGTCGTCAACTACTACGGGTCCGACGACAAGGCCTTCATCGGCTACTACACCAAAGAGGACAGTCCGATCCGGACCGCCCGCGACCTGATCGGCAAGAAGGTCGGCGTCAACACGGCCGGGGCCAACCTGGAGGCCGCGCTCGACACCTGGCTGAAGGGCCAGGGCCTGTCCGGCGACGAGATCAAGCAGGTGCAGCTCGTCGTCATCCCGCCGATCAACGCCGAGCAGGCCCTGCGCAACGGCCAGCTCGACGTCGTCGCACTGCAGGGCATCCTGCAGGACCACGCTCTCGCGACCGGCGGCGTCCGCTCGCTCTTCAGCGACGTCCAGGCCTTCGGCCCGTACAACGGCGGCCCGTACGTGCTGCGCACCGACTTCATCAAGAAGTACCCCGAGACCACGAAGATCTTCGTCTCCGCCGTGGCGAAGGCGATCGAGTGGGAGCGCACCACGCCGCGCGACGAGGTGATCGCCCGCTTCACGAAGATCATCCAGACCCGCGGCCGCAACGAGAACACCGCCACCCTCAAGTACTGGAAGAGCGTCGGCATCACCCGCGGCGGCCTCATCGGCGACCAGGACTACACGCTCTGGGAGCCGTGGCTCAAGCAGCAGGGCTACATCAAGGGCGACCGGATCGACACCTCGAAGCTCTACACCAACGAGTTCAACCCCTACCGCGCCGGCGCGCCGGCGGTGACCAAGTGATCAGCATCCGCTCGGTGACCAAGACCTTCGGCGCGCTCACCGCCCTCGACGCCGTCTCCCTCGACGTCGCCGACGGCACGTTCCTCTCCCTCGTCGGGCCGAGCGGCTCGGGCAAGTCGACGCTGCTCGACCTCCTCGGCGGGCTCACCACGCCGACGTCCGGCGAGGTGCTCATCGACGGCGAGCCGGTGCGCGGCCCCGGGCTCGACCGCGGCGTCGTCTTCCAGCAGTACGCGCTGTTCCCGTGGCGCACCGCCCGCGCCAACGTCGAGTTCGGCCTCGAAGGCGGGCCGCTCGGCAAGCGGCAACGGGCCGAGCGGGCCCGCGAATACCTCGACCTGGTCGGGCTTTCCGGGTTCGAGGACCGCTACCCGCACGAGCTGTCCGGCGGGATGAAGCAACGGGTCGCGATCGCCCGCAGCCTCGCCTACGACCCCGCCGTGCTGCTGATGGACGAGCCGTTCGCCGCCCTCGACGCGCAGACCCGCGAGCAGCTGCAGGACGAGCTGCTGCGCATCTGGCGCCGCACCGGCAAGACGATCGTGTTCATCACCCACGGCATCGACGAAGCCGTCTACCTCGGCCAGCGGGTCGCCGTGCTGACCTCGCAGCCCGGCCGGCTCAAGGCCGTCGTGGACATCGACCTCGGCGACCGCACCGGGGACGTCCGGTCCGACCCGGCGTTCGGGCGGCAGCGCCACCGGCTCTGGGAACTGCTGCACGACGAGGTCCGCAAGGCGGCCGAACACGAACGGAGCGCCGTCGGATGACCACCACCCTGGAAGCCCCGGCCGTCCACACCGGACCGGCTCCGGCGGCGCCGCCGGAGCGCAAGTGGCGCAAGAAGTTCACCCGCGCGGTCCACGCGTCCGCCGCCGTCGTCCTCTTCGTCCTCCTCTGGGAGTTCGTCCCCAGGTTCGTCCTCGACGAGAGCACGCGGACGTTCCTGCCGCCGCTCTCGGAGGACCTCCAGGCGCTGTGGGACCTCGCGCTCGACGGTGAGCTCGCCGACCACCTGCTGGCCAGCGTCGGGCGGTCGGCCGCCGGGTTCGCCGTGGCCGTGGCCGTCGCGGTGCCGCTCGGGCTGCTGATCGGCTGGTACCGGCCGGTCGCGCGGTTCCTGCAGCCGCTGCTGGAGCTCGCCCGCAACACCGCCGCACTGGCGCTGCTCCCGGTGTTCACGCTGCTGCTGGGCATCGGCGAGCTGTCGAAGGTCACGCTCGTGGTGTACGCGTGCGTCTGGCCGGTGCTGCTCAACACGATCGCCGGCGTCAACACCGTCGACCCGCTGCTGATCAAGGCCGCCCGCTCGCTGGGCCTGTCCAGCCCGCGGCTGTTCCGGAAGGTGATCCTGCCCTCGGCCGTGCCGACGGTGTTCACCGGCATCCGGATGGCGGCGTCCTACTCGATCCTGGTGCTGGTGGCCGCCGAGATGGTCGGCGCGAAGGCCGGGCTCGGCTACCTGATCAACACCAGTCAGGTGAACTTCCAGATCCAGCAGATGTACGCCGGGATCATCGCGGTCTCGGTGCTCGGAGTGCTCGTCAACTCCGGCTTCGTCGTCCTCGAACGACGGTTTTCGACCTGGCGTCCCAAGGAGAAGGCATGATGCACCTCAACGCGTTCGTGATGCCGAACGGCCACCACGAAGCCGCGTGGCGGCACCCGTCGACCGACCCGCACCGGGCGCGGACGCTGCGGCACTACGCCGACATCGCCCGCACGGCCGAACGCGGCAAGCTCGACTCGCTGTTCCTCGCCGACGGCGTCGCGCTGTGGGGCAACGTGAAGCACAACTCCCACAGCCACTTCGAGCCGTTGACGCTGCTTTCCGCGCTCGCCGCGAGCACAGTCCACATCGGACTCATCGCGACGGCGTCGACGACCTACAACGAGCCCTACCACCTGGCGCGCAAGTTCGCCTCGCTCGACCACCTCTCCGGCGGCCGCGCGGGCTGGAACATCGTCACCTCGGCGGGCGTCGACGAAGCCCGGAACTTCAACCTGGCCAAGCGGCCGTCGCACGCCGCGCGCTACGAGCGGGCGGACGAGTTCATCGAGGTCGTCAAGAAGCTGTGGGACAGCTGGGACGACGACGCCGCGGTCGTCGACCGGGCCAGCGGGATCTACGCCGACACCGGCCGCATCCGGCCGATCGCGCACGACGGCGAGCACTTCCAGGTCCGCGGGCCGCTCAACATCGAACGCCCGCCGCAGGGGCATCCGCTGCTCGTGCAGGCGGGCTCGTCGGAGACCGGCAAGGAGTACGCGGCCCGCCACGCCGAAGCCGTCTTCACCGCGCAACAGACCTTCGCCGAGGGGAAGGCGTTCTACGACGACGTCAAGGGCCGGCTCGCGAAGTACGGCCGGACGCCGGACGAGCTCAAGATCCTCCCGGGCATCTCGCCGATCCTCGGCCGCACCGAGGCCGAAGCCCGCCGACGCGAGGCCGAGCTGAACGCGCTGATCACGCCGGACTACGGGCTGCGGCAGCTGTCGAAGATGCTCGACCACGACGTCACCGGCTACCCGCTGGACGGCCCGCTGCCCGACGTCGGCAGCTTCACCGAAGGCGGCCAGAGCCGGTTCGAGCTGGTCGTCGGCCTGGCCCGGCGCGAAGACCTGACCATCCGGCAGCTGCTGGAACGCCTGGCCGGCGGGCGCGGGCACCGCGTCTTCGCCGGGACGCCGGTCCAGGTCGCCGACGAGCTGGAGGCCTGGTTCACCGGCGGCGCCGCCGACGGCTTCAACGTCATGCCGCCCACCCTGCCCGGCGGGCTCGACGACTTCGTCGACCTCGTCGTCCCGGAACTGCAGCGGCGCGGGCTGTTCCGCACCGAGTACGCCGGCACCACCTTGCGCGAGCACTACGGCCTCGCGCGTCCCGTCAACCGCAACCGAGTCAAGGAGCCCGCATGACCGCGATCAGCACCGACGTCCGCAAGATCACCGGGAGGATCGGCGCCGAGATCATCGGCCTCGACCCGGCCGGGGACCTCGACGCCACCCAGGTGGCGTTCCTCGCCGACGCCCTGCACGAGCACAAGGCGCTGGTGTTCCGGAACACCGAGCTCGACGACGGGGGCCAGCAGCGGTTCGCCGCGCGCTTCGGCGAGCTGACCAAGGCGCACCCGACGGTGCCCGCGGCCGACGGCGCGCCGACGATCCTGCCGGTCGACAGCGAGCTGGGCCGGGCCAACCACTGGCACACCGACGTCACCTTCGTGCTCAACCCGCCGAAGGCCAGCACGCTGCGCAGCCTCGTGGTGCCGCCCTACGGCGGGGAGACGCTGATCGCGAACGCGGGCGCGGCCTACCGGGACCTGCCGGAGCCGCTGCGGGCGTTCGCCGACACGCTGCGGGCCGTGCACACCAACGACTACGACTACGTCCGGCCGCCGGAGGACGTGGACGACAAGGAGCAGGCGCGGCGGGCCCAGTTCGTCTCGCGCAAGTACCGGACCGTGCACCCGGTGGTGCGGGTGCACCCGGTGACCGGCGAGCGCGGGCTGTACATCGGCGGGTTCGCGCAGCGGATCGAAGGCCTGTCGGTGAGCGAGTCGCGGGATCTGCTGCGGCTGCTGCAGTCCTACGTGACGCGGCCGGAGAACATCGTGCGCGTGGCGTGGGAGCCGAACCAGCTGGTGCTGTTCGACAACCGCATCACGCAGCACTACGCGATCGACAACTACGACGGCCTCCCCCGCCGCCTCAACCGGGTGACGGTGGCCGGCGACGTCCCCGCCGGTATCGACGGGCGGCCGAGCGAGTCCCTGGAAGGGGACGCCTCGCACTACACGTCGGTGGCGTGACCCCGGAGCGGGACGGGCGTGCGCTCAGCGCCCGTTCCGCCGCATCTCCCGGAAGTGGTCCCAGGCCCGGCTGACCAGCGCGGGGTGCGTCCGCAGGTCGATCGCCGTGCGGGCCAGCGCCGCCGCCGAGGCCAGCATCGCCGCTCGCCCTCGGGCGCTCACCGACGCGGCCGCGAACTCCTCCGTGTGCACCGCGTACTCCTCCGCCGTGATCGCCACGAACGGGTGGATCGCCGGGACGCGCGCGCTGAGGTCGCCGATGTCCGACGAGCCCGGGTACACCCCCGGCTCCGGCGGCGTCGCGTGGATCCCGCGCGCCGCCAGGTGCTCGGTGAACCGCTCGGACAGCACCGGGTTGTCGCGGAAGTGCGCGTAGCCGCGCCCGAGGCGTTCGACGTCGACCTTCGCGCCGGTGGCCAGCGCCGAGCCCTCCGCGGCCGTCGTCACGTCTTCGACCAGGCGGTCCAGCGCGCCGGTCGTGAGCGCGCGGAGCCCGAAGCGGCCTTCGGCGCGGTCGGGGACGATGTTCGTCGCCTCGCCGCCGTGGGTGATGATCCCCTGGACGTGGGAGCTCGCGGGCAGCCGCCGGCTCAGGGCCGAGATCGCGCCGAACGCCTGGATCAGCGCGGCGAGCGCGTCGACACCGGCCTCCGGGTCGCCCGTCGGGTGGGCGGCGCGGCCGTGGAAGGTCACCTTCAGCTCGACCTGCGCGGTCAGCGGGGCCCAGGACCACGAGTGGACGCCGGGGTGGATCATCAACGCCGCGTCGACGTCGTCGAAGACGCCCGCCTCGGCCAGCGCCACCTTGCCGCCGCCGCGTTCCTCGGCGGGACACCCCACGGCGAGCAGCGAGCCCGGGCTGTCCGCGAGGATCTCCTTCGCGGCCAGCGCCGCCCCGAGGCCGGCCGCGGCGATCAGGTTGTGCCCGCACGCGTGCCCCAGTCCGGGCAGCGCGTCGTACTCCAGCAGCAGCGCGACGCACGGCCGCCCGCTCCCGGCCCGCGCGACGAACGACGTCGGCAGGCCCGCGACGCCGCTCTCGACCTCGAAGCCGTCCGCGGCCAGCTCGGCCGTAAGACGCTCGGCGGCCGCGTGTTCCGCATAGGACAGTTCCGGCCGCTCGTGCAGTGCGGTGGCGACCGCCCACAGCCGGTCGTCCAGCCGCTCGATCCGCTCGTCCGCCCGCTCGTGCAGCTCTTCGTGCCATTCCATGCCCACCGGAATACCCCCAACCGGCACGATCACGCCACTGCCAGTCTTGCACAAGGTCCATTCGCCGCCGGGGAACGCCGTTTGCGCCCCACCGCGCCCGGGTATTCCTCCGGCTCCCCCACCCCCAGGAGAACACCGGTGAATCCAGACGTGCTGACTTTCGGCATCGAAGAGGAGTTCTTCGTCGTCGACCGGCGTGGCCACCTTTCCCAGGCCGGCGACGACGTCGTCGACGCCGCGGAAGCCGCCGCGGACGTCCGGGGCGAGGTGCAGCACGAGCTGAACCGGTCGCAGGCCGAAGCCGCCACCGACGTCTGCAGCACGCACGACGAGGCGTTGCGCCGGCTGACCGGGCTGCGCGAAGACCTGGGCCGGTCGGCCCGGGAGCGCGGCTACCGGCTGCTGCCCGCCGGCGCGCCACCACTGTCCGAAGTGGAGCCGCCACGCATCACGCCGAACCCGCGTTACCAGCGGATGGCCGACCACTTCGGTGCCACCGCGTGGACTTCGCTCACCTGCGGCTGCCACGTCCACGTCGCGATCCCCGACCGGGAAAGCGGTATCCACGTCCTCGACAGCGTCCGGCCGTGGCTGCCGGCGCTGCTGACGATCACCGCGAACTCGGCCATCGTCGACGGTTACGACACCGGCTACGCCAGCTGGCGGTACCACCAGTGGAGCCGTTGGCCCTCCGCCGGGCCGCCGCCGCGGTTCGCGTCGCTCGACGAGTACGAGAGCGTCGTCGACGGCTGGCTGCGCTCGGGGGCGATCCTGGACCGCGGGATGATCTACTGGGACGTCCGGCTGTCGGAGAAGCAGCCCACGCTCGAGTTCCGCATCGCCGACGTCGCCGCCACGCCCGTCGAGGCGGTGCTGCTGGGAGTGCTGGCGCGGGGTCTTGTCGCGACCGCGCTGGCCGAGCGCGTCCCGTCGCCGGAGCTGTCGAACGAGGTGCTGCGCGGGCAGCTCTGGCGAGCGTCGAAGGAAGGGGTGACCGGGCCTTGCCCGCACCCGCGGACCGGCGACCTGGAGCCCGCGAAGGTGGTGCTCGACGACCTGATCGAGCTGATCGCGCCGGCGCTGGAGGCGGCGGGAGACCTGGACTTCGCCCGGGAGGGAACGGCCCGCCTGGTCGCCGAGGGCGGCGGCGCCGACCGCCAGCGGCGCGCCTTCGCGGCGGAGAACCGGGCGGAAGCGGTCGTCGACCTGCTGACCGACTGACCACGTTCCGGGCAACCGGAGCGCGCTCGGCGGCACGTGAGCGGCCGGGGTCGCGTTCGGACAGTCCGAACGCGACTTCTGCCGAAGCGGTGAACTCATTGCTCCCGGAGATGTCGTGGCGGGCTCCTACCCGCCGTCGTGGCCGCCGAGGGGAGCGGTTCGCCTGGTCAGCACCGCCCACACGACCTTGCCGCCGGACCACGACCGGTTGCAGCCCCAGACCTTCGCGACCTGGGCGACCATGCGCAGCCCGAGGCCCGGTTCGAGGGCGCTGAGCCGCTCGCGCAGGACCGCCTGCTTCGGGTCGTCGTCGCTCACCGCCACGCTGAACATGCCGTTGCGCAGTTCCAGCCGCAGCCGCGGGGGTGAGTCCGTGTGCCGGATCGTGTTTTCGACCAGTTCCGTCGTGACCAGGAGCGCGTCGTCGGTGAAGTCCGGGACCTCCCACTCGGCGCACACCCGCCGGACGAAGTCGCGGGCGAGGGCCGACGAGTTCGCCGACCGGGCCAGCAGCTGCGCGGCCCGGCGACGCCGGGGCCGGGACAGCTGGTGCTCGGCCGTCTCGCGGTCGCCGTGCACCGGCACGAACTTGTCGACCGTCCGGTCGGTGAACATCGTCCGGTGCTCGGCATGACCCGTGACGACCGTGAACGAGATGCCCGGCCAGTCGCCGATCCGCATCGCGACCAGCGAGAACACGGTCACCAGCGCCGGGTCGCGGATGGCCAGCCCGTCGATGTCCGCGATGAGCGCGTCCGGCGCTTCCGCGGCCAGCTTGAGCAGCCCGTCGCGGAGGTCGGGGTACGACTCGACGTCGAGGACCCCGGTGACGACGGCGGTCATCGCCCCGGCCCGGTACCGCGGAGCCAGGTGCACGTGACCGGCCACGGCGCTCACGGCACAGGCCCGTCCCGCGCATCCGCCATCGCCGGGCCGGGTGACAGGTGCGGGGTGACCGGGATCGAGGCGGCGAAGTCGGCGAGCGACCGGGCCGGCGCACGGAGCGCATCGACGTCGCCGCCGGACGCGCCGACGACAACGTTGTCCCGCAGGGACGCGGGCACGGTCACCACCTCCTGCCACCACGTTAGCGCCCGGACTTGCCCACGGGTAGCCCGACGGCAACGGGGCGAAACCCGATGGTCACCCGTCGCGAACGGCAGCGCGTCGTGGATCCCCGCCCACGGCAGGCCGGGCCCGGGCCCGAAACGGTCCGTAGGCCTGGTTTCGGCGCACGGGAAGCGGGCACCCCGCGCGCATGGCCGCACTGCCCGAACCGCTCTCCCTCTGGGTCGACACCGCGCCCGCGCCGGACCGGACGGGGGTGCCGGTCCCCGCGGAGGCCGAGGTCGCGGTGCTCGGGGCGGGCATCGCCGGGCTCACCACCGCCCTGCTGCTCGCCCGCGCCGGCCGCTCGGTCGTCGTGCTGGAGGCCGAGCGGGTCGCCGCCGGGGTGTCCGGCCACACCACGGCGAAGGTCAGCGCCCAGCACGGGGCGAAGTATGCGGAACTGACGTCCCGTCACGGCGCGGAAGCGGCCAGGACCTACGCCACGGCGCAGACGGCCGCCCTCGAGTGGATCGCGGCGACGGCGGCCCAGGCCGGGATCGACTGCGGCTTCACCCGCGAAGACAGCTACGTCTACACGACGCGGGAAGGCACCGTCGACTCGCTCAAGCGGGAGGCGGACGCCGCCGCGGCGGCCGGACTGGCCGCGTCCTTCGTCGGCGAGGTCGCGCTCGACGTGCCCGCGCTCGGCGCCGTGCGGACCACCGGGCAGGCGCACTTCCACCCGCGCCGGTGGCTGCTCGCCCTCGCCGCCGAGATCGAGCGCGCGGGCGGCACGGTCGTCGAACACGTCCGCGCGACCGCGCTCAACGGCCAGACGGTCCGCACCTCACGCGGTGACGTCGTGGCGGGCGAAGTCGTCGTCGCGACCCACTACCCGGTGCTCGACCGCGGCCTGTACTTCGCCCGGCTCGAGCCGGTCCGCGACCTCGTCGTCGCGGGCCCGGCGTCCGGGAACGCGTTGCCGGACGGCATGTTCCTCGACGCCGACACGCACCACTCCGTGCGCGGGTACACCGAGAAGGGCACGCCGATGGTGATCGCCGGCGGCGAGCACTACCGGGTCGGGGCGCACGTGCACGTCGAGCGCCGGTACCGGCGGCTCGCCGACTGGGCGGACGCGCACGCGGGCCTGCACCGCGTGACCCACCGCTGGTCGGCCCACGACATGTCCACTCCGGACGGCCTGCCCTACATCGGCCGGTACCTGCCGGGGACGAAGAACCTCTGGGTGGCCACCGGCTTCGGCCAGTGGGGCATGACCGGCGGCACCGCGGCCGGGCACGTCCTCGCGGCGCGGATCCTCGGCGAGCCGCACCCGGCGGCGGACCTCTTCGACCCCAACCGGTTCGACGCCCGTTCGGTGCTCGGCGTGGCCGAGGACAACCTCACCGTCGCGCGGTACCTGATCGGCGACCACGTCGCCGCGCTGTGGCGGTCGGACAAGCTCGACGACCTCCGGCCCGGCGACGCGGAGGTCGTCCGCGTCGGCGGCGAGCTCGTCGCCGCCCACCGCGACGAAGCCGGGCGGCTGCACACGGTCGGTGCGCACTGCACGCACCTCGGCTGCCTGGTCTCGTTCAACGACGCGGAGCGGACGTGGGACTGCCCCTGCCACGGGTCGCGGTTCGGCGTCGACGGCGAGGTCGTGCAGGGCCCGGCGGTCCGCCCGCTGCGTCGCGGGCCCGCATGAGCGGCCTGCGCGTCCTCACGATGAACGTGCTCGCGCCCGAGTACGCCGGCTGGCCGGAACGTCGCCGTCTGCTCGCCGGGCGCCTGCGGGCCCTGGAGCCGGACGTCGTGGCGCTGCAGGAGATCGCCCCGGACGGGGTGGCGGAGCTGCTCGGCGACGGCTGGCACGTCGTGGCCCACACCGGCGTCTCCGACGGCGTGGGAGCGGCGCTCGCGAGCCGGTGGCCGATCGGCGAGACCCACGAGATCGACCAGCGGCCCGCCGGACGGGCGATCCGGCCGGCCTGGTGCGCCACGGTCGTGGCGCAGGTGCTCGCGCCGCCGCCGTGGGGTCCGTTGTGGATGGTCCACCACAAGCCGAGCTGGCCCTACAGCTACGAAGCCGAGCGCGAGGTGCAGGCGCTGCGGGCGGCCCGGTTCGTCGAGGAACTGCTCCCCCGCACCGAAGAGCACGTGGTGCTCCTCGGCGACCTGGACGCGACGCCGGACTCGGCGAGCATCCGGTTCCTGACCGGCAAGCAGGCGCTGAACGGTACGAGCGTCTGCTACACCGACGCCTGGGCGAGCCGGTACCCCGAGGAGCCCGGGCACACGTTCACCCCGGCGAACGCGCTGGTCAGCGCCGGTGACATGCCCCTGGAGACGGGCCGCCGGATCGACTACGTGCTGGTCCGCGGCGGCCCGTGGGGACCGCCCCTCGCCGTCTCCGCGTGCCGCCGGGTGCTGGTCGACGCGATCGACGGCGTCCAAGCCAGTGATCACTACGGTGTGTTCGCCGAGCTGACCGTCCCACCGCACCCGCCGGGTGCCTGGCCGGGGTGACGACCGGGTTTCCCGGCGCGCGGCGCGGGTATTCGCGCCGATGGGACGCACCCGACTCCGCCGCAGCGACCTGCGTGGCCCCGGCATCCGGCGGGTCCGCCGCGGCCGCGGGTTCTCCTACATCGCTTCCGACGGCGAGCCCGTCGCCGACGCGGAGCTGCTCGACCGGATCAAGGACCTGGTCATCCCGCCCGCCTGGCGCGACGTGTGGATCTGCCCGCACCCCAACGGGCACGTCCAGGCCGTCGGGACCGACGACGCGGGGCGGCGCCAGTACCTCTACCACGGGCAATGGCGCCGGGACCGTGACGAGGAGAAGCACGACCGCGTGCTGGCGATGGCCCGCCGGCTCCCGGAGTGGCGGGCGGCGGTCGAGGCCGACCTGGCCGGGCGCGGGCTCACCCGGACGCGGGTCCTCGCGGCGGCGCTGCGGATGCTCGACCGCGGGATCTTCCGCACCGGCGGCGAGGAGTACGCGGAGGAGAACGGCACCCACGGCGTCGCGACGCTGCTGCGGTCCCACGCGTCGGTTCGCGGCGACGAGTGCCGGTTCCGCTACGTCGCCAAAGGCGGTCTCGACCGCGAGGTGGCGATCCGGGACGCCGCGCTGGCTTCGGTGGTGAAGTCCCTGCTGCGCAGCCGGTCCGGCAGCGACCGGCTGCTCGTCCACCGCGTGGGCCGGACCTGGCACGAGGTGCACGCGGCCGACGTCAACGAGCGGTTCAAGGAGCTGGCCGGCGACGACTGTACGGCGAAGGACCTGCGCACGTGGAACGCGACGGTGCTGGCGGCGGCCGCGTTCGCCGCGGCGGACCCGCCCTCGTCGGAGACCGCCCGCAAGCGCGCGGAGGCGGGCGTGATGAAGGAGGTTGCGCATGCGCTCGGCAACACCCCGGCGGTGTGCCGAGCGTCCTATGTGGACCCGAGGCTGGTCGAGGCGTACCGCGGCGAACGCACGATCGCGGCGGCGCTGAAGCGGGCGGCCCGCGTCGACGGGGACGACGCGCGGGCGGTGCTGGAGAAGGCGTGCGCGCGATTGCTCAGCCGCGCGTGATTGAACGTCACCCGGTCGGGGAAACCGCCCGGTGATCCGGAGCTGACGAGTGACAGGAGACACGGTGAGTGAGCGCCGATCCACCCGTCCGTGTACTGGCCCGCCGACCCGCCAGTCCGGGAACCTGGGACCAATGAACCCCGATGCTTCCCCCGTGCGCTGGCGCGCGTCGATCGGCCTCGCGGTCGGCGGCGGCGGGCCGGTGTCGAGCATCGTCGAGTCCGACCACGGGAGCGAGGGCTCGGCCCGGGAGTGGATCGAACGGAAGCTGCCGGGGACGAGGTTTCCGGCGTGGATCCCGGCGGCCCGGCGCGCCGACGGGGTCGAACTGTTCGGCCGGGTCGCCCGCGGGCGCGTCGTCACGGGGCGGCTGCTGCCGACGTGGGAGTCCGAAGAAACTCAGGTGTGGCACGCGGACCGGGCCGGAGACCACGTGTCGTGGCGCCGCTGCGCGGCCGAGCCCCCGGTCGGTGCCGACGGCCGTCAGGCTCCCACATCCGTGCGCAGCAAGCAGAACTCGTTGCCCTCGGGATCCTGCAGCACTTCCCAGGACTCGCTGCCGTCCTGACCGACGTCGGCCGGCCGCGCACCCAGCGCCAGCAGCCGCGCCAGCTCCGTCTCCTGGTCGCCGCCCGCCGGGCTCACGTCCAGGTGCAGCGGCAGCTTCCCGCGGCGGGGGTTCTCCGTCCGGGCGAGCACCAGCGTCGGCGGCCCTTGGCCGAAGCGGCCGCCGGGCGGGCCCAGCTCGAGACCGTCGGGCTCGTGGCCGATGACCTCGTAGCCGAGCACCGCGCACCAGAACTCGGCGAGCCGGTCCGGGTCCCGGCAGTCCAGGACGAGTTCGGTGATCCGGCAGGCCATCCGCTCAGCTCCGTTCGGTTTCCTTCGCCACGGCCGCGGCTTCGTCGTCGTCCATCGCCTTCGTGTCGCGCGGCGGCAGGAAGGGCTCCTCCTGGTCTTCCTCGCGCCCCGCCTCGATCGTGCGGCCGCGGGCGACCTCAGCGTCCAGCTCCGCCCCCAGCAGCACCGCGAGGTTCGAGATCCACAACCATACAAGGAACACGATCACCCCGGCCAGCGAACCGTAGGTCTTGTTGTAGGAACCGAAGTTCGCGATGTACAACGCGAATCCCGCGGACGCCAGCACCCACAGCACCACGGCCACCAGCCCGCCCGGCGTCAACCACTTGAACCCCGGCTGCCGCACGTTCGGCCCCACCCAGTACAGCAAGGCGAACGCCAGGCTGACGAGCAGCGCGATCACCGGCCACTTCGCGATCTCCCACACCAGCACGCCGGTCGAGCCGAGCCCGATCAGGTCGCCGATCCGGCGGGCGACCGAGCCGGTCGCGACCACGCCCAGCGCGCACGCCGCCAGCAGCACGACGATGCCGACGGTCAGCCCGATCCGCAGCGGGATCGTCTTCCAGATCGGGCGTCCTTCGGGCATGCCGTAGATCGAGTTCGAGGCGCGCATGAACGCGCCGACGTAACCGGACGCCGACCACAGCGCGCCCAGCAGGCCGATGATCGCCAGCGGCCCGGCCAGGCCGCGTGAGCCGGCCAGCTCCCTGATCGCACCGACGAGGATGTCCTTTCCCTGTCCCGGGACGACCTGGTTGATGTTGTCGATCACGGTCTGGATCGCGCTCGGGCCCAGGAGTCCGAGGATCGCCGTGAGCACGATGATGCCCGGGAACAGCGACAGCACGGCGTAGTAGGTGAGCGCCGCCGCCCAGTCGGTCAGGTTGTCCCGGTTGAACTGCTTGAACGTGCGCTTGAGCACCCCGCCCCACGTCGACTTGGACAGCTCACCCGGCCCGTCGGGTGTTTTTCGTCGTCCGGCCACCATCGCCACCTCCGCTTTCCGCGGCGGGCATACCCCGTCCACGACGGGGTACTCCTGATTCGTCCCGACCAGCAGGAGGAAACCGTGACCGAGGTCAGTCGTGTGATCGACGTGCCACCCGAGGCCGTGTTCGAGGTGCTCGCCGACGGCTGGCTCTACGCCGGCTGGGTGGTCGGGAGCTCCCACATCCGCGACGTCGACCTCGACTGGCCGGACGTGGGCGCGCGGATCCACCACAGCGTGGGGCCGTGGCCGGTGCACATCCAGGACGAGACGGTGGTCCGGGCGGTCGAGCCGGGGCTTTCGCTGTCCCTGGAAGCCCGAGGCTGGCCCCTCGGCGCGGCGGCGGTCGGGCTCACGCTTGTGCCGCACGGCGAAGGAACCCTGGTCCGCATGACCGAGCACATCGTCCGCGGCCCGGGGAAGGTGCTGCCGGCGGCGGTGCAGTCGCTGCTGGTGAAGCCACGCAACGCGGAGTCCCTGGCCCGCCTCGCGGACCTGGCGACGGGCAAGCACGCCCGAGCCAAGAGCGGCCACCCGCGGCCTTAGTGCCGAACCGCTGCCCTCGGCAAGCGTCGCAGGCCGGCGCGGCGGCTGATCACGATGGTCGGCCGCCCCGCGCCGAAGTCAGCTAGATCGCGCGGCCCGGATCACCACCGCACACCCGCCCCGCCCAGGCCGCCGCCCGCGCCGCACTCAGCCGTAAATCGCGCGGTGCGCCGCCCGGATCACTACCGCACACCCGCCCCGCCCAGGCCGCCGCCCGCGCCGAAGTCAGCCGTAGATCGCGCGGTGCGCCGCGCGGATCACCGCCGCGTACCCGCCCCCCAACCGCCCCGCCCGGGCCAGCGCCGCCCGGGCCGCGTTCGCTCCCGGGCCACCATGCACCGCCCCGCCCGGGTGGGCCGAAGCGCCCGCCAGGAACAGGCGGTCGACCGGGGTGTCCGCGCGGCCCGTTCCCGGTACCGGGCGGAAGAACAGCTGCTGGTGGATCGCCGTCGTCCCCGCGTTGATCGCGCCGCCCACCAGTCCCGGGTTGCGGTCCGCCAGCTCCGCCGGCCCCTGGACGTAGCGGGCCTTGATCAGACCCGTGAACCCCGGCGCGTTCGCCTCGACCGTCTCCTCGATGCGCTTCGCCCGCCGCTCCAGGGCCGCGCGGCTCTCCATCGTGCCGCGCGGCACGTGCGTGTACGCCCACGCCGCCTCCGTGCCCGCCGGTGAGCGCGTCGGGTCGGTCGTCGTCATCTGGCCGAGCAGCAGGAACGGGCGGCGCGGGGTCCGGCCGCGCGCGAGCTCGCCGCCGAACGCCGACAGCCCGTCCAGGTCCGTGCCGAGGTGGACCGTCCCCGCGCCCCGTGCACCCTCGGCCGTCCACGGGATCGGGCCGGACAGCGCCCAGTCCACCTTCACCGTCGCGCTGTCCCATTCGAACTTGCCCAGGTCCTCGACCAGCCGCGCGGGCAGCCACTGCTCCCCCACCAGCTCGCGGTACAGCACCGGCGCGGGGACGTCGGCCAGCACGGCCTTGCGGGCCCGCACCGGAGCGCCCGAACCGTCCCGCACGCCCAAAGCCCGGCCGTCGCCGATGAGGATCTCCCGCACCGGACGTCCACAGTGGACCTTCCCGCCGCGGGACTCCAGCCGACGCACCAACGCCGAGATCAGCTCGCCGGCGCCGCCTTCGGGCACCGGGAACCCTTCGTCCTGCCCGATCATCGCCAGCAGCCAGCCGAAGACCGCGCTGCCCGCGTTGTCGACGGAAAGGTCGCTGTGCGCGGAGTTCCCGGCCACCAGGAGCCGGGCACCTTCGCCGTCGAACAGCTCGTCGCCGAACCGGCGGGCCGGCAGCGTCAACATACGTGCCAAGCGCAACGCGTCGGCCGAGCCGGTGCGGCGCAGCAGCTTCAGCGCCGGGCGGACCGGCGGGAACGGCGTGAACAACGCGTTCAGCAAGGGCTCGCGGATGTCCCGCCACTGCTCGAACAGCCGGCGCCACGCGTCGCCGTCGCCGGGCGCGAACTCCTCGACCGACGCCGCCGTGCGGTCGACGTCGCGCGAGAGCACCACGCTCCGGTCGTCGGGCAGGACGTGCGCCAGGACGTCGGGCGCGTGCCGCCAGCGCAGGCCGTGTTCCCCCAGCCGCAGGCTCTTGATCGCCGGTGACACCGCCGTCATCGGGTAGAACGCGCTGAACAGGTCGTTGCGGAAGCCGGGTTCGGTGACCTCGGCGGTGCGCACCGCGCCGCCCGGGTGCTCCGTGGCCTCCAGCACGAGCACCGACCAGCCCGCGTCCGCCAGGACGTTCGCCGCCACCAGGCCGTTGTGCCCGGCACCGATCACGACGGCGTCGACGGCTTCGGTACTCACTGGCGGCCTCCCGGCGATCAGGACTGTGACTGGTGGCTCGGCCCCACCCGCGTGAGGGAGCGGAGCCGGGCCAGTGCCCCGTCGCGGCGCGGCGGGGCCAGGGGCGCACTCGCCGCCCCCGCGCCCGACCGGAGCCCGGCGACCAGCTCGGCGAGCGCGGACGCGGCGTCGTACCGAGGTTGCCAGCCCAGCTCGATCTTGGCCAGCGCCGGATCACCGAGCGCGGCCCGGTCGGCGAGGTCGAGCCAGCCCGGGTGCAGCGGCAGCGCGCCGGTCCACCACGCGGCCCGGGCCGCGACCTGCACCAACGGCTTCGGGACCGGCACGCGGACGCCACCGAGGACCGCGGCCAGCGCGTCGGCGTCGAGCACCTCGGGCGCGGCGAGGTTGACCGGGCCGGTGAAACGGGCGTCGAGGATCAGCCGGATCGCCTCGGCGACGTCGGAGGTGTGCACGATCTGCGCGCGCAGGTCCGTCCACAGCGGAACCGGCAGCGCGCGGCCGCCGACGAGACCGGCGGGCACCACCGGGTCGAGCAGCCAGCGCGCGAACTCCCCGGCCGCGCGCCGGTGCAGGACCGCGCACGGCCGCAGCCGCGCCACCCCCACCTCGGGGTGGCGCTCTCCGAACCGGTCGAGCAGGGTCTCCAGCGCGGCCTTGCCCCGGCTGTAGGCGCTGGGGGCGATCCCGGTGCACGGATGCGTTTCGGGCACCTTTTCCCAGCGCGGCGCCGGTCCGTAGGCGGCGACCGACGACGCGACGACCAGGTGCGGCACCCGAGCCGCCGCGACCGCCGACAGGACGTGCCGGGTCCCGTGGTCGTTGGTCCGCCACATCGGCGGATCGCCGCGCACCGGCGAGATGGCCCAGGCGAGGTGGACGACGGCGTCGGCGCCCTCGAACAGGCTGGTCAGCTCGCGGTCCGCACCGGGCTCGCCGATGTCGACGGCGCGCCAGCCCGCGACGCGGTACGGCTCGGCCGTCGTGTCGGGCAGCCGCCGGGCCAGCCCGACCACGTCGTGGCCGGGTTCGAGGGCGTCCAACAGGGCCGTTCCGACGTTGCCGGTGGCTCCGGTGATCACGATGCGCACACCCGACGCGTACCCCGTGTCGCGGCGACGAAACTCAGACCAGGTCGCGCGGGATCCGCCGGCGTAGCCGTCGAGCCGGGCGTCGATGACGAATCCGGTGTCCGCGACCGGCGAGCAGAAGCCGTCGGCGTGACTACGGCTGGAGCAGGATCTTCTGGGCGCCGTCGAGCTTCTTCTGGAAGATCTCGTACGCGCGGGGCGCGTCTTGCAGGGGCAGCTTGTGCGTGGCGAAGCCCTCGACGCCCAGCGGGTCGCCGTCGGCGGTGAGCACCGGCATGATGTCGTCGAGCCAGTGCCGGACGTTGGCCTGGCCCATCCGCAGCTGGACCTGCTTGTCGAACAGTTCCATCATCGGCATCGGGTCGACCATGCCGCCGTAGACGCCGGACAGCGAGATCGTGCCGCCGCGACGGACGCTGTCGATGGCCGCGTACAGCACGCTCAGGCGGTCGATGCCGGCCTTCTCGGTGATCTTGGCGCCGAGCTGCTGCGGCAGCAGGTTGACGAAGTTGTGCGCGAGCTTGCCGATCGGGGCGCCGTGGGCCTCCATGCCGACGGCGTCGATGACCGAGTCCGCGCCGCGGCCGTTCGTGAGCTGGCGGATGCCGTCGCCGATGTCCTTGTGGTCACGGGTGTCGATGGCGATGGCGCCGTGCTCGCGGGCCCGGGCGAGCCGCTCGGGCACGAGGTCGACGCCGATCACCTGCGCGGCGCCGCGGTGCCGCGCGATGCGGCAGGCCATCTGCCCGATCGGCCCGAGCCCGAAGACGACAACCGTGCCGTCCGCCGGGACGTTCGCGTACTCGACAGCCTGCCACGCGGTGGGCACGACGTCGGAGAGGTACACGAACCGCTCGTCCGGCGGGCCGTCCGAGACCTTGATCGGGCCGTACTGCGCCTGCGGGACGCGCAGGTATTCGGCCTGGCCGCCGGGAACCTGGCCGTAGAGCTTGGTGTAGCCCAGCAGCGCGGCGCCCTTGCCCTGCTCCTTGACCTGGGTCGTCTCGCACTGGGACTGCAGGCCGCGCTCGCACATCCAGCAGTGGCCGCAGGAAATGTTGAAGGGGATCACGACGCGGTCACCGGGCTTGATCCCGGTGACGGCGTCCCCGACCTCTTCGACGATCCCCATCGGCTCGTGGCCGAGGATGTCGCCTTCGGTCATGAACGCGCCGAGGACTTCGTACAGGTGCAGGTCGGAGCCGCAGATCCCGGTCGAGGTGACGCGGATGACGGCGTCGGTGGACTCCTCGATCTTGGGGTCCGGTACGTCCTCGACGCGGACGTCGCGCTTACCGTGCCAGGTCACTGCCTTCATGGCTCTCCCTCTGTCCGCGTGCGGGTCTCGAACCCGGTTTCCCGCACGCGGGTCAGGCAAACGCCCCTCAGGTCAGCGCGTCGGCCACCAGGTACACCGCCGCCGCCACGGCCGCCGCGGCCGGGAACGTCAGGACCCAGCCCAGGACGATGTCGCGGGCGATCCCCCACCGCACCGCCGACAGCCGACGCGTCGCGCCGACGCCCATGATCGCCGCCGTGATCACGTGCGTCGTCGAAATCGGGGCCTTCACCGCGAACGCCGTCACGTACAGCACCGACGACGCCACCGACTCCGCGACGAACCCGTGCGGCGGGTCCAGGGGGAACACCCGGCGTCCCAGGGTCCGCATGATCCGGAGCCCGCCCGAGTAGGTGCCCAGCGACAGGGCCCCGGCGCACAGCAGCGTGGCCCACAGCGGCACGTCGAACGTCTTCTGCTCACCCGCCGCCACCAGCGCCAGGACGATCACGCCCATGCCCTTCTGCGCGTCCTGGAGACCGTGGCCGAGGGCGAGGGCCGACGCCGAGAGGATCTGGAACCGGCGGAACACCCGGCCGCTGCGGTGCGGGTTGGCGCGGCGCAGCAGCCACAGCGCCGCGACCATCGCGAAGTAGCCGAGCCCCAGCCCGAGCAGCGGCGACGCCACCATCGGGATCAGCACCTTCTCGCCGATCCCGGCCCAGTGCACGGTGCTCGCGGCGGCCAGCGCGGCGCCGACCATCCCGCCGATCAGCGAGTGCGAGGACGACGACGGGAGCCCGAAGTACCAGGTCGTCAAGTTCCAGGTGATCGCCCCGGCGAGCGCGGCGAAGACGACGGTGAGCGCGTCCGGGCCGGCCGGGACGTCGATGATGCCCTTGGCCACCGTCGCGGCGATACCGGTGGACAGCAGCGCGCCCGCCAGGTTCATCACCGCCGCCAGCAGCAGCGCCGCGCGCAGGGTCAGCGCCCGCGTCGACACCGCGCTCGCGATCGCGTTCGCCGCGTCGTGGAAACCGTTGGTGTAGTCGAAGAAGAGCGTCAGGACGATGACGACGACCAGGGCGGCGGTGCCCGTCACTCACGACTCCTTGACGGCAATGGTCTGCACCACGTCGGCGACGTGCTCGAACGCGTCGGCCGCCAGCTCGAACTGCTCGACGACCTCCTTGGTCTTCAGCACCTCGAGGGCGTCGCCACCGGGCTCGAACAGGTGCGCCAGGATCCGCCGGTAGATCCGGTCGGCCTCGTTCTCCAGCTCGTTGATCTCGATCCAGTACGGCTCGAGGTCGCCCACCTTGGCCAGGCCGGGCATCGACGCCGCGGTCAGCTCGGCGCACCGCGACAGCACCCGCACCAGCAGGTCGGTACCCGGCGGGAACGCCTCGATGCGGTACAGCACGGCCAGGTCCGCGGCGGTGTCCATGAAGTCGAGCGCGTCGTCGATCTTCCCGGCCAGCGCCTGGATGTCCTCGCGGTCGAACGGCGTCACGAACGAGCTGTTCAGCTCCACCATGATCGTGTGCATCAGCTCGTCGCCCTGGTGCTCGACCTCGTGCAGGCGCTTGGCGAGGGGCTCGCGATCGGCCGGTTGGGCGGCGACGAGGTCGTGCAGCACCGCGGTGGCGGTCACCAGGTTTCTCGCGGCGTCGGTGAGCAGGTCGAAGAACCGGGTACCCCGCGGGGTGAAGCGCATGAAAAGCCGTCCCTTCGTCGACGCGACCGCCACGAACCGGGTACCCCCCGATCCGGCGCCCGAGCGTACTGCCCGGCCCCGCACCCGGCGCGCGGAGGCACGATGACCAGGCGCGCCGGGCTTGCGGGGACCGGAGCCGGGTGGCCGCGTACCGCTGCTCGACCCCTTCGCCGAACGCGACGCCGGTCTGCACGGCCTGCCGCCGGCACCGCGCCGGGGCGGAAGCCGTCGCCGTCCGCTGAGCCGGTCAGCGGTCCTCCAGCTTCTCCACCAGCAGCCGCGCGGGGAGCGTCATCGTGCCCAGGCCGAGGCGGGCCGGGACCCCGTCGCCCTCCGCCGTCACCAGCCGCAGCTCCAGCTTCTCCAGCAGCGCGCGGCACTCCTCCAGGTCGACCGGCTCGCCGGCCACCGCCACCGCCTGGACCGCGCCGGCCAGCAGGTGCACCAGGTCCGCGAGCGCATCCCGAGCGTCCCGCCAGGGGTATTCGAACGGGTGCTGTTCACGCCGGACCGCCGTGGTGCGGACCGCGGCGATCAGCTGCGCCACCGAAGGCCACAACGCGATCAGTGTCCGCAGTGGACGCTCGTGGCGCGCACCGGCCTTCGGGCGGCCGCGGCGCAGGTTGAGCCGCCGCCCTTCCCGCGTGAGGCCGGCCGCCTCCTCGGCCGCCAGCACCTGGCTCCGCGCGTCCTGGGCCTGCGACAGAAGTTCTTCGAGGTTCCCCGGCTCGTCCCGGCGGACCAGGTCGGACAGCGACTCGAGCAGGTCCGCGAGTGCCGTCCCGAGCCGGTCGGCCGCGGTGGCCAGGCGTTCGCCGTAGAGCGGCGGGAAGATCAGGGTGTTCACCGCGACGCCGATCGCCGCGCCCAGCGCCGTCTCCAGGAGCCGGTCGCCCATCAGCACCGAGTCCCGCGCCGTGCCGTAGGAGACGAGCAGCATGCCGGTGACGCCGACCCAGACCCCCGACGTGCCGAAGCGCCGCCAGTTCCCCGCGAGCAGCCCCACGAAGACGACGACGGCCAGCGCGACCGCCTGCGACGGGATCAGCCGACCGGCCACGGCCGCGAGGAGCACGCCGGTCGCCACCGACCCGACCTGCTGGAGCCACCCGCGCAGCGACCGGTACACCGTCGCCTCGACCAGGAAGATGGCCGCGTAGGGCGCGAGAAACGGCTGCGGCAGCTCGAGCACCAGCGTCGCCAGCAGCCACGCCCCGGTCGCGGCCAGCGTGGCCTTGGCCGCCTGGACGACGATCCGGCGTTCCCGGCCCGGCACCCGCAGCGCGCGGGCGATCCACGTCACGGGAGTCCGGTCGTGCTGCTCGGTTTCCGCCGGGGCGAACGCGGCGGCGAGGCCGCGCTTCACGTCGTCGCCCGCCTTCAGCCGGAGCGCGCGGACGCGGGCACGCCGTCCGGTCATCCCCACCTCGCTTCGTGTCCCTGTCCGGTTACCCGCGCGCCCCGCGGTCGACACGCCGGGTTCTCCCGTCCACTTCGGATCCCGTGTTTAGTCCGTCGAGGACGTGGTAGCCGCCGAAGAGAGTTTCCCCGAGACCAGGGGCTCGCGTTCCGGCTGCAGGGACCGGCGCGGGTCCCGGCCGCGGGCCGGACGACGGATCTCCCAGCCCCGCCGTCCGGCCCCTCCCCCTTGCCCGAGGAGGTCCCATGACGTCCGCCGAGACCCGCTCTCGGACCGGTGCGGCCTGGCTGCGCCCGGTCGGCGGCGGCGCATGACGAACGGCGAGACGGCGGTCGTCGTCCAGCACCGCCTGCACGCCGGGTTCGCGGTCCGGTTCCCGTGGCTGCGCCGCGCGCTGGGTCCCCGTAGCGGGCTGGAGCTCGACGCCGGCGGCTTGCGCGTCCGGCTCGGGCCGTGGCTCGTTTCGACCCCGCTGAGCAACGTCGCGGGCGCCGAGGCCGGCGGTCCGTACAGCCCGCTTCGCGGTCTCGGCGTGCGGCTGTCGCTCGCCGACCGCGGCCTGACCTTCGGCACGACGACCGCCGGCGGCGTGTGCGTGCGGTTTCACGAACCCGTGCCGGGCATCGACCCGTGGGGCCTGATCCGCCACCCGGGCCTGACGGTCACGGTCGCCGAACCGGACCTGGTCGCCGCGGCGATCAACCGGGTGGTGACGGGGGCGTGAGCACGGTGAAGAACCGGCTGCACCTCGACCTCGCCCCGGGGTCCCGCGACGAGCGCGCGTAGGTGGAGCGGCTGGTACTGCTGGGCGCGAAGGTTCTCCGGCCCCGCTGACTCAGGCTTGGCCCTCGGGCAGGCAGACGTCGTCGCTCGCGTACGTCGCGAGGCGTTCGTCGAAGCCGTCCTGGGCCCCGGGTCTCCGGAAGTCCGGTGGGTCCGGCTGGCCCGGGTAGCTGTCGCCGTAGAGACCTCGCACGAACGCCACCACCGTCTTCGGGGACGGCAACACGTCTTCGCCGAGGTACGCGAGCACCACCACGTCCTCGCCCGTCGCCGACTCCACCGCCGCCGCCCAGCCGTCGCGCTCGTCCCACAGCAGCGCCGTCTCGTGCTCCGGGAACCGCGCCAGCCGCTGCTCCAGCGCGAGGTACGCCGTGGCGGGCGCGTCCACCTCGCAGAACCAGGCGGGCGCGTCCAGCTCGGCCGCGACGGCCAGCAGGTACTGCCTCAGCCCGCGCGCCGCCGCGCCGAGCCCGTCCCGTTCGATCATCGCGCGCCTGCCCATCCGGTCGGAACCCCCGCCGGGTGGTACCCCGCCGCCCAGCCCGTCAACCCCGCTGTTCCCCCAGGTGGAGCAGCAGGTCAAGGACATCTTCGTCACTCGTCTGACGGAAATCCGCGTACCACTGGCCGACCGCGCGAAAGTCCGGCGGTTCGGTCACGCAGACGACGTCGTCGGCTTCGTGCCGCAACCCCGCGACCGCGTCCGGCGCACCGACCGGCGCCGCGAACACGACGGTCCGCGGGTGCCCGGCCCGCACGTCGCGCAGGGCCGCCGTCGCGGTGACGCCGGTCGCGAGCCCGTCGTCGACGAGGATGACGTCACGACCGGTGACGCCGATGGCGGGCCGGCCGTCCCGGTAGCGCCCGAGCCGGCGGCGTGCCTCCGCGCGTTCCCGGCGCTCCGCCCGGGCCATCCGGGCGGCGGTGAGCTCGAGCCCGCGCAGGATCGTCTCGTCGTAGATCGCGGGGCCGTCCGGGGTCACCGCGCCGACGCCGAACTCGCGCCGGCCGGGCGCGCCGATCTTGCGCGCCACCGCGACGTCCAGTTCGGCGCCGAGCCGCCGCGCGACGACGGCGGCCACCGGCACGCCGCCGCGGGCGAGGCCGAGCACGAGCGGACCGGTCCAGGTGCGGCGCGCCAGCTCGTCGGCCAGCCGGCGGCCGCCGTGCTCGCGATCGGCGAAGACCCGCTGACCGGCCATCCCCGCTCCCTCCGCGTCGGTCGCCAGGGTAAGCCCGCTCAGGCCCGACGAGAGAGCGCGGAGTGCGTGAATTCCTGTCCGAAACCTGTCTCGGTGAGGACTGGACCAATATTATTAGCTCCCGAGAATGGAGACATCGCCCTTCGGCGCGGAAGGTGACCGATGAACCTCCTCCTCCCCCTGCTGTCCGTGGTCCTCGCGGCCACCCCCACCCCGGCTCCCTCGCCCGCCGCCGCGGCACCGCTGGCGACGATCTGTGACAAGTACTGCGACGCCAGGGATCCCGCCCTCTCCCCCGGCGATCGCGAAGGCGCGTCGGCGTCCATCAGCGGCCGCCGGCTGTCCCTGCACCTCGACGACGGCGACGACATGGGCTGGGCCGCGATCACCGGCGGTGCGGCCGGCGACCACGTCTGGCTGGACCGCTCGTTCGACGCCGGGCGCACGTGGGCGTCGGGCAGCAAGCTGGGCGACACGGCGACGCCGTCCGGGTCGACCGGCTGGCGGACCCTGATGTACAACGCCGACGACTGGAACAACCGCGGCGTCGGCCTGCTGCGCGCCTGCGGGCAGCCCGCGGGTTCCGGAAGCATCGCCTGCACCGGGTGGGCCCGCCCGACGTGGAACGCCTGGGACCGGCGCACCGCGGCCGCGACGGCGCTGATGGAGCGCTACAACCAGGGCACCGGCCTCTTCGACACGACCGGCTGGTGGAACTCGGCCAACGCGCTGACCGCGGTCATCGACAACGCCCGCATCAGCGGCATGGACAGCTACCGCTACGCGATCGACACGACGTACACGAAGAACCTCGGCGCCCAGGGCGGCCAGTTCCGCAACGACTACATCGACGACACGGGCTGGTGGGGCCTGGCGTGGGTGGACGCGTACGACCTGACGGGCGACAGCAAGTACTTGAACACCGCGCGCGCCGACGCGGACCACATGTTCGCCTACTGGGACGGCGTCTGCGGCGGCGGAGTCTGGTGGAGCACCAGCCGCACCTACAAGAACGCGATCCCGAACTCGCTGTACATCCAGCTCAACGCGGCGCTGCACAACCGCATCGCCGGCGACACGACGTACCTGGCGCGCGCTCGCGCGGGCTGGACCTGGTTCGCCGGCAGCGGCATGATCAACGGCTCGAACCTGGTCAACGACGGGCTGACCACGTCGTGCGCCAACAACGGCCAGGCGGTCTGGTCGTACAACCAGGGCGTGCCGCTGGCGGCGCTGACCGAGCTGAACCGCGCGACCGGGGACGCGAGCCTGCTGACGAAGGCTCGCGCGATGGCGAACGCGTCCACGACGAACGGCTCGCTGAACCCCAGCGGCATCCTCCGCGACCCGGGCGAGTCGGCGGGTGGCGGCGGCGCGGACGGGCCGACGTTCAAGGGCGTGTACGCCCGGGATCTGGCGGCCCTGAACAAGGTGCTGTCCGACCACCCGTACACGGCCTACCTGCAGCGCCAGGCGAACTCGGCGTACGCGAACGACCGGAACAGCGCGGACGCGTACGGCCTGCTGTGGGCCGGCCCGTTCGATCAAGCCGACGCGGCTCGCCAGCAGACCGCCCTCGACCTGATGAACGCGGCCCCCTGACCGGGTCGTGAGTGAGAAACAGGGTTAGAACACTGTTTCTCACTCACGACCTCTCAGAGCGTCTTCTCCAGGCGGCTGGCCAGGAGCTTGATGAACCGGGCCGGGTCGCCCAGCTCGCCGCCCTCGGCGAGCAGCGCCATCCCGTACAGCAGCTCCGCCGTCTCGGCCAGGCCGGAGTCGTCCGGACGGGCCGTGTGCGCCTCGCGCAGGCCCGTCACCAGGCCGTGCTCGGGGTTCAGCTCCAGGATCCGCTTGATCGGCGGCAGCTCCTGCCCCATCGCGCGGTACATCTTCTCCAGCGTCGGCGACAGGTCGTGCGTGTCCCCGACGATGCACGCCGGCGACGTCGTCAGCCGCGACGAGAGCCGGACCTCCTTGACGTCCTCGCCCAGCGCCGTGCCCATCCACGACAGCAGGCCCTCGAAGTCCTTGCTCTGCTGCTCGCGCGCGACCTCGGTGGCCTTCTTGTCCTCGTCCGACTCGAGGTCGACCTGGCCCTTGGCGATCGACTGGAACTGCTTGCCGTCGAAGCCGGGCACCGCGTCGACCCACATCTCGTCGATCGGGTCGGTCAGCACCAGCACTTCGTAGTCCTTGGCGCGGAACGCCTCCATGTGCGGCGAGTTCTCGATCGACGAACGCGACTCGCCGGTCATGAAGTAGATGTGCTCCTGGCCGTCCTTCATCCGCTCGACGTACTCGCGCAGCGAAGTCGGCTTCTCCGCGTCGTGCGTCGAAGCGAACGACGAGATCTCGAGGATGGCCTCGCGGTTCTCGAAGTCGTCGAGCAGACCCTCCTTGACCGCCCGCCCGAACTCCCGCCAGAACGTCGCGTACTTCTCGGCGTCGGCGGTCATCATCGTCTTGACCGTGGAGAGGACCTTCTTGACCAGGCGACGGCGGATCAGCTGGATCTGCCGGTCCTGCTGCAGGATCTCCCGCGAGACGTTCAGCGAGAGGTCCTGCGCGTCGACGACGCCCTTGACGAACCGCAGGTACTCGGGGACGAGCGACTCGCAGTCGTCCATGATGAAGACGCGCTTCACGTACAGCTGGACGCCGCGCTTGCGCTCCCGCAGGAACAGGTCCATCGGCGCGTGCGACGGCAGGAACAGCAGCGCCTGGTACTCGAACGTCCCCTCGGCCTGCAGCCGGATCGTCTCGAGCGGGTCCTGCCAGTCGTGGCTGACGTGCTTGTAGAACTCGTGGTACTCGGCCTCGGTGACCTCGCTCGACGAGCGCGCCCACAGCGCCTTCATCGAGTTGACGGTCTCGACCTTCGGCTCTTCGCCCTCGGTGGCGTCGGTGGCCTCGGTGGCCATCCGGATCGGCCAGGTGATGAAGTCGGAGTACTTCTTCACGATCTCCCGGACCTTCGCCGGGGACGTGTAGTCGTAGAGGTGGTCCTCGGCGTCCTCGGGCTTGAGGTGCAGCGTGACCGCGGTGCCCTGCGGCGCGTCCTCGACCGGCTCGATCGTGTACGTGCCTTCGCCGGACGACTCCCAGCGGACGCCCTCGGTGGTGCCGGCCTTGCGGGTCACCAGCGTGACCTTGTCCGCGACCATGAAGCTCGCGTAGAACCCGACACCGAACTGGCCGATGAGGTCCTGCGACGCGGCGGCGTCCTTGGCCTCCTTCAGCTTGCTCAGGAAGTCGGCGGTGCCGGACTTGGCGATCGTGCCGATGAGGGCGACGACCTCGTCGCGCGTCATGCCGATGCCGTTGTCGCGCACCGTCAGGGTCCGCTCGGCCGGGTTCGTCTCGAGCGCGATGTGCAGGTCTTCGGTGTCCGCGCCGAGGTCCTTGTCGCGGTACGACTCCAGCCGCAGCTTGTCGAGGGCGTCGGAGGCGTTGGACACGAGCTCCCGCAGGAACGTGTCCTTGTTCGAATAGATCGAATGGATCATCAGCTGGAGCAGCTGACGCGCTTCCGACTGGAACTCGAGCGTCTCGATCGGGGTGGTCACTTCCGGTCCTTTCCGGTGCGGGGTGCCGAGCGGCCCGATCCTACCGAGGCGGTCCGACATTCCCGGTGCTCACCCGGTCGCGCACTTTATGAACGCAATGTAGGTGGGCCCCGGCTCCCGGGGTGATGCTGGCCACGCCCCGCTGTCGATCAAGGAGGATCGAGTGCCCGGACCCCTGCCCCGGTTGGCGGCCGTTTTCGCCGCGGCCTGCGCCCTGACCACCGCTTTCGCCGCTCCCGCCGCCGCGTCGACCGTCGTCGACCACCCCGTCCGCACCACCGGCTGCGGCCGCGCCGCGCCGGTTCCGTCCGGGGTAACCACCACCCGGCACGTCGGCTCCGGCGGGCTCGACCGCGAGTACACCGTCCACCTGCCGGCGCACTACGACCCGCGCCGGGCGTACCCGCTGGTCCTGTCGTTCCACGGGCACAAGCGCACGTCGGAGTACCAGGAGGAGCTGTCCGGCTTCTCGGCGCTCGACGCGATCTCGGTCTACCCGCAGGGCCTGATCGGCACCGACGGCGAGTCGGCCTGGACCGGCGCGCCCTACTCGGCCGCCGCCGACGACGTCCTGTTCACCAGCGACCTGCTGAACTCGCTGCAGCGCGAGCTGTGCGTCGACAACGACCGGATCTTCGCGGCGGGCAAGTCCAACGGCGGCGGGTTCGTCGGCCTGCTGGCCTGCCGGCTGCCCGGCCGGATCGCGGCGTTCGCCCCGGTGTCGGGCGCGTTCTACCCGCAGGGCGGCGCCTGCCGGCCGAGCCGGCCCGCGCCGATCCTCGACTTCCACGGCACCGCCGACACGACCATCCCCTACACCGGCAACCCGGCGAAGGGCCTGCCGTCGATCCCGGACTGGCTGGCCGGATGGTCCACAAGGGACGGTTGCTTCCCGAAGCCGGTGTCGTGGACGCCGGTGCGCGGGGTCGTCGCGCAGAAGTGGCTCGGCTGCGACCGGCGGAGCACGCTCGAGCACTACCGCGTCGAAGGTGCCGGGCACGTCTGGCCCAGCACCCGGCCGAACAACGACTCGGCCACGCCGACGGTGATCGACGCGACGCCGGTCATCTGGCGGTTCTTCCGCACGCATCCGCTGCGGTGAAACACGATTGACGCACCACTTTCCTCTCGGCGACGATTTCCGCCGAGAGGAAAGAAGGTGTGTTGTGAAGGTGCTCGTCCTGAACGCCGGTTATGAGCCGCTGCAGACGGTCTCGGTGCCGCACGCGATCCGCATGCTGGTCCGGCACGTCGCCGAGATCCACGAGGCCGAAGACGGTCTCGCGTACGGGCTGTTCCCGCGCCCGAAGATCGTGCGGTTGCTGAGGTACGTCGTCATGAAGTGGCGATATACGCAGCCGCCCCGCTGGTCACGCCGCGGGGTGCTCACCCGTGACGGCCACCGCTGCGCGTACTGCGGCCGCCGCGCCACGACGATCGACCACGTGACGCCGCTGAGCCGCGGTGGCCCGCGGACGTCGTGGCTGAACACGGTCGCGGCGTGCGGCGGCGCGTCCCGCAGCTGCAACGCGCGGAAGGCGGACAAGCTGCCGGCGGAGGCGGGGATGACGCTGCGCTTCACGCCGTACGTCCCGACGTGGGACCAGCTGCACGCGCTCGCGGGGTGAGGCGCTCGTCGGCACGCACGGGCGGGGGTCGTTAAGCTCGAACCGAACGTCCCCCGCATCCGTGTGTTCCGGGGAAGGCCGGGAGGTCGTCGTGACCGACGCAGGAGAGCTGATCGCCGGGCGCTACCGGCTGGTCGACCGGATCGGCCAGGGCGCGATGGGCGTCGTCTGGCGTGCCCGCGACGACCGGCTCGACCGCGTCGTCGCCGTCAAGCAGCTGGGCTACGACCCCTCCGGCGGCGGCCAGGGCGGCGCGCGGGCGCTGCGGGAGGCCCGGCTCACCGCCCGGCTGCGGCATCCGCACGCCATCACCGTGCACGACGTCGTCGAGCACGACGGAGCCCCGTACCTGGTCATGGAGTACCTGCCGTCGCAGAGCCTGGCCGACGTCCTGCTGGAGCGCGAAACCCTGCCGGCCGACCAGGTCGCGCGGATCGGCGAGCAGGTCGCTTCGGCGCTCGCCGCCGCGCACGCCGAAGGCATCGTCCACCGGGACGTCACGCCCGGCAACGTCCTCACCACACCCGACGGCGTCACGAAGATCGCCGACTTCGGCATCTCCCGCGCCACCGGCGAAGGGACCGTGACGGGCGGCGGGTTCATCGCCGGCACGCCCGCCTACCTGGCGCCCGAGGTCGCCGGAGGTGCCGAAGCCGGGTTCCCCTCGGACGTCTTCTCCCTCGGCGCGACGCTCTACCGCGCGCTGGAGGGCACACCGCCGTTCGGCACCGAGGACAACACGATCGTCCTGCTGAAGCGGATCGCGCGCGACGAGGTCATCCCGCCGAAGCACGACGGCCCGCTGGCCGAGGTGCTCGGGCGGCTCCTGCACCGCGACCCGGACCAGCGGCCGGCCATGGCCGAGGTGCAGGAGCTGTTCGAGGCCGTCACCGGCGGCCGTCCGCTGCCGCCGCCGCGCCCCCGGCCCCGGCCCCGCACCGAAACCCGCATGCTGCGCGTCCACCGGCCGCGCCGCCGGGTGGTGCTGGCGTCCGCGGGCGGCGCCGTGCTGCTGGCGCTCGGCGTGGTGATCGGGACGGCGCTCGTCCCGGACGGCAGCACCCCGGTCGCCGCGCCCGTGTCGTCGGCTCCCGCCACCACCAGCGCGCCGCCGACGACGTCCGGCACCCCCGCCGACCTGGGCTGCGCCGCCCGCTACGACGTGACGAACTCGTGGCCGGGCGGCTACCAGGTCCAGGTGACGGTCCGCAACGACCACGACACCGGGCTGCGCGGCTGGAGCGTCCGCTGGTCCCTCCCCGACGGGCACCACATCGCGGGCCTGTGGAACGGGACGTTCACGGTCGAGGGCACGACGGTGACGGTGGACAGCGCCGACTGGAACGCCAAGCTCGACGCGGGCGGCTCGACGACGTTCGGCTTCAACGCCGTGACCGGCACCGGCAACGCCGCCGACCGCCCGGAGCTCACCTGCCGGACGGTCTAGGCAGCGTCGGCCAACGCCCCCTCAGCCGCGGATCCGGTCGAAGGGCAGCCGCAGGACCTGCCCCGCGGGAACCGGCGCGTTCCGCACCCGGATCGCGTCGAGCTCCGCCACCGACAGCGCCCGGCGGTAGAAGCGGACCTCGTCGAACGAGCCGTTCCAGCGGAACTGGTTGTCCAGCCGCTGCCCCAGCTGCAGCTGGAACGACACCGTCTGACTGACCGACCCCGCGGCCGCCGCGCCCGATGCGACCTGGACGCCGTCCACCCACAGCAGCAGCTTCCCGCCGGTGCGCTCGAGAGCCACGTGGTGCCAGGCCTGGTCGTCATAGGCCTGGGCCGACGAAATCGACGCACTTCCGGCCGACGTCGTCATCATCGCGAGCAGCCGGTGGTTGGCCGGCTCGCCGCGCAACCACAGCTGCGGCGCGGTCGTGCCCATCCCGCCCAGCCAGAACAGCACCTGGTTGCCCTTCGTGGCGCCATACCGGAACCAGCCGGTCCAGGTCAGGTCGCCATCGCCGGGCGGTTGCGCCGGGTCGTACGGGACCCGGACGTAGTCGTCGACGCCGTCCAACGCCACCGCGCTCCCGAAACGGCCGTCGGCGAGTGAAGCGCCGCCGAGGACCCGGGCGTCCGCGTGTCCTGAAACGTCCGGTGTGGACGGTCCCGCCGAGTTGTGCCGGCCCAGGTACGACTCGTCGAAGCGCGCGAAACGGATCTCGTCACGCGCGTCGACGGCGCCGCCCTCGTACAGCAGCCCGATCCGCGAGCCGCCGATCCCCACCAGGTCCGAGTAGCCGGACCAGTCGGTCGTGATCTGCGTGCCCTGCTCGGCGTTCTCCCACGTCCGGCCGCCGTCGTAGGACGAGCGGATCATCATCCACCGCCGCCGGTCGGTGTCCGACGGCGACGAGAACAGCAGCCGGTCGCCGAGGCGCAGCACCGCTCCCTGCACCATCGGCGTCACCAGGTCGGGGATGGTGGTGAAGGACCTGGAGAACGTCTCGCCGCCGTCGCGGCTGAGGGCGTAGTCGCGGTTGCCGATGTCGGTGCCGCCCTGCTCGCGGCCGCCGGCGTAGATCGACCCGTCGGGCAGCTCGACGACCGTGACCTCGGACGGCTTCTGCGTGTACGTGCCGCCCACCGGGTGCGGATAGCTGTTCACCGCGCCGACGTGCCAGCTGCGCCCGCCGTCGTCGCTGTAGACCAGGCCCGCGTGGTTCTCGATCGAGTTCTTGCCGTCGCTGGTTTCCGCGTTGAAGCCGAACACCAGACGTCCCGCGTGCCGGCCGCGGGTCAGCTGGATCCCGTGGACCGGCCCCGACGCGTACCACGAATCCCAGTTCGGGAGCTTGGCCTGCGCGCTGATGTCGACCGGGGTCGACCAGGTCAGGCCGTCGTCGTCGCTGTACTGCGAATGCGGCGTGCGCGGGCACGGGACGTCGCACGCCTTGTCGTCGGTGCGGCCCTTGTTGTACGTCGTGATCAGCACGATCCGGCCGGTGCGGCCGTCCACGATGGGGACCGGGTTGCCGTGGGTGTCCCCGCCGCCGGGGTTGACCACCTGCAGCGGCGACCACGTCTTCCCGCCGTCGGTGGAGCGCTTGAGCACGAGGTCGATGTCGCCGGTGTCACCGCAGTTGTCGATGCGGCCCTCGGCGAACGCCAGCAGCGTGCCGTGCGTGGACTTCACGATCGCCGGGATCCGGAAGCAGCTGTACCCGGGGTCTTGCGAGGCTTTGAACAGGACCTGCTGGTCGAACTGCGGCGCGGCCTGCGCCGGGCTGACGGCGAGCAGCGTGCTCGCCACCAGGGCCACCAAGGCGGCCCATCTCCCCAGTGTTCTCATTCTCATCCCTTCAGGACGGCGACACCTCGCGGGGCGAGCCGGACCTCGCGCACCGGCCGCGACGGGTCGGTCAGCAGGTCCGGCGCGGCGTGCGGCAGGTCGACGGTGACCGGCTCGGTGCCGTGGTTGAGCAGGATCAGGTAAGCGCTTTCCTCGCCGTGCCGGACAACCGCCTGGACGCCCGGCGGCGCACTCAGCACCGGCGTCACCCCGGCTTCGGCGGTGACGCGGCCCAGCAGCGAAGCCAGGTCGGGCCGGGTCCCCACGTACCAGGCGACGCCGTCGCCGAACGCGTGGCGGGTGATTGCGGGCCGCCCGGCCAGGTCGCCGGAGGCGAAGGACGCGACCACTTCGGCGCCTTCGAGCTCGATCCATTCGGACCAGATCGCACCGGAATCCGTTGTCCCGTCGGCGAACTCGAGCGGGATCGGACCGTCCAAGGGCCAGAACTCGTCGACCCGCAGGCCGAGGATGTCCCGCAGCGGTGCCGGGTGCCCGCCGAGGTACGCGCGGTCACAGCCGTCGACGATGCCGGAGAAGTACGACACCACGAGGTGCCCGCCGCCGGCGACGTACGCGCGCAGGTTGTCCGCGGACGCCTGTTCCAGCAGGTACAGGTTCGGGATGACGACGAGCCGGTAGCCCGACAGGTCACGCGACGGAGAGACGACGTCGCAGGTGATGTTCGCGTCGAACAACGGCGCGTAGTGCGCGAGGTGTGTCTCGAGCTGGTCCAGCGACGCCGGGTGCGAGTCGAGTTCGAGGCCCCACCAGCTCGGCCAGTCGTGCAGGAGAGCGACGTCGGCCCGCACGCGCGTCCCGGCCAGTTCGGGCACCCGAGCCAGTTCCTTCCCCAGTAAAGAAGTCTCGCGGAACGTCCGGGTCTCGCGGCCACCGTGCGGGACCATCGCCGAGTGGAACTTCTCGGCGCCGCCACTGGTCTGGCGCCACTGGAAGAACAGCACGGCGTCGGCGCCCTGGGCGATGGCCTGCCAGCTGCCGAGCCGCATCGCACCGGGCGGCTTGGGGCTGTTGCGGGGACGCCAGTTCACCGCGCTGGGGGCCTGTTCGAGCAGCATCCACGGCCGGTCCTTCGTGGACCGCACGAGGTCGTAGGCGAACGCGGCTTCGATGTGGGCGCGCGGGTCGTACGGGTCGGGGTAGGAGTCGAGGCTGACGACGTCCTCGTGTGGCGTCCACGTGTGCCAGTCGAGGGCTTTCTGCACCAGGCCGACGAAGTTGGTCGTGATCGGTGTGTCGGGGGTGAGCCGCCGCAGCACCGCCTGTTCGGTCAGGAAGCAGCCGAGCGCGGCGTCGGAGGAGAACCGGTGGAAGTCGAGCTGCTGCGCGGGGTTGGGGAACGTCGGCGCGACGCGCGGCGGCAGGATCTCGTCCCACTCGGAGTAGTGCTGGGCCCAGAAGGTCGTCGTCCACGCGGTGTTGAGCGCCTCGATCGAGCCGTAGCGCTCCCGCAGCCAGCGACGGAAGTCCGACGCGGACTCGTCGCAGTAGCAGGCGCGGATGTGGCAGCCGAACTCGTTGCCGACGTGCCACATCGCCAGGGCGGGGTGCCCGGCGTAGCGCGTGGCCAGCTGGTCGACGAGCCGGGCGGCATGCGCGCGGTAGACCGGGCTCGACGGGCAGAACTGCTGCCGCGCACCGGGTGAGAGCCGGACGCCGTCGGCGCGCACCGGCAGGATCTCCGGGTGGGCGTGGGACAGCCACGCCGGCGGCGACGCGGTCATCGTCGCCAGGCACACCCGGACGCCCGCGCCCGCGAGGTCGTCCAGGACGTCGTCGAACCAGCCGAAGGCGTACTCCCCCGGCCGCGGTTCGACGCCGGCCCACGAGTAGATCCCCGCCGTCACCATCGTGACGCCCGCTTCGGCCATCAGCTTCAGGTCTTCCCGGCGGACCTCTTCGGGCCAGTGCTCGGGGTTGTAGTCGGCGCCGTAGTGGAGCACTAGAGCAGACCCGCTTCGGCGAGCTTCTCCTTGATCCGCAGGAGTTCCTCGTCGTCCAGGGGAAGCTGCGGCGGTGCCATGACAGCGTTGTCGATGAACCCGCGCATCTTCATCGCGGCCTTGAAGGCCCCGAGCCCGGCCGAGCCGCGGCCCATCCGGCTCGGCGGCGCGACGGAGGTGATCGAGAACAGCTTCAGCAGGCGCTCCTGCTCGCGGCGGGCCGCGGCCAGGTTGCCGGACTTGAAGTGGTCGTGGATGAGCACGTACCCGACCGGGTCGACGTTGCCGAGGCCCGGGACGGCGCCGTCGGCCCCCATCGCCAGGGCCGCGTCCACGACCAGCTCGGACCCGGTGAACACGGCGAAGGTGTCGAGGCCGCGCTCACGCTTGCCGAGCAGCACCGAGCGGAACGCGGCTTCGTCGCCACTCGAGTCCTTGAGCCCGGCGATGACGCCGTCGGCGGCCAGGTCGAGGACCATCCCGCCGTCGAGCTTGGTGTGCACCGCGACCGGGATGTCGTAGGCGACGATCGGCAGCGACGTCCGCTCGCGCAGCAGGCGGAAGTGCCGGTCGACCTCGGCGACGTGCGTGCGCGTGTAGTACGGCGCGGTGACGACGACGGCGTCGGCCCCGGCGGCTTCGGCCGTCTTGATGTGCTCGGCGACCCGCAATGTCGTCATGTCGATACAGCCGACGAGCACCGGGACGCGGCCGGCGACCTGGTCGACCGTCGTTTCGACGACGACGCGGCGCTGGGCGTCGGGCAGGAAGGCGACCTCGCTGGAGGAGCCGAGGACGAACACGCCGTGCACGCCGGCGTCGAGCTGGACCTCGACGTGGCGCCGCAGGGAGTCGGTGTCCACGCTGAAGTCGTCGTTGAACGGCGTGCACAGCGGCGGGACGATTCCGGCGAACTTCGGCATCAGGTGCTCACTCCGGTCGGGATCTCTGGGTGGATGCAGCGGTAGGTGTGCCCGCCCTCGGCCGCGGCGAGCGGCGGCAGCTCGGCCGCGCACTCGTCGGTGGCCTTCGGGCAGCGGGTGCGGAACGCGCAGCCGCTCGGCGGGTTCGTCGCCGACGGCACCGGGCCGGTGAGCACGATCGGCTCGACCGGGTTCAGCAGGCTGGGCGTCGCCGAGAACAGGGCCCGCGTGTACGGGTGGCGGGCCTCGGCCCGCACCGGCGCTTCCTCGACGATCCGGCCCAGGTACATCGTGACGATCCGGTCGCTCATCTTCGACACGGTCTGGATGTCGTGGGAGACGAAGACCATCGCCAGTTCCAGCTGTTCGCGCAGGTCGAGCAGCAGGTTGAGGATCTGGGCGCGGACCGAGACGTCGAGGGCGGACGTCGGTTCGTCGGCGACCAGCAGCGCCGGTCGCAGGGCCAGGGCCCGCGCGATGGCGACGCGCTGGCGCTGGCCGCCGGAGAGCTGCCCGGGCACCGCGTCGGCCGCGCTGGCGGGCAGGCCGACCAGTGACATCAGCTCGCGAACGCGGTCGTCGCGCTCGGCCGGCGTCCCGACGCGGTGCACGTCGAGGGGGTCGCGGATGATCTTGGCGACGGCGAGCCGCCGGTTCAGCGCGGTCGACGGGTCCTGGAAGATCATGCCGACCTCGCGCCCGAAGCCCTCGTCGAGCGGCTTGCCGCGGAACCGGACCGTGCCCGCCGTCGGCGGCTGCAGGCCGACGATCACCTTGGCCAGGGTGGACTTGCCGCACCCGGACTCGCCGACGACGCCGATCGTCTCCCCCGGCTCGACGACCAGGTGGGCGTCGGTCAGGGCGTAGACGCTGTCGTGGCCGAACAGGCCCCGGCCGCGGATCTTGTGGACGACGTGGACGCCGTCGAGCTCCAGCAGGCTCACGCCGTCGCCTCCTTCTCGCGGGCGATGTCGACCGCCGGGAAGTGGCAGGCGACGAGGTGGTCGACCGGCTCGCCGAAGCGGACCGGGGTTTCGTCGTGGCACTTGGCGCGGGCGGCCGGGCAGCGGTCGGCGAACCGGCAGCCCGCCGGGAACTCCGCCGGGGCCGGGACGACGCCCTTGATCTGGGTGAGCCGGGCTTCGTTCTCCTCCAGCGACAGCACCGCGCTGAGCAGGCCGCGCGTGTAGTGGTGCCGCGGCGAGCCGACGACCTCGGCTGTCGCGCCCAGCTCGGCGACCTGCCCGCCGTACATGACGACGACGCGGTCGGCGATCTCCGACACGAGCGCGAGGTCGTGCGAGACGAGGATGAGCGCGAAGCCGAGCTCCTCCTGCAGTCGCAGCAGCAGCGCCATGATCTGGGCCTGCACCGTGACGTCCAGGGCCGTGGTCGGCTCGTCGGCGACGATCAGCTTCGGGTCCCGCGAGAGCGCCATCGCGATCAGCACGCGCTGGCGTTGGCCGCCGGACAGCTCGTGCGGGTAGGCGCGCAGCGTCCGCTCCGGGTCGAGGTTGACCAGTTCGAGCAGCTCGGCCGGGGTGCGGGTGCCGCCGCGGCGGGTGAACTGCTTGAGCTGCGCGCGGATGGTCATCGCCGGGTTGAGGGAGCTCAGCGCGTCTTGGTAGATCATCGCGATGTCGTGGCCGAGGTGCCTCCGCCGTTCACCGGGGCGCAAAGCGAGCAGGTCGCGCTGAGCGAACCGGATCTGCCCGGACACGCGCGCGGTCGCCGGCTGGAGGCCGAGGATCGACAACGCCGTGAGCGTCTTGCCGCAGCCGGACTCGCCGATCAGGCCGAGGACTTCGCCCGCGCGGACGCTGAACGACACGCCGTCCACGACGTCGACACCCTCGTGGCGGCCCGGGAACGCGATCCGCAGCCGGTCGACCTCGAGGACCGTGTCGCGGTGGTCCAGGGACCGGGCGGTGCGGGCCAGCCGCTCCCCCGCTTCCCGCAGGCCGGCGATCGGCAGGACGGGCGCGGTGTCGGCGTCTTCGCGCTTCTCGACGGCCTTCGCGACTTCGGCCGCCTTGACGGCGCGGGCCGACGGCGCGGCCCAGGCGTCCGAGATCCGCTCGGACAGGATGTTCAGCGCGAGCACCGTGACGAGGATCAGCAGACCGGGGAACAGCGTCGCCCACCAGCCGCCGGTCAGCACCAGGTCCTTGCCGTCGGCGAGGACCGAGCCCCACGACGGGTCCGGCGGCTGGATGCCGGCGCCGATGAACGACAGCGACGCCTCGAAGACGATCGCGTCGGCCACCGTGACCGTGCAGTACACCAGCACCGGCGCGGCGCAGTTGATCGCGACGTGCCGGGTCAGCACGAAGAACCGCCGCGCCCCGATGACGCGTTCGGCCGCGACGTAGTCCTCGCCGTACTGGGCCAGGACGTTCGCCCGGATCACCCGGGCCACCGGCGGCATGTTGAGGAACCCGATGGCCAGGATCAGCACGAGGATGCCGTGGCCGAACACGGCGACGAGCACCGCGGCCAGCGCGATGCCGGGGAACGCCATGATGACGTCCAGCACGCGCATGACCACGGCGTCCACCCGGCGGTGCGAGGTCGCGGCGAACGCCCCGATCACCGCCCCCGACACGAGCGCGAGCGCCACCGCCCCCAGGCCGATGGCGAGCGACCAGCGCGTGCCGGCGACGAGCCGGGAGAAGATGTCCCGGCCCGACGTGTCCGTCCCGAACCAGTGCGCCCCGCTGGGGCCGCCGGTGTCGGTGCTCAGCGCGTCCGGGTTGTGCGTCGCGAGCAGCGTGCCGAGCACGGCGACCAAGAGCAGGACGCCGAGGATCGCGAGCGCGGGCCAGGCCGCGCGCAGGCGCTTCACGCGTGGCTCCGCAGGCGCGGGTTCGCGATCAGGTACAGGACGTCGACGATCAGGTTGACCAGCACGAACCCGATCGCGATCGTGATGACGAAGCCCTGCACCTTGGCGGTGTCGCCGTCGGTGACGGCCTGGATCATGTTCTGCCCCATCCCCGGCAGCGCGAACATCGTCTCGATGACGACGGCGCCGCCCAGCAGGTAGCCGACCCGCAGGCCGAGCACGGTCAGCGGCGTGACCAGCGCGTTGCGCAGCACGTTGCGCCCGACCACGACCACCGGCGGCAGGCCGCCGCCGCGCGCGGTGCGGACGTAGTCCTTGTCCAGCTCCTCGACCATCGACGTCCGGATCACCCGGGTCAGCTGCGCGGCCACCGGCAGCGCCAGGGAGACCGCGGGCAGCGTCAGCGAGTTGAGCCAGCCGCCGAAGGAGTCGGCCGGGCTGACGTACCCGCTGGTCGGGAACAGCCCCTGGCCGACCGCCAGCCACTGGACCAGCAGCAGCGCCACCCAGAACGCCGGCGCGGCGACCCCGGCCAGGGTGACCACGCGAATCACCTTGTCCGGCCAGCGGTCGCGGAACAGCGCCGAGGTCACGCCGAGCACCAGCGCCGTCACCAGCGCGATGACCAGGCCGAGCAGGGTCAGCTGGACGGTCAGCGGCAGCGCCGTCGAGATCGTCTGGCCGACCGGCTGCTTGGTGATCACGCTGGTGCCGAAGTCACCCTGGACCAGGTGCCAGACGAAGTGGACGTACTGCAGCGGCAGCGGGTCCAGCAGCCCGTTCTCGAGCCGGAACTGCTGCAGCTGCTCGGCGGTGGCGTTCGCGCCGTCGAACGCGGCCAGCGCCGGGTCGACCGGCGCGAACCGCATCACGATGAACACGAACAGGATCACGCCGAGCAGCAGCGGGATCAGGGCGAGGATGCGGCTGAGCAGCATCCGCACGACGACGGCCACGGGTGTTCTCCTCCTAGACCGGCTTGGCCTGGTTCAGGTAGATGCCCGGGTAGCCCTGGGCGCGCACGCCGGAGATCGCCTTCGGGTCCCAGGCCGTGCCGAGCTGGGTGAACACGACCGGGTAGATGACGGCCTGCTCGGAGATCCGGTCCAGCAGCTGCTTGTTCAGCGTCGTCCGCTTGCCCTCGTCCGTCTCGGCCGCGGCCTGGTCCTGCAGGGCCAGCAGCGACTGCGCGTCGGAGCCAGTGAAGCGGGCGTACTTGCTCGTGAGGATGGACTTGGCGTCGTAGTAGTAGCGGATCATCAGGTCGGGGTCGTTGCCGAACTGCAGCGGGTTGTTGGTCGTGGCGACGACCTGGAAGTCGGCGCCCGCGTCCAGCTTGGAGAACAGCGCCTTGGTGTCCTGGGAGTCCAAAGTGGTCTGGACGCCGATCGCGTCCCAGCCCTCCTTGATCACCTTCACGCAGTCGGCGACCAGCGAGGTGTTCGTCGTCGACAGCGTCACCTTCAGCCCGGTGGCGCCGGCCTGCTGCAGCAGCTGCTTGGCCTTGTCGGGGTTGTAGACGAAGTCCTGCGACGCCGGCTGCGAAGACGGGAGCTTCGGGTTGATGAACGACGTGCCGGGCGAGCCGGCGCCCTTCAGCCCGATGTCGATCATCTTCTGCTTGTCGATGGCGTAGTGCAGGGCCTGTCGGACCAGGTTGCTGTCGAACGGCTTGTGCGCGGTGTTGAAGAGCAGGAAGAGGTTGTTGCCGCCGTCGGCGAACTCGACCGTGCGGCCGGCCTTGCGGAGCTGGTCGGCGTTGGCGGCCGGGATGTTCTCGGCGATCTGCGCGTCCGGCGTGGCGCCGGAGATCGCGGCGACGCGCGGGGCGGAGTCCACGATGGACTTCCAGAGCATCTTGTCGTAGGCCGCCGGGCGCGGGCCGTTGTAGTCGGCGAACTTCTCGAAGCTGGTGTGGGACAGCGGCGCCTGCTCGACGACCTTGTACGGGCCGGAGCCGACGACCTTGCCGCCCTTGGCGTCGTCCCACTTGCCCTCGTAGACGTGCTTCGGGACGATCTTGCAGCACTGGATCCGCTGCAGCGCGTACGGGAACGGGAACTTGAGGACGAACTCGACCGCGCGGTCGCCCGTCTTGCGGACCTCCTGCAGCCAGTGCGAGAAGAAGCTGTGGATCAGCACGTTCTCCTTCTCGTCGAGCGCGCGGGCGTAGGTGAAGACGACGTCGTCGGCGGTCACGGGCTGGCCGTCATGCCACTTCGCGCCGTCTCGCAGCTCGAACTTCAGGCTCGTTCCGCTGACGTCGGCGGGCAGCGCCTTCGCCAGGCCGGGGAACGGCGCGCGGGTGATCGGGTCACCCTCCACGAGGGACTCGTAGCAGTGCAGGATCGCGGCCATCGAGAAGGCGGACGCGGTCTGCAGCGGGTCCCACGTCTGGTTGTTGCCGTAGCCGATGACGGCGGTCAGGGAGCCCGCCGAGCTGCCGGTCTTGTTGGTGGACGCCGGCCCGCCGCACGCGGCGAGCACGGTCGGGAACGCCATGGCCGCCCCGGCGAAGGTGGTGTAGCGCAGCAACTGGCGGCGGCTGAGCGACGGGCTCTGGGACATCGGTGTCTCCGGCTGGCCTCGAACGGTAGGACATGGGACGTCCTATGACCGGCGTGAGCCTAGGATGGGTTCGCGTGCCGGTCAAGCTTTCTGGACGTATGACGTAGGATGTCCTCTCACGACGCATCCGGGGAGGACAGCAGTGGCCCGTCCGCAGCGCAGCGAAGAGATCACCAAGCGCATCATCGACCTGATCGTCGAGCGGGAGCTCCCGCCGGGCGCACCCATGCCCACCGAGCTGAGCCTGATGGAGGACATCGGCGTCAGCCGCAACTCCATCCGCGAGGCGATCAAGGCCCTGCAGGCCCTCGGCATCGTCGAGATCCGCCACGGCTACGGCACGTTCGTCGGGTCCGCGGGGTCGGAGTCCCTGCAGACGTGGCTGCTCTTCCGCACCCGCGCCCGCGGCGCGACCGACGTCGGGCGGCTGCGTGACCTGCTGGAGGTGCGGGAGATGCTCGAGACCGAGCTGACCCGGCGCGTCGCGACCGACCACCGGCCCGGCCTGATCGAGGAGCTGCAGGCCTGCGTCGCGCGGATGAAGCGCAAGGGCCCCGACGCGGCGGAGGCCGACCGCGAGTTCCACGACCTCATCTGCGCCGAGGCCGGCTTCGACCTCGCGCGCGAGCTCACCGGGTTGTTCTGGGACGTCTACCGGATCGCCGAAAGCGAGTTCGGCGGACCGGCCGCGTCGCCGACCGCCACCGCGAAACGCCACCAGGTCATCGTCGACGCGCTCCTGCTGCGGGACGCCGACACCGCGGCCGAAGCCGTGCACCGGCACTTCGACGAGGTCCGCAAGCGCGCGAAAGCCGGTCCGTACGGCGGTTTCGGCGTCGCCCGGCCGGTGCCCGCGGCCCATTCCTGACTCTGGGTCGTTGACCCGATCGAGGTAACTTCGCGAAGATCGAGAACCGGGCTCAACGGGTCCGGCGTCTGGCTCGTCGGTAGTGGTGATCAACCACCACACGGAGGTGCCAGTGCGAAGAACTTTGTCCGTCCTGGGGGTCGTGCTCGCCGGGCTCGGGGGAATCGCTTCCCCGCAGGCCGGCGCCGCGGTGCCCACGACGTCCGCCACCTTGATCACCGGCGAACGCGTCAGCGTCCGGACCACCGCCGACGGCCGGTCCCTGTTCGAAGTCCAGCCGGCCGCGGAGAAGGGCATGGCCCGGACCCTGGTGCACCTGCGGCTCGGCGACCGCGACTACGAGGTACCCGGCACCGCGCTCCCCTACCTCGGGCGGGGCCTGGACCTCGGTCTGTTCGACGTCGGCGCGCTGCTGGCCGGCGCGCCGCTGCCCGCCGACCCGGCGACGTTCGGGCCGGCGCTGGCGAAGCAGTTCAAAGAGGACAACGCGCGCGGGCACTTCGGCGGGCAGGGGCTCTTCGCCGGCGGCGCTCGTTTCGCGCTGCCCGGGGCGCGCCCGGCCGTCCAGCCGCGTTCAGTGATGCGCACGGTGTCGGTCGATGCCGATGACATCGTGGGTCAGCCGGCCGACACCGGCGTCGCGTTCCTCTACAACACCGACGACGGGAACCTCCTCGCCCCGGACGAGAGCCTCAACTACTTCTCGGGTGGCACGGCGAAGTTCAGCGTCCCGGACGGGAACTACAGCGCACTCGGCCTGTTCTGGACGGCCGACGCCGACGGCAACCCGACGGAAGTGCGGTTCAGCGCGCAGCCCGAGTTCGCGGTCAAGGCGGACAAGACCGTCCGCGTCGACGCTTCCCGCGCTTCGAGCAGGCTGACGTGGGTGACGCCGCGGCCGGCGCTGCTCGACGACACCGGGTTCCTGTTCCGCCGGGCGGCCACGACCGGGCCGGCACTGCTCGTCGACTTCGACGCCGGGCCCGGCGTGCCGATCTCGGTGTCGCCGACGGCCGTCCCGGTCCGGACCGGCGCGCTGCAGACGTACCCGTACAGCAGGCTCGTGTCCCCACCGGGGCCGGGCACGCCGTACGAATACGTGCTCCAGAAGGCGAGCGTCGGCACGATTCCGCAGCAGCGGTACGTGATCACGGCGAAGGACGTCGCCGCGGTGGACGCGACCTACTTCAGCGAATACGCGACGCTCGGGCGGCGGCAGCGCAGCGGGATGTTCTCCTTCGAGGACAGCAGCGGCCGGGCGTCGCACCTGATCGAGACGCCCCGGAAGCAGACCGAGTACGTCTCGGCCGGGCCGGACCTGCGCTGGTTCGGCGGGTTCTCGAAGTACGTCGTGCCCGGTCCGTTCCCGGCGTGGGCCGGCGGTCAGTACGAGCCGTTCCACTCCTACCAGGGCGGCTCTTCCGTCACCGAGGACTGGAACAAGTTCCCGCTGCACCCGGCGGGCGGCGTCGCGCTGTTGCCGCTGTCCGACGGCAGCGCACCGGAGATCCCGGCCGCGACCCGCGCCGGTGACCTGCTGCGGGTGAACATCACGCCGTTCAGCGACAACCAGCCCGGCCACACCGGCTTCGGCTTCTACGGCGAACCGACGGACACGATCACCGGGCACTACACGCTGACCCAGGACGGCGCGACGATCGCCGAGGGCAGCCCGGTGGGGGCGACCGCACTGGCGCTGGAGCAGGAGGTCGCGGCCGGGCCGTCGACCCTGGGGCTGACGATCGACGCGGGCCGCACCGGCCCGATGTACCACCAGAGCACGGCGACCCACACCGAGTGGACGTGGCCGTCGCGGCACGCCGACGGCACGCTCCCCCCGGCGCTGCACTGCGCGCGTGGCGCGGACCGCGCGTGTGCGGTCGAACCGATGCTGACGCTGGGGTACGCCGTCGGCGGGCTGCGGCCGGACGGCTCGACGCCGTCGGGTCGTCAGGGCCTCGACCTCACCGTGGGGCACCTGCAGCAGAGCGCGGGTTCGCCGGTGACCGCCGCGACGGTGCAGTACTCGACCGACGGCACGACCTGGCAGGACGCGGCGGTGACCCCGCGCGGCGACGGCGTCTTCCACGCGGACTTCGCCGCGACCACGGACGCTTTCCGCGGCGGGGACGTCTCCCTGCGCGTCACGGCGTCCGACGCGGCCGGGGCGACCGTCGCCGAGTCGATCACCGCCGCCTACCACATCTACACGTCCTGAGGGAGGGTCCACTGTGAACAGACGAATGATCGGCGTGCTGAGCGCCGTGGCGGTCGTCGCCGGGGTGTTCGCCCCCGCGGCGTCCGCCGCCCCGGTGACACGCGCCGCGTGTCCCGACCGGCCCGGCGAGCTGCGCTGCCTCACCACATACACGCCGGTACACGCCTTGGTCGACGGCCCGGCCGGCTGGGGTGCCGACGACCTGGCATCGGCGTACGGGCTGCCCGCCGACCCGGGTCCGGACACCGTCGTCGGCATCTCGATCGCCTACGACGCACCGAACCTGGAGGCGGACCTCGCGACCTACCGGGCGCAGTACGGCCTGCCGCCGTGCACGACGGCGAACGGCTGCTTCCGCAAGGTGAACCAGCAGGGCCTCGCCGCACCGCTCCCCGCGGCGAGCTTCGGCTGGGCGATGGAGTCCACTTTGGACGTCTCGATGGTGTCGGCGGCATGCCCGTCGTGCCGGCTCGTGGTCGTCGAAGGCGACTCACCCGGCTTCGCGGACCTGGCGGCGACGGAGGACACCGCGGTCCGGCTGGGGGCGAAGGTGGTGTCGAACAGCTACGGCGCCCGGGAAAGCGGCGCACCGCTGGCGTTCGCCAGCCACTACCAGCACCCGGGGGTGACGGTGGTGGCGTCGTCGGGCGACGCGGGGTTCACGGCGGCGAGCTACCCGGCGGTCCTCGCGACCACGGTCGCGGTCGGCGGGACGGCGCTGGCCCGTGACCCGTCCTCGGCGCGGGGCTGGACGGAGTCCGCGTGGCAGTACGGCGGCAGCGGCTGCTCGGCGTACATCGCGAAGCCGTCGTGGCAGCGGGACACGCACTGCGGCAAGCGCACGGTCGCGGACATCGCGTCGGCGGCGGAGGACATCGCGATCCACTACACGGACGCGGGCGGCTGGCTCCCGGCGAACGGCACCAGCGCGTCGGCGCCGTACATCGCGGGGCTGATCGGCCGCGCCGGCCACGCGGGGGTGACCCAGCCGGCGGACCTGTACGCGTCCGCTTTCGTCGACATCACCGCGGGCAACAACGACCCCGCGGGCGGCGGGAAGAAGTGCGGCGACGACTACCTGTGCGTGGCGGGGCCGGGCTATGACGCCCCGACCGGACTGGGGGTGCCCCACGGCCTGACCGGCTTCTGAAGTCCGTGACGGCCGCCTTACCGGCTCTTATGGCAGGTAAGGCGGCCGTCACGGCCGTTCGGTGCCCGGCCGGCACAACCCCCGCTCGTAGGCCAGCAAGCCCGCTTCGGTCCGGTGCGCGCACCCGAGCTTCCGCACGACCTGTGCCACGAGACTCCGGACCTCCGGCTCCGGCAGCTCGAGCCGCGTCGCGATCTCCGCGTTCGTCCACGCGGACCCGACGCCGACCAGCACCTCGCGCTCCCGCACCGACAGCCGGTCCACCCCGGCCAGCCGCTCGTCCCGCGGTCCGGACAGCCGCGTCGCGGCCGACACGAGCCGGCGCGACGCGTCCGGGGAGAGCACCACGTGCCCGTCGGCGGCCAGCCGGACCACCTTGATCAGCTCGTTGCGCCGGGCCGAGCGCAGCACGTACCCCGAAGCCCCGTCGCGCAGCGCCCGCAGGATGCCCGTGTCGGAGTCGAACGTCACCAGGGCCAGCACCGCCGGACGGCGGAACACCGGCCCGAGCGGCCCCAGCCTCAGGTCCAGCAGCACCACGTCCGGCAGCCGGCTGCGCAGCGTCGTGCGGGCCGCCGCGGCGTCCGGGGCCGAGCCGATCACCTCGATGCCGTCGACGTCGGCCAGCAGGGAGCCCAGGCGGGCCCGCACCGCCGGGTCGCGTTCGGCCACCAGGACCCGGACCGGCGGCGGTGGCAGCACGGTCAGTCCTTGGGTCGCAGGCGGATCAGCGGCAGGTCGGTCCGCGACGCGCCCACCAGGTCACGCCCGCCCGGGCCGCGCAGCCGCAGCTCGCGGAACCGCACCGAAGACAGCTGCGCCGCTTCGATCGGGTACACGTCGCCGTAGCGCTTGATCTTGTCGACCAGTTCCTTGCCCAGCAGCTCCACCAGGCCAGTATGCCGGTTCGAGCCGCCGCCGAGGGGAACGTCCAGCTGCCGGCGCACCTCGGGGAACCGCTGGTCCAGCTCGACGGCCAGCTGGTGGATCGTGACGTAGGCCGGGCCGAACTCCGACGCGTCCGGCCCCGGCGGGATCTCCGTCAGCACCTTGATGAGCTTGTCGTCCATCCCGAGTTTGTCCCACAGGGTCACGTTTTCCTCCTGTCGTGGCCGCCGCAGGTCTACCAGAGGACCGGCACGCGGTCCACTCCCCCGGTGACCCGGTTGGTCCGGACCGCCAGCTCCTCGACCGGCACCGCCAGCCGGAGTCCCGGGAACCGGCGGAACAGCGAGCCGAACACGACACGCAGCTCCGTGCGGGCGAGACTCGCGCCGATGCAGAACCAGCCGCCGTAAGCAAACGACACGTGCGAGTTCGGCTTGCGCTCGGGGTCGAACTCCGCGGCGGCGGGGAAGACCGACGCGTCCCGGTTCGCCGCCGCCATCGAGAGGACGACCGCGTCGCCCCGGGCGATCGCCACCCCGCCGAGCTCGACGTCGTCGTGCGCGTACCGCAGCGCGCCGAGCCCGCCCGGCGCGGACAGCCGCAGGACCTCCTCGACGACGCCGTGCACCCGGCCCTCGGGGTCGGCGGCCAGCGCATCGCGCCGCGTGAGGTCGGCGAGCAGGTAGAGGACGCCGAGGTCGATCCGGTTGGACGTCGTCTCGTGGCCGGCGAACAGCAGGCCGGCGGCCAGCCGGGCGAGGTCGCCGTCGGTGAACGTGGGGTCTTCGGCCTGCGTGCGCACCATGTCGGAGACGACGTCCTGACCGGGCGAGCGCCGCTTGGCCGCCGCCAGCCGGCCCATGTACCCCGCGAACTCGTCGAGCGCGGCGTCGGCGCCGGACCCGATGTCCATCCGGCCCATCCGCTCGGACAGCACCCGGAACGTGTCGCGGTCTTCGTAGGGGACGCCGAGCAGCTCGCAGATCACCAGCACCGGCAGCGGGAACGACAGGTGCTCGTGCAGGTCGACCGGCTCGCCGGGGTGCCGGGCGCGCTCCATGGCGTCGAAGCAGCCGTCGGCCAGCTCCTGGACGTGACCGGCGAGCCGCCGGATCCGGTTGGCGGAGAAGGCGGGCACGAGCATCTTCCGCATCCGCGCGTGCTCGACGTGCTCGGTTTCGTGGTCGCCCTGCGGCCGGCTGAGGATCGCCGCGTCCGACAGCGACGACGCGGTCTCCGGCGCCGGGTGCGACCGGCCGAAGCGCGGGTCGGTGAACACCGCCCGGACCTCTTCGAACCCGGTGACCAGCCACGCCGGGTCGCCGGTCGGCGTGGTCACCGGCACGACCGGCCCCTGCCGGCGCAGCACGTCGTAGAGCGGGGCGATCTCCAGGACGTTCGGCCGCTCGAACGGCAGGCGTGGGGTGTCCGTGGTCGCGGTCATCGGGTTCTCCTCCCGGCTGCGCGGCCGGTCGGCGCGGACGCGGGCGGCCCGGTCACCGGCCGCTCCCGCCGGTCCTCCCCGCGTCCCACGGTACTCAGAAACCCGCGCGAGAGCGGGGATCGCGCGATTCCCCGCCCTTTCGGGCCAACGACGCACGACCGCGGGCGCGGTGCACCGGCACGACCCGCGGCCGACCTGGTACGCCTGTCTTGCCCGCTTCACCCGGTAGATGTGGATACCGAGGGCCGAAGCCCGCCCGCGCACCCGGAACTGTCGGTGCCCTCCGCTACCGTGGAAACCGGGGGCCGGAGGCCCGCCTACAGCAACTTCCACGCCTGGGTCAGCGTGTCGCGCAGGATCTGCTCCATCTCGTCGAACTCCCGCTGGTCGCAGATCAGCGGCGGCGACAGCTGCACGACCGGCTCGGCCCGGTCGTCGGCGCGGCAGTACAACCCGGCGTCGAACAACGCGTCCGACAGGAACCCGCGCAGCACCCGCTCGGACTCCGCGGCGCTGAACGTCTCCTTGGTCGCCTTGTCCTTCACCAGCTCGATGCCGTAGAAGAACCCGGCGCCGCGGACGTCCCCGACGATCGGCAGGTCGGTCAATTTGTCCAAAGTGGACCGGAACGCGCCTTCCCGCGAGAGCACGTGGTCGTACAGGCCCTCACGGTCCATCAAGTCGAGGTTCGCCAGCGCCACGGCGCACGAAACCGGGTGCCCGCCGTAGGTCGAGCCGTGCATGAACGTCGTCGCGCCGCGGGTGAACGGATCCATCAACCGCTCCGAGGCCAGCACCGCGCCCAGCGGCGCGTACCCGGACGTCAGGCCCTTCGCCGTCGTGATGATGTCCGGCTGGTAGCCGTAGCGCTTGGCGGCGAAGTCGTACCCGACGCGGCCGAACGCGCAGATCACCTCGTCGGAGACCAGCAGCACGTCGTGCTTGTCGCAGATCTCCCGCACCCGCGCGAAGTACCCCGGCGGCGGCACGAAGCAGCCGCCGGTATTCTGCACCGGCTCGAGGAACACCGCGGCGACGGTGTCGGCGCCTTCGAACTCGATGGCCTGCTCGATCTGGTCGGCGGCCCACCGGCCGTAGGCCTCGTAGTCGTCGGCGTGCTCGGGCGCGCGGTAGAAGTTCGTGTTCGGCACCCGCAGCGTGCTCGGCACCAGCGGCTCGAAATCGGCTTTCGCACCGGGGATGCCGGTGATCGACAGCGCGCCCTGCGACGTCCCGTGGTAGGCCAGCGAGCGGCTGACCACCTTGTGCTTGGTCGGCTTGCCGACGAGCTTGAAGTACTGCTTGGCGAGCTTCCACGCCGTCTCGACCGACTCGCCGCCGCTCACGGTGAAGAACACGCGGTTCAGGTCGCCGGGCGCCGTGTCGGCCAGCCGGGTGGCCAGCTCGATCGCCGTCGGGTGCGCGTGGCCCCACAGCGGGAAGTACGCGAGCTGCTTCGTCTGCCGCGCGGCGGCTTCGGCGAGCTCCTCGCGGCCGTGGCCGACCTGGACCGCGAACAGGCCGGCGAGCCCGTCCAGGTAGCGCTTCCCGCGGGCGTCCCAGATGTAGGCGCCCTCGCCGCGCACGATCACCGGGACGTCGGTCTCGTCGTAGGCGGAGTGGCGCGTGAAGTGCATCCAGAGGTTGTCGCGGGCGGCCTGCGCGAGGTCCGAGGCGGCGGTAGTGGTCATGGCTCGGTTATCGCACGCGGCGACGACCGAGCGCAAGCGATTCAGTCGTCCAGACGAACATCATCAACTAATCCATCGGAAGAATTTCCGCTGAACCTTCGGATTTAGTCGTCACGGTCAGCGAGAGCCCCACTGGTAGGTCTGCTTCCGCAGCTTGAGGTAGACCATCGCCTCGGCGTGCCGGACGCCGGGCAGCGCGCGGATCCGCGTCGAGATCAGCTGGAGCAGCGCCTCGTCGTCCGCGCAGACGGCCTCGCAGAGCAGGTCGTAGCGCCCGGCGCAGAGGATCACGTACGCGATTTCGTCCATTTCGGCCAGTGCGTCGCCGACCGGTTCGAGGGGTCCCTCGACGGTGATCGCGATCATCGCCTGCCGGAACAGCCCGACCTGCAAGGGATCCGACACCGCGACGATCTGGATGACGCCCGAGTCGGACAGCCGCTGCACCCGCTGCCGGACGGCGGCCTCCGACAGGCCGACCGCCTTGCCGATCGTCGCGTACGCGCGCCGGCCGTCCTCCTGCAGCTGCGCGATGATCTGCCGCGAGATGTCGTCGAGCACCGGCGGCGCGGGCCGGCTCGGGGTGTCCTGGCTGCTCACGCCCCGGATCATCCCCGACACGGGTGACACAGGGCAAACGCAGCAGCCCGGTCACGATGAGTGACTAAATCCGAAGGCACTGTCCGCACAGGACAACGATTTCAGTCGTCTTTGTGGCGTTGACAACACCGAATCGGTGCTGTTCCATCCGTCGCACCTTGCCCCGGCCGGAGGGAACGCCCATGCCCCGCACTCCCGCCCCGCCCGACGCCGACACGGCCACCGCGTCCACCGGAGCCCGCACGCTGACCCGGTCCATCGGTGTCGGCGGCGGCACCCTGCTGACGCTCAGCTGCGTGACGCCGGCGTCGTCGTTGTTCGTCCTCGTGCCCCCGCTCTTCGCCGACCTCGGCACCGGCACCGCGCTCGCGATCGCCCTCGCGGTGCTGCTCTGCGTCGGGATCGCCTTCTGCTACTCCGAACTCGGCACGCTGGTCCCGAGCGCGGGCGGCGAGTACGCGATGGTGACGACCGTGGCGAACCGGTTCGCCGGCTGGCTGACGTTCATGCTGTCGTTCATCGTGATCCTCGTCGTGCCACCGATCATCGCGATCGGCGTCGCCGACTACGTCGCCGCGATCGCGGACATCAACCCGTCGGTCGCCGGCGCGCTCGTGATGCTCGCGTCCACCGTGATGGGCCTGCTGAACCTGCGCTCCAACGCCTGGATCACCGGGATCTTCCTGGTCATCGAGATCGTCGCGATCTTCGTCGTGTCGCTGCTCGGGTTCACCCACACCACGCAGAGCCCGGCGGTGCTGGTCAAGCCGACGCTCGGCACGAGCGGGATCGGCCTGATCGCCGTCGTGGCCGGGCTCGCCGTCGCGCTGTTCGTCGTGCAGGGCTTCAGCACCGCCGTCTACCTCGCCGAGGAGATGCGCGAGCCGCGCAAGACCGTCGCCAGGACGGTGTTCTGGACGCTCGGGATCAGCGCGGTGGTCATCCTCGTCCCGGTCGTCGCGGTCACCCTCGCGGTGCCGGACGCGGCCGCGCTCGCCGGCGTGGACCTCACCGCGCTCGTCACCGGCTGGAGCAACTCGGCGGTCGGCGCCGCGATCAGCCTGTGCATCGCGGCGGCGATCGTGAACGCGGTGATCGTCATGGTCATCCAGAATTCGCGCGTGCTCTACGCGTCCGCGCGCGACCAGGCGTGGCCGTCGCCGGTGAACCGCGCGATGAGCGTCGTGAGCGAGCGGTTCGGCGCGCCGTGGGTCGCGACGCTCGTGGTCGGGCTGTCCGAGGCCGTCCTCTGCTTCGTGCCGGTGGACACGCTCAGCGGCGTCACCGGGGTCGCCGTCGTCGCGCTCTACCTGAGCGTCGCGACCGCCGCGCTGGGCGCCCGCCGGGCGGCGCACGGCAAGTCGCACGTGTGGCGCATGCCCGCGTGGCCGGTGGTGCCGGTGCTCGCCGTCGCGGCGCTCGCCTACGTCCTGGTCGAACAGAGTGCGCTCGACCTCGGCATCACCGCCGGGGTGCTGGTGGTCTCGGCGCTGTACTGGTGGGGCTACCTGCGCCGGCGGCCCGAGCGTTGGGTCGTGACGGTGCCGGGCGAGAAGTAGCTCAGTCCTTGCCGCGGCCCTTCAGCTGGCGGAGGCCGACGATGATCACCGCGAGCAGCCCGACGACCCCGACCACGACCCAGATCCAGTCGGGGATGCCGGTGGTGTCCACCGCGGTCGGGGCACTGGGCGCCTGGGCCTGCCACGCGGTGCCGGTGACGGGCTCCGGTCCGGCGTGGGCCGAGGCCGGCCCGGCGAGCAGGACCAGCCCGGTGAGGGCGGCGAGGACGGCTCCGAACGCACGACGCGGGATCATCCGGACATCCTGCCCTATCCGGCCGTGCAGTCTTCGTGTCCACCCGTGCACCCGGGTGGGGTTCCCTTCTCATCCCGGCGCGCAGTGGCCAGGATGGACGCCTGGGTGGCGAGGGAAGGAACTCCATTGGCGACTGTGCGCGACGAGGCCGACGCGCGGCGGCAGCTGCGGGCCGAGCACCAGCCCCAGAAGGACGAACCGAGGGAGCGCGCCTCGGGTGTCGCGGAACCGCGGGGTACCGGCGCGGCCGCGCTGGTCGCCGGCGGCACCGACGTCCTCGAGCTGGACTACGCCGAGATCGACGCGGCCAAGAACGCCCTCGACGCGCGTCACCAGGAGCTGTCCGGCTACCTCGAAAGCGCCCGTGAGCTGGGCACGCCCCTGGCCGACGGCAAGGGTCCGGTCTCCCACTGGATGCGCCGCTCGTTCGGGCTGCGCGGCGGCGCCGAGGCCGGTGGCGTGCAGGCGGCGCTGGAGTCGTACCTCGGTGAGCTCGCGTCGCTGCGGCAGGCGCTGGACACCGTCGCGTCGTCGCACCGGGCCAACGACGAGGAGGCCGCGGCGGCGCTGCGGGCGGGTGAGCGCGATGCCTGAGTTCCACGCCACGCACCACGAGCCGACCGCGCGTGAGAAGGCGAAGGCGCGGCGAGTGCGTCGCGAGAAGGCCGTGAACGACCGCGAAGACGCGTTCGGCAAGATCAACTGGGACAGCTACGACCACCGCGAGCTGTGGGACATGGTGCAGTCGGCCGACCCGCCGAGGCTCGGCGAGCAGGCGCACCGGTGGGCCGAGCTGGCCCGCAGCGTCGACACGGCCACCGGCGACGTCCACACGCTGGTCCAGAAGCTGCTGCTGTCGTGGCGCGGACCGTCGGCGGCCCAGGCGGCGGACTCCGTCCAGCGCCTGACCGGCTGGGCGAGCACGGCGGGCGAGAACGCCAGGCACATCGGCGACGGCCTGGACACGTACACCTCGGCGATCGGCGAAGCGCGGCGGAAGATGCCGGAACCGGTGCACTACTGGGCCGAGCGGTGGTTCCAGGAGGGGTACGCGGTCAAGCGGCTCGACGGCCCCCAGGGCGCGTACATGCTGGACGAGCTGCTCGACGACAAGCTGCCGACGAAGAAGCAGGCGGACGACGCGAAGGCCGAAGCGGTCCGCGTGATGGAGCAGTACGAGGGCGCGAGCCACGACGTCCGCCACCGCCTGCCCCCGGCGTTCGACACGGCGCCGCAGGTGAGCGCGGCGGGTTCGGACGTTGTGGTTCCGCGTGTGCCTGTGGTCCACGACCCGCTGCCTGATCACGACCCCGGGGTTCCGGACGATTCGACGTCGACCGCGTCGGCTTTGCCGCCCACGTTGACCGGGGCCGGGGCGCTTCCCGGCGTTCTGGACGGAGTGATCGGCGCGGCCGGGCCCGGGGCTGCTTCCGGGGCAACAGGTTTCACGGGCATCGTCGGCCCTGGTGGCGCTGGCGGCTCCGTTGGCTCCGGTGGCTCCGTTGGCGACGGTGGGCGGGCCGGCGTCGGACGCTTCGGAACGGCGACCTCGGGTTTCGGCCCGGGAGCGGCCGGCGGTCGCGGCGCGGGAACCGGGTACGGCATGTACCCACCGGGCCAGGGCACGCGCCGCGAGGAGGACACGGAGCACCGCGACAAGTACGCGGACGGCTACGACCTGCTGGACGACCTGCCCCCGGCGTATCCCCCGGTGTTCGGCGAATGACGGGCTTCCATGCGGACCCGGCGGCTCTCGACGCCTTGGCGGTCCGCCTCGAGGACACGTCGGAGGAGTACGGCGAGGCGGCAGCCCAGGTCGAGACAGCGGCTTCGGGCGAGTTGGGACCGACGTCGGTGTCGGCCGCACTCACCGCGCTGACCGGCGAGTGGTCCGGCAGGATACGTGCGGTGGAAGCGGACTTCGCAACGGCGGCAGGCAGCGTCCGTGCGGCGGCGAAGGCTTACCGGACATCGGACGCAGCCGCGGCCGAAGAGCTGGGCCGCGCCGATGGCTGAGTTCCGCGGCCTCGGCTTCGATCCGGTCCCCTGCCGCCCCGATGACGTCGCCGAAGCCGCGCGCCGCTACGCCGCCGCAGCCGCGAAACTCGGCGAAGTCCCTGCCACCGGTGCGATCCCCGAGTGGGCCGGCCGATCCGCGCAGGCCCTCGCCGACCGCGCCGAGCGTGCCTCGGCCGGCCTCGCCCCCGTCTCCGAAGCCCTACGCTCGGCCGCAGCGATCCTCGACGACTGGGCCGGTACCGTCGTCGCCCACCACCGCAGCGCCGAGGAACTCGACCGCCGGGCCATCGAAGCACGACGGGCCGTGACCAGTGCCCAAGACGACGTCGACCAAGCCGAAACCGAAGCGCAGTTCTCCCCCACCACTCAGCCGAACCTCGCCGCCGCCCGTATCCGGCTCGCCGCGAAAAAAGACGACCTCGACCGCGTCCTCGCCGAAGCTCGTGAGCTGGAACGCGCCCACACCAGCGAAGCAACCCGCGTCGCCGACCGGCTACGAGCCCTCGGCGACGGCGCGCCCCTACCCAGCGCCCCGGATTTCCGTGGCGTGGCAACACATCTGCAGACGTTCTCGACCATCGGACGCGAGCTGGGCGTCACCGTCGCGAAAACACCCGCCACCCCCGTGACGCCGCCACCGGGCGCGGTCGGCGCCTTCGCCGCGGCACTGGGTGGCCGGTGAAACTGCCCGCCGTTCCGGGGATCACCCCGGTGAACCTGGACTCGGTCGCGCGCACCACCGCCGAGCTGCACGCGCTCATGGCGCGCCTGCGTGGCCCCGATGCCGCCCGCGATCTCGGCCTGGAGGCCGCCGCCGTCCAGTGCGCCGAGATCGCCCACGAACAGCGGGCCGGGCTGCTCGCGCTCGTCGAACACCGCGACGCCGATCCCGCGTTGCTCATCGCCGGGGTCGTCGCGGTGGACACCACCATCGACGAAGCCGCCGACCTCGGCCACTTCGTCGCCGACACGACCCCGGGCATCCGCGAGGTCAGCACCGCGCGGACCGGCCGCGGCTACCCGGTGGTGATCGTCGAGCGGATCGGGCTGTCCGGCGCGCAGCTGCAGGCCGTCGTCCTCGACCCGGACCGGCCGCGCGCGGCCGTGTTCACGCTCCACTCCCCCGGTGGCCGGGGCTGGCTGGAGGTCGCCGGGCTGGCCGGGACGCTCGTCGCCGGCGTCGACCTCACGCCCGCAGCGCCCGCTCCCGGAACTCGCGTGGGGTCCGGCCCGTCGCGCGGCGGAACGTCCGCGAGAAGTGCGGGGCGCTCGTGAACCCGCAGTCCCGCGCGATCTCCGCGATCCCCCGCGCCGCCTTCGCCGGGTCCGCCAGCAACGCCTTCGCCCGCTCGACGCGCAGGCCCTTCAACCGTTCCGAGACGCCTTGGCCGTCGTCGAAGAGCTGGTACAGCCGCCTTCGCGAGATGTACAGCGCTTCGGCGATCCTGTCCGCGCTGAGCGACTGTTCGCCGAGATGCGCGCGCATGTACTCGAGCGCTTCACGCCTTCGCGTCGCCAGGGCGTCGACGCGGTCTAGTTCGACGCGTAGCGCGCTACGCAGCACCAGTTCGGCCAGTCCCAGCAGGTGGTGGGCCAGTCCGTGCGGGTCCAGCCGCGGGCCGGCCGCCAGGACGTGCGCCACCGCGCCGGCGAACAGCGACCGCAGCGGCGCGTCGACCTCGACCGGCCGGAACATCAGCGGCCGCAGCTCGGCGAACGAGATCGACAGCTTCGCCGTCGCGACGGTCAGCATCACGACGCCGGACGGCAGGAGGTGCAGCGTCGCGTCGGCGTACGTCAGCTTCGCGCCCGAATCGGCCACCGCGCGCGGGACCGGGCAGCGCAGCAGCAGCTGGATGCCGTCCGGGTCGCGCCGGCCGCCGAGGATCGCCGCGGCCGCGGCCGCCGCGCCGGAAGCGCGGACGACGAGGTACCCGCTCGCGGGGACGTCCATCGACTGCGGCTCGGCCATCGGCACCATCGTGCCTGATGGCGGCCGCGCACGACGGGAAGGGTGACCATGGCGCGGCGCACCGCGACGACGGCCGGAGTGATCCTGTCGCATCTCGAGTTCGATCTCCTCTGGGCGGACCTCGGGCCGGGCGGGCCGCCGCCGTACCCGTTCGACGTGCCGGCGCACGGCGCCACCCACGCCGAGCGCGACGACCTGGGCGTGCGCGTCTTCGCCGGGCTGGCGGAAGCGGGTCTCACGGACGGCGACGACGTCGACCCCGGGCTGGCGGACCTGGTCGTGCTGCTGGGTGCGCCGTCGCTGAGCGTCGACGCGCTGGTGCTGGGCGAAGCGCCGTGGCGGCTGCTCGCGGCGGTGCGGGACGCGTCCGGGGTGCTCGCGGTGCTGGACGAGCGCGACCTGGTACTGGAGCCGCTGCGCCCGGCCGACCTGGTCCCCGCGGTCACCCGGATGCTCGGCGACGCGGAGGCGGGCCCGGGCGACCAGCTCCGCCTCCCCCGCGCGACGTACTCGGCGGCGATGGACGCGTACGCACGCGGCGGCTACGACGCGTTCGAGCGAGCCTTGGCGGCGGCCGGGATCACCGGCCGCGCGGTCCGTCCCCTGGCGACACTGGTGACGGCGCAGCGGCACGCGGCGGGCCAGCTGGCGGCGACCGGCCCAGCGGGCCGCACCCCGGTCCTGGCCTGGTTCGACACAGCGGCGGGGCGGTACGCGGTGACACCGGAGGACGTGGCCGGCGAGCCATGGGTGACGATCACACCAGCGGACGGCGCCTGGCTGGCCGACCGCCTGACCCGCATGGTCGACGACGCCCGCTGACCGCGCGGCCCCGGCCGACGGCGCCCGGCCGGCCGGCGCGCCTGGTCCACGACGCCCGCTGAGCACGCGCTTCCACCTGAAAGCACCGCCCTCGCGCGGCCCCGGACGACGGCACCCGGCCGGCCAGCGCGCCTGGTCGACAACGCCCGCTGAGCACACGCTTCCACCTGAAAGCGCCGCCCCCGGCCGGCCGTGTCCCGGGCCGAGGACCGCTCGCGCCTGTCCCGCCTCCGCGCGACCCGGCAGACCGGGGCAGACCAGGACGACGCCCGCCGACCCGAGTCCACCGCGGCCGGTCGTGAGTGAGAAACAGTGTTCTAACCCTGTTTCTCACTCACGACCCCGCGCGGTCAGGTCGCCCAAGTCGCCGGGAGGAACCCGTCAGCCTCGGGATCCGGCCGCGGCCGGATCGCCGGCCCGCCCACCGCACCAGGCTCGCTCGCCGGCCGCACCCCGATCCGCGGCCCCTCCGGCAGCAAGCCACCCAGCAGCTCGCGACCCTGCCGCAGCGCGTCCGCGCCCGCCTCCGAAGCCAGCCGCAGGATCACCCCGGCCAGCTCCCGCGGCGACCGGTTCAGCGCCCACCGGTCGAACCGCAGGTCCACGAGCGCCCCGTGCAGGTCGACCGCCACCGCGACCCCGTCGCCCTCCGCGGCGGCCCGGATCGCCGCCAGCCGCGTCCCGTACCCCGGATCCGGCAGCGAAAAAGCGTCGTCGGCCAGCTCCAAAGCCGTCCTGAAAGGGTTCACTGGGCCCGCCAGCTGTCCGGTGTGGTCTCTTCCGCGACCTCACCCGCCTCCGGCAGGCCGAGCCCGTCCACGTCGTGCCATAGCGACGCCGTCGCCCGCGCCGAAGCGGCCGCGGCCAGCACCAGGATCCGGCGCGCCAGCTCGGCCGGCTCCAGCCTCAGCGCCGACGCCTCCAGCGTCAGCTCCTGCAGCGCCCCGCCCGGCGCGACCTCGACGGCGACCGTGCGGTCGGCGGCTTTTCCGGTGATCACGGGTGTACCCCTCCGTAGAACGTCGACGCCGAGAGCGTGTGCGTGTTCCGGCGGACGGCGTCCCCGGAGTTGCCCTCGATCATCGTGACCTGGTTGCCTTCGACCTTCTCGACGATGCCGATGTGCGTGCTCGTCGACGTGTTCTGCGGGCCGGTGCCGAAGATCAGCACGTCACCCGGTTTCGCCTCGTGCAGGGAGTGCTTGCCGTACGCGTGCCCGTTGCGCTCGCCCCAGTGGAAGACGTCGCCGCTGAAGGGCAGCACCGGGATCTTCACGCCGGCCTTGCGCCACATCGCCGTCGCGAACGACGAACACCACGCCGCGGTCGGCCCGTACGGGTTCCGGTTGCTGCCGGGCGGGTTCTCCCGGACGCCGAGCTGCGTGCGCGCGGCGTGGACGATGTCCTTGCCCCGCCCCGAAGCCTTGCTCGGGTGGGTCGCCTTCGCCTGGTGCACGGTCTTGTCCACGACACCGTCGTGCGTCAGGTCCTTCTGCAACGAGTGCAGCTTCTTCGCCGCCGCCTTGAGTTCCGCGTCGACGTGCCGCAGCGTCGACGCCGACTGCCGCGTGTACTGCGGTGCCAGGTCGGCCGCGTGCCCGACCGCGCGCATCAGCGCGGCCTGCGTCCCGGCCGCGACACCGGCGTCGAGAACTTGCTTCGCCTTCGCGGTGTACTCGTCGACCAGCCGCTGCACAGCCGTGTGTCCGGAGTCCACTGTGGACGCCACGTGCGCGACGACCTTCTCCGCCGCCGCCCCGGCCGCGCCAGTGATGCGAAGCTCCTTCGTCAGCTTCGCGCTGGCGTGGCGGAAACCGTCGGCGCCGTGGCCGTGCCAGTGGTCGAGCACGGTGGTGCTTTCCTTGTGGTAGGCGTGGTGCTGGGCGTCCAGCGCGCCGGCCACCTGGTGCAGGGCGTATTCCGCGCGGACGGCGTCCTCGGCCTTCCCGGCGAGCTTGTTGCGGTGCGCGACGAGGTCCTTCGCGAAGGACTGCGCGAGCGCGGCGGTGTCCATGTCAGCGCCTTCCGTTCAACGCGGCGGCGGTCGCCGTCTCGTGGTCGCGGTAGGTCCTGGCGGCCTTCTGCGCGGCGGTGGCCAGCCCGTCGGCGTGCGTGCCGACGCCCTTGACCTGCTTCTGCAGGGCCAGCCCGAACCCGGTGAGCGCGCCGGCGAACCCCGACTCCTCGCCGATCTTGCCGAAGCTCTCGCGGCCGATCTCCCGGACGTCGCGCAGCTGCCCGGTCGCGGTGCCCAGCGCGTCGGCGACGTGCCGGGTCCGGCTGACGTAGGAGTGCAGCACGGTGTCGTCCACCCGCAGCGGGCTGCCGCCCGGGGTGCCGGCCCCGGCGGCCTTCCCGTGGTGCTTCGTGACGTCCTGGGCGGCCTTGCGCGCGGCCGTGAGGTGGTGCTTGTACGCGCCGTTCGTGTACGTCGACCAGGGCGTGAAGTCGTGGCCGTCGCCCGAGATGCTGTTCGCGACGCGGGCGTTGGTGTCCGGGTCGAACAGCTGGTCGTCGGACTTCAGGTGGTACTGCCGGCGCCGCTCCGGGCCGAGCGCGCCCAGCATGTTGACCTGCCAGAGGCCGTAGGAGTCGTCCGGTGGCGTGGCGTTGTGCGCGGTCGTCCGGCCGCCGGACTCGGCCAGCGCGACGGCGACCGCGGTGGTCAGGCCCTGGCCGCGGAACCCGGCGTCGTAGGCGTGCCGGGCGATCTGCTCGGCGCTCAGCTTCGTCATGGTTCGACCTTGACCGTCCGGGTACTCCCGGCGGTAGCCGCGCTGCACGCAGGGACAACCCGGGTGCACGTGCGGCTCAACCTTCGGGGCCGCTCACCCGTACTGATCCCCGGGAGGCCTTCGGCGAGGGGATGAACGGATGCGCGGTACCAGGGTGCTGACCCTGCTGGGGTTGACGCTGGTCACGGCGTCGTGCGCGGCACCGCGCACGACGACGCCGAGCCCGATCGCCGAACCGGCGCCGCTGGTCCGGACGTCCACTTCGACCCCGCCGGCCACCACGACCCCGCCGCCCGCGCCGCCGTGCGCGGTGACCACCGGCGCGTGCGTGAGCCTGGCGCAGCACCTGGCCTGGCTGCTGCGCGACGGCCAGGTCGTGCGCGGCCCGGTCCCGGCCGGGTTCGGCCCGCCCGACCAGGCGACGCCGGCCGGCTCGTTCCGCGTCGCCTGGAAGGACCGCGAGCACACCAGCAGCGTGTACGGCACGGACATGCCCAACTCGGTGTTCTTCGCCGCCGGCGGCATCGCCTTCCACGCGGGGCCGCTCGACGCGCCGTCGCACGGCTGCGTCCACCTCACCGACGCCGATTCGGCGGCGTTCTTCGACGGCCTGAACGTCGGGGACGCGGTGCAGGTCCTGTAACGTCCGTTCCTTGTTGGACACTTCGACTGTCGTCTCCCGCCTGCGCGCCGCGGGCTGCGTGTTCGCCGAGGACGAGGCGGACCTGCTGATCGCCGCCGCGACGACGCCCGCGGAGCTCGGCTCCCTCGTCGAACGCCGGGTCGCCGGGCTGCCGCTGGAGCACCTGCTCGGCTGGGCGGAGTTCCACGGCCTGCGGATCACCGTGCGGCCGGGGGTGTTCGTGCCGCGCCACCGCACCGAGTTCCTGGTCGACGTCGCCGTCTCGCTCGCGCCGCCCGGCCCGGTGGTGCTCGATCTCTGCTGCGGCTCGGGTGCGCTGGGCGCCGCGTTCACCGCCGCGCTGCGCCCGCGTGAGCTGCACGCGGCCGACGTCGAGCCCGCGGCCGTCTCCTGTGCCCGGGTGAACCTTCCGGACGCCCACGTCCATGAAGGCGACCTGTACGACGCGCTGCCGTCGTCGCTTCGCGGCCGGGTCGACGTCCTCATGGCGAACGTGCCGTACGTCCCTTCGGACGCCGTCGCGACGATGCCGCCCGAAGCCCGGCTGCACGAACCCCGCGTCGCGCTCGACGGTGGAACAGACGGCCTCGATCTCGCCCGCCGCGTCGCCGCGGGCGCGTCGCGGTGGCTCGCGCCGGGTGGCACCCTGCTGACGGAAACGAGTGAACGCCAGGCGCCGGTACTGGGCGCGATCTTCACCGCCGCCGGGTTGACACCGCGCGTGCACGAGTCCGAGGAATCGGGCGCCACCGTCGTCACGGGGACCGCCCCGACGTCGTGATTTGCCCGATGGGGCAACGACTTCCGTTCACTCCTTCGTCGGAGTGACCGTCCCGATCGGGCTGCGCTAGCGTGGCAGCTCTTGTCGATTTCCCGGCAGAATTGGGGAGCAATGCCGAATCGAAGACGGGTCTTCTGCGCCCTCGTCACCCTTCTCACGTTGTTCACCGTCATCCCGGCCACCGCATACGCCGCGCCGGACCGCTCGGTCGGCGTCTTCCGCGAGGTCCCCGCGGGCGTCCCGCTCACGAAGTACCTCGACCTGCGGAAACTGCCCGCGGCGATGCCCCAGGCCCAGCAGCTCCAGGTGTCCGCGCTCGACCAGAACGTCCCGACGCCGGTGACGTTCGACGAGTGCCACAAGGACATCCGCGCCGGGTACTGGACGAAGAACCGGTTCGCCAGCTGCACCATCACCGACATGGCCTACCAGCGCTACGCCTGTCCCGAAGCGGGCTGCGCGGTCACCGGCACGGTCTGGGCGCGCGTGATCTCGACCAGCAACCTGTTGCCGGCGCAGCGAAAGCTCGAAGTCGCGACGCGGATGGCCGGCTGGTCGTTGTCCGGCGTGGTCACCGACGCGATGAAGTTCGGCATCTCGATGAGCTGCGGCCCGCGCTACACGGCCGGCACGGCGCACTGCGACGAGCCGTCCGCGCAGGTCGTCAAGAGCATCGCCGACTGGCGCGCGCAGTCCGACGAGACGCACGTCTTCACCATGGAGGGCACCGACCTGCCGGTGGCGACCGATTCGCCCGCGGTGCAGGCCGAGCAGCGCACCTGGTACGTCGGCGAGCGGCACCTCGTCGCCGAAGACACCGGCGACCGCACGACGCTCGTCACCGGCGCCCACAGCGCCTACCTGCGCTGCGACCTCGCGCGGCTGCTGAACCCGGCCTACGCGGCGGGCAGCGACTGCGCGTTCGGGTTCCAGCCCCTGTACATCCTCGACAACTCGGCGACGTCCGGCTTCCCGGCGTCGGCCGCGCTGGTCCGGGCCGCCCTCGTGAACTTCCCGAGCACGTACCCCGGCACGTCCCAGGGCCACCTGGCGCCGGGCAACCCCGGCTACCAGGGCGGCAGCGCGGGCCGGTCGTACCCGATCACCCGGCTGTTCTACGACACCGCGCTGCAGGCCGTCCACCGTTCGACCGCGGAGCTGGCCTGCACGCAGCACTGGGGCCCCGGCTACGCGACCCGGCCGGACGGGCAGGTCAACGCCTGCGCGGTCTACCCGTTCGACACCACCTACGACGGCGCGACGCTGCCCACCCCGGGCGTCGACCGGGGTCCGTCGTACGCCGTCCAGCCGGTGCTCGACGGCGACTACCAGGCACTTCTGGCGAGCGTCGGGCAGTTCGTGGTGAACAACCACATCCTCGACGGGGACGGGTACTGGGTTTACCCGTACGCGTGACAAACTCGATCTCACGTTGCGGCGTCGGCGGACGTCTACAGGGTGTGATCGTGAAACCGTTCGAGCAAGTCGTGGCCGAGCACGGGCCGATGGTCCTCCGGGTCTGCCGGGCCGTGCTCGGCCCTGCCGACGCCGAAGACGCCTGGTCGGAGACCTTCCTGGCCGCCCTCAAGGCGTATCCCGAGCTACCGCCGGACGCGAACGTCCAGGCGTGGCTCGTCACGATCGCGCACCGCAAGGCCATCGACGTCACCCGCGCCCAGGCACGCCGCCCGCTGCCGGTCGGCGAGATCCCGGACGGCCCCGGCCGCGCCGACACGCTGGACGGCGACCTGTGGGACGCACTCGCGAAGCTGCCGGACAAGCAGCGCGCCGCCGTCGCCTACCACTACCTGGCCGGGCTGCCCTACCGCGAAATCGCGGAGATCACCGGAGGCAGCACGGACGCCGCCCGCCGCGCGGCCGCCGACGGCGTCAAGACCCTGCGGGCCATCTATCCCTTGGAAGGAGCGCACTCATGATCGACATCATCCCGTCGTTCCCGGTGGAGGTCGAGATCCTGCCGCACCGCCTCCACGAGCGGCTGACCGCCGCCGCGGCGCACGAGGGCCTGCTGGACGTCGCCTACCGCACCCTCGACACCCCGATCGGCTCGCTGCTCCTGGCGGCGACCGAGCGAGGTCTGGTGAAGGTGGCCTTCGATCGCCAGGACCACGAGGCGGTGCTGGCCGAGCTGGCGTCGGCCATCAGCCCGCGGATCCTCCGGGCACCGGCCCGCCTGGACGCGGTGGTCCGCCAGCTGGACGAGTACTTCACGGCCGGACGGCGAGCGTTCGACGTCCCGCTGGACTTCCGCCTGGCCCGCGGGTTCCGCCTGTCGGTGCTGGAGCACCTGCCGGAGATCGAGTACGGCCACACGGAGAGCTACTCGCAGGTCGCGACGGCCGCGGGAAGCCCGAAGGCGGTCCGCGCGGTGGGCACGGCGTGCGCGCTCAACCCGCTGCCGGTGGTGGTGCCGTGTCACCGGGTGGTCCGCTCGGACGGCTCGTACGGCCAGTACGCGGGCGGCGAGGAAGCGAAGCGGGTCCTGCTGACGATGGAAGCGGCTTAGCTTCCGGCTCCGGCTCCGGGTTCCCAGGCCGGGCCGGACTCGCCTTCCAGCCGCGCCCCAGCGTGCGGTCGGGGCCGGGCCCCGGCTTCCGGTCGAGGCCGGCTCCGGCTTCCGGACCGGCCGGGTCGGGACTTCCGTCGGCGGCAGGATGCGGGCCCAGCCTCCGGTCGCGGCCGAGACCGGGGTTCCGGCCGCGCCCGGTCCGGGTCTCGGCCTGCGGCCAGGGCCGCGGCTTCCGTTCGGGCCGGCCCCCGGGCTCCCGGCTCCCGGCTCCCGGCTCCCGGCTCCCGGCTCCCGGCTCCCGGCCAGCCGAGCAGGGCGAGCTGGGCAACTCCAGCCCTGCCAGCCGCGGCATCCTCGTCTGCAGCCAAACCGGCCGTCGGCACCCACCACCGTCGCTACCGACCCGCCCGGAAACTTCCAGCCCGGCCCGATCTCACGTTTCAGCCCGCCGGAGCGTCTTCCGGGTATGAGCACTTTCGAAAAGCGCGTCGCCGCGGCCGACTGGGGTGCGGTGACCGCGGAAGTCGACGACTACGGCTGCGCACTCCTGCCGCAGCTGCTCACCCCGGCCGAGTGCGCGGAGCTCGTCGCGCTGTGGGACCGGCCGGAACACTTCCGCGCGACGGTCAACCTGCGCCGCTACCGCTTCGGCGACAACGGCGACTACCACTACTTCGCCGCGCCGTTCCCGGAGCCGGTGGAGCGGTTGCGGCAGGCGCTCTATCCCCGTCTGCTGCCGATCGCCCGGGACTGGTACGCCCGGCTCGGCCGAGATCCTGAATGGCCGTCCACTTTGGACGAATGGCTGCGGGTCTGCCACGACGCCGGCCAGCAACGGCCGACGCCGATCCTGCTGCGCTACGAAACGGGCGGCTGGAACGCGCTGCACCGCGACCTCTACGGAGACAAGGTGTTCCCTTTGCAAGTCGTGATCAACCTCAACGACCCGGGTACCGACCACACCGGCGGCGAGTTCCTCCTGGTCGAGCAGAGGCCACGGGCGCAGTCGCGCGGCACCGCGACGCTCATCCCCCAGGGCCACGGCCTGGTGTTCACCACCCGCGATCGCCCGGTCCGTTCGGCGCGCGGCTGGTCGGCTGCCCCGGTACGGCACGGCGTCTCGGCCGTGCGGTCGGGCCGGCGGCACACCCTGGGCCTGGTCTTCCACGACGCGACATGACTTCCGAAGAGCTGGCCGCGATCGTGCGGCTGATGGGCCCGGCCCGGCACGCGGTCATCGGGACCGCGGCGGACCCGGCTTCCCGCGCCGACGGGGAGCGGATCGCGGCGGCGTGGGGCGGCCTGGTGCTGGCGACGGTGACGTGGCCGGAGACGGCGGCGTCCTGGCTGCGCCAGGCCCGGCGGTTCGCGGCACCGGACCCGGACGTCTGGGTGGTAGCCGCCACCCCGGCGGGCTGGACCGGCATGACCCGACGGCTGCTGACGTCGACGCGGTGGAGTCCCCACCGGACGGTCGTCACGGCGGCCTCGACGGACTTTCGCCTGCCCGGCGTTCGCGGCGCCCGGGCGGACGGCACCACTTGGGAGGACCGATGAACCACGCGATCATCGACTCGCCGATCGGCGAGCTCACCCTGGTCGGCGACGGTGACGTCGTGACCGGCCTGTACTTCCCGCACCACTGGACCCGCCCGGACCGCACCACGTTCGGCGCGCGCGACGACTCGGCGTTCGCCTCGGCCGCGGAGCAGCTCAAGGAGTACTTCGCGGGCCAGCGCAAGGAGTTCGACGCACCCACGCGGGCCGACGGCGACGACTTCCAGCGCGCCGTGTGGGCCGAGATCGCCCGGATCCCGTACGGCTCGACGGCGACGTACGGCGACCTGGCGAAGGCGGCCGGCGGGCTGCCGCACGAAGTCGGGGCGGCGGTCGGGCAGAACCCGCTGAGCATCCTGGTGGCGTGCCACCGGGTCGTCGGCAAGAACGGGAAGCTGACGGGCTACGCGGGCGGACTGAAGCGCAAGCAGTTCCTGCTGGAGCTGGAACGCCCGCCGGCGACGGAGCGGGGGCAGCTCTGGTAGCTCACAGGTGGCTCAGGAGCATCGTGGCGCCGAGCCCGGTCATGGTCACGGCGATGACGACGTCCAGCACGCGCCACGCCACCGGTCGCGCGAACACGCCGGCTAGCTTCTTGGCCCCGAAGCCAAGCGCGCTGAACCACACGGCGCTGGCGATTCCGGCACCGAGCCCGAAGAGCCAGCGCCCGTCCCCGTGGGCGACGGCGACCGACCCGAGCAGCAGGACGGTGTCGAGGTAGACGTGCGGGTTGAGCCAGGTGAAGGCGACGCAGGCGAGCACGGCCTTCCGCAGCGGCGTCCGGTCGTCGCCCACGGTCATGACCGAGCGCCGGAACGCCCGCCGCGCGGCGAGCGCGCCATAGCCCAGCAGGAAGAGCCCACCCCCGACCGCGATCACCCCGATGGCCGTCGGCCACTGCTCGATCACGGCCCCGATCCCGCTGACGCCCAGCCCGATCAGCACGAGGTCCGACACCGCGCAGATGACGACGAGTGGGGTCACGGCACCGCCCCGCAACCCTTGCTGCAGGAGGAAAGCGTTCTGTGAGCCGATGGCCACGATGAGGGACAGGCCGGTCCCGAACCCGGCGAGGAGCAGTGGAAGCACCCGTCCACGGTACGACCGTCCCGCGGGATTACTCCAGCTAAAGATTTTAACGTAACATTAGCGCTCGTGATGTCCGATCTCCCGCTCGACCAGGTCAGAACCCTCCTGGCCGTAGTGGACGAGCAAAGCTTCGACGCGGCGGCGGCGGTCCTCCACGTGACCCCGTCGGCGGTCAGCCAGCGCATCAAGGCCTTGGAGCAGAGCACCGGCCGGGTCCTCCTGCTGCGCACGAAGCCGATCTCGCTCACCGCATCGGGCCAGGTGCTGGTCCGGTTCGCCCGCTCGCTGGCTCAGCTGGAGCAGGACGCCCTGTCCGAGCTGGGCCTGGACTCGTCGACGCGCACGCTCTCGATCGCGGTGAACGCGGACTCGCTGGCGACCTGGTTCCTCCCGTCCCTGGCCCGCCTTCCGGCGTCCCTCTCGATCGCGTTCGACCTCCGCCGAGAGGACCAGGACCACACGGCGACCCTCCTCCGCGACGGCCTGGTCATGGCGGCGGTAACGGCTTCCCCGCAACCGGTCCAGGGCTGCACGTCGACCCCCTTGGGCCGCATGCGCTACCGGGCGATGGCCGCACCGGCGTTCATCGAGCGGTGGCTGTCGTCGGGCACGCTGTCCACGACCCTGCCCGCAGCACCAGTGATCATGTTCGACCGCAAGGACGACCTCCAGGACCGCTTCCTACGGGCTCTGACGCGCCGCCGGAACTTCACCCTGGTCCGCCACCACATCCCGGCATCGGAGTCGTTCGTGGACGCGGTGGCGTCCGGCCTCGGCTGGGGCATGGTCCCGGAGATCCAGGCGGCCCCCCGCGGCGACGCCCTGGTCGACCTGGCCCCGGACCGGCCGCTGGACGTCCCACTGCACTGGCAGCAGTGGAAGCTGGACTCCCCGGCACTGGCCGCAGTGGCCGACGCGGTGGCAAACGGCGCGAAGACCGCACTCCGCTAAGCAGCAAAACGCTTCACAAGGCCAGCGCGCACACGCAGACGTGGGAAATCTCCCGCGCGGAGGCGGGTCACTCGCGCTGCGGGTCAGTGGCGAATTTCAGTGGGGGTTATAGATCAACTCGGTGCTGGTGGGTGTGGTGTGGCGCCGCGGCGGGTGGTGGCCGGCCGCGGCGCCAAGAGGGTGGGGTTTTAGTCGGTGATGGGGTGGTTGTCGGC